>NZ_CP045650.1:0-1383882 GCF_009557235.1 Acinetobacter wanghuae | reverse complement strand
AAGCCGTCAATACAATGATGACGGCTTCATAAAATTTAGCGATGAATGTTTTAATCATAGCGCCACCCGCTGTGAGATCCATCCAAAGAAAAATTGCTCTTGGCTTGGGTTGCGTTCAGTGATTTCGATATAGCGATTACCCTGCATGATATTCAAGACTTTCCACAATGTCTTTTCACCCTCTTTACCACGCTTAGATAAAAAGGTTTTTAATGCATTTAGGGTTGCTGGGCCATATACACCATCGACTGCTAAATCAGACCAGCCACCTTTGCCTTGGTTGTTGAGTAAATTCAAGGCACGCTGCAAGGTGGGTTTAGCAAAACCAACACCACAGTTCACACCAGTATCTAGTAATTCTTCAGCAATCAATGGGCTAATATTATTTACTTGGTCAAAACGTGGCTGAATCCAATATTGCTTTCGATAAATATCACGCGCTAAAGATTCGGGCAGGTCTTTCATATTGCCTTTATAGCCATTTACCCGAGCTACTGATTCAGTAATACCGTATTTGGTAGCGCCACCACGGTCAGCTGCAATATTTACATAACCGCCTTCGCGCTTGATTAAGTCGTTAAGAAATTGCTCAATATTCACTTTTTCCATTCCTCTTTAAATTCACGCAAAATATCTAAAATTGTTCGACCTTCACGTTGTTCAATTAAATTAAACACCCAACGCACAACGGCCCAACCCGGCAAACCACAAGCAAAGAAAAACCCACCAAGGGCAATCATCCCCCAAATATCAGTAACCCATTGATGTAATGAAAATTTCACAATAATGAAAGCCCCACCTGCCAAACTAGAAACGATCGTGCAGATCAAGCCAGTAACCCATTCTTGCGGTGATCGCGGCAGACGCATCATGAGAACAACTGTTGCGACCATTAATATCGCCAACGATGTGACAATAAACATCCCATAAAATTTTAAAAATGCAGCAACACTACTAGAGACCGGCTCCATTTACTTCCCCTAAATTTTGGCAATAAAAAACCTGATCTAATTAAAGATCAGGTTTGATGTGGGTTTGCTGGTTAATTACTTGAGTTATTCAATATTTGTTCAATTTTATCAATACGTCTACGCTGATAAGTCATTTCTACAGCCAAGCATTCTTCCATGCGTAGCATATAGATTTCGCCTGCTCCTTTCTTTTTTAGAACTCCCTTTATTGTCTTATGATGGTTCGCTTCATTAACAAACATATGTCTTGTAATGCGCACCGAACCCGATATAAGTTTTCCTTATAATAGCACTTTTGAATGAAAATAATAAAAGCCCCGAAGGGCTTTTATTAAGAAGGTGTGATGGTTGTGATTTATACTATATCCATTCCATCTCTATATATTGCTCAACTTCGTCCACTTTAGCTACATAAACCCTTTTCGCGGTTGTGTTGTAATCTATATCTATTCCCGCAGCGCCCGAAGTTCCAAACACGATCTCAGCATAACCGTAAGTGTTGAGATTGTCGTTTAATAACATCCCTGCTGTTCTGTTTGACCATGTACAAGCTATAGCTCTAGTCGGTGTTGCTGGGTATGATGAATAAGCTGAGAATTCAACCTTCTTACTAATATTTAAGTTCTGGGATGTTCGGAATGGGTTTTTAGCTTGAAAGTTAATCTTCAATACACTTTTTACAACATCAGAAGTCTTGTTTCCAATCATTGTGAAATAAGTTTCAGGGTATGATTTACTTAGTGATGTGTCATACCTTATAACCTCAATTTTTGGCAGGCTCACTGCGTAATTGTTATACTTAATTTCAATTTTACCATTTGCTCCACCTCCAGAGTAGCCACCAATGTTGGCAAAAATATCCTGAATGTTAGCTTCTGATTTGAAAGTATTGTGATGTATATTCCATCCAGACGGATTTGCGTAACCATCGCGTCCTTCGATATAGACATGATAATCAGATGCACCATCGAATGTGTTTCCAGTGACCTCCCCTGAATGAACACCCCTAGACCCAAGATTTCGTCTTAAATTTCCGATCATCGTGTTGTTAGTTATAATGTTGTTATCATTACCACCACTGAACAAGCACCCGATTCTCAAGTTGTAGCAAAGGTTATTATCATCAATAGTAACGGGGTTGTTATACCCAGCGAGCGGGGATATAAATAAGCCATCTGCACCATTCCGCAAGCAAGTATTTTTTCTAAAGAATGATGGTGCTAATGTCGCGTTGGAATCAATGCCGTTGTTGCTGTTTTCATCAGCAAAGCACCCTTCTATATCTGCAATATATGTGCGGCCAGCACCCATGCCTAAGTACCCACATCGGTGTGTTTCACAACTACGTGCGTGGAATATTGTATTTGTTGTTGGGTCTACCGCAATTCTGTTGTAAATACCAAACCAACCACAATCATTTGCGGCTACTCGATTTAAGTAAATATCAAACTCATCCTCGCGATGCCCCCCAATCTGTAATCCGTTTCGTCCTGCGTTGTTTACAGTAACGTACTGACCCACAGGATTTGCTGTACTTGAACCCTCAAGAATATCAGCATACACCCCATCAGAACTAACCATAGTCAACACATTCCCCGATACAGAAGCAATCTTAACTCGGCAGTCAGATATCCAGATATACTGACCCACAGAAAAGATACTTGCGTCCGCAACAGTTTGTGTTTTTGAGTTCCCGTCAGCAGCAACAGTTAAAACACTTCTTACCAGATTTCCGTTGGCTGAGAAGTCACAATCTTGAGCTATAAGCAATGATTTAGAACTTGATGAGATAGACCCTTTTAGGATCATTGCTCCGTAACCTTTAAAACCATTCGCAAGAACTTTATCCAAATATATTGAATTGCTAGATTGATTAATCACAAAATCTACACCGTCGCCTGTATTTCCAGATGTTGGTACGATTTTAATGTTTTTAAAATTAGCACATTCCAGTGTAACTTTACTTGACACTGCATAAGTCAGACCTTGACCATCCAAAACAAGTCCGTTTTCAGTCGCAAAAACATCAGCATCAATTAGAGCTTGCTTGTCGTCAGTTACACCATCACCCGATGCGCCGAAGTCTTTTGGATATACAGCCACATGTTCTGCTAATTTAAGTGTAGCCTGATTTAACTCATCATTGACTTGCTGCTGATTTTTTCCGCTTGCGTCAACAACAAAGTTCGCAGACCAACCCTTGTTTTTAAAATCCACAAGAATAAAGGCGCCATTTCTATTTTTAATCACAACAGAATGTTGTGCTGTTTTTAAATAAACCTTGGTCGGGCTGCCGTTGCGTACTGGATAACCATTGCGCGTGCGAATTGGTTGTGCTGCGGGAACTGTAAAATCCGCATCCCAAAACACCTCCACTGGAAACAACTCAGGGTCTTTTCCGTATTCCCCAAAAAACAAGAAACCCGCATCGAGCGGGCTTCCATCAATATCAGCAATGGCTGTGTAGGGTGCTAAAAACATGGTCATAACTTAACTCCGTGGGTTTAATGCGTCTTCTACACGCTTGCGAATTTTCCGATCTTTAATGTGTTTGGTTGAGAGGCGTAATGCACTTGCGACTGGTGCTGGGAATCCAGACATGCCCGACAAAACCAAATCCATTGCTGCTGATAGTGTTGCAGCCGTATTGCTGTGATTGATCGCTGCTGAAGCTGGAACAGTAAAGATTGTTTTGGATACTTCATTCAAGGCCCGTAACTTATCAGCGCCTTGTTTGCCAAAAATGAAATCAAGCTTGTCATCAAGTTTGCGAATTTGAGCATTAAGTGCAGCTGGACTAATCATCTGGTTGCCTTGACCGTCTGGTGCAACACCTTTGGTGGCTTCATCTTTAATGTTTTGAAGCACAGCGGCTTGGATTTCACTCCAAGATTGTTTTCCTTCTGGCCCGGATGTCATGATGGTTCGCTTGGCTTGTCGAAGGTCATCTAAAGAGCCGCTGTAAATGACTCGATCTACAACTTTTTCATAAGCAACTTTGCGGTCATCGGTGCCTTTTTTATTTCCGGTTAAATCTTTGATGATGGTGTGATTTTCCCACTTATCACCAAAGCGTTTACGTTCTGCCCGGGCAGCCTTGTATAGTGTCCCCGCATACGGTTCTACGTGAGCATCAATGAAACCTTTTAAGATGGTCGCCTGACGAATGTTTGGCGCCTCCTGATTCACGTTTCCGTTAATCTCAGAGCGCCATTTTTCAAGCTGTTTGATTGTGGGGTTTCCGGGTATTAAGCTGCCATCGTCCGCCTTTTGAGCAATCCCAAGTGATACTGCAGTACGCTTGGCTGCTGTAATGATTGGTGTGGTTGGTAATTCAGGCTGTGAATTCAGGTAATCAATGATAGATATCTCACCATCCTCAAGCACGCTGACTGGCTGCGTCACATCAACTGGCGTAGCAGCTTCATCCGAATCATCCGCTTTTTTATAAGCAACACGCACCCGATTTTTATCAGCCTGCATTTGCTTCTGTAGAGCACCATCAACCATTAAACCAACATCACGCGCATTACCGCCTGTCTGACTGCCTGTCTGATCAATGAAAGCATCAAAGTTCTGCTGAACCGCTTGATGTTGTTGCTCATAACGCTGGCGAAGTGGTGCACCAGCATCCGGGTCTTTTGCAGTTTCAACTTCAAATTTTAACTGTGCAGGGTCTCGGCTAATCTGCCCTCTGGTGAGTTCAGGTGTTACCGGTAAATCTTGAGCCAGTGCTTGGCGAACAGTTGCTTGATCCACTTGGGCGGCACCTATGCTTGCAGGCGCTGGACCAGTATTTGTGGTATCGCGATTAAAAGCATTTTTAGCCGCCTCCGTCACCGTTGCGACTGGCCGTTTTGCTTGCTCCACCACTTGAGCGACAACCGGTTTGGCTGCCTGAACAACATCTCTTGCTGCTGTGGTTGCCACTGGCACAGATGCACGCCCTAACGTTGCAGTAGCAGTACCAACACCACCACCCAAGACAGGCGGCAAGGTATCAAGACCAGTATCTTCAATAAACTCACCCACTGCACCTACAACACGTTGTCCGGCTGCTGTGTTTGGCTCATAAGTCAAAGCATTAGCAAACTGACCTGCACGATTTACAGCATTTTGAGCGCCTTGTTGTGTACCAAATGTGCCATCAACGACAGATTCAGCAATACCGTGCAAACCGCCTGCAGCCTGACCAATAGCGCCACCAACCGCACCAGTTGCCAGAGTTGCACCAGCCTCAAGGCCACCGATGATTTTATCCATTGTGCTCAATGGTGCTTGTTGTGGTTTTGGTTGCTGTGGCTGATCCTCTCGAATCACACCATTTTCATCAAAATCAGGCAATCCGGCTGGTGCTGCCTGGCGTTCTGGATTCTGTTGATCAAAGGCAGCCAATAGGCTATTCACACGATTTTGCTTTTGCTGTGGATTAATTTGATTTTTGGTTGTGCTGGCCTTGGCTTGCTTGTCATAAGCAGTCACAAGTTGGTTGATTCGGTTTTGTGCTGGCTTGCGGTTTGGTGGCTTGATTTCCCCAACCATGGCTTTAGTTTCATTCCACGTTTTAGGGTTGCCGCCTAATTGTCTGTAAAAATCATCCCGATTCTTGTGTCCAGATTTGTACTCTGGATCGTTGTAGCGCCAGCGGATAAAGTTTGTGCCTAGAACCTTTGTTGCAGTATCGTAATCAACATCTGGATTAGACAAGAAGGTTTTCTTTGTTGCTGCGTATTTAGGCTTTGTGTTGATCTCATGAACAGCGTATTTTGCCATTTCATCAAGTGCAGCCTGACTTTGCTTAATCTTGCCATCCGCATACAAGCCCTTTGATTTAAGCCTTGCAAGCAATGGTGCTTCACGACCATTCTGCCAAGACAGCAAGCCAACATTTGTTTTTTTATTACTGTCGTCGGTGTGAGCGCCAAACACAACACTTGGATCAAATGAGTTTTCACGCCCCACTTCCGCAGTGATGATGCGGGCCTGATTTTTGCTTAGTCCAGCCTTTTCAAAAGCCTTCATCACACTTTGTTGTAAAGACATAACTTTTCCTTAGGCAAATAAAAAACCACCCGAAGGTGGTATGTGTTTAACTTGGTTGATTCTTTTAGGGCTTATAATCCCAGAGTGTGCCATGCTCACCGCAATTTCTTTCAATGGCGTTCATTGTGGTTTCTGTGCTATAAGCACCTTTTCGCCATTCATTCACAGCAACCTGAATGTACGCTCTGCAATTAACTGGCAGCCCTAATTCATCGCCATAAATTGGCTTGCTATTTGGATCCTTTGCGCAAGCACTTAGACCTAAAACAATAGCTAAAATTAAATATTTCATCCTGATATCTTATCCCTCTCAAGGTCACTCACTCTTTCATTAAGCTTATTGATTTGGTGTTGTTGCGCATTAATCCTCTCCTCTAAAATCAGAATAGATTTATTAAAGGTCTTTTCTTGCTTTATTATTAAGTATGCGAGAACAGCAAATGCAAAAATAACCAACCACATCACATAGCCCTCTAGATCCGACAGCCCTTGCTTTCAATAGCATGCCTAACAGCTTCTTTTTCACCCTTAACATTAGCAAGCTCGGATGCCTCAACCCCATCACCCTGACCATAACCCCACCATGCGGCTTGCACTTTGCTGGTTTTAATCCTCTGCTCTTGAGCTATTACAAGTTGATTTTCTCTTCTTGCTAAGGAGTTAATTTCAGTTGCTAACTGGTCACAAGAAAAACCCTCATAGCGCAAGCCAGATGTATATGACCCAGTAATTTGTGATGGTTGAGTTGGCATATTCATGCAGCCGACAAGAGATAAAACAAACCCAGATAGAATAATATTTTTCATGTGATAACCCTCTTTATTGTTAAAGAAAGGTTATCACAGAATAATCACTCAATCCCTAGTTGATTCGCTACTTGCTGCATCTCTGCAGGCGATACACCGCGAGCTTTTGCAGCAGCGACTACTTCAGCAGAATAACCCTTGCCCTTGGTGGCATAAATCTGGGCATTTTTATTCGATACTTTTGCCACGCCTGACGCCGCTCTACCAAGTGCAGACAACTGACGCTGAAACTCTCCAACATCCTGATTTGGGTTTAGGTTACCAAGTGCAACGGTTACTTTGGATCCTTCCATTTCCGTCATAGCACCCAAGCCTTTCAAGCTTTCAGCCCCAATTAAGAATGCACGGGATTTTAAAGTCTCAACCTTTTGAGCAAAATTATATTCATCTGTGCCAGGTGTGTTCCTCATGGCACGATTCCAATAACCACCAATGTATTTACTTAAATTGGGGTCATTGGCAAGCTCTGCTGCTAGTTTTGCGGTTTCTGCTGCATTTGTTGATGCACTTGCGAACTTATTAACCTTTTCCAGTCGTTCCATGCGCTGCTCAGGTTTTTCTTTGACATTAAATACAGTCTGGGCAATCTTTCGCTCTTCCTGATTTAAGTTTTCATAGAACTGCTGCTGATCTTGATCAAGCTTCGCATAGAATTGATCATTACCGAGCTGCATCTTTTGCTGCTCAAGAACACGACCTGTTTGGCGATCCTCAACTTGCGATTCAAGGTTGTCAATCTCAGCCTGTGTCTTGTCCCCATACCAAAGATTTTCAGTTTCAGTTTTCTCGGTTTCAGCCTTGGTCTTCCCGGTCTGCGCTTTCTTAAGGTTGATTTCCTCTGGCAGCATCTGGTTTTCACCTAATGCGCCCAACACATCCTTGAACTGCGATGGTGTGGTTGATGCCAGCGTTAGGCCTGATATTGTTAAAAGCCCATCAGGATCTGTTTCTGCCATTGCTGCTAGTGTTCGCATTTGATCGGCAGTGGTTTTATCTCCTGCATTCTCATAACCCAAAGCTTCAGTTTCAAGAATGGATTTTGCAACGCTTGGTTGCCCACCAGATAAAGCTGCATAGATGCGCGATGTAGTCTTAAATGTAGCTTGTTGTTTACCAGAATCCAAAACATCGTAGCCACGCTTAAAGTCTTCAGCTAAAGATGGAAACCGCGCCATGATGGTTGCATAGTCTTCATGGGTTTTGTTTGGCTTGGATGCAAAAGTGGATAGCTCCTGCTGCATCTGCTCTTTTTGCAATGCTTCTTTTTGTGCGAGCTCTTTCGCCTGCACAAATTGCCCGATTTGCATGCCTTGAGTGAGACCAGTCATAGCAGTCTGGACAGGGTTTTGCACATCAAGCATATAATTAATTGGCTGTACCATAATTAAAACATCCCCATCATTTTCATGCCGCCAACCTGACCAATTGCACCTGTCAGACCATTCCACATGTTTGCGCTAGCTTGGCCGCTTGCTAAAGCCGCACCCGCCTGTGCAGCGCCAGACTGCTGATAAAGGTTTGAAATATTGCTTGCAGCCTGCATGCCTGCGTTACCGGTTCCGGCTGCCGCGTTCTGACCAAGCGATGTCATACCTGCCAAGTTTTGATAACGCTGATTAATTAACTGATTAAGCAGTTGCGGTCTGAATTGCGCCAATGCTGCTTGGGTATTGCCGCCACGCAAGCCGCCGGTAGCAGATGCGTTTTGCAGAATGGCATTTTCACCTTGTTGCAGGTAAGTTTGCATCTCTGCACTATTGTTTATATTTCCGATAGCTGCTTGCTGTTTGGCTACACCATTGATACCCATTAGATCCTGCTGACCAGATAAGCCGCTGAGACCAGCATCCGCATAAGGTTTTAAAAGTTTTTGAACCGCATCAAACTGTCGACGCTGCTCCTCCACTCCCATTTCAGATGATTCGATCTGAGCATTGGCTGCTGAGTTCGCTGCTTTTTTCTGTGCTCGGCTGGACATTACGCCGCCTACAACTGCACTACCAACTACCGCTGCTGCAACTGGCATAAGTATTCTCCTTTGGTTAGGCCTACCAATGTTTGGTCAAGCAATTCACCGTTTTTCAAGAATGATTGAGTCAAAACACCTTCTTTTTTGAATCCAAGTCGAAGTGCATAAAACAAGGCTTTTTTATTGGTCGAAGGTGTATAAGAAATTGCTTTTTGATAATTACTAAATAGGTAATTAAGCAGTAATTGCCCTGCTTGAAATGCTTCTTTGCCGCGCAGCAACAAGCATGTATGAATTTCTGCTGTCACTGCATTTTGAGGAACAAGCATGAATAGACCTTTGATTTCTTCATCTTGGTAGATCCCAAGACATTCAAAGGCGTGTGGTAATTTCTGTAATTCGTGATTCTTGGATGCATCGTCCGAAATATCATCATTGACTGCAGCATCCAAAATCACGCGATTAATCACATCAATATCACTTAGAGGCCGTAATGTAATCATGTGACCTCTCGCCCTGATGCTCGAATAGTGAGTGAAGCAGCCGCACTGGCAATCATGCTAATCGCATCGCCTGCCTCCAACACATGCCCGACCAATTCAGGACAAACATAAGTTTCATCAGCCGCAACAGCCTTGCCTTTAATGATTGCATTGGCGTCATCTACAGCACCACCTGATGGCACCAGATTACAACTAAACGTCACTGCTGCCCCTGTGGTATTTGTTACAGTCACCTTATCAATCATGGTTTTAACTGATGCAATATGTTGATTGGTTTGAACATCTTCCAGTCGCTTTGATGGAATAATATTTTTTACTTTGACAGCCATTAGATCAGCTCCAATGAGTTAGTTTCTTGATATTGAATTTGAGTAGGTTCGATGTGGTCTGGTGTGACATGCTCATAACGTGGCGTTAGATCGTCATGTTGGCAGTTGCACTGATGCACTGGCTCCATTGCCTTAACTTCTGCTAAAGCTTCAACTGCATAAAGTAATGCCATTGCCAAGGCTGCTTGAGCGGTTGCACTTTCAGCTAATGATTGAACATCATCAAGGTTTTGTTGCTGATTATTAAATTCACCAGGTAGAATTTCAAAAACTTGCTCAAAAGCTTTTAGGGTCCTTGGGTCTTTAAAAATCTTGGCAAGCTCTTCCCGACTTGGTTTTTTAGGTCTAACTAGCATTTAAACCCCCAGTGGCTCCACTTTTGCTTCTAGGCGTGCAATGGATAGTCGCGCTGCTGATGTGCCTGTAAATCGCTGTATGCGCCAGTTTTGCATATAGCCTTGTTGGAACCATACAAGACGCTTTGTGCGCTCTCCACGCTTGCCAGCGCTGATAAACTTCGGCATAGACCATTCAATACCATCAACTGAATACTGCGTGTAAATACGGGTTTCTTTATTGAAGGCATTACGACCAGTTAGAGCCACCAATTCAAGTTGATGAAAGATTGCACCGCTGGACTCGTTATAAACAATCGCCGTGCCAAACTGCCACTCGACAACCTCACCCCAATGCTCACCAGACTGATCCGTGAGCACACCAAGCTTTGCTTCTGCTGTGTGACCAACAAACCATCTGTTATGGGCATGCGTCATGTTTCGAGCTTTATAGCCGCCACCACTATTTAAAATAAACCAAGTTGGCTGGCCAGTTGTTTGCGATGCAACTGAATCATAAACCAAAGTTTGATCTGGTAGATGGATGTATAACCACGAATGCCCATCAATCTGACGCGATTCCACCAGACATTTAGTTAATTGGCTTTCTGTGTAGTTTGAAAGAATCTGCTCAACTTCACGTGTTGCAATCTTTTGCGCAGAACCAGCAGATGAAATATAAACCGTGATAGCTTCATTTCGCCCACCACCAAGCATAGCGATTGCATCCATGTAAACACATGCAGTATTTTTGCTCAGCGCGCCTTTAGTGGTTTGAGCACCATCAATGCGCTGGAATGGAAAAAACTCACCACCGACGTTATCAAACACCTCAATCGTGTGACGGTTCAGTACATAGACTTCATTACGAAGTTTAATTAGACCAACAATTGGATCGGGATCGACTTCTGAGGAACCATATTTAAGCGGATTCACTTCAAATGGGTTATTGAGCTCAGTGATCACAATATTGTCGCTATCGCTTGTCATGAAATAACCATCTACCCAGATCACATCATGCACAGCGCCCAGATTGGAATCAGTGACTTGCTTGAGTGTGCCGTTGTATAAGTACAAGGCATCTCCTGCATTAATAGCTAAATAATCAAATGAGTAGTCAAATGAGCACAGTCCACCTGATTGCACGCTACCAATTTCTATAACCTGACCAGATGCTGAGATTTTTACAAACTTAGTGCCGCAAACTCGATAGTGCTCGCCACGCCAAACAATGCCACCACGATCTACACCAGGCAGATCAGCAACATGATTAATACCCTCGGCTGGTCTTAAATATCCTGCTGAAATCCCCTGTCCTTTTGGAACTGGAATCAGATTCACCGGATAGGCTGTGCGAAAATCAGAGTTATTGTCAGTGTAGATTCCATCCAAAATAGGGATTTGCATATTTACCCCACTCGATACCAAGTATTTGAAAGCTTGTCGTACTTCAGTTTAAAGAAACCATTTGCTGCCAAGGCATTAGGCGCACCAATGACAAGTGCATTGTTTCCATCGACAGAGAAGTTATCCACTTGCTGAGCACAAGCAACCAGTAAGACCTGCCCATCTGCAACATCGTAACGCTCAGGCATCTTGATTGATCCGGTCGTAATGCTTACAGATGGATTGAGGATCAAGTACGTGCCAACTTCATGATTTTCTATATCCAGCGTAAAATCTGCATTTGGGTTGAAGTGCTGAATATTGATTGGCGGGTAATCAACTTTCTTAATGCCTTCCTGAATTTTTTCAACCAGCAAATCAACCGGTACACCACGAAAATCTTGATTGTTTGCACTCCAGAGCACAACTGAATCATTTGGACCAATGCGATCCGTAATATTTAATCGTTTATTCATTGGAAAAACTCACTGATGTATCTGGTGCAAAAACGGTTTTGGTGCATGTCTTTTCGATAAATGGGTGACATGTTGATTTGTGTCCAGCGCCACGCGGTAACGATGGATCAAGCTGCACACGCGGTGGATTGCTCAGCATTGCCAATTGAATGGTTTCAAAAGCGTCTTTAGCCATAGCCTTGGTTTCGACTGGAACCACCTTTCCGAATGCGCCAGCCAATCGGATTGCTAAATTCAGAACAATCGCCTCAACCGCATAATCCGGGATAAAGGTTTCCTGATCCAAGTCACCACTATTGGCATCACCTGACAATGGGTAGCCAAAACGAATGTCTTTGCTATCCCATAGCGCCATCATTGAATCGAGCTTGCGTTTAGCGCTTTCAACCTGCTCTGGCTGCATATCAAACACATAAGATGCAAGTCCTAGTTCCTCAAGTGCCTGCTCAACAATTTGTCTTTTAGTCCAGGACATAGCTACTCCTTACTTTCGTCATACATATCAAAAAGATCTTGAGCAATACGTTGAACCGAATACGCCTCAAACTCGGAGCCAGGGTTTTCCTCCCCCATCTTTTTGCGCAACTCTTGCCAAATATGCTGCGCTTCGTGCAACAAAAGACCATGAACCGCATTAAGAGACCAGTGTTCTTGATTGCCAATTTGGACAATGGCTGAATCATCGTCAAAGAAATTCACCCTTGCTGATGCACCGCCATCTAGAAAAACAATTTTCTTTTTTTTATCAATGCATTTTAAGGCAATATTCATTTGCTTTTGATTTTTAACAAGCGTATAGCGCATATGCTGAAATGGGGTTTCATACCATTTCGCTACATCTTTATTTTTAGCCATACCTACCCTCATCAAATGTTATTTTTTGGGAGCTTGAGACTCATGATCCAGCACCAACTGCGCTAATTCAGGCTTTCCGGCATTGGCTTTGTATTTGATTTCAGCACCATCAAGAATGGCTTTAAGCTCATCCGCTGGCTTGTCTTCCAATTCCTTAAATCGGATCTGCTTGCGTAGCTTTTGGTTTTCTTTTAAGGCTTCAACCAGTTCTTCTTTGAGCTTGGTGTTTTCTTCAGTTAGCGCATCAAACTGCTCTACCGATACGAATGCAGATGAATCAATTCCAGAAACTGAACCACCAGTAACTGGTTCACGTTCAGGCAAGTCGATGTAATCAACCCATCCGCTATCACGCAATACCTGCTCTTCGATATCGTCGTGAGCGGTAGAGTTTTCAAAGTTTTTCTGGTCGCCCTTGTAGAGCATTTTTGGATAATCGGACATTTTCACTACTCCAAAAATGACGACGCCCGCATATAGCGGGCATTTGTCGTCATGTTTTTTATTAGGTTTGATTGAACAACTGAACGCCAGCCATTTCTGGGTTGAGCAGTGCAGTACCGAAGTCAATATCCCAACGCGCTTTACATGAAAGGTCGTTGATGTTGCCTTGGCGGGTGTATGTGATACCGATACCAAGATCAGTAGTCGCACGCATTACCTGCCAGCCGTCGTCCGCTTCAACAGCAAAAGTACCCGGAATCAAGATCAGGCTTTCTTTGCGGAAGAATGGGTTAAGTGGTGCAGCAACAGTATTCAACCAAGTCAATGCTGCGCCAGTCGCCGGGGCATTGGTCACGTTCGCATATTCTTTTGAAGCGATAGAGCCCTCAGTTGGGTCGATAATCGCAGGATAAATACGAAGTGTGTTTGCTGCCGGCTTGTCCACCACACGGAAGGTTTTAAGCGATCCGGTGTCTTGCTTGGTGATCAAGTGAACCTCATTCACGCCCGCAATAGTGAAAGCATCGCCAACTTGAATGTCGGCATAGCCAACTGCAGTTACAACCAGATCTGTATAACGATTGTCTTTGTTTTCTTCGAGACCTGCTGAAGTTGTGGTTGCGGCCGGAATGGTGCGCTGGTTTGCACCATTCACAGTTGTAGCACCACCAGCTGCCGCAGTTAAACGAACTTCCTGATCGTTTTTAAACACTTCAAAACCAGCCACATCATGACGAATCATGGCTTTTTCATAAGCATTTTTAGAGCGCGCAGTATCTTCAGAGCGGCTCGCTAAATTACCCGCCATTGCATTCATAGCTGAAGGTGAATAGAACGCCATACGACCATCAGCAGGAACGCCAATACGCGTCATGCGAGTATCAATGTCAGCAACATCATCATAACCGGTTGCTGCACCGGTACGCTTTGACACGATAGAGCCAAACAGCGCTGCAGTACGGAACAATGCGGTATTCACATCAGAGGCAAGCTTTTGTTTTGCTGCTTTACCAAATTGATCCATCGCATAAGCATTACGCAGGTTTTTAGAGGAAAGGGTTTTAGGTACTGATTTGTGATAACCAATTGATGCCGGAACGTTTAACTGAGTCAGTCCGTCAAAATTGGCAGTCTGGTCGAAACCATCGTAAGACGCACCGATCATTGGTGCAGGGATCCAGAACTTATCACGCGCATTCACCGCTTCTTGAGCAGTCATTGGGTCGTAAAGTTCAGCCCCTTTTGCAATAACAAGTAGGTCTTCAAAACCTTCGATCACATCATCAAACATGACCTGTTCTTGTTTAGTAAAGCTTGTAGCCATAAGTATTCACCTTATTTCTGTAGAGATTTTTTGTACTTAATTAGTTCAGTGCGATCGCCGGTTTTCGCTGCTTTCGCTTCGAGTTGCGCTAACTTCTGGTCTACTGCACCAGCCAATCCAGCCGAGCCACTAGGTTTGCGCTCCGGCTGAGTTGATGGCTTACGTGTTTGAATTTTCATTTGAGAATCCAGTTTGGCAGCAGCAAAAGCAAATTGAATTGGATCTGTAATCTCAGCCAGTTCTTTTGCTTTATTTGGATGTTTGCCCAGGTGATACATGATCAACTCGGGGTTTTCCGCTGCATGAATTAAAATGCCCTGCTGTGTCGGGGTGAGCTTGTCTTTTGCGGCCTCTTCTACTTCCTCAAAGTCACGGACTTTGGCTGCCACAGTTTGACGACGCTCCTCATAGCTTTGCATTTTGCTTTGCCAAGTTTGTTGTGCCTTCTCTTCTTCAGCACGCTTTACTGCCTGCTGCTGTTCAACTTGGCGTTTGCGCTCATGCCATTGTTCAACTGCGCTTTCAAATTGATCTTCGTCATAATCAAAGTCGGAAAGTTTTGGTTTGGCCCCAACTTCAATTGGTTTTTCAGTTGGTTTAGCCTGTTGCACCTGAGCCTCTAGCTCTTTGATGCGTTTTCGTGCTTCCCGCTCTTTTTTGCGAAGTTCTTTTACCCATGTTGGTGCTGGCTTGCCGCTAAAATCATCCTCATCGGATGGTTCCGGTTCTTCATCACCTACCGTAATGACAAACTCTTCATCATCCGACGTCTCATCATCTGATTGGCTTGTTTCATCGTCTTGGGTTTCTTTCTGAATTTTCCTGACTTTCATCTCCCTGATTGTCTTCAATCGGGTCGATGTTGTCTTCTTCATCCAGTTCTGTGCGCAGGTCTTCAATTGACATATTGCATTTCCTCGTTCTGTGTAGGCTGAACGGTTGCCTGTTGTGGTTGCGTACCTAGCTGGCCGATTGCTTCAAGCACTGCTTGTCGCTCATCCATATCTAGGCGTGTCATTAAATCGATTGCTTTGGCTTTGGTTTCTTCTGCTCTTGCTATCGCAAGTTCAGTGTCTGCCTGCGCCTTGATTGCGAGTGATTTATTCTTTTCAGCTTCGGATTGCAGATACAGCGTATTTGCATCAGGCTGTTGATTTTGGGCTTCTTGTGCGAGTTGCTGAGCTTCTTCTTTAGTTGGCTCTACAACACCCAATCGCAACAGTTTCTTGCGGTAATACTCACGGACCTCATTAACACCCTCGCCTTCCATATTCATCATGATCATGGAGCCGAGCACTTGCTGGTCCATTGGATCACCCATGAGTGGCAGCATGTTTGTCAATGAGCGCACAGTGGCAGATCGCTTGCTGGATGATGTCGGGCCAATATCAATCGCAACATCAAACCTAGCTTTGGTTAAATCGTTTGCACGCTCAACTTCACCAGATGCTTCGTTATAAATTGGCTTAAACAATTCAATTGAGTCGACCTCTTCTTGATTACCAACCACCTTCATCTTTCGGCCATCTTCGACATACAACTCAGATGCCATAGACAACCAGATTTCACCAGAGCGACGCACGCCTTTAGCGAAGTTTGAAATGTAGATGAAAGACTGCATGTCTAAACGGTTTTGAATCAGCTCGACCGCAACACCACTCATATTGGATTGCATCTCGTCGCCAGAATCTTGATTACCCAGAATGTCTGATAAATCCTGCTCGGTAACCTGAAGTAAAGCGCCCATTGCTGGCGGGATATTTGGCGGCTTGGTGTATGCAACCGGCCCTTGTGCTACTACATTACCCATTGCGTCTTTAAGCGGGTGTGCAAGCAAATACGGGAAGTTCTCAATGTTGTCTTGAGCCCACATATGTTGAACACCAGCAACCTGCTCCGGTGCAAGAATAGGCTTCTCAACACTGGACATGGCGCTAAGCTCACCAAGCTTAGACAACTGCATGTTCTTCAGTCGCTGAGCATCTTTACAGAGCCGGACATGGCCCATGCAGCGCTCCATATTATCGATGTACCAGCGCTTGCCATAGACAGGCACAATGGGGATGTGTCGACCAGCGATAAAGCCATAATCTTCAAGAACACGACCGCCAGACATAAGAATCTTGCGAATGCGCTTGCGTTCAATGGTGCGAGATCGAACCTCTTGAGCGCCTGTTGCTTCCAGCTCCTCAAGAATGCTTGGATCACTATCAAGTTTTTCTTTGCTATGGCGCTCTTCAGATCCATCAATGAGTCGGTATGTGAAAACCTTCTCTTTAACTTTCTCAACACGGTAATACTCAGCAACATAAACCGAGTCGGTTGTGGACCAATCAAACTGACTGGCCGTGATGTCTTTATTCCAGGATGCTGGATGCTCACCGTATTCTTCTTCATAGGCATCACAGGTCATTGCAGTTAAAACAAAGCAATAACGTGCATCAGCTTTATCTTGGCGCTTCGAATCTGGGTCAAAGAACACGCATGAGTCGGCATCAAAGATTGGTTCAATCCTGATTCGCTGTTGCTCATTTTCTTCATCATCCTCATCTTCATACGTCGCACGAAGACGCCACGCACCAAAGCCACCGCCGACAGCTTCCTCAAACGCATTGTCATACGCTTCTTCTGCTGACGAATCCTGCTCATCTGCCCGGTAAAGCTTTGCACAGGTATCAGCCAGATCATCGCTTGCTGAACCATCTTTGCTAATGAAGTTCACACCAATGCGGTTATTTCGATACTCATTGATAATGCGAATAACAGCCAAGTGAATCTTGTTGACTTCAAATTTAGGCTTATTTTCAAACTGCTCGCCGAGCTTGCCCTCCCACTGTGCACCTGCAATAGAATAAAAACGACGATCTTCCAGGCACTGTTTACGCTCATTAGCTACAGCACATTGGGCTTTGTCGAATTGTCGCTTTGCGAGTGAATGGATGTGGGCAAGTTGATTGTCTTTATCAGTCACAACTTGACTCCATTTAATTCCAACGATTGATGGTTGGGATTGGATTGATTTCTATTGGATCTTGTTTAATTTTAATCGGGAATAAGTAGGCAATTGGGTATGTGCCTGAGTCGTTCATATGGTCAAAGCCCGCCTTCTTATCCGGCTGACCATGGTCATCATAGATTTGTCGTTCTAGGCATTTAGCAAATCGTGGACACTTATCTGTATTAACGAACAATCTTCTCGAGCCCAAGGTATTGCACAACATTCCGTTTGTAGAGTTGATGCGGTCCTTTACGGCTGGGTTTGTTGTATTAACAAAAACATTAAACCCTGCATTTTTAAGCAAAGAGATATCTGTGTAACTTGCACCCACAGACTTCCGATTATCACCCGAAGCATCTGGATAAACTCCAATTGAATGCTTTGGATAGCGCTCTTTAATCGCTTCAATCATTGCTGGCGTGTCAAATAGATCAACAAACTCATCCACAGCATGCATGGTGTCGCCACGACGGACATATACAACCGCTGACATCTTAGTAACGTTGAAGTCCATACCAATGTGCAGAGTGTCATTTGGCTGGACGGTTTCCGTGGATGCGTTTAAAACACGGTTGTAGCAGTAATAAATAACGCCCTGATAGCTTTCAAAACTGGCTTCATATTCCTGACTGAATGTTTTCGGGTCCATCTTGCGCTTGGCAACAATGATTTCCGATTCAGGAATATTGCCGCCTTGCAATGATGTATAGGAAAAGCTACGGCAATCTGGCTCATGTCCTGGCTGACCATCCATGAAAGTGTCATAGCAATGGTTAAAGCCTTTCGGTGTACCAATCCTTAGGACATGACCACCAACACGCTGCTCACCATTCACAATGTATTTGCATGTTGACAGCATTGGGCGTAGGACTTCTTCCCATGCAGCCCACTTACAGTCTGCCCATTCATCAATGATCAGGAAAAATAAACCACTACCACGCAAGTCATCGTAGTTATCTAAGCCGACAACACGAATAACATGACCGCTTTTCAGTGTGATTGTGCATTCAGTTTCGTTCGGCTTACCTGCGCGCCAAGATGGTGGAATTGCTTGCTTTAGTCGTTTCCAAAAAACACGTTTAGCTTGTTTAAATGTTGGCGCTGAGTACCAAATCTCATCCTCAACTGAAACATTCCATTTTGCGGCTAATCGTGCAGCTCGACGCATTTCAGCTTTAGCAAGAAATGTTTTGCCGAAACGACGACCACAAACAGCATCGCGAAAACGTGCGTTTTTTTGCCAACCCCATAAATAGATATTGGCTTGCTTAGGTGTGAGTTTTACAGCACCGTCAGGCGGATTAAAGAATTGGCTCACTTGGAATTTCCTCATCAGGATTTAGGCTGATTTTGTAATCTTCCCCTGGAGGTCGAGTTGCAAGAGGTCTTACTTCTTTTTGCAGTTTCTCAAGCTCTAAACGCTTAATATCAATTTCAATCTGTTCTTTCTCAGACAAGCCACTTGGACCAGCACTTTTACCTGACTGCAGTAATCCTTGTGCTTGTTTAAGCACGTTCTGACGCATGACCTTGTTCTTACCCCAATCGTCATACATCTTTTGGAGTTCTTTAAAGTGAAAGGCTTTGTTAGCAATCGGAATGTCTTCGATGTTTTCTTTAAAATCCTTTCGAGTTCGCTCAAAAAGGTCTTTTAATTTTTTACTTAGATTTCGACCAGCATACTTTGTTGGGTCGTAGCTGTGACATTGCTTACGATCAATCTTGATCTTATATATTTCTTCTACCGCATCGGCTACTTGTTGAGGGGTTTCAAAGCAAGCAAGCGACTGGACTATAAAGATTTTTACAGGCTCTTTAAGTGCCGCCATACCCACCTCTTTGTCGTTCTACGTCGTACAAAGCAGGCAAAAAATTAAGCCAACTTCAATAAACACGTACCGCATGCATGAGCAATATTAGCCCGAGATATAGTTGGACCATCATTTGCAAGCTCTACCATTTTTTGGACATCTGGTGATGCACCGTAACGCTGGACTACACCATGGAATTCTTCAACATCGTGACCACGTAAATAAAGCTTTGGCAGACCAGTGGAAGCACTCCACATTAATTCACCTTCTTCATTTCGCTCTTGCCCAATGTGATAAAGCTCATGCTCTACCAATGCGCAGAAATCTACATCACTCATCACCTGGCACACACGAGCATCCAATGTGATGATGTATTTAGGCACGTCGCCGAACCATTCAATCAGTTGAACTTCCTGCCGGTTCTTTTTCCATCCACCCACATTAATCATGAGTTTTTCAGTCTGGCCCAATACACGACGACCTTTAGCCTTGCATGTTGAGTAAGCCCATAAGAATGAAATCTCAGGAGGCTGAAAGCTTAATAGGTGCTCATGATCTGGATTGTGGAGTTTCCCCCATGATTCAAGAAAGGTTTCTCGGATCCACGGCCATAAATCATTGTTTGCAGGCTCGAAGTGAAGCAGACCACCGCTTTCAATAAATTCATCATCTTCAACATCTGTGTTTTGATTATCTTGGATTGGTGGATATGGTCTTTTCATAATCTTCAGCCATTAAAAAACCTCCCGAAGGAGGTCTTTGTTAAATATCACTAAACTTTACTTTATACTTTTTTCCATCTTGCGGATGAATGAATTCTGAGTTCTCGTCAACATCAACGCTAATCTCAAAAGTTACAGAGCGAGGTACTCTCTCTAGTTTCCCATCCTCATTCACTGGGGATACCTTGGCATCCCCCTTGATCTCACTACCATCTGCACTTGTCGCGATAAATTTATTGTTAAATGTCATTTTATTTAAACTTCCTTTTTGGTTATATAAAATGCATTAAATCACAACTTCATCCCCCACGCATACATCAAATCATCAGGTGTATGCAGATAGCACCCATGTTTTAAGCAGAACGCATGTATGTCATTCAGGTATTCAGTAAATTGATCAACACTTGCATCTGTTGTGCTTATAAGTTCATTTAAACCATCTGCGACCGCTTGATATTGCGGATGCTTCTGGTCTCTTAAAACTTTAACTGCTGCAAATGTCTGTTTGTACTGACCAACATCATCACGCGCATAAATACGTGCAAGCAAATGCTTCTTAAAATACAAATGCTCACTGTCTTTGTCTGTGCCTTGACGTTTAGACCATTGCGACAACCAAAGCCAATACAAGCGATTCTGTGCTTTGCTGCGGTCTTCTTGTTTTTGATCTATATGCACAACCAATGGTTTATCTGTTTTTTGATAGTTGGTGTGCAGATAATTAATAACACGTGTGATATCTGAGTGATCTTTTATAAGAAATGATGCAGGTTCGATTTTAGAAGTATTCTTCATCATTAGAACTCAACATTCTTTCTGTAGTCCCTAAATGCTTTAAAAACCACTCTTTCGACTCATCACGATTCTTATTCACATAGAGATCAAAATTCATGTGACAGTTTCGGCAAAGCGGTATTGTGTAATTATCATCCGCTTTAATGCCTTTCCCTTTCCCATGCTCAGCAAAATTTGAATGCGCTGCATCGACTGGATGTCTACCGCAATTTACACAAGGTAGTTTGCGGATCTCAACGAGTCTTTGCGGGTTGCGACAATTGCCACTCAATGCTTTTGATTTGTTCATTTAATTCACTCATTCGATCACGACATTCGCGCTTAAATGCATAACGTGAATTGAGATGATTTAATTGTTGTAAGTGATATAAGTCAGATTCAAGTTTTTCTAAATTCTTTCGCGCTTCTACACGATCGACCATAGCAAGACCCCAAACATAATTAATATGAGTAAACACCAAATCCAATACGGTTTAGATGCACCATAGTCACTATCTACAAACTGATAGAAATCATCTTGCGAATAATCCCAAACACTTTGCTCATACGGCGTTTCATTTATTTTTGATTGCTTCTTGGTGTGTTCACGTGCAATACGGCGCTTAATTTTTCTTTTGTTTGCGATTCATCTTCAATCACCACGCATTTATAAGTTTTAGATCCAACAAAGAAACCACCAAGGCGTTCGCATTCATTTGCCACGCAAATATGCGTATAGCAACAACAAACAACCCAAGCGATGATGAAGCCAAGTAAGAATTGCCACATGCTTAATCCTTAAAAAAAGAAAGACCGCACACATTCTCCCAAATGTATGCGGTCTGCTGTCATGCCTCACAGCGAAGCGCTGCCCCATGCAACGCGGGTCCTTTAAACTTTGATGTGCTTACCACACACGCACACTTTGATCGGATCGCCGTTGTGATCTGAATGCATTTGTTGTGTGATTTGAAAATGTGGACAGAGCAGAATTTTGATGAATTGAAGCATTGAATACTCCAGTAATCCCAAAGGTGATGCTGAATCGGGAAAAACAGCATCCGTTTGGAATTTGGCAAGTCAATCAGGATTCGAACCTGAACAAACGATTTTGGAGACCGTTATGCTACCGTTACATCATTGACCTAAGGTGCCAGCATTAATCTATAAACCACTACGAATAAAGATAGCTGGCGTAACAGGTGAGCATGCGACTAAGTGTATAGTGTTGAAATGCATGCACACCTAATCGAATTAAGCCCAAGTAATTGCGTCTTTCATGGCAATCTCCTATTTTGGATTATTGATTTTCAGACAACAAAAAAGCCCACCGAGGTGGGCTAAGTTAAATTTTTCGACGACTTAACTTTGGTAGAATGAACAATTCAGCGATTTAAACTGAAAAACGGTGTCAGGTCCTGTAATCCGTTTTATTCACTCTCCAAAATTGCCTTCTTTCAGGCTGTCACACAACACTGATGCACTCTGAGTTTTGTGTACCCGCTCATACCGCACTGCATCTAGGGGCTAAGGGTCGCCATCTCATTGATCCCTTTTGCATCACGTAATGTCTCTTTCGAGCTTTGGCTTTCGTGAATATTCTTAAATTTTCGTGCTTAACGTTTCATCACCCAACGGCTTCATCAAGCAGAAGCTAGGCTCATTGATTGGCAAGTTGCGAACCCTTGCTTATGCATCTTCATCGGATTTCACGAGTCTACAATGCATTTATGTTTTTACCGCATCGCCTGCGGATTCAATCAATTTGCGATCACGAGTGCCTTTAATGCAACTGTGACCACTATACCATAAATATGCCATATCACTGACGTCACTGTCAACGGTGTTTGATGAATAAATTTCGAGCATAGATTGCTGCAAGTCCTGCTTTATTATCGAATTTCACATCCATTAACGACTTATGGTGCTCATCTGCAATCTTGGCAAATGAGTTGCAATAAAAGTGTCGAGCAATTACTACATCAAGCCACTCATCCAACACCTCAGACTTGCCCTGCATATCTAAAATCAAACGCTGTACTGCCCGTGCTTCGTTATCACTAATTAAACACGTAATATTTGAGCGCTGTAGCTTTGGCTTATCTTCATCGCTTGCAACATAGTTTGCAATGATTTCAGACTTGGTGAGATTGATTTTAGCGGCTTTTGATTTAATCACCGCTTGATCCATCGCAATCGCAATCGGATTGATACTTTTCCCACATGTACCAGATACGCTATTCATCCATGCGCCAAACTGATAAAGCCATTCTTCTAAAGTGAATTTCGACCAATTTACTGCGCCTGTAATCGTTACTACTGCATTCATCCCTATTCCCCGACTAACTCTATAATTTGTTTAATCGCAAAGCCTGATTTAACTTGCTCAGTGCTAAAACGATAAATTTGATACCCCAACGCCGTAGCAGCGTTATATTTTTCCATGTCGCCCAAGTAGCCTTTTGCTCTTGTATGACGACCACCTGACCAAATCCCGCCTTCCACCTCAATCAAAATCTTTTTTTCTACCAGATGGAAATCAGATCGCCATTTCCGTGATGCATAAAATTGAAATTCTCTCTCAAATGCGATTTTTGACGCTTTAAGCTGAAGGCTGAGTGTTGCTTCACCTTCGCTCTCAACTTTCACGCCACGACTCGGACGTTTTGATTTGCGCCTAGATTTAGCTTTAGGCGCATATAGTTTTTTATATTCAGCGGTTGAGATGCTGGTCATTGATGCCTCGGTTGTTATGCAAGCAAGTCATTTGATCTGCGTACTCTTGTGCAGCTTTTTTACTTTCAATCTCAGCATCTCGTTCCCACTTCACGCGCAACCATGTTGCTAGCGGTAAAATACAAATCAAAGCAAGACTTAATATCCAAATCATGAATGCAAAAATCACAAAACCAATTTTCTTGAATGCACTTAAAATTTCATCCAAAGCATCCCAAAGATCATAAAAACAGTCTTTTGCAACACTTTTAGTCCCATTTTTAAAACCGACCAATGTTTTAATATGCTTATTCATGACTTCACCTCAACAATTCGATCTATTTCAGAAACCAACCCATCTGGACATGTTGATTCAATGTATGCTCGAACATCATTGAGCTGTTTTTTCTTCTCGATGTAGCAGCGTTCCATGTTGTTGAGTTGGGCTTTTAATGAATCGATTTCTTTTTGTTGATGATTCCACACCGCTAAAGCAGGGTTTAGAACCATTAGAAGCTCTGAGCACTGATAACCTTTAATAACCTCATAAACTTTTTCAATACTCATATCGCAATCACCCAATTCAAAAAGCCTACCCCTAACAACACCCCAACCATCAAAAATATCGCTTCTTTCATCGTTCAAACTCCACGTAATTGCGCTCATCTTCAGCTTCCATGTGCATCAAATTAAATTGTTCTTGGAAGTAATTCTTTTTCTTGTTCGTCTTTGCAGTGATTAATCGCATCACGGAGCGATGTAAAATCATGTTTTGTCATGCTGCTACTCCTTGCTCTCTTAGCGCTTTTGCTTGCTTGAAGTACAGATAGTCATCCACGCTGTTAAATGCAGTTTCTATGCGAAACAGCGCGTCACTACGCACACGCTCAAACCCTTGCGGAACTTCTTGTTCCAATATTTTATTTAATTCATTGTTAATGCCTTGCCAGCGCGTTTTAATCCCTGCACCACGATCCACCTTTAGTTCAGATCCAAAGCGAAATTTCTCAAAGCTCATTTTTGGCATTTGAAATTGAGTTGGCACTGTCAAAACTCCTTCCGTTTCTGCATTGTAGTAATGGGAATCCACACCTAAAAACCATTCTTGTTCAAGCGGAATAAGTAAGTTTTTCAGAGCAATAATTAAGTCACCGTGATACACGTCATACACCACGTGCTTAGGCGTAAGCTCTTTATCAGCAAAGTTATTCTCAGCACGCCATCCATCAATGTGTTCATTCACTTCATCAATATTGAAGGTCATTTCTAAAGTATGTTTTTGATACGCTTTAGATTTTGTGATCTGCGCCAGTTTGTTCGGATTGTATTTTTTATTGCGCTTTTTCATGCTGCCACCAATTTTTCTGCAGTTGATCTAATATTGTTGCGTCGCCCCGGTTTTCTTTTTCGATACTTAATTTCATAACAAGCCTTACAAACTGAGTCATACGACTTGTTCTGTTCACCGTTTTTTTTGGGTGGCAGTGTTTTCGTAAAAAAGAATTCAGGATCCATTGGCCAAAAATCCTTACATACGCTGCATTGCTTCTCTTTGCCGAGCTCGGTTTCGATAACTGCATTACGAGCTACACCATGGTTGAATTTCACTTCATCTGTTCTCACAGCTTCATCAAGCGGCATGTACGGTAGATAGCCATTCACCAGATCAAGCACGAACAATGTGTTTGTTTTTTTACATGCAAAGCCTTCAAGTTTGAATTTTGGCACTGTGCAATTTGGTTTTGTATTCACGCTCCACCTCGCTTAAATCCAACATCCTCTAAATAGCTCAAGTTCTTTTCAGCAAAACCTGGTGTACGCAGAAGCATTTTCAAACGTGAAACAAACTTGTTGTGTGATTCACCTGTTTGAGCATGCATAGAGCAAAATTCCGCATGATCTGAAAGTTTGCTTGCGAATACCGAAGCTTGTTTTTCAGAAAGGCTCAACCCATTTTTGCTATGTGTTAAACATGGTTTTGAATCAGATTTATCAATAACAACCTTTGTTTTTGTATTAGTTGTTTTTGGTTTGTTATTGTGGGTCGATTTTTTAGATAGCACGCTATCTATATTTTCGACCCTGCTATCTAAATTTTCGCTAGCGATATTTTCGCTATCTAAATTTTCGACTGCAAAAATGTAATCAGTAATTGTGTATTTCGCGGGCTGATTTGCGAACTGTGCACGCTCGATTACGCCCATTTGAACCAATTTTTCACAACCTTTAAGCACAGAATCTTTGTTGTATTTCGTGCCTTTTACGAGTTGAGAAACACTGATTGCATCCGAATCTTTGTTCCATCCGCGTGTTTTACGCACAATGAATAGGTAGCATGCAAGCGCGGGTCCTTTCATTTCTGCCATATAACCCTTATCAATCAGGTCGTTTGGCAGCATGAATGCGTTTGAGATAAAGCTTTTAGCACTCACCCTTCACCTCCAAATACTTCGTCAAACGCTTCATTTAGCGCGTTAAGCAGATCCACGCCTTCAACGTCCTGAATCAAGCAGACGTTGCAGCATTCTCCGTCGTAGTGCGGGCATTGGTTTTCACATGGATGGGTCATGTTGTGCCTCCGCTCGCCAAAATTAACGCCTTGGCATGAAGTAAAGCGGCATCTTTGGATAAGTGAATAAGTCCACGGTCAGCCCATGCATACTCTGGTGGGTCGCCTTTCCATTTATGCGGGATAACGAAATCAGGATAATTGGCGAGATCAACAAGCCAATAGTCTTGATCGTGCTCAAGAAGCTCTAAATTTGGATCATCATTTTTTTCAGGTGCTTCAATATCAACACCATTAATTGTGATGGTGTGGGGTTTTAGGCGGAACTTTCTATCGGTTTTCAAGAAAACATCAATTTGCCAAGTACCTTCAATATCCCACCAAATTGAACCATTCCAGTTTTCTATGGTTTTGCCTTCAGCTAAAGCGATTAACGCTTCTTTACCTGTTAAAATTTTGCTCATGCTGCCACCCCTTCGCTCACTAATTTCTCAATTACCCATGCTTCGCCTTTTGTGGTGAACATGGGTTGCGAATGACCTGTTGTGGTTTGTTTTAATTCACCAAAACCCTGATCTTCGAACCATGTGTTGAATACACGACTGCGCTTGTGAGCCTTGTTGTACACACGGAAATTATCAAGGATGCGATTTAAAGCGACTGCTGACAGACCCACTTTTGCACCAACTTGAGTAGCTGTAAGTAAGTGACCTTTAGCAACCACAGCGTCATAGTGAGCAACTTTTGGAGCTGCGAGTTCGAGTTGACGTGCTTGATCTGCAGCGAGCTGAAGTGCTTCGGCAAAGGATTGAGGGATTTGAGGTACTACACTTTTGGTGTAGTTCTCTAATTCCATCCAACGATCCACTAAGCGAGCCGTAAACTCGGGGCAAAGTTGAGCAACCACAATGATTGAATCTCGCTTACCTTTTTCGCCTGAGAAAATGTAAATACCAACTTGAATAGAAAAACCTAAGTTATTGATTTTCTCGACATTCCCCATTGGGGGTTGTGCTATTACGCCACGCTCAACCAATCTTTCAATTGACTGCTTAACTTTGTCGTGACGCGATTGAACGAGCTCTGAAATTTCCAAGCTGCTCATTGATTTTGAATCAGCATTGAATTGGCTTAAGCTATTCATTTGTCACCACCATCATGCTTGGTTTGAATATCTGATCCGCAAAACGGGCAGTAATCGAGTTGAACGCGCCCACGTGTATTGTTGCCAACCGCAACCAATAAACGTTGTGTATTAAAAGACCCATTGTGCATTGCGACTTGTTCAAAGTAAGCAATGCCACGCGTGGTGACTTCGTGAAGCGTTGGGCACATTTCGACCCAGTTGCCTGTATTGATGCATTTCTTTATGCTAATATTTGACATGTTCTAATACCTCGATAGTTAAGAACGTTCAAGCTCAGTGGTTGCACCCACTGGGCTTGTTTTGCTTGTGTACGATGTATTCAATGTATTCGTTGAATCGCCAAATGCTTTTGATAAATACTCATGTTGTCGCTTCAACTCCATGAGCTTTTCAATGACCACATCACGCAGCCACTCAGAACGTTTTTTGTCGTTCATCCCTGCCAAAGCATCTACAGCGTGTAAAGCGTCATGTGTTAATCGAACGCTTGTCACTTCTGTTTTTTTGCCCGGCTGCTCAATGAAACCTAAACTCAATGCTTCTTGCATTTCATCCACTCCCACTTCTTTAAACCCCTTTAAAAAATTGATTTACGCAATTAATGCTCTATCGGCTTTTATTGCACCTTTGTACTTCACTTCAAAAAAGCATTGGGTTTTGATCGGTATACCGTTGGTCTCCCATTTCCAAAGCGTCGCATTTGACACACCTAGTTTTTGCTCAAGCTCAACCAAGCTTTTGCACTTAAGATGATTCTTTAAATCATCGACCTTCATATTGCTAACCTTTGTTAGTGTTTTTGATTAACTAAAGTTAGCACACGCTAACCACTAATACAATGGTAGGCATTAACATTAGTTAGTATTTTTTATAGGATGGTCTGACGATGTTTCTTCATGATCGAATACAGCAAAAGCTAGATGAGAGGCATTTAAAGCAAGCCGATCTAGCTAGGGCTACAGGGAAATCAACAGCAGCGGTTACAAAATGGATGAAAGGCGACACCAAGCCGAAAGCGGAAGTCTTAAAGGTTATTGCTGAGTTTTTAGGTACAAGTGATGATTGGTTATTAACCGGGATCGAGAACATCCCAAAGGCTATGGGTTTTAGTAATGTTGATTCGTGGAGCGATGAAAGCCCGCTTGATCATGATGAAGTGGAAATAAAATATTTTGAGGGTTTTAGGGTAGCGTGTGGAAGTGGTTCAGTGGCAGAAGTTCTTAATAATGAGTACCGTACTGTTCGTGTGAGTAAGCTGGAGTTACGCCAAAAGGGTATTCTGCAAGACAACTGCGTAAAAGTTGAAAGCAGTGGCGATTCAATGTCACCAACCATCAAGGATGGTGATTCTGTTTATATTGATTTAGGCAGAAGAAGCATTAAGGATGGAAAGATTTTTGCTATTTGTCATGGTGGTTTATTTAAATTTAAAAGGCTTTATAGTTTGCCGTTTGGGGGGATAAGAGTTGTTAGTGATAATAAGGATGAATTTCCTGAATATCAGCTCACGGCTGAAGATATAAAGAATCAAGAATTTTTTGTTCTGGGCTGGGCGTGGAAATGGGAAACATCGGAAACCTGGTAGCTCCTCATTTCAGATAAAAAATACTCACTTATGTGGGTATTTTTTTTGTCTACTTTTTATGAATAAAATAAATTTACTAACTTTTGTTAATTATTTTGTTGACTCTTTTACTAACTAAAGTTAATCTTTGTTCTGTAGACATCTACATAAGAAATAAAAAAGCCCTTTCCGACTCGACATCAAAAGGGCTTCTCACACAACGAGGTCATTATGGAACAAACAGCTTCTCATAGCAACACGCCAACTTTCGTAAAGAACGAAAGTAATACAACGTCTGTGCTGTATCAACACCCAAAACCATCCGAAATGGGCAAGCGTCGCTTTGCTCAATTCCTTCTAAATCTCCGTGATTTCTTGCTTTTTGCGCTTTTGATTCTAGGTGCTTGGTCAGTCATTACGTTTGTCATTCAAGACTTATGGGGGCTTCGCTAATGATTACTGATTTACATGATCAATTCGCTATGGCTGCGATGCAAGGAATGGTTAGCAGCATGATCAATCAAGCTCAAGTTGATCGCCTGCGTGAGTTCGCCAATAAAGAAAATATGCCACTGAGTAAATTTATTGCCATAGAAGCATACAAGCAAGCCGATGCAATGGTGGCAGAGCGTGAACGTGGCGGAAGTGAAAGCTTGCATAGCATCAAGCAAGAACTGATTCAGCGCTTAATTGATGAAGGGATCTTTACTGACAAAGGATTCTATCAAGACCTAACAGTTAAGCGCCTGCTTTCAATTTTAATCGACAAAGAACTCCCATTCTAAATAAGGAAAATAAAAAATGAATACAGCAGTGAATTTACAAGAAGTTGAATCAGCTCGCCAAGCATGGCTTGAAGCACGTCGTCTTGGTATTGGCGGCTCAGATGTTGCGGCAATCTTAGGTCTAAGCAAGTACAAATCTCCATACCAATTGTGGTTGGATAAAACAGGGCGCTCAGTGCTTGAAGATAGCACCAGTGAGCCTGCTTATTGGGGCAACATGCTTGAAGACATTGTTGCGAAGGAATATGCAAAACGCCACGGTGTAAAAGTTCAGCGCGTTAATCAAACCATCGCACACCCTGAGCATGATTGGATGCGCGCCAACATTGACCGCGCCATTATCAATCCTGATATCTCAGGCAATGTACGCATAAAAGACGGCAAATTGACCACGGATCGTATTCTTGAATGCAAGACAGCAAATCAATACTTAGCCAAGCTTTGGGGTGATGAGCAATCCGAAGCTGTGCCTGATTACTACTTGACACAAGTTCAATGGTACATGGGTATTACTGGTGCATCGATGTGCGGTTTGGGTGTGTTGATTGGTGGTCAGATATTCCGCAGCTATCAGATCGCATTCGATCCTGAGTTGTTCGACATGCTCAAAGATGAATGCTCAAAGTTTTGGTATTCCAATGTCGAAGATGATGTGCCACCCCCTCCGACGACTTTTGATGATGTGTTGCATCGTTGGTCGAAACACACGCCTGATCAGGCTGTTGTGGCAGATCAACCACTGATTGATCTTGTTGCTGAATACAAGGATTTAAATAAAACGATCAAAGCAGCAGATGACGAATTGAGCGCATTGAAGCTACAAATTTGCTCACGCATTGAAGATGCGGAAATGATCATTGCGGATGATAAGCGTCTTGCGACATTTAAATACCAAGAGCGCAACACCTTAGACAGTAAAGCACTAAAAGCTGCTCATCCTGATCTATACGAACAGTTTGTGAAAACTTCAAGCACTCGCGTTTTGCGCATTAACTAATATATATATATAGAGAAATCATCATGAATGCATTTACACCAAGCACCAATACAAATACAGCTGTTAATTTTTTAACTCCAACAAACTTGCAAGAAGCAATGCAAATTGCTGAAATCTTGTCTAGCTCTGACATTGTGCCGAAGGATTATCAGCGCAAACCCGGCAACATTCTTGTTGCGATGCAATGGGGCGCTGAGATTGGACTACAACCACTTCAAGCCATGCAAAACATTGCTGTGATTAATGGTCGTCCGTCAATTTGGGGTGATGCTATGCTTGCCCTTGTCCGTGGATCTGGTCAGCTTGACTTCATCAAAGAGGAAATTTCAGAAGATGGATTGAAAGCAACTTGTACCGTAAAGCGTAAAAATGAAGATCCTGTTGCATCTGTATTCACAATGGAAGATGCAAAGCGCGCAGGTCTGTCGGGCAAGCAAGGTCCATGGACGCAATATCCAAAACGCATGATGAAACTCCGCGCTCGTTCTTATGCTTTGCGTGATGTATTCCCTGATGTCTTAAAAGGTATGGCAATCGCGGAAGAAGAACAGGACAAAGAAATCGATGTCACCCCTGCTGCCACTTCACCAGAAGTTAAAGTCAATAGTGGTGCGAATGCTCTAAAAAGTCGACTCAAAAAGAAAACAGATGCTGTTGAGTCTCGGGCGGTAGAGGTTGAATTTGATATTCAAGCTTGCTTTGAAGCCATTGAAAACGCTCAAACACTTGAAGATTTAAAAGCGGTTGCAAGCACAATACCGCCAACCTTGGGCGAACCTGCTAAAACCAATATCAATGCGTCATATAAAGCACGTAAAGCGGAGCTAACAGCTGCACAGCAATTCCCTACCGAGTCTGTCCAAGCTGTGATTGAAACAATCAACAACACATCTGATCTTGATGCATTGAATGCTGTCATGGCTGCACAGTTTGAACCATTCACGGCTCACATGAATGATGAGCAAATTACGGCAATCAATTCAGCGTATGAAGCTCAAGAAGCAGCATTAACGCCTTAACTCAATCGCGCCCTTTGGGGCGCATCTTAAGAGGATAGAAATATGAGCTATCGCGGATATGTTTGGACTTTTGCAATCTCAATTTGTTTTGCGTTTTGGATTGTGGTTTATTTTGGAATTAAGGGGTTGGTGTGATGGATATTTATTACGTTGTGCTCGATCACTGCGAAGGTAGTCGCTACAAGCTTCCTAGCAGCACAAGTTGGACTTTAAATGAAATGCGTCAACTCGACATCATGGATTGTTTCGCGACTGATTGCGCTCAAGATTATTGGGATGATCATGATGGGTGGGAGAGTGATTGGCCTTTGGAGTTTCATCTTTATGAGTCTGAAGATGCTGCCGAGCCATTCTTTAAGGCGACTATATCTATGGAAATGTCGCCTGATTTCTCAGCAAGCGAGGTGGTGTGATGGATATTCAAAAAGAATTAAATGCCTTTAAAGAAGTTGCTCAATCTAAAGGTTGGAATACTGATGGTGAGACAACCCCAACAAACTTTCGCTTTTATTGCTTAACAACGCATAGCGGTTGGGAAATGTGGCAAGCAGCCAAAGCGAATGCGGTGCCTAAAGGGTTTGTTTTGGTTGAAAAGCGAAACATGATTGGCAATCCAAATGTGGATTGGTTGCAAGCCCCTAGATGGGCTAAATATTGGCTGAAAGATGGTCACTCAAATAAGTACTGGTGGTCAAGCATCCGTCCTGTTAAGGATATGGATATCTGTGCCTTCTGTTGGAAAGGTGATTATTTTGCGGAAGAAGCACCATCTTTCGACTTTACAGGCTCTTGGGATAAATCCCTTACCAGTAAAAAAGCAATGATCGAAGCACGGGAGCCAAGCCATGACTGAACAAACAATCGAAGTCGAAGAATTGGAAATTGATAAGCAAGTCAATCTCATGGATCAATTCATCGCAGATGGTGGATTTGCTAAAGCATTTAATGATGTGCCTGGGTTGCCTGAAAGTGTTGTCGAGAGTTTAAAGGAGGTGTCTTGATGGGTGCTTTTCGCTACACCATTACAGTTGAATCAGATAAACCGCCTCAAGTAATGTTGGGGCAAGAAATCTGCGGTGGTGCAGTTGTAAAGGAATTAAAAGAGGTTGATGTGCAGTTGGTGACTGCTGCACATCTTGCTCAAAAATACAATTTGTCTGTACCTACAATACGTGAAAAGTTGATTTCAATTAACCAAGGATCGCAAGGCAAAGGTTTATATAATCCACGCCTTGCTCACGAAATACTCACTACCAAAATCAGAAAAGGAAGACCGAGAGCGAATTAGCTCTCGTTTTTATTTATCATCTTTAACAAGCACTTTTGCGCTTGTTTGTGAGAAATCTTTTCCTGAAAAAATTATGTAAGCAGCAGATAACATAATAGTTATTGATAAAACAGTTATGGCTGTAATAAGGGCAGAGTTACTATTAACATCCTTTTTAAGATTAATTATAAATGAGAAAAGCATCCATAAAATTAATATGATTAAAAGTGATATAAACGATAAAACTAAAAATAAAGTTGCGAGATTTAAATCAGTTTGCAATAGCTTCGTTGTCGCACTAATTATTTGCATACCGCCGAAGACGGTAATAATAATGGTGGCAAATACACCGAGAATAGTTACAAAGTTGGTAACCATTGCATTAGACATTTCTTTAGCTTTCTTAGCTTGTTTTTTTGCAAAATCAGCATCTTTTCTTGCTACACCTGCTACTCTATTTGCTTCTTTTGCCGTATCAAGCATGAATCGCTTCTGAATTAATGCTAATTCAATATGTGAAGCAAATTTTTCATAGCATGCAGTCGCATGTTCCAATTCTGTTGTTAATTCATATGAATTAAAAGTATTTTTGATTTCTTCGGTTACTGTAGTTATAAATCCATTAAATGAATCTGTCTTAATATCGTTAGATTTATCATCAAAAACTAGAACAGAAATATCCTTATAAGGTAGATTGTAGAAGGTTTCTTTAGCAGCTGTTTTCACATAATCATCGATGAGAATGCTAAATAATAAAGCTGTTTCCTCTACAATCTCCTTTTGATTAAAATTCTCAGGATTCAAATGCCTTTTAATAAAGGTTTCTTGAGCATGGTTAGTCATTATTTATCATTAATCGATTTAGCAGATAATAATTCAGAGTCAGAATAAGTTAATTCAACACCCTTCATGATATCGCATTCGAATTTTTTCCATGCTATTTCATCATGAGTTCGCTCAACAAGATCAAAAGCTTTCCAAGGCATATAAGTTTTTATAACATTTTCCGCAATCATCACGAATTCACTATCACTATTCAAAGTATTTATATCAAATTCTTTGCGAAAAATACTACCAGTTTCAGATATTTCTAATTTTGCTTTTGGTCTAGCTATATGATGAAGACCTGAAGACTTAAATTCATGATAGACATCTTTAACTACTGGCCCATATTGCCACTTTTGAAAATCTTCACTAAATAAGCGCTTTCCATATTTTTTAAAATACTCTGTCGATACATAATACAGAATTTTTTGAAGCTTCAATGGGGTCAGAGAGTGATTTGATAATTTTTTTTGCTCATTATTTGCATAACAAATAATATAGTTAGCAATATCTAATGCTTTATAGTTATTCATAATCCACCTCACTTAAAACACTTAAATCAACAGAACTTAGCAACGTAAAACTAAGGCTTAACATTGTCGAAAAACAGTGACGGTGTACATTTCACACTTCCTTAATTTAGATACAACAAAAGACAAGATCTACTCTTTGCCCTGATTCAAAAATATAGCATTTGCTATAAATTAACAATAGCGTGGAACATTAAAGTTCCACATTCTCACTATTCTCACTGTCATTAAACATTTCAACCAAGTCTTGAGCATCTGGATTGTAATAAGTATTCACAAGCATAGAAATGGTTTTATGCCCTGTGATCTTAGCCAAGACTTCAACCGGTAATTTTCTGACCTTCACCATACGTGTAATGGCTTCATGCCGCGAATCATGGAAATTGATGTGCGGCAGCCCTGCTCGTTTCTTAGCACGCACCCATGTTGCACAGCATCTATCTTTATCAAGCGACACAAGTTGCTTATTGGTTTTTGGTAATAGTGATAAAAGTCGCTTGGCTTCTTTAGATAGTGGCACGTTCCGAGATTCACCATTTTTTGTCATCGGTAAATGTACAAAACCATCTTTAATATCCTGCTTTTTCATTGCAAGAATTTCGCCTTGTCGCATTGCGGTTTCTAAAGCAAATAAAAATGCCCAAGCCACATAATGTCGTGAGGTTTCAGGTGTTGTCGTACCATCCCAACTTAGTGCTTCAAGCATTTTTGCTTGATCTTCATCAGTAATACGCTGACTTCGTGATTTTTCCTTACCCGGCATGGTGACTGAGTGCCACACGTTTGATTCAATTAGAAATAGCTCTTTCATTGCATAAGTGAATACTGCTGAATAAATTGCATGCTCATTTCTAAGTGTTGCTACTTTTACTTCTTTTTTCCGATTATTTCGCCATTCAGCAATGTCAGTAGGCTTAAAGTCATAAATCGATTTGTCTGCTAAATTTGGTGCAATACGGTCAATATTTTTAATTTTAAAATTGATGGTCCGTGCAGATTTCATATGGCGACCATGCTCTTGATAATATTTAGCGCACAATTCCCTAAATGGGTATGCGGGCTTTTCACCTTGTGCAATGGCTTTTTTATTGGTTCGAAGTTCGGATAATTTATCTATTGCCCAAAGCTCGCACTCTTTTGCAGAGTCCCTTGTGATTGAATAGCGCTTTTTTTCAAAGGTCACAATGATGCGCCAGCTTTCACCGCGCTGAATCGGTTTTGGTAGTTTCATTTCTTGGTGCAGATTTGGTGCAGATTGTTTTCTATTCTATCTTGTAATGCTGAAAAATTAGAAAAAATTGAAACTATTTTGTGCAGATAAATTTAGAGTTTAGTGTTGATATCATTAAATGTAGTATTTTAAATTATTGTTTTAATTAGTTTATTTCAAAAAACAACTTTATATTATGTCTTAAATAGAAAATATGTCGCCTAAAATCATTGTATACTACCTTCTTATTATGTCGCCCAGAATCAACATGTGTTGATCCAGCCTGTAGTGAAATTCGATGAGCACCTTAATTCTGATCACCTCTGCACCTACGTCCATTCATGCTTGGCATGCCTTAGGTCTTGCCCAAGCGCTGCATGATAAACAGGAACCTTTTCGCGTGTTCTTTTATCAAGACGGCGTTTCGGTTGCGAATACATTGCAATGGGTTGCAGACGACCAACGTCATTTAACGCATGCATGGCAAGCTTTAAATATCCGTTTACCTGTATGTGTCAGTGCAGCACTCGCACGTGGAATCACAGATCAGGAAAATGCTCAACGTCACAATATTCAACAGCATAACTTAGCTGAAAAATTTGAATTGGTTGGTTTAGGTGAACTTGCGGATGCTGTTCAATCTGCACAACGTCTTATTCAATTCTAATGATTATGTTTTCGTGAATTGTTGCTTTTAAAAGGTATATTGTGTGAAATCTGTACTCGTTATTCTGACTCAGGCAAATTTATCTAGCCTGCAAGTGCACGAAAGCTTATCTGCGACCATGGTATTAGCAACCTTCGGTGCGGAAGTAAAAATATTATTACAAGGCGCAGCACTCAGCTTACTCCGTTCAGATTTACAATTTGATCAAGTCAAACATGCATTCAAATTGGCATCGAATATGGTAGATAGTTTTGAGTTCTATGATTTAACGCCCATTTTAGTGGAACAAAAAAATCAAAACTCTGCCTTTGTACAACAATCTGAACAAGAACTTACCTTTATTGAACTCAGTCCTGAATTTATTCGTGGCTTTGACCATGTGCTGTATTGGTAAGGAAGATAACAAGTGAATACGATGACGCCTGCAACGCTCTATTTAATTCAATCCAATTATGTCGCTACGGCGCAAAGCATTAAGCAATTAGCACAAATACACGCCCCTGACGATCAAGTGGTTATTTTAGGTGAAGCTGTACTTGGCATAACTCATGACTTTATACAGTCTTTAACTGCCGTTTATGTCTTAGAAAATGATGCCGAGCTTTTAACGCAGCCTTATGCATCCAATGTTAAAATCATCGACTATGCCGATTTTGCAGCGCTTTGCTTGGCATTTAGTCGCTGTGTTTCAATGAAGTAAAGAGTACCTCATGAATTTAGAATTAGACCAAGATGGTCATTTAGTCGATTACACGATTTGGAATGAAGATGTTGCACAAGTACTCGCCAACAGCTTAGAACTTGATTTAAGCCCTTGGCACTTTGAAGTCTTGAATGCTGTTCGACAGTTCTACCATCAATTTGGGCACTCTCCTGCCACACGTCCTTTAATTAAATACTTGATGAAAACCGTGAGCAGCGAGATTAATAACGCAGTATTGCAAGAAAAGTTTAATACTGGATTAGTCGCACGTCATTTGAGTCGTTTGGCAGGTATTCCAAAGCCACCCAACTGTCTATAAGTATGAATGATAAAAAAGGCCCAACTTAATGGGCTTTTTTATTGTCTTAGATCAGCGTTCGGCAGAGTAACTTGATACCTAAAATCATAAAACCGCATCAAGTCTATCGGCTGATCTGTTTCTTTTACGACTCAGATAAAGATATTTGTTTACTTCTCATCAAGCACATCTGCAAATTGAGCATCTAAGACTTGGCATAAATCATGAGGTGCTAAACCAATATCAAGACCACGCTTCCCGCCACTGACATACATCTTAGCAAGGGTTTGTGCAGACGCATCAATAAGGGTTTTTAAGCGTTTCTTTTGCCCAATCGGACTAATACCACCGACCAAATAACCCGTTAAGCGTTCAGCCTGTTTAGGATCTGCCATTTGTAGTTTTTTACAGCCCAATGCCTGTGCAACTTTTTTTAAACTTAATTGGTGATGTACAGGCAAAATCGCAACAAAATACTGTTTATCATCGGTCACTAACAGTGTTTTAAACACTTCTTCAACCCGAAGCCCTAATTTTTCTGCGGCTTCTAAACCAAAGCTCTGTGCATTGGCATCATGGGTATATTCATGGACGGTGAATTCTATTTTTTTCGAGGTTAAAAGTTTACATGCAGGCGTCATTGTCATCTTCAGCACTAGGTAAATCGTGCTCGGCATTATAAAACCTTTTTTCTATGCTGATATAGCCTTCACACATGCAAAAAATGATTAAAGCGAATATCCAATACGATTCTGCCACTCCAAAATAAGATTCAACGGCGTTAAACCGCTTTAATATTCAAAAATAATGAACAGATTCGTCAATGCGAAGTTATTGATTCTATTTTTAAGTCATTCATTCACAATAATATTTTAGAGCAATATTTATACAAACTATTTAGTGAATGAGATACGTTGCCAGCATTTCTTCACTCTCTCCAAACAATATTCAAATGAGTAAAAATCAGCGTTATTTTAAATTTTAAGTCTGAGTATCAAAACTTATCTTGTTGTAATTATTATTTTTTTAAAGCTTGAGCAGCTATTCAACATCTCGACTAAAGATGATTCTTAAATTAACTTTAACCAAAACATTCCATATATCGCTCATGACTATTCGAATCTATATCCAGATGTTATGCTCAAAAGCATCATTTAAAAATAATGACAAGCCATCAGCTATACCGAGCTGTTACACAATGTGTATGCATAGTTTTTGCCAATCGGGTTTACAATACAAAAATAAACAGAATTATAAGAAATGTCATTTTTTAACATTGCTAAATCGTTGCAACTTTTTCATTATATAGCCACTATTTTGCATGTTGAAATTTAGCCAATTCTCGGAATTTTTCATAAAAATCTAGAATTTTATGCAATAATAGTGGAACTTTGCAGACATCTTGCAAACTTATACGACAACTTTCAAATTGGAGCATGCTGAATGAGTTCGACCATTTTGGTCATTCACGGACCGAATTTAAATCTGCTAGGACAGCGCGAACCAGAAGTTTATGGTCATCTCACCCTAGCGGATATCAATCAGCAACTTATTGCTCAAGCTCAAAATGCTGCTCTTGAACTCGATACTTTCCAAAGCAATTGGGAAGGTGCAGTTGTCGATCGTATTCATCAAGCACAAAAAGATGGTGTCCAATACATCATTATTAATCCTGCCGCACTGACCCATACCTCAGTCGCAGTGCGTGATGCCTTACTTGGCGTGGCTATTCCATTTATTGAAGTGCATTTATCCAATGTACATGCCCGCGAAGCATTCCGTCACCACTCATATTTATCTGATAAAGCCATCGGCATCATTTGTGGTTTAGGTGCTAAAGGCTATGCCGCAGCACTCGATTATATCATTGAAAAAATTCAATCTTCTAAGCAATCTTAATTAGGAATACTGTCTCATGGATATCCGTAAAATCAAGAAACTCATCGACTTGATGATTGAATCTGACTTACAGGCGATCGAAGTTAAAGAAGGCGATCAATCTATTGCTTTAACTCGTCGTAATCCAGTGGTTGCAGCAGCTGTTCCTGCAATGCCTGCGCCTGCGGCTGATGTACCCGCAGCAAAATCACCACGTGGTGCTGTCGAAAAATCACCAATGGTCGGGGTGTTCTATGCGGCACCAAGTCCGGGTGAAGCAACCTTTATTAAAGTCGGTCAAACGGTTTCTGCGGGTGATACTTTAGGTATTATCGAAGCAATGAAAATCATGAACCCGATTGAAGCAACACAAAGTGGCGTTGTTGAAGAAATTTTAGTGAAAAATGGCGAAGTGATTCAATTTGGTCAACCACTTTTCCGCTACCGCGCTTAAGCACTTCGGGGATTAAACACAATGTTGCAAAAAGTTTTAATTGCAAACCGGGGTGAGATTGCGTTACGCATTACCCGTGCTTGTAAAACTTTGGGTATTAAGACCGTTGGGGTCTACTCAGATGCAGACAAAGACCTGATGCATTTACGCTTCTGCGACGAAGCGGTTTGTATTGGTCCGGGTGCAAGCAGTGACAGCTATTTAAATATTCCTGCCATTATTACAGCAGCTGAAATTACCGGTGCGGATGCGATCCATCCCGGTTATGGTTTCTTGTCTGAAAATGCTGAATTCGCTGAAATTGTAGAAAATTCAGGTTTTATCTTTATTGGTCCACGCCCTGAACATATTCGTTTAATGGGCAATAAAGTCTCTGCCATTACCGCAATGCGTAAAGCAGGCGTACCGACTGTACCCGGCTCTGCTCATGCCGTGACCACCAACAATGCCATTGCTGAAGCCAAACAAATTGGTTTCCCATTGATCGTCAAAGCCGCATCCGGTGGTGGTGGTCGTGGTATGCGTATTGTTGAACGCTTCGATACATTATTAGAATCTGTACAAGCAGCACAGCGCGATGCAGAAATGTGGTTTGGTGATGACACGGTCTATATGGAGCGTTTCTTACAAAAACCGCGTCATGTGGAAGTGCAAATTTTAGCGGACGGTAATGGTCACGCGATTCATCTTTATGATCGCGATTGTTCCTTACAGCGCCGTCATCAAAAAGTGCTTGAAGAAGCGCCTGCACCAAATTTACCTGAACAAGCACGTGCCGATATTTTAGAAGCCTGTGTGAATGCTTGTAAAATGATGCAATACCGCGGTGCGGGTACGTTTGAATTTTTATTTGAAGAAGGTGAATTCTTCTTTATTGAAATGAATACCCGTGTTCAAGTGGAACATCCTGTAACTGAAATGGTGACAGGTGTCGATATTATTGAACAACAGCTTCGTATTGCTGCAGGTTTAGGGCTTAATATTCAGCAAGAAGATGTGATTTTAAAAGGTCATGCGTTGGAATGCCGTATTAATGCTGAAGACCCTTCAACATTTATGCCTTGTCCTGGCAAAATTGAATCCTTCTATGCCCCAGGTGGTGCAGGTATCCGTTTAGATTCACATATCTATCCAGGTTATAGCATTCCACCCTATTATGATTCGATGATTGCTAAATTGATTGCGCATGGTAAAGACCGTGAAACCTCAATTGCACGTATGAAGCAAGCCTTGGATGAAATCATATTAACGGGAATTAAAACCAACATTCCTTTGCATAAAGATTTAATCCTACGCGATGAAAACTTCTGCGAACAAGCAATGGATATCCATTATTTGGAAAATCATTTGCTTAAAGAATTAGAAACCGATGAATCGAAAGCCTAATTCTAAAAAAACCGCTGATTGATCAGCGGTTTTTTTTGGATGTTAATGACATATCCTTAAGGCAAGACACGATTCAGAGTCGCAAAGCACTGCTCGCCTTTTTCATTGGCACAAAAATCAATTGTGTTGGCGTTTTTCCATTTCACAAAATACTGCGTTAATTCACCGCTCTGGTCTTCCTGATTACCTGAACAGTCTTTCTCATTATTGTCATATTTCACTTGTAAAACTAAAGCCGGAATTTGCTGTGTCGGATCAGCCACAGGTTGATATTCATAAATCCCTGATGACCATTCTTCAGCACTTTTAATAATGACGCTGTTATTGGCTTTAAAATTATAATATTCAATACATTTATGATTGGGTTTAATTTGCATACCCCATAAACCCGCAATTTCTGGACGCGTCACGACTTTAAATGTATTCGGTACATCGGTAACACGCGTATCGGCTTTTTTATTTTCTGTTGCCATAACACATGACGAAGCGAAAGCGAGCATAAGACTGAGACATATTTTATTCATATTAAAAGTATCATTTGAACATTGGATTTAACTTACCACATTTTTAAACCATGCTTGGCGCTCAATCAAGCTTTTCAGTTTTATGAGCATTTTTTTTACAATTGCTTTTCTAGAGCCAATTCCCTTTTGCATGTTTTTTGTATATATTTTGTTTAATAAAAGGTGTTTGTCTAGACATACTGATTCATATTCAAAATAAAAAAGGCTTTTACAGTGCGTTGACTCAAAAACGCATGCTCAATAAAAAATATTTTAAGGATCTTCATTTTTGCGTTTAACTGAATTGAAGCAACTTCAAATTGATCCAGAAACTCATGCCTACTTGGTCATCTCGTTTGTGGTTTTAATTTGTTGTTTAATTGGAATTGCAACAAGGCCAACTAGCTATTTAGCGTTGCTATGGCCTGCAAATGCCGCGCTGCTTGCGGTTTTTTTGCGTTTCCCACACTTAAACCTAAAGGGCGGCTGGCTTGGGGCATTTTGTGCCTATCTATTTGCAGACCTATTAACGGGCAATCAACTGACGCTGACGTTATTTTTGACCCTTGCCAATTTAATCAGTGTGATTGTGTCTTTATTTTTTATCCGTTATTTCAATATTAACTATAAATACTACAACACTGGTTTTACTTTCATTCATTTGTTTGGCATTTTTGCCTTTGCCGGTTGCTTAGCCAGTGCAGCTTTCGCGGTATTCACTTTACCCAATATTCCCGGTTCATTTATGACTAAAGAACAGCTCTGGGTAGATTTTGGCTTATGGTGGACTGGCGAAATGGTCAATTATATTCTAATTTTACCGCTGATCTTGGCATTTCCTCGGCACAAAGAAATTCGGCATTTTATTTATAATCGCCGTCATAAAAGTTATCGGCTGACTTATTATTTACCTATTCTCAGCGTCATGCTGTGTGTGTTACTCACCCATATTTTTGTGGGACCGGGTGCAATGCTCTACCCGCTTGCAGCACTGATTTGGGTGGCTCTCACCTATCGCTTGTTTAGCGTGACCATGATTAATGTATTTGTGGTCTTACTCAGCTATCACAGCTTAGCGCAATATTATTTAGCACAAAATGAAATTGCCAACTCAAGCACCTTTATTTCTATTCGTATTGGCTTGTTTATGTTGGCATTGTCACCATTAATTTTATGCATCATTAGTCAAAACCGAAATGAACTGTTTAAGCGTGTGCTTTACCTCGCCAACCATGACAGTTTAACCCGAACCATGAATCGGCATTTCTTTTTCCAAGAAGCGGAACTTCGGCTTAAACAAGCCAAAAAATTGTCATTTTCAGTGATTATGCTCGATATTGATCACTTCAAGCGTTTAAATGACCAATATGGGCATCATGCTGGAGATGGTGTGCTGCAACAGTTTGTCGAGCTGGTGCGCTGTAATTTACGCAGCAATGATCTTTTTGCGCGAATTGGCGGTGAGGAATTTGTGATTTTACTTTGGGACATTGATCCTGGTGAAGCACAATATATTGCTGAGCGTATTCGAGATTTGGTACAAAAAACCCCGATTTATCAAGCGGCAACGAAACCGCTTCATATTACGGTGAGTCTCGGGATTTTGCATCGTGAAGCACCACAAACACAGAATTTACAATACTTAATTAATCAGGCTGACCAAGCTCTGTATCGTGCGAAACACTTGGGTCGTAATCAAGTGGTACTGGCTTCATAATACGCTAGAACATTATTTTTATTAACATGCTAAGGATAAGCAATGAACATCATTGAATATATGCAATATGATGGCTTAGGACTAGCCGGATTGGTTGCAAAAAAACAAGTCACCGCACAAGAGTTACTTAAGCTCGCATTATCACGTCGTGATGCAACGCACCCCAAACTGAATGCAGTTGTCATTCCTATGGATGATTATGCAAGGCAGCGCGCTCGAAGCACGCTTACAGGTCCATTTGCCGGTGTTCCTTTTCTTGTAAAAGACTTGTTTCAAGAATATGCAGGTCATGCAACCTCTTATGGATGTGAAGGCTTTAAGCGTATAGGTTATATTGCGGATACCAATGCGGAAATTGTCAATCGTTGGAATACAGCTGGAATCGTAACCTTTGGTCGCACCAATACCCCTGAATTCGGCATTAAAGGCATTACCGAACCCGATGCCTGGGGAGCATGTAAGAATCCTTGGAACTTAAAACACAATAGTGGTGGCTCATCTGGCGGTTCAGCATCTGCCGTTGCAGCAGGGATTGTGCCTATTGCTGGTGCAAGTGACGGCGGCGGGTCTATTCGTATTCCTGCGTCCTATTGCGGGCTGTTTGGTTTAAAACCGAGTCGTGGACGGATTCCTTGGGGTCCAAACATGAGTGAAGCGATGCACGGTGCTGCTGTTCAGCATGTACTCAGCAAGACGGTACGTGATAGCGCTGCCATGCTTGATGCGACCCATGGTGAAGATCACAATGCTTTATTTGTTATTCAACGCCCAAATCAGCGCTATCTTGATGCCATCCAAACACCGCCAAAGAAATTAAAAATTGCATTTAGTTATGATTCACCGATTGATACTGAAATTTCTAAAGATGCAATTCAAGCGATGGAGCAAACTGTTCAACTTTTACAATCTTTAGGTCATGACGTGATTGAAGCACGTCCTGCAATCGACGGGATGCAATTAGCAAAAGACTTTATTACCACATGGTTCAGTCAATTTTCATTTATGTTGGATGAAATTAAGAAGCAATATCCAACCCAAAACGGCGATTTTGAACTTGATTCTCTAACATTAGCAGCCTTTGGTGCAAAAACCTCAGCGGTTGAATATATTCAGAACTTAAGCAATTGGGGCATATATGTCACCCAAATGAACCATTTCTTTGATCAATATGATTTATTTTTAACACCTGCCACTGCATCAGTTGCACCTAAAAATGGCGAAATCAAAACACCCGCATGGCAAAAACCAATTTTAAAAGCACTGCTAGGCATGGGTCAGGCACACTTATTGGCGCGTGGTAAATTGGTCGATCAAATTGTCCGAGAGAATTTAAAATGGGTGCCTTACACCCAACTTGCCAATATTACTGGTTTGCCTGCCATGTCTGTGCCGCTGTATTGGAATAAAAATAATTTACCCCTAGGCTCACAATTTATTGCACCTTTTGGTCGTGAAGATCGTCTATTACAACTTGCCAAGCAACTTGAAGATGCTCAACCATGGTTCGGTCAGTATTCAAAGATTCAAATTTAGGTCACAAGAAAACTTATGCGATATTTTCAACTTCATCTGAGTGATCGTTTTCACTGCTAGGATGAAGTTGAAATACCTTGTTTAAAATAGCGAATTAGATTCTGTACTGAATCGACTTTAAAGCAGCGACGTTAAATAAAATACATTCCGCTATTTTTAGAAGAACTTGAGTCCCCATCATTTAGTCACTCAAGATTTCTTCCATTTGAATGACCCATAGCTCTTGATCAATCAGGAGCGTACTTCCATTCATGCATTCAAGTAATTCTCCATAATAGTCCGTGATATATAAAAGACTACCCTCTTCATTATAGTTTGCCCATGCACAGCGTTTGTTGTCGGGCTGTGCCTGATGATACAAAATCAATTGTTTACGTGGAAATGTCATTCATGATGCCCTTACATCGTTTTTCTTGGGAATTTAGAATCTTCTTCAACAAAATATACGACAGAATGGTCTAGCAGTTCCCACTGATAAGTGCCTTCAATGGGTTTAAGTTTTTGATGCGTATGATTAAATACATTAATTAACTGCTGATGATCGTTATATTCGCCCATAAAATATATGCGCGGGGTTGTGTGGAAGTCTTGATACATCGGATGAACGATTACTCTTTTAAATGTCATATTGTTATCTCTTTATTTAATTTCAACCGCCGCCAACAACCTTCTCTATCGTGTGATTTGTTCAATTTTAATTTTGGCTCTCTATTCATCATGCGCGCTTATATTTAAATAGGCTATAGATCAGATGTATCAAGAATTATAGGGATTGATTTTGATCATAAATAAAATGAAATACTGGCATCAAAATAATAAGAGAAATAAAAAAATCGCCCGAAAGCGATTTTTTTTTGAATGAATTTTAACGTTGTTTATTGGATTGATCTTGCTGATCACGTTGATGAGAACTTTGCTCATTCTGTGGTTGTTGCTGCTGTTGTTGATTTGGATTTTGTTGACGTTGATTTAGATTCTGTTGATCTTGCTGTTGTTGATTCTGCTGACGTTGGGTCGAATCTTTCTGATCTTGTTGCTGTTGCTGCTGATTTGGATTTTGTTGTTGATTCGGGTTTTGCTGATTCTGCTGACGCTGTGGTTGCGCTGAATTACCCTGTTGATTTTGCTTATCTTGGTTTGACATGGTCATACTCCTTGATTGAGTTACCATCGTATTCCTAATTTTGGATCAAAAAAGCCTGCACCTGTTACATTTTAGTTCAATGTAAATGTAAATGATTTAAGTCACTGATATCGGCTTATATGACTCACAAAAGATACATTTATTACTTAAAAGATCACATTAATCTCAGGTCATTATTTCGGTATGTTTATTTTCAAATAACAATCAGCCATTAATCACTGCATGATTCAACCGATTTAGAATCAGAGTTATCCGCATCTAAAGCAGAATATAAATTATCAAATCTGTTCATTTAATTTTTATTATGTCTATGATGCAAATTTTAATGATACAGCAGACAAAAAGGCCGCCATCAGCAGCCTTTTTGTGTTGATATTTAGATCACAACCACTTTAACAATAATCGTTTGTGAATCGTCATTTTCTTCAGCCAGGTAAACACGCTTGAGTTCTTTGCTTTTGACTTTGAGTTTCAATTTTTGATATTCAAATGTGCTCGGAATCTGGTCAAAGTACTGGCCATCAGCCTCAATTTCCTCTTGAAATAACGGTGTTCCAAGCTGATAGTCTAAACTTTTTAGAACAACATATTTAACTGTAGTTTTCATCATTTCTACCCACTTTCGTTATGCACTTTATTTTTATTTTTAACACCGATTGCTATCGGATGATAGCTTTAATTTTGAAAATAGATCATGATTTCATCACTTAGCACAATCAATTACCAATTAGTCTTTATCTTGATATTCAATATCAGTCATTTTTATTTAAATAGTCATATTTATCAGAATATTAAGCTTTTCTAGTTAAGCTGTGTACGTAAAAAAGGTCTCTTTCGAGACCTTTATGATTTAACTCAAATTAACGCTGTGCAATCGGTACAACTTTGCGTAATTCAGGACCAGTATAATCGGCACTTGGACGAATAATACGGTTATCGGCACGTTGCTCCATCACATGGGCTGCCCAACCTGTAACACGTGACATCACAAAAATTGGCGTAAACAGTTTGGTCGGAATGCCCATAAAGTGATAAGCCGATGCATGGAAGAAATCAGCATTACAGAAAAGTTTCTTTTCACGCCACATCACTTCTTCACAGCGCACGGACACTGGATAGAGTACGGTGTCGCCCACATCTTTGGCTAAACGCTCAGACCAAATTTTGATAATGCCATTCCTTGGATCATTGTCTTTATAAATCGCATGACCGAAGCCCATGATCTTTTCTTTACGCTCAAGCTTACCCAACATTTCACGTTCTGCTTCGTCTGCGGATGTCCAGTTCTCAATCATTTCCATTGCAGCTTCATTGGCACCACCATGCAATGGACCACGCAATGAACCAATTGCACCGGTAATGCACGAATGCATATCCGATAAAGTGGATGCACAAACACGCGCTGTAAATGTCGAAGCATTAAACTCATGCTCAGCATACAAAATCAAAGATACATTCATGACTTGTTCATGCAATTCATTCGGCTTTTCACCACGCAGCAAATGCAAGAATTGCGCACCAATTGAGTCATCATCCGTATTTTCCTCAATACGTACGCCGTCATGGCTATAGCGGTACCAATAGCAAATAATCGCAGGTAATGTTGCGAGAATACGATCTGCCACATCTTGCTGATCGGTAAAACTTGCTTCAGTTTCAATGTTACCGAGCATAGACACACCCGTACGCATCACATCCATTGGATGCGAATCCGCAGGAATACGTTCCAACACTTCTTTCAAGGCCTGTGGCAAAGCACGTAAAGATTTAAGTTTTGCTTTATATTGAGCCAATTGCTCAGTACTTGGCAATTCACCAAAGAAGATTAAATAAGCCACTTCTTCAAATTGGCAATTTTCTGCAAGATCCTGAACATCGTAACCCCGATAGGTGAGACCTGCACCACTTTTGCCAACAGTTGAAAGTGCAGTTTTACCTGCCACTTGTCCGCGCAATCCCGCGCCTGTGAGTACTTTTCCTTCAGCCATTCTTTTAATTCTCCTGCTTAAACAGTTTATCTAAGGTATTTTCAAAGCTGTGATAGTCTAAAAATTCGTATAATTCTTTTCGTTGTTGCATTTTATCCAGTACATTCACTTGTGTGCCATGTTGACGTACCGATTGCATCACTTCTAATGCCGCTTTTTGCATTGCACGTGTTGCGGTTAATGGATACAACACCATACGAATACCTTGTTCACCCAATTCATCTACCGTGTAGTAAGGTGTGTCACCAAATTCGGTTAAATTGGCAAGTACAGGCACACCCACCGCATCACACACTGTTTTATACATGCTAATGTCCGTCATGGCTTCAGCAAAAATGGCATCTGCACCTGCTTCCACACACGCACAAGCACGATCAATTACCGCTTGTAAGCCTTCTTTTTGTAAAGCATCCGTACGTGCCATAACCACAAAGTCTGAATCAGTTTTTGCATCAACTGCGGCTTTAACACGATCCACCATTTCTTGTTGGGTCACAATTTCTTTATTGGGACGATGTCCACAACGTTTTTGTGCCACCTGATCTTCAATATGAACGGCTGCTGCACCTGCTGCAATCATCTGTTTGATGCTACGCGCAATATTAAATGCACCACCCCAACCTGTATCGATATCAACCAACAGTGGCGTATCGACACGCTCTGTGATACGTCGTACATCTTCAAGGACATTATCCAGACTGGTCATGCCTAAATCAGGTAAACCATAGGAATAGTTGGCGACACCTGCACCCGAAACATAAATCGCTTTATAACCCACTTGGGTCGCCATCATGGCTGAATAGGCATTTACTGTGCCCATAATTTGTAGTGGTTTTTCGATTTCTAATGCTTGTCTAAATTTTAAACCTGCAGACATTTTTTGTGTCATAGTCCTTTCCACAGTCTTCGCTATACTTATTGAATTTTGAGTATACCCATTTGGCTTAGCCGCGCTATGGCTGTATAGAATAAATACTCTAAAACTTTAGTCAAATATTCAAGTATTTTATAGATGTATTGTCTGACGAAATATCAACCATAGGGTATTTCTGAAATGTGCTCACAAAGTTGTTATAATCGCAACTGATTTCTTATTCTATCGATGCACTTTAATATGCAAGTACACGTTCAATTAGAGCCCTTGGCTAAAGATGTGCCTCCCACCAAGCGCGGACATGAACGCTGTGTTGCTTTACTGATGAGTGCCACACAATTATTCCTAGACCGTGGTTATGACAATGTCTCACTCGATGATATTGTCAATCATGCTGGCGGCTCGAAAGCCTCTATTTATAAATACTTTGGCAATAAAGAAGGTTTATTTAAAGCCATTTGTGATTATCGCCGCCATCAGTTTTTTGAAGATATCAGCTTACCGATTGAACGCATGACGAGTGATTTACGTAGTTACCTGATTGACACATTGATTAATTTTTATCGACATATTGTTGCCCCTGAAAATTCAGCCTTTATGCGTTTGGTGTTGGAGCAAAGTCAACGCAATCCGGATATTGCATTGCATATTCATGAGCGTGGGCCGGTGTATATTCAACAAGTGATTAGCAATGCACTACAAAATGCTCATGATCAGGGGTTGTTATATTGTGAAAATCCTGAATATTCAGCGCAACTTTATTTTGGCATTTTGAGAAATTTAGAATGGCGCATTTTAATGGGCATTCCTGCTCAAGAAAATGCTCAAGAAACCAACAAATACATCAGTTATTGTGTCGATCGCTTTCTAGACGCCCATCAAAACCGTTAGTTCTTTTGCAATTTGCCTGTCATATAGTATATTAGCCGATTCCGTATTTTTTCTTAACCAACCAACAACTGATTGTTGATCATATATTTTCAGCGATTATTGTGGAGTAACTGATGGCTCTCCGTCACTTTCTAACTTTACGTGATTTATCGACTTTAGAACTGAACCAAATTTTGCAACGCGCAATTGAACTGAAGCGCAAACAGCATAACAATGAAGTTTTCCAACCCTTTGTTGGCAAAGTCATGGGTATGATTTTTGAAAAATCGAGTACTCGCACACGTGTTTCGTTTGAAGCTGGCATGAGCCAATTTGGCGGTAGCGCAATTTTCCTTTCTTCTCGCGATTCGCAATTAGGTCGTGGCGAACCCGTTGAAGATTCTGCACGTGTCATATCAAGCATGCTTGATATTGTGATGATTCGTACTTTTGGTCATGACATCGTGGAACGCTTTGCATCGTATTCAAAAGTTCCTGTAATCAATGCATTGACCGATGATCATCACCCTTGCCAACTGCTCGCTGACATGCAAACCTTCCTTGAACAACGCGGTTCAATCGAAGGTAAAACAGTGGCTTGGATCGGTGACGGCAACAATATGTGTAACTCATATATTGAAGCTGCACATATGTGGGGCTTTAATTTAAAAATTGCTGCGCCTAAAGGTTATGAACCACAAGAAAAATTCTTAACTGAATTTGCGCATTGTGTTGAATTGGTAGATTCAGCTGAAGATGCTGCGGTCAATGCTGATCTCATCGTGACCGATGTTTGGGCGAGCATGGGACAAGAAGAAGAGCAAAAAATCCGTGAAAAGGCATTTGCAGACTATCAAGTGAATGAGCGCCTAATGGATATTGCACACCCTGATTGCTTATTTATGCATTGTTTACCTGCGCATCGCGGTGAAGAAATTTCAGAAAACATGCTTGATCACAAAAATGCCGTGGTTTGGGATGAAGCAGAAAACCGTTTACATGCTCAAAAAGCATTGGTTGAATTCTTGCTTAATGAAAACCTTAAAAAAGACTAAGCTTTTAGCTTAAACGAAAGCACCTTCGGGTGCTTTTTTTATGTAGCGTTGATTTAAACAAAATAATGAGATTAAAAAGACGATCCCTCCAATGATTTATTTTTCAACAATAAAAGTTATCGAATCAAACCTTGTGGTTGCAAAATAATGATCAATGCACCTGCAATAACAATCGCCCCGCCTAACACATCCCAACGAGATAGACTCACGTGGTCAACAAACTTTAGCCACATCAGTGCCGAGAAAATATAGATTCCCCCATATGCAGCATAAATACGACCCGATGCAGCAGGATGCAAAGTAAGTAACCAAACAAAAATAGCCAATACTAAGGCGGTTGGAATCCAAAACCAGTGACTACGACCTTGATTTAAAATCAGGTAAGGAAAATAACAACCAAGTATTTCCATTAAAGCAGTCAGAAAAAATAACCCTAATGTGGTTAAAAGCTTCGTTACAGATAAATCCGTGATCATCATTTTTAAGTTCTTAACAAATGGAATATACAAAAAAACCCGTGTTTACACGGGTTTTTCTCATCAGAAAATTTAAGCCGGTTCAGCGGTTGAATCTTCAAACACTTCAAGTTTTAGACCGACTGCTTTACCATTTTCTTTCTTCACTGAAACAGCCACATTACCGCCATTTTCAGCAAGCTCACCAAAGAGAATCATTTCAGCAAGTGGTTTTTTCAAGTGCTCTTGGATTAAACGTTGCATCGGGCGTGCACCCATCAAACGGTCATAGCCATTTTCAGACATCCATTCACGTGCACTTTGATCAACCTCAAGCACAACTTTCTTATCATCCAATTGCGCTTGTAGTTCGGTTAAGAACTTATCGACCACATTTTCAATAATCGTATTTTGCAAGGCTTTAAATTGAATCACACCATCCAAACGGTTACGGAATTCTGGTGAGAATGCTTTTTTCATTGCATCTTGGTTATCGTTGCTATTGTCTTGATCCATGAAGCCAATGCTGACTCGAGAAATACTTTCTGCGCCAATATTGGTAGTCAATACAAGCACCACATTACGGAAGTCAGATTTACGCCCATTATTGTCCGTCAATGACCCATGATCCATAATTTGCAATAACAAATTAAAGACATCTGGATGCGCTTTTTCAATTTCATCTAGAAGCAATACGCAATGCGGATTCTTATGAATCGCATCGGTGAGCAAGCCACCTTGATCGAAGCCCACATAGCCCGGAGGCGCGCCAATTAAACGTGAAACGGCATGACGCTCCATATACTCAGACATGTCCAAACGGACCAATTCAACGCCCATTAATTTGGCAAGCTGCTTGGTCACTTCTGTTTTACCCACGCCTGTCGGACCCGCAAAGACAAAACTACCTACTGGTTTGTCGGGCGATTTCAGTCCGGCACGAGAAAGTTTAATTGCTGATGCTAACGCTTCAATCGCTTCATCTTGACCAAACACGACACGTTTTAGGTCGCGTTCAAGATGCTCTAGAACACTCTTATCATCTTTGGACACCGTTTTTGGTGGAATACGTGCAATTTTCGATACGATATCTTCAATATTTTCAACGGTAATCGTTTTATCTTCTTGCTCAGCTTTCAAGCGACGTTGCGCGCCTGCTTCATCAATCACATCGATGGCTTTATCTGGTAAGAAGCGATCATTGATGAATTTAGAAGACAGTTCAACCGCAGAAACCAAAGCTTGATCATCATATTCAACCGAATGAAATTCTTCAAACTTCGATTTTAAGCCACGTAAAATATCAATCGTTTCTGAAATTGAAGGCTCATTGATATCAATTTTTTGGAAACGGCGCGATAAAGCATGATCTTTTTCAAAGACTTGACGATATTCTTGGAAGGTCGTTGAACCAATGCAACGTAAGCTACCATTCGACAGTGCTGGTTTAATCAGATTTGATGCATCCATACTGCTACCCATGCTTGAGCCTGCACCAATAATCATATGAATTTCATCAATAAATAAAACTGCATCGGGTTTTTTTTTCAAAGCGTTCAAAAGTTGTTTTAAACGTTTTTCAAAGTCACCACGATATTTTGTGCCTGCGACCAATGCACCAATATCAAGACTAAAAATCTCAGCATTTTCAAGCGGTTTTGGTGCTTTACCGTTCACAATCAGCCATGCCAAACCTTCAGCAATCGAGGTTTTACCAACCCCTGGATCACCGACAAGAAGTGGATTATTTTTCCGACGGCGACATAAAATTTGTGCAGCACGCTCAATTTCTTTTTCACGCCCAATTAAAGGATCCGTTTTACCCTTTTGCGCTTCAATGTTTAAATTGGTGGTATACAGATCAAGTGGACCTGAATTGGCAGAACTGGTTGTTTCACCATCAAGCTCTTCCACTTCTTCTTCAGCGTGGACTTCTTCTTTACGTGTACCATGCGCCAAATATTGTGTGAGTGTCAAACGATTGATTTGATGACGTTTCAATAAGTAAACGGCAAAGGAGTCACGCTCAGAATACATCGCAACCAAGATATCTGCACCTTCAACAGTACGGTCGCCACCGCTCGATTGCACGTGGAAAATAGCACGTTGCAAAATGCGATCAAAACTTTCGGTTGGATGTGGTGCTTGGTCGTTATTTTCACCGAGCTTTGGTGTATGTTGCTCAACGTATTCTTCGAGTTCTTTACGCAGCACTAGAATATCTGCACCGCATGCTTTGAGCGCATTTACGGCAGAATCGTTGTCTAATAATGCCAGTAATAAATGTTCTACTGTGAGAAACTCATGTCTCTTTTGACGAGCCATGCTGACAGCCAAACGTAGTGATACTTCTAATTGACGACTGAGCATGTAACCCCCTTAATCTTTAGGCTCTATTTGGCAAAGTAAAGGATGACCTTGATATCGAGCGTAATTATTGACTTGGTTCGCTTTGGTCTCCGCAATGTCTCGTGGATAGACCCCAGCTACACCTTTTCCTTCATAATGTACAGTTAGCATTACTTGTGTCGCTTGGTCAAGATTCATTGCAAAGTATTGTTGTAAAATTTCGATTACAAACTCCATCGGCGTGTAATCATCGTTCATTAAAACAACAGCATACATCGGTGGACGTTTGAATTCTGGTGGTGCTGTTTGTACCGCAATGTCCGATTCTTCATCATCAAGCGGTTCATTTTCTAAACGCGGATGAATATGCCAATCGATAATGCCCGATTGGTAAAAGGCGTTCTTGATTTCGCTTAAACACGGTTGACGTTTATTGCTTGGCATAAGATTTTAGATTCACACTTAATTTGCATTGGCTGCTGTTTTCGGAATTTCCGATAAAATAGCAGATTGGTTTTCAATTGGTTTCCCTTTACCCCAACTAAAACGTCGAGCAATCGGTTTTGCACCACCGGTTAAACGGACTTCAATAAATTGTGGGCTAAAGCCTTTCGGCATGGTCCAGCGACCCGTTAAACGTTCGTAATTTTCAAAATTAAAGTTTTTATCTTCAAGGGGCACCACTAAAATTTCTGAGCCATTAATCAGACGAATTTCAACACTGCCTGAGGCACGACGATGATTTGGGCTGACTTGAACGAGATCCAATTGATATTCGTAAGCATTATCGGGTAAAGGTTTAATGCCTAAATGCTGCACAGCCAGTGCAATACCACCCCGTTGACGCAGAATTTCACGATAGATCACACTTAAGCTTTCAGCTTGTGCATGTTCATCACGCGCCACTTTCATACCGGTGTAGAGATCATTAGAGTTACTTACCGCTAAATCACGTTCTTGAACCGCGGCATTATAGCTTTTGTTCAATGCTTCTAAGCTTGCCTTTTGCTTTTGAACCACTTCAACCAATTGCTCAGCATCTGCATCAAAACCGACGACGGTTAAGCCTTGACGATGTCCAACCGTATACCCCAGTAATCCACTACTCACCACCAAAATTGCAGCACCCAATACCAACGGCATATTGGTTTTCATAAACGGCGTTTTAACAGTTGAATCATTTTGGATGGTTTCGTTTGACTCATTCTTCGGCATCGTGATCTCTTTTTCTTTAATCAAGACACACATTTAAATCGAAATTTAAATGCGTGTGAAGTTCAAATACGTTTCTTATGGTAATAGACCAATATTGGTTAAACCGGCATCTTCTGCAAAATCAAACATCAAATTCATGTTTTGGATTGCTTGACCTGCCGCACCCTTAACCAAGTTATCTTGTGCCACCAAAACCACCAATTTTGTCGGTTGTGGTTTATAAAGCGCAATACGAAGTTGGTTTGCACCACGCACCGAACGCGTTTCAGGCGAACTGCCCGCAGGCATCACATCTACAAACGTTTCATTGGCATAGAAAGCTTCATACAATGCCTGTAAATCCGCTGCCTGACCTGCTTCAGTTAAATCGATGTAGATGGTCGACAACATACCACGAATCATTGGCACCAAATGCGGCACAAAAAGAATATGATCAAACACATCTTTTTGACCTGAGATATTTTCTAAAGCCTCCACAATTTCAGGATGATGACGGTGACCTGCCACGCCATAAGCTTTGAAATTATCTGCATTTTCAGAATAGATTCCACTGAGACTGGCTTTACGACCCGCGCCAGAAACACCTGATTTTGCATCAATGATAATACTTTCAGGTTTAACCAACGCTTCACTTGATTTTAAAACGGGTGCTAAACCGAGTTGAACCGTCGTTGGATAACACCCCGGATTCCCAATCACCTGAGCGTGTTTAATTTTCTCACGATTGAGTTCTGACAAACCATAAACTGAATCTTTTAATAATTCTGGACACGCGTGTTGCATGCCATACCATTTTTCAAACTCTGCTAAATCTTGTAGACGGAAATCTGCAGCTAAATCAATGACCTTTGTATTGGCAGCAACGAGTTCCTCTGCATGCTTCATTGCCACACCATGCGGTGTTGCGAAGAATACCACATCACATTGTTTAAGAACGTCTAAATCTAAATCAGAAAATTGAAGATCAGTATGTCCACGTAAACTAGGGAACATCGCATCAACGCGACGACCAGCTTCGGTGCGAGAAGTCAGGGTTGTGACTTGCACATTCGGATGGCGTAACAAAAGACGTAAAAGTTCGACGCCTGTATAACCTGTACCACCAACAATACCCACTGAAATCACGATGACTACCTCAACATAGCTGTTTCTTATATGCGGCTAGTATGACAGGAAGTTCCTATTTTCTGAACTATTTTAGGAGTAATTGGCTGTTTTATTAGCAATACAAACATTGAGATGAAACATTTAATCAATTCAAAAAAATCAAGCCGCATTAAAGCGACTTAATACATTTTTGATTTAGGATTCCGACCACCAATATGGCATTGATGTATTTTTTAGAATCTGTCGATGTACTTTATGGTTAGGATCAAACTTTTGCACCAAAGACCAAAAGCGCACACTATGATCAAAGTACTGCGTATGCGCAAGTTCATGTACACAAAGATAACGCACAATTGACTCATCAAATAGAATAAGACCACTGTTGAGCATAATATTCTGTTTAGCAGAACAACTCCCCCAACGTGTTTTGGGCTGACGAATATGACATACTTGGTATGACAACCCGCATTCAAGCGATACCTGATGCAAATACGGCGGTAAATATTGTTTCGCATATGCAATAACAAACTGTTTTAAATAACTTTCAGGATAACGATCACTGATAGCCACACAATTTTGTTGATCGTCAAAGATAAAGTTTTGCTTTTGGCTTTGGTAGGTAATTTGAATGGGAGCAGCGCGATTAAATAACTTTAATTCAAGCGGCAGACTTCGATCAATCTGTTGATTTTTTTCTTGTTGTGCCTGCCATGTTTTGATCATCCAGCTTTCAGATTGCTGAATAAAATTTTGAATTTGGCGTTGAGTACAAAATACAGGTGCCGTCAGTTTAATCTGCTGACCATCTATGCGTAGACGTAGCCGAGTTGAGCGTAGATTTCGGGTGATTTGAATTTCAGGAAGTTCGGATAGAGTCATTGTTGTTCTTTTTTTAATCTCCCCACACCCCTCTTTGTAAAAGAGGGGCTTTAAAGTCTCCCTTTCTTAAAGGGAGATTTAGAGGGATTATTTTGTCAGGAAATTAAAATTAAACCGCAGTACGTTCTTCAATACCGTTATCTGTTGCAACAATCGCAATATCTGCTTTGTTTAATGCAAAGATCCCGTTACATACCACACCTGGAACATCGTTCAGTGTTTTTTCAACCTCAAGTGCATTTAAGATATTCAAGTTATGCACGTCTAAAATCACATTACCGTTATCTGTCACTACACCTTCACGGTAAGTAGGATCACCACCTAAAGAGACAATTTTACGTGCTACAGCAGAACGCGCCATTGGAATCACTTCTACAGGGAGTGGGAATTCACGACCCAACTGTTCCACCCATTTTGAATCATCGACGATACATACGAATTTTTTCGCAATAGACGCAACAATTTTTTCACGAGTCAGTGCAGCACCACCACCTTTAATCATGTGCATATGACGATCAATTTCGTCTGCGCCATCCACATAAGCGTCAAGACCTGAAACAGAGTTCATGTCGACCACTTCAATACCTAATTTTTTTAAACGCTGTGCAGTTGCTTCAGAACTTGCAACAGCTGCTTCCAATTGAAGCTCTGGGAGAAGATCAATTAAGAAGTTTACAGTACTACCTGTACCTACGCCTAAAATGCCGCCTTTTGGTAAGTGTTTTAAAGCCGCTTTGGCTGCAGCTTGCTTTTTCTCATCTTGGGTTGCATATAGACTCATGACTTCACTCAACTAATTTGGACTTTAGCAGTATTTTTGACCCGCTAAGCCACATGGTTTGTTACAATAAGCGACTATTTTAAACTGTTAGATGGAAAATTAACATGCTGTCTCGTTTGGTTCGACAAATATTACAAGCAACAGTCTACGATGTTGCAATCGAAACCCCTCTAGAGGCAGCGCCACGAATTAGCGAACGACTCAATAACAACATCCGCTTTAAACGTGAAGATCTGCAACCCGTTTTCTCATTTAAACTTCGTGGTGCGTACAACCGAATTAGCCAATTGCCAAAAGAGCAACTTGAACGTGGTGTCATTACGGCATCTGCAGGTAATCATGCACAAGGCGTAGCATTATCTGGCAAAAAACTCGGTATCCGTGCGATTATTGTCATGCCAAAGACTACACCGGATATTAAAGTTCAAGCGGTAAAACGCCTAGGCGGTGAAGTTTTACTGCATGGCGATTCATTTGATGTTGCAAATAAATACGCGATTGCACGCGCAGCAGAAGATGGGATGACCTTTATTCCACCTTATGACGATGAACTCGTTATGGCAGGTCAAGGTACGATTGCCAATGAAATTTTACGTCAATGGCGTGACGTAGAGTATGTATTCGTCGCAGTAGGCGGTGGCGGCTTAATCGCAGGTGTTGCGGCTTATTTAGGTGATGTTGCACCACATGTTAAAGTCATTCCTGTCGAGTATGACGAATCTGCTTGTTTAAAAGCTGCTTTAGAAGCCAATGAACGTGTGATATTACCGTCTGTAGGTTTATTTGCCGATGGCACAGCAGTTGCACAAATTGGTGAAAAACCATTTGATGTGATTCGTCTGCAAAAGTCTGACAATTCAGGGCCAATTGTTGAGCCGAATGTTGTGCTTGTTAATACAGACGAAATCTGTGCAGCCATTAAAGACACCTATGACGAATGCCGTAGTATTGTTGAGCCATCAGGTGCGATGGCTTTAGCAGGGATCAAAAAATATGTCGCTGAACATGGTCTGACAGGCAAAAATATGGTGTCGATCGTGTGCGGTGCCAACATGAACTTCGACCGCCTACGTTATATCGCAGAGCGCACAGAACTCGGTGAACGTAAAGAAGCGATTTTTGCTGTCACTATTCCTGAAGAAAAAGGCGCGTTCTTAAAATTCTGCCGTGCACTACAAGGTCGTAATATTACTGAATTTAACTACCGTGCTAGTGATGCCACAGCAGCGCAAGTCTTTGTTGGCATTAGTCTAAAAAATGGCGAAAAAGAACGTCAAGAAATCTATGAAACATTGAAATTCCAATATGACGTCGATGATTTATCGGATGATGAAGTCGCAAAATTGCATATTCGTTATTTGATCGGTGGTCATGCCGATATCGAGAATGAACGCCTATTCCGTGTGGAATTCCCTGAACGCCCAGGTGCGTTGCTGACTTTCTTAGAGCGTCTGGGTCCAACACATAACATTACCCTGTTCCACTACCGTAACCACGGTGCAGCGGAAGGTCGTGTCTTGGTGGGCTTAGAAGCAGAAGATGCGCAGCAAAACCCAGATGGTTTGATTAAAACCTTGGAAAGCATTACTTATCCATATCTTGAAATTACCAACAACTTAGGTTATCAACGTTTCTTAAAATAAGCGTTTAATGTTTTAAAACCGTCTTTCGAGGCGGTTTTTTTATGTTTGAATAAGCAACGGATTAACTCGATAACTACAATTAAAATGAAGTTGATTAGATTAAATCTTTAAAATTTATGGCAAAATTTCAGCAGTTTTTAAATACATATTGAAGTACGAAGAGGATTAAACATCCATGGCATTATTCGCTGTGATTGGCTTAGGCAGTTTCGGAGCCACGGTTGCCACCCAACTGATGAGTCTGAATCATGATGTGATCGGCATCGATTTAAATAAAAAATATGTTGAAAATATTTCTGAGCAGCTCAGTCATGCCGTGATTGCCGATGCGACAGATGAACATGTGCTCGATGAACTGAATGTACAAAAATGCGAAGCAGTGGTCGTTGCCATTGGTGAAGATATTGAAGCCAGTATTTTGTGTGTCTTACATTTAAAGAACATGGGTGTTGAAAAAATTTGGGTCAAAGCCAAATCTAAAGCGCATCATATGATTTTGACCCATTTGGGCGTGAATAAGATCATTCATCCTGAAGAAGATATGGGTGTGCGCATTGCTCAGTCTTTAAGTTACCCCATGGTCAGTCGTTATATGGCACTTGAAGATGATCATTTCATTGTTAAAATTCAGATTCATGCAGATCAAAATGGCATGCGTTTACATCAACTGATGGATCATGTCCCTGAGGTAAGAACTTTAATGCATAAGCGTGGCGACACCCTGCAATACAGCTTAGACCCTCATTTAATTTTACAAACTGATGACTTTTTAGTGGTCGAGGGTTTATTAGAACCGCTACGCCGTCTTTCAAAGTACTTTAAGCACGCATGAAAAAGATCATTGAAAAAAATCGAACGATTAATCTCAGCCCACCAAGTTTATTAGCACTGGGCTTTTTTATTTTAATCGTGATTGGCTCTGCTTTACTCATGCTGCCTTTTGCCCATCATAATGATGTCACATGGCTACAATCCATTTTCACTGCCACTTCTGCTGTCACCATCACGGGGCTTTCTGTAGTGAACATTGGTGAAGCCTATACCGTTTTTGGAAAAGTGGTCATTATGCTGCTGTTGCAATGTGGCGGTTTGGGTTTTATGACTTTCGCTATTTTGGCGGTGATGAGCCTTGCGCCAAAGCTCGGTTTAAAGCAACAAGTGATGGCGCAAGAATCCATTGGGCAAACCAGTCTTAAAAAAGTGACCTATACCATTAAAGCAGTTTTCCTGTATTCACTCTTTTTTGAAGCGATCGGTACGATTATTCTAACCATCGCGTGGATGCAAGACTATAATTTTAACCAAGCCTTTTTCTATGCTGCGTTTTATAGTATTTCCGCGTTTAATAATGGCGGGTTCTCATTATTTCCCAATAGTTTAATGAGCTTCTCGGGTCAGTATTTCATTACCTTTACCATTAGTATGCTGTACATCATTGGCGGTGTGGGCTTTTTGGTTCTGATGGATGTCAAACGCCATAAACGTTGGAAAAAACTCAGCACCAATAGCAAGCTGATTATCACCACCATCTGTGGATTGAATCTTTTTGCTTTTATTACCATTTGGCTATTAGAAGCATCAAATCCGCAAACGCTCGGTCTCATGAGCTTGGGTGATCAGGCGGTAAATGCATGGTTCCATGCGACCGTGCCACGTTCATCTGGATTCTATAGTGTTCCTATGGATCAGCTGACCAATGCCTCCACTTTAGTCACCATGTGCTTGATGTTTATTGGCGGTGGGTCGTTAAGTACTGCAGGCGGCATTAAAGTCGGCACATTTATTATCGTAATTTTAAGTGTGATTAGCTTTTTAAGACGTGAAGATGAAACTCGCCTCTTTAAACACTCGATCCCTAAGCAAACTGCATTTAAAGCATTGTCTGTAGTATGTATTACCGCAGGATTGGTCATGATTGGTTTCTTTAGCTTATTGGTGCTAGAGCCTGATTTAGAATTTTTGGATTTACTGTTTGAAGCAGTGTCTGCTGCTTGTACTGTCGGCTTATCCCGTGGCGTAACTGAAGAGCTGCAACCCGCGAGTTTATTTATTCTCATGTTACTGATGTTTGCCGGCAGATTAGGTCCTTTAACCCTTGCTTATTTCATTGCAACACCAAAAAGAAGTCGACTTAAACATCCACCTTCAGAAATTCAAATCGGTTAATGCTGCAATGAACAAAATAAAAAACCACGCATGATGCGTGGTTTTTTTAAGTCAGGACAATTAATACCAGTTCATTAAGGACACGCCTAAACCGATATAAGTCGCACGATGATTATAATCAATGAGACTTTCACCATAGCCATCAAAGAGCTGAAAATTCCCTCGTAAACGACCATTGATTGGGAATGACCAATCAAATCGTGCCGCTCCACGATTATCCTCACCACCTTTAAAACTATGACGCATTAATAATGAAAAATCATGATCTTTCCAACGATAAAATGCAGTGATATCACCACGACCAATATAGTCGGTAATATCTGGATTATTATCATCTTTGAAATCTTCTTCAATGCGATACCATGGACGCACCATTAGAGAAAAATTGTCTTTCTCGAAGCCGAAATTAAGCATCACTCGATTCCAACTACGTGACCATGGATCAGAACGGCCATTGGACTGATGGTTAATCCCTAAACCAAACATACGCCAATTTAGACCCAAAATTTCATAATTGGTTCGAAACACCAAACTGGCTTCAGGCTCATAATTGGTTTCACGAAACGGTCGAGATTCACCCCCGTTATACACTTGCCAACGTGAACTTTGCGTATAACCCAGCCACACATCACCATTATTGCCAAAGATATTTTCCACAGCCTTGGTTTTTAACGATAATTGGAACTTGGCTTCCATTGACGTTAATGGTCGCTCTTCAACATCTGTGACTGTATTTTGTGGATTTTCACTGCGTGGACGTTCGTTTTTATTTGACGTCCAAAAACCCGGCATTAAATAAACTGGCTGATAGGCGCGAATATTCCACGTACCGAGTTTACTTTCTGGTGACAGTTCCCACCGACTATCCATTAACGATAAATTCGGCTTTAAATCAGGCGCATCAGCAGCATAAATATTGGATACTGCTTGCCCAATTTTACCTGTAATCGTTTCAGGTTCAGGCGCTAATTCAGCAGCAGCACGACGCTCAGACACCAATGATGGCATATCAACTTCGGGCATCTTAAACACGCGATCATAACACGCCAATCGCTCAGCATTGGTTTCCACCGCTGCGCACGCTTCAGCCGTTGCTGGCATCGGGCTGTCATTCAACGTGGTTTTTGATACATTTTCCGCATACGTCTGCGCTGCAACAAAAGTACTCAGCGTCACGCCAAGTACTGAAGTCGAGCGCTTAAAAATTTTAAGCGCCATCCCTTATCCTTTTATGATTTTATTGGACTTGTTGAATCACAAATCCGAGTTGTTCTAAAGTTTCACGTTTTGCCATGGGTGCAACCACAGCTTTTGATGCTGTTTGTTTCACTAAATAGGTTTCCGCCACTCGTTTCAAGTCATCTAAAGTGACAGCGAGTAAACGTTCACGCATTTGCTTACGGAATGCTGGCGTGCGTTTATGTAGATAAGCATAACATGCGGTAATTGCTTCACCTGCAGGTGAACCTGGCTTATCCATACCCGCAATCAGCCCTAAAATCGCTTCTTCAAGCTGATGTTCGAGTTGTGGTGCATTCATAATCCAGTCCAAACTTGCGTCAAAGTCTTGGAAAGTTTCTGCTAAACGTGGATCACGATAGCTATAGAATCGGAATGAACATGCATTACCATCGTAGCTCGCGCCACCACCGTATGCACCACCTTTTTCACGAATAGCGCTATGCAAGAAACCATTACGCAAATAAGCAGCCAGAACCATTAAAGGTGCTGCATCTGGGTGTGAAACTTCTACCACAGGATACGCAGCCGCACAGAACTGCACATTGGCTTGAACTAACCACGCTTCATCTTGTGTTCCGACAACATGATTCACTTGAGTTAAAGTCACAGGTGTTTGTTCAATGTCAACTTTGTCCCAAACGTCTTGAACTTCAGCAACTAAACGATCCGATTGTGGTTCTTCACACACCACCAAGAACTGTTTTGGTGCTTGCAGCAATATACGATGAATGGCTTTAAGCTCAGTAATGAGCGCTTCATAGGCCGCATCATCTTGTTCAATCTTATTGACTAAATCAACCAACCAATTCAATGCACCTAAGCCAGTATTTTTATAATCACGTAATGCCAAAGCACTATGATGACGTGATGCAATTTGCATTGCATAGCTATGACCTGAGCCAGATACACGCGATTGCCAACGGGTTTTACGTTGTTGCAATAACTCAATGATGCGATCTTTTTCATCAAAACGAAGCTTTTCAAAGCCTGTTTTAAGCAATTGAATGGCTTCTAAGTTATTCACCAATGATTTTGTGGTTAAGGTTAACCAAGCGGTGATCTTATGTTTATCATCCACTTTTGAACGCAATGATGCACCCATTCCTAGACCACCACTGACCGCTGTTTGTAGCTGTTGGAAAGTGAGATAGTCATATTCTCCAGCACCGACTTCACCGACCAAAATCGACAAGAGGTTGAAATACGGCGATTGCACCACTTCATCTGGAATTTGTACGAGCACTTGTTGGTAGTAAATCCCATTGGTACCTGCATGATACAAATTCAACGGCGTATCCGTTTGGTTTGAGATGATTTCACGCAGTTGACCTTGCACAATTTGCAATTCAGCCGGCACATCTTCCAAGCCCACTTTCGGCAATAAATTCAAATCATCAGGTGTATCTTGACGGACATTGAGTGCTTCAGTTTGCGCAATAATGTCCGCTTTTTGTGCTTCAGTTAGATTTTTACCAATTTCAGCCAAACGTGCTTTTTCATCGGCAATGTCTTTAGCCGATTTTTCAGCATCCGGTACTAAAGTCAGCTGTACGCGATGTGGATTATCAATCAAATGTGTTTTGATTAAATTGGATAGCCACATTGGATCTTTGAGTTCTTCTTTCACCGCAGCAATCGCAGAATCCACATCCCACACTTCAACTGGATCGCGATGATGAATTGCACTACCTAAACCATTCAAAATCAAGCTCAAGCCGTACGGTGTGCCATCGCCATTGATTTCACGTTGATGCAATTCAATTTGATGCAAAATCGCATCCACCATGTTTTGATCGACGGGTTTAGAAGCTACATCTTCAAGGATGTTAAATACGCCTTGTTTGAACTCTTCAGCATGTTCAGGATTTGAGCCTTGTACAGCACAATAGAAGGTCATTTCAAAGTTTGAATCATCCACGCCCATGAATGGACCAGTCGCTTCTGCATAACCACAGGTTTCTAGATAATGACGCAATGGCGAAGCTGAATCCTCTAACAATATCCCCTCAACCAAACGCATGCCTAAACGTAGTTTAATTTCGCTCGCTTCAGGCAATAACCATGAAAGCACATGATAAGTCTTGTCTTTAAGATCATCCCCATCTACCGCATAAGTATCTGTGACCGCAATAGGTGCACTTAAGCGTGTTTCAGGAATTGAATATAGGGTTTCGCCTTTGTCGAATTTTGATAATGCTAGCGTTTCAAACTGCTCTTGTAGATCATAAGCACTTTGATTACCGAAGGTCATGAACACGGCATTACTAGGATGATAATGCGATTTATAGAAATGTAATAATTCTTCGTAAGTCAAATCAGGAATGTCTTTCGGATCACCGCCTGAGTTGTAATGATAGGTCGTGGTTGGGAATAAATGATGCGCTAATGAATGATAGAGCTGATCTGAAGGTGAACTCATTGCACCTTTCATTTCATTGAAAACGACACCTTTATAAACAGGTTCGCCATTTTCAAGCTCAATACGAATGCCTTCTTGCGCAAAATCAAGCGGATTCAGATTCGCTGCAAATGCAGCATCCATATAAACTTCAAGTAAGTTTTGGAAATCTTTCGCATTTTGTGTTGCAAATGGATATGCCGTCCAATCTGCCGCTGTAAATGCATTCATAAATGTATTCAGCGAGCGACGAATCATTAAGAAAAACGGGTCTCGAACAGGAAATTTTTCAGAACCACACAGCGCTGTGTGCTCCAAAATATGCGCTTCGCCTTTTGAATCCATCGGTTGCGTACGAAATGCAACTAAAAAGACATTTTCGTCGTGATTTGTCGCCAAATGATAGTGAATGGCGCCAGTCACTTTATGTTTATATTCAGACACCGCAATGTCTAAAGCTTCAACATGGTGTTGACGTACCAACTGAAACGCAGGGTGAACAGTGTGAGAAATGGTTTCAGTGACATCTACAGTCATGCGATCTCCTAATTTTTGATTCAATATTAACTGATAACATTATAGCGGTAGTTATTCAGAATATTCACGCTCAAAACCAAGCATTTTGATCGAATTAGGTAAACTTGATGATTGAGCATGGCAATCATCAAGTCTGATCTCTAGACTGTAACGAAATTAAATCATGAGATTAAGAAATCAAATATTTAAAATAATTGTAGTTTGGATGATTTTCGACAAAGACATAGTTTTGCTTTTGATAAAAGCTTGCCGCAAGCTTGGTATCGGTATGCAAGCATAAAGCCGAATAATGCGGACGTGCCAATTGCTCTAAAAACGCAAGTAATTGTTTACCAACACCGTGTTGACGATATTTCGGATGCACATAACAGCGACGCACGCGTCCTATTCTCGCCTCCACCACATGATCACCCCATTGCTGGTTTAAACCACCACATGCGACCAACTTGTCGCCATCATATGCCAAGGCTAGATATTCATTTTCATGACTAAAACAGTTTTTCCCGGTGTGATATTCCTCTATAAGCTTATCAATTAAATCATAACCTTCTTTACGGGCGAGCTTTGCCAATGTCTCGATTTGCTCTGGGAGTTGTTCAGCTTTTACGATTTTAATATCCATATTCACACTACTAAATTTGTTTTAGTGAAATCATTTTTATAAATGAAATAAAAATGAAGCTTAGTTATAAATAAAATAAGCACTACAATGCAATGGCAAGCGGCTTTAAATGCTAAAAAAATGTGATTATTAAACTAAATATCAGAAACAACGCTAAGCGATATAAATAGAACGCATTTTAAAATCAGGCGGCTCTCTACAGCTTGCTAAAACATTGGTGTAAACTTAAGCCTTTCATTCTTTTGATGTGATTTCAAACATGGCAAATGTTGATCTTTTTGCAATTGGTAATGCACTAATTGACCAAGAATTTAAAGTTTCAGATGACTTTTTAACTGCACAAAATTTGCAAAAAGGTACGATGCAGCTTTGCGATGGTGAAATTCAATCTCATTTATTTAAACATTTAAAAGCAAGCCAAGTCTATAAAGGTCAAGCTTCGGGTGGTTCGGCGGCCAATACCACTGTAGCATTTTCAGCCCTTGGTGGTTCAGCATTTTACGCGTGCCGTGTCGGCAATGATGAGCTCGGTCAAGTGTACCTTGATGGTTTAAATGAAGCCAATATTGCGACAACTACAAAATCGATCAGTGAGGGTGTCACTGGTACCTGTATGGTATTGGTCAGTGAAGATTCTGAACGCACAATGCATACTTATTTGGGGATTACCGCAGAGCTTACCGAACAACAAATCGATTTCGAGCCGTTAAAGACTGCAAAATGGCTGTATATTGAAGGCTATTTATCAACGTCTGACTCTGCACGTCTTGCAGTTAAACAAGCACGTGAGATTGCCAAAGCCAATGGTGTTCAAATCGCAATAACGCTTTCTGATCCTGCAATGGTGCAATATGCGCGTACAGGCTTAGATGAAATGATTGCAGAAGGTGTGGATTTATTGTTCTGCAACGAGCAAGAAGCGCTCATGTATACCCAAACGGATCACATTGATGCAGCTTTAGCGAAACTCAAAACATTAAGCCAACACGTTGTCATTACATTATCATCAAGCGGTGCCCTAATTTCGACCCAAGAACAGACCTTTAATGTCCCGGGTCGTGCTGTGATTGCAGTTGATACCAATGGTGCGGGTGATGCATTCGCAGGTGCATTCCTTTATGCTTTAAATGCTGGCTTAGGATTTAATACCGCAGCAGAACTTGCGATTTTAATCTCTAGTCAAGTGGTTTCACAGTATGGTCCACGCTTAGCGATTCGTGACTATGCTGCTCTACTGACGGACTTTCAAAAGGAATGTGCTTAATGTTTAAATTGTGCATGACCGATGATATCCCTGAGCGTGAAGCACGCGCGTTTGAAACACCTGAAGGCGATATCATTTTTATTACACAACGTGATGGCAGCTTTTACGCCTATCAGAACCTGTGTCCGCATTTACAAGTTGAACTTGAATTTCTTGAGAACCAGTTTTTAGATCGTGATCAAGAGTTTATTGAGTGCTCAACGCATGGTGCATTATTCACGGTTGAAACTGGTGAATGTATTTCGGGTCCTTGCCAAGGTCAAGCACTTGAAAAAGTGGCAATTAACGTTCATTCTGATGGTGGAATTTACCTCACAGAATAATTAAATGGATATTGATCATGCCTGCATTTTTACTGAATTATGACTTAATGCCATTTCATTTAAGCTTAATGACCGTAATTTTGTTAGGCGTGGTCGAAACCATTGGTTTTTACCTCAAACTCCGTCCAAGTCAATTTATTAAAAAGTTTGCGCCAAGTCGTTTAGAACATCTGCCCTTATTAAATGTAAAGTTTTCCAAAAGCTTGATTATTTTGTTCCTGCTCATGAACTTTAGTTATGCGGGTTATGTTTTACAATTTTTTGTCTATTCCCAAGAACAAGAATTTTTTCCTGCTTATTATTTAATTATTCCAGCGCTGATTATTGCTATTTTCTTTACCGTATTTATGATTCATTGCCTTGATCAGGTTATTCCACCCAAATACAAGAAAACTCATGTCAATTTACTCGGCAGATTAGCAACCATCTCGAGTGGTAGCGCACGCCCCGGTTTTTCAGCGCAAGCACGTGTCAGAGATGAATTTGGTCAATTGCACTATGTACACGTAGAACCCGAATTTGGTGAGCTTGAAATTCAATCACAAATTATTTTGATTCGCCTACGCAAATCACATTACATTGCCAAGAAAATCAGCCCATCCAATCGACTATTTAGTTTAGCGCAAGATTAAAACATCCCAGCCTAAAGGCCAGAATGTCGGCGATGCAGCATTATTTTTTCAGAAAACCTGATACCATATTTAAAACATTTTGAATATCATCATTGGCTTCTTGCTTATTGGTTTTTTCACCACTTGGGGTTAACGAATCAATAATTTCAGGCAGCACTTGCGTGATCGCTTGGTAAATATCATTTTTAGGTGCTTGAGTTTGTGCTGCGACTTGTTCAATCTCTTGATCATCAAATAAACTTTGCACTTGCTGTGGCTGAACACTGGCATTATCGCCCGGACCTGTAGACACCCAATCATCCACCTGACTGCTTAGACCTTGCCCCTTGAGTTTATCCAAAGCACCCTGAATACCGCCTTGTTTTTGAATCCATGCAAGAACAATCGGTAAAACCGCAATCAATAAAGTCTTACCTGTAGATCCACCTTTAGCGCCCATATTTGGCGATGCTTGTTGATTGCTCCCGCCTAACTGTCCAAGTACAGAACCTAAAATCCCACCCAAGCCACCTTGCTGATTATTCTGAGTTGAACCACCACCCAACTGCCCCAATACAGAACCTAAGATTCCGCCCAAACCACCTTGTGCTTGTGAGCTGTTAGAAGATGGATTCGCTTGATGACCCATCGCTTGCTTCGCTAAGATTTCCACAATATTGCTTAAATTTGTCATATTCATATTCCATATTAATTTATCTATAGAATACGAGGTGTCTCAGCAAGTTGAGTCGATGAAATTGTTAAGATTTGCAAAAATATGCCTATTACCAACGGAATTTATCCCAATTTTCAGGATTTGCCCAAAATTTTGAATTAAACCAATCAGGTACATGCTTATAGGTCAAAATATTAAATTGCCATAAGGCAAAATCAGCCTCATGTGTGGTTTTATCAATAAGCTGAGTAAAACCTAATGCACGTAATAATTTTTCATCTTGCAAACGGCTCACCACCACCAAGCGCTTAGCAAATAAATCACGTAATTTTACTAAAATTTGGCTCATTTTTTGCGTGTCTAAATCTTGCATTTCAGATGAATCCAACATGACTACGCCCATATCATATCGCTGCTGAAAAGGCAGATTTAAAAATGCAGATACGCTAAAATGATGCCAGAGAATAGATTGATGACATTGAACTTGGGTTAAATCTTGCCCAATACAAATTGCAGTGTGGATTGGCTGCTCCTGCGCAAAATCGTCTAGCATCGAAGTGATGACATTCTGTTCAGCCATTAACTGCATCCTTATGTTTTAAGTGAGTATTTTTTATGGAACTTCAGGGCATTTGTCATAAAATGCACGCGGGTCTTTGCAACCTCAGTGTAACTGACCAACATATACAACAGGCAAATGTTGAGTATAAATTCATTCTAGATCGCTCAGAAATTGATTTACCTTTCAGTTTAGGCGAAGACATTGAGATTGAGTGGACCGGTAAGATTATATGTGTTTCTTGCGGAAATAAAACCAATAAATCATTCTCTCAAGGTCATTGTTTTAAATGCTTTAAGACCAAAGCTTCATGTGATATGTGCATTATGAAGCCTGAAACCTGTCACCACCATTTAGGCACTTGCCGTGAAGAAAGTTTTGCACAGAGTGTTTGCTTTCAACCGCACATTGTCTATTTAGCCAATTCCAGTGCACTTAAAGTCGGAATTACACGTTTCGGACAAATGCCTACACGTTGGCTTGATCAAGGAGCAACTCAAGCCTTACCAATCATGCAAGTCGGTTCACGTCGCCTTTCAGGTCAGCTTGAAACCATGTTTGGGGCACAAGTGGCTGATAAAACCGATTGGCGTAAGTTACTTAAAGGTGAAGCTGCACCGATTGATCTGCTTGAAATCCGAGACAATTTACTTGAAGAATTCGCACCGCAAATCCAAGAAATTCGCGATGAGTTCAGTATGAATCTTGATTTTAATGAAAATGTGGAAATTTTAGAGCAAGAGTTGCCACGTGAGTTTATTTACCCTGTTGCGCATTATCCCGAAAAAGTAAAATCGCACAATTTAGATAAAACTCCGATTATTCGTGGCAAATTAAACGGGATTAAAGGTCAGTATCTGATTTTGGATACAGGCGTGATTAATATTCGTAAATATACGGGTTATGAGCTAAAGATTCGTTCATAAGCTTGCTCCATTTAAGCGATGAAAAGTACTCAATAAAGACATGATTTTTTGATAGAATCTTGTCTTCAAAGCTAAAAAAACCAGCCCTAAGGCTGGTTTTTTTAGTGCTTATAGATTATTTAATTTTTGCATTCGCTTTTAAATAACGCGTGTAATCATCAAATTCTTGTTGACCACGAAGTTGTTGATACAGTTTCACCAACTCTGCACGTTGCTCAGCACTCAGTACTTCAGCAGAATTCTTTTTCACTTCAGATACTGCTACAACCACCAATTCATTTGGCAATGTTGCAGTCGCAACAGACCAATGACCCGCTTTTGGTGTTTTTACACTAAATGCAGCACGTTGAACTTCACGTTTGAGCAAACCTTCCGCGCGTGTGAATAATCCTGCATCAGCAAAGACTAAACTGCCTTTGTTTACAGATGCGGCTGGCTGAGTTTTAAACTCATCTAATGTCTTTTGAATCTGTGCCTTGGCTTTGCTATAGGCTTTTTCATCAATCAATTTGTTTTTAACACGTGGTTTCGCTTCAGCCAGTGTTTGTTCACCTGCAGCATGATAATTGCGAACTTTCACCCAAACCACATCGCCATTGCTCAACTGAATGCTTGATGATGCATTACGATCACCATTTTTCACATCGGTATTAAACAATTTTACTTTAACATTAGCATCGCTCAGCAAAGGATCTTTTGTCGCTAAAGTCACACCTTTGGCAGATTGCACACGTACTGTTTTCAGTTCTTGCGCAACCACATCAAGCGAATCACTGCCTACCACTTGATCATTAAGGCTATTAACCGTATCAGAGAAGGCATTGGCTTTCTTCGATGCAATGACTTCGGCATTTAGACGTGCTTTTTCAGCTTCAAATGATGGCACTTTTACTGCAGCTGATTGCACTGCAATGAGGTGATAACCATATTCAGTTTTAATCGGTGCTGATACAGCTCCAGATTGAAGTGAACTTACTGCTTGGTCAAATGCAGTACCAAAAACACCTTCTTCATAAGCAGGCAACATACCACCATTGCCTTTTGACTCAGGATCTTCTGAATATTGCGCTGCCGCTTGAGCAAATGATGTGCCGGCTTTAATTTTCGCAGCCACATCAGCTGCTAATTTTTTCGCAGCCGCTTCATCACGACCATCAGCAGTAATTAAGATATGTTTAACTTCAGGTTTAACTGCTTTCTTTTGTGCTGCAACGAAAGTGTTGTAAGCATCCTGCAGCTCTGCATCTGTTGCTGTTACATCAGATGCCGCGACGTCAGTCGGCTTGACCACCACATAATCCACATCAACACTGGTCAACTGTTTAAAGGCTGCTTTATGTTTTTCATAATATGCTGCAATTTCAGCATCAGATACCTTGATGTCTTTTTTATAGTTATCCAAATTTACGCTGGCAATGTGTACATGACGTTGCTCAGTTTGCAAATTGGTAATCTGTTCTAAATCAACTGGGCTCACCAGTGGATTATCAAGGAAGGTCGAAGACAACATTTTCAGCGCATGATCTTTACGCAAGCTTTCAATCAAGGCACGATTGGTCATTCCCACCGACTTCAAGTAATTTTCAAATAATGCATCTGAAAACTTACCATCTTGTTGGAAGCTTGGTTGTTGAGAAATCATTTGCACGATTTGTTGATCGCTTAAACTAATGCCAAGTTTTTCCGCATGTTGTAGTAGGACAGTACGCGCAACCAATGTATCCATCGCTTTTTGATCAATAAAACTCTGATTCAAAAGCGTTTCATCACCATTGGCATAAGTTAGGTACTGTTCTTTGAACGATTTTGTCAGAGACTCTAATTCTTTTTGAGAAATATCGGTGCCATTTACAGACTTAACGCGATCTGAGCTTCCTCCGCTAAAATATCCTTCAATACCTACAAGTGCTAAAGGGGTCAAAAAGAGAACGAGTAAAACCTTGCCCAACCATCCCTTAATAACTTTACGAAAAGATTCCATAAGTATTCCAATATTCTAATTGCGTGGAATTTTAACCGAAAACACGGAGCGAATGAATGCGTTAATCAGATCAATTCATTTAATCAATAAAAAACGCGCCAAGATTGGCGCGTTTCATCACTTAATAAACTTAAGCAACAGCATCTTTCAAGCCTTTACCCGCTTTAAAGCTTGGTACTTTGCTTGCTTTAATTTCAAGCGTTGCGCCAGTTTGTGGGTTACGACCAGTACGAGCAGCACGTTCTTTCACACCGAAAGTACCAAAACCAACCAAAGTAACAGTGTCACCTGATTTTAGTGCTTCAGTAATAGACGCAATTGTAGCATCCAAAGCTTTACCTGCGTCAGCTTTAGATAATCCCCCATTTGCTGCAATTGCATCAATTAATTCTGATTTATTCATGAAAATTACGTCCTCTTAATTTCGTTTATTTAAGGTCCAAGAAATTTGTATAAATTGCCATATCGACTTTATAACAATGCTTTAGGGCTAAACGCAATACTCTTGGACCTCTTTTTTCTCAAAAAATATGCGAAAAAACATTGAATAATGAATAAAGTCACTTTTATTGTGATTTTTTCGTTGATTCTGGCTGCTTTTTATCTAGCTCAGCACTGAGTAAATCTACTTTCTCATGTAATTGAAGGATGAGCCTTTCTAAATATTGTACGTCCTTCAATGTCACTAATCCTATCCGATTCAAAGAATGATGAACAGAGCTATCAATCAGTTTTTCGACTTTATCTTTGGTATCTGTGACAGATTCTTTGGCCTTCTCTGAGACTTTTTCCACAGTTTGATCGGCAATTTCAGACGTTTTAGATTCAAGCTCTTCACCAACTTGAACCAGCGAGTCAAAAAGCTTGTTGCCTTCTTCCTCTGCACGCGAAAATGCACCGAGTCCAGCCAACCAAATTTGCTTGGTATACTTCCTGAAGTCCAATACCGATTTACGATCGGAACTCGATCTCTGCTTCACTTTCACCGTCTTTTCATTTAATTGAGGATCTTCTTCTTGCGCGATTGTTGACTTGTCCATGCGCCGGTCTCCTGATGATTGTTTTTTAATCAAAAAATTCATATAAATCTACAAAATCACAGCATAATAGCAAATATAGCACTTGATAGATTTGTTAAACTGTTCTACAAAGCAATTTATTTCAAGTCTTTTTTGTTGGAACCCTGAAAGATTAGCACAAGCAGGATGCTTATTTATTTCACTTTTCAGGTAAGGATTGGTTGTATTTATGAGTGAATCACAACAGAGTCAAAAGCAACCACACTTGTTGTTAACCATGACTTTAATTGTTTTAGAAACAATATTTACATTTATTCTAAAACACGACCGTGTTGTGGCATTACAAGCGAAGAAGTTTGTTGATGACAATATTGTCATTAAAGTAAATAGCTACATCCCTTACTTCGACATCTATTTACAATTTACCGAAAATGGACTTTTATTTGATCATAAAGCGCCAAACAAAATTGTTGATCTCGATATTCGCACCACGCTCGCTGATTTAATCAAAATTTTCATTTTTGGTAATCGACGCAGCATTAAAACCATGCGTATAGACGGTAATAAAGTTTTAAAAGATGAATTTCGTGATTTATTGACGCTTTTAAGTGTGCCAAAACTGTTATCAGATTGGAAATTATGGCTCGCTGAACCTGCCAATGAAGATGATGTCATTGCTTCTAAAAATCGTATTGCACCGCTTTTAGAAAAAATTGAACAACAACGTTCAAGTATCAATACATTGCAAGTACAGGTGAAACAATATAAAAATCGCTTAAAGCGAATTGAACGCCGTCAAAAGCGCATCAACATCTTCTTTAGCATTTTTTCTATACTCTTAATCACGTTATTAGTATATAATTGGATATCCACCTAAATTGTTCTTTTTAGAGAACAATTCTTTAGTCTAAAGCATCAATAATAATACTTGACTATTTTAGTCAGGATTCATAAAATCGACACATCTAGTCTAACCATGTGTATCGAATCATGCGCCTAACCACTCGCGGTCGCTACGCAGTGACTGCTCTACTTGATCTAGCTTTGCAGCCAACTGAACAAACGATCACGCTTGCTGAAATTGCAGCTCGACAAACGATTTCTGTTGCTTATCTAGAGCAGTTATTTGCCAAACTCAAGCGTCACGGCCTCGTGTCAAGCGTACGCGGTGCCAATGGTGGGTATCACCTTGCTCGTGCTGCTGCCGATATCACTGTGTTAGAAATTATTGAAGCTGTAAACGAAACTGTTGATGCAACACGTTGCGACCACAAAGGCAACTGCCAAAATGGTGCAATGTGCTTGACTCATGATTTATGGCAGGAACTCTCCCACCACATTGCCGATTATCTTGCGAAAATCTCGCTTGCTGACTTAGTTGCACGTGATAACGTTCAAACCGTTTCACTTCGCCAAAACTCAGCATCATTTGATTCAGCCCTTTTATCGGTTACAGGTATTTGACATGAAACGTCCGATTTATCTTGATTATGCAGCGACAACTCCTGTAGACCCACAAGTCGCAGAACGTATGATGGAATGCTTAACCTTTGATGGTACTTTTGGTAATGCTGCATCGCGTTCGCATGCGTATGGTTGGCAAGCGGAAGAGAAAGTTGAATACGCACGTGAACAAGTGGCGAACTTGGTTAAAGCTGACCCACGTGAAATCGTATGGACTTCAGGCGCGACAGAATCTGACAACTTAGCCCTTAAAGGCGTTGCTCATTTCTATGCATCAAAAGGCAAGCACATCATTACCTCTAAAATTGAACATAAAGCAATTTTAGATACATGCCGTGAGCTTGAGTCTGAAGGTTTCGAAATTACGTATATTGAGCCACAACCACAAACGGGTTTAATTACCCCTGAAATGGTTGAAGCACATATTCGTCCAGATACCATTCTTGTTTCCCTCATGATGGTCAACAACGAAATTGGTACAGTGACTGATGTGGCTGCCATTGGCGAAATCACCCGTGCGAAGAAAGTCTTCTTCCATGTCGATGCTGCACAAGCTGCAGGTAAAGTGGACATCGATCTTTCAAGCATGAAAGTCGATTTAATGAGCTTCTCTGCTCACAAAATTTACGGTCCTAAAGGGATTGGTGCACTGTTTGTGCGTCGTAGCCCTCGTGTACGTCTAAAAGCTGAAATTCATGGCGGTGGTCATGAACGTGGTATGCGTTCAGGTACACTCGCAACGCATCAAATTGTGGGTATGGGTGAAGCGTTTGAACTTGCAGGTAAAAACCTTGCATCTGAACAAGCACGCATCCGTGTCCTTCGTGACAAACTTTGGAATGGTTTACGTGATCTTGAACAAGTGTTCTTAAACGGTCATGAAACTCAAAACGTTGCCAACTACTTAAATGTAAGCTTCAACTTTGTTGAAGGTGAATCACTGATGATGGCACTGAAAGATGCTGCGGTATCTTCAGGTTCAGCATGTACATCTGCAACACTTGAGCCTTCATATGTACTTCGTGCATTGGGCTTAACCGATGAACTTGCACATAGCTCAATTCGTTTCAGTTTCGGTAAATACACCACTGAAGCTGACATTGACCAAGTACTCACTGTCACTAAAGCTGCTGTTGAGAAGTTACGTGAACTTTCTCCGCTTTGGGATATGTATAAAGAAGGGATTGACCTTTCTTCAGTCGAATGGGCTGAGCACTAAATTCTGTCATGAGATTGCCATTTAATCATGGTGATCTCATTGATAAATGTTTTTTTACCCCCATATTTAAATTAAGGCTGACCCCGAGGTTTGGAGACGCAACATGGCTTATAGCGAAAAAGTAATTGATCATTATGAAAACCCACGTAACGTTGGTGTTTTAGACAAAAATGCTGAAAATGTGGGTACTGGTATGGTGGGTGCACCAGCTTGTGGCGACGTAATGCGCCTACAAATCCAAGTTGATGACAACGGCATTATTGAAGAAGCACGCTTTAAAACGTATGGTTGTGGTTCTGCAATTGCATCAAGTTCACTTGTGACTGAATGGCTAAAAGGTAAAACTTTAGATCAAGCACAAGCAATCAAAAATATTGATATTGCAACTGAACTTGCTCTACCACCTGTAAAAGTACACTGCTCTGTTCTTGCTGAAGATGCGATTAAAGCAGCTGTAGAAGACTACCGTAGCAAGAAAGTTAAAGCTTAATTGTTCCACGTTCTGAAATTTTAACGGAGTTTTCATGATCCATTTAACTGAAAATGCTGCAACTCATATCAGCAATTATTTAAAAAATCGCGGTAAGGGTGAAGGCATTCGCGTTGGTGTGAAAACTTCAGGCTGTTCTGGTTTGGCTTATGTGCTCGAGTTCGTAGATGAAGTCGATACCCATGACCAAAGCTTTGAACAGTTTGGCGTAAAAGTATTCGTTGACCCCAAAAGTCTGGTTTATCTTGAAGGTATGGAGATGGACTATGTTAAAAATGGCTTAAATGAAGGCTTCGAATTTAACAACCCCAATAAAAAAGGCGAATGTGGTTGTGGTGAATCATTCACTGTTTAACCCATTAATTATTCGTTTTTTAACATTAAAACAGTGTGCATCACACTGTTTTAATTGTATTTAGATTCCTATTTTGCACAACAATCGCGGATCCGATCTCCCATGAATCATTTTGAGTTGTTCAATCTTCCTGTCACACTCGATATTGATTTGGCAGCGTTAAAGTCTGAATTTCTAAAGTTGCAGCAACAATATCATCCAGATAAAGCCGAAGATAAAGATCAAGCATTAATTCAATCAAGTGAAATTAATCAAGCATTTAAAGTATTATCTGCAGTGGATAGCCGTGCGGCTTATTTGCTTTCTTTAAAGAAACAAGATTACCATCTAGATCAATCGATCAGTGATTTCGAATTTTTACAAGATGCTTTAGAAATTCGTGAACAGTTAGATGATGCGACTTCAGCTGACCACCTCACCTCCCTTAAAGTTGAAGTTCAACAATGGATTGATGGTTTGGTCCGTGAGTTCAAGATTGATTATACGGATGAAGATTGGGGCGAAGCACGCGATACCGTGCGTAAATTACGTTTCTTTGTCAAAGTGATGGCAGACATTGAGAAAGCAGAAGATCGCTTCTTAGATGATGATGACTTTGATTTAGATGACGATTTTTAAGATATCTTTTTAATATTTATATTTAACGTGCAAAGGATGTAACACAATGGCTCTCTTGCAAATTGCAGAACCAGGTCAATCAAGTGCACCACATGAACACCGCATTGCGATTGGTATCGATTTAGGCACCACCCACTCTTTGGTTGCCACGGTTCTTTCAGGTAAAGCCAAAGTTCTTCATGATGAACAAGGTCGAGTCCTCCTCCCTTCAATTGTTCACTATAAAGCCCAAGATACCATTTTAGGCTACGATGCTGTGCCATTTGTCACTTCTGACCCTAAAAATACAGTGGTTTCAGTGAAGCGTTTCATGGGGCGTTCTGCAACCGATATTAAATTCCAACACCCTTACGCACTTGTGGGTGAAGCGAATGAAATGCCTGCATTTGAAACAGCACAAGGTCGTAAAACCCCTGTTGAAATTTCAGCGGACTTACTCAAGCAACTGAAAGTGCGTGCAGAAGCCAGCCTTAAAAATGAAGTGAATGGTGCAGTCATTACCGTACCTGCTTATTTTGATGAAGCGCAGCGCCAAGCGACTCGCGATGCTGCACAGCTTGCAGGCTTGAACGTGCTACGTTTATTGAATGAGCCCACTGCTGCTGCGGTTGCTTATGGTTTAGACCAAGAAACCAACTTAAGTACTGATCGTAACTATGTGATTTATGACTTAGGTGGCGGTACTTTTGATGTTTCAATTTTACGTTTTAGCCAAGGTGTTTTTGAAGTTTTAGCAACGGGTGGACACACTGCACTAGGTGGTGATGATCTTGACCGTTTGATTTTGAAATGGGCAAAAAAACAACTCAATATCGAGACATTAAATGATGCTGAATATGCACATTTCATTGTCGCTGCACGTAAAGCCAAAGAAGCCTTATCCGATGCTGAATCTACCACGCTTCAATTCTTAGAACATCGCTTAGATTTAGATCGTGCTACATTTGAAGACATCATCAAAGTCGCTCTAGATAAAACCATCAGCGTATGCAAACGTGTAATGCGTGATGCCAAGCTTGAATTGGATGATATTCAAAACGTTGTACTTGTTGGTGGCTCAACACGTTCATATGCCGTACAAAAAGCGGTGCGTGAGGTATTTAACCAAGAACCACTGTGTACCATCAACCCGGATGAAGTAGTTGCCATTGGCGCATCCATTACAGCGAATCAACTCATTGGTAACAGCACAGATGGCTCTTTATTACTAGATGTGACTCCACTGTCGCTTGGTATTGAGACAATGGGTGGTTTGGTGGAACGTCTAATTTCACGTAATACCGCTATTCCTGTCGCACGTCGCCAAGAATTCACCACTTATCAGGATGGTCAAACTGCAATGCTCATTCACGTGATCCAAGGTGAACGTGACTTGGTTGAACATTGTCGTAGCTTGGGTCGTTTTGTATTGCGTGGCATTCCGCCAATGACTGCGGGTCAAGCTCGCATTGAAGTGACTTATCAAGTTGATGCAGATGGTTTACTCACTGTTTCTGCCAAAGAAACCACATCAGGTGTCAGTGCGCAAATCGATATTAAGCCATCGTATGGCTTGTCTGATGCAGATACTGAGCGTTTGTTAATTGAAGGTTATAAATTTGCGGAAGAAGATAAAAATCTTCGTCACCTCAATGAAACCAAAGTTGAAGCAAAACGCGAACTTGAAGCCTTGGTACAAGCATTAAAAGTGGATGCTCAGCTTTTATCTGCTGATCAATTGCAAAAATTACAGTCTGCACAAGCACAACTTGAAAATGAGCTTCAAGGCTCAGACATCAAAAGCATTGAATCTGCCATCGAACAGCTTAAAATACACAGTGATGCATTTGCCGCAGCACGTATGAATCAGCACATTGATGCCGCATTGAAAGGCACTAAGCTTGATGACTGGTCAAACTCAAATTAATTTAAGGTAAAGATTATGCCACGTATTAAAGTTCTTCCACATGCGCAAATTTGCCCTGAAGGCGCTGAGTTTGAAGTTGAGCCAAATGCCAATTTATGCGAAAGCTTACTTAACAATGGCATCAAAATTGAACATGCCTGTGATATGTCAGCTGCATGTACAACTTGCCATGTCGTTGTACGTAAAGGCTTTGATAGTCTAGATGAAATGAACGACGTAGAAGCTGACTTACTTGATCGTGCTTGGGGCTTAGAACCCGACTCTCGCCTGTCTTGCCAAGTCAAATTGGTTAATGAAGACCTAGAAGTTGAAATTCCGAAGTACACGATTAATCATGCTTCTGAAAATCACTAAGCTGAATGTTATAACGAAAAAACCACGCCAATGCGTGGTTTTTTTAGATTAACTTTATTTACATCACATTTGATTTTTCAGCCTGAGTTTCTTTGACTTCTACCGGTTCAATTTGAATGACTTCATCTTCGATATTGAGTTTTACAATCCCTTCCGCATTGGTCAATTGTTGTTGCGTTTGAATACGCTGTGTCATTTTTTCAAGCACATGCAGCAGTTCAGGATATTCAAAGTTTTGTACTTCATCTAAATTGAGCAATAGATGGAAGCCTTTATATTCATAATCAAACCAACGCTGATAATCCATTTTACGTGAACTATATTTTTCCATCACTTGCCATGAGCGGACAGGTTGCTTAATTCCTTTTAAGTAAATCGGTGCTTTCGGTGCACATAAATAATCATTTTTAATTAAATTATGGGTATCTTCAGAAATCAGAATTTCATCCACTTCTGCTGCACTTTGTAAGCGTGCCGCCAAGTTTGCATCACGACCAACAATGGTATACGCCATACGATGATTCGCCCCATAGTTCCCTACGTGGCAATAACCTGTTGAAATTCCCATACGAATATGCAACGGCGGATAACCCATCTTGACCCATCGTTCGCGCAATAATTTCATTTGCTGACGCATAGCAATCGCCATTTCCATACAGCTTTTTGCATCTTGCTCGACCCCTTGGCTATGTGGGTCACCAAAAAACACCAAAATCGCATCACCCATGAATTTATCTACGGTTGCTTCATATTTTTTGGCAATTTCGGTCATATGACTTAAATAGTCATTGAGTAAATACGCCAAATCGTCGGGAATTAAAGTTTCTGAAAGTTCGGTAAAACCTTGAATATCCGAGAAGAAAACGGTGAGTTTTTTACGTTTATATTCAATTTTCGCTTCAGATTCGCCTTTCATAATCGACTGCCACAATTGCTGTGGTGCATAACGACTCAGTTGATTGGCAAACTCCATATAACGATTCATTTGGTCGTAATAATATTTCTTTTGCTGTGATATAAAATGCACGCGACTGCTTTGATAAAAATTGCCCACCCCAAAATAGGTAAACAAACATAAAAAACCCAGTACGGTTAATTCATTATTTGTGGACGCGAAATACTCACCAAAACCAAAGATAAAAATATTACAGACATAAAAAATAGCAATCCCGATGAGGGTTGCTAAGGCGACCATTAGAAATGAAATTTTATTACTGATCGCGGTATAAAGTAATGCTGCCAAGCCCAACAATGACAGCACCAAATTCAAGTGAACTGCCGATAAAATCACAGCAATGACCGTAATATCCAACATAAAGAAGACATTACGTTTTCGTCTTTGGCTATAGCGATAAATCAGTTCACGAGAAAGACGTGGCGTAATCAGTAAAATAAACAGGAGAAAGAAAGGAACAAAAATTTGATACTGGGTGTCAGCTTCAGTGTAATGATAGACGACAATCACTAAAGACAGCATGATATATCCCATCATGCGATGGAAATATTCAAAATGCTTCGGTTCTTTATGAATCCAGTCGTCTATTTGCACTTACTTACTCCTGAGCAGTACATAGCCAACGGTCTAAAGTGGATCTTAATCCATACGCCAGTCAAATGGCATATCTCCTTGACCACGTAACGCCAACATCAAGGTTTGACGCATATGTGCCAATACTTCGCTGCTATACGGAACAGCAGGTGTACCCCAAACAGGTTTTGGCCACATCACGTCATTTTGGTAACGAACCACGTGATGGAAATGCAATTGCGGTACCATATTACCAAGTGCAGCAACGTTCATTTTATCTGCACGGAATACGCGAGAAAGTTGACTTGATAACCAACTTGATTCACGCAAGAATTGTTCTTGGTCGGCTTGACTTAATTCATATAACTCGGTGGCGCCTGGCACACGAGGAACCAAAATCAGCCAAGGGAATTGCATATCATTCATCAAACGACATGTGGATAAAGGAAAGTCGCCTACAAAAAAAGTATCTTGAGCAAGTTGTGGATGCAAACTAAACATATCTTTATAAATGATGCAAAATTAGAATGATGGCTAATACTACCATATACAACACAGGCTGAATATTGGAAGCAATGTGTTTAAATACAAATTTGTATTTATTGTTTTGATCTCTGTCACAATTAAGACTTTACCCAATCGCCTAAATTAATCAAGCCTTTCTTTCCTCTCAAAAGAAAGACTTTAATCGCTTTAGGCGAATGAACTTTACACTCATAGTCTAATGACAATTAGTGCAATTCTTTCAACAGACTATCTAATAAATCTTGAATAAACTGTATGCGTTTTTCGTAATCCTCAAGCATGACCATAATTTTCAAACGCTGCCCACCGTTCATACGGAAATAGGTCGGATGTTTCTGCATCATTTGAATAATGGTCACCGCTTGAACCGGAGTATCTGGTGCAAATTCAATATGTCCGCCTTGCTGACTAATATCAACTTTGGTGATACCCAACTGCTCCGCTTTCAAACGGATTTGATGTACCGCAAAGAGTTGTTTCACTGATTGTGGTGGAATACCAAAGCGATCAATCAATTCCATGCGAATATTATCGAGTTTATCTCGGCTATCAGTATTACTAATACGCTTATAGAACAATAAGCGTTGATGCACATCACCCAAGTAATCATCTGGAATAAGTGCTGGCATATGTAAGTTAATTTCGGCAGTCAATGAAAGCGGCGCATCGAAGTTCGGGGTTTTACCTTTTTGAATCGCTTTAGTGGCTTTTTCAAGCATTTCCATATACAAGCTATAACCAATCGCTTGCATAGAACCACTTTGCTGCTCACCCAATAATTCACCGGCACCACGAATTTCTAAATCTTCGGTGGCAAGCATAAAACCCGCACCCAAATTAGAAGCACGTTGAATGGCATCTAAGCGCTTTTCGGCATCGCCTTTTAAACCCTTAATAGAGGGAACCAATAAATAAGCATAGGCTTGATGATGCGAACGACCGACACGACCACGTAATTGATGAAGCTGCGCCAAGCCCAATTTATCTGCCCGTTCGATAATAATGGTATTGGCACTCGGTACATCGATCCCTGTTTCAATAATGGTTGAACAGACTAAAACGTTATATTCTTTATGATAGAACTGCTGCATGACTTGCTCGAGTTCACGTTCCCGCATTTGTCCATGTGCGACTGCAACACGTGCTTCAGGCACAAGTTCGCGTAAATTTTCCGCAGTACGTTCAATCGTATCGACATCGTTATGCAGGAAATACACCTGACCACCACGCAGTAATTCTCGTAGAATCGCTTCTTTAACCGAATCGCCAGTTTGCTCCTGTACGAAGGTTTTGACGGCTAGACGACGTGCAGGTGGTGTGGCAATAATCGATAAATCACGCATCCCACTAAATGCCATATTTAAGGTACGTGGAATCGGTGTCGCCGTGAGCGTCAGCATATCAACATCCGCACGCAAGGCTTTAATCCGTTCTTTGTCACGTACCCCGAAGCGATGTTCTTCATCAACAATCATCAAACCAAGATTATTAAATTTGATATTTTCTTGCAGAATTTTATGTGTACCAATCACAATATCGACTTTACCATCGGCTAAATCATCAATCGTTTTGGTATGGGTTTTCGATGAACCAAAACGCGATAGTACTTCAATGCGTACAGGCCAATCGGCAAAACGATCTTTAAAAGATTCATAGTGCTGTTGGGCAAGCAAAGTGGTCGGCACTAACACCGCCACTTGGCGATTATTTTGTACAGCGACAAAAGCCGCACGCATCGCAACTTCAGTCTTACCAAAGCCGACATCACCACAAACCAAGCGATCCATCGGTTTAGCTTGTCGCATATCATAGAGTGTGGCTTCAATGGCATTGGCTTGATCGAGCGTTTCCTCATAAGCAAAGCCACTGGCAAACTGCATATACAAGGATTGATCAAGCTCAAAATGAATCCCTGGTTTTGCCGCACGACGTGCCTGAATATGCAACAGCTCAGCTGCAACATCATGAATTTGTTCTAAAGCCTTACGCTTCGCTTTTGACCATGCATCCGTGCCGAGTTTATGTAATGGCGCTAGGTCGGGATCACCACCGCTATAACGACTAATTAAATGTAAATTAGTCACGGGGACATACACTTTTGCCGCATCCGCATAGTCAAGTTGCAAAAATTCGTGATCTTGATCGTCAATACTTAAAGTAATTAAGCCCGCATAACGCCCCACACCATAATCGATATGTACCACAGGCGCGCCAATAGACAGTTCCGTTAAGCTACGCACCAAGAACTCTTCAGAGACTTCTTGCTGACGTTTACGACGGCGCTGCACCACGCGATGCTCATAGAGCTGATTTTCAGAAATGATACTCAGTTTGTCTTTGAGTTCTAAACCGCGATCCAAAGGTGCATTGGTGATCGCAATCGCATGCAAAGACTCAATAAAATCATCAAAACTATCAACGGTTGGAATGTCACCCAAACTTGAACGCAATGCGTCTTTTAGTGTTTCACGGCGACCTGCACTTTCAGCCACCAATAAGACCGGATGATTGGCTGCATCAATATATTGTTTAACGAGTGCAAATGGCTTTTCTTGTTTTGGGTCGACCGCTAAACGGGGTGGAACATCGGCATTTAAATTAATCACGCCTGCTTTAGGCTCAAATGGCTCTTGCGCTGCAATAAAACGCCCAAAATGATTGAGTTGTTCTAAAATTTGATGGGTCGATAAAAATAACGCATCAGGTGCAACAATGGGCTGATCAACATTATAACGACGATCGTCATAACGGCGTTCTACATCCGCCCAAAATTGGTTTAATCCCTCTTCTAAGGACTTATCTGTAATGACAATGGTATGACTTGGTAAGTACGATAGTAGACTACTTTGGGTTTTCATTGCCGTTGCATCAAAAAATAGCGGCAAATAGAACTCGATCCCCGGTGATGCAATGCCATCAAGAACATCTTGATAAATCGGATTTTTCTTGGGATTTGCCGTGGGGAAAAATTCCGCATAACGATCGCGGAAGGTTGCACGCCCTTCTTTGAGTGGAAATTCCTGTGCAGGCAAAACGGTAAAATGTTCGAGTGTTTGAGTGGTGCGCTGGGTTTCAGCATCAAAAAATTTCAGTGTTTCAATTTCATCATCAAATAGATCAATGCGAATCGGTGCTGCTTGCCCTGAAGCATAAATATCAATAATACTGCCACGTACAGCAAATTCACCATGATCATAAACGGTATCTACCAAGTGATAGCCCGCTTGAATCAATTTTTTCTTTTGTTGCTCTAAATCGAATTTTTGCCCGACATGGATATCAAAATGTTCTCCCAATACCCATGAGGTCGGTGCCACACGCTGCGCTAAGGTCGAGGCTGAAACCAACAACACTCCTGTTTTCGGCATGTTTGATAAAATCGCCAATCGCTCAGAGACAATGTCTTGATGCGGTGATAATCGATCGTAAGGCAAAATTTCCCAATCTGGAAAAATGGTCGGTTTTACCCCATAAAACTCGAATTCGCTTTCTAACTGGCTTAAATGTTGATTATTGCGCGCGACAATCATGTATAAACATTTTTGCTGCTTGGCAATCTCTTTAAGCAATAATGCCGTCGATGAGCCTTGTAGGTTACCCAACCAGCGTTTTTCGCCAGATTTTAGTTTAGATAAATTGAGTTGGGAAATTTCTTGTTGGAACATTGATATAGCTATTCATTTTAAACAACATAAGGCTATATTATCACGATGATCCAACTGCACTTCGTTATTTTATTGCATCAAATACGCAGCGCGACAAATGATGACTGCTCAAGCGATGATCATTTTTGATCACGTATAAATTGACGGTAATAATCATTTAATAATTTTAAGATACGTTTAAATTCGAGTAGATTTTCTTTGCTGTTGCCAAGGCGGGCGACATAGCGTTCTGTAGCAATTTCTAAATCAATTCGTTCATTAATAATCATCGCTGCTGCATACAACGCTTGCAGATCATCAAATTTAGTCAGCCGTCTATTCGACAGAAAATTAAGTCTTTCGCCAAGTGTCGCATTCAACTCTATACCATCCACGACGAAACCATGTTCTTCACTATATTCGATTTGATGCTCGGCTAAATAGAGCTGCGCAGGTGTCGGTTTATTGCTTTTGAAGAGGGAGGTAATTTTATCAAACATACGGGTCTTTACAGTTGCTCATTGTGTACTAGTGTAGATGAAAAAACTTTAAACCCACAGCAGGATAATTTTGCATAGTCTCTTTTTTGACTTGCGCCATATTAGCAATCAGATGTACTCGCTATTGAAACGTCAGTCCTTCAACCCGAAGGTGCTCTATAGCTCTCTTTGTATCAATTCCATCCTAGCAGTTCTATATAAGATGTTTGTTAGCAAATAAATCATGTTGGGTATAAATCAAATAAATATAGTGTCTCATTTGGCATGATGTGTAATGAGATTACAGCTATAGGCTAAAAACTTACTCTTTTGTATTCAACATAGAAATGAATACGTCAATTTTAAGAAAAATTTGGAAAAATATATTCAAATTTCACTTGTTATTGTTTTTGTAAGTTTGTGTAACATCAATACAAAATCTCAATATATTGATCTGTCGCCAGCGAATATTCCTACGCTTTGAATACGAAGTTATATTTGGCTTGTACCTACTATATAAATATTTTTATGAGATGAATAATGATGTCCATTTACATTCATTCTACATAAAAACCGCTTAACTGTTACAGAGTGTAATTTTTAAAACGTGTTTGAATCAGTGCCCTGTGAATAATCAGCAAGAATCATCCCGGACGATGATTTACAATTTTTAAGGATACTTGGCCTATGAGCACGATCAATCCCACCCTAATTACCTTCATTTTTTACATTATCGCCATGATTGCGATTGGTTTATATGCTTACCGAGCAACCTCGAATTTTGACGAATATATTTTAGGCGGTCGTAGTCTTGGTAGTGTGGTCACGGCACTTTCAGCTGGCGCATCAGATATGAGTGGCTGGTTACTCATGGGACTTCCGGGTGCAATTTATCTGTCAGGTCTGTCTGAAGTTTGGATTGCGATTGGATTGATCATTGGTGCATGGCTAAACTGGCTATTGGTCGCTGGGCGACTTCGAGCACATACCGAATATCAAAATAATGCCCTGACCCTACCAGATTATTTTACAAGTCGTTTTTCAGACCGAAAGCGAATTTTGCGCGTGTTGTCCGCAATCGTTATTTTGGTGTTTTTTGCAATTTACTGTGCTTCAGGTATGGTCGCAGGTGCACGATTATTTGAAAGTCTATTTGGATGGGATTACACCACAGCACTCTGGCTTGGTGCAGTGGCTACGATTTTGTACGTATGTATCGGTGGATTTTTAGCGATTAGTTGGACGGATACGTTTCAAGCCGGTTTAATGATTTTCGCATTAATTTTAACACCGATCATGACTTTCTTAGCCCTTGGCGATAACAGCCAAGATGTGGCTACTCTGTTAGAGAGTGCTCGTCCAAACGCTTCAAATCTGATTGAAAACTTAAGTTCTATTGCAATTATCTCAAGCTTTGCATGGGGCTTAGGCTATTTTGGACAACCCCATATTCTTGTGCGCTTTATGGCTGCTGACTCGGTCAAAATTATTCCAAACGCACGCCGCATTGGCATGACATGGATGATTTTATGTTTAGCTGGTGCCATGGCTGCGGGTTATATTGGTATTGCCTATTTTGCCGCAAATCCAGATTTACCTGCAGCAGCAATCGTCAATAAAAACCCTGAAATGGTCTTCATGGAATTAACTAAAATTCTATTTAATCCTTGGGTTGCGGGCATTGTACTGGCTGCAATTTTAGCAGCCATTATGAGTACTTTGAGCTGCCAACTATTGGTGTGTTCAACCACCCTAACCGAAGATTTGTACAAAGCATTTGTAAGAAAAACAGCGTCACAAAAGGAATTAATTTGGGTTGGTCGAGGGATGGTGGTCGTAATCGCCCTGATTGCAATTTCGCTTGCTATGAACCCAAATAGTAAAGTGCTGAGCTTGGTGGCCTATGCTTGGGCAGGCTTTGGCGCGGCATTTGGACCCTTGATTATTTTATCGCTTTTTTGGAAACGTATGACACTGAACGGCGCCATCATCGGCATGATTGTTGGGGCTGTGACCGTCATTGCTTGGAAAAATTATATGGGTGATACCGGTATTTACGAGATCATTCCGGGCTTTATTTTAGCAAGTTTGAGCATTGTAGTAGTGAGTTTATTTGATCATCCACCTCAGCACGAGATGATTGAACGCTTTGAACTTGCTCAAGCAAAATATGCAAAAGAAATGGCAGACATGAAGAAGTAATGCTACACATATAAAAAAGGGACATTTCAATGTCCCTTTTTTCTTGCTGTTATTTTTTTACAGGCATTTTGAGCTTAATTTTTTGGGTCTCTTTAATCACTTCCATCACAGGATAACTCCGCGTTTCCTTCACTCCCGGCAACTGCCACAAGATATCACCTGAAATTTTCCGAAATTCATCCATATTGGCACAGCGAATTTTCACAACAAAATCAAAGCCACCACTAATCATATGACATTCCACAATCTCAGGTATGTGCTGTACTGCCTCTGAAAACTCCTCCAAAACATTGGGGGTGGTCTTATCTAGCAAAATCTCAACAAATACTACAAATGCATTATTCAACTTAGTAGGGTTGAGCCGTGCTTCATAGCCCAAAATAAAACCTTCCTTGGTCAGTTTTTGCACCCGTGCAAGGACTGCTGTAGGCGATAAATTCACCATTTCAGCAAGTTTAATATTGGAAATTTTCGATTCAGTTTGAAGCAAATCGAGAATACGCAAATCTATGCGGTCGAGACTGAAAAAATGGCTATTCATTTGAATTATTCTCTAAAATTAAGCTGAACTATAGTGAGTTATTCGTCAATTTTTTTGTGATTATAGTTTAAAACTCACTTAAGTTAAAGAAATGATTGACGCAGTACAGGAAGTCACTATGCCAACCACACTTAGCCAAGCTTCTGCTTTGGATGCAACCCCTTCTTCACAGCACATTGCTGACTTTAAGCATAAAAACACGTATGAACACCATATCAATTCAGCATGGCGGAGCGATGAATCTGAGTGCGTTGATCATTTATTAGCACATAGTAAAATATCGGCTGAAATGACCGAGAAAATTCAAACCATTGCTTTTCAATTAGCACACTCTTTACGCGAACGTAAAGGCGGACATGGTAAAAGTGGCGTCGTGCAAGGTCTATTACAAGAATTTTCCTTGTCATCTCAGGAAGGGATTGCACTAATGTGCTTGGCTGAAGCACTACTACGTATTCCCGATACTGCAACCCGTGATCTACTCATTCGAGATAAAATCAACCAAGGCAATTGGAAAGATCATTTGGGTCAAAGCCAACTGATGTTTGTGAATGCTGCAGCATGGGGCTTAATGCTGACCGGAAAATTGATGGAAACACCGCAGCAGAAAAGCTTATCAAGCTTACTAACTGGGCTTTTGGCGCGCAGTGGTCGCGGTATTATTCGTAAAGCGGTCGATATGGCAATGCGGATGATGGGTGAGCAATTTGTAACAGGTGAAACAATTAATGAAGCACTGAAGAATGCTGAACATCTTGAAGATAAAGGCTTCCGCTATTCTTATGACATGCTTGGTGAAGCCGCACTAACCGAACATGATGCCGAACGCTACTACCAAGATTATCAAGATGCGATTCATGCCATTGGTAAAGCATCAACGGATCAAGATGTTTATGAAGGCCCAGGCATTTCAATTAAATTATCAGCACTGCACCCACGTTATCAACGCTCGCAAATGGATCGAGTACATAACGAGTTATATGCCAAAGTATTGCAGCTTGCGGTACTCGCACAGCAATATAATATTGGTTTAAATATTGATGCTGAAGAAAGCGATCGTTTAGAAATTTCGCTCGAATTACTCGAACGCCTCTGTTTTGAGCCTCAATTGAAGCAATGGAAAGGGATCGGCTTTGTCATTCAGGCCTACCAAAAACGTTGTTTTTATGTGGTTGATTACATTATTGATTTAGCGAAACGCAGTCATAAGCGCCTGATGATTCGTTTGGTCAAAGGTGCGTATTGGGATAGTGAAATTAAAAAAGCACAAATTGATGGTATGACAAATTATCCTGTATTCACTCGCAAAGTGCATACCGATTTGTCTTACATTGCTTGCGCACGCAAATTATTGGCTGAACCTGATTATATTTACCCACAATTTGCCACCCATAATGCGCAAACTGTGGCAACAATTTATCAACTTGCCAATCCTGCTCAATATTATGCAGGTCAATATGAATTCCAATGCCTACATGGTATGGGTGAACCACTTTATGAGAATATCGTTGGAGATGTAGCACAGCATAAATTAGGTATTCCATGTCGCATTTACGCGCCAGTGGGTAACCATGAAACACTACTCGCCTATCTCGTTCGTCGCTTACTCGAAAACGGCGCAAATACATCTTTCGTCAATCGCATTGCCGATAAAGCGTTAAAAATTGAAGACTTGATCGAAAATCCACGCGAAACCATTTTGCATCATTCACAACAAGATAAAGTCATTGGCGCAAAACATCCGAATATCCCCTATCCTGAAGATTTATATGGTGATTTACGTCCTAACTCAGCCGGAATTGATCTTGCCAATGACACCGATTTAATCGCGCTAAATAAAGTCGCAGTGGAATTGAGTAATACTCAATTTGAAGCGGCTGCCATGGGTGCATCATTTAGTCAGATCAATACAAGTCAGCCAATACATATTATCAATCCGTCTCGACACAACGATATTGTAGGCGTTGTCTATGAAACAACGGCGGAACAAGTAGAAACCGTACTTCAAGATGCTGTCAAAGCACAATCGCTTTGGGCAAATTTACCGAAAGACCAACGTGCAGCTTACTTAAATAAAGCTGCGGATCTCATGCAACAGCGTCTTTTTCCACTGATGGTGTTACTGTCCCGTGAAGCAGGTAAAACCTATGCCAACACGATTGCTGAGGTTCGAGAAGCAATTGATTTCTTGCGGTACTATGCTGGACAAATGCTCGATTTGGCTCACGATGTCAATATTAAGCCTTTAGGTACTGTCCTTTGTATTAGTCCATGGAATTTTCCACTTGCCATTTTTACTGGACAAATTTCAGCAGCTTTGGTCGCAGGCAATACCGTCATTGCTAAACCTGCCGAGCAAACCCCACTCATTGCGGCACAAGCGGTACAAATATTATGGGAAGCAGGTATTCCAAAAGATGTACTGCAGCTTTTACCGGGTCAAGGTGAAACTATTGGTGCACAGCTGAGTCAAGATTCGCGTATTCAAGGCATCATGTTTACTGGCTCTACTGAAGTTGCAAAAATTTTGCAAAAAACTGTCTCACAACGTTTGAATCAGTTTGGTGAAAGTGTGACTCTGATCGCAGAAACGGGTGGCCAAAATGCCATGATTGTGGATTCTTCAGCATTGACCGAACAAGTGGTGTTAGATGTGATCAACTCGGCCTTTGACAGCGCAGGTCAACGCTGTTCAGCACTCCGTGTACTTTGCGTGCAAGAAGATAATTTTGAAGTGCTTCGCAGCATGTTAGTCGGTGCGATGCAGCAATTACGTGTAGGCGATCCTAGCTTACTATGTACCGATATCGGTCCTGTCATTGATTTTGAAGCAAAGCAAAATATTCAACGACATATTGATCGGATGAAACAAAAAGGTCATCGAGTATACCAACTCATGTTCAATCAAGATTCATACAATTTGAATCAGGGGACGTTTATTCCACCTACGCTGATTGAACTACCCAATCTGAACGATCTTGAACGTGAAGTATTTGGTCCTGTGCTCCATTTAATCAAATACAAATCTGGGGAACTCGAACAACTCTTGGAACATATTAATCATAAAGGTTATGGTCTAACCATGGGTTTACATACCCGGATTGATGAAACTATACATAAGGTCATGACTAAGGCACATGTTGGTAACCTCTATATTAACCGCAATATTGTTGGTGCAGTGGTTGGCGTACAACCCTTTGGTGGTGAAGGTCTATCTGGCACAGGACCAAAAGCGGGTGGACCACTGTATTTATACCGTTTAATGCATCATGTGTCTGAAAAAAAATTAGCTGTACCTTATGCTGTTCAACCTGCACAAAATTTACAAATCAATCCTGTTGCTGAGGCATTTAAAGCATGGGTGAGTCAATATTTTCCAAGTATCAAGTTAACTGAAACACATCCGATTGCCTCAGGTCAACGTTTCAGCTTAATAGGTCCAACGGGTGAAGATAATCAATACGTCATCTTGCCGCGAGAAAATATCCTGTCCCTTGCCAAAAATGATGCAGATCAAGCGCAGCAACTGTTCGCGATTTTATCGATCGGGAGTCATCCTGTAGTCCTCGCGGAAAATAGTTTTATCTTAAAGCATTTAGACAGCATGCCTACCACTGTGATCAATCAGATCAAAGTTGTAACAAGCATCGAGCAAGGTGAGTTTGATGCAGTACTGCATCATGGCAATGAGATTGAATTGCTTGATTTACAGCAACGCATTGCTGCGCGCCAAGGTGCAATTATTGGCATTACACATATGACATCGGGGGATTATCAAATTCCGGTCGAACGTTTTGTCATTGAACGCGCCATTAGCATTAATACTGCTGCAGCTGGTGGTAATGCAAGCCTCATGACAATGTCAGGCTCATAAACTTTACTTTTTTAAGCTCTAACTTTTACTGTTATAGGTCAAATCTTGCTCCTCAGAAGATTTGACCTTTTTTATGGGGTTTTCAGGGCTGAGATGTTGAATAGTCTTAGGCAGAACAGCAATTTTTTGCTACCATTTGAGCTTTAAAATACTTGCGATTTTTACTGCATATGACTTCATCTTATCAGCAACAACTTGATGCCAAAGTTGAACGCATTTCTGCCCAATTTGCCGAATTTAATCCTCCTGCCCTTGAAGTTTTCGAGTCTCCTGAAAACTATTATCGTATGCGTGCAGAGTTCCGTATTTGGCATACTGAAGATGATCTGTTCTATGCCATGTTTGAACGTGATGCTGATAACAATAAAAAAGTCATCCGCATTGATGAATTCCCCGTTGCAGATAAAAGTATTAATGCATTAATGCCAAAACTATTAAGCGCATTTAAAGCCGACTCTTTGCTTGGTGCACGTTTATTTGAAGTGCATTTCTTAGCGACGTTAAAAGGCGAAATGCTCGTATCCCTGATTTACCATCGTCACTTAGATGAAAGTTGGGAGCCTGCAGCAAAAGCTTTGGCTGAACAATTGAATATCAAATTGATTGGTCGTAGCCGTGGTAAGAAATTTGTGGTTTCTGACGAATACGTTGTCGAAGAATTACAAGTTTTTGATACAAAATATCAATACCAACAAATTGAAAGCAGTTTTACCCAACCCAATGCTGAAGTTTGCCAAAAAATGTTGGAATGGGCATGTACAGCTGCAACCCAATCTGACAAAGACTTACTTGAGCTGTATTGTGGTAATGGTAACTTTACTCTACCACTTTCAACTAAATTCCGTCGTGTGTTAGCCACCGAACTCGCAAAATCTTCGGTATATGCAGCACAGTGGAATATTGAAAAAAATAATATCGATAATATTCAAGTGGCGCGTTTGTCTGCTGAAGAATTCACGCAAGCATACAACGGCGAACGTGAATTCCGTCGTTTGCAAGAAGCCAATATTGATCTAACCAGCTATGAGTTTGATACGGTATTTGTTGATCCGCCGCGCGCTGGTATTGATGACGCAACATTGAAACTACTACAACGTTTCGAGCGTATTTTGTATATTTCATGCAATCCCGATACGCTTTACGACAACCTACAAACATTAAGTCAAACCCATAAAATCACCAAGTTTGCGATGTTTGACCAATTCCCTTATACCCATCATGTGGAATCGGGTGTTTTACTTGAAAAGATTTAAACAATTTATTTCAAGACATTAAATTGAAACATTCAGGAGCGATCATTCGCTCCTTTTTATTTCCCTTTAAAATAATACACTTATAAAAATACAAGATACTCAGCTGACTATAATATCGTTTGACTTCGTATGCTCAATCGGAAAATCTCAACATCAAGTGCTGCTTTTATCACATTCGCTATATTGCTTTATTTATAGAATTGGCTATATTTCAACCTAGATTAGGTTGTGTATGAAGGCTCTATGAGTTTTTGGCAGAAATTGTTCTCAAACGAACAACAAAACGGACATAAGAATCAAATTGCTTGTGTCGAAAATGACTGCTGCTGCAAGTCGAATGAGCAGCTTTTAGAAGCGTTGGCGAAAGCCACTGATGAAGATATGATTGTCGGCATCAAAAAGGTTTTGGCATCTCGTGGCTATAGCCGTAAAGAGTTGAATGAACTTCAACACTTACCGCTTCAATAAGTCAGCATCTGAGTTTCAAAAAAAGCATTTGTTTTTACAAATGCTTTTTTATTGAGCACACATAAACAGCACTTTGTCTCTGATCGTATTTCCAATGATGTATATTTCAAACTTAGGCTAATTTAAGTCGCATTTTCATCTAATACACCCCTTTCCCACCCTGATGATTTAAACAGCGATATCGCTAAAAACTAAAAAAAACGTTACACTTATCGCACATTTCACAGCTAGCCAATGATTTTACGCAGGTCTATGCAACACACTCAACGCTTTGCTTTAGGTTCGCACCTCATGGTGAAACATTTCGGTTATACCCATCATGGGATTTATGCCGGACGTGGACGTGTCATTCATTATTCAGGCTTTGCCCATCTCTTTAAAAAGCACCCGATTGAAATCACGTCCATTGAACGTTTTAGCAATGGTCGCCCTATTCTGATTCAGGAATATGCTTCTGCAAAGTTTAAAGGTCGTAAAGTCGTGCGTCGTATGCGTTCACGAATGCATGAAAATAACTACCATCTTATTATTAATAACTGCGAACATTTATGCACATGGGCGATCACTGGAGTCGAAAGTAGCCCTCAAGTTACCCGTATGATCAACCGTCTTACCACTATTGGTTATATCAGTTCAATGATGAGCTTTATGAATAGCTTGTTCTTGACCCTAACCACGACAAGCTTTGCTTTGGTGTTTTATATTAAGAAAAAGCTCCGTGATAAAGCCAAGTTGCGCTTAGATCAATATCGTCAGCTCCAAGAACAGGTGCAACAAGACGCACCCGAATTAAGTAAGCTCAAACATCGCTAGAATATCAGCTTGAGCGTGGCAAAATATAATTTAGGTAATGAAGCCTTTTTGAGCTACCAATGACTCAGGAATCTCTTTATCCATTGAGCTTAAGGTTTCACGCTCAATTAAACGTACGATTGAATCGAGCGCTAGGTCGTTATCTTGTGTGCCAAAGGGCTCTTCCAATTCACTGCTCAGTTCGTCTAAGCCCAAAAACAGATAGGCAATTAACACCACGAGAATGGGTGCCCAAAGCCCGAGGCTTGCTTCCAAGCTAAAGGGTAAGATAAAGCAAAACGAATACACCGCACGATGTAAAAGTACTGAATAAGCAAAAGGCAATGGTGTTGATAGAATACGATCACATCCCGCTTGAATATTACCCAAGGCAACGGTATGCTGATTTAATTGATGGTAAATAATATCGCTGATTTCACCCTGCCGATAACGACTCACCAAATCTTTTTGGATCTGCTCTAAAACCCATTGCGATGGATTCACACGATTGCGAATACTTTGAAAATCTTGCTCAGTGAATGCTGTCACGTCTTGATAATGTTGAATACTGTTTGAACTTTGACGTAACGATCACGTAATAAATGCGTAAATAGCATCATACGCTGCAAAAGCACTTCACGGGCTTGATCATCTAACACATAGCTATCACGGCTTAAATGACGTGTCGTTGCGATTAAAGCACCCCAGAGCTTGCGCCCTTCCCACCAACGGTCATAGCATGCATTATTTCGAAAACTTAAAAATATCGACAGAATGACACCAAAGATAGTAAACCCGATGGCTGGCACTGCCGGAAAACTCATTAAATGTGCATGCCGAAGATAAACCAAAATCGCAGACAGGCTAAATACCAACACTAAAGCGGGTAGCACTTTTGGCAAAATCGTGCCATGCCATGCAAATAACAATCCGAAGCTATTACTTTTATCACGTACGATCATTTTTTTATTTTCCATAAAAAAAGCCCAACTGAACGTTGAGCTTTTTCGTGTCAATGATTATTTCGCTGGTTTAAAGCTGTCTTTCAAATCCAGAATACGGTTAAACACAGGTTTTGCTGTTGTATGATCATATTGATCGGCAACAAAATAACCCTCACGTTCAAATTGGAAACGATCTTCAGGTTTTGCTTCAGCCAGTGCTGGCTCAATCACCGCTTGAACCACTTTTAATGATTCAGGGTTTAAATTAGCAAGGAAGTCATCACCCACTTCTGGATCCGATTCAGTGAACAAACGATCATAGATACGTACTTCAGCAGGGATACCTTTGCTTGCAGATACCCAATGCACGACACCTTTGACTTTACGACCTTCAGGGTTTTTACCCAACGTTTCAGGGTCAATTGAACATTTCAGCTCAATCACATCACCATTTTCGTTTTTAATCACGTCATCACACTTAATGACATAGGCATGACGTAAACGTACTTCACCGCCCGGAATCAAACGTTTGAAGCCTTTCGGTGGTACTTCTTCAAAGTCTTTACGGTCAATGAAGATATCTGAGGTTAATGGAATGATGCGTTCACCCATATCCACGTTTGGATGACGTGAATGTACAAGATCCATCGCTTCAGGTAAGTTAGTTAATGTCACTTTAATTGGATCAAGCACTGCCATACCACGTGCTGCGGTATTTTCTAAAGACTGACGAATGCAGTATTCAAGCATTGCAACATCGACAATACTGCCATCTACTTTAGTCACTCCAACACGCTTACAGAAATCACGTAAGCCTTCAGGCGTGAAACCACGACGGCGCATACCCACCACTGTTGGCATACGTGGATCATCCCAACCATTCACGAAACCACCTTCAACCAATTTACGTAATTTACGCTTTGAGGTAATGGTGTAATCAACGTTCAAACGGCTTGATTCGTACTGACGTGGCACATCTTTAGATTGAACTTTCGCAATCACCCAATCATAGAATGGACGATGATCCACAAACTCTAACGTACATAGTGAATGTGTTACGCCTTCAATAGCATCTGACAATGGGTGCGCATAATCGTACATTGGATAAATTTTCCATTTATCGCCTGTTTGATGATGTTCAGAATGCAAAATACGATACAAAATTGGATCACGCATATGTACATTTGGTGATGTCATATCAATTTTGGCACGGAGAACCGCTTGACCTTCACCCAGCTCGCCATTTCGCATTTGTTCAAAACGCGCTAGGTTTTCTTCAATAGACGCATCACGGTAAGGTGAATTTTTACCAGGCTCAACGAAATTACCACGGTTTAGGCGAATTTCTTCAGGTGACTGTAAGTCAACATAAGCATCACCCTGTTTAATTAACTGAATTGCCCATGTATACAGTTGATCAAAATAGCTTGATGCATAGCGAGGTTGATCATTCCACTCAAAACCTAACCATTTAACGTCATTGGCAATACCATCAACGTATTCTTGTTCTTCCGCATCTGGATTAGTATCGTCAAAGCGCAGATTACAATAACCATCGAATTCTTGTGCGATACCAAAGTTCAAGCAAATCGCTTTCACGTGACCAATATGCAAATAACCATTTGGCTCAGGCGGGAAACGTGTCACCACTTTTTGCGTACGGCCCGCTTCTAAGTCTTCAGTAATGACTTGGCGCACAAAGTCTAAGCCCGGCTGTTGTTCTTGCTGCTGCGCTGAATCGACTGCATTTTTGTTCTTGGTCGGGTTCTCGGGCAGAGATGTCACAACATCATTTGGCTTCATGATCAATCATTCACTTCTAAAGTTAAAATATAAGAATTAATGAATCTATCACCTGTTCATTTGGTGAATCAATTTCAATAAAAGGTGTATTAGTTTAACGATAGGTGATCAATCTCTCAACTGCTAACTGTTGTATTTGTTTTCTATTCAGACAGCTAAGTTTTGGATTGTCAAAAGCATACTGAAAATACCCCTTACAATCAGATTAAAGCCGCTATTTTTAGCGCGCATTCAAGAAATGTTTTTAAATATGCCGCATAAATAAGATACTATTTTGATGTTTTTACAAAGAAAGTAACGTTTTTACTTGCCTTGTAGTTTACAGTTTGCTTATGCTTCTCGCATTCAAAAAAATCCATGGCACTGTTGTCCATGATTAGGAGATTACACAATGAGTTTTCCTCAAGTCGAATTAAACACCAATAAAGGTCGTATTGTTCTTGAATTAAACGCTGAAAAAGCACCTAAAACAGTGGCTAACTTCTTAGAATACGTTCGCGATGGTTTTTATGATGGCGTTATCTTCCACCGCGTTATTGAAGGTTTCATGATCCAAGGCGGCGGCATGGATGAAAACTTTAAAGAAAAAGCAACGCGTGATGCAATCGAAAACGAAGCAGACAACGGTTTAAGCAATGATGTTGGTACGATTGCAATGGCACGTACTCAAGCACCTCACTCTGCTTCTGCTCAGTTCTTCATTAACGTGAAAAACAACTCTTTCCTAAACCATACTGGTAAAACAGCGCAAGGTTGGGGTTATGCAGTATTTGGTAAAGTCACTGAAGGTCTAGACGTTGTTGATGCAATCAAAAGCGTTCGTACAGGCAACCGTGGTTACCACGCTGACGTTCCACTAGAGAACGTTGTGATTGAATCTGCAAAAATCATTTCTGAATAATAATCCCTCCCAACCTCCCTTTACTAAGGGAGGAGAAGTCCCTCTTTCGTAAAGAGGGATTTAGGGAGATTAAAAGGAAAAGATAGTGACCTATTTGTTTATCGCTGATTTACATTTGTCACCTGATCACCCTCGACTTGTTCGGGGGTTTTTAGACTTATTGGCAACTTATCAAAATAAAAACACCCAACTCTATATTTTAGGCGATTGGTTTAACGCATGGATTGGTGATGATGATCAATCTACATGGTTAAATAGCATCGTGTCTGAACTTAAAAAATTCACAGATGCAGGTAACAAGATCTATTTTCAAGTCGGTAATCGTGATTTCGCTTTGGGTCAAACGTTCTTAAATCAATTTTCAGGAAAAAGACTTCCTGATACAGATTATCTGAATATTGACGGCATTCGCTATCGCATTGAACATGGCGATGCGCTTTGTACGGATGACATCAGCTATCAACGTTTTAAATCGGTTATTCGCAATCCAATTTTACTTGGCATACTAAAAACCACACCACTTTGGTTTAGACAAAAACTTTCCAATGGCTTCCGTAAAAAAAGTATGCAATCTCAAACGTTTAAATCTTATGACATTATGGATGTTAATCAGCATGCTGTTGATGTCGCATTATTAGATGTCGATGTGCTGATTCATGGACATACTCATCGTGCCCATATTCATGATATTAAAGATAAAAAGAGAATTGTGTTAGGTGACTGGAAACAGGATTCAGCAGATATTTTAGAAATCATGCCTGATCAAAAAATCGATCATTTAAAACTAAAAAAGTGGCAATATTAGCCACTTTTTCGATCAATCAGATTGTTTTAGTTTAAGCGATACAACTGGTTCACACCGGTGTAAAAACTTTTACCATCTAAGTTAAACGGTAATTCTTCACCTGTTTCAAGTTGAATCATTTGACCAACATCAACCCAAATAAAACCTTCAATTGTATTTTGTTTGCGTTTTAGTGGAACTAATTTAACATCAATTTCGCAACCATTTACAGCAGTCGCGGTATACCATTCATTTAAAATTTTCAAAATATTTACTCATAACATGAGCTTTTTGTGACAGAACAAAGAGATTTATAAAACCAGATTTGAATAATAATTCTGTAGTTACTTAGATGTACTTAAGTAGGCGACTTAAGTAAAAGTGAATCACAATTAGCTAAAATAATAAAATGGCGAGAACATTACTCACCTTTAGTTAAACTTACCATACAGGCTATTTAATGAGAAAGCAAACAACCAGCGCGCTTTTATCGCCTAACAATGATTGAGTGTACAATTTTCAATCAGATCTAAAGAATAGGCATTGTAACCCCATAATCAAGGGCAGAATATTCAACTGAATTAAACAATTTTGCGCCATCAATATTCCTCTCTCACTTCACAAGTGCTTGTCGTGTGTCAGATAACGAAGCCATTCAAGCTCCGCCAAAAGCATAGCTTTATTCATGTCAAAATTATTGTAATATTCATTTAGGTTGAAGCAATTCAACATTTACACAATTCGTTTTAAACTTTAAAAAATAAGATTGGAGTTCAGTCATGGATTTACTCAAGGCATCACAAACACGTTATGCGACCAAAGCTTATGATCCGAGTAAACGAATTCCACCACAACAATTTGAGAAACTCGTCGACGTACTGCGTCTCGCGCCCTCTTCTATTAATATCCAACCTTGGCATTTTTTCATTGCGGAGCATGATGCTTCTAAACAGCGGATTGCCAAAGCCCTGATTGGCAAATATGCATACAATGCGCCAAAAGTACTCGAATCGTCACATACGATTTTATTTTGCACCAAAGTCGACATCACAGACGAGCATTTAGAACAATTATTGAATCAAGATGAAATCGCAGGTCGCTTTAAAGATGCTGCCGCCAAAGAAGCGCAAAAAAATACCCGTATCGGTTATGTCAATTATTATAAAAATGAAAAAGGTGATATTGGACGTTGGGCTGAAAACCAAACTTTTATCGCACTTGGACACCTATTATTGGCAGCGGGTCTTGAAAACATTGATGCTACCCCTATTGGTGGTTTTGATGAAGCGTTGATCACCGAGGAGTTTGGACTGAATGACTTAGGCTTAATCCCGTCAGTATTGCTCACCTTAGGCTATCGTAGCGATAATGATTTTAATGCCCAATTACCTAAATCTCGCCTCAACGAACAACACATCATCACAAGACTTTAATCAATCTAGAAGATAAAAGGGTTTTAAAAGCCCTTTTATCTTTATTTAGGTCTAATTTTTGCATGATCTCTGATGACGATAAAGTCATACAATAAAAATGAGGTCTGCTATGTCTATTCTACTGACTAAACCGCTAAAATTTGAATGTACGCATTGTGATAAAACCTATTTGCACAATATTGAACATGAGCAGCCTAAATATCCGCATTGCCCGCACTGCCATCATGCAGGACTACTTTTAGGTGTGGCCGAAACTGAAGATTTTGTGCGCCATCCTGTAGAGTTTGCAAGTTCCTATGTTAAGCAGACATGGCATATGCTAAGCAAAGCATACTAATCACGCCAAGAAGCAAACCGATACTGCTTGCAGTTTTTAGCTTCTCTTTAAAGAAGATCAGACCTGCAAGCACACCAAATACCACCACAAGTATATTCATCCCTGCGAAAACAATGGCAGGTGTATCTTTTAACAGCATATGCGCTTTGACATAGAGGGCAATATTGGCAAAATTTAAGAGTCCCAAAATCAAACCTGCACCGATATTTTTTACAGCGCCGAAATGATGATGTTGAATAAACAAATAACTCATAGAGCATATAAAAGCGCAGACAAACATCAGATTAAGCGCCACTGAAAATTGCACACCCAAACTGGTGGTGTATTTGAGTAATACATCAACACAAGCATAGCCTAGCCATACCGCCGCAAGATACAACATGCCTTTATTGGATGAACTGGCATCATCCCGATTTGACCATAAGATACAGAGTACTGCGGCAATACCAAATACTACACCGAAGATTTTTAACGTATTAAACTGTTCTTGAAAAAGAAAATACGCAGCAGCAAGCGATAACACCACAGATAGGCGCTGTGCTATCTCTGTTTTTAAGATCCCTGCGGTTTGTAAGGATTTAGCAAGCAGTAAAAAGACGCTCGGCAGTAAAACACCTAAAGCAATAATCAGTAACCACGGCGTATTTGACAATGAAACATGCTGTAAATCAGGCTTAAACCATAAAAAACATAAAATACTGGCTGTGGCATAATTCCAAGCAATCAAATGAATCGGGCTAAACCCGTGTTGTTTTGCTAATTTTAATAATATTGAAACGGCAACACTACACAGTGCGGCTGCAAAAATGAGTTCCATATCTTGCTCTTATTGTAACGATTTAACGTATAGTGACGAAAAAGCCCACAACAATTGTGGGCTTTTTCTATAAACAATTCATCACGAATTATTTATTGTAATGCGCGACCATTTTCTCTAAAGAAATCGGGCGAATTTTATCTGCATTACCCGCTGTACCGAAGGCTTCATAACGGTCTACACAAATTTGCTTCATGGCATCAATTGTTGCACTGAAGAATTTACGTGGATCGAATTCGCTTGGTTTTTCAGCCATCAAACGACGCATTGCGCCAGTTGATGCTAAACGCAAGTCTGTATCGATGTTGATTTTACGAACACCGTGTTTAATTGCTTCAACCAATTGCTCAACAGGAACACCGTAAGTTTCGCCGATGTTACCGCCATATTCGTTGATCACTTTCAACCATTCTTGTGGCACTGAACTTGAACCGTGCATCACAAGATGGGTGTTTGGAAGTGCTGCGTGGATCTCTTTAATACGATCAATCGCAAGAATATCACCTGTAGGTGGACGCGTGAATTTGTACGCACCGTGTGAAGTACCCACCGCAATCGCCAATGCATCGACATTGGTATCTGCAACAAAGCTACGCGCTTCTTCAACAGAAGTAAGCAGTTGAGAATGGTCAAGAACGCCTTCAGCGCCTACGCCATCTTCTTCACCCGCCATACCTGTTTCAAGGCTACCCAAACAACCAATTTCGCCTTCAACTGAAACGCCACACGCATGTGCCATCGCAACGGTACGACGTGTTACATCAACGTTGTACTCGTAAGAAGTTGGTGTTTTACCATCTTCAGCCAATGAACCATCCATCATTACTGATGAGAAGCCAAGTTGAATTGAACGTTGGCAAATATCAGGGCTAGTACCATGATCTTGGTGCATCACCACAGGAATATGCGGCCATTCTTCAATTGCAGCTAAAATAAGATGACGTAAGAATGGTGCACCTGCGTATTTACGCGCACCTGCAGATGCTTGCACGATTACAGGTGAATTCGTTGCATCTGCTGCGAGCATAATTGCACGCATTTGTTCTAAATTGTTTACGTTAAACGCTGGTACGCCGTAAGCATGTTCGCCGGCGTGATCCAAGAGCTGGCGCATTGAAATAAGAGCCATAATATCCTCCCAGGTAATGCCCCATATTCTACATGTTCAAACCTTGCAATTCAGCAATAAAACACAATATTTCGTAAAAAATCACGACTTTTGCAGTGGGTTTTCAAATTTCTATCACTACTTAATGCGCTACTGCTTCTGAACCATTTACTTCTGCTGTGGCAACATCAGCGACTGCATTAGAAACTTCGCTCGGAATATCGGTATTTTTGTCATCTAAAATAGGTTGATCGATTGAATCAATTGCTGCTTGTTGTTCTGCACTTACATCTTGAACCACAGCAGTTGATGCTTCAACTTCAGCATTTTGTGCATTGTCTTTTTTAGCACATGCAACCAACACAACTATGCTGATCAATATAGCTATCACAGAATTTAGCTTTGTCATTTTCTTACTCATTTCTCTTCTTTTGACCTCAATCATATTATGACGATTGTGTTGCATTTTAATGACGTTCATTTGACCAAATTATTTCAATTTTATTTTCAGCATAAAAAAAGCTGACATAAAGCCAGCTTCTTGTTTTAGATCATGTCATTAGGCACGTTCTAAAAGTACCGCTACAGCAGGAAGTGTTTTACCTTCAACGAATTCAAGGAATGCGCCACCGCCTGTAGAGATATAGCCAATTTTGTCAGCCACTTCGTATTTATCAATCGCAGCCAATGTGTCACCACCACCTGCAATCGAGAAGCCTGCCGATTCAGCAATGGCTAAAGATAAAGTCTTGGTACCTTCACCGAATTGATCTACTTCAAACACACCGACTGGACCATTCCAAAGAATCGTTTTCGATGTTTTTAAGATTTCTGCAAACATTTTTGCTGTTTCTGGCCCAACGTCCAAAATCATATCGTTATCAGCAACATCTTCAACTTTTTTCACAGTTGCTTTTGCAGCAGCCAATGAACCTAAGAAGTCATCGAAGTTAATTTCTGACGCGTCAGCAACCACGACATCCGTTGGTAATGGAACAGATACTTTTGCAGCAATCGCTTTAGCTGTGTCGATCAAATCATTTTCGCAAAGTGATTTACCAACGTTGTAACCTGCTGCTGCCAAGAATGTATTGGCAATACCACCACCGACGATCAATTGATCGCAGATATCAGAAAGTGATGTTAAAACATCTAGTTTCGTTGAAACTTTAGAACCCGCAACAATCGCCACCATTGGGCTTTCAGGGGTTTTAAGTGCACGACCAAGCGCATCAAGTTCTGCTGCAAGCAATGGACCTGCTGCTGCCACTTTAGCAAGGCGTGCAACGCCTTCAGTAGATGCTTCTGCACGGTGCGCAGTACCAAACGCATCCATCACAAACACATCGCAAAGTGCTGCATATTTTGCTGCAAGTTCAGGATTATTTTTCTTTTCACCGACATTGAAACGGCAGTTTTCAAGTAAAACCACTTGACCTGCTTCTACTTCAACACCATCTAAGTAATCCGTAAACAACTTAACTTCTTGACCGAGTGCTTCAGTTAAGTAAGCCGCAACAGGTGCAAGCGATTGTTCAGCTTTAGGCTCACCTTCAACTGGACGACCAAGGTGAGAATAAACCATCACCGCAGCGCCTTTTGCAACCGCAGCTTTAATTGTTGGCAAAGCCGCACGCAGACGTGCATCGCTTGTAATCACACCATTTTTCACAGGAACGTTTAAATCTTCACGAATAAGAACACGCTTACCTGCCAAATCTAGGTCAGTCATACGCTGAAAGTTCATGTAGAGCTCACTTTATAGATATCAAAACGAGGCGATTTTAAATGATTATGCAAAAAAAGGTTAGCTTCTTTTGCAGAAAAGCTGACGATTGCTAAAGTTTTGTTATGATAGTTAAAAGCCTCATTAAGATTCAGCACTTATGTCGATACATCCAGACCCAAATCTTAATCGTTTAAATGTTTTAGACGAGCCTTTAGCCAGCTGTTGTTTTGACCCAATCACTGGATATTTCCGTAATGGTTTCTGTCATACCGCCCCCTCTGATATTGGTCAGCACACTGTTTGCGCACAAATGACCTCTGAATTTTTAAATTATTCTCAAAAAGTAGGCAATGATTTGATTACCCCTGTTCCTGAAGTGGGTTTTGTTGGTCTGCAACCGGGTGATTTTTGGTGTATTTGCGTGACGCGTTGGGTTGATGCCTATGAGGCTGGTTTTGCTCCACCCATTAAACTTCAAGCTTGTCACAAAGCTGTTTTAGCTTATGTCCCAATGCATGTATTAGAGGAATATGCGGTCTAATGAACGCGCCTAAAATCATTTTGGCTTCAAGCAGCCAAACTCGCAAAGAACTGATGGATCGTTTGCGTTTGCAATATAGCACCATCGTCCCTGATATTGATGAATCTCCGCGTGGTGAAAACCATGCTGATGTTTTAGCAAAACGTTTGGCTTTTGAGAAAGCCCAACATGTTGCCAATTTACACCCCGATGCGATTGTCATTGGATCTGATCAAGTCGCTTGGCGTGAAGGTGCACCTGATATTTTTATTGGTAAGCCACTTACTGCAGACAAAGCCATTCGTCAGTTACAAGCCAATTCAGATAAGATTGTTTATTTCAGTACCGCGCTCAGTGTTCAACACCAATCTACGGGTTTCGAACAAACGCTTGTTGAACATTATAAAGTCAAGTTCCGCAAACTGAGCTTGCCTGAAATTGAGCGTTATATTGAAATTGAACAGCCTTTTCATTGTGCCGGCAGTTTTAAATGTGAAAGCTTAGGCATTAGCCTATTTGAAGAAATGATCGGTCAAGACCAGACCACGTTGATGGGTATGCCGATGATTCAACTCTGTAGAATTTTGCGTGAATTAAAAATTTTAGTGCCTTAATTTTCTAATGTTTATTAAAAAAAACCGAGTTAAATGACTCGGTTTTTTTTGATTGTAATCTGATCGTTCAACAAACAGTCCTCTCTTAGCTCAGATGAATACAACTGATCGAAATTATTTTTTCTAAACAAGGTCGTGGAACATTGCTTAATAAGTAAGCGTGAACCATGAAAAAAATATTAAAAAAGCCCAACCGGTGATGATTTGGCTTTTTACTATATGATAAGACCATAATTTATATGAAATAAAAAATAGCATTTCGTATAAGGTGTATTATGTTAATTTTAGAGATTCTTAACTTCAGAATATCGAAATTATAATAACTTTGAGTAATCATTTGTTCAGATTGACTAAGTTATTGGTTTCTCTTCTAATAGCTATACTCTCTAAATATTGAAATCAAAATGAATCATTTAAATCGTCTTTTCAGCATCTTAGCTATTGCTAGTACAATCACTACTAGTTCTATTGCTGCAGATATGCCTTTCAAATTTACTCATTCCGGTAACTTTAAACATATGATCTATACCGGTGATGATCGAGGCACTATTAAACTATCAGAAGTACCACAACAGGAAAATACCTGGGGGCTAGGGGCACTTGCGGGACGTACAGGTGAAATTATTCAAATTGATGGCAAAATTCTAGTCAGTCCAGGTAGTGATTTAGAAGGAAAAATCTTGCCTCATGATCCTAATGAACAGGCCTTTCTTTTCGCAAGTGGCCAAGTATCGAAATGGCATGATATTTCCTTACCCGTGGATATGAATCAATCCCAATTAGAAGAATTCATTCTCAAAGAGGCAAAACGATTAGGATTATCAACTGAACAACCGTTTGTATTTCGTCTGCAAGGGAAATATCCTGAATTACGTTGGCATGTTGTAACAGGTAAAAAAACTCAGACAATGAATGAGCACACATTCAGCCATGCCCCTCATACAAAAAAACATCATGTAGAAAAGCATATTTTTAATAATCTTAATGCTCAAGGACAATTGATTGGAATCTATAGTGGTCCTCAATTAGAAAGTGTAGTAACCCACCCAAATGAGTATTTTCATGCTCACTATGTTGATGATCAGGCAAAAATTTCTGGTCATGTAGAAGCTTATTCAGTAGCAAAGGGCACAATTCTCAAGTTGCCTCTTGAATAATATATGGTGTAATACCGAAGAATTTATAGGCCTCAAATTTGAGGCCTTTTTACATCCATTTAACATAATGGCTGTTATACGAAATGAAATTATAACCCCAAAATAGAAATTCTGATTTTTTAAAACCAGTTATGTTCAATTATTAAAGATACCCTTTTGTAAGCCGTATCAACAAGAAAATACACGCTTTTCAAGCTCTGTCACTTGCAGAGCTTCTACTGTTCAAGGGACAATAAGCCAAATTTAATTGTAGTCCTTATCATGTCCCAGCCTTTAGATGTATTAGGCGGTATCACCGCTGAACAATTCCTTGCTGAATATTGGCAGAAAAAACCCCTCCTTGTCCGTAATGCAATTCCTGAGATTGCTAACATTCTCGAACCGAATGACGTTCTTGAACTTGCCTTAGATGAAAACGTGACTGCACGTTTAATCAAGCAAAAAGATCGTGATCCAAATCAATGGTCAGTGAAATCATCACCTTTACTTAAGGCTGATTTCCAAAAAATGCCAAAGCTATGGACGCTTTTAGTACAAGCGATTGATCATTATTCATTTGACTTGGCAGCAATGTGGAAGAAATTCCCATTTATTCCACAGTGGCGTCGTGATGATATTATGGTGTCTTATGCCCCACAAGGTGGCTCTGTCGGCAAACACTTCGACTTTTATGACGTCTTCCTTGTACAAGGCTATGGTCACCGCCGTTGGCAACTCGGTCAAATGTGCGATGCTGAAACAGACTTTGTTGCGGGTCAGCCCTTAAAATTACTTCCAGAGATGGATGTGAATTTTGATGAAGTGCTTGCACCCGGTGATTTACTCTATGTACCACCCGGTCTTTCACACTACGGCGTGGCAGAGGATGATTGCTTGACCTACTCATTTGGTTTCCGCATGCCGAATGTCAGCGACATGATGGATCGTGTGGGTGATAAATTCTCTGACAATGAAGCCTTGCGTAATCCGCTCACAGATATCATCCGTGATCAGGTTTCAAAAGTCGGTGAAGTGACAGGCAATGAGCTTGAATATCTCAAAACCAAAATCATGGAACAACTGCACAATTCAAATGTGCTTGAAGATGCCATCATGAGTTTGATGTCTGAGCCGAAGTACCCTGAAAATATTCCTGAAGCTGAAGAAATTGGTACAGGCGACTTGATGGAGGCGATTGATCAAGGTTATCGCATCATGCTTGAGCCTGCCTCTCGCCTACTTTATACCGAAGAAGATGATGAAATCATGTTCTGGGCAAATGGTGAAGGAATTTGTATTTCAGAACAATTTACTCAATCGCTTAAACAAATTGCCGATGGTCAAGATATTCTGTTTGATGAAAACTTTGCAGATGAAGATATTCTTGAAGATATGGCAGCCTTATTAAATGATTCGGTAATTATGCTGGTGCCACCTGCTGAAGAAGAATAATCAACGTATTAAAAAAGAGGATCCGATGATCCTCTTTTTTCACTCAATAAAACCCGCTCAAGTCAACTCAATAATCGCTTGAATGCGCGTACAGCCTTTACGTGATTCAATGTTCAAGCTGCCGCCCATTTTCTCCATTCGTAAATGCATACTGCGCATACCAATGCTCAAACCATGTTGCTGCACACTTTCAATATCAAAGCCCACACCATTATCTTCAACAATTAGTGCTAATGCATGTTCTGATACATAAGCTAAGCTCACTTTTACTTGAGTCGCTTGGCTATGTTTAATCACATTGGTTAAGCCTTCTTCTACAATGCGAATCAGGCTCAAACATTGAATGGCTGTCGGTACTTTCGCCCAATGTTGTGGAAAATCCCATTTCACGTCTATGTCTAAATCTTCCATTAACTGCATAAAGCGATAACGGACCGGTGCAATCCAAAAAATTGGCGTTTCTGGCACCTTGGTATTCAGCGATGAACCACTGTCAATAATTTGACGTAAATCATCTCGCAGTACTTTCAACATAGAAAGCACATGTTTATTGGGAATCTGATCCGCACTTTGATCGACTAAAACCATCGAACGAACCAAAGATGCGCCTAAACCATCATGGAGTTCATGGGATAAATGAATACGCTCTTGCAAGCGCACATTATCAATTTCAAGCTGATGTTTTTCGTCTAAACTTTGCTTTAAATCTTGGCTGACCATTTGTATTTTTTCAGTCAGATGTTGATTAAATCTCTCAATTTTCAGCAAATTTTTATTCAATCTAAAACCTAAAATTAGGACGACAAAAGCTGTAATGACAGGCGATGTATAAGGAGACAACAGCGAAGATTCACTCGCACCATCTTGGTTATAAGTATAAATATCGATGGAGATAAAAAATAAAATACTTAAAAGACAAATGGCTAAAAATAAGAATTCACCATTTTTCGTTTTTACTGCGCTATAGCTGACATAAGCCACCATCAATACAAAAAGTAAAATATACAGCGCAAAAACAAAACTCAGTAAAATGGCTAAAACATCAATTGAACTGAGCAGCAAAGCCACACTCAATAACAGTAGAATGCCCCAAAACGTGTGTTCAAGCTTTTTATTTTGTTGATGAATAAAACGAAACAGATAAATGATAAAACAATGAATATAAGCTGCGAAAAAAATACCATTGACCTTACTTGCCCAAAGAGATGACGAAAATGGGAAGTTTTCAGTACTCAGTAAATTAGAGACAAATAAAATCCATAATAAACAGCTTAAAGAGAACCAACCAAATGTGGTTTCACTACGGCGGAACAGCCAAATCACCAAACAAATAACGCCAATCGTACCCGATAATATTAAATTAATTTGAAATAAGGTACGTCGATCCCACACTTTCTTTAAGTGCTTTTCGTTATTATTCAGCAAGTTATTAAATTCAATTTTACCTAAACCTGCTTTTTGATAATGATAACCCGTGACATAGATCAAAATTTCATTATTCCCCGGCTTTAGGCTACTGATGGGGAAAATCCAATAACGCGGCACATTCCAACTTTTAGACAGCGGTTCTTGTAAATGACGATCTGACCAAAGCAGATCGCCATTCAGAAATGTTGCCCCAGCACTATTGATATAATCTATCGAAAAAGCGATCGGTTCTGTAATCGAATGTTGATTTTGGCAAGCCAAGTGCCAATGAATTTTATACCATGCTGCGCCATTATAGCCTGACCAAGACTTCGACCAATTATCTGGCAGCTGTGTCGGCTCCCAACCTGTTGTCGGGATCTTGCTATTATCTTCAGTTTTCACCTTTGCCACTTCTGTGACATCTACCCGACATTGCGCATTAATATCGTAGCTTTGTACGGCAATAACCTGAGCACATATGCAGCCAAATACAACGAAGCTTACCCACTTCAAGCACCGAGCCAAGCATTGCACTACAAAATACCCAATGAGCGCGCTGTGCTCACTGCTTTGGTCCGTTTTGAAACCGCAAGTTTTCGATAAAGATGCTTAATATGACTTTCAACGGTATAGCGTGACAGAAACAGTTGATCAGCAATCTCACGATTACTCAAACCTTGTGAGACCAAGGTCAAAATTTCTTTTTCTCGTGCCGTTAAGACCTCCTGATCAGGATTGATTTTTTCTGCTTTAACATCTACTTGCTCTGGATCTTGCGCAATTTGTTTTAAAATGGCTTGTGCAATAAAAGGATCAATCGGTGCGCCTCCACGTAGAATACTGCGAATCGCGAGCGTGACTTCCGTATCATCACGTTCTTTAAGCACATAGCCCGTCGCACCTGCCTTAATAGCGGTAAATAGGCTGTCTTGCGTACTCCATGCGGAAATCACCAAAATTAAAGTCGGATGATCTTGCTCGCGGATATGTTCAATAATTGAAATACCACTTCCATCAGGTAAGCCCAGATCAATCAGCGCGAGAGAGAATTGTTGTTGTGCTAGAATTTGCTTCGCCTCAAAGACATGACTTGCAAACACTAATGTGTCTGGGTGATAACCGAGCTGAGTCAAAATGAGTTTTAACCGTGTTTGGATCACATGATCATCTTCAATAATCAGTACAGGTACAGGCAATACCGCATCATGTGCCGTCATGTGCACTCCCCAAAATAAAAATAAAATGCTCAAAGACTAAAATATAATCAAATTATCAGGATAAATCATGCTTTATGTTACTTATTTTCATCGATTTTTTTAATTTTCAACTTGATATCGCGCAGAACGTCTTTCAATATTAAAAGACGCGCTGCAAAATTTCATCTTTCTTACATACGGTTTTTCATTCGCCATACTGTTTTTTGAGATATTTCACAATATCCTCGGATTCAAATAATGAAGTCCCTGTATTGGCATCAACCAAATAAGGCACTTGAATATTATCACCCATGACTTTGAGTACTTGTTCACGCTTTCCACCTTGCAGTGGTACATATTTTCCGGGCTTTAATCGCAGTTTTGCGAGACCTTGATCTTGCCAGCGCTCTTTGGCGACATTATGAAAAATAAAAGGCAATTCCAGCTCTGTTAACACACCACGCACAATTCGCGTATAAGGACTTGCTTCAAAGCCCCACAATTCAAGTAGCTGCGTCGGTGCTGTACGCGCTTGATTGCCTGAGTTTGCCATACCACCGCGTAAACCGTTGATGACTGTACCTGCAACAGCTAGAACTGGAATTTTAGGATAATGTGCATATTTTTTTGGTGTCGTACCTGTCTTACCATAATGCTTAAACAAGTGATGAATAATATCCTGTGATTCATAAAGTCGATCGCCTGTATTTTCATCGACTAAAAACGGAAATTGTAGTTTCCCACCCAGTTCTTTCACGATCGGTCGGAATCGTTTTCCCCCACGAGGACAAGGATAAACCTCATAATCTAAGTTGAGCAACGTGAGCACTTCACGCACACGGCGACAAAATGGCGAGCCTTCGTACTCATAAAGCTTCAATGCTTGTTTAGGCTGTTTAGGGAATGGCGTACCTGTGGTACCACGTCCACCTTCCGTGAGTGCAGAGGCAAGTGCTTGTACCACTTTTATTTGATGGGTCAACATCGGTTCATCCTCATTGTTATTTTATGACTGAAGGCACACATATCACACATCTACCTTCAATTCAGATTGGATTTATGTTAAGCAGCTGTAATATTCACGATTAATCTACTAATTTTTCCGCAGATAGAATAATGCCATTGTTATCTGCATAAACATATTCACCCGACTTAAAAGTTACCCCACCAAAATGTAGCGGAATATCAACTTCGCCTACGCCTTTACGATTGCTCTTTTGTGGGATTGCAGCCAAGGCATGTACACCTAAATCTAATTCAGCAATCGCATCCACGTCACGTACGCAACCATAGATAATCACACCGTTCCAATGGTTTTTTACCGCAGACTCGGCAATCAAGTCTCCCATTAACGCACAGCGCATAGACGCGCCACCATCAACCACCAATACTTTGCCTGTACCATCCGTTGCCAACAATTCTTTTACACGCGAATTATCTTCAAAGCATTTCACGGTCACGATCTGTCCACCAAAGGTTTTACGTGCGCCGTAGCTCTTGAAAAACTTGCCATCAAGACATGGTGTGACTACGTATAAGGCTTTATCTGAATTGTCATCTAGTAAATCACATGTCACAAATGCTGCTGTCGTCACTGCTCTTCCCTCATTTGATTTTTTGTATGGCTAAATTATCATAAGTTTCAAATTTTGCTGTTTGATTCAGTGCTGCTGCGACCATAGTATGAGCCACTTGCTCGGGTGTCACTGGCTTATACTTAAATGAATTCGGCACAAAATGCGAAAGACGCTGATAGAGCTTTTGCACATGATCTTCTAGAAAACGCTGCTCTGCTCGTTCACCGAGCAACAAAGAAGGCTGAATTAAACTAAGCTGATTGAAGTCTAAACTTTTCACATAGCTTTCTAACTCGCCTTTCACCCGATTATAGAAAAATGCCGAGTGATCATTCGCGCCCATGGCGCTAAGCAGTAAATAATGTGCATCTGTTTGCTGTACCAATTCTGCAAAGTGCGCATTGATGAAATAATCAACATCATAAAAATTGGCTTTAGAGCCGGCTTTTTTCAAGGTCGTGCCTAAACAGCTAAATGCATGACTATGATTTGCCACATCCCGATCATTGAGCATCAGAAAATCGGCTAAAATCAATTGCTGCACTTTTTTGTATCCCTGCAATACAGGTGAGAAGGTTCTGACCACAGCAGTGATATTTTCACAAGATGTTTCATTTTCAAGAGCACGAATGAGCGCTAAACCCACTAATCCCGTCGCTCCGATTACAATTGAACTTTTGATAGATTTAGTCATTTTTTATACAATATAGATGCTTGAATACTAATCTAACGTTTTCTTTAGAGTTTTTCTGCATCTAAAATGTTGTCAAAGCAAGTCAAGACTTGACTTCGGTGCTTAGTTTAATCAAAATATGGCACTTGTTTACGGGCTGGTGATAGTTCTTCTGATGTTGGTTTTCAGTTGAGTTTCAGCCCGCCCAGACCAATCTATTTTAAGGAGTGCACGAGTGGCAAACTCTGCTCAAGCTAAAAAACGTGCTCGTCAAAACGTTAAAGCACGCAAACACAACGCAAGCTTACGTTCTATGGTTCGTACGTATCTTAAACGTACAGTAGCTGCTATTGCTGCTGGCGATTATGCTGTTGCTTCAGAAGCTTACAAAACTGCGGTTCCAGTTATCGACCGTATGGCTGACAAAGGCATCATCCATAAGAACAAAGCTGCTCGTCATAAGAGCCGTTTGAACGCACAAGTTAAAGCATTAGCTAACTAATTTGTTGCAATGAAAAGAGCCCTTTTTAGGGCTTTTTTTATGTCTGAAATTTGAGTTTTAACTTCTCGAAAGTGTCATTCAGTGCATTCTCTCTGACACATATCACCAAAAAACTACTATCAGGAGCATCTCGCCTACGCTATAGACAAGAATTCACAAAGCTTACTTCTGCTCTTTCATTGGATTTTCTGGCTGTTCGTTTGGCTTTTTGACTGGTTCAGCTTTCTTTAACGCATCTTGCTTGCCCTTATCATCATTCGACTCTTTTTGCGGACTTGCTGGTTGTTGTTTATTACTCATTTCTTTATTCCCTAATGATCATTTCCTCTTATAGATAAAGGATTATGATTTTAAAATCTGTAAAGATTATGTGTCTCGTTGAATAAAAATAATCCCTTAAAAATATTATGGTATTCTCAAGGTAATAATAGAGAGCACGATTGGACGTTCAGCATGATTACTCAGTTTTTACCTTCTTTAGAAAAATTCCAAGAGACTGAACAACAATACATTGAATATTTCACTGCCAAAGGTGAAAAAGATATTTTAGGACGGGTGATTTCGAATATTCGCGGCAATATTGAATTACAAGCCTCTCAAGGTGTAGATGGTTGGTTATCTTATGGTGTTTACTTGCCTAGCATTGAATATATTATTGCCATGCATCAAGGTGAATCTGAGGACGCATTTTATGGACGTACGCAATATCCAAGAGAAATTGTAAGCGCCTACACCATTCCTCAGCACCCAATTGCAACTTTAATTGCTGCAGATAAATACAGTCGTATTCATCAACAAAATACGGCACCGAACACCACCATTTGGGCATTAAATGATTCAGGACGTACATTGGATCTAAACGACTATCCAAATCGTCTCAAAGCGCGTATTTAAGCCACAAAAAAGCCCGATCTATTAAATCGGGCGAATATTGATGCAATGCGTTTTTTTAAGCGAAAGACTTTTTAAAATTTGCAATATTTAGACTGTGTACTTCGCCACGCCAAATCCATTTTAATTCAGATGCTAAGAACTCATCACCCTCAAACCACACAAACAGCCCTTCCATCATTTGTGGCCAATCTTCACGACTCACGGTTTGATGCCCTGACATCACGGCAATCATGGCTGCCAAAATGGTATCGTGACTGACCGCAAGGCTTAGCCCTGCATGGGTTTTAGGATAGCTGTTATAAATGAGCTCAAGCACATCGACCACACCATTAATGGGGTGTTTCATGCCGGGCAAGGCATTGTTCACAAAGCTATTAATAAAACCAAGCGCGCCTTGTTTGGCAAAATACGGACCTGCCTGCTTAATATCAAGCACAAAACTTCCCGGCTCAACCAATAAACCTTGTTCAACAATTTCAATATGATGAGTATGCCGCTGTGAGGCGATCCGATCCGCACCTTCAATCATCAGGGCGGCTGTATCGACACAACGCTGAATTGGACTTGAAATGCATTGTTGAATGACACGATCGGTTTGACCAACCAAATACGCGCCCCATTCTTGGGCTAAATCTCGGCCTTGCTCGGTCAACTGCAAGTCATAGCCTGCCAAACCCTGCCCCGCAACATTTTCACGAATGGAATGTCGGGTAAATAAGGTCACGGGAATATCTGGATCTGGTAACAGATCAATTGCTTTAAGCATACTTGCAGGAAGCAGTTTTAATGCCACGTCAGCGCCAACTGTGATTTGATAGGACTTGAAGCTACTATAGCATGCTCAATTTTTTGCTCAATGCTCAACGTGCATCTCATGTAGCGCCTGCAAGGCAATTGTTTTCATTTGGGCATTCTTATAAGCAATAAATCCGCCATTTAACAAGGTATCCCGTTGATTATAAATAAAAGGACGTCCTTTAAAATCGACCAAGCCACCACCAATGCGTTCGATCATACATTGACCAGCACTGGTATCCCATTCACAAGTGGGGTGAAAACGCGGATAAATATCGACTTGATCTTCAAGAATCATACAAAACTTATATGCACTACCTGCTTTAAATTCAGCATAGTCCGTGAGTTTTGCTAACTGATCTAAATATTGCTGATACTTCGGTTTCTTTTGACTACTTTGACTTAAGCCCACATGAATAACAGCGGTTTCAACAGCAAAATAAGTAAACCACTGTTGAATTTGATAATGATATTTAAGTGGTAGACCTTGTTCAGGACAAAAATAAATAATCCGCTGCGCAGGAATTGCCAAAATGGCAAATGTCGTCAAACTGCCTTTGATTAAACTTAAATTAATGGTGAACTCAGGGCGTTTATGCAAAAACTCTTTGGTGCCATCCAAAGGATCTAATAACCAAAATTCCTGCCAATGCTTACGATCATCTTCTTTACCTTCTTCTGATAACAGTGGTAAATCAGAAATATGGGCTAAAGCCTCTGTCAAATAGCGATTGACCCGATAATCGGCTTGCGTTACGGGCGAATCATCATTTTTCTTTTCAATATTAAAAGCCTCACCTGAACAATATCGCTGATATTCTTCTCGCAAAATTTCACAGGCTTGTGTCAAAATGGGCACAAACTGCAAGATCATGGGATCCTGTGGTGATGTCGTTGCTTTAAACATAGAAAACCTGATTATGTCGAATTGCTCAGAAAAACCGACCATTATTTTTGATATGGACGGCACTTTACTTGATCTTGCTTATGATGATTTCATCTGGAATGATTTGCTTCCCATTCGTTATGCCGAACTGCACAACTGCAGTATCGAGCAGAGCAAAGCAACGCTATATGCATTTTATCAAGAACATAATCATACCTTAAATTGGTACTCATCGCGCTTTTGGACGTCTAAAGTCGAAGTGGATGTTTTAGCGATGCAAATCGAACATAAAAACAAAGTCGCATTTCGCCCTAATTGCTTAGAACTTCTCGATTATTTAAAGAATCATGGCTATCCAATGTGGCTTGCCACCAATGCCGATTGTGCAGGACTCAAATTCAAGCTTGAGCATATGGGCATTGCAGATTATTTTGATGTGATTGTGAGCTCAGAACAGATTGGACATGCCAAAGAATTTATCGAATTTTGGCAGGGCTTAAATAAATTACATCCATTTAATGCCAAACATGTATATTTTATTGATGATACCGAGAAAGTATTAAACGGTGCGAAGAACTACGGTATTGAACATCTATTTTCAATCAAGCAGCCCTCTTCTGCAAAAGCACCACGTGTGACTTGTAATTATCCAATGTTGGACCAATTAACAGAACTCATCGCTCATTTAAATCCTGCCGAGGTCGAACAAAAATATGCGTAAGTCAAACTTACCCGAAAATGCGCTCAGCATGCGTGTAGATAAATGGGTTTGGGCAGCGCGTTTCTTTAAAACTCGCTCCATTGCTAAAAATGCCATTGAAGGCGGTAAGGTTCATATTGATGGTGAACGCGTTAAAGTCTCACGCGAAGTCCGTGTGGGGATGCAACTCACCATTCAGCAAGGCCTTGAGAAAAAAACAGTACAGATTAAAGCTTTGTCAGATGTACGTGGTCCTGCACCCGTTGCACAGCAACTTTACGACGAAACGCCTGAAAGTATTGAGAAAAGAGAATTGCTTGCATCACAAAGAAAGATGCATAATTTAGCTCGACCAGATCATCGCCCAAGCAAGAAAGATCGGCGTGATATTCATAAATTTCAAGATGAAAATAGTCAGATGTTTGACCATCAATGGTCGTATAATGATGAGTAAATTTGCACGTCAGAATGTGTCGCACACGCCCTGACGCGTATAGAACACTAGGGATAATTCTGTCACTATACTCGGGTGGAACACGTTCTAATTTAAGACATCCACTTGAGTACTAATTTTGTGACATCGTATTGAGGTTGTAAGATGGATGATAATAAAAGCAAGGCGCTCAACGCTGCCTTAAGCCAAATTGAAAAACAGTTTGGTAAAAATTCAGTAATGCGTCTTGGTGATAATACCGTTCAAGCAGTTGAAGCTGTTTCTACTGGTTCAATCACACTAGATATCGCACTCGGTATTGGTGGTTTACCCAAAGGTCGTATCGTAGAAATCTACGGTCCTGAATCTTCAGGTAAAACCACAATGACATTGCAAGCGATTGCCGAATGTCAAAAAGCCGGTGGTACATGTGCCTTCATCGATGCCGAACACGCACTTGATCCGCAATATGCGCGTAAACTTGGTGTAGATATCGACAACTTACTTGTATCGCAACCCGATCACGGTGAGCAAGCGCTTGAAATCGCAGATATGTTGGTACGCTCTGGTGCCATTGACATGATCGTAGTCGATTCCGTGGCAGCTTTGACCCCTCGCGCTGAGATTGAAGGCGAAATGGGTGACTCGCACATGGGGCTACAAGCACGTTTGATGAGCCAAGCACTCCGTAAAATTACGGGTAATGCCAAGCGTTCAAACTGTATGGTCATCTTCATTAACCAAATTCGTATGAAAATTGGTGTGATGTTTGGTAGCCCTGAAACCACAACAGGCGGTAACGCGCTTAAATTCTATGCCTCTGTTCGTCTTGACATTCGTCGTATTGGTCAAGTCAAAGAAGGCGATGAAATTGTCGGTTCAGAAACCCGCGTAAAAGTGGTGAAGAACAAAATGGCGCCTCCATTTAAAGAAGCGTTATTCCAAATCCTTTACGGTAAAGGCGTGAACCATTTAGGCGAATTGATTGACCTCGCTGTCAGCCAAGAAATTGTTCAAAAAGCGGGTGCTTGGTATTCTTATCAAGGCGATAAAATTGGTCAAGGTAAGAACAATACGATTCGTTATCTTGAAGAACATAAAGAAATGGCGCAAACCATTGAAAAACTCATTCGCGAACAGCTTCTGACACCTGTCAAAGTGGTTGAAGAAAAAGATGAAGACATCGACCTTTTAGATGCATAATCTTTAAACGTCCTTTCAGAGCGCCCTACGGGGCGTTTTGTTATGATGGCAAGGTCATTTCTGTAGAGATCATTATGTCCGAAGCAAAATTCCCTAAATTGCTCGATTACGAGGCTTTAAAACAGCAATTTGGAGAGGATGACCCACAAACCAAGACCTCTGCTTTTAGCACACCTGTCAAAGCTGAATTTGATCCTGAAGAGCGCTTGTTTAGCGACAACAAAGAAGAAAAGAAACGACCAGGGCTAACAGGCACGCGTTTACGTTCCTATGCCTTTGCAGTCCTTACCCGTAAAGAATATGCCAAAGCTGAACTGATTGAGAAGCTTGCGTTATATGCAGATGACCGCGATGAAGTCATCACATTAGTCGATGAGTTATCACGCGAGAACTATCAAAGTGACCAACGCGTTGCTGAAATGATGTTGTCGAGCCAAAAACGCAAGGGCAAAGGTCCGAATCAAATCAAAATGAAACTCAAAAATAAAAAAGTCGATACCGCATTAATTGCAGATGAACTCAAAGAAACCGATTGGGCACAACAAGCCTATGAACTGAAAGTCAAAAAATATGGCGTAGATGTAGCAAAAGAACCCAAACTCAAAGCCAAACAAATTCGGTTTTTGATGTACCGTGGCTTTGAAATGGATGCGATTATCAAAGCAATTAACCGCAAACCGAATGAGGATTAATCGCCCTCGGAATAGCCATTGGTTTGCGTCCAAGCAATGCCTAAATTGCCTTTATAGGTCTTAATTTGGTATTCATCACCAATTTGTTTTGAATCATAATGTGATGACAGTACACCGATATTGTAAAGCACTGTACCTGATGAAGACTTTAAAACAAAAGAATAACGTAATGGTGCCCCACGAATACCAGACGAATAATCTTTATCAATGACTGTATAGGTTTGAGTATATAAAACCTCTTGTTTCCCCATACGATTTAAGAAACTCACAAAACTCATCGAATAAATAAACATAAGGATAAATATGACGAATAATATGCCAAACACATGACCAATCCCTGCGTTTTGATCAAATAAATTTGCAGTGATGAACAATAAAATAAATAAAACAACACTACATGCAATACTGAATATGAGATAGCGCGCAAAGTCTTGATGATCAATTACTTCATAAAGCATAAGTAAGCCCGAAACCGTCATGAGTATCCAAATGGCATGCAGCGCATTGGGTAATGCCGTCGGTACAAAGTGAATACGTAGCAAACTCCGTTCGGAATAACTTAAGTAGAAATAAAAAAATACCCCTAAATAAAATGCAAGTTCGAAATATTCAGACACCTGAAAAAAACTTAAAATAAAAAGCACAAACCATACAGTGCCAATCCATTGATTAAGTCTGTTGGCTTTATCAATATACTGCTGCTTTTCAGATGCAGACAATTCCCCCACTTGAGCAAAAAAAGCTTCATCATAAGCAGATCTATTATTTTCAGCTAAATTTTTAAAGTTTACTTTCATCATCTGACACATCTCTGAATGATGTGAGAAAAGTGGTGGTATTGAAATCACCTGACCACCTTGTCCATATATGGAGAGTGTTTGATCAAGACGATAACCTTGAATATCACGATAATAAATTGTTTTTGTTTTAAACCAACAATGCTGCGTCAAAGAATCAGTATGAATGACGATTTTTGAGTTACATGTTTCAATGAGGAAAGCAAAACACAATAAAGCAATTAAACCAGACCCCGTAATCGAGATAATAATCATCCAAAGAGGCTGTGCTGCATTCCACAGCGAAAGATTAAAGTAAATCAACAATGGAAAAACAAACACAGCAAAGCCGCACAAAAGCAGTAATCGTGTTTCTTTAAGTTGAGGTGTATAGGTCAATATACGACCAGCATAAACTTTATATTTTAAATGCATTTTTATTAGAAATAGTTTTATTTAGACACAGAATAACAAGCTTAATCACAATAAGCCATTGATAAAGTAAAGTTAGGATATGAATGGAGATTCAATGAAGAATGAGATTTAAATAAAGAGAACATGCTCTCAAGCCAAAAGCGTAAAGGCCCGAATCAAATTAAAATAAAGCTCAAAAGCAAAAAAATTGATAGCGCTTTAATTGCGGAAGAACTGAAAGAAACTGATTGGGCACAACAAGCCTATGAACTGAAAGTTAAAAAATATGCAGTTGAAGTCAGCAAAGATCACAAAATCAAAGCCAAGCAAATTCGTTTCTTGATGTACCGTGGTTTTGAAATGGATACAATGATTAAAGCCATTACGCGTAAACCGAATAATGAAGATTAATCATCTTTAGTCCATCGAATGCCTAAGTTTCCAGCTCTTACTTTCACAAGATGAGTATCGCCAATCTTGCTATTTTCATAAGTCTACCAACGCACTCGTTTTACCTGATAATCACCATTCTGAATACCATTCAAATATAAATAATACTTCGCCCCACTTGCTCTATGATGAGATTCTGTATGGGATTTCTCAAATACGGTATAAGGTGTATTTCAATTAATCCTAAAATACAGATCAACAGAACCCAAGAGAATTCAGAAAAACCATATTGCGTTAATTTGACCATTCCATATGGCAATAAAACCAATAAGTTCCCAATGATACAAAAAACCAAAATAATGGAATAAAATAACTTCCGAAGCACGGAATATTTTAAAACTTGCCCTGCATAAATTAAAGATACTTGATTCATTGTTATCAATTTTATAATTTAAATATAAGTTTAGAGCACCCAAATATTGAGCACTGAATGCAGTATAAATCTGTTTTTGTTGTAAGATCAAGCAAGTTGAATTATACAGAAAACCATTATTTCAAAAGGGATTAAAGTCTTGTGGGATAAAATTTAAATCAGAGCAGAGCTTTTAAAGCAAAAAATATAGACTTGAAACAGAAGATTTGAATTTGAGAAATACAATGATTGACTAGTCAGAGAAGGTTACACGATTTTTGTTATAAATATGGTGGCAACCCTACCAGCAAAGCTTCGGCACATCACAAATCTACTACCGTTGCTACCTTCCGGTCCTGGCGGGGTTCGTAAACCGCAATTGCGAAGTAACCGGTAGGGCTACCATTGCAAGAACAGAGTATAGAGATTTTTAATGAAGTTGCAAGAACTGTTGCTTAGATTTATCAAATTCGCTATCCGTTTGATTAATTTAAAATCAATCCATCACATTTAGCTAGAAAATTCTAATTTTAGCCCCTAAAAATTCAGCTTATCTTTGTAAAAGGATGTTGCAATTCCACAGCATGACGTTTTTAATGTGTCCAATACATTTATAAATAAATCTTGCGTTTGACGGCATGTATGCACGTTAACAAGACACCATATGGAATCCATGACAATGTTGAAAAAGCATGTTTTGTGTATCGCCCTCGCCTTAACTACACCCTCTTTATTCGCCAATGTTCCGATTGAATCACGCGGTTTAAGCCAAGCATCAACGCCAGCACCTGTCAGTACATTACCGGCGATCTCGACTGGCAACGACACCCCAGTTCAAACCAATCTGAATTGGCAGTTGCTACAAAAAAACCAACAACTTGAAAATGATATTCGTGTGCTGCGCGGAAAAATGGAAGAACAAGACAACGAAATTCAATCTCTTAAGAATGAACTCACCAATCGTTATGCCGATTTGGATCAGCGTTTAGAGTTATTACAACAAAAAATCGAGCCTGAAGAATCAACACCTGAGGAGGATAACCAACAGGATACTGCACCCAGCGCCTAAAGCAGTGCCCACGGTTTCTGATAAGACAATTACAGAAAAATCGCATGTAGAAACGACTAAAGCACCAAATAGCTCAACTGATGCTGCACCTACATTATCTGCCGCTGAGAAAGAAAAAGCGGCGTATACGGTGGCATTGGACGCTTATAAAAAAGGTGGTGCAGCAAAAGCCATTGCACCAATGCAGACCTTTATCAAAAACAACCCAAATAGCATTTATATCAGCAATGCCTATTTTTGGTTAGCAGAGTTTAATCTTGGGATTGAACCGCCAAACTTCACAGAAGCCAAGAAAAACTATGCAATTGTGGCGGACCGTTATCCAGATTCTGCGCGTGCCGCACGTTCCGTTTATCAGTTATATAACATTGCTAAAGATGTAGAAAATAAAGCGACGATTGCCGCGCAGTACAAAACCAAACTCTTGGCAAAATATCCTCAATCTGAAGAAGCAAAATACTTCCAATAAGATTTTAGGCATAAAAATTAGGCATAAAAAAAGACACCTTTGGTGTCTTTTTTTATATCACAAGCTTAACGCACAATGCCGCGTTTCGATTGCTCTAAAGAGTCAATTAAAAGCTTTACTTCTGCCACTTCAGGCAAAATGTCAGCACGAATCTGTTCAATCGCTTGTTGTGTGGTTAAACCTGACTTATAAATCAATTTAAACGCATCACGTAAGCCTTGGATCACATTCTTAGACCAACCTTTACGACGCATACCTTCCACATTCATTGCAAACGCGTGGGCAGGATTACCCGATACCATCACATAAGCAGGGACATCTTTAAGAATCAGTGATGCACCACCAATCATGCTATAAGAATCGATCTTACAGAATTGGTGAATGCCTGAATTACCACCCACAACCACATAATCACCGACATGTACATGACCTGCTACACCGACATTATTGGCAAAGATATTGTGATCTCCCACCACACAGTCGTGCGCAATATGGGTATTGACCATCAATAAATTATGACTACCAATTTTGGTTAGACCTTGATCCTGCACTGTACCGCGATGCAAGCTACAATGTTCACGAATTTGGTTATGATCACCAATTTCGAGCCATGTTTCCTCACCTGCATATTTTAAATCTTGGCACACTTCACCAATACTTGCGAATTGAAAAATTTCGTTATTCTTTCCAATACGCGTATAACCACCTACGACAACATGTGAGTGGAGTTTTGTACCCGCACCAATTGTGACATTTGGGCCAATAATACAATAAGGTCCAATTTGTACATCAGAAGCAATATCTGCCGATGCATCAATGATGGCAGTGGAATGGATTAGGGTGTCTGTGATCATGCCTGCTCGATTTTTTGATGCGAAACCATAATTTCCGCGGTTGTTGCGACTATGCCATCTACTGTGGCAATACAATTATATTTGTAAATGCCACGCTTTTGCATCACTAATTCTGCTTTTAATACCAATTGGTCGCCTGCAACCACTTGTTTTTTAAATCTTACCCGCTCTGCACCAGCAAACAAGAACAATGAACCATCATTCGGACGCTCATTGTTCATGACAAAACCTAAAATCCCTGCCACCTGTGCAAGCGCTTCCACAATTAACACACCCGGCATAATTGGATAATTCGGGAAATGTCCTTGTAGAAACTCTTCATTAATTGAGACATTTTTATAGCCAACAATCCCATTTTCAGTAATATCAACCACGCGGTCAACCAATAAAAATGGATAGCGATGAGGTAAATATTCACGAATTTGTTGAATATTCATTGGCAATTCAGGTTTAGTGAATGTAGGCAAATTCGACTCTGTCATCATAATTATTTACGCAACTTAAATGTTGATTCAATGGACTCAATTTGAGACTGCATATGATCAAGTCGTTTGATGACTTGGGTCAATGGCACATCTGCTAATTGTCGCATGCGAACCACAGTACGCTTCCACTTTTGATTTTCGAACAATCCTGTACCAGAAGAATATTTTCCAGCTTCAGAAATATTATTTGTCACCATTGACATTCCGGTCAATGTCACGTTATCGGCAATATTTAAGTGCCCTGCGATTGCAGAACCGCCACCGATGATACAGTTTTTGCCAATGGTGGTACTGCCCGCAATGGCAGTCTTTGCCGCAATGGCAGTATGTGCACCAAGTTTAACGTTATGTGCGATTTGCACAAGGTTATCAATAATGACACCTTGTTCCAAAATCGTATCATCCAAAGCACCACGATCGACGCTTGAATTTGAGCCAATACGCACGTCATCGCAAATGCGAACCGAGCCAAGTTGAGCAATACGATGCCATTTTCCTTGATAAGGTGCAAAGCCAAAGCCTTCACTGCCAATCACACTATTGGCATGAATACGTACTCGATTGGCAATCTTCGTTTCGCCTGTAATCGTAACATGCGCATCAATAAAACAGTCTTGACCAATTTCAACATTGTGATCGATATGAACATGCGGCTGTACAACGGTATTTGCACCCACAACTGCATTTTCACCAATGACCACATAGTGACCAATATAAGCATCATCTGCAATCATCGCGGATGGATGAATCTGAGCCGTTATTTCAATCCCCCGTTGCTGCTGCTTTTTCTCAAAAACGTGGGTCAAAATGGCAAAAGCCAAATATGGATTCGCCACCACAATAAAATTATGCTGCGATGGCAATTGCTCTTTTAAAGCAGCCGTGACAATTAAAGCCCCAGCCTTACTGTTCGCTGCTTGCTCAACATACTTATCTGCATTTACAAATGCCAAGTCTGTGCTGTCCGCATGCTCAAGACTTGCCAAGCCCTTTAAACGCAAATCTGCCTGACCCACGCACTCGCCCTGAACCAGGCGAGCGAGGTCAATTAACTGAAGCTGTTGATGATTCATTGATTATTTAATTGCGTTAACCTTTTGAATCATTTTATCAGTTAAATCATAACGAGCGTCATAGGCAAGTGCAGAATTTTTATTCAAAACCACATCTAACTTGTTTTCAATACGTAATTCTTCAGCAATTTTCTTCACACGTGCATCAAATACCGAACGTACTTGCTGAATCGAAGTTTGCGCACCGCTTTGTACACTTTGTTGCAATTGATTCAATTGTTGCAACTTGGTTTGATATTCTGTGCTCATTTTTTGCTTTTCAGCATCGCTCAGTTTTGCATTCGCTTGGGCACGTTTTTGCAATGCATCCAACTCTTTGGTTAATGCATCGATACGATTGGTTTGTGGTTGGAATTTTTGTTGGAATGAAGCATTTTGTGCTTTGAGATAAGTACTGTTTTCTACTACACGTTCTAAATCAATGACACCTGTACCTGCTGCGTTCGAAACAGAAGCCATACATGCTGTTGCCATACCCACTGCAATCATTAGTTTTTTCATATGAGTCTCATTTAAAAAAGAAGCTCTGGTCAGTAAACCTACTAAACCAGAGCTGTTATACCAAATACTGTCGTTTTAGAAAGTACGACCAATTTCAAATTGAATATTCTTCGTTTCATCGCCCGGCTTATCATTTAGCGGGTAAGCATAGCTCAGAGACAATGGGCCAATCATCGTAATCCATGTAAAGCCTGCGCCGACGCTGTAACGCATGTTACCTGCATCAAAACCGAAGTTATCTTTACAGTATTGTCCAGCATCAACCAAAGTTTTATCCTTTTGAACGATTGAACCTTGTGGAACATCACATTGTGTATCGAACACTTGTGCGCCTTCAGCAAATAGTACTGGACGCACTTGACGCGCCCAATCACCTTTAAATGGTACTGGTAGAACCAACTCAGCACCAAATTGAACTAACGCATTACCACCGACTTCTTCTGGATCATAGTCGTAGTTTTCAGCATTATTGGTAATCACACTTGGATAACGCGGACCTAAGGTACTGTTATCATAACCACGGACTGAACCAAAACCACCGGCATAGAAGTTTTTATAGAATGGCAAATCATTACCATAGCCTAACTTACCATAGCCACGCAGTACAAAGTCTTTACCCAATGGGAAGTATGCTTGTGCATCATATGTGACTTTTTGATATTCAACATCACTGCCAGGTAGCGCAACTTCAGCATTAACACGATGTGACATGCCTGATGTTGGGAACATTGGACGGTTTAAAGTGTTATAAGACCAACCCAAATTTAAATTATAGGTTAAGAATCCACCCTCAAATTCATTTGGCACATCTTCACGCAACTCACCCTCACATTCTGTTCTAATAAGTTCATCAGGTTTAGGGTTGTCAGGGTCTTTATATATATTTTTCCATTGGCCGACACAAACATCACCCCTTTTAGTGTCTTTACCACCATTCGCAAGTAAATAATCACGAATATAAGTAGACACATATTGACCTGTTGTCACATCAGTCTGATCAATGTTTAAGCCAGCACTGATACTTTGATTTTCGTCAATTGGATAACCAAAGTTAATCCCACCACCGAAACTGTCGGTCACGTAATTGTTTACGTTGTAGTCGTCATCTAGCTTGGTTTTACGGTAATACATATTGTAACCGCGACGCACACCATCAATCGTGAAGTACGGATCGGTGACACTTAAGTTGTAATAATCTTGCGTTTCCGAACGTGATAAATCAATCGCAACACTGTTACCCGTACCTAAGAAGTTGGTTTGGCTTAAACCTGCTTGGAAGGTCACACCACCGCTTTGCGAGAAACCAACTGCCAGTGTACTTGTACCTGAATGCTGCTCTTCAACCGCAACATTTAAATCAATTTGATCAGGTGCACCCGGAATACGCGCGGGCTTAATATCAACAGATTTAAAGAAACCAGTACGCTCTAAACGTACTTTCGATAAATCAATTTTCTCATTACTCGCAAGTGCACTTTCCATTTGGCGCATTTCACGACGTAATACTTCATCGCCTGTTTTGGTGTTACCCGTAAAATTAATACGACGCACCGTTACTTGCTGACCTGGATTGACGTAATAATTCAAACCTACTTGCTTTGTATCTTGATCAATTTCAGGAACAATATTGACTTCAGCAAAGTAATAACCTGCATTACCATATTTACGTAATAACAGTTGTTTTACTGCATTCACTTTTTCTTGCGAATACAGATCACCTTCTTTATAAATTTGTAAAACTTTCAATTCTTCAGGCGCATAAAGCGCATCACCTAAATATTTGGTTTGACCAAATTTAAACTGTTCGCCCTCATCAACAGATACTTCAATAAAGACATTTTTCTTATCTTCACTTAAGTTCAAACTTGAATTGGTAATATTGAAATTGATGTAACCTTTATTCAGGTACATCGCACGTAAAGATTCAAGACTCGCTGCCATTTTTTCACGGGCATAGCGGTCATTACGTGAAATCACAGAATTCCACGCTGTTTCTTTAATCGCAAAAGCTTGTTTGATGTCTGATTCTTTAAAGACAGTATTACCAATAATATTGATATCAAAGACTTTGGCAGATTTACCTTCTACAAAGTCGATGACCAATTCAACACGGTTATTCGGCTTTGCAATTTTTTTTACCGTAATATCAGCATCATAACGACCTTGCTGCATATACTGCTGTTCAAGCTCAGTTTCAATGGTTTGCAATGCCGATTTCTTCAGCACTTCACCTTCAGCCAAGCCCATTTTTTTCAAGCCATCTTCCAATGCTTCTTTGGGAATTAGCTTATTACCTTTCAGCTCAATTTTAGAAATGATCGGACGTTCGACAACATTAAAGACTAAATCATTACCCAATTGACTTGCTTTGATATCGTCAAATAGGCCTGATGCATATAAGCTACGAATCGCATTTGCAATGACGAGATCATTGACACGATCGCCACTCGTAATCGGCACGAGACCGTAGACATTTTCTGGGCTTAAACGAACTAATCCATCAAATTTTATATCTTGTACTGTAAATTCATCTGCTGCATATACTTGTTGTGTTACTGCCATTGCACTGATAAGTGCCAAAGGCATAAATAAATGTTTGTGCTGCATGCCAGTCTTTTCCGCTGTTAAATTAGTCCATCTACGTTGTTATAAACGCATAAAATCATTAAATAGTGCCAATAGCATCATGCTACCGAGCAATACCATACCAATTTTTATTCCCACCAATTGTATGTGTTCAGATAAAGGTTTACCACGAATTAATTCAATGAAGTAGTAAACTAAATGTCCACCATCAAGCATTGGAATTGGTAGTAAATTTAATATCCCTAAACTTACACTCATTAGCGCCATAAAGGAAATAAAAGTTTCCCATCCCATTTCCGCGCTTTGACCCGCGACTTTTGCAATGGTAATCGGACCCGATAAATTATCTAAGCCAATTAAACCACGTACCATTTTCACGATAGAACCACAGATCATGGCAGACAATTGTACGGTCTTGTCATATGCCTGACCTAGGGCTTCGATTGGCGTATATTGAATGGTTTGTTTATATTCTGCAGGAATGACCACTTTACCCGGATCACTTTGCACACCCAGCATCCCAATGGTATTACCCATTTTGTCACGTTTGCCCTGGGGCATCACTTCAAGCTGAACTTTATCTTGTCCACGAAGCACGTCAATTTTGAGTAATTTTTCAGGTGAAGCTTGTACCACTTGCACCACATCAAACCAATCTTTCATTGCGACACCATCAATCGCAATAATTTTATCGCCTTCTTTCATGCCCTGACGAATCGCTGCACCATCTTCGCTAAGCTTAGACACAACAGGTGGAATATCGGGGCGATACGGCAAGAAGCCTAAGACTTCGAGCGCTGACTGGGATTGATCATTTAAGAAATTCTGAATCGGCAGTTGGAAATTTTCAGTTTTACCTGCACGATCTGCTTGGATCGTGATTTGACCGGTTTCACCAACACGGTTCACAAGTGCATAATTGAGTTTTTCCCAACTTTCGACCTGTGTACCATCGACTGCCACAATTTTATCACCATGCTGCATTTGCACTGCAGCAGCAGGTGTATTCGGCAAAATCTTACCAATACGGGTGCTCAGTTGCTCTTGTGCGGGTAAGAATAAAATCCAAAACAACACCACAGCTAACAGCAAATTGATGAGTGGTCCCGCTGCAACAATGGCAATACGTTTCCACGGATGCTGACGATTAAACGCTTTAGGTAAGTCTTCTTCAGCGACATTGCCTTCACGCTCATCCAGCATTTTGACGTAGCCACCCAGTGGCAACGCAGACAATTGATACTGAATACCCGACTTTTTAGAGGTCCACTTTAAAAGTGTTGGACCAAAGCCAATGGAATAGACCAAGACTTTCACGCCCAATTTACGTGCCACAATATAATGACCAAACTCATGTATGGCAATTAAAGGTCCAAGCAAAAGAATGGCTGCGGCAATCATAAATAAGGCATTCATGCTTTAACTTCCTAATTTCATCACATATTGCTGTGCGAGAACGCGCGCCTGTTGATCGGTTGCAATAATGACATCCAAATCATGGGCAGCTTGATTTTGCATCACATTTAAGCATTGTTCAACAATTTGTGGAATTTGAGTAAAACCAATGCGTTGCTGCAAGAAAGCAGCGACTGAAATTTCATTTGCTGCATTGAAAATGGTAGGTGAAACACCGCCATTTTTCATGGCCTGACGAGCAAGCTTTAATGCAGGGAAACGATGGGTATCGGGTTCTTGAAAATTCAATTGCGCGGTTGCAAATAAATTTAAGGCAGGTACATGCGTATGAATACGCTCCGGCCATGCCAAAGCATGCGCAATCGGGGTACACATATCAGGATTACCCATTTGAGCCAAAGTCGAACCATCTACATATTGAACCATGGAGTGGATAATACTCTCAGGATGCACAACAACTGTAACAAATTGTTCTTCAACTGCAAATAAATGACACGCCTCAATCAGCTCCAAGCCCTTATTCATCAAGGTCGCTGAATCAACTGAGATCTTTTGTCCCATTGACCAGTTTGGATGCTTACACGCCTGTGCAGGTGTCACATTCTGTAATTGTTCAAGGCTGTGATTTAAAAATGGACCACCAGATGCGGTGAGCAAAATTTGCGATACGCCAAGTTTCGGCTGACCATTGCGTTCCGCATCAAAATAATGCTGCGGGAGACATTGGAAAATCGCGTTATGTTCCGAATCGACCGGCAACAAAAGTGCTGAATAATCACGTGCGGCTTGCATCATGATCTCACCAGACATCACGAGCGCTTCTTTATTGGCAAGTAAAACGCGTTTACCTGCTTTCACTGCTGCAAGCGTCGGGAGTAAACCTGCGGCACCGACAATGGCTGCCATGACCACATCCACTTCCGAATGTTCAGCTACAGCCATTAAGCCCGCTTGATCTGACAGAATTTCAATATCTGCCAAACCTAGCTCAAGCAGCAAACTCGCTAAGTGATCGACTTTTGCAGCCGGAACAACAGCGACTTTAGGATGGTATTGTTTACAAATTTCAGCCAATTCAACAATACGGCTCTGCGCTGTCACAGCAAATACTGTGTAACGTTCTGGATGTTGCGCCAAGATCTTTAATGTACTTTGACCAATTGATCCTGTAGCACCCAATATACAAACAGCTTGTGACATTTATAAATCTACGCCAATAAGTTTTAAAACATACATACCTGCTGCAAAAATTGGAGCTGCAGCAAGCAAAGAATCGATTCGATCCAATACACCACCATGACCTGGCAGAATACGACCCGAATCCTTAATGCCTGCACGTCGTTTAATCATGGATTCAAATAAATCACCCAAGACCGAACTAAACACAGTCACAACCGATAAAATCAAGAAGAGAATATGCTCTGCAAAAGACATATCTAAATAAAGTAATGCCACTGTAATGACAATGAGCATTGAGGTGACGGCACCACCATACAAACCTTCAAGAGATTTATTTGGACTGACATTCGGTGCTAACTTTTTACGCCCGAATTTGCGTCCGACAAAATATGCACCACTATCTGCACCCCATACCAATAAAAACAGGTACATGAGCCACCATGGCGAACTCTGCCATACCGAATAAATCGCAGTGACGGCAGCAGAGATCAGAATTAAACCAATAACATTCAGACTACTATTATACCAGCCATCATATTCAGGATAGGTTTTCACCCAGAAGATACTTAATAACCATGTCAGAATTGATGCGAACCATAGCAACAAAGTCACGTCGTCGTAATAGAGTGCTAATGCAGCAATGAGTGAAGTTAAAATCCCATAGCCCCAAGCGAATGGTTTAAAAACCTGTTCACTTTTACGCGGCATGAGTTTAAGCCACTCGTAACCAGCCACCCCAGCTGCAACGACCATCAATATAAACATTGGATAATGAGATTGGGTCGCGAACATACAACTGAGTACGACTGCGACCAATACCAATGCGGTAATAATCCGCTCTAACATGTATTAATTCTCAAGTTTCTCTTGCTGGATTTGCTCTGATGTTTTACCAAAACGACGTTCTCTGCCACCAAAAACGGCAAAGGCATCATCCAATTCTTCAACGGTAAATTCTGGCCATAACGTTTCAGTAAAGTACAGCTCTGCATAGGCTGCTTGCCAGAGCAAGAAATTCGACAAGCGGAAATCACCACCAGTACGAATCAGCAAATCAACAGCGGGTAAATCACCTAAACTAATATATTGACCAAAAACATCAGTGGTCACATCCTCAAGATTTAATTTATTCTTCAAAACATCTGCGGCAATTTGCTTTGCAGCATGTGCCATATCCCACATTCCGCCATAGCTCACAGCAATGGTCAACGTCATGCTATCAAAAGCAGCGGTCGTTTCTTCAGCATACAACATTAACGCTTGTAATTCAGGAGATAAACGCGAACGATCTCCAATAAAACGTAATGCGATGTTGAATTTTTCCATGCGTGGCAATTGTTCACGAATTGTGTCTGCTAACAACTTCATGAGCAATGCGACTTCAAACTGCGGTCGATTCCAGTTTTCACTTGAAAATGCAAAAACAGTTAAAGCTTGGATATTCTTTTTTCTACAGTGTTCTACAATCGGGTCAAGGACGTTTTTACCTGAACGGTGTCCATCACCTTTTTGCATTTGCTTTTTTTTAGCAAAACGATTGTTGCCATCCATAATGATGGCAACATGTTTCGGAAGACTTGAACATTCTTCAGTTGCAGTCATTGATGAATTAAACCTTCATCAATTCAGCTTCTTTCGCCGCTAAGCGTTTGTCGACTTCTGCAACAAATTTGTCTGTGATTTTTTGAATTTCATCAGAACCCCGACGTTCTTCATCTTCAGAAATTTCTTTCTCTTTTAACAATGCTTTGATATCACCCAATACATCACGACGGATGTTACGGATGGCAACTTTCGCATTTTCAGCTTCGTTACGTGCCACTTTTTGCATGTCACGACGAGTTTCTTCGGTCAATGCCGCCATTGGAACACGGATCGCATCAGCAGAAATTGGGTTTAGACCCAAATCAGATTCACGAATCGCTTTATCAATTGCAGCAACCATTGAACGTTCAAACGGTTGTACAAGCAATGTACGAGAATCTTCAACACCGACGTTTGCAACTTGGTTCAAAGGTACATCTGAACCATAGTAAGACACCATCACACCATTTAAAATAGATGGATGTGCACGACCTGTACGAACTTTTGCAAAACCATGCTCTAGAGATTCTAGAGTTTTGTTCATACGGTCTTCGCTGTCTTTTTTAAGATCGTTAATCATATGATCTTCCTTACCAAATTTAAAAATATAAAATACTGAATTAGGGTTGAGTATAAAGCGCTTTGTGATTCACGTACATTAATTCGTAACGTGAGTACCCTCTTTTTCGCCCATCACAACCGATAACAACGCACCTGATTTATTCATATCGAATACTTGGAGCGGTACATTGTGATCACGGCACAAGCAGATTGCAGTTAAATCCATCACACCTAACTTTTCATCAAGAACTTGATCGAACGTTAAAGTGTCATATTTCACTGCATCTTCAAATTTGCTTGGATCTTTGTTGTATACGCCATCGACTTTGGTCGCTTTCAAAATCAAATCCGCTTCGATTTCGATACCACGTAAACATGCAGCTGTATCTGTTGTGAAGAATGGATTACCTGTGCCTGCAACAAACACGCACACTTCACCACGTGTTAAATGGCGAATTGAGTCACGGCTTGAGTACGGTTCAACCACTGTACCAATGGTAAGTGCAGACAATAGACGTGTTTTAATATTACGGCGTACCAACGCATCACGTAATGCCAAACCATTCATCACTGTTGCAAGCATACCCATTTGGTCGCCAGTCACACGGCCAACAAGACCGTCTTGTTGCAGTTGGCTACCGCGGTATAAATTACCACCACCAACCACGATACCCACTTGCACACCTAAACCAACAAGGTGCGCAATCGCCAAAGACATTTGATCGAGCACTTGTGCATCAATCCCCATGTCCTTGTTGCCTGCAAGCGCTTCGCCTGAAAGTTTCAACAAGATGCGACCAAAACGTGGCTTTTTAGAATCCATCATCATCAAACTCCAAATGTTTTATATAAATTATTCGTGACTTAAATCTTAAGCAGATTTGATTGAAATCAATTTTGCATACAAATCGTATTCGTCTGCATCAGTAATTTCGACTTCAAGCAAATCACCCGATTTGATAAGTGATTTATCGATATCTTCAACAAATACATTTCCATCAATTTCAGGCGCATCCGCATATGAACGTGCAATTGCAACTGGGAATTCTTCATCCAAGTCATCAACCAATACCGTCATGGTTTGACCAATACGTTTTTGTAGTTTCGCAGCTGAAATGGCTTGCTGAACTTCCATAAAACGTTCATAACGTTGTTGCTTAATGTCTTCAGGCACATGATCTGGCAAGTCGTTCGCAGTTGCACCTTCAACAGGTGAATACGTAAAGCAACCGACACGATCAAGCTGCGCTTCTTTCAACCATTCAAGCAAGATTTGGAAATCTTCTTCAGTTTCGCCTGGGAAGCCCACTACAAATGTTGAGCGAATCACCAATTCGGGACATTTTTCACGCCACAATTTTAAACGCTCGAGTGTATTTTCACTGTGCGCAGGACGTTTCATCAGTTTCAGAATTTTAGGGCTAGCATGTTGGAATGGAATATCCAAATATGGCAAGATTTTGCCTTGTGCCATTAAGTCAATCACCGCATCCACGTGTGGATAAGGATAAACATAATGTAAACGCACCCAAATACCGAGTTGACCTAAAGCTTCGCACATGTCAAAGAATTTAGTTTTAACCGGCTGACCGTTCCAAAAATCCAATTTGTATTTGGTGTCTACGCCATAGGCAGAAGTATCTTGGGAGATGACTAACACTTCTTTAACGCCAGCTTTTTTCAACGCTTGCGCTTCAGTTAACACTGAACCCACAGGACGAGAAACTAAATCGCCACGCATACTTGGAATAATGCAGAACGTACAACGGTGGTTGCAGCCTTCTGAAATTTTTAAATACGCATAATGCTTCGGTGTTAATCGAATACCTTGTTCAGGTACTAAATCGATAAACGGATTATGTTTTGGCGGCTCAGGCACATACTCATGTACTGCTTCCATTACTTCTTGATACGCCGCTGCACCTGTCACTTTTAAGACATTTGGATGCATTTCACGAATTTTGGCTTCGTCTTTACCGAGGCAACCTGTCACAATCACGCGACCGTTGGCACTCATGGCTTCACCAATGGCATCTAACGATTCTTGTACCGCAGATTCAATAAAACCACAGGTATTTACAACAACTAAATCTGCACCATCATAATCTGATGCAACATCATAACCTTCAGTCTTTAACTGAGTTAAAATTCGTTCGGAATCTACCAACGCCTTAGGACAACCTAAAGAAACAAAACCGACTTTGGGGGATTTCATGAATCTGCACTCCACTATAATGCGCGTATTGTATGTCTTTTCGCGTCATAAAAATAGTTGAAAAGCCGACTCTTTCCTTTACGCACCAAAATAAAGCTACAAAATATTCAATATAAACTTGAATGCACCTTTTTAGGACATTTTTAATTTACTTCCCTGTTTTAATCCGTTATATCTTGGGTGGAATGCGATGCTTCGGCATATTTAGCGCATTTTTATCACATTAATAATTTGCATTTATAAAAGTTGGCGTACATTTTGCTTGTTTTGCATCAAATCAGAACTTAAGACTTATTTTTTTGCTCTATGAAGATGCCATTGCGCCATGTTAATACAGGAAAATCTCCGCTAATGGATCAGCCTAATCTGATTGACTATCGCCTATTGGTGGACAATTTGACTACTGCAATTTTGCTCGTCGATAGCAATTTGAATATTTTCTATCTAAATTCAGCTTGTGAAACTTTATTTGATATTAGTCTGTTAAGAGCTTCTGGCACGCCCGTTCTTAATATTTTACATATTCCAACCGATGAATTTAAGACCGAAGAAGCACTGAATAACACATTGAACTCAGGTCAACCCTATACACGCCGTGAAGCGACCATCAATGTAAACTTTAAAGATATTCATGTCGATTATACGGTTTCTCAACTTAATGCTGGTCGACCTTATCATCCTTTATTGTTGATCGAACTCAACCCGATTGATCGTATGTTGAAAATTTCTCGTGAAGAGAATTTCATTCAACAACATCAAGTCGCACGTCAACTGATTCGTGGCGTCGCACATGAAATTAAAAATCCCTTGGGCGGCATTCGCGGTGCGACACAACTTTTAGCACGTAGTCTCGACAATCCTGAATATAAAGAATTTACCGATATTATTATTAGTGAAGTTGACCGCCTAAGAACCTTGGCAGATAGCATGCTCGGTTCACGTCAACTGCCGAGTTATGAATTGGTCAATATTCATGAGCCACTTGAACGCGTCCGCTCACTCATTGCCAATCAAACTAAAAAGAAAATTAAAATTACCCGTGATTATGATTTGTCATTGCCTGAAATCTTGGCAGATCGTGATCAATTGATTCAAGTGATGTTGAATATTTGCGCCAATGCAGTTCAAGCCATGACTGAAAACAAAGAATTCTTTGTTTACCATCAACCTGAACTAATTTTACGTACCCGTATTCAACGTTTATTTACGATTAATGGTGTCATTCATCGTTCTGTCATTCGAATTGATATTGAAGACAATGGTCCGGGCGTTCCTGAAGATATTCTTGAATCGGTATTTTATCCACTAGTCACAAGCCGTGCCAAAGGAACAGGTCTGGGTTTGAGCATTGCACAAAACATCATACATCAACATAACGGAATGATTGCCTGCCAATCGGTTCCAGAAAAAACAGTCTTTAGCTTATATTTACCTTGGGAGTCGAATCATGTCGCGAAATAAAATATGGGTCATTGATGACGATCGTGCCATGCGTTGGGTACTAGAAAAAACATTTAAAGAAGAAGGCTTTGACGTCAGCAGCTTTGAAGAAGCGCAATCAGCACTTGATCAACTCAGTATTGACGCTCCTGATGTGATTCTCACTGATATTCGCATGCCGGGTATTGATGGTTTGACCTTTTTAGGCAAAGTCAAAAATAATTACCCCGACCTGCCTGTCATTATTATGACAGCACATTCAGATCTTGAATCTGCGGTATCTAGTTATCAAACAGGTGCATTCGAATATCTACCAAAACCATTTGATATTGATGAAGCGCTAGCATTAGTGAATCGTGCGATTTTGCACATTACTAAATTACAGCAGCAGGAATCTGCGAAAACAGCTCCAACCATTCAGTCGACTGAGATTATCGGTGAATCACCTGCGATGCAGGAAGTATTCCGTGCGATTGGTCGTTTATCCCAATCGCACATTACGGTTTTGATTAATGGTGAATCAGGTACGGGTAAAGAGTTAGTCGCACATGCGTTACATCGCCACTCACCGCGTAGCAGCAAGCCATTTATTGCGCTCAACATGGCAGCGATTCCAAAAGACCTGATTGAAACTGAATTATTCGGTCATGAAAAAGGTGCATTCACTGGTGCGAATAGTCAACGTCAAGGACGTTTTGAACAAGCCAATGGCGGCACACTGTTTTTAGATGAAATCGGTGATATGCCATTTGAAACACAAACACGCTTACTTCGTGTTTTGGCAGATGGTGAGTTTTACCGTGTTGGCGGGCATATTCCAGTGAAAGTGAATGTGCGTATTGTTGCCGCGACCCATCAAGACCTTGAAAAACTAGTACATGATGGTCGTTTCCGTGAAGACTTGTATCACCGTCTAAATGTGATTCGTATTCATATTCCAAAGTTGGCACATCGTTCAGAAGATATTCCAATGTTGGCACAGCATTTCTTAGCACGTGCGGGTAAAGAACTTGGGGTGAATCCGAAGATTCTACGTCCTGAAACGCAAGAATATATGCAGAAATTGCCATGGCAAGGTAATGTGCGTCAGCTTGAAAATACCTGTCGTTGGCTCACCGTCATGATTACGGGGCGTGAAGTTTATCCTGAAGATTTACCACCAGAACTGAAACAAATTCCAATTCAAGAACTTGATTTAGGCACACCTATTGCCAATTTAAATCCAATTACGTTACATCAATGGGATGAATTATTGGGTCAATGGGCGTTACAAAAGCTTAAAAATGGCGAAATGAAAATCTTGGATATTGCAACGCCATTATTTGAGCGCACCTTGATTAATGCCGCCCTTCAACAAAGTCGTGGACGTAAACGTCATGCTGCTGAACTTTTGGGTTGGGGTCGTAATACACTGACTCGTAAACTAAAAGAATTGGGTATGGATTCAACAGAAGATGACGTTGAAGAAGAACTTGAAAGCTAATTCAGCCTAAAAATAAAAAAGCACCCGAAGGTGCTTTTTTATTTTATAAAACTTTTAAACCGTCAAACCGATATATCTCGAATATCCTGCCGCGCCTAAATCTGATTTTAAAATTAAATAACTTGGATAAGTACTTAGGCTAATTTCTTCAAACATATCCACAATGTCATCATTGGCATGCAGTTCATCAACAGTTTTTTGCATGGTTTGTTCAAATTCATCAGTGATGTATTCAAAACCAATATCCATAGCGATAAATAAGGTATGTTCACACGGCTGCACGTATTGTTCTTCTTGCCAGTTAATAATCTCTTGATGACAATGTGGGCAAGCAATATTGTCAGTGGCTTGAATATCGAGTTCTACAAGTTGGTATGGCATCTTTCATAACTATTATTTGGGACTTTAGCTATTTTAGCAAAGCAATGAATCAAAAATCTAATCATCATAACAATAGATTTCCCTCTCCTTTTAGGAGAGGGTCAGGGAGAGGTAGATTGTAAAATAACTGTTCTATTCCACCATAAAAAAAAACCCGCATTACGCGGGTTTTCTAAACTTCAAATATTAAGCAGATTTTTTCGCTTGATTATTTTTACGAATCGTAATCATCACCAATTGAACGGCTGCCGGTGTTACCCCCGGAATACGACTTGCTTGCGCAAGTGTTTCAGGACGTACATCTTTAAGCTTAAGTGTAATTTCACGAGACAAGCCAGATACGATGTCATAATCGAAATCACTTGGAATACGTGTTTCTTCAAGACGTTTCATTTGTGCAACGTCTTCTTGCTGACGGTTAATATAACCTTCGTATTTCACTGCAATTTCAATTTGCTCACCGACAAACGGCGTTACTTCAGAACCAGTTAACTCAGCAATTTGTGCGAAAGTGATATTTGGACGTTTCAGCAAATCAATTGCTGAACATTCTTTCGATAAATCAGCACCGGTCATCTCAACGAATTTTTTACCCATTGGATTATTTGGCGCTGCCCAAAGATGTTGTAAACGACCTTTTTCTTTTTCAACAGCTTCCATTTTCTCGCAATAAGCCGCCCAACGCGTATCATCCACAAGACCCATTTCACGACCAATGGCTGTTAAACGTTGATCTGCGTTGTCTTCACGCAACATCAAACGGTATTCGGCACGTGAAGTGAACATACGGTACGGTTCTTTGGTACCTAGAGTGATTAGGTCATCGACAAGCACACCCATGTACGCTTCATCACGTTTTGGTGTCCATTGTTCTTGATCCCAAGCACGACGTGCGGCGTTTAGACCTGCAAGTAGACCTTGTGCACCGGCTTCTTCATAACCTGTTGTACCGTTAATTTGACCGGCAAAGTACAAGTTATTAATTGCTTTGGTTTCAAGGGTAAATTTCAATGCTTGTGGATTGAAATAATCGTATTCAATTGCATAACCCGGACGTAAAATGTGAGCATTTTCCATACCACGAATTGAGCGAACAAGCTCAAACTGAACATCAAATGGAAGCGATGTTGAAATACCATTTGGATAAAGCTCGTGCGTATCTAAGCCTTCAGGCTCAAGGAATACTTGATGCGAGTCTTTATCAGCAAATTTATGAATTTTATCTTCAATAGATGGGCAGTAACGTGGACCAACACCTTCAATTTTACCCGTGTACATTGGTGAACGGTCTAAACCACCACGAATAATGTCGTGAGTACGCTCATTGGTATGCGTGATATAGCAATTCACTTGTTCAGGGTGCATTGATGCATCGCCCATAAATGACATCGTCGGTGATGGGAAATCACCCGGTTGTGCAGTCATCACAGAGAAATCAACTGAACGTGCGTCAATACGTGGTGGCGTACCTGTTTTTAAACGACCCACAGGCAAATTCAATTCACGTAGACGCGCAGCCAACGAAATTGACGGTGGATCGCCAGCACGACCGCCTGATGCATTGTTTAGACCCACGTGAATCACGCCGCCCAAGAATGTACCCGCAGTCAAGACAACTGTTTTCGCATCGAAGCGAATACCCATTTGAGTAACAACACCTTTAACGGTATCGCCTTCAAGAATGAGGTCATCTGCAGATTGTTGGAAAATATCCAAGTTCGCTTGGTTTTCTAAGGTTTCACGAATGGCTGCTTTATAACGAATACGATCCGCTTGTGCACGTGTTGCACGAACAGCAGCACCTTTACGTGAGTTTAGAATACGGAATTGAATACCGCCTTTGTCGGCAGCCAATGCCATTGCACCGCCCAAAGCATCAATTTCACGTACCAAATGTGATTTACCAATACCACCGATGGCTGGGTTACAGCTCATCTGCCCCAAAGTCTCAATGTTGTGAGTTAAGAGTAAAGTCTGTCGACCCATACGCGCTGCAGCCAAAGCCGCTTCCGTACCTGCGTGACCGCCACCGATCACAATGACATCGTATACTTTAGGATAATGCATAGTGGTAAATTGAGAGAATAAAAGAATAGCTGAACATTATAGCAAACTTCGTCCGAATATTGATAAATTCCGTTGAAATTATTGCTGCCTGTGCAGAGGAGATCTCAACATTTAAATGACTTTTATTGCATATGTATAAAATAACGCTACAAATAAGCCATGCTGATAACGCTAAGCCCGTTGTATGTCACTTTCAAGCTCCTAAGATGGAATAGACATTTCGTTTAACAAGGAGAATCAAGTGAAATCTCAAGTGTTCTGTGCCCTCATCATGAGTGGTTTTGCGTTAAGCCCCATGGCTTTCGCCAATGATAAAGTTGCAAAAGTCTATGATGCCAATCTCTATCAAAAGGTTTGTAAAGGAAAATCTGCTGGCGATGCGGTGACTTTTGCCCATCGCGGTATTATCTGGAATGGGACGTGTGAGCAACAATTTTTCTCATCCAACAAAAATGGCATGATGGGCAATGAAGCTGAAATTTACAGCACTTGCCAAGGCGTGACAGGTGCAACAACTGCCACTATCAATGGTCAAGAAGTAAAAGGAAAATGTAGCCTTGGCTTTACCCCACCTCGTCCACGCTAATCATCATAATAACCGTAGTGCTATTTTTATCCGATAGATTGACATGGATGTTGATCTATCACTACTTGCTTATTCTTTAATCTCATTTATATTTAAAATAATAAACATAATCAATAATAAAAAGGAATATCCATGGATTCGGTTTTCTTTATATTTTTATTGCCGATTTTACTTGCGGTCATGATGATGGGGCTCGGACTTGAGCTCAGCATTCAAGATTTTTTACGGGTAAGTCGCTATCCAAAAGTCATTTTCGTGGCTTTGTTTTCACAATTGGTGATTTTGACCAGTATCGCTTTTTTAATTTGCATTGTCCTTCACTTACCGCCTTTGCTTGCCGTCGGTTTAATGCTGCTTGCAGGCTCACCGGGTGGACCAACCGCCAGTTTGTTTAGCTATTTATATCAGGGCGATATTGCGCTCAATATCACCATCACTGCACTGAACACTTTGGTTTCAATCTTCACCTTACCTTTTATTATAAAAATGTCGTTAGTCTACTTTGTAGAGCAACATGAAAATGTGGTGTTACCAACGATTCGTATTGTTCAGGTCTTTATGATTATGGCGGTACCCGTGCTATTGGGCATGTGGATCCGTGCGAAATTTCCCGCACTCTCCAAAACAATGCATCGTCCGATGCGAATATTTTCGATTTCTTTTCTGATCTTGTTGTTTAGCTTTGCCAGCTTTCAAGAACGCTATCATTTATATGAATATTTCGAAAGCGTGGGTATTGCAATGATCCTGTTTTGTTTTGCCAGCCTATTTATTGGTTATTGCGTGCCGCTGTTAATGGGTATTCCAGATCGGCAGGCACGCGCCTGCAGTTTTGAAATTGGCATCCACAACACCGCCATAGCAATGACAATGGCACTTTCAGTGATGGAAAATGTCATGATTGCCGTTCCAGCAGGAATGTACACGCTGATCATGTACAGCTTTGCGAGCATTTTTGGTTTTTTAATCAGCCGGCAACCTCGCGTTCTTGCAACTCCAAAAAACGGCTCATTAGATTTGTAACACACAGATGACAGCGACCAAAACATCGCTATGCTATAAACGTAAAAAACGATAAAGATATAATAATCATTCAAGGAGTATGCAGATGGATTCTGGCATTATCACGATTTTATTACCGCTCGCACTTGCCATCATTATGATTGGTTTAGGCTTAGAGCTGACGCTTAAAGATTTCGCACGCGTGACGAAACATCCTAAAGCGGTCTTGGTGGCTCTTTTTTGTCAATTGGTACTTTTAGTCGGTATTGCTTTTCTTTTATGTAAAATTTTTAGCTTACCACCACTCTTAGCAGTCGGCTTAATGCTGCTTGCCGCATCACCGGGAGGCAGCACAGCAAATTTATTTAGCTATTTATTTAAAGGTGATTTGGCGTTAAATATTACTTTAACCGCCATTAATTCAGTTATTGCAGCCCTCACCTTACCTTTTATTGTCAACTTTGCCATTCTGCACTTTATGCAAGACAGTCAACAGGTCAGTCTTCAGTTTGGAAAAATCTTACAAGTCTTTGGCATTATCATTATTCCTGTCGCGATTGGTATGCTCATTCGACACTATGCACCGAAGCTTACTGAAAAACTGAATAAGCCTTTACGTATCTTCGCAGTAACCTTTTTAATTCTGATTATTGTCGGTGCAATTATGAGTGAACGTGCCAACATTGCCACTTATTTAGCCCAAGTTGGCTTTGCAACAGCCTTGTTCTGTTTATTTAGTTTAGCCATTGGTTATTTTGTACCACGTTTAATGAACATTAATAGCAAACAAGCGCGTGCCTCTGCCTTTGAAATTGGTATTCATAACAGTACGCTTGCCATGACCATTGCCTTAACTGTGCTCTCTAGTTCTGCCATTGCAATGCCCGCTGCTGTATATTCGATCTTTATGTATATTTTTGCAGCCATCTTTGGGATGTTACTCAATCGCTTTGCACCCGTCGAAGCTGAAAGTTTACCCGAAAAGCCAATAAATGCGTGATCTAGATAAAGAGATGCCCCATTCGCATCTCTTTATTTTTTCAAGTTGGCTTGAAGAAAGCAGCAGAAGCTAAAAACTTCCGCTACAATAGCTTTTTAAAAAGAACATTAAGGTTATTTCTGTGAAGTGGTTACAAATTCATATTACTGTTGATCAAGCTCAAGTGGACTACACTGAGACACTGCTGAGTTCTTTAGGTGCAGTGAGTGTTACCTTAGATGATGCTGAAAATCAGGACTTACTTGAACCACTTCCGGGTGAAACACCGCTTTGGAATAAAGTCATTGTGACGGGTATCTACGCACAAGAAGATGACGAAGCCATTGATGTCGATGCCATCGTGACCTTTATTACTGCACAAATGCCAGAAGCACCTTTACGCCATGAGTTCATGGAAGATCAAGAATGGGAACGCACATGGATGGATGCTTACGAGCCGATCCAAATTGCGGAAAAATTCTGGATTGTGCCTGAATGGATGCAAGCCCCCGATGCAGATGCCGTAAATATCAAACTCGATCCAGGTTTAGCCTTTGGTACAGGGAATCACGCGTCGACTTTCCTTTGCTTACAGTGGTTAGGTAAAACCGATGTAAAAGACAAAATCGTGATCGACTATGGTTGTGGTTCAGGTATTTTAGCGGTTGCAGCATTATTACTCGGTGCAAAAAAAGCATATGCGACTGATATTGACCCGCAAGCGGTATTAGCAACCCAACAAAATGCAGAACTCAATGGTGTGCTTGACCGTCTGTATGTGGGTTTACCTGAAGAATTTAATCATGAACTTGGTGCGACCAAAGCGGACGTTTTTGTAGCAAATATTCTTGCAGGTCCACTCATGATGCTTGCGCCTGAGTTCGCAACTTTAGTTAAACCTGAGGCAGAATTCGCACTTGCGGGTGTTATTGAAGAACAAGTTGATGATGTTTCTGGTATTTATTCAGAATTTTTTGATATATTAGAAGTCGAAAAGCGTGACGAATATTGGTGCCGTATTTCGGGCAAACGCCATAAAAACTAAAGAGCGTGCATATATTTTATGAGTGACAAAAGAACCTACTGCCCGACCTGCTCAACAACCTATAAAGTTTCGGTTGCTCAGCTGACAATTGCTCAGGGTATGGTTTGCTGTCCAAAATGCACCACCTCTTTTAACGCGTTATCCCATTTGGTGACTGAACCTAAACCCTCAGTCACCCATTTACAATCTGAGCCGACTGTTGAATCCCTTACTCCAATTCAAGAAGAAGGGTTTCAACGTTCAAACACACAGCTTCAGCATTCATCCGATGCGCATGCCTTATTAGATATTTTCAATCAAAAAGTTGAAAACTCGAATATCGATTTAAAAACCTATCTCAACAATTTAAATTATTTTAGCACTGAGCCAATTAGTGTCTTGCCAGCTGTTGATTGGGAAGCACAACAAGAGCAAACCCATAAGCGTAATTTCGCCCATTATTTTACGTGGGGAATCTTAAATCTTGGCTTGCTAGGTATTCTTCTTTTTCAATTCTTTTGGTTTAATCCCCAATATCTCAAAAACAGTCACATTATGAGTACTGCTTTTAATAGTATTTGTGACGTGTTTAATTGTTCAAACTTGGCGGAACATTACGATTTAATCCATACACGTAAAGTGAAGCTCGTTACTCTTGAGCCAGATAAAACTCAATTTTCTGGTGAATTGATGAATTATCATGAACGCAGCTTAGCCATGCCAAAATTACGTGTCCATCTAAAAAAAGCGGGCGTCATTAGCGAAAGTTATTTACTCGAGCCAAATCAATATTTAATTGAAAGTCTAAGCAGCATTCAACGCATTCCACAAAACAGTCCTTTTAAATTTCAATTTGAGCTTCCAGTCAAGCGAGATAGCTTCGATCATTACAGTTTAGAAATAATTCGCCCATAAGATTGAAAAAACCTATTAAAAAAGTGAAAAAAAACTAAAAAAAATGCAGTTTTCTTGCTCACTTTTTCCTAGACAATGGTATTATACGCGCCACGAAAGCTATGTGCTGCCAACTCTTCGCTCGTTTTTCACAACAAATACAATTTTACCTAATGCGCTTTATTCCTGAATGCGTATTGAGTAGGTTTTTTTGTTTGATTTAGGTCTGTAACAAAAATTTAACTATTGTTACGCTTATTTTTCGACCAAGACAGCTAGATGTGGCAAGCTATTGGCTCAATGCAATGATTAAGTTTTAGAACTCCAGTTTTAGGATCTAAAGCGGAGTTCATTTCAATTTCTAGACCACTTTTATATATCGCTTTACCCAAGTGATATTTGTTTTTCGGATTAATTCGCATGAATAGCAAATCTCCTATTTTTACTGCACAATCTGATGTTGCTTTACGTATCCACGTAGATCGCGCAGTTCGCCATTACTTTGCACAGCTGCAAGGTGAGCAACCATCTCAGGTTTACGACATGGTGCTGGCAGAAATGGAGAAACCTCTTCTATCTGTAGTTCTAGAATATACGCGTGGTAATCAGACACGTGCTGCTGAGATCCTCGGACTCAACCGTGGTACTCTTCGTAAAAAGTTGAAAGCTCACGGTTTAATGAGTGAATAAATGATAAAATGCTTGCGTTTAACGCAGGCATTTTTTTTGACCAAATTTTTTGCCTTTTTTTGTTTTAACTTGTTCCTTGAAGACTGTGACGAAGATCATGACTATTAAACGCGCTTTAATCTCTGTATCAGATAAAACTGGTATTGTTGAATTTGCACAAGAACTTGCTGCTCTAGGGGTAGAAATTTTATCAACTGGCGGAACATACAAATTGTTGAAAGACAATAATGTTGCTGTTGTTGAAGTTTCGGAGCATACAGGTTTTCCAGAGATGATGGACGGACGCGTAAAAACGCTACATCCTAAAATTCATGGGGGTATCTTAGCTCGTCGTGGTCTAGACGAAGCTGTGATGGCTGAACACAACATTGATGCAATCGATTTAGTTGTGGTTAACCTTTATCCATTTGCTGCAACCGTAGCAAAACCAAACTGTTCACTGGCTGATGCGATTGAAAATATCGACATCGGTGGTCCGACGATGGTTCGTGCTGCGGCAAAAAACCATGCGTCTGTCGGCATTGTGGTAAATGCATCTGACTATGCAACTGTTGTCGCTGAGCTTAAAGCTGAGGGTGCTTTATCTTATGCAACACGTTTTGACTTAGCGGTAAAAGCATTTGAACATACGGCTCAATATGACGGCATGATCGCATCTTACTTAGGCGCTCGCGTAGGTAAAGATGAAGGTCAAGCTGAAAAATTTGCTCGTACGTTCAACACGCAATTGAACAAAGCACAAGATTTACGTTACGGTGAAAACCCACATCAATCTGCTGCATTCTATGTAGAATCAACTGCAACTGAAGCATCTGTTTCAACAGCGAAGCAGTTACAAGGCAAAGAATTGTCTTATAACAACATCGCAGATACAGATGCTGCACTTGAATGTGTAAAATCATTTGTAAAACCTGCTTGTGTGATCGTAAAACACGCCAACCCATGTGGCGTTGCAGTGTCTTTAGACGGCATTAAAGCAGCATATGATCTCGCGTATGCAACCGACCCTGAATCTGCATTCGGTGGCATCATTGCATTCAACCGTGAATTAGACGTTGTAACTGCACAAGCGATTGTAGACCGTCAATTCGTTGAAGTGATCATTGCACCAAGCATCGCTGAAGGCGTACTTGAAGTGACTGGCGCGAAGAAAAACGTCCGTGTTCTTGTATGTGGTGAATTACCAAAGATTGACGAACGTGCTGCACAACTTGACTACAAACGCGTAAATGGCGGTTTATTGGTTCAAGACCAAGACTTAGGCATGATCACTAAAGATGACTTAAAAGTTGTGACTAAACGTGCACCAACTGAACAAGAAATCGATGACATGATCTTTGCTTGGAAAGTAGCGAAATACGTGAAATCTAACGCGATTGTGTATGCAAAAAACCGTCAAACCATTGGTGTGGGCGCAGGTCAAATGAGCCGTGTAAACTCTGCTCGTATCGCTGCGATCAAAGCTGAACATGCAGGACTCGTGGTTGAAGGTGCGGTAATGGCATCTGATGCATTCTTCCCATTCCGTGATGGTATTGATAATGCTGCAAAAGCAGGCATCAAATGCATTATCCAACCGGGTGGTTCTATGCGCGACGAAGAAACGATTGCTGCTGCTGATGAAGCAGGTATTGCCATGGTGTTCACTGGCATGCGTCATTTCCGCCACTAAGTTGTAAAACTTTAAATAAGCCCTCCTTTTGATAAAGGGGGGGTTATTATGTCTGTTTTAATTTGCATCTTGCGTTAAGATGTTAATGATTTTTAAGCCGAATTCGGCATTGGGATTTCATTTTCGAGGGTTATTCTAAAGATGAACATTTTAGTTTTGGGTAGTGGCGGTCGTGAGCATGCATTGGCGTGGAAAATCGCACAAGACGATCAAGTGACAAAAGTCTTTGTTGCGCCAGGTAATGCAGGTACTGCAACTGAAAATAAATGTGAAAATGTCGCTTTAGACATTCTCGACAACCCTGCCATTATTGATTTTGCCAAAAACAATGCAGTTGAACTGATTGTTGTCGGTCCTGAAGCACCGCTCGTGAACGGTGTTGTGGACGCTTGCCGCGCTGCGGGCGTTAAAATTTGGGGTCCAACGCAATTTGCAGCCCAATTGGAAGGCTCTAAAGCATTTGCCAAGCACTTCTTAAAACGTCACAACATTCCAACTGCTTTCTATGACGTATTCACAGAAGTCGATGCTGCCAAAGCATTTGTTGAGCAAAATGGTGCACCAATTGTGATTAAGGCGGATGGTCTTGCTGCAGGTAAAGGCGTGATCGTGGCCATGACCAATCAAGAAGCATTTGATGCCATTGACGACATGCTTGCAGGCAACAAGTTTGGTGATGCGGGTTCTCGTGTTGTGATCGAAGAATTCCTTGCAGGTGAAGAAGCATCATTCATTTGTATGATTGATGGCGACAACATTTTGCCAATGGCAACGTCTCAAGACCATAAACGTATTTTTGAAGGCGACCAAGGTCCAAATACAGGTGGTATGGGTGCATACTCTCCTGCGCCTGTGGTGACTGCTGACGTATTTGAAAAAACCATGAATGAAGTGATGCGTCCTACCGTTGAAGGTATGAAAAAAGACGGTCACGTTTATACAGGTTTCTTATACGCAGGTTTGATGATTGACGATAAAGGTCAACCAAAAGTGATCGAGTTTAACTGTCGTTTTGGTGACCCTGAAACTCAGCCGATTATGATGCGTTTAAAATCATCGCTCGTTGATTTGGTTCAAGCAGGTATTGAAGGTAATTTACCTAGCGAGGCTGAATGGGATGAGCGTAAAACTGTGGGTATCGTACTTGCGTCTAAAGGCTACCCTGAAACATCAAGCAATGGCGATGTGATTTCAGGTTTAGACACTGTGATGGCTGATGCGAAAGTATTCCATGCAGGTACAAAAGCCAATGAAAATGGTGAGATCGTGACTGCTGGCGGTCGTGTGCTTTGTGTGACTGCACTTGGTGATACGATTGGTGAAGCACAAGCAAAAGCATTAGAACTTTGTCAAAAAGTGACATTCGACGGCGTTCAATACCGTAAAGATATTGGTTACCGTGCAATTGCGCGTGAAAATGCTTAATTAGTTTTAAGTACAAAAAACCCCGCTGAGTGCGGGGTTTTTACTAATTAAAGATACCAAATTGCTATTTTTTATAAAAATTGCTATGCATTATTTCAAATAATAAAAAAATTATTACAATTTCATGGTATTTCAATAACCTATTAACATCAAATATAGATTAGTTAGATTTTAATCAATCAATAATTCCCCCGCCAAATTGCCCGATACCCCTATCTAGACTACGAGTTGGATTTAAACTCATTTGATCTCTACGCTGTGCATCTAAATCAATACTATAGTTATTACGATCTACTGCATTATTTAAATTATATTGATAATTTGTTCCTGTAGAGCTTTGATAACGTTTTTTGTCTTCTTCACGTTTTCGCTCTTCTTCACGCTGTTTTTCCCAATAAGATTTCTGTTCAGCTACTCCATTATTTGCACCGAAAACATTAAATGGATTTGAATCCATAGTTATTCTATCTCCCGCTTGAACAGCATTAATAGCCATACAATTAACTAGAAGACTAAGAATCATATATTTCACAGCTTCACCTACAAATTAATAAACTCAAATTTATCTTATCAGTCTATTTCAAAGAAATAGATAGACATTCATCGGTTATTTTTTACTCTGAAATTAAATTGTATTTATAGTTCTAACTTCTTTCTGTCATATTTAGTAGTCATTAGATTTAAGCATAAGTATCTGCATACTGAATAATTTGAGTAATATACTCAATTATTAAATATTGAAAAATTTTAAAGTATGATATTAGAAACCCCTCGCCTGATCCTCCGCCAATGGCAAGACTCCGACACTGCCCCATTTATCCAAATGTGTGCAGATGATCAGGTCATGCGCCACTTCTATAAAAAACTCAATGCTTCCGAGGCCACAGCATTTATGCAACGGCTTAAAGATGCCATAGAAACTCGCGGTTGGGGTTTATATGCTGTAGAGCTTAAAGCCACAGGTGAATTTATTGGCTTTATTGGATTACACGTCCATCCACCTGAATTTGAAATGGCAGATGCACCTGAAATTGGTTGGCGTTTACTGCCACAATATTGGCATCAAGGTTATGCCACCGAAGGCTCAAAAGCTGTGCTTAAACATGCGTTTCGCAATCTAAGATTAGACAAAGTGATTTCATTTACGGCATCTGCAAACCAACCATCGGAACGCGTGATGCAACGTATTGGCATGGAAAAAGTCAGTGAGTTTAGTCACCCACTTATGCCTCTTGAGCATCCATTAAATTTACATGTGCTGTATGAAAAGCAACGTAGCGATTACCTGCATATTCCGTTTTGTTAAGTGCCGTGCCCTCAATTGTTATATTGGATTAAAAATTTGCGGGCTTTAAGTTAAATGCCTAATACGGTTCAGCGCGTCTTTTTACGCTTTTATACCAAAGATTATATTCTTTTTTGTGATTTAGATTGAGTAAAATCTTATAAAGTCTAATATTTCAGCAGTTTACATGTAAGCATCATTTTCACTAAAAATAATATATTGTATTTATTGATATTTTAATGAATCTGTTAAATTTCATATGCTACTAAAGAGATAAGTTATGCTTTTTTATCCGCTATAATGAATATAGATTTGTTGTTATGATAGGCACAGATTCAAGGCGTTAGATTCCTCTATATCATTATAATATATCTATTTTCTTATTTTAATAGATACCAGATATAGCGGTTTAATCTGCGCTGATGAGAGACATTTTATAAAAGTGTTGCGACAAGTACATTTTCTTTGCGCAAACTTACTTTAAGCCCAATCTTATAGGTATCAATTACTTGCAATAAAAATATTTTAACGCAACCTGACTTATCTATAGATTAGGCAATTTGAAAATTAGGACATCTTTATGAAAAAGCTACTTAGCGTTTTACTCGGTGCATCTGTTTTGACTTTGACAGCGTGTGGCAAACAAGAAGCGCCTGCAACGGATGCAGCTCAAAACGATAAAAATGCTGGTGAACTTCAAACCGTAACGATTGCATCAACAGGTTCAGATGCGGATGTATGGCGTCATATTGCAACATTGCCTGAAACCAAAGACGCGGGTTTAAAACTTGATGTGAAAAATTTCACTGACTATGTCGCAATGAACACAGCAGTTGCAAATAAAGAAATTGATGTGAATGCATTCCAATCGTATGCCTACATGGTTGCGTATAACGATGCCAACACTGCGAAAATTGCACCCCTCTCTACGACTTATTTAGAGCCAATGGGTATCTATTCAAGCAAAGTAAAAACTTTAGCAGAGTTTAAAACAGGCGCAACGATTGCCATTCCAAACGACGGCGCTAACGAATCACGCGCATTGTTACTATTACAATCAGCAGGTTTAGTGAAGCTTAAAGCGAACTTTGACAATGTCAAAGGCACAACGTCTGATGTGACTGAAAATGCGAAGAAAATCGTGATTAAACCGATTCAAATGGCAACCGCTGTTCGTGTGAAAGATGAAGTGGATGCAATTGTCTTGGGTAATACCCTTGCAATGGAAGGTGGTTTAAACGTATTGAAAGATTCAATCTACTACGAGCCAGTGGATCAAAGCACGAAAATGAATGTTAACGTTTTAGCCGTCGCAGCAGATCGTGCCAATGATCCTGTACTACAAAAAGTCGGTGCGCTTTACCATACGCCAGCGGTAAAAGCATATGTAGATGAACATTTTGCAGGAACAAAAGTTGCTGTAAATGAACCAACAAGCTATTTGACTGGCGCAAAATAAGTCTATAATGCAGTTTTAGGACAGGCAAAGTCTTCTTTGCCTGTTTTTTTATTCCTGATGTAACCTTTGACGCTATGATCGAATTTAAGAATATTTCTAAACACTATACGCATAAAGGTCAAACTTTAGCGGCGCTGAATCAGATTAATCTATCGATTCCAACAGGCAGTATTTTTGGCATCATTGGTTATAGTGGTGCAGGTAAAAGCACACTGATTCGTCTCATTAATTTACTAGAACGTCCAAGCGCTGGGCAAATCTTCATTAATGATACTGACTTCACTGCACTTGATGCAGCACGCTTACGTCAGGAACGTGCCAATATTGGCATGATTTTCCAGCATTTCAATTTAATGCAAACCAAAACCGTTGCAGCCAACATTGAAATGCCCATGAAACTTTTGGGTTGGTCTAAAGCTGAACGTGAAAAACGTCTAGAAGAACTGCTCGAATTTATCGATTTAAAACATAAACGCAATGCTTTCCCCGATGAACTTTCAGGTGGGCAGAAGCAACGTGTCGGCATTGCCCGTGCCCTTGCCAATCATCCTAAAATTTTACTGTGTGATGAAGCAACCTCCGCACTTGATCCACAAACTACACAATCTGTTTTAGCTTTGCTGAAAAAAATCAATCAAGAGCAAGGCATTACCATTGTGATGGTCACCCATGAAATGGATGTGATTGAATCTGTATGTGACTATGTTGCCGTCATGGAAAAAGGCGATGTGATTGAAACAGGTTCGACTTTGCAAATCTTCAGTCAGCCACAACATGCAACAACCAAAAGCTTTATTCAAACCGTATTACAGCAAAATTTACCAATTAATATTTTAAAGAATCTAGAAAATCAAAATCATAACAGTATTTATTGCCTCAAATTCTTGGGAAGTTCTGCACAAGAAACCGTAATTCAAGCGGCAATTAAACGCTTTGATATTAGTCTCAATATTTTATTTGCCAATATGACGGAAATTGGCGGTGCCGTGATTGGGCAAATGTTTATTCAGCTTTTAGGCGATGATCACGTGATTCAAAATGTGATTTCATTCTTAGAGGACAACGGCGTTCAAGTCGATCAAGCAGGAGTTCAGGCATGAGAGATTTAATTGTGCAATGGCTCACCACATTAACTGCACCATTTTGGAAAAGCTCGCTGTCGATGGATCAGTTTGTGACTGCCTTACAAGAAACCTTTCACATGGTGTTCTTCGCTATGTTGTTTGGCTGTATTTGGGGCTTTATCCAAGCGATCACTTTAGTTGTGACACGTCCGAATGGTATTTTACCCAATCGTGTGCTTTATCACGGGCTAAATCCAATTGTAAATGCCCTGCGCTCGCTGCCTTTTATCATTCTTTTAATTGCAGTCATTCCACTTACTAAGTTTTTGGTCGGCACCTCGATCGGCACGTGGGCTGCGATTGTCCCGTTAACGATTTATGTCGGCCCTTATATTGGTCGCTTAATTGAAACGTCTTTACTCGAAGTGAATGAAGGAATTATTGAGTCAGCGCAAGCTATGGGTGCAACCCCAATGCAAACCATTTTCAAGTTTGTATTGCCTGAAGCACGCAGTTCACTCATTTTAAACTTAACCACAGCCACCATCAGCTTGATTGGCGCGACTGCAATGGCAGGTGCAGTGGGTGCAGGCGGTATTGGTGATTTAGCAATTTCTTATGGCTACCAACGTTTTGACACTTCTGTGGTCATTATGACCGTGATTGTTTTGTTGATTTTGGTGCAAATTGTACAGAGTGTGGGTGATTGGTTATCCAAAATTCGTTAATAATTTAAAACCTAAGAAATGTTCAAAGAGCACCCTGTATTTCAGGGTGTTTTTTTTAGACCATTCATTTATACTTCAGAAAAATGAGCAATAAATTAAAAATATGAAGAATAACAATGGTAAAGCAACCATCATTCATGACTTCAATGGTCTGTCTATTTCTATTCCAACCTCAACACCTATCTTCATTCTATTCATCAGTATTCTTACACTATCGTTTATGCTCTATAGCGGTTTATATGAGGTGACGAAGAACTATTTTTCAACGATCGATCATCGTGATTATATTCAAATCATGATTGCCCTTGTTTTTGTATTTATTCTTTTCAGTATCATCAAAACATGGCTATGGCTGCTGTTTGGAAAACAAATCATTGAAATCACCAATCAACAGCTGAAAATTAAGAACTCAATTTTAGGGATGGGGAAATTTAAAATTATTCCTATCTCTGACATTACTCAAGTCAGTGTCAATATCAATCCAACCAAACAACAACCTGGCAAAATTTTGCTACATCGCGGCACGAAAGTGATTGATGTTGGCACTTATATTCAGGCTGAAGAATCTCTGTATCTCGTTGAGCTGATCAAAAATAAACTTGAAACAATCAATTCAGCTTCTTTACAGACAAACTTCAGTCAATCGACCGATTTGTAATGATACCCTCCCGATGACGATGCCCACAAACGCTTCAGTTCATGTACATCAAACGGAACTAAGAAAATTATCAGATTAGCCACCCAAAAATTAGCCGTTTCGCCCCTTTTTCAAACTGCAATGTAATTTCCCATGCTAAAATACTTTTTAGCTTTCGCAGGGACTCTTCTATGCACTTTGTTCATCTTGGTATTCATACAGAATTTTCGATTACAGAATCTATCGTACGGATACCTGAGCTCGTCAAAGCTGCAGCAAGTCAAGAGATGCCTGCCCTTGCCCTGACCGATTTATCTAATCTTCATGCGGCAGTTAAGTTCTATAAAAAGTGCCTCGATAAAGGCATTAAACCAATTTTAGGTTCTGAAATCCGTCTGAATGATGCTGAACATCGTGTGACGTTGTTATCTATGACCAATACAGGTTGGCGTAACCTGACTGAGCTTGTCTCTGAAGGCTATATTTCAGGTCAACAACTCGATATTCCTTGCGTTCAGAAAGAATGGATTTTGAATCAACATCAAGATTTAATCGTGCTATTGGGCATGCAATCTGATGTCGGTAAAATGCTCATTACCTCAAATCCCGACAAAGCCGAACCGCTGTTACAAGAGTGGGTTGAAAAATTTGGTAATCGGGTTTATTTAGCGCTGACACGTACGCATCGTCCTGATGAAGATACTTTTATTGAAGAAGCGGTCAAACTCGCGAAAAAATATAATATTGGTGTTGTGGCACACAATGATGTGCACTTCATCGAACGTGATGATTTTGAAGCGCATGAAGCGCGCGTATGTATTGCCGATGGTTATGTGCTTGGTGATAATCGTCGTCCAAAAACTTATAGTCCTGAACAATATTTTAAAAATGCTGAGGAAATGGCAGAACTGTTTTCTGACATTCCGACTGCCATTGAAAACACTTTTGAGATTGCCAAACGTTGTAATGTCACTTTACGTTTAGGTTTTAATGACTTACCGGATTATCCAATTCCTGAAGGCCATACCATTGATACCTACTTCGCGCATTTATCCGAAGAAGGTTTGGAAGAACGCTTAAACTTTCTTTATCCGCCTGAACAGCGCGGCGAGGATTGGGCTGAAATTCGTAAACCTTACGATGAACGTTTAGCATTCGAAGTTAAAATTATTTTGGATATGGGCTTCCCTGGTTACTTCCTCATTGTCATGGACTTTATTCAATGGTCTAAAGGCAACGGCGTACCTGTTGGTCCGGGTCGTGGTTCGGGTGCTGGTTCACTGGTCGCGTATAGCTTAAAAATTACCGATCTTGATCCACTCCGTTACGATCTACTCTTCGAACGTTTCTTAAATCCTGAACGTGTTTCGATGCCCGATTTCGACGTCGATTTCTGTATCGCAGGTCGTGACCGCGTGATTGATTATGTGGCACGGACTTACGGACGTGATGCAGTGTCTCAAATCGCAACATTCGGTACGATGGCAGCCAAAGGTGCAATTCGAGATGTGGCACGTGTTTTGGGTAAATCTTATGGTTTAGCGGATCGTATTTCGAAAATGATCCCAACCAAACCTTTGGGTTTAAGTCTGCTTGAATCCTTAGAAGCCGAACCACAACTTAAAGACATTGTCACCAATCCAGCCAACCCAGACAATGACGATGCGGCTGAAATTTGGGAAATGGCGCTGAAGCTTGAAGGGATTACCCGAAATACCGGTAAACATGCCGGTGGTGTGGTGATTGCCCCAACCAAACTGACCGATTATTCTGCAGTTATGTGTGACGCCGATGGTACGGCACGTGTCGCACAGTTCGATAAAGACGATGTTGAATCTGCGGGGCTGGTGAAGTTCGACTTCTTGGGTTTACGTAACTTGACCGTGATTGAAGATGCCATTAAGCATATCAATGCACGTCCTGATATTACTGACCCAGTCGACATTTCTTATATTCCACTCGACGACAAAGCGGCTTACGATATTTTCGCTTCAGCCAACACGACGGCGGTCTTCCAGTTTGAATCCGTGGGCATGAAAAAAATGCTCAAGGAAGCCCGTCCAAGTAAATTCGAAGAAATTATTGCCTTCGTATCGTTATATCGTCCGGGTCCAATGGATCTCATTCCTGACTTTATCCATCGTATGCACGGTGGTGAGTTTGAATATCTACATCCCCTGCTTGAAGGCGTGTTAGAGCCAACCTACGGGATTATGGTCTATCAGGAACAGGTGATGCAGGCTGCGCAGTTCTGTGCAGGCTATAGCTTGGGTGGTGCCGATTTACTCCGTCGTGCGATGGGTAAAAAGAAAGTTGAGGAGATGATTAAACATCGTCAAATCTTCATCGAAGGTGCTGCGAAGAAAGATATTGATGAAGCTACTGCCAACCATATTTTCGATTATATGGAAAAATTCGCAGGTTATGGCTTTAACAAATCACATGCCGCAGCCTACGCTTTGGTGGCTTATCAAACTGCTTGGTTAAAAGCACATTATCCTGCCGAATTTATGGCAGCGGTGATGACATCAGAGATGCAAAACACCGATAACGTGGTGTTTATTATCGATGACTGCCGCCATAACGGTTTACAAGTATTACCACCGTCGATCAATATGTCACTGTACCAATTCCATGCCAGCGACCCAAAAACCATCGTCTATGGTTTAGGTGCAATTAAAGGTGTGGGTGAAGCAGCAATGCAATCGGTGATTGATTCACGCATTCAAGATGGTCCGTTCCGCGATATCTTCGATTTTTGCCATCGTGTTGATCTGAAAAAAATCAATAAACGTACCTTAGAAGCGCTCATTCGTGCCGGTGCGATGGACTGTTTAGGCATTGAACGTGCTGACTTAATGGCTCAACTTCCTGAAGCCGTACAAGCTGCCGATCAAGCGCGTCAGAACCGTGAAACTGGTATTATGGATTTGTTTGGTGAAGTTGAAGAAGTCCAACGCAAACCATCAAAACCCGTTAAAGCTTGGTCAGATGAAGTCCGTCTCAAAGGTGAAAAAGACACTTTAGGCTTATACCTCACAGGTCATCCAATTGATGTCTATCGAACTGAATTGAAGTCTTTTGTCCCAAGTCCAATTAATGAACTTACACCGACACGCCGTGGCGTGACCACTGTCTTTGCGGGTTTAGTTGTCGATGTTGCCAACTTCCCAAATCGTATGATGGTAACGTTAGATGATGGTACCGCTCGAATTGAGATTTCGACCAATCATGAACGCTTCCAACGTTTCAAAGACATTGTCCAAGTCGATAAAGTTGTCGTGATTGAAGGTGAAATTTATGAGCGTGAAGGTTTCGATCGTCCATTAGGTCGCTTAACCAAGGCCTTTAGCCTGAATGAAATTCGCCAAAAACGTGCCAATAGTATTAAAATCACCTTAAGTCCTGAGCATTTGACCAACACACTTGGACGTGATTTACAGCAAATTTTAACGCCGTATACCAATATTGATATGTGTACCCACATTCCTGTGGTGTTGTATTTGGATTATCCATATGCAACCACGGAATTGCATTTGGGCATCAATTGGAAAGTCGCCCCCCTCGATGAGGTCCTCGCCAAATTCCGTGATTACTTTGGTAAATCATGTATTCATATTGAATATCAAGTGAAATCTAAAGCTGCCAAAGCCGTGTCTTATCAGCAGGCAAAACCCGTGGATGTACCGCCACCGCCTGCCAATATGAGCATGGACGAAGCTTTGGACTTATATCAGTCTGAATCTCAAGCACAATATTCGTAATTTTTAAAATCTAATCTTTGGAATCATCATGAGTCAATTTGACAATGCTGCCATTTCAGCACATCTCTCCCATGTGCGTATTGTCATGGTCAATACCACCCTACCAGCCAACATTGGTAGTGCATTACGTGCCATGAAAACCATGGGCTTATCTAAACTGGTATTGGTTGCACCAAAAACTTATCCGCATCCTGACATCAACGCGTTAGCTGCGGGCGCAGTCGATCTGATTGAACAGATTGAAATTGTCGACACACTTGAAGAAGCAATCCAAGATTGTCATTTGGTCTTTGGTACCAGTGCGCGTAGTCGCACCATTCCTTGGCCATTACTCGATGCTCGCCCTGCTGCAGAAAAATCATTAAGTGCCGTGGTGGAATCGAAGCAAGAAGTGGCTGTCGTATTTGGGCGTGAAGATCGTGGTCTCACCAATGAAGAATTGGCGATGGCAAACTATCATGTCACCATTCCAGTCAATACAGATTACGGCGTACTGAATGTCGCACAAGCCATTCAAGTCATTTGCTATGAAATGCGTATGGCAGCTATGGCAAAAACTGAAGAGATTGTTAATCCCGAAGCTAAAATGCATGTCACTGATGATATTGATATGCAATGGGATGAACCTTTGGTTGAACATGCGCAAATGGAACAGTTTTATCCGCATTTAGAAAAAATGTTGGCTGAAATTGAATTTATGGATCCAAAAAACCCACGATTATTGCCATTACGCTTGCGTCGTCTTTTTGGACGTATACAATTAGATCGTATGGAATATCATTTACTTCGTGGTATTTTCAGCCGTGTGCAAGCCTTAAATAATGGCACATGGAAAAAATCAACAGATACATCGACATCGGACAAGGATTCAATCTAATGCTGAAACAGCTCAAAGAGGATATTCAAGCTGTCTTTGCGCGCGACCCTGCCGCACGTAATACCCTAGAAGTCTTAACCACTTATCCTGGCATTCACGCGCTGATTATGCACCGTGTTGCACATGAGTTATGGAACAAAGATTGTAAGGGTTCAGCACGCGCATTATCTTCATTGAGCCGTTTTGCCACGGGAATTGAAATTCATCCGGGTGCAAAAATTGGTCGTCGCTTTTTCATTGATCATGGCATGGGTGTCGTGATCGGTGAAACCGCAGAAATTGGTGATGATGTTACCCTATATCATGGTGTGACCTTAGGTGGCACCACATGGAATAAAGGCAAACGTCATCCAACATTAGAAGATGGTGTTGTTGTTGGCGCGGGCGCTAAAATTTTAGGTCCATTTACCGTGGGTAAAAATGCCAAAGTCGGCTCAAATGCGGTCGTCACCAAGGCCGTACCTGAAAATACGACGGCTGTAGGCAACCCTGCGCGCTTTATCACCAAAGACAAACCCGCTGATGATGCTGAAGCGCGTCGCCGTGATTATGCACAAAGTATTGGCTTCCAACCTTATGCCGCGACGGAAGAACAATCTGATCCGATTTTAGAAGGCATGCGTATTTTGCTTGATCGTATTCAACAAAATGAAAAACGTATGAATACTTTATGCAACCGTCTATCTTTGCTTGATCCGACCTTTAAGAAAAACAAATCTGAAGATCAGCCATTTAGCGAAGAAGAATTAAAGATTCTAGACAATGCGCGTCGTGAATGCGAAGCGCAAACCCAGCAATCCAAAGCGTGATTATGAACATTTCAATATGTAACACGCCAAACCTTGCATGTTGCATATAACTTTTTTAGACTGACTCACAGACAACTTTCTTTAGAAAATAACACAAATGGATGGATATTATGACTTTAAAGCCTTTGGCACTCGCGGTCTTAGCCCTCGGCATAACAGCGTGTTCAACAACACCAAACAAACATAATGCTCAGTCTAAAGATGCAATGGTCTTCACAGAGCCACAACTTTCTGCGCCATTCTATGCCTTAAATCCATTTAATTATAATGAGCCGCCTGCATTTGAAGTTCATTTGCAAAAAGCGGCAGCGCAACCTGTCACAAAAATGGTGGTCAATCGTAGCGATGCGCCAGGCAAAACGTTAACACTTGATACCAATAAACTCATCGTTCCAACCGTGAATAGCAACACACGTTCTGTACGCTATGCTGCACTTGCAGGCGACAACGAAATTGATATCACTGAAATTGATGATTTCTTACAATTGGTTGAAGGTAAAGCACGTCATTACCCACCTCGCTTTACTGAGCGTCAAGAACGTAAAGGCTTTGAAGCAAAACTAAAAGAGTTAACTCAACAACTCGACACCCTTGCTGTAAAAGATAATGCATCGTTCGATATTCTTGTTCGTGCATTTAAAGCCAGTGTCATGGCACGTAATTTGGACTTAGGTTCGGTATACACCACGAAGTCAATGAACTACGCACAGCGCATTTTAAAAATCAACCAAGATGATGCAGAAGCAAACTTCTGGTTTGGTTTTGGTTTGTCTGAAGGTGGTGGTCAACGTGAAGCGATTCCATACCTAGATAAAGCCATGAAAGCGGGCGTTCAAGAAGCGTATTTATCTGCTGCAAACAACTATATTGCAATGGAAAATAAAAAGAATGCCGTTCAAACTTTAAAAAACTACAAGATTAAATATCCACAAGAAGCTGAAGTGGCTGACCGTTTGATTCAAGAAATTGAGAAACAAGGTCGTTGGAATGTATGGCAAGTAATGACACCAAAAACTTAATACGACATTTGTTGTGCAAAGTTACAAATTAGACTGCTTCGGCAGTCTTTTTTATTATATAAATATTAGTAAAATACAACGAATTAACATTCACATCTCTATCGAGCAAATAAATTTTTATGCACTATAAAATGAATAAAGCATTATGGCTATGCTCAGCAATTTTTTTAAGCTCCTTGACCGGTTGTCAGGTCGTGAGTGTAAAAAATCAAAAGATCAATGTCAGTATTTCCAATGAACGAGACAGTATTCTCACCCGTGATAAACTCAGTGAAGCAAGCTTGAATGTGCTGTCGATGACCGGTCGTGAGTCGAAAAATTGTATGAATCAACCGGAACAATGTGTTGAAGAATTACAAAAAATTCCACAAATTTTAGATGAACAATTGTTATCAACAGCCAGTGAACTGTTCCTTGCCAAATCTATACAGCTTGGCAAATCATCAGAATGTAAAACCAGTGTACTCAGCAAGACACAGTCCGATGAAAAACAGTTATTACAAAAGCAAACTATCGAAAAATGTTTAGACACCCAATTGGCAATGCTTGATAAAAGCATTCGCTATAGTTATGCCTATCTCTTTAAAACAGAGCGTGTTCCTCAAGACCGTATTTTCGATAACCGCCAAGTACAAATTCGAGATTTTTATAACCTTGCGATTGCACACTTAGTTCAAGCCTATAACCAACGTCATACCAGTACAGAAGCCAGTCGTCGTTTGCAAATTGGTGAAAGTATCTATCATGTTGATTTTGAGTTTTATCCACAGCTCAAAGAGAAAAAGGCCGAACAGCTTTTATCGACCTATAACATGAATTTCTCAGGTCTGCGCTCAGTAACACGCCGTGATGGTTTCGGTTCTGAATTTTTAGTGGTGATGCCTGAAGATAAAAATCCACCCAACACAAAAGCTAAATATATTGTCGATCCATTGAACCATAAATATCCAAATGGAATAAATCCCAATATTCATGATGCTCGCTATTTAGCCACCACCATTACAGCACAACCAAAATCACAACGTGATGTAAAAGATATCCTCACCAACCCTGAATTTCACTTAAAACTTTATGATCCGTATAAAAATGAAAAAGTGAAAATTGCTGGTCGTGATTACCCGCTTGCTGCGAATTTCTCTGCACCTTATGGGCTATGGCTTGCTGAAAATAACTTAGGTCGTTCAGCTTATTTAAGCTTAATTGATCGTGATGATCAAATTCTGATGCCGCATTTATATATGCTTGAACCTTATAATCCAGACAAAAAAGTGATTGTTTTGGTGCATGGTTTAGCCAGTAGTCCAGAAGCGTGGATTCGCCTGACCAATGATATTATGGGCGATCCAGTGTTACGAGAAAACTTCCAAGTCTGGCAAGTGTTTTACTCCACCAATATGCCTATTTTGGAAAGCCGCTTTCAAATTCATAGCATTGTGACGCAAGCTTTTGATCAAGTGCAACCAAATGCTGCCGCTGCCAAAGATGCAGTGCTTATTGGGCATAGCATGGGCGGTATTATTTCTCGATTATTAGTCAGTAATGCTGACCTCGTGAACGATACGCAAAAACTGGTCAACAACCGTAAACTCGATCAATTTAAAAATAACCCGCTATTTAAAGCACGGTTACAAATGCAGGCGATTCCTCAATTTGATCGCGCGATATTTTTAGCATCTCCACATCGCGGAACAGATTATGCAGATCGTTGGTTTACCCGTGCGGCACGTAAAATTATTAAATTACCGGGTGCATTTTTAGGTGCTTTTGCCGACACGTTACAAGGTCAAATAGGACTGGATGACTTCGTCAAAGAACTTGGGCATGGGATTATCCAAAATGGTCCAAGTGATTTATCCAAAAACTCAAAATTCACCCAACTCACCAAAGATATTACGCCATATAAAGGTTTTAAATTCCATTCTATTATGGGTAATAACACAGGTTTAGATGATCTCAATTTAATTACGGATGATATTGTGCCCTATCGAAGTGCGCATTTAGAGGGTGCAATTTCGGAAAAAATCTTAAAAGGTGGACATTCTATTCAAGAAACGCCTGAAGCTGTACTCGAATTACGCCGTATTTTAAGACTGCATTTAACTGAATTAGGGATATATAAACCTTAATATTCACTCAATTAAAAAAAGCCGAATTATATTCGGCTTTTTTTAGTCTTATTACTTTCTATTTATTTTTATGTGAAGTTAGCTTTAAGATTTCATATTACTTATAGTATTTTTTTTGACTTGAATTCTATAACATTCATCAAGGGCGAGTTCATAATAAGCTAAACCTTCTTTCGCAGCATTAAATGCCTTTCGCTGTCTATAAAGATCATCGCCACATAAGCGTTTTATAAGTTCCATTGCTTCATAAGGATGCAAATCATCATAATGTGCATGTGCCCTTAACCATGCCAAGGAGCGTTTATCAATATTGATTTCTGGATGCGCTTGATAAGACTGAACACCGGCATATACTCGGCAACTCCAATCGCCTGTTGCCCATTCAATGGCTAAATTTGTCGCAGCCAAACTTTCAACTAAATCCCCACGGGTATTGATATTCCATAAAAAGTGATTGACGGCATTCATCGCGGCTGAAGGTTCTACTGCATCAAGCTCAGCGATGCTTAAACCAAAGCCTTGTGCCCAGTCACGATACCAATTTAAATGCCGCTCCTCGACCTTAATATTTTGAATCAGCCAATCACGCGTTTCGATCACTCCAGATTCATCAAACTGTATGGCTTTCGACAAGGCAAGCCCCATATAAGAAGGAAAATGTGCTACCAATGGATAAAAATTAAGCAGCGCATAGCGGAAACATTCAACCGTCAAGGTTCCATCTGCCATGGAGACAAAAAAAGGATGCTGACTAATACGATCTTTAAACGGTAATAAATCATTCCAAAATGTCTGTGACCATTCATTATGTTCAGTAATTTCTAAGGCCTTTTCATAGCTACGTAATGCTGTTGTCATGATTCTATCCTTTTTTCTTTAAGTTCTTTTGATCATATTATTTGAATTATGAGATACGATATAAATCGATTTATTTATATACTATATTTCATCAGCATATTTTAATATGCAAGATGGATATTATTTAATTTTGTAATTCATCCTAGGTATTAATACCCTTATCACATAATTATTATATTTTAACAAATGATACAATTTTTTCATTTCGTTACTTGAGCCATTTGATTTTTTTATGCTATTTAATATTTTAAAGAATATGAGTTAATGCATATTTACTATTCTGAGATTCCATAATACTTATTATTAAAAATGGTTTAAATATGAAGTTAACTGGCTCAAATATCATTAGTCGTGAAAAAATCAGCGCTCTGATACATCGAGGGTTGAATTATGTTCACTTCACGCATGAGCTTGAGTCAATTTATCGTCAACAATATTGTGAAGAAGCGGCCTACGAATTTCGCTATCGTGGCTTCATTATTTTAATTTTGTACTTATTTCTGAGTTACGGGATTTATAAGACCATTCCCAACAGTCAAACAGCACTGCATTGGTTTGGTTTATATGCATGGGTGGGCGTCATTATTTTGGTGGCATGGGGTTTGTCTTTTATAAAAAGTTTAAACCGCCATTTCGATGCCTATACGACACTCGGTTCTGCGGGCGCTGTCGCGATCTCATTTATGGTTATTACCATGATTGGTGACAAGAATGACAATGCCCTATTACATGCTGCCATGATGTATGCCGTGGTCATTATTTATAGCTTTGTCGGTATGCGTTTTTACAATGCGATGATTGCCGGTTGGAGTGGCGGACTCATTGGTTATCTCGTGACCATTAAATTTAATTACGATATTGATTGGACTTTTTTAAATCGAACCTACACTTTTAGTAGTTTCTTAGGCATGTCAATCGCGTATGCAATTGATCGGCAGCATCGTGAAAATTATTTACAAAATTGCATGATCGAATTGAATAAAAAAGAATTAACCGAACAAGCCCTTAAACTTGAGCGCCTGACCCAACTTGATGCCTTGACTGGACTGGCGAATCGTCGCCATTTGGCTGAATGCTTGGATCAACAGTGGCGTTATGCCCTTCGCCATCAAACGCCTTTAAGTATTATGATGGTCGATATCGACTATTTTAAAAACTATAACGATCATTTTGGACATTTGGGTGGCGACCGCTGCCTACAAATTATTGCTGATCATTTAAAGCTGATTACCTCACGCAGTTTTGAGATGGCAGCACGTTATGGTGGTGAGGAATTTTTATTGTTATTTCCAAATATTGATGAACGCAAAATTGAAGAAATTGCACAAAGACTCATCCTACAAATCAATGAAATGCAGCTACCACACCCTTGCAGTCAAGTCGCGGATCATGTAACAGTGAGCATTGGCTGTGCCACTGTTTTTCCCAACGAGCAAGAAAGCATAAATCAATTTATTCGTCATGCAGACGATGCCTTATACCAAGCCAAATTATTGGGACGTAATCGTTTTTATGCGGCTAAACCGATTATTTTAAAAAATATTCAAGTTTTGTGAAAAAGTAATTTTTTCAATATCGCCTAATTCCCTGCAAATGGATTGAATGACAGCAGAAAAATTCAATAACATTTCTTTCTAAAAATGAAGTTTGCTAGACTGAACGTAATATTTTCAAGGCAAAGAATGCTGTAGATGCGTGAAATGGCAGGCTTAAAGCATAATGATATTGAGCTGCCAAACGCTTCCATCTTCAACCGCATTTGACACTTTATTTAAGGATTTTTTTTCAATGACCAGTTCAGAAGTGATGACTGATCTCTCTTCATTAACGCCTATGATGCAGCAATACATGTCCGTAAAAATGCAGCATCCCGATTCCTTAATGTTTTATCGCATGGGTGATTTTTACGAATTATTTTTCGAAGACGCGCATAAAGCCGCGAAAATATTAGGCATTACCCTAACGCATCGTGGCAAAGCGCATGGTCAACCTATTCCTATGGCGGGTTTGCCTTATCATGCAGCAGAAGGCTATTTAGCACGGTTGGTCAAACGCGGTGAAACCGTGGTCATTTGCGAGCAACTCGGTGAAGTGACGGGTAAAGGTCCTGTGGAACGTGGCGTAGTCCGTATTATCACACCGGGAACATTGACGGATGATGCTTTGCTCGGTGCGCATCAATCTTCAAACTTGGTAGCACTCTGTATTCATCAAGATCAAATTGGGGTTGCACTACTCGACTTAAGTGCGGGTATATTTAAAGTTCAACAGCAAAAATATGATTTAAATCAGCTTGCGATTGAATTGGCACGTCTGATGCCAAGCGAAATTGTGCTAGATGAAAATATTAACGCTACCGATATTATTGAGCATTTAAAACAACAGCTCGATGTTCCTATCACCAAGCGCCCAAATGTCGATTTTAATCTGAATAATGCGCAAAAAACCCTGTGTGATCAGTTTGCTGTCAGCACGTTATCTGGTTTTGGTATTGATCATTTACCGTTAGCCAAAGCCGCTGCGGCAGCACTGATTCATTATGCCAAAGAAACCCAAAAAACCGCCTTACCACATATTCGCAGTATTAAACTCGAACAAAGTTCGGACTTTATTGCACTCGATCCAGTGACCCGTCGTAATTTAGAAATTATTGACCCATTATTTGAGCATGGAACGTCGCTGTTCCAATTGGTGAATGACTGCCAAACTGCCATGGGTGGTCGCTTACTGAGTCGTACGCTGATGCAACCCTTGCGTGACACCGCACTACTTGATGAGCGTTTAGATGCGATTCAAGCGCTACTCGATGGTTTCCACGAGTCACCTGTGCGTTTGGTCTTAAAAGAAATTAGCGATATTGAACGTGTATTAAGTCGAATTGCACTGGGCAGCGCCCGACCACGTGATTTGGTACAACTGCGTCAAGCCTGCGCACAAATCCCATTTTTGCGTCATGCATTACAGCCGATTGTGAGCACCAATCAATCTAGGCTGATAAGTCAACTCAATGATGAACTCGGTGATTTTAATGGTTTGCATGCGCATTTGATGGCAGCCATCGTTGAAAATCCACCCGTGTTGTTGCGCGATGGTAATGTCATCGCTGAAGGTTTTGACAGTGAACTTGATGAACTGCGTCAAATCCGTGATCATGCAGGTCAATTCCTGATTGACCTTGAAATCAGAGAACGCGAACAAAGCGGCATTTCGACCTTAAAAATTGGTTATAACCGTGTCAGTGGTTATTACATTGAATTATCACGCGCACAAGCCGCTCAAGCACCTGAACACTATATTCGTCGTCAAACCCTGAAAAATGCGGAACGCTATATTACGCCTGAGCTGAAATCTTTTGAAGATAAAGTGCTGTCAAGTGAATCACGTGCTCTTGCCCGTGAAAAAATGTTGTTTGAAGCATTATTAAATGAACTACGCGAAGATATTGCCAATCTACAAATGATGAGTGCCGCAATCGCACACATTGATACCCTATGCAACTTCGCCCATCAAGCGCGCTTAAAAAATTGGTCGCGTCCAAAATTTAGTCCAGAAATTGGTGTACATATTCAAGCAGGTCGACATCCTGTTGTCGAAGCCTTAAATAAAACCGCCTATACACCAAATGATACGACATTAGACTTTAATCATCGTATGGCGATTATTACAGGTCCTAATATGGGCGGTAAATCGACCTTCATGCGTCAGACAGCCCTCATTGCCCTATTGGCTTATAGTGGATCATTCGTACCTGCTCAAGCAGCGACACTTGGACCTATTGACCGCATCTTTACCCGTATTGGTTCAGCCGATGATTTATCTACGGGTAAATCGACCTTTATGGTCGAAATGACTGAAACATCGCAAATTTTGCATCATGCGACAAGTCAATCGTTGGTGCTGATGGATGAAGTTGGGCGCGGCACAAGTACTTATGATGGCCTATCTTTGGCTTGGGCGTGTGTGCTTGATCTGACGAAACGTATTCAATGTCTGTGTTTATTTGCCACGCATTATTTTGAATTGACTGAACTGGATAAAGAAGTTGGTATTGATAACTATCATGTCACGGCAAAAGAACTGAATGGCAATTTAATTTTGTTGCATAAAGTTCAAAAAGGTCCTGCCAGTCAAAGTCATGGTTTACAAGTCGCAAAATTAGCCGGTATTCCAAGCAATGTCATATTAGATGCGCAAAAACGTTTAAATATTTTAGAGAAACAACAAGGACAAACTAAAGCACCAACTGTTCAGCATGATTTATTTGCTGAGCCTGAAGTCCAAATTGTTGAAAAAATGATTGAAGTGCCGCAAAAATCTGCAGCGCTTGATTATCTGAATGCATTGGATATTGATAATTTAAGTCCGCGTGAAGCCTTGCAGCAGTTATATGCATTAAAAGACTTGGTTTAATCCTCTGTCTTCGATCATTAGATTTAGGCAAAAACACTAAGGGTATTTGATGATGATTCTCATTTATTGATATTTAGACCAAAAGCACTGTTTTTTTTAAAATTAACAGTGCTGCATATAATAAATATCAATAAAAGGAATTGTTAGTTACCCCTATTTTTGCCTAAAATACGCTATTCGTTAATTAGAACCATATTTTTAGGTAGCTGTCGCCATGACCTTCGTTGTCACTGAAAACTGTATCAAATGTAAATACCAAGACTGTGTTGAAGTTTGCCCTGTAGATTGTTTCTATGAAGGTCCGAACTTCCTTGTAATTAATCCAGACGAATGTATTGACTGTGCATTATGTGAACCTGAATGTCCTGCAAATGCCATTTTCTCTGAAGATGAGTTACCTGAAGGTCAAGAAGTGTTTATCGAACTCAATGCTGAGTTATCACAAACATGGCCGAACATCACACAAATTGGCGATCAACCTGCAGATCGTGAAGAATGGAATGGTAAAGCAGATAAATTACAATATCTTGAAAAGTAATTTTGACTGTTTTAAAAAGATCAGCTTAGCCTGATCTTTTTTTATACCAACATTACACATTTCATTGCAAAATTTACGCTTTTTCTCCCTAAAATTAGATTAAAATGGCGAAAGTGTATAAATAATTGATTTCTATAATGAAGCATTTTTTTAAGGGATTATTAACTGTCTTAGTAATCCCTCTTGTTTTAGTTGGATGTTCATCAAGCCCCAAAAAACAAGGTCAGACGATTACCACTCCTGATGGGAAACGCATTTTTATTCCACAAGAGTCCGTACAATATGATCGAAAAATTCTTCCGAAAACAGTGCCCTATGCTTATACCAATTGGACAACGTCACTGGGAAATTTAAAACGTGTGCGCGAGTATGAAGTTTTTCTAGAGCGCAATGGTGTTGGTAATATTATTCCAAGTTTTGAATTGATGCGCACCGCACGTGATTGGCAAAAATGTGGTCGTTCACAGTACATGGTGCCAAATCAAGAACTATGGGCGAATCAAATTCCGACCTTACGCGTATTTAAATACCTAGTCGCTGCCAATGTGCTCACTGACTTCGAAGTGACTTCGGTCTATCGTGATTTACCGCTGAATCAATGTGCTGGTGGTGCAAGTTCATCTCGTCACTTATATAACTCAGCGATTGATTTTCGAATCGGACCTGCCTATCCACAAGCTGAAGATTATGCCTATATTGAACGAACCAAATTTAAACTTTGCCAATTTTGGATGCAACATGGTCAAAGCTTGAATATGGGCTTAGGGCTTTATGCGAGCGGTCAAATTCATATTGATACCCAAGGTTATCGTACTTGGGGACCCGATTTGAGTCGTCGCAGCTCAATGTGTCATTACTAACAACATACACTGGCATTACATCTGCCGTTTAATTCAGATGTAATGCCTAAAAATGCTGCACATATACAACAATAAATTGCGCAATGAGAAGAAAGGTTTAAAATGCTCGCATCGAAAAAAAGGTGCTTATGCTATGCAACAAATGTGGACAGACATTGACAGTTTCATCGATTCACATTTAATTCCTGAAGATCAAATTCTAAAACAAACTTTAGAAAATACCGAAAATCATGGTTTTCCTGATCATTTGGCGGTCGCGCCAAATCAAGGCATGTTATTGCAAATGCTGATTCAAATGAATCAATGCAAACGTGTGCTTGAACTTGGAACATTTGCAGCTTATAGCACCATGTGGCTTGCGCGCGCCCTCCCTGATGATGGTTATATTTTGACGATTGAAGGTCGTGATACGCATGCGGCAATGGGTCAAGAAAATATTGATCGTGCACAATTAAAGCAAAAGGTTGATCTTAAAGTTGGTCGTGCAGCTGACGTCTTAAGAAATTTGCCTGAAGATACTGAAGCCTTTGATTTTATTTTTATTGATGCCGATAAACAAAGCTATCCTGAATATTTGGAACTGAGTTTAAAGCTGTCTCACTCTGGCACAATCATCTTTTTAGACAATGTGATCCGTGCAGGTGCCATCATTGATAAGAGCAATAAAAAACCAAGTATTGAAGGCATTCGAGAGATGTTTGTGGCGATGCAAAATCACCCACAGATTCTTTCTTGTACAGCTTTACAAACCGTGGGCAGCAAAGGACATGATGGTTTTGCACTCGCCATTGTCAAATAATCCCATTCGTATAAAAAGCACCCAATATTATATTTAATAAAAATTACAACAACTTATAAAATATAACCACAGAGTTATCCACAATTTATGAGGATAACTCTGGTTAATTTTAAACCATTATGTTTCAATATTTATCGAACTACTGTCTAAAATTATTTCGCCACCAAAAGTGGTACTTTTGACTTACGGAAGATGGTCGTCGCAATACTACCCAAGAAGAATTGATGGATTTTACTGTGACTAAATGCACCTAAAACAATCAATTGAATGCCATGTTCTTGCTGATAAGACAAAATATTTTCCGCAGCATCGCCATAACGATATTCAGGAACAACGTCTAAACCTGCGGTAGTCAAAAAATTTAAAGGTTCTTGCAAAATTTCTTTATGATCCCCCACATACAGCAAATGACACTGTAATAAACGTAACAAATCACTCTGCGCAATACGTCTCATCATTTTGATACACGTCGGAGAATATTCGTAGGCAAAAATAAACCGAGTCGGTGGTTTGAAATGATCCCCGACCGTCATCACGGTACAATTGGCACCACGAATGAAGTTTTCAACATTTGTGCCCATTGGTTTATTTTTTTCAGCAGAACGTTCCCCTACGCGACCAATCACAACAATATCGTCAGGTTCTAGAATTTGAAAACTTTGTTCTAAAAAGTCACCTTTTTCTTGAATATGAACCGTATCTAAACCATAATTTTCTTTAATTCTAGCTGAAATATGGTTCAGCAAATTATTACTATAATCTATCGCAATTTCACTTTGCTTTTGTTCAAGCTCCGCCAGTTCTTTTAACAACATGGCATTACTTTCAAAGCCAATCACACCACTAATTTCACCTAAGTGATAACTGGCTGGGTAATAATCCAATACTTGTAAAAGGACAAGTTCACGCTGCGTCTGTTTCGCCACCCACGCAGCTGCTTCTGCCAACGCATCTATGCATGGCGAAGAATCAATACAGGCAATGACACGTTTCATGTGAGCCTCGCTAGTTATAATGTAGTCATTCTTATTTTAACTTAGCATAAGGTCATGCAAATGTGCACTAAAATGTGTAGTGCTTCAATTGATTTATGTTGTTGAATGGCGTATTGAAACTTTGAATTCTTGATTTGAAAAATGAATATTGGATGACTCTACAAAACAACTCTTTTAGACACCATCGTGTCTGACCCGACCCAAGCTCAGCACTGATCTTCTCAGAAATCTAATCTGATTACCTCTGTATAGTTTATCAAAACGCATATGCTGAAGTATTTAATCTCGATAACGAATAAATTTGGCTGGATTGCCCGCCACAATCATTTTTTCTTCCACATCTTTGGTCACCATGCTGTGCATACCGACAATCGCTTGATCGCCAATTTTAATCCCATCTTTAATGCCTACATGCGCGCCTAACCATACATCACGACCAATTTCGATGCCTTTTGAACGTACAGGTTGCTTATAGATCGGCTCATCAAGCACCATACCATGATCAAATGCATACAAATGACAATATGCAGCCATTCTGACCTGATCATGCAACTTAATCCCAACGCGGCCACCATCTAAAATACAGTGATGATTGATAGCAACTTCATTGCCAATCTCTAATGGACCATGCAAGGTACAATCTGCCGCAATAAAGCAGTTGTCCCCAATCGTGATCTTGCGACCCGGTTCAGCAAAAATATGCGCAAGTGGTGAAATAAAACAATTTTCGCCAATCTCAACCGTTTCCATTTCACGTAAATAATCTTGATACTCTTGCTGCCATGCTTCTGCCCAGACACGATTTTTGGGTTTAAGCGACCAATACAGCCAAGGCATATAATTTAAGCGATGTTGATGTTGCTCACGATATTTGAATAAGGGATCAGATTCAGTCATTGGCTTGCTCATCCACTATTTTTAATTTTTCACGACCACGACTCACGTCTTGCAGTTTGAGTGCAAAGGCGGGAATCTGGTGTTTTTGTAGCAGAGCAATCACATCGACTCCTTCTGCATGATATTGCTCTTGATACTCAATACTCTGTTGATTAAGTTCATATTGAAAAATAGCCCATTCATTAAATAGGCATGAGAACTGAACTTTTTGTTTTTCAATCAGTTCAATTTTTTCTGCGAGCATGAGACATTGTCCAGCACAGCCGCCATAAGCACGCACCAAACCGCCTGTACCGAGTTTAATTCCGCCATACCAACGATTAACCAAGACCAAGACATTGGTCAGCTCATTGCCTTCAATAGTAGCTAGAATCGGTCTACCTGCTGTGCCTGAAGGCTCTCCATCGTCGTTAAAACGTAGCTGTTGACCAATTTTCCAAGCCCAGCATTGATGCGTGGTGGATACATCTTTATAGGCGTCTAAAAAGTCTTTCACCTCTTGCTCATTTTCAACAGGCGTAGCAAAAGCTTGAAAACGACTTTTCTTAATGTCTTCTTCGAAACTAACAAGCTGAGAGATGGTAAAAGGCATTGAAATCAAATATTAAAATATCATCTGAAATTATACCTATTTTCGATGCACATACAAAAAAAGCCCCTGATCTGAGGGGCTTTTTTGAGCAACAATCGAGTCTATCGTTCTCGTAAGGCTTCTTTGGCTTTATTAAATGGTTTAACCAAATAATCTAACACGGTTTTTTCACCGGTACGAATATCAACAGTTGCCACCATACCCGGTGTAATATTGAAATCCTGACCTGCTTTATTTTGCAATTTATCACTATCGGTACGAATGTAAGCACGATAGTAGAACTGATCTTGCTTCACTTCATCACGTAAAGTATCGGGTGAAATGACCGTCACTTTACCGGTTAAACCGCCATAAATTGAATAATCATAAGCTGTGATTTTAACCAAAGCTTCTTGACCCGGACGAATAAAGGCAATATCACGTGGTGAGATGCGCGCTTCAATTAACAGCTTTTCATCTAAAGGGACGATGGTCATGAGCTTACCGTTTTGTGGAATCACACCACCTAAAGTCATGACATCGATTTCTTTTACCACACCGCGTACCGGTGATTTAAACACAGTACGGCTTAAGGTATCTGACTTGCCACGTACCACTTGTTGTTGTGTACCAACATCTGTATTCGCTTTCGACAATTCTTCACGCGCTTTGACATAATACTGATTTTGAATATCATTCATTTGATTATGGAGTTCGTTGGCTTGACGCTTTAAACGTAGTACTTCAACTTCGCTCGCTGCACCTTTCGCAACCAGTGGCTCGGTCATTTGCAATTCTTGTTGGACCAGAACCAATGCTTGCTTTAAGCCTGCCAAAGACTGTTCTAAATTGGCACGACGTGATTGATACAACGCGGTTTCTTCTGCCACCAATTTAGGGTCTTTTAACACCTCTGGTGGAAACACCAAAGGCGTACCGTTTACTTCGGCTTTTAAACGCGCAGACGTTGCACGAGATGAAATCAGCAATGATTCTGACTCACCCACGTTTGACTCGAGACGCGTCGGATCAAGTTGCGCCAAGATTTGTCCTTGCTCAACAATTTCACCTTCTTTGACATTCAGCTTGGTTAAAATACCGCCTTCTAAAGACTGAATCGTTTGCTCTTTTGATGATGGAATGACTTTCCCTGTACCTGTCGATACTTCTTCAAGCTTAAAGAGCCACGCCCATGTCAGCAAGACCAATAAACCGATTCCAATAATCCAAATCACCAGACTGGCTTTGGGTAACGGTGGCTCTTGAAACTTGACTTTGGTTGAACGCTTTAATTCTTGTTGTTCGCTCATGCGTTTGCTCCAGTTTCACGTTTTGTCCCACCTTGTGATTGATTAAGAATCTGATCACGCGGTCCATCCATGACAATTTTACCGTCATTGACCACAATAATTCGGTCAACCAACTCCAGTACTGCACGGCGATGCGTTGCCACCACCATGGTACGATTGGCTAAATATACTTTTAAATGATCAATCAATTGTTTTTCAGACACATCATCAATAGAGGCTGTCGGTTCATCCAGCAACAAAATTCGTGGCTGACGAATCAATAAGCGAGACAACAGTAAAGCTTGACGTTGTCCACCTGAAAAACCAATACCACCTTCTAAGATAATATGATCTAGCCCTTCTTTTTTCTCTTGGACAAATGCCAATGCACCCGTAATTTGTAATGCTTCAAGGATCTGTTGATCGGTTGCCAGTGGTGCACCCAAGGTTAAGTTCTCACGAATCGTGCCATAGAACAAAACAGAGCTTTGATTGAGTAAGCCCATATCACGACGTACATCAGAAGGATCAATTAAGCTCATATCAATACCATCGAGCTTCACTTTCCCTTGAATTGGAGTTTGCATACCTGACAAGAGTTGCAGCAGTGTCGATTTACCCGCGCCATTACGACCAAGAATCGCAATTTTTTCGCCTGGCTTAATTTCAAGTTTTGGAATCATCACACTTGGTTTCGGATCATCTTCGCCATATTTAAACACCACACCACTTAACTCGTAGTCGCCATTGATTTCAGGGCGATGAATCAAATGTGAATAATCAGGTTGATCGACCGGTTTTTTCATTAATTCATCTAAGCCAGCTTTTGCAACTTTCGCTTGTTGTAAACGACCTAATACACCGGTGAGTTGTGAAATTGGCGCAAGCATACGAGATGATAAAATTGAACACGCAACTAATGAACCTGTGGTCATATCACCTTCCATGACGGCAAATGCACCTACAAGCACCACGATCGCAAAAGTTAAACCTTGAATTTTTTGTGTCCATGCCGTCATCAATCCAACGACTTTACGTTGTTGCATACTGACGTCAGCAGACACTTCATTCATATGATTCCATTGGTTTTGAAAACGTGATTCAGCACGTAATAGCTTAATATCTTCGATACCTTGCACGGCTTCGACCAACATGGCATTACGAATTGCAGATTCACGCATCCCCATCTGTGCCAATTTAGCCAGTTTTTTCTGCGCTAAAATGCCCGGCAAAATCATCAAAGGTACAACCAACAACATCACCCAGAATAGGTTACCGCCAATGAGCCAGAAAATACCCAAGAACAAGAAGAAGAAGGGTAAATCGGCAATCGCGGTAACAGTGGTTGAGGTCACCAACTCACGCACGCCTTCAAGTTCACGAATTTGTGAAATAAACGTCCCTGTCGATTTTGAACGTTCTTTATTTTTAATACGCAGTGCATGACCAAAAACGCGATCAGAAATTTTCAAATCTGCTCGTTTACCAATGATATCCGAGAGATAAATACGTGAAACACGCAAAGTAAACTCGAAAATCGCTGCAATCAGTACACCTGTTGCCAATACCCACAGCGTAGAAATCGACTGTGACGGAATCACACGGTCATAGACGTTCATCGAGAATACAATGGTTGCAAGCGCAAGAATATTGGCAATCAGTGACGCAAACATAACGTCGACATAACGTTTCCAATCGTTCAACACCACCGACCAAAACCAGTTCTTCTCGAATGGTTTGATATATTCATCCACACGCGCATCGGGTACAGAAGACTCAGGACGCAAAATATAAACACATTTCACGCCTTGTTCGAGCTGTGCGACATCAAAGACTTGTGAAAGGCCCTGATCACCACTCATTTGAAGACTGGCATTGCCATTGGCATCAATACGATCAATAACGCCTACTTCGCCCGTTTCAAACTCCACCAATAACGGTAAACGCCATGGATTCAAGATCGCTCGATCAAACTTGGTTTTACGAACATTTAAGCCAATTTGACGCGTGACAATTTTCAGCAGTTCATCGATGTCTTCATGTTGATTCCAATCCAACTGCAGACGAATACGCTCTTCTGATGGCTCAATACGATAGTGCTTGGCAATATTCAGAACTGCTTGAAGCCAAGGCTGATAAGATATGCTATTACTCATGGCTGAACTTCAAACCCCTGAATTGAAATATTATTAAGATCATAGGCATCACGTGAGCGCCCTGTCACTTGGATATATTGCACAAGTGCCGAATAGATGTCGTAACGCGCAGATTCAATTTCCTGCGCGGCACTATGAATCGCTTGTTCGGCATTCAGCAAATCAACCACTGTACGCGTACCTAACTTATATTGTTCTTGATACAGCTCTTTGGTGCGCATTGTGGTCTGACGGCGTTGTGACAAAATATCCATTTGCTTTTGCTTGTTTTCAATTTCTTCACGAATTAAACGCACTTGATCAAGCACATCTAAATAAGCGGTATTGACTTGCGCGCGGGCTGCTTCTTCAGCATAACTTGCAGCACGTGCTTGCGAACGTGTGGCACCGCCCTGATAAAAATTACTGCTGGCTTCTATCATGACTGAATTGTATAAGCCATTATCTTCATTGTTATTTGGGTTACGCCCATTCAATGCTTGACTCAGACTCCCTTTGACATTGATGGTCGGCATGTTGCTGAGTTTGGCTTGATCTTTTTGCAAGCGCGCAACATCGACGCCCGCCTGCGCTAACATTAAAGAAGGAATTTTAGTGAAATTGGGTTCTTCATATAAATGGGCGTGAGCCACTAAATTGGTTGGCAATTCCCATTCAATATTTGAAACATCAAATCCAAGCAAAGTACGTAAACGCTGTTGATATTGGCGCAGTTGTGTTTGTTGTACCAATAAATTACTTTCAGCTGCTTCGACATTCGACTGTGCTTGAATTGGATCGGCTTGACTACTAATACCCGCCTTGGCACGTAAATTTGCAATTTCAGCAATTCGACCAATGCCCGCAATTTGTTGTTGGGCAATTTTGGTAATATCTTGATAGCGTTTAATATTCACAATCGCATTCGCAACATCGAAAGACACGTCATCCAATGCAACCAAGACACGTGCTTGTTCTTGGGTCAGTTTCGCTTCTTCAATGTTGACGCTATTTTTAACCTTACCAAAATCGTAAAGCATTTGTGTGGCATTCAATGACAGTAACTGACGTCCACGCTCACCTTTGGTCAAATCTGCTGTACCAATTCCACCTGACAACTGCGGATAATATCCCGCTTTTGCAACATCAATATTGGCAATTTGCGAAGACAACGTTGAAATACTTTGTGTAATTTCAGGGCGTCTTTGCACTGCTGTATGTACAGCTTTGTTTAAATCAAGTGGATTTGGAATACCCGAGTTGCTCATCGCGCCCGTTTGCCCCCATTGTGGCGAGGTAACTTGCGGCAATTCATTAATACGCGAGGTGTCTAACTGATATTTACTTAACTGACTAATATCAACGGTGTAACCTGTACGAGTCGGCTCAGGTGCAATGAACTTACCTAAACCCTGTTTCACATTCTGAAAATAACTTTTCGACGTTTCAGCATGTGTAAGCGATATGTTTAATGGCAATAAAAGAACAATAAATGCTCCTGTTACCCCATTCGACCGTCTATATTGATGATGAACTTTTTTTTCTCGCAGTAGCATGGTTTTTATGATTCGTATTTTTTAAATGACAATATACCAAAAACATTCTAAATGTATCTTTTTAAAATGTTAATGCCGAAAAAATCCCACAACTTAAACCATGATTCAAGGTGCGGGACATATAGAGATTGAAATGCACTTTAAACCGTGAAATCATCACCTAGATAAACTTTACGAACAGTTTCATTTTGTAAAATTTCAGCAGGCGCACCTTCTGCAATGACCGCACCTTCACTCACAATATAAGCATGTTCACAAATGGCTAAGGTTTCACGTACGTTATGATCGGTAATGAGCACCCCAATACCGCGCTCTTTCAGGGTCATAATAATATCTTTAATATCACCCACCGAGATTGGGTCGACACCTGCAAAGGGTTCATCCAGCAGCATAAACTTTGGATCAGCTGCAAGCGCACGGGCAATTTCAGCACGGCGGCGTTCACCACCCGATACACTCATCCCTAAAGAATCTTTAATATGGGTGATTTTGAAATCTGCCAATAACTCAGCCAAGCGTGTTTGACGCTCGGCCTTGCTTAAGTCCTTACGTGTTTCAAGAATTGCCATAATATTTTCAGAAATAGTGAGCTTTCTAAAAATTGAGGCTTCCTGAGGTAAGTATCCTATGCCTTTCCGTGCGCGTTCGTGCATGGCTAAATCTGACAAATCGAGGTCATCGAGATAAATTTCGCCTTTATCCATGCGTACTAAACCGACCACCATATAAAAACTAGTGGTTTTACCTGCACCGTTTGGACCTAACAGACCGACAATCTGACCACTTTGCATACTAAAAGACACATCTTTGACCACCCAGCGCTTACTGTAATTTTTAGCCAAGTGTTTAATGCATAAGGTCTGTACAGTTGATTGATCCATTAATCACGCACTCCTGGGAAGGATTTCGAGCTTGATGGTGGGATCACGATTTGTACACGACCAGTAGATGAACCGGTTTTATTTGGTGTACCCGTTGCTTCAATATCACCTTTATTCATGCTGTACTTCAAGGTATTACCACGAATGCTTGCACCGTCTTGTTGTAGTAAAGCATTGCCTGAAAGCGTGATAATCCCAGTTTCAGCATTATATAAAATCTTGTTTGCCTGACCTTTGGCTAAACCTTTGGCCGGGTCTACTTTCTGTTGAAAATGCGCAGGAGAACCCGTTGCAGTAATCAAGCTGATTTCTTTTTTTGCATTTAAATTTGCCACAATAGAGGCAGCTTGTAATTTCATCGTACCCTGTTCAATGATGACATTACCCGAATACGTGGTCACGCCTGTACGCTCATTAAACGTTGCACGGTCTGCCACTAAACTAATCGATTGTTGACGATCAGAGGGTAATGCAAATGCAGGAACGGCTGTCAAACCCAATGCCGTGACTAGAGCAATACGATGCAGGAAAGTTTTAGTCATCATTGATTTAAGAGTTTGGTTCATACTTTCCTCGAATATTTGAAAACTCGTATTGACCTTCATTTAAGTTCGCTTTTAACCCTTGACTCACAAATTCAGCCTGCGGAGATTCTACTTTTACAACTTTATCAGTTTCAATGTCACGGGTTTTAGGATATGCGGTCAACTCTTCAGTGTGGAACTGAAGTTTCCCATTTTGCATTAATTTTGTCGCAATAACGTCTTGAGATAGTACGACTTTTGTATTGTCGTCATAGCCATTGGCTTGTTTGGCGAAAAAAGTCGCATCAACCACATTATTGGTAAATGTGGATGCATTGAGATTGGTCAATGTGGTGGTTTTTTTCTGCATGTCTTGTTCAAGCTGATCCACCTTTGCCTGAATAGACAATTGTCCATTTTCATCAGTTTGGGTCAATTGGATCTGTTTTGCAGAATAGGTCATGCTACGTGCTGAATCAGTTTCGAGCTTATTGCCTTTGCCACTGAAATAGTAGTAACCACCACTTACAGATGCGATCACAATTGCCGTGATATATAAAACTCGAGTATCCATAAGTGGCTTACTTTATCCAATGGGTCTAATGTTATTAATAAGGCGCGCGTGTATATTTTTCAAGTAACTCTTCGTACTTGCCTTTTGCCATCAGTAACATGTCACAAATTTCACGTACTGCACCACGTCCACCCATGGCTTGAGTCACTAAATCTGCACGACGGCGCACTTCAACATGACCATTTGGCACAGTCACTTTCATGCCCGCAATGGCGAATGCCGAAAGATCAGGCCAGTCATCACCCATATACAAGCAATCTTCAGGCAATAAATTTAATTGTGCACAGGCTTCACGTAATGCCGTGCCTTTATCTTCACGACCTTGGAAGACTAAATCTACGCCCAAAGCATTCATACGTGTTTCCACGATGTTACTTTTACGACCGGTAATAATAATGACTTTTAAACCCGCCTGTTGAACCAGTTTCATCCCTAGTCCATCACGGATATCAAAAGATTTAAGCTCATCGCCTGTGTTGGTGAGGGTCACAAAACCATCACTTAAAATACCATCTACATCTAAAACCAAGGCTTCAACGTGACGCGCTTGTTCCAATAAAACATAAGAAGCCATTGATCAATTTACCCCAGCTTGAATCAAGTCATGCATACTAATGACACCAATCACTTTATTGGCATCATCTACCACTACAAATTGTGAAATTTTACGTGCGTTCATGCGCTCTAAAGCTTCAACTGCACGCTCTTCTTGAGAAATAGTTTGTGGATTTTTCACCATCACATCTTGGACTGCCAAATTCACATCAAAGCCTTGTTGCTTATCAATAAGACGACGTAAATCACCATCGGTAAAAATACCGAGTAATACATCTTGCTCGTCGACAATGGTGGTTAGACCTAAACGCTTGTTGGAAATTTCATACAACACTTGGTTCATTGGCGTCGATGGAGACACTTTGGGTAAATCTTTACCGGTATGCATCAGATGTTTGACATGCAATAGTAAACGTTTACCAAGTGCGCCTGCAGGATGCGAACGGGCAAAATCATCAGAGGTGAAGCCACGCGCATCCAAAAGCGCAACAGCGAGCGCATCGCCAAGTGCTAAGGTGGCTGTGGTACTTGATGTCGGTGCTAAGCCCAATGGACAAGCTTCTTCAAAATTACCGAGTGTTAGCGCAACATCCGCATTTTGTGGCATTGGACCACGATCATCTGCGGTAATGGTAATCAATGGGATACCCAAATGTTTCACCAACGGCATTAACATCATAATTTCATCACTCTTACCCGAGTTTGAAATTGCAATCAGTACATCACCTTTGACTAACATCCCAAGGTCACCATGACCTGCTTCACCCGGATGCATAAAGAATGATGGTGTGCCTGTCGATGCAAAAGTTGCTGCCATTTTACGACCGATATGACCTGACTTGCCCATGCCCGTCACCACCAAGCGACCTTCTGCTTTAAGGATGATCTGACACGCCTCGGTGAAACGCTCATCAATCTGAGACGCCAAAATCTGCAAGGCATGTTCTTCTATACGCAACGTTTCGAGCGCGACTTTTTGAAAATCAACTTGATTCGACATATTTGGGTGATTCAAAGTCTATATACCTACGCTAAAGACAGAGAAAAATTTCTCAATTCATGAAAATAATTTTCGCAATTTTAGCATAGCTATGCAATTGCAAGCGTTCTAAATCATAGAGATTTGGGCAGTTATCGATAAAATATCCTGTCATTTTAGTGATAAATCAATCGATTTTTCTTTCAAGATCCTTATATTAAAGTGCGAACACCTTGGCACTTTTGAGCATTTCAAATGAGTCAAATGGTGAGATCTAAGCGTTCATCATATGATTTTGCATTGTTAAATCATTAAAAATTGAGCGCTTTTAGCGCAATCAGCTTTATGAACAATCAGGCTTACGTTATGATGAGCCATCCTTATATTTGAAGTTTTTTGAATCGCTATGCAACCATTTGTTCTATATAACTCAGAGCAACGCAAAAAAGTAGAATTCGTACCACGCGTCGAGGGACAGATTGATATATACGTCTGTGGTATGACCGTATACGACTACTGTCATATTGGACATGCGCGTGTCATGGTTGCATTTGACTATATTATTCGTTTTTTACGCAGCCAAGGTTGGAGCGTGAAATACGTTCGTAATATTACCGACATTGACGACAAAATTATTAAACGTGCGAATGAAAATGGCGAATCGATTACCCAATTGACCGATCGCTTTATTCAAGCCATGAATGACGATGCAACAAGTTTGGGTTGTACTGCTCCCGATGAAGCACCGCGTGCAACAGACTATATTGACCAAATGCAAAACATGATTGGAAATTTGGTTGATAAAGGCACCGCCTACCCTTCAAACAATGGCGATGTCTATTTCGAAGTTGAAAAATTTGAAAAATATGGTCGTTTGTCTGGTCGTAAGCTTGAAGATATGCAAGCAGGTGCATCAGAACGTGTCGATGTTGAAGTACAGAAAAAACATCCTTTTGACTTTGTGCTTTGGAAACATGCCAAAGAAAATGAACCGTCTTGGGCGTCTCCTTGGGGCAATGGTCGTCCGGGTTGGCATATCGAGTGTTCAGCGATGTCAACCTGCTGCCTAGGCAACCATTTTGATATTCATGGCGGTGGTTCTGATTTAACATTCCCACATCATGAAAATGAAATCGCGCAATCTGAAGCATCAACCGGCGAACAATATGTGAATTATTGGATGCATGTCGGTTTCATTAATGTCGATGGTGAAAAAATGTCGAAGTCACTCGGCAACTTCTTTACCATTCGTGATGTGATGGAAAAATTCCATCCTGAAGTGATCCGTTACTTTATTGTTTCTTCACACTATCGTAGTCCAGTCAATTTTTCTGACTTTGCGTTAAAAGAAGCGAAAACTACCCTGACCCGTTTCTATCATTCATTTAAAGCCTATCAAGCCGTTTATGGCGATACATTGGCTGAAACATTGGATGAAGCATTCGTTGAACGTTTCAATGCTGCAATGCGTGATGATTTCAATACGTCTGAAGCAATCGCAGTTCTGTTTGAAATAAACAAAGCTTTAAATACCGCGGTCAAAGAAGAAAATGCGGAACGAGCTGCGATTTATTATGCAACTTTACGTCACCTGACTAATATTCTTGGTTTGGTGCAATACAATGTTGATGAATTCTTAAAATCGGATATTGGTCAGGAAGCATTAGGTTTAACACCAGAGCAGATTGAAGATTTAATCCAACAACGTAAAGATGCGAAGAAAGCCAAAGAATTTGCCCGTGCTGATGAAATCCGTCAGTCTTTGCTCGATCAAGGCATTGTGCTTGAAGATACGCGTCAAGGCACCGTATGGCGTCGTGCTGATTAATTAGGCAATTAAAATCGTAGAGAGTTGACACTGCTGCGATATTCTCTATAATAGCCCTCATTGCGGGAATAGCTCAGTTGGTAGAGCATAACCTTGCCAAGGTTGGGGTCGGGAGTTCGAGTCTCCTTTCCCGCTCCAGAATACGAAAAAGCCCTCATCGAAAGATGGGGGCTTTTTTTAATTCTAAAAGATGCTTTCTACTTGCTCTGTTAAGCTGCATAAGCACATTCAGCCCGACTACATGCCTTTTGTGATTGAATATCGAAGTCCCTCTCAATCTCCCTAATAACCTTATCATTCAAGCCAATCAATTGAACCTATACAGACACTCTAAGAAAAATCTCCGAGAATTAATGTGTGCAACCATCCACACACAAGACACCTATAGAAAATATAACAACACGCCGCATAATTAAACTAGATAGAAACGTGTGGGCTTAGTCCACATATATTCATTGATAATCTACAAAATAATGTACTTAATTAACCCGAATCGCGGATAAGAAATTGACTTGAAAAATAGAAGGACTAGAGCCATCAGTTGAGTTACCACACAAAACTTAAAACTCTAGTCCCGATGTTTAATAGTACCGAATTGTTCTGCTTAATTGATGACTTTTTTCTACAATTTGAAGCAACTTATTGGAAATTCCTCAAGCAAGATGGCCAACTTTCAAGAATCCGAGTTGCTCAACTCAGTCTTTCAGAAATTATCTTTATTGCTATTTTGTATAAATCCTCTCATTTCACTAATTTCAAAGCCTTTTTCACTTGGTTAAAAGAAGATAAAAGCTATTTATTTAAGTACTTGCCTTGCTATCAAAGGATGATTCATCTGATCAATATGCACCAATTGGCTCTACAGGCTTTGCATGTGGCGCTGATGAAGGGTCAAGAAACACAATATTTATGGATTGATTCAACAACTCTGCCAGTTTGTAAAAATCAACGTATTCAACGCCATAAATCATTAGTCCAAATTGCATCACGTGGTAGGAGCTCAATGGGCTGGTTCTATGGCTGTAAATTACATATTGCGATGAATCAATTTGGTGAAATTACCTGTTCTGCTTTATCGAATGGACATGTTGCTGACATAAAAATGGTTGAGCAATTAGTTGATGGCCTAAAAGGAAAACTTTACGGGGATCGAGGCTACATCAGCCAAGAATTAAAGCGCAGGCTGCAAGTTGAAGGTATTGATTTAATTACTTATCATCGGAGGAATATGGAATCTTTTCAACTCAGTGCACCAGATGAATATCACCTAAGGCAACGCAATAAGATAGAAACATTATTCAGCTTATTGAAAGGGCAATATCATTTAGTGACGAGTAAAGCACGTAGTACTTATGGATTTCTCAGCGGAATTTATGCTTCGTTATGTGCATATCAATTAACCCATCGAAACAAGCCAACGATTCAAATTATGCAATCATCGGCTTAAGCAGGATTCGGGTTAATTAGGTAAATACTATGAAAATTCTAATCGTTCTTACTTCCCATGACCAATTGGGTGATACGGGGCAAAAAACAGGTTTTTGGCTTGAAGAACTTGCAGCGCCCTATTATCGTTTTATAGACTCTGGCGCGGAAGTAACTTTAGCCTCGCCACACGGTGGTCACCCCCCATTAGATCCTAAAAGTAGCAGCCCAGATGCTCAAACCGAAGAAACTAAACGTTTTGAAGCAGATCCAGTCGCGATGCAAGCCTTAGCTAAAACGCATCATTTGAGTGAAATGAGTTCAAATGATTTTGACGCTGTGTTCTATCCTGGCGGGCATGGTCCACTTTGGGATCTTGCCAATGATGCTGATTCAATTGCTTTAATTGAACAAACGTTGCAAACAAATAAGCCCGTGGCTTTAGTATGTCATGCACCAGGTATATTGCGTGATGTGAAAGATACTCAAGGACAACCGATTGTCGCAGGCAAAGCCGTGACTGGATTTACCAATGGTGAAGAAGCAGCGGTCGAATTAACAGATATCGTGCCTTTTCTTGTTGAAGATATGCTGAAAGAAAAAGGCGGACATTATTCAAAAGCTGAAGATTGGCAGGTTTATGTACAACAAGATGGCTTACTTATTACTGGGCAAAATCCAGCGTCCTCTGGGGCAACAGCAGATACATTATTAAATGCCTTGAAATAAGGCTTAAATGCTCTTAAGCCTTATCAATTAATTTATACACCTCTCTAAGGACATCCAAACCTCAGAGAGGTCGTTTAAAAAATCGGTGGCTATTCAAACTCCGCTATTACCTTCTATTTTATACAATACAGCATCAATTCTTTCAATCTCCTTCAATTTTGATGTCATTCAGGCTAGATTACTCCATATCTCTTTTTTATCTTTATGTTGATGTTAAACATGACCACATTACCCGAAACCATCTATGCCATTCAGCATCTTGCCTTTGAAGATTTAGGTGCTTGGGAAGATGTCCTGTACAGCCTTGGCTATCGTGTACGCTACTTTGAGGCAGGAATTGATGATCTAACCAAAGCGCTGCAGTACGAGGGCTTGACCATTATTTTAGGTGGCCCGATCGGTGTTTATGAATCAGATGATTACCCATTTTTAAAACAAGAAATAGACTTACTTAAAGTGCGTTTAGAGAAAAACCTACCCACTCTTGGGATTTGTTTAGGTGCTCAGCTTATTGCTCACGCTTTAGGAGCACGCGTCTATGCAGGACATGCTAAAGAAATTGGTTGGTCCAAACTAGATATTCAAAATATGCTAAAGAATCCGCTTAGCGCTTTGACAGAGATTAAAGTCTTACATTGGCATGGTGATACTTTTGAATTACCTAAATCCGCTGAATTATTAGCAAGTTCAGAAATATACTCCAATCAGGCATTTCGAGTCGGATCCAATATTTTGGCTCTGCAGTTTCATGCGGAAGTTGCAAGTGACAATTTAGAAAAATGGTTGATTGGGCATACATGTGAATTACGTAACGCCAATATCGACATTCCAACCTTACGTGCTGATAATCGAAAATACGCTACACATCTAGAACAGGCATCTTCTCAAGTTTTAAAAAACTTTATCGACCAATTGACTATCGCCCATTCAATATCAACACCATAGAATGTAGATAAATTTTTAGCGCGTTTAGCCTTATGTCTGCTTTGTTCGGTATTGCAATCATTCACTTTTTTGCCTTGATTAGTCCTGGTCCTGATTTTTTCTTTGTGACTCAAAGTGCGATTCGTCAATCTCGAACGCATGCGCTCTTTGCGGCATTCGGTATTTCTCTAAGCATCTTGGTTTGGTCGATTTGCGCTTTAAGCGGCTTACACTTCTTATTTCAAAAGATGGCATGGTTACAGCAGGTACTGATGATTCTAGGCGGAATTTATCTGCTGTATCTAGGCGTACTTATGCTGAAGTCAGTACTTAACCCACCTCAACCCGACTCAAATATTGGGCTACAAAGCAATGAATCGCATGTGGCATCGAGTCATTTGAAATTATTATTTCAAGGCTTTTTGACCAACATGGCAAATCCAAAAGCATTGGTCTATTTTAGCAGCGTATTTGCCGTGGCCATTAACACCAATACTCCGCTTAGCGAACAGGGTTCATTACTTTTACTGATTTTCTTAGAAAGTTTACTGTGGTTTACCTTGGTTGCTTTTATCTTTTCTATGCAACGTATTAATCAGGGTTATCAAAAATTCTCTAAGTGGATTGATGGCATTACAGGTGGCATCTTCATTAGCTTTGGGCTTTTACTAATCTTAAATCGAGATTAAACACGCAATAAAAAAGCCCTCAAGTGAGGGCTTTTTATTGCTTCAATCTTATTTCTTATCCGCAGGAATGGTTGCTTCTGTCGTGATGTTCACGGTAATTTTATCACCCACGTTAGGCACATACCCTCCAACACCAAATGCTGAACGGTCAAATGAAGTGGTCGCATTAAAGCCAATCGCAGGGACTTTTGCCATTGGATGCTCACCTTGTTTATTTAGCACAGCATCAAGCACAACGGGTTTAGTCACATCCTTAACAGTTAAGTTACCAGTGATCTTATATCTATTTTTGCCTAGAGCTTGTACTTTGGTACTTTTAAAGGTGATATTCGGGTATTTCGCTGCGTCAAAGAAATCTGCACCTTTAAGATGTTCATCAAGTGCGCCAACATTGGTATTCAAGCTTGAAAGTGGAATCGTTACATTGACAGAAGAATTGGCAGGCTTGTCATTATCCACCACAATTTTACCCTGAATATCCGAGAAATTACCTGATGGCATAGAGAAACCAAAGTGATTCCATGTAAACACTGTTGCCGTGTGTGTAGGATCAATGGTGTAAGTCACAGGCTTAGCTAGAGTGAATGTCGCAACTGATGCTAAAGTTAAACCCAATGCAATGTTCTTAAATGTCATGATGTATTCCTCAATATAATGCAATCAAATATAGCTTTTTTTGGCGTTATTACATGCCTCAAGGATAGAACAGGTTGTTGCATGTTTAGAACGATATATTTGTATTAAATTCATATTCAAAAATATCAAGGCATACGATATTGGATAAAACCCGTCTTTTTAGCAACGCGATTATAAAGCTTTTGTGCCGCCTGATTGTCTTGATGCGTTAACCAATAAAGACGATCACAGCCACGCTGTTGGGTGTATTGATCTGCGTGTTGAATTAATGCTGTTGCGACGCCTTTACCCCGCGCATGCTCAAGGGTAAATAAATCTTGCAAATACGCATAGGGTTTGATCGTCCAACAACTGTCATGCTCAATAATATGTACGATGCCAACGACTTGATTTTCAATCAATGCAGCAAAGCCATAGATTTGATTTAAATGAACATCGGTTAATCTTGACCAAGTGAATGCAGTGATGTCATCTGTAATCGTGGTCTTATAAAATGCTTGATAACCCAACCATAAAGCTTGCCACTCTGATTGTGTAACTTCGGTTAATGGTTTGACGATGATCTTGATGTCCAATACGCTCTCCTCTTTTTATTTATTTTGTCGCATCTATCTATACAGACTTTATAATACTTAGGCTATTCAATCATCCAATACTACTCTTAAGTCACTGCATTTATAGCGAACTATCTGCATATATGATTCAATTCTTAGGTATATTCAGGCAAATAAAAAGCCCTATCTCAGGGCTTTCATTCACAACTTCAAAATTACAGCTTTTCGACCAATACACGGTCGACTTGCTTTAAGCCCGTGTTTTTTTCATGGTTTTGACGACGCACCTTAATAATCTTATCTTCTTCCATATCTTTGAGCAAAAGGACAACCGCCATCATGCTTTCTAAAGGAAGATCTTGACCAATCCATTTTTGCTCGCCAGCATCCATTAATGTGATTTCATCACTGATTTGATCATATAAACTCATATTCGCTCACCTAGATTTCAATAGAATATTCATTCTATAAATCATTATATCGAAGAACTAAAAATAAAAGACGCCCCAAACTTGGGACGCCTTTTACAACCTGTTTAATCGAATGATTAAGCAGTGATTTCTTTTACAGCCGCAACAACCGCTTCAGTGGTAATACCGAAGTGTTGGTACAAATCTTTTGCAGGTGCAGATTCGCCATAAGTGGTCATACCGATCACACGACCGTCAAGACCAACGAATTTCCACCAGTAATCCACATGTGCTGCTTCAACAGCAACACGCGCACGAATATTTACAGGAAGAACTGCTTCACGATACGCAGCATCTTGTTTTACAAATTCTTCAGCACATGGCATAGATACTACACGTACACCGTCAAGTTGTGCATACGCTTCCATTGCTAAGCTTACTTCAGAACCTGTTGCGATGATGATCGCTTTCAATTCACCTTTTTCTTTCGCCAATACATAACCACCTTTCGCAACATCCGCAATTTGAGCTTCAGTACGTGCTTGGAACGCTAAGTTTTGACGTGAGAAAATAAGTGCTGTTGGTCCTTCAGAACGTACAAGTGCAGATTTCCAAGAAATTGCAGCTTCCACGGTGTCACATGGACGCCAAGTATTGAGGTTTGGAGTACCACGTAAAGACGCAATTTGTTCTACAGGTTGATGTGTCGGACCATCTTCACCTAAACCAATGGAGTCATGGGTATAGACATGAATCACACGTTGTTTCATCAATGCAGACATACGTACTGCATTACGTGCATATTCCATAAACATCAAGAATGTTGCAACGTAAGGAATGAAACCACCATGAAGTGCAACACCGTTCGCGATTGCGGTCATACCGAACTCACGTACGCCATAGTGTACGTAGTTACCCGCAGCATCCTCCTGAACGCCTTTAGCACCTTTCCAAAGGGTAAGGTTAGAACCTGCCAAGTCAGCAGAACCACCTAAAATTTCAGAAAGCATTGGAGCAAATGCTTGGATTGCCGCTTGGCTTGCTTTACGTGTTGCAACTGTTTCTGCTTTTGCATTCACTTCAGCAATATAAGCATCCGCTTTTGCAACGAAATCGCTTGGCAATTCACCTGACATACGACGTTTAAGATCAGCCGCTTCAGTCGGATATTCTGCAGCATACGCAGCAAACGTTTCATTCCAAGCCGCTTCAGCAGCCGCGCCTTTGTCTTTGGCATCCCATGCTGCATAAACATCAGCAGGAATCTCAAACGGACCGTCAGTCCAACCCAATGCTTCACGAGTCAATACGATTTCATCGTTACCAAGTGGTGCACCGTGGCAATCTTCTTTACCTTGTTTATTTGGCGAACCTAAACCAATCACTGTTTTACACATGATGATGGTTGGTTTTTTGCTTTCAGCTTTTGCTGCTAAAGTTGCTGCACGAAGCGCGTCAGCATCGTGACCATCAACTTTAATCACTTGCCAGCCATACGCTTGGAAACGTTGTTCTGTATCGTCAGAGAACCAACCTTCAACTTCGCCATCAATTGAAATACCGTTGTCATCGTAGTAAGCAATAAGCTTACCAAGACCCAAAGTACCTGCCAAAGAACATGCTTCGTGAGAAACACCTTCCATTAAGCAGCCATCACCAAGGAAGCAATACGTGAAGTGATCAACAACTTTGATATCTTCTTTATTGAACTGTGCAGCTAAAGTTTTTTCTGCCAAAGCAAAACCAACAGCGTTTGCAATACCTTGACCAAGTGGACCAGTCGTTGTTTCAATACCCGGTGCATAACCCAATTCTGGGTGACCTGGTGTTTTAGAATGCAATTGACGGAACGATTTTAAATCTTCAATCGAAAGATCGTAGCCCGATAAATGAAGAAGTGCATATTGAAGCATAGAGCCATGACCATTCGATAACACGAAACGGTCGCGGTTCACCCAATTTGGGTTCGTTGGGTTGTGGCTTAAAAAATCACGCCAAACCACGTCAGCGATATCTGCCATCCCCATTGGCGCACCTGGATGGCCTGAGTTTGCTTTTTGCACAGCATCCATTGCTAATACACGAATTGCATTTGCAATACGACGTTCATTAAGCGGGGTTGTCATAAGTCGGAGTCCAAAAACATTTGAAGAAGAGATGAATAAGAATTCAAGAATGGCGCTATTGTCTCAAAAAATAGCTTCGGGGGTAAAGCCTCCCCTACAATATTTATTGATTTATTACACTTCTATTTTAGTCTGTAGAGAAAATTCACCCTAAATCCACATAAAAATGCAGCAGCGATGACATACAGACCTCATTTAAAAATTGCATCTATTGAAAAAAATAAATTCCAAAATCTTAGGCACCATCACAACTCGTTGGCAAATAACGCTGTGCAATCTCTTGGGACTCACAGCGCCATTGATAGCTATTACCGACGATGATAAATGAAACATGTTTTGCACTTAGACCTGCTGCAACATTGCTCGACTTAAACTGAAATACCAGCGCACAGTCAGTTCCAACAGTGTTTACACTGACTTGATCCACATATCGACCGCGCTGATTGCTGCTGCTCACATACTCTTGAATACCGCTGCAATGTCCACCTTCGCTATAAAATTCATGCATGTCATTCTTATAAGTATTTAAAAAACTAAAAACTTCAGTAAATTGAGATCGTGCGACATAGTTCTGATAAGTTGGAATCGCGATCGACGCAAGCACTCCGATAATTGCAACTACAATCATGAGTTCAATCAGTGTAAAACCCTGTTGTTGTTTCATCATTACCTCCCAAGCTTTCATCTCTTGAGATAAACAACTCAAATAACATACCAATTAAAAAATATTTTTAAATCAATTATTTATAATGCTCATTATTTGTAACCTAAACTTAAATTGTTTTTAACTGACCATTTGTGTCATTCATTTATTATTCTGAGCTATAGGTTCAAGCGATCGAAATGCCTACTCTTTAGATGGAATACACTGTAAATAAGATCCATAGAACGATCTAAATAGCGTAAATTTCATCGTTTTATCCACTAGATCTGTAAAATATTAAAAATGGGCTGCATATCATGCGATGCAATTAAATCGACTTTTAAGATAAAAAAGCGATAAATTCTTCTAAAAAACACCCATATCAATTTTTTAAATTGCATTAATCAGATAAAAACACGACGAAGTGAAAAAAATTCAATCAATTTTGTCGTATGAAGCTAGTTCTAAAGCACAAGTGGATGTAACATATCGGGTCTTTAAAATTAACTGTGATAGGACTATGCGCGAGTACGCTGTATTTACTTCGGAATCTGTAAGCGAAGGCCATCCAGATAAAATGGCTGACCAAATCAGTGATGCTATTTTGGATGCAATCTTAAGAGAAGACCCATATGCGCGGGTTGCTTGTGAAACGCTTGTAAAAACAGGTGCGGTTGTACTTGCCGGTGAAATCACAACAACTGCAAATGTAGACTTTGAAGCGATTGTACGTAATACCGTTAACGGTATTGGCTACCATCATTCAGATCTTGGCTTCGATGGCTCAACGTGTGCCGTGATTAACATGATTGGTAAACAATCACCTGAAATCGCGCAAGGTGTTGATCGTCAAAAACCTGAAGATCAAGGTGCGGGCGACCAAGGTTTAATGTTCGGTTATGCAAGTCGTGAAACTGATGTACTCATGCCTGCGCCAATTTCTTATGCGCATCGCTTAATGGAAAAACAAGCTGAGCTTCGTAAACAAGGTACGCTCTCTTGGTTACGCCCAGATGCGAAAAGCCAAGTCACTTTTGCTTATGAAAATGGCATGCCTGTTCGTTTAGACGCGGTTGTATTATCGACTCAACATGATCCTTCAATTTCTCAAGCACAACTCAAAGAAGCTGTGATTGAAGAAATCGTGAAGAAAGTGATTCCTGCTGATATGTTCCATGCAGACACTAAATTCCATATCAACCCAACAGGTATGTTTGTGATTGGTGGTCCTGTAGGTGACTGTGGTCTTACAGGGCGTAAAATTATCGTGGATACTTACGGCGGTATGGCACGTCACGGTGGTGGTGCATTCTCTGGTAAAGATCCATCAAAAGTTGACCGTTCTGCTGCGTATGCAGGTCGTTATGTTGCGAAAAATATCGTGGCTGCTGGCCTTGCAGACAAATGTGAAATTCAAGTGTCTTATGCGATTGGTGTTGCTGAACCGACGTCTATTTCGGTCAACACATTCAATACAGCAAAAGTGTCTGAAGATTTAATTATTGCACTTGTACGTGAGCACTTCGACCTACGCCCTTATGGTATTACTCGTATGTTGAACTTGATTCAACCGATGTATCAACAAACAGCAGCCTACGGTCACTTCGGCCGTCAAGGTTCTGATACAGCGTTCACATGGGAAAAAACAGACAAAGTGGAAGCGCTTAAAGCCTCTGCTGGTCTGTAAATTTCTAAACTTAAGAGCCTGCATCATGCAGGCTTTTTTGTGCCTATTTATAACGACTATTCAACACTTTCGTTGACAAGCTTTACACTTCCACCACAATTTGCAGCATTAATAAACAGTTGATTCAGATACTATTTTGATATCCCGAAGCTATTCGGTTCAAAACAAAGGATAATCAAAATGAATAAATTACTTGTTGCTTTAGGCTTAGCTGCAACCGTTGCCCTCGTTGGTTGTAATAAAAAAGAATCACCGGAAACAGGCGCAACTACGGGTGAACATTTAGAAAATGCTGCAGACCAAGCAGGTCATGATATTGCTGATGCATCACATAACGCTGCAAATGCAACTGCGACTGCTGTGGACAATACAGCTGAAGCGACAGCCGAAGCTGCGGATAATGCTGCTGCACATGCTGAAGACGCTGCACACAATGCCAAAGAAGCTGCGAAAGATGCGACTGCTGCTGTTGCCGGTTCAGTTGAACAAGGTGCTGCAAACGTAAAAGAAAAAGCACAACAATAATCTGATGTGCTAAAAAAACCCGTATCATGCGGGTTTTTTTAATTCAAAAATGCCCATGTGTAAAGCTCTTTAATCATTTTAACTGATATATAAAATCAATTATTAGCATGTTATTTATAAGTTTTACTTCATTTATCCCAGTGTAATTTAAGTAGAATAACGCCTTTCAAAAATTTGATACTTTTCTCCCATGTCTGTTATCGCTGCGTCATCGAATCGATCTCAAGTGTCGGTTTGGGTGGCTTTTATATTGCTTATTTTGGGTACCTTTGGTGCTTATCATTTTGTTGGCCTCAATCAAGCGCTGTTATTTTTAATTGGTGGTGCTTTGGGCATGACGCTTTATCATGCGTCATTTGGCTTTACTTCAAGCTGGCGCGTGTTTATTAAAGAACGTCGCGGTCGTGGCTTACGCGCACAAATGATCATGTTGGCACTTGCGGTACTACTGTTCTTCCCTGCGCTTGGTGCAGGTGAACTCTTTGGCAATCCAGTCAAAGGTTTAGTGAATCCTGTTGGACTTTCGGTGGTCATTGGTGCCTTTATTTTCGGTATCGGCATGCAACTTGGTGGTGGCTGTGCATCGGGCACGCTCTATACCGTTGGGGGTGGTAGTGCGCGTATGTTGGTGACACTGTTCTTCTTCTGCTTAGGTTCTTTAATTGCAACCTCACATATTGGTTGGTGGTTTAACCTACCGCATTTTGAACCGATTTCTATTGTAGAAACATTTGGTGTTGTTCCTGCCCTAGTACTGAACTTCGTGGTATTTGGCTTGATCGCTGCTGCGACGGTTTACTTTGAGAAGAAACGTCATGGCTCACTTGAAGTTGAAAAAAAATCACCGCATCAAGGTTGGAAACGCTTTATTCAAGGTCCATGGCCTTTGATTTGGGGCGGCATTATCCTCACTTTATTGAACTTTGCCACATTAGCTTTTGCAGGTCGCCCTTGGGGTGTCACTTCTGCACTTGCAGTTTGGGCTGCAAAATCTGCAAGTTTCGTGGGTGTTGATGTTGCATCTTGGGCATATTGGCAACAACCTGCGAATGCCAAATCACTGACCGAATCATTATGGTTTGATATTACTTCAATGATGAACTTCGGGATTATGCTCGGTGCATTATTGGCAGCAAGTTTAGCAGGCAAATTTGCACCGAACTTTAAAATTCCAGCACGTTCGATTGCAGCCGCTGTCATTGGTGGCTTAATGCTCGGTTACGGCGCGCGTTTGGCTTATGGCTGTAATATCGGTGCATACTTCAGTGGTATTGCTTCAGGCAGTGTACACGGTTGGGTATGGCTCGTCTTTGCCTTCATAGGGAATGCAATTGGCGTGAAACTTCGTCCAATCTTCTTCCCAGGTGAAAAACCACAACCTGAAAAATTAACAGGTTGCTAATCTAAAGTATAAAAAAAGCCCATCAAACGATGGGCTTTTTTTATCAATCGAATTTACAATGCCGCTTTTAAATTACAGCCATAATTCATGGTCTGTTGTACCTGACGGTAACTGGTATAGCGATCTAAAATAAAAGTATAAAATTGCTCTGTAGATGAGAAATTATTTTTTAAATTTTCTTTATCAGCATTGGGCAATTGAATAGCATTGATTAAGTTTAAGTTGTAATGCCCCAAGCGGTACATCTCTCTAAAATAGCCATTCATCATGTCGCAATACGCAACTTTGGTCGATTTTAAAGACGTACTGGCAACCAAATGCATATTCAGCTTGTGCAAATCGTTAGCATCAAAAGCAAATTGATGCGCAAAGGCATTACTTTCTACCTTTTTAAATTGGTTAAAATCAGCATTTAATTGATTATTCAGCTGTTCAAAACGCTGCTGTAATTCGGCTGCTGTCTTCACTTGATATCGAGCTGAATCAATGGCATCTGGCTTCGGTGCAGGAGAACATGCGCTTAAAGCAAAACTGAGCATCGCTACATTTAGCCACACTTTCATAAAACATTACTCAATACAAAAATCTGCCTTCGATTATGCCTGAAAAGATTTTCTATTCTAGAGGGTTTTCTCATTCATATAGCGCCAATAGCGTTTTGGCACATATTGAATATGCAATTTCATATTTTTACGTGCTTGAATATTCACACTATTAAAATAATCTTTCCACAGTTGATCATACAATACTTCTTCATCATCCAGCTCAATACTAAAATCTTGGCTGTGTCCAATATGCAACTGCGTATCAATTGCTTCAGCATTCATCTCAATTTGATGAACCTCTTTTAAATCATAGTAAATACCGTATTTACGCTGTTCATCATAGATGAGCCATGTTTGATCTTGATAACGCTCTTTAAAGTGCTTGGTGATAATTGGTAAGACATTGAAATCGGGTTTCACTAAACTTAAAAACAAACCATCTTTACACTTTTTAAAGCGTACAAAGGCTTCCATCCGATGTTTTTCACGACCGACTTGCTTCGCCCACTGCGACATACCAATCACGGCATGATGCCCATAATCTTTATCAACGGGACGTTGGTTTTGAAACACATATACGGCAAAATCAAATAAAATCTGAAAGGCTTGTTCCTGTTCCGACAAAAAAGCAAAATAAAATGCACGTAAGCTACTTGCCGAGACTTTTTGCTTTAAACCTTGCCACACGCGCTGACCGTGTTCATCGTTCGATGCCACCTGCACAAAATCATCAAATAAACCATTTTGCGCATGCGGATTTGCAGTCACCGTGACATCAAATTCTTTAAAGGCGAAAGCACGAAATACACAGCTCATTAAACCGGTCATCGTGCCATCAAAACAATAGCGCGCCATTAGAAGCCAAATCCCAATTGCGGTGAAAGCTGCTGCTGATACTTCGACTGACCTGACATTAAAATTTGCTGACGAATTTGATGCGCTTGCTGATCTTTTTTAAATTTCGGCGTATCCACACAACGAATAAAATGCTGCGCGCGATTATAGGCAACGCCCATTCGTTTCAGTTGATCAATATGAATCTGACCAAAACGACGTGCTTGGACGATTTTTTTGGCAGATCGCACACCAATGCCCGGCACACGCAAAATCATTTTATAGTCCGCATGATTAATATCGACTGGAAAAGCTTCAGGATGACGCAATGCCCAACTCAATTTCGGATCAATATCTAAATCTAAATTAGGATGCTGATCATCAACAATCTCAGTCGCATCAAAACCATAAAAACGCATGAGCCAATCACTTTGATACAAGCGATTTTCGCGTAGCAACGGCGGTGCTGAACCAACCGCAGGTAAAGCTTTTTCCTCTTCATTAATCGGAATATAACCAGAGAAATATACCCGTTTGAGTTTAAAGGCTTTGTAATGATGATCCGCCATCAGGATGATATCTTGATCGGTTTCACTATGCGCACCGACTACCATTTGCGTGGTTTGCCCTGCCGGAACGAATTTCGGCACAGATTTAATAATCTTACTTTCATCTTTCAGTTGAATTAGGCGATCGCGCACAATGCCTAAATCTTTTTGCACTTCAGCATGCGTTTTTTCAGGCGCAAATTTTTGCAAACCCGCTTCAGTGGGCATTTCCAAATTAATACTCATACGGTCTACATATAAACCGCATTCAGTAATAATTTCCTGTGATGCGCCCGGAATGGTTTTGAGGTGGATATAACCGTTAAAATTTTCCTCAAGGCGTAATTTTTTCACCACTTGCAACATACGTTCCATGGTGAAATCCGCAGATTTAAAAATACCTGAACTTAAAAACAAACCTTCTATATAGTTACGACGATAAAAATTCATGGTGAGATCCACCACTTCTTGCACCGTAAAAGCCGCACGCTGAATATCATTGGAACGGCGTGACACACAATAAGAACAGTCAAAAATACAGACATTCGAAAATAGAATTTTGAGTAATGATACACAGCGACCATCTTCGGTATAGCTATGACAAATACCATTTCCCGTATTGCCAAGACCTTTGTCTTTGTTTTTACGATTGCTACCACTTGATGAACAAGACACATCATATTTGGCAGCATCGGCTAAAATTTGTAGTTTTTCACGGATACGATCAGACATGCGCTTCGGGAGAGTTGACCAAAACAACATTATAAAATCTTTCATTTCAGCTCAATAGTGCATTGATCCTATTCACGACAAGCCTTGTCGTGGCAAATGTTACTTGCATGTAACAGTATTCGGTTATTTCGAAATAAAATACTGATTATGATTTGCTTAATTTGGATTTGAGAGGCAAAGTAATTACATTACAAGGAGCAAAGTCATGTCTTTATTGGAAAAATTTGGAATTAAACATCCTATTTTTTTGGCACCTATGGCAGGTGTTTCTACACCTCAACTTGCCGCAGAGGTCTCCAATCAAGGTGGCTTAGGTTCTTTGGGACTCGGCGCAAGCGCTGTCGAGGCGGCTCGTACTGAAATTTTAAATACTCAGCAACTCACCGATCATCCATTTCAAGTCAATTTCTTTTGTCATGAAACAGATACTTTAGATGACACGATTGCACAGGCGTGGATTGCGCAATTTAAAGATAAATTTGCAGAATTTGGTGTCGCTGCACCGCAAAGTTTAACGAAAATTTACCCAAGCTTCAAAGATAATGATGACTTCTTAAACTTGGTTTTAGAGACTAGACCTAAAGCTGTGAGTTTTCATTTTGGCATTCCGCATCCTCATCAAATTCAAGCTCTAAAAGATGCGGGCATCATCACCATGATCTCTGCCACCAACTTAGCTGAAGCTAAAGCGATTGAAGCGGCTGGGATTGATGTGGTGATTGCACAAGGCATTGAAGCGGGTGGGCATCGTGGTATTTTCAATACACAATTTGATGCCGCAGTTAAAACCTCAAATTTGGTTAAATTACTTAAACAACACGTTCAGCTTCCAATTGTCGCAGCCGGTGGCATTATGGATGGTCAGCAGGCACGTCGTATGCTGAACTTCGGTGCGGAAGCTGTCCAACTCGGCACAGCCTTCGTACAATGTAAAACGTCAAATGCCAATCCTGCTTATCGTAAGGCATTATTGTCAAAACCACTCACGCAAGTAACTGCCAGCATTTCAGGTCGCCCTGCTCGCGGTATCATTAATCATTGGCATACCAATATTGATACACCTGACCGCCTGCAAGTGCCTGCCTATCCTTATACTTATGATCTTGCCAAGCAACTTAACGCAGCAGCACTGAAACATGGCGATGAAGGCTATGGTGCATTTTGGGCAGGCTCCAATGTTGCCAAAATTCGTGAATTAGAAGCACCTGATTTAATCAATCAATTGGTATTGGAAATGATGCCGCGTTAAAAGAATCGTTCTGTATTAAGTCAAGGCAATATAAAAAACCTCCAATCATTGGAGGTTTTTTTAAGATGCAACTTAACGTGTTGCACGCTGCCAAGCATCTCTGACTGCGAATTTCGCTTGTTCCCACGTTAAACGAGACTCGCCTTTCACCTGTTCCCATTTACGTTGTAAATCAGGTTCGACCTCATCAAAGTTAATATTGCTGGCATAGTGTGTCCGATCGTCATAACCAAGGCGATATGCTTCACGATAATCACGATCATAGTCTAGGTCAGTATATCGAGTACGGGTTTCACTATAATAAGGTGTTTGCTGATGTTGCTCGCGCCAATAACGATCTTCTTCTTGATGATCGGGTTGTGCAATATCATTGCCTGCAATACCACCGACAATGCCACCAATCACACCACCAACCAATGCCCCCGGAGGACCACCGACCAAACCAGCAACTGCGCCTACCGCAGCACCACCTAAAGTCCCTGCACCTGTTGCAACCAGATTATCATCACCTTCGTTCATATCTGGCACTCGGGCATTTTCTGCTACTGGTGCATTAAGATCGGCACGAGCTTTGTCTAATGTCGGTGGGCTATTTCTTAAGGTGTGTGAATCTAATGCATCACTACGTTGTTGCAATGTTTCTTTATCTGCTGTGGACTGTACAAGGTTTGAACTTGGAATGTTTCGATCTAAATTCGTCATCATGATCTCCCTTGATCCTATTTACACAAGATGAAAACCACATCTTGCTTGATCGGGTTTTATGTTAGAGAAAAATCACGTAAACAGTGTCTAAGTCATGTCCCATTTCAGTGACGAAATGACGCAGCTATGTACAGCACAGCGCTTTATGTAACGAGTGCAACCACAGTGTAAGAGAAATAAAAAAGAGATGTTCGAAAACATCCCTTTGCTATGATTTATAACTCATCAAGCAATGATCAGACGTTAAGTAAATCCACTTGCTCGACCTGAATATCACTCATAATTTCGCCATGATCGAGCAGATGATTAAAGTAATCTTCAACCACTTTATATTGATCTGCTGTGCTTTCTACTTTATACATACTTTGGCGAAACTCATTGCTTGAACGTAAACCTTTGGTATACCAAGCAATATGTTTACGCGAAATCCGACAACCTGAGTATTCACCATAAAACTCATACAGTTCTGCCAAATGTCCGAGTAAAACATCTTTCACTTCTTGAATACTAGGCGCTGCAAGATACTCACCTGTTTTCAAATAATGTCCAATTTCACGGAAAATCCATGGTCGACCTTGTGCCGCGCGTCCAATCATGACCGCATCTGCACCAGTATAATCGAGGACATATTTGGCTTTTTCAGGACTATCGATATCACCATTGGCAATCACGGGAATATTCAACATGTCCTTAACTTCTTTAATCAAGGAATAGCGTGCATTGTTTAAATACATGTCTTCGCGGGTACGACCATGTAATGCGAGTGCCGCAATGCCCGCTTCTTCGGCGCGTTTCGCGACTCGCATGATATTTTCATAACCATTTAAATAACCCAAACGGGTTTTTAAAGTAACAGGGACATCGACTGCTGCAACGACAGCATCTAAAATACGTGCGACTAGATCTTCATCTTTAAGCAGTGCAGAGCCTGCGAGTTTATTACAGACTTTTTTGGCAGGACAACCCATATTAATATCGACAATTTGTGCCCCATTCGCCACCTGATACCGTGCAGCTTCTGCTAAATCAGCAGGTTCAGAGCCTGCAATTTGCGCAGAAATTGGGGCAAGCTCACCATCAAAATTCGCTCGATATAAGCTCTTTTTACTCATACGCAAGGTTTTATCAGACGTCATCATTTCACTGACCGCATGCCCTGCGCCAAAATATTTACACAGTGTACGAAATGGACGGTCGGTCACACCCGCCATAGGCGCGACAATCAAATTATTCGACAGTTGATACGGACCAATATACATATAAATTCATCACTTTCTTGATGAGCATAGTATACTGCATCTGCCTTGTTCTCTCATCTTTTGGAACCTGATTTCGATACCATGAACAAAACCTTTGCCCTGCATTTTCCGATTAAATCGCTGTCTGTACTCGCAGTTTCACTCAGTCTTGCCGGTTGTGGTAACGGGTCGTGGTGGTCGACTGATGAACCGACCATGGATGCAGAACAAATTCGTAAAGCCATTCCTTCGCGTGTCAGTGAACGCGATTCATGGGCGAAAGATATCTTCGATATTACGGAACAATTGGGCATTCCACAGACGAAACAAAATGTCTGTACCATTGTCGCTGTGGTCGATCAGGAATCGAATTTCCATGCGGACCCTGCAGTACCCGGTTTAGGCACTAAAGCAGTTAAAGAAGTTCAAGATCGATTAGAAGAAAAATTTAAAGAAAAATTAGGCGAAAATATTGGTGGAACCATCGCTGGCTATTTCCAAGATGTATTGAAAAACCACCCAAGCCCTGAAGACAACTATTTAAGCCAAATGCGCCGCGTTAAAACAGAGCGTGAATTGGATGAGTTATATCGTGAAATTTTTGACTATATGACCAAGCAATATCATGTCAGTGCCTTAACCGGTGCAGCAAAATTGGTCGGTCAAAATTTTGGTGAGAAGTTAAATCCGATTACGACATTGGGTTCAATGCAAGTGCATATTGGTTATGCCAAAGAGCATAAACGCCAAGGTGGCAATATGGCGGAATTGCGTACGGATCTCTATAGTCAGTATGGCGGTTTATACTATGGTATTCACCGTTTGATGATGTATCCGGCGGATTATGAAAAACCGATTTATCGTTTCGGTGATTATAACTCGGGGATGTATTCAAGTCGTAATGCCGCTTTTCAAAGTATGCTGAATGATTTGACAGAAACTGCGTTAGATTTAGATGGTGATTTGCTGCTGTATACCAAAGATGGTGGGATTCGCTCGCAAAAAAGCCAGTCCGAACGTGAGCTGATTAGTGTTTTTGCGAAAAATAATTTTATTATTACTGAGCGTCAAATCCGCGCAGATCTAAAAAAAGAGAAAGAAAAAGACTTTGAAGACACCATGACCTATAAAGCGTTAACCAAGCTTTATAAAGAAAAAATAGGCAAAGAACCGATGTATGCGATTATGCCTGAAGTGGTCATTACGGGTCCTAAACTCAGCCGTGATTACAACACCAATTGGTTTGCTACTCGTGTTAATGGTCGCTATGAATCATGCATGCACAGAATCCGAAACCTAAAACTCTAGTCTTATTTGATTTTGATGGCACCCTGTATCCGCATGACAGCTTTACAGGGTTTATTTTCTATGCCTTACCCAAAATGCATATTATTAAGCGTGGCATTTCAGTTTTACCGTGGATTATTGGCTATTATTTAAAGCTGTATCCCGCGCATAAAATGCGTCCGAAGCTTTATTCAGCTATGTTTAGAAATACGCATTTCACCGAAATAGACAATTTAGCTGAATCTTATGCCAAAAAATTAATTGCTCATTTAGATCCAGCCCTGTTTGAACAACTTATCAAGCATCAACAATGTGATCATGAAATCATTCTGGTCTCAGCAACCATTGATCTTTATTTAAATAAAGTGGCAACTCAGTTAGGCATTCAGGTGATTTGCAGCCAAGTTGAGATTCAACAAGCTCAGTTGACTGGAGCTTATCTCACTGCTGATTGTAGTCAGCAGCATAAAAAACAGCGCGTTTTAAACGATTATCCTGTGGATCCATATCCGCTTATTTATGCGTATGGCAATAGCCATGAAGATGCAGCCATGTTAAGTCTTGCTCAGCATGCATTTATGGTGGGCACAGATACGCAGCTTCCCGAGCTCTAATCTTTTTACCCATTTAAATTAAAAAACCACTTCAATAGAAGTGGTTTTTTATGATCGAATAACTTATTTTTTAAATGGGAAAGCGTATTTCACAATACGTTTAATCACACTACCGTACTGTTTCACAAGACTGGCATTATTGTAGTTCAAACCATATTTTTCACATACCGCTTGTACTTTTGGTCCCATTTGACGGTAACGACGTGCCGGGATATCTGGGTACAAATGATGCTCAATTTGATGACTTAAGTGACCCGTTAAAATATGGAAGAACTCCGAACCTGTCAGGTTTGAAGAACCACGAATTTGACGCATATACCAGTGTCCGCGGCTTTCATTTTCAAGTACAGATTTTGGGAACACTTCGACATCTTTGGTGAAGTGACCACAGAAAATAATACTAAATGTCCAAATATTACGTAGTCCATTGGCAACACAGTTACCCGCAAGTACAGGCAATGCAGCAGGGCCTGCAATTAATGGGAAGAACACATAATCTTTAAACAATTGTTTGCCAATTTTACGTTGCATCGGTTTCCATTCTTCTTTGGTTTGCTCTTTGCTTTTACGACCTTTGAACATTTTACCGAGTTCAAGGTTTTGAATCGCAACACCCCATTGGAATAACAAACAAAATGGCACAGCATAGATCGGTTGTAATAAATAGCCTGGTTTCCAGCGTTGTTCTGGGAACAAACGTAATAGACCATAACCAATATCATCATCCATACCTTTAATATTGGTATACGTATGATGTTTAAAGTTATGAGTTTGACGCCAGTTATCCGATGTCCCCACAATATCCCATTCGTAGGTTTGACCGTTCATGTTTGGATCATTCATCCAGTCATACTGACCATGCATAACATTATGACCGAGTTCCATATTTTCCATGATTTTGGCAAAACCAAGTAAACCCGTCCCTAAAACCCATGCTGGCGGGAACCAACCGGCAAACAATAACGCACGACCGGCGATTGAAGAATAACGAATGGCAGAATAGACACGACGGATATATTTCGCATCTTTTTCGCCCAAATCATCAAGGACTTCTTGTTTAATCGCATCTAATTCACGTGCTAATTCATCCAGCTCTAATGCTGATAATTCACGGTTTTTAGGATTTTTAAAATATTGGAATTTGATAGGCATATTCATAGAAAAACTCGCTTATAGGTCAATAACTAAATCAGTTTGCGCTGAATTAACACAGATTTTGAGCAAATTACCCGGCTCTTTATTCTGTGCGCCATTAACTAAATTTTTGGTTGAACCTTCAACTTTGTTACAAGCACATTTATTACAAATACCCATGCGACAACCATGTTTAGGCTTAATATTTTGTTGTTCCAAGCTGGTCAAAATAGACTGACCTTTTGGAATGGTGACAATCTTATTTGATTGTGTCAGCGTAACATTCACAAAACCAATGTCTGATTGGTCGGCAAGGCTCATACTGAATGCTTCAGTTTGTAAGCTTTTTGCCGGTGCAAATAAGCGTTCAACAATCGCAACAAAACCTGAAGGACCACATGCATACACGGTGCTGTGTTCCAGATTTTGAAGATCTGCTAAGTAAGTTTCATTTAAACGTGCAGCAGGTGTTACTTCTTGCGTTGCAAAAATTTTGAATGAAAATTCTGGATGTTTGGCTGCAAGTTCTACAAAACGCGCTTTAAATGCAGCATCCTGATCTTTCTTCACCCAGTACCAAAGCACAACAGGTTGTTTAAAATCATTTTTTTGCACTTAATGTATGGAGTAAACTCAACATTGGGGTAATGCCACTACCCGCTGCAAGCAACACCATTGGGCTCGGTTGTTGTGGCAAGGTCATATCACCAAAAGGCAGACCAAACTCAATCACATCACCTGATTTTGCTGTTTCAGCAAACCAAGTACTCACTTTACCACCATTGACTTTTTTAACGGTCAACAACACATGTTGCTGATCTAGTTGAGTCAAACTATAACTGCGCTCGTAACGAATCCCATTGACGACCACGTACACAGGATGATGCTGCCCTGCTTCACCAAACTTGAATAAACGGTTGACTTGAATTTTGAGACTTACCGTATCTTCAGCTGCATTTTCTTTATGAACAATCTTACCTAAAGGCTGATTGATCGACCATAAAGGGTTTAATTTCTGCATCCAGAAATTAAGGGTATGCTTTTCCACAACGCTGTCAGTCAGCGCGTTGAACGGTGTTTTGAGTAGTGCAGGAGCATTCATCGGCAGAAATATTTCGTTGAATTTTTAATTATTATACACTTGTATATATATTTGTATATACAATTGTATTGTTTCTAATCATTTCACAACCTTCCGCAGCTCAGCTATAATCAAACTGAGTCATGCACGAATTACACGATGAACGAGTCTTCAATGAAAATAAGCAGTGATGCCACTTTATTAGAAACCAATGACATGGAAGCAGCGATCACCGTTCGAAGTGTGGGTCGCAAAGCCACCATTACCAAAGAAGAATTATTTCAGGCGGCATTGAATTTAATTGGACCACAAAAAAGTATCGCATCCTTAAGCCTACGTGAAGTTGCACGTGAGGCAGGCATTGCGCCAAACAGTTTCTATCGTCATTTTAAAGACATTGATGAACTTGCCATTGAGCTGATTGATCGTGCGGGTATTGTACTTCGTCAAATTTTAAATGAATCACGCCTACAAGCATCAAAACAAAACAGTATTATTCGTAGCTCAGTCGAAGTGTTTATTGCCCAGCTTGATGCGGATGAAGGCAATTTAAGTTTATTACTTCGTGAAGGGTATACCGGCTCAAACTCTTATAAACAGGCCGTTGATCGTCAGTTGAATTATTTTCAACAAGAACTGCGTGATGATTTAATTCGTTTAGAACGCCTCAATAACAGCAAGTTATTGCATCCCGAGATTGCAGCCAAAGCCATTACGCAACTGGTATTTAATATGGGCGCACAAGTGATTGATATGGCTGTAGAAGATCGTCGTGAAATTGCAGAACAAACCATGATTATGATTCGCATGATTTTGGAAGGTGCTCGACATTTGGACCATGCTCAAATTCGATAGCCTCAACCAATACTGAAATAGGATGCTTATGCATCCTTTTTTTGGCTCATCCATCTATAGCGCATAAAAAAGAGGATCAGATGATGCAATATCGATATAACGGTTGAAGACTGCACTTTAAATGACTGCTTAAAACGATATGCGTCATAAGCACATGGATTTATCTTTAAATTCAGGCATCATAAGCACAATGATATTTTAAGGACATTGCCATGAGTGAAGATCCACGTGCAGATCAGTTTATTGAAGATATTCGCCAAGCCCTCATTCAAGTCTGGGACCCAAAAGGCATTGCTAAAAATGCCAAGCTGCATGATGAATACGATGATTATCTCGACATTATTTTAGATAATTTTGAAGATGCAGCGAGTGAAGAACGTTTAGCAGAACTGTTACTTGCCATTGAACAAGCCGAATTCAACAAGCAACGTGGCGAACAAGCTGCAAAAAAAGCAGCGGAAAAAATTTGGCAAGCTTTTGAAAAGTTTATTGCTTAACAAACGACGTTATCAATAAAAAAAGCAGCTCGAAAGCTGCTTTTTTTATGCGTGAAAGAGAACTTCTTTTATACGTCATACCTTCTTTTTATTTCGCCCAAAGGCTGAAAGAAGATGCGATATAAATTATGGTTTCACCACCACCATGACTTGAATCGCTTCAGGTGTTACCGATAAACCATCGAGTAAACCTAAACCTTCTTTTTGCAATTTTTGCAAACGCGCAATTTCATCTTCACGAATACTTGGATTGAACTGTTTTAAGTAAGTTAAACGGTCAATTTCGTATTGGAATTTATTACCATAGACTTCTTTGGCTTGTTGCTTGAAGTTTGGTAATGCCGCACGTGCCAACTCTAATGCTTGATGATAACGCGCTTCAATCACATCGCGGCGTGCTTTCACCACTTGGCGGCAGCTATTGCCATCTAAATGATGTAAATACGGTTTCAAAATTTCAGGTGCAATTTTTTGCGATAAATCCTGACCTTTTTCACTGAGCAACACGCGAACCAATTGTTGTGGCAAGCTTGACGGTAAGTTCAATGCTTTCGGTGCAACTACATCTACTTTAAACCAGACTTCAAGTAACAACGAGCCTTGAGGCAGTGCCGCAGATTTTAACAGTGCTACGTTTGTGCTACCAAAGCCTTGCGTATTGATCATTTCCATGACGCTTTCAGTGAACGGATGCTCAAGGGTTAAGTACTGTGCATCTTCACGGATTTGCGCTTGATCTCGATAGAAAGTCGCGGTCATCCCCTCTTCATCGAGGGTTAAACCTTGAACTTGCATCTGATCGGTTGGTTTAATGATCACCGTACCGTTGCTTTGCTCATCAAAATCAATATTCGTCGACGCCATAAAGCGCTTCATAAACATGGGCAACGTCGTATTGTCATCATAGTCTTCAAGCGCAGTGACAATTTCTTGTGCCACGATTGGACGACAAGAATTGTATTCAAGCAAACGATCCCGACCTGACTGTAATTCAGCCTCTAAAGCTTCACGTTGCACGCTCACCGCTTCTAACAAGTCTTCAAATTCTTGACCTTTATCGGCGAGTAAGCAGCCTTTTAAGTCCATGATGAAGTTTTCTTGCAAAGTTTGCGCAGTCGGTGAAATATTACCGAAGATATTCAATGCTTCATTATACCAACGGAACATACGTTCTTGTGCTGTACCAATTAAATACGGCACATGAATCTGAATACGATTTTCTTGACCAATACGGTCCAAACGACCAATACGTTGCTCTAACACATCTGGGTTTGACGGTAAGTCAAATAAAATTAAATCAGAAGCAAACTGGAAGTTACGCCCTTCCGAACCAATTTCAGAACAGAGTAAAATTTGTGCGCCATATGAATCTTCAGCGAAATACGCTGCCGCTTGGTCACGTTCCAATAAGCTCATGCCTTCATGGAACATGGCAGTACGCACACCCGCATGTAAACGAAGTACATTTTCTAGAGCTTCAACCACAGGACCACTACGCGCAATCAATAACACTTTCTTGTGTTTTAAATCAGTACGTAAACGTTCCATCAACCACATAACACGTGGATCTGTTTCCATCCAAGCGCCATCTAATTGTGCTTCTTCAGGCCACATTTGTTCACGTAGCTTGCCGTCCATTGACCAATTTGCAGGTGCAGGAAGTGGTGCAGGCTGACAATCACGTCCTGGGAAGCCTTGAATCGCTTCACGGGTGTTACGGAACAAGATACGACCTGTACCATGACGGTCTAAGAGCTCATGAATGGCACGGAAACGTTGCTCAGGCGTATCTTCGATACGTTGACCCAATAGCACCTGAATCGCATCAATATGCGCTTCTTCAAGCGGTAAATCCGACATTAACACTTCAGCAATTTGTGCTGTGTGTTGATATTGCGTTTCTTCATCCAAGAAACGATCCAGCGAGCTAAAGCGTTGCGGATCGAGCAAACGTAAACGGGCAAAGTGTGATTCCACACCCAACTGTTCAGGCGTTGCAGTGAGTAACAATACACCCGGTGTTTTTTCAGCTAGCTCTTCCACCAAGTCGTAACGATCATTACCGCCATCTTCTTCAGACCACATCAAATGATGCGCTTCGTCGACAACCAATAAATCGAAGCCGGCTTCTAAGGCTTGATCGCGTAAATCATCATGGTCAATCATTAAATCAACAGATGCGATAATGCGTTGTTCGGTTGAGAATGGATTTAAATCTGGATCATGTTCTTTAATGGATGCAGTACGAGTCAAATCGAACAGTGAGAATTCAAGATTAAAACGACGGCGCATTTCAATCATCCACTGATATTGCAGCGAATCTGGTACCAAAATCAAAATACGTTCTGAACGACCGGTTTTGAGCTGTTGATGCATGATCAAACCAGCTTCAATGGTTTTACCTAAACCTACTTCATCGGCAAGCAATACACGCGGTGCAAAACGTTGACCGACTTCATGTGCAATATACAATTGGTGTGGAATCAGACCCACACGCGAACCGACTAAACCACGTAGCGGGCTACTGTGCATATTGGCTTGCATGAGCATTGCTTCAATACGTAAGTCGTACCATTCTTTGTAGTCGACTTGGCTTGCCATTAAACGATCAAGCGGTTTTGACAGCTGAATGCTTGCCCCAATACGGGTTTCATTTAACGCTTTACGTTCTTCTGTCCCATCTTCTAGGGTACGAATCACGTTATAACGCACCACGCCATTGCGGTCTTCAGTTGACTCTACAATCCACTTGGTGCCTTCTTGATCTTGTAATTCGTCTTTTGGATTAAACACAATACGAGATAAAGGTGCATTGTTACGTGCATACACACGGGTTTCATCGCTTTTTGGAAATAAAATGCTGACCGAGCGTTCATCTACATCAATGAGAACCCCTAAACCGAGCTCTGTTTCTGTATCTGATAACCAACGTTGACCAATAGCAAACTGCTGCAATTTTTCCACCTTTATCTTAAGAATAAGATTGCGAATATCGTGCTCAAAAAGAACTTCTCATTTGAGCAAAATTCCGCACCTTTAAGCAATATATTTTGACACAAAGCCCACCAAAAGTGAGCATAATTCACGACGATTCAAAAATGTTTTTCTAGAATGGGACCGAATAATGGTATTCCACAGCCTCATTTGAAATGGGATGTTGAAAACTCAAGCGTTCTGCATGTAAACACAATCGCGGCATCAAGGCTTGGTCTTTGGGAGAAGCATACAAAGTATCACCCACAATCGGATGACCTAAGTACTGCATATGGACGCGAAGCTGATGTGAACGACCTGTAATCGGTGTCAATTTGACCCGTGTTACAGCCTGACCTTGAATTTCAAGATGCTCAATGGCTTGCCAATGCGTGAGCGCGGGCTTGTTATGCGTAGGTTCTGCAATATGCAGCGGAGGACGGCTTGGATCGTAGATGACAGGAACATCGACTGTGCCTCCGCCTTCAAGTGTACCCACCACAAGTGCCTGATAGGTTTTATCCGTCTGACGTTCTTGGAATTGGCGAGAAATGGATTTTTGACCTGCTTTGCTTAAGCCAAACACCAAAATACCTGAAGTATCACGATCTAAGCGGTGGATCAGTAACGTTTTCGGCTCGATTGCCAATAAACGATTGATCATGCAATCTTGTAAATCTTCTGTTTTACCGGGAACCGTGAGCAACCCTGCTGGTTTATGCACCACCATAAAGTCGTCATCACGATATATCAGATGTTCGGTTAGAAAATTACTCAAAGTTCAATCCCAGACTGATCGCGAAAAACAAGGCGGCAATGATAGAAAGCTTGAGCCATAATTACAATGTACATTTATGTAAATGCCGATGGAATTTCCGATTTTGCCTAAAAAAATTTTCAATATAGTCTTATTTAGGCAGCCGATTGCAGTATCAGGCTGACCAATTCATGCAATGTGTTGTGGGTTAAGACATCTTCGTAGCTGATATTCGCACCATGCGCACGCCATAGTCCAACCAAGCTCACAATCGCTACTGAATCGAGTCCATAGCTGTTTAAACTCACGTAAGGATCAATTTCTAATGCATCCATTTCAATGGCTTCTGCCACCGCAAGCATGATGCCTTTGGTCGACAAGATATAATGTGATGGTGCATTCAGATTCCATAAACGCATCAGGCTATAAGCATTCATATGATGAATACCTTGTGCGGTATTGTTATCGATCCATTGAATATGTTGTTCTTGATTTGCCATTAAAATTGCATCATCAATAAGACAGATTTGATCCGTCACACTACTGATATGTGGCAAGATTTGTTTCAGCATTGGGCTAATCTGCCCTGCAATCATCAGTTGTGGATGGGTTGAGACATATTCACCAAGTTGTTGCATACCTTGCATGAGGTCATCGCCATACAAATCTACAATAGGAATATTTAAAGTCTTAGCGCGATTGGTCAGTTGAACGAGGTTGTTCATCAGATCTGAGTCTTGAATGCTTGATTCCGCACGAAGGTTTTGTAATCCAACTAATACTAAAACTGAGTCAGTTGTTGATAGTTGCCATTTCGCTTGGGAGGGTGCGAGTTGGATTTTTTTAGGCATGGGATACAGCATGGGAGATGATTTTCTGATATGTGGAAATTAGAGCTATGCTAGCTGAGATCAAATTAAAAGGTAAGTTCTATCCATGAGCTTATGCTTGTAACATAATGACGATTCATTTCGTCTAATCATCATTATGTTATAAATATGCCTAGAGTTGATTAATGCGGCTATACTTAAAAATAGGGTGATTTAGCCAAATAAAGACTAAAATGTTAAAACTAAAATAAGCAAAAGAGGAGTATCTGAGGCACTAAAATTCACTCTGCGCAATGAATCCACTCAAAAATTTTCTTCGGGTCATCAATTTCATAGATTCGCCACTTGTTATCTAAAAAACCTAATGGAAAAACCTCATTAGATATATCGTTTTGAATAAAGTGGTTAAGAATATAAATGCTCGAATTAAGAATATCTAATATGTTCTTTGATAACATTTTCTTTGTATTTTCAATGCTATTTCTCTTTTTTGAATGAATAATTTCATTTCTAAGGGTTTCTAACTCTTTAAACATTGGCCAATACTTGATTTGCTTAGGTGATTCACAATTCAAAATATTTGGAATAATTTCAGTGAGTTTTTCTGAAGTTGGTATCCATTTTTCAATTTGAGAAATTTCATAGATTTCTTGAATACCTTTTGAGTTTGTTTTTTTATAAACGAAGTCATTAGGGATTGTGGCATTGCAAAATGCTTCAACTGCTTTATAAGAAAAAACAGATGCTATTTGTATTTTTTCAATATAGTCATAAAATAACGAGACATTTTCATTATAAAAATCTTTATTCTCCTCCATATCTTTTTTAAGTTTTTCTAGTAGATTTCCAGCTTCATCTCTAGCTTTAGTAAATATATTCAATGATAGTCCGATCTCATTAGGAAGTGATAAATTGATCTCTTTATTATCAATTTTTAAATCTAACATCCTCTGTAAAAAAACTAGTTGATCGTTTCTTTTAACATTATAAATTAACGGTTTTGAGCATCTAATATCTGGAATTTTGTAAGAGCCGAAACCTGTTTCAGACTTAGAGTAGCTGTTCACAACATGAACACATACCATTTGTAAATTTAATAAATCGACATTCATAAAGCCCCCTTAAAAATCATTTTTTATAGCTATAGATAAGAGTTGAGCTAGTGTTTACGAGCGATCACTGTTTCTTTCGCATTTAAAAATTAATTTTTACTAAAATTAACATAATACACGTTATATTAATTATTTTAATTTTCTTTTTAATCATAGCTTTATCATGGAATAAAAAGACTAATCACACCCAATTTGGTTTTTTCATTGATCTTTCAAGTTTCACATCAAATTTGATTATGGCTAGATCTCTTTTTTATAAACGTACCTAAAAGCTAAAGCTAACTTTAATATCCACTCATTTTATCTGAGCTAAAAACTTCTCAATCGCCTGCTGTGCAATCTCTGCATCCTGAAATGACTTCACTCCAGATACACCCATCGCACCAACCAAATGCTCTTCAAACATGATTGGCTCACCACCTTCAAGCATACCTGCGAAAGAATCCATGGTTAAAAAGCCCATTTGACCGCCTTTAATCAAGTCTTCAAACAACTTTGAAGGACGGCGACTCATCGCAGAACATTTGGCTTTTTCTAAACACAGGTTAGCCGTCATGGGTGAAGCCCCATCCATACGCTTCATCGCAAGCAAATTGCCTGTATCATCGACGACAGCAATGCTGACATTAAAGTTATGTTCTATCGCATATTGATGTGCTGTATCTAATAAAAATTCTGCATCTGAAAGCGTTAAATATGATTTGGTTTGCATTTATATTTCCCCTCAAAAATAAAAATTAAATCACCCCTAACCCTGAACCATATATGAGGCAAGAAAAAGTAAAAAATCTTTAAACTTTAGTGTCTATTTGATTTATGAAAGCCCTCTCCTTTTAGGAGAGGGTTTGGGAGAGGTCTATTAACCTTTCATTTCAGCAAATGTCTCTTTCGCAGCTTGAATGGTAAATTCAATATCTTCATCCGAATGCGCTGCTGAGAAGAAGCCAGCTTCAAATGCAGAAGGTGCAAGGTTGACACCACGTTTAAGCATACCGTGGAAGAATTTACGGAAAGCCTCAACATCACACTTCAACATTGAATCAAAGCTTGCAATGTCATCTTGATCAGTAAAGTAAATACCAAACATACCGCCGACTTGTTGAGTCTTAAATGCTACACCTGCATCGCGCGCTGCAGCTTCTAAACCTGCGAGCAAAGTCGCAAGTTTAGCAGTGAGGTTTTCATAGAAACCTTCCGCACGTAGATGCTTAAACATCTCGATACCGGCACGCATAGCCAATGGATTACCTGACAATGTGCCTGCTTGATAAACATTACCGAGCGGTGCAATACATTCCATCACTTCACGCTTACCACCAAATGCACCTACCGGTAAGCCTGCACCAATGATTTTACCCAACGTGGTTAAATCAGGAGTAACGCCATAATGCGCCTGTGCACCGCCAAGACCAACACGGAAACCAGTCATCACTTCATCAATGATAAACACTGAACCATGTTCATCACAGACATCACGAATCGCTTGTAAGAAACCATCAATTGGTTTAACCAAATTCATGTTACCTGCAACAGGTTCAACAATCACCCCTGCAATTTCAGAACCAAATTTCGCAAAGCATTCTTTTAAAGTTTCAATGTCGTTGTATGGAAGCGTTAAGGTATGTTTTGCAAAATCAGCAGGCACACCCGCAGATGTCGCTTCACCCTCACCTTTGGTAAGCAAACCTGAACCCGCTTTGACCAACAATGAATCTGAGTGACCGTGGTAGCAACCTTCAAATTTTACGATCTTGTCACGACCAGTATAACCACGTGCTAAGCGAATCGCAGTCATGGTGGCTTCTGTACCTGAGTTGGTCATACGCACCAATTCAATTGACGGCATGATGTCGCAGATAATGTCTGCAAGTGTGGTTTCATGTACCGTTGGCGCACCAAAACTTAAACCATCTACGGCAGCATCTTGAACCGCTTTAATAATGGCAGGATGCGCATGACCCAAAATCATCGGTCCCCATGAACCGACATAATCGACATAGCGTTTGCCATCCACATCAAATAGATATGCACCTTGTGCTTTTTCAATAAACACAGGGGTTCCGCCAACACCGTTGAAGGCACGTACAGGAGAATTGACGCCACCTGGAATATGTTTATTGGCTTGTTTAAACAATTGTTCTTGCTTTGGAGATAAGCTCATCGTTGCTCTCAACTCAAAAATTAAATTTTGGAAAATAAGTTATACAGTCGCTTGGAAAAGCTCAGACCATTCATCTAAGCGCTCAGGAATACCGTGCATGGGGCGCGCGAGTACATCACTAATCACCGCACACATATCCGCACCTGATGCGATGACTTCTTTTGCATTTTCAACGGTCAAACCACCAATCGCACATACAGGCACATTAAATTTACCTTGTGCGGCTTTTAAAGTATCTAAACCAATATTGCCTGCTTCAGGTTTGCTGTTTGTCGCATAGATTGCGCCAAAGGCAACATAATTTGCACCATCACGAATGGCTTGTTCAGCAAGTTCAATGGAGTTATTGCAGCTACGACCAATCAAGACATTTTTTGGTAACCGTGCAACAGCATCAACAATTGAGCCATCATTTTGTCCCAAATGCACACCTACGCCATATTTAACCGCTGTTTCTAAATCATCATTAATCACAAACGGCACTTTGTATTGTGCGCACATGTCGCGCATATATTCGATTTCGTAAGCTTGATCTTCTTTTGCCACTTTTTTACGGCGATATTGCAAAACAGCGACACCGCCATTTGCCATCGCACCTTCTAATTTTGCAAGCAAGACTTCAATAGGATCGTCATTGGTAATTAAGTATAAACCGCGCATAACTGTCATCAAAAAAATATCAATGTCCTATTATAGCCATAACCTTCACTGAATCATCGACTTCTTGCTATAGATCTGTATCATTTACTACTGTTTTCACAATAAAATCATTTTAAGAAATTATCCTCATTTGGCTGCAAAATCACCAATTCTAGGGATATACCTCGCCCTCAATATTGAGTTTAATAAGAGCGACTCAGAATGAGACGCCCTCGATCTGTTTCGCCCTCTAACAGTTACTTTGAGTAATGACTCTGATTTTGTGGAGAGATCTGGCTTACTCAAAGTAACTTTTTTTAATTTTTTATTTATACATGGCGGAATTGATTAGGAAAACCCGAATCGCGGATAAGAAATTAACTTGAAAAATAGAAGGACTAGAGCCATCAGTTGAGTTACCACACAAAACTTAAAACTCTAGTCCCGATGTTTAATAGTACCGAATTATTTTGCTTAATTGATGATTTCTTTCTTAAATTTGAAGCAACCTACTGGAATTTTCTTAAGCAAAGTAATCGTTCCTTAAGAATCAGAACTGCTCATTTAACCATTTCAGAAATCTGTTTTATCGCTATTTGGTACAAATGTTCTCATTTCAATAATTTCAAAGCATTTTTCATTTGGTTAAAAGAAGATAAAAACCATTTATTTAAGTATTTGCCTTGCTATCAAAGGATGATTCATCTGATCAATATGCACCAATTGGCTCTACACGCTTTACATGTGGTGCTGATGAAAGACCAAGGTACACAATATTTATGGATTGATTCAACAACTCTGCCAGTTTGTAAAAATCAACGTATTCAACGCCATAAATCTTTAGCTAAAATTGCATCTCGTGGTAAAAGTTCAATGGGCTGGTTTTATGGCTGTAAATTGCACATTGCAATGAACCAATTTGGTGAAATTGCTTGTTCTGCTTTATCGAATGGACATGTTGCTGACATAAAAATGGTTGAGAGACTCGTTAAAGAGGTGGAAGCAAAGTTGTATGGAGATCGTGGCTATATTAGTCAAGAACTGAAGATTAGATTAAAAGAGCAAGGCATTGATTTAATTACCTATCATCGAAAAAATATGCAGGCTACACAACTTTCTGAGTCAGATAAATATCACTTAAAACAGCGTAATAAGATAGAGACTTTATTCAGTTTATTGAAAGGTCAGTACAATTTAGTGACAAGCAAAGCACGTAGTGTTCATGGATTTCTAGGAGGGATTTACGCGTCCTTGTGTGCATATCAACTGATCCATAAAAATAAGCCAACAATTCAAATTATGGAGTCATCGGCTTAAACAGGATTCGGGTTAGGAAAATACCTATTTCTAGGGATAGGCAAGCAAAGTGAATGCTTTAAAATCAATTTCAATAATAACAAGAAGACAGCTCAAACATTTCAGCTTGGCCTATTTGGCTTTGAAAGATACGTTCAGGGGAAACGTTCAAAGTTCAAATAGTGCCTCCTTTTTTTAAATCATCAATTAGCCGTCTCACAAGTCAGACATGCTCAGGTGAATTGATAAAACAGCAGACATAAAAAAAGCCCGGAGAGGTCACTCCAGGCTTGGAAAACTCTATTGTTCATCTCATTAAATTTGAACAAAGATTAAAACAATTAATAGAATATTAACACTCTGCTTGCAAGCTGTTTTTGAATATTTCAGTGTTTAACGTGTTAAACACGACCAAAGTCGTAATATTAAGATGGGATTTTATCAAAAGCACGATCAATAAGGCTAATATTGCCACGAAGCACATCCGCGAACATACGCCAATCGGAAATGAAACTATACAACGGTTGTTTAAAGCTCGCGGGTTTGTTTTTTTCAAAAATAAAATGTCCAACCCATGCACAGGCATAACCTGATGCAAGACCATAAAGAAAATATTTAGGTTTGCGTTGCACAATCGCTTTGCCAAAAAAATACAGCCCCAAACTACTTCCTGCCACATGCAAACGGCGACTCATGATATTGCGATGTTCAGTTAAATAGAAACGATAAAAATCTGGATAATGTTTAATGGGCATACGCTGCTGTGGCTCAGGTATATCTTCATATTTTGGTTGTACTTGGGCATTCATAGCATCATCCTGATGTTTTTTATTCACATTAGCCGATAATTTAAACAAATAAAAGTTTATTTTAAGCATCTTGCCATGCTTTTTCACATGCGCAGAACACTCTCGATACTCGATAGAACCCTGTTTATCAATACAATTCATTTACTTGTTAAAATATCAGGGCGCTGCTTTTAACATTCGTCAAGTCTTACATCTCGACTTTATTTCGTTACAATCTGTGCCTCATATCAAACAACAATGCCTGCCTAGACGCGCTTTTTTCAGCATAAATTGATGCTATTTCGTAGTTCAGCGTTGTTGTATATAAAATTCTAGGAAGATCCTCATGGTTGAAGTTGAACTCAAATTTCAAATTCCAACAGCACGCCGTCAAGCGTTACTCAAAGCCTTAGACCCAAAAAAATCAGAAAAAATTCAACTTCAAGCAAAATACTTTGATACGCCCGATCGTAAGCTTTCACAATCTGGTGCTGCCCTACGCCAACGCCTAGAAGGAACACGTTGGATTCAAACCCTAAAAGCCGCAGGCAAATCGCATATTGAACGCTTCGAGCACAATCATGACTTCGGTGAACTCAGCGAAGCACCTACATTAGATTTAAGCATTTACAGCGCAGGCAGCGAAGCTTATCAAATTTTACAGAGCGCACTTGGCAATGACTTTGAACAATTACAACTGCAATTTGAAACAGATATTGCGCGTACCTTACGCGTGATTGAATACGAAGATGCTGAAATTGAAGTCAGTTTAGATGTCGGTGCTGTACGTACGCTTTCAAACGAACAAGAAATCCATGAAGTTGAATTTGAACTGAAAAAAGGTTCCATTCAGACCCTACTCAGCTTTAGCGCAGAATGGGTTAAAAAATACCAACTGTGGCTCGATGTACGTAGCAAAGCTGAATTTGGCAATTTATTGGTATTGGGTCAACAAGTCAGCCCTGCCACTTACGCCAAAGAATTCCAATTTAGTAAGAAAGATGCTGCAAGTAAAAATTTGAGTGGTTTAATTGCACAACAAATGCAGCATTTTTTACCAAATATTGCCGCAATTTCAGCACAAGTGGCTGAACAAGAACATATTGATCAAGCGCAAATCGCACTCGATTATTTGTATTTAAGCATCTTGTTGTTTAAAGATTGGCACAGCCAAGTCTCTGATAAATGGTTCTATCAACTCGCTGCATTTAAACAGCAATTTGAAAATCTCAAGCATTTGCAACATATGAAAGCCACTTTGGGTGCTTTCTTACAAAACCCGACCACCGCAACCAATCTTGAAAAAGATATTTTATATGCACAAGAAAAATTGGTGAATTTGGTCAAATCGACCTTAAATGTGCACCATTATTTAGAGCTCCTGATTTTTAGCCTGACGGATGATTCTGCACCTGCACAAGATTTAAAAACAGCGGCTCAAACTACATTGCAGCAGCAATATAAAGCTTTATATGATCAGATGAATCAAACTGAGCAACATGATTTTGAAAATTTGGATTTATTGGCAGCGCGTATTCACGAGTTAAAATTTAGCTTCCCGATTTTAACCAATATTTATGATGTCAAAAATTTGCAAAAATACAGTAAGGCTTTGAATGACGCGCATTTGGCGGCTCAGGAATATCAAACCTTGGCATCTTCTGCGGCTTATATTCAACAAACCGAACTCGAAGCCAGTGATTGGTTTGTTTTAGGTTGGCTGACCGCCAAACAAGAAGTGTATGCAGAACGTTTATTGGAAGCGACTGAGCAATTCTTAGTGAGCCGTAAACTCATTAAGTAATCCATCAAAAAAGCCTTCAAATCACCTCTCAACTTGAAGGCTTTTTTTATAGGTTTAGAATAAATTTTCAAATATCCTTAACGATACTTGCCAAAGACTTTCCACGTATTGTTATCTGCTAATGGATCGTTATAACTGTCGCTACGTTGCTTACGTGGTTTATCTCTTGCATCGACCAATTCAAAATGATGCTCAACACTTAAAACAATGCCGTTCACATAAAATCGAGTTCGGGTATATTCACTCTGCCCATGCTGAAACACATAGGTTCTTAAATCGACAAATTCGCGATGCGCAACCAATGCTGCCGTGTCGTCATGATTCAACCAATGTTGCATGGCTTGAATCTGCTCTGGCTCAAATTGCCCGCATTTTTCGATTAAACTTGCAATACCGCGAAACGTTTTCGATTCTTTGGCGCGGGTTTTATTAATCCGAATACGGTCGACATTAAAATAAAACAACGGCAAGTTCAAATGACTGGGTAAATGAATGGCATCCAGCGTTTCATCTTCCATAAAAGGCTGAAACATCTCTTGTGCCCTTTCAATCAAACCCGTCCATTGTTTGTAATATTCATCCACTTGTGACGGCGTACCATAATAAATCGGCAAGCCTTCCACATTGGCTAAGTTGGCAGGTGGCCAAATATTTTGTCGTAATAAAGCAATATCACTTTTTAGACTTTGTACCGCAATCGCATCTTGCATGACGAATAATCTCGACTTAGGCTATTTTTAGATTAAGTCAAAGGTTTAGTTTCTGCAAGGCTTTGCCTATAATTAAACATTGAGATTTTATTGTTAGGAACAAATTCATGGTTCAAAAGATTGAAGCGACCGATGTAACCGAAGAAGAAGCGTTAAATGCGGCTTTCTTTGAACGTGCTGATGAATTTATTAAACAAGCCAACGAATTTTCTCGTGTGGAAAAAGGTTCTCAAGAGAAACCTGCTGAAAAACGCGGTCAGGTCAGTGCTGCGATGTTATTTGGGACTGCACGTTTCAATACCTGGGTGGCTGCCAATAACTTTAAAGATGGCAACGAAATGCGTGATGCCAAAGATCAAGTGATGTCATATATCTTGCAACAATTCCAAATGATGCTTGAAGACAACTATGATGAATATTGCGAGCAGTTTGAAAACTACTTACGTTTCCGTCATAACGAAGAGTTTCATGCCAATAAACACGACCACGAGCATAAACACTAAGAAAAGCCCTTCGGGGCTTTTTTTATATCCTTTATAAAAGATTGACTTATGCCCATTTTTTAACCATAAATAGCATTCACACTTTTGACCGACACGGATTGTCATGCAACAACTCAACTTCCCCATAATCGATGCACATATTCATCAGTGGGATCCCTATACCACGCCACATGCAGCGGCTTTAGCGGTTAAACTGTTTGGCAAGCATCCGAAACTTTTGGATAAGATGATTCGCTTGATGAAACCTAAGGCGGTCATTGACACCATTGGTCTCACGCAGCATCTGACTTCACCCTACTTACCCCAAAACTATAAAAAAGATATTGGGCGTTATGCCGTTGAACACGTCATTCATGTCGAAGCCAGTTGGCATGAACACAAAGGTACTGGCGTGGTCAATGAAACCCGTTTTATTGAGCAACTTCCTTTTCATGAGGCAGACTTAAATTTAGCTGCAATTGTTGCCACTGCCGATCCACGGCATAAAAACTTTAAAGATTTACTGAAGATGCATGCGGATGCCTCAGATAAATTTCTCGGCATTCGTAAAATGGCTGCGGTACACCACGATAAAGGCGTTTATGCTTGGGCAGATGAAGCGCATTTATATCGCAATCCAAAATTTTTAAAGGGCTTTGAAGCCTTGGCGAAGCAGAACTTAAGTTTTGATGCATGGGTCTATTCGACGCAAATACAAGATGTCTACGCCTTGGCACAGCATTTTCCTGAAACGAACATTGTGCTTGATCACTTTGCTACGCCTGTGGGTCTGTTTGGCGCTGTGGGCAAACATACGGGACAGACCGAACAAGATCGCTTAATTATTTTTAGTGATTGGAAAGAAAATCTTGCCAAACTTGCCGAGTGCCCAAACGTCTATACTAAAATGTCAGGCTTATTTATGCCCGTGCTTGGACATCGTTTCCATCAGTCAAAGCAGGTTGCGCATAAGGATGAGATTGTTTCACTCAGCGCACCATTGATCCAACATGCGCTGGATTGCTTTGGTACACAGCGGGTGATGTTTGCTTCAAACTTCCCGATGGACTCAGTCAGCACCAATCTTGAAAATATCATTGATGCTTTTAGCGATATTATCCAGCAGATTGATCCTTCTGCTTTAAAAGCCATTTTTCATGATAATGCCCAGACATTTTATCGACTTTAAAGCTATTCAAGCTTAATAAGTTGCAATAAAAAAGCGCCCTATCGAGGACACTTTTTTAAATTGGCATGATTAGATGAGCAAAAATTTTTAAATCTTTTGCCCGTACTGATCTGCCATCACTTCCATCAAGTGCTCTAGCTTGATGTATTTTTGAATCACACGATCAATATCCGCTTTGGTTAATGCCGCAAGTGCTTGGTCGCGCTTTTCACGATAACGCAAGTCACGCTCTTTTTCTAATTGCGGCAATAGCATCCCGTGAATATTACGATCATCTTCTAAAGCACTGACTCGTTTTTTCAAAATATTGGCTTTGGCTGCTTCCACTTCTTGCGCGGTTACGCCTTTTGCCAACAGTTCCTGAAGGACTTTATGTACCGCCTGTGACACTTGAGCAGATTTACCCGCGGTATAATTGGCATTAATGCCCAATGCACCATTATTTTCCCACTCACTTAACTGAATATTGGCACTAAAGCCATAGACCAAAGCATTCTTCTCACGCAGTTCTTGTGCTAAACGAGAAGACAATTGTGAATCACCTAAGATATGACGGAACACTTGTAATGCAGGCACATCCGCATGATCTGCACCCACTGGCATTGCAAGCGCTGCATTGTAACTACCAAACTCACGTTGCTCCGACAATACATGCACTTTCTTGGCAGGATATGCGGTGTATTCACTGCTTAAACGTGCATAACTTTCTTTGGCTTTCCAATTTGAAAATTCATTTTTAATCAGCTTTTGCATGGTTTTGGGTTGAAACTCACCGGTGACAGCAACACGCGCATGATGGGTTTCAAAGAATTGCTGATACAACGTTTTCACTTGGTCGCGATTTGCCGCTTGATACTGTTTTACTGCCAATTCAGGCTCGAAATGGTAGCGCAAATCTCCCGGTTGATATTTTTCGACCATACGCGAGAAAGTCAAAGCTGCCACAGTATCGGGTTCAGTATAAGGACGATCCAGACTTGCTAAGGTTTGTGATTTAATTAAATCAAACTGGCTTTGCTCAAAAATCGGATTTTTCAGTACATTTAAAATATATTTAAAATAGTCATCAAAATGTTCTTTCTTGGCTGCAATTTGAATGCTTAAACCATTGCCTGCTGCACTGACACTTGCCGAGCCGCCCACCTCAATGGTTTTGTCTGAAATCTGCTGTAAACTTTGTGTATCCGATGCACGTAAAATCAAATAGCTCATTAAATCTAAAATTTCAGCTTTATGCTTTAAAGTTTCCGCTGTACCAAAATCGAGAGCAATACTGGCATACACTTTGTCATCACGCGTAGTGGTTGGGAACAATGCATATCGAATACCATTTTTTAGCTTACTGCGTTGAATTTTCTTTTCTTTACTGTTCAAATACGCTTTAGACTCTTTCACATACTGCTGCACTTCTGCCTGATAAACACGGACATCTTTTAAAGGTTCTTCAGTGATTGCTTGCTGATCAAGGGTAGCTTTTGGGGCTTCGACTTGAGCTTGTTGGGCTTTTTTCTGATCTTCAGGTGTAGGTTGAATCACACCACTTAAACGATGCTGTGGCTTAAAGAAAGCTTGATAAGTTCGATTCACTTCATCAACTTTTAAATTTTGCACATCTTGCAAATCTTTAAAGTATTTTGACCAATCACCATCATAGGCCACAATATAATCACTTAAACGTGACCCCAACGCAGCAGCATTATTTTTAATATTATCCGCTTGGTTACGCGTCATATTTTTAATGCGATTCAGTTCGGATTCATTAAACCCTTTCGCTTGTTCAACACCTGAAATTAAGGATTGATTCAGTGTTGTAACATTATGGCTAGGCGCATACACCGCACCCATAAACACCATATTAAAATCTTTATCTAACCATGTCGTAGACTGAACTGCTGTCGCTTGCCCTGTTTCCACAATGCCTTGATATAAATGCCCGCTCGGTTGCAGTGTAAATAGTGTTGGTGATACAGCTAAAGCCTGCTTTACAGCTTCCTGATTTGCAGTCAAATACACATTAAACTGCGCATAATCACTGCCCTTTTTCACGGTAAATTGACGCTGCTTCATCTGTTCTGGTTGAAGCGCGGGCACTTTGGTTTGCGCAGGTACAGGACGTGCATTAATCGGGCTAAAATCTTGATCAATTTTTTTCAGCACAGCCGCTTTATCAAACTTACCCGAAATAACGATATAAGCGTTATTGGGTGCATACCAAGTTTTGTAGAACTGATTCAGCTCATCCATTTTGATCGATTGTAATTCTTTTAAATCGCCAATCGGTAAACGTCCCAAATATTGGTTGCCATATGCCGATTTAAAAATCTGATCCATCAACACTGAAAATGGCTGATCTAAGCGTAATTCACGTTCCCGCTTCACAATATCAATTTCGGTCGGTACATGCTTTTCTTGCAATACCAATTTATCCATACGCTCAGCTTCGAGCAAAATCACCTCATTCATTGCGGTGGTTTCTGGACGAATAATATTGGTATATTTGGTTGCGTAATAGTCAGTGCTGGCATTGGTCGATAAAGTAAATTGATCTAAACGACGTTGAAATTCATCGCCTTGAATATTTTCTGTGCCTTTAAATGCCAAGTGTTCTAGTAAATGCGCCAAGCCACCTTTATTTTGTGGATCATTCAACGAGCCCGTCAAATACACGGTATTCATAAAGATTTTGTTTTCTTTATCATTCGGCGCAAGAATAATTTTCAAGCCATTTTCTAATTGATATTCTTCAATATTTTGTTCAGATTTGACCAATACTGGCTGTGCAAAAATGCTTGTCGTGCCACATGCCAGTAAAATAGAAAGCGTTAAGTGTTTAAAACGTAATTGCATTATTTACTCTGTGTGAAAAAATCATCAATGTTTTTATATGTATTGCATGTTAAATAACTGCTTTAACAGTGAATAGTGTATTTTTATTAAAATGGCGCATTGTTTGAACAATACACCATTTTTTGTCACAGATTAAAGATAAAGCTCAGCAACCATATAGAGTTTGCCATAGCCCGCTACTTCAATACGCTCATTCCCCTTCAAGTCACAATACAACAAGCCACCACGTTTTGAAGCCTGATAAGCCACTAGTTGGGTTTTACCGAGTTTCTCTGCCCAAAGTGGCGCTAATCCAGTATGCATTGAACCTGTCACTGGGTCTTCATCAATGCCTTTATGCGGTGCAAAATAACGTGCAATGTAATCATAATCTTTTGAAGCACTGGTAATACTCAAATCAAGATCGACTGCAGTAATGGCGGTACTTTTATAATGAATCGCGCCAATTTCCGCAATTTTAGCTAAATTTGGCTGAGCGCGAATCACATCCTGTTCGTTATGGCAGACCAAAATGAAGGCTTGAGGATTGACATAGACCTCACTAAACGGCACATCGAACACTTTATTGAGTAGCTCAGGATAATCGCTCACTTTGACTGGTGCACGCACAGGGAAATTCATGCGAATTTTGCCGTCAAGATCTTGATCGACTATAAAAATACCTAAATCTTTCACATGAAATTGAATCGTTTTTAATGATGTGAAAAATTCAAACAAAACAAAGCTACTTGCTAATGTCGCATGACCACAGAAATCGACTTCAACAGTTGGGGTAAACCAACGAATCTCATAGTTGGCATCATCTACAATACGTACAAATGCAGTTTCAGCAAGGTTATTTTCAAAGGCGATATTTTGCATTAAATCATCAGATAACCAGTCTTCTGTTACAACAACAGCCGCAGGATTGCCCTTAAATAAAGTGGTGCTAAAGGCATCAACCTGATACATTTTCATAAAATATTCCTTTTCTCTGCAATGCACTAATTTTAGCGATAATATCTGTATAGGTCTGTTTTTATCATCTAAAAACATGCAATTGATGAAAAAACAGAAAGCCGTTCAGATTTTTTGAAGCTTGAACAATAATATTCGGTGAACATGTTTATGAGCCATACTTTTAAATTCCCGCATCTCAAAGCAGTACCATTGGAAAAAGCCTATCGCTTAATTACCCATGGCCCCACCGTCTTAGTGTCTGCTCAGGATCAACAGCATACCGATGTCATGGCAGCAGCATGGGCATGTGCACTTGAATTTCAACCTGCAAAAGTCACCGTGGTTTTAGATAAAAGCACCAAAACCCGTGACATTATTGAACGTTCTGGCTTCTTTGCTTTACAAGTTCCGACGCGGAAACAACTCAAAATGGTTCATGCTGTCGGCAATATGAGCCTATATGCTGCACCAGAAAAGTTACGCCAATCTGGGGTCGAATTATTTCAGTTTGAATCTTATGATCACATTCCTGTAGTCCAAGGTTGCAGTGCTTGGCTGTTATGTAAACTCATTCCTGAACCGCACAATCAGCAGCAACATGATCTATTCATTGGCGAAGTCATTGCAGCCTATGCAGATGATCGTGTCTTTCGAGATGGGCATTGGTATTTCCATGAAGTCAGTGACGATTGGAAAAGCATCCATCATGTTGCTGGCGGACATTTCTATACTATTGGCGAGCCCGTTTCAGTCAATGACAAAGTTTAAAGAGCATTAATCTTGAGATTTTTTCGTTTATAACTCAATTATGGATGTATGCCTGATTGAATATCCCCATTATTTTGGACACTTTTTTATGATGCCTTTTAAAATTCACTGTATTGATGTTCAAAACCAACTACAAAACTATATTTGGTTGCTTGAACATACGCCTAGTAAACAAGTCGTCGCGATCGACCCAACTGAAGCGTCTTTAGTGACGAAATACTGCACAGAACACAATTTAGCATTGAGCCAAATTTGGCTAACGCATTGGCATAAAGATCATATTGGTGGCGTGCTTGAGCTGATTGAATCGACAAATATTCCGGTATATGGTCCACAAGCTGAAAGCTCAAAAATTCCATTTTTAACGCATGCGCTACAACATGAAGACCGAGTAAATTTTCATGATTTAGACATCGAGATTATAAGTGTTCCGGGGCATACCTTAGGGCATATTGTTTATTTTATTGATGCACTTGATGTGCTTTTTTCTGGTGATACCTTGTTTGCGATGGGCTGCGGTCGTGTCTTTGAAGGAACACATGAGCAAATGTTTCATTCATTAAACCGTCTTGCTGCCCTGCCACCACGCACGCAAGTCTATTGCACTCATGAATACACGCTCTCAAATGCCAAGTTCGCGCTACACGTTGAACCTGACAATCTTGCTATTCAAGAGCGTTATACGCATGTCGAACGGTTACGTCTGCTCGGACAATGTACATTACCGAGTACGATTGAGCTTGAATTAGAAACCAATCCATTTTTACGCGCGAATGACGTTGAAGCATTCACGCATTTACGCACGCTTAAAGATAATTTCTAATTTATAAAATTTGATGGCTTTTGGCATAGGTATCGAGTTCTACTTGTGTCACCACCCGAACCGCATGCATTTCATCGACACGAACCAAGAGCAATCCACCCAGCGCAGGTTGATAACGACGTGCGCTACCAAAGGGTGTATAAGCGACTTTTGATTCAATACTAAACGTCAACCAATCTTCATGTCCTAGCATCACCGCTGTGGGTTGCAACGCTTGCGCTTGCATGCTTTGAATTATCAATTGCACGTGCTCTTCAATTTTCAAAATTTACCTATTTCGTGCCCATTCAATCACTGCATTATAAAATAAGCCCAATAACTTAATCCCTTTTAATACGCTTATTTTTTATTTCTTAGATTAGCATTTGAAGTGCAACACCATGTTGTTGCCATAATACCTGACTCGGACTTTTAAAGCCGAGTCTTTTTCTTGGACGATGATTGATACGGTCTGTTATTTCTGAGATATATTCATCTGTATACTGATTTAAGTCACTTCCTTTCTAATGTATTGTCTGACTAAGCCGTGGTATTTCATTCGTACTCGTTGCCAAGCGCTAAAGGATCTGCGAAATACCAGTCTATTTAATTCTTGAGCAACACATTCATGCAGACTAAACTCCTTACCATTATCTGCGGTAATCGTCTTGAGCTGATCTTTGATTGCTCAAGTAAACTGATCGTTGTTTGGCAAACTTCCTCTGCTTTACTGAGCTAAACTTCTTTAGCCACAAATAACCTGTCTTACGATCTACATCGAGACCAATGATGCTGATGATTCTTACCCAATCGTATCTATCTCTAGATCACCGAAACGATGACGCTGTTCAATCTCAATCGGTCTATCATGAATGCTTTACGATTAGCCAGCTGACCACGGTTCAGGAGAGCCGTATTCCTCTTTCTTTGATTTCTGAAACGTAGATGATGAAAGAGAGTACCGCCCTTATTTTTATCCTGTCGTATTAAGCGATAAATTGAATGCAGACTGACTGAAACACGGGAAGCAATCTGTTCAGGACTCCATTGAAGTTCAAGATAAAAGATGACATTTGCCCATATTTCATCAGGGATTCTTTTAGGATTAGAGCAATGGCGTCTTCGAGCGAGTTTACTAGCATGCTTAGCGAAATAACCATTTCTAGCTCGATTACGATTGATTTCTCTAGAAATAGTGGAAGGTGAACGATTCAGTCTCCAAGCAATATAACGTTGAGAAAATCCTTCACGTAACAATGTAAAAATCTGATATCTTTCTTCTTGGGTAAGATGAGTATAGTTCATGATGCAACTTTGACTTTGGTCGGTCGGAAGCAAAATGCTAGCTCATCTTGCTTCTTTCCAAAATTTAATCTCTGTTGCACTTCATTTGAGAATCTAAGTTTATAAAAATTAACTATCTCGTGCCAAGCGACACATCTTGTATACATTTCAAGCAAAGCATCATTTTTGATGATAAATTCAGCATTTATATAATATTTAGTTACTTATCATTTTTTATATTATTTATCATTATCTTAGATAACATTTAACCATTTTATTGATTATATATAAAGCAAACTCAATTCTCATTTGCATTTTTTAGCATTCCTCCCCTTTAAAAAAAAATAAAAAACCCCTATTTATAATGAAACAGCATTAATGGAGTAATCTCGTGAAAAAAGTTGTGAAAGCAAAAAATTTGATCGCATTTCGTTTGTGGCTCGAAAAATTAGGCTATTCAGTGCGTACCCTGACGGATAATCGCGGCTTTAGCTTTAGCTTTAAAAAAGAATATGGTTTAGTCACGGTCGATTTGGCAGGTAATGCATTGGCAATGCAGCTTGGGGAAGAGTTCGAAGATCATCTAAAGGCTTAATTGTGAGCTTTATTTTAAATGCATGCTGAGCCTAATTGAGATTCCCAGCATGCATTTTATATAGAATGTTTTATTTAAATGACGTGTATTTAATATAACAATTCAAACAGGCGTTCTGACGTTAAGCGAACATTTCTTTATTTCTATTCTTTCTAACCGAAGCAATTTATACACAAAAGTCTTTTGCATAAAAATCAAGGCTTAAAATCACTATACAGCGTTGATATACGTAGTGCCTTCGTCAAATTTCAGGCAATAAAAAAGCAAGACATAAGCCTTGCTTTCATATCGATGGTGGGGACGGAGAGACTCGAACTCTCACACCTCGCGGCGCTGGAACCTAAATCCAGTGCGTCTACCAATTTCGCCACGTCCCCATCAGGGTGCTAACCTCAGTTAGACTTCTTTAAAACTTGGCAGAGGATCAAGGACTCGAACCTTGACGAACGGTTTTGGAGACCGTCATGCTACCATTACACCAATCCTCTACTGACCTTTAAACACTTAATAAAAGTATTTATTGGTGGGGACGGAGAGACTCGAACTCTCACACCTCGCGGCGCTGGAACCTAAATCCAGTGCGTCTACCAATTTCGCCACGTCCCCGATGGCTGTGTATATTATAGAGATCAAACCGCGTTGACAAGCCATTTTCTAAGCATACATGCTGTTTTCTGCTATAAATTAATCAGTTAAATGTATTTTTTATTTTTTTGCTGAAACCTTATTTAATTTTGAGTCAATCTAAATTGTACTGATCCATATTTTTGCACCCATAGCTCGTTGAAAATGCGTGCATCAATGGGTCACATTAAATGAATCGATCAATTTTTTCGAATCCTGAAGCACTTCTTGCCAATGCGGCAATAATTCACTATGAAAACTGATCTTGATATAACTGGTATTAAACCCATAATTGGGTTCATGTGTTACCAAGTTACAGCTTGACACTCCATCCCAAAAATAAGTGCAATCAATTACCAGACTGATCTCGTTTTCCTGAGCTTCTTGCCAATAAATTTTTCTTGTAGAGTTTTGCCCCCCTGCAACATCGATGACAAAAAGTTCCAATTCTGAATCCCATTTTTTGGTTAGATTCCGCCATTTTTCAGTGACTTCAACACTATCCAAATTATTTTTTAATTTCCAATTTAAAGCCCATATATCATTAAAAGAACTTTTACTTCCCCACTCCTCTTCCCAAACTGAGCGTTGGTTTAATGCGATTGTTATATCATTTTTATTCTCAGAATCTAATCTAAAGCCTTCTCTAGATGGTGTCGTTTCAGGCCACTTAACCTTCAAGTCAATACTTTAAATTTGATCATCACAACCTTTAGCTTTATGCTCTTCTTTTATATTTTTACCCCAATAATTGACACCTTGATAAGTCACTCTTCCATAATGTAAATATTGCTTATCAATCAGCATGTGCTGATCACCAAATTTTCCACAGGCATATAAACGTGCTTTGACTTTTTCAGGGTCATGCATACTGTTATAACCGTATAGCAATACAGCAATCGAAAATGGTGTCAAACGTGCTACCAACAGAAAGGTCGATTTTCTTATTTTTGGTTGTCGCTGTTTATAGTGCTGCTGCGTCATGTTTTTTTATTCTTAGATTAGCATTTGAAGTGCAACACCATGTTGTTGCCATAATACCTGACTCGGACTTTTAAAGCCGAGTCTTTTTCTTGGACGATGATTGATACGGTCTGTTATTTCTGAGATATATTCATCTGTATACTGATTTAAGTCACTTCCCTTTCTAATGTATTGTCTGACTAAGCCGTTGGTATTTTCATTCGTACCTCGTTGCCAAGCGCTATAAGGATCTGCGAAATACCAGTCTATTTCTAATTCTTGAGCAACACATTCATGCAGACTAAACTCCTTACCATTATCTGCGGTAATCGTCTTGAGCTGATCTTTGATTGGCTCAAGTAAACTGATCGTTGTTTGGCAAACTTCCTCTGCTTTACGTGAGCTAAACTTCTTTAGCCACAAATAACCTGTCTTACGATCTACAATCGAGACCAATGATTGCTGATGATTCTTACCCACAATCGTATCTATCTCTAGATCACCGAAACGATGACGCTGTTCAATCTCAATCGGTCTATCATGAATGCTTTTACGATTAGCCAGCTGACCACGAGTTTCAGGAGAGCCGTATTCCTCTTTCTTTGATTTCTGAAACGTAGATGATGAAGAGAGTACCGCCCTTATTTTTATCCTGTCGTATTAAGCGATAAATTGAATGCAGACTGACTGAAACACGGGAAGCAATCTGTTCAGGACTCCATTGAAGTTCAAGATAAAAGATGACATTTGCCCATATTTCATCAGGGATTCTTTTAGGATTAGAGCAATGGCGTCTTCGAGCGAGTTTACTAGCATGCTTAGCGAAATAACCATTTCTAGCTCGATTACGATTGATTTCTCTAGAAATAGTGGAAGGTGAACGATTCAGTCTCCAAGCAATATAACGTTGAGAAAATCCTTCACGTAACAATGTAAAAATCTGATATCTTTCTTCTTGGGTAAGATGAGTATAGTTCATGATGCAACTTTGACTTTGGTCGGTCGGAAGCAAAATGCTAGCTCATCTTGCTTCTTTCCAAAATTTAATCTCTGTTGCACTTCATTTGAGAATCTAAGATTTTATTGATATATTTAACTTTATAAAACAGTTGCTCATATTTAGCAAAACGATTTTTTATTTTTATCTATGCTCGTTACTTTCCTACAGGCAATAAAAAAGCAAGGTCAATGCCTTGCTTCAATATGATGGTGGGGACGGAGAGACTCGAACTCTCACACCTCGCGGCGCTGGAACCTAAATCCAGTGCGTCTACCAATTTCGCCACGTCCCCATCAGGGTGCTAACCTCAGTTAGACTTCTTTAAAACTTGGCAGAGGATCAAGGACTCGAACCTTGACGAACGGTTTTGGAGACCGTCATGCTACCATTACACCAATCCTCTACTGACCTTTAAACACTTAATAAAAGTATTTATTGGTGGGGACGGAGAGACTCGAACTCTCACACCTCGCGGCGCTGGAACCTAAATCCAGTGCGTCTACCAATTTCGCCACGTCCCCAATGGCTGTGTATACTATAGAGATCATTTTCACCTGACAAGTGATTTTTAAGAAAAAGCCACCCAATTGATTAAATAAGGAACAAAGCCGGTTTTTTTGTATTTTTCTCATTCAATTTCAGTCATTAGCAGGCTTTTAACGGCACTAAAACTTGGCAGACGTTGGCTTTTGTGTTTACGTAACATCTGCTGTAAAACACCTTCAAAGCACCTGAATTCGCTTAAAAGCTCAACCTGTAAATACTGACAGTGCAAATATGCCCAATCTTGATAAGTGGTCGCCATTAAACGTTTTTGCGTAAGCCATTCCAAAAAGATAATCCCTAGAGCGTAAATATCACTTTGTACAGACTTCAATTGACCATGAAAAAGTTCTGGTGCCATATAACGTGGGGTGGCATTCATAGGTTGCTGGATCGGACTCATTAGCGATTGCACTTGTTCAAAATCAATCACGCCTACCCGACCCTGATTATCTAAAAAGTGCTCTTGCTTTAAATCTGCGTGGATATACCCCGATTGTTCAAGCTGAATGAATGGCTCAATCGCCCCAAGTAAATGCTGTTTGATTTGATGGGCTGATAAGGTCAAAGGAGATCGATCAAAATAGCCCGCATAATGTCGGCATAAAATCGCTTGTTGAAACAACGTTTGGTTGATTTGAAAAGTTTCATGGATCAACTGGTGCGACACGAAAAAATCGAGCGATTGGTCGTATGCATGGTCTAGATAAAAATTAAACTCTCGTTCAAAGCCTTGCTGCGCGTGCAATGAATCCAAGTCAGCTGCATGCGTCTGCGTTTTCAACCAATATCTTTGCCCATTGATGTTGATATCAAATAAATATCGCCCAAAACTCAGACTTTTGGCTTTGGTCTGAAGCTGTATGGGCGAATTGAGCAGATCTGCAAGTTTAACTGACAATATACTTTTGCGGCTTTTGATCGGGTGCATGGTGATATTTTAGCAGTTCCAAACAATGTTGAATGGTTTTACCGACACGCTCTTGCGTTTCCAACAAGGAAATCCGTGGCCATGTTGCCCGCTCGCCCTCTTTTTGCAAAATTTTAAATAGATGCGGTTTCGGATTTTGCAACATATAACTATAGTGGCGCAAACTGTGATTGCCCACAATATTCACATCACCATAATAACGCTGATCCACCACCCCATGACCGTGATCAAGCAAACGACGTACAGGCGCAACATTCCCGACGCGCTCACGCGTAAAGTCCATGACCCCTTTTGCAATCACTTGTGCTTGGCGACGTGCAATTCGCTGCGGCCAACTCAACATATTTTTATTAAAACGCGAAATATCATCCTGCATAAACGGCACAATATGCGGATTGACCTGACTGGCAATAGTGTAATTAATATTATACAAGCGTGCCATTTTCTCTTGTGGGAAATCACTACGCACACTGCCATCTACCCAACGTGTCGATGACATATAAGGCGTATATTTGCCATCATGGCGTTTACTGGTCAGTTGAATCGGTGGGAATAAAATCGGCACAGCACACGAAGCCAGTACAGCGCTCCATACCAATACATCGGGAGATGTGTAGGCATTCATAATCCGAGCGTCTTGCGAACCGTCATACGGGGCAATCGCAACATTAATATGTAAGCCCGACTTTTTAAAGGCTTCTTCAAAAGTGACATCACCTAAGTTTTCCACTAAGAATTTTTTCAAGTAGCGTACATCAGCGAGTCCGCCACCGCCCTTGATTAGATCGTTCAATTTACGAAAATGAAAGGCTTCACTAAAAAAGTTCTGACCTTTTAAAATTTGATGATATTCAGATGGATGCGATACACCTAACATAGCGGTCATAATCGCACCCGCACTCGAACCTGACATCACTTTCGGCATTAAGTCTTGTTCCATAAGCGCCTTACACACACCAGTATGAAACAGCCCTAACGTTGAACCACCTGAGAACATGAGCGCAGGTTGACCATAAGCACGTTGGCAATGCTGAAAATATTCAAGCTTTTCATCCAAACTTAAACAGGTACATTCATCAGAGGCAATAAATGCCAAACTTTGACTCACTTCATCCACATAATCTTCAATGATTTTTTTTGTTCCCACGTAAGCTTGGGAAAACAATAAAGGATGAGAAATATTGGCAATATCGTAACTTAAGCCTTCACGCAAAATATACATTAGGTCACGGGTACGTTTTTGCGTACGATATCGGGTTAACTTCCCCAACCGGTGTGCAATTACTTGCGCATCAAAATAAGGGGATGAATTATCTAACTTCCATTCTTGCGCACCAGATTCTTCATCAAGCTTTAATGCAATGCTTTTCCACTCTGCATAAGAGTCCGCTTTGGCGAGCTGCAACTTCAATTTCTTAATGCGATAGGCTTGGTGCGGATTTATATTTCGCGTGAAATCTTTAAATATCATATTTAGACCTTCCCTGTGCCTATCTTCGATCCATGTATCACACATGGTGGTTAAAATATGCAGAATGATGCACTTTCCTGCAATGACGTTATTTTGTTTATATCATGCAAATTATCACAATTAGTCTACTTTTACATCGAATTTTAGAGTATTAGTATCACGATAATCATTTTTAAAACTGAATACACAAAATCATGGCAACGATTGATTTACCTGAAAATATTATCAATTCACTTGCAACAGTATTGTTGCAATTACAACAAAGCCTTGCACCCATAAAGAAACCAACAGATTTCAGCGCTTATGCGTATAAATGGCAACATGGCGAACTGCATCCCATTCATCAGCTTAAAGCGATTCAGCTCGACGACCTCAAAGGCATTGAACGTCAAAAAGAAAAAGTGATTCAAAATACCCTACAATTTTTGCATGGCTTACCTGCCAATGACGTTTTGCTCACCGGCTCACGCGGTACAGGCAAGTCATCGATTGTACGTGCGCTATTAAATGATTATGCCGAACAAGGTTTACGCTTGATTGAAATTGAGCGAGACGATTTGTCTGAATTACCTCAAATCCAACAACTTATTCAAGATCGCCCTGAAAAATTCATTGTTTATTGTGATGATCTTGCTTTCAATGCTGAAGATGAAAATTATCGGAGTTTAAAAAGCGTATTGGATGGTTCATTACAATCCGGTTCAAGTAATTTTGTGATTTATGCGACCAGTAACCGTCGTCATTTATTGCCTGAATTTATGCATGAAAATACCCCCGTCACTAAAGTGGATGTTCCGCAATACACTGAATTACATCCACAAGAAGCGATTGAAGAGAAAATCTCGCTTTCGGATCGCTTTGGACTTTGGCTGTCTTTTTATCCAATGGATCAAAATTTATATTTAGAGATTGTCGAACATTATTTAAAGCAAGCGAATCTTGCACTTGATGCAGAGACGCGTGCAGAAGCATTACGTTGGTGTCAAAGTCGTGGACAACGTTCAGGTCGTGCTGCCTATCAGTTTTCTAAACATTGGATTGGTTCAAGTTCATTGCAGTTAATCAAACAAAAATAGCGCCCATATTGCTTTATTTTTGAAGCTTCAGAACTTTGAATATAGTAAATATCAGTAAACCTTTACAGAAAAGCACCTCAGTCATGCTGTGGTGCTTTTATAGAATCAATGTCTTACTGAGGACGAAATGCATCCTCAGCAAAAATCATGTGCGAATCCTATTGCACTTTGTCTTTAGAACATAAGATCAAGTTGTACTTTTAGACATACGATTCACATAGATCCAAAGCTGAAACAAAGGTTCTTAAAAATATACTAAGCTCTTTTTATAACAACAACTTTTCGACTTTGTCATATTAAAGTCAGACAAAATGCTTCAAACGCTGCGCAATCACGTATAATTTGCCATTATTTGAAAAATTTACCGCCTTTAAGGACTCCCAAAGATGAACAATGAACAAGAACTCGTGATATCTGAACAAGAAGATATAGCCGCTGAGCAAACTTTAGTTGCGGCTCAAGCACCAGCGAAAGTAAATCCTGAAGGTTTTTCACGTAGCTTTGACTTTTCACTTGATTTTGAAAACATTAATTTTAGAAAGCGCCCAAAACTATATCGCGTTGGTCGTGGTGAAGAAGGCGTATTATTGGTTGAACCTTATAAATCTGAAATTTTACCGCTTTGGAAAATTGATGATGAAGCAACAGCCACTGAAAGTAGCGATAAAATTTTTGCGCTATTTTTAGATTACTTGGAGAAAGGTGATTTTGTCGGTGCAGATATGGCACGCAAATTCTTATTGATGGGCTATACCCGCTCACGTCGTTATGCGCACCATAAAAAAGGTTCACTCAAAACAGGTCGCAAAAATAAAGGCGCAACCCCTAAAATTAAAGTGGTTGTAGATACAGCAGAAAAACCACAACGTACCCCTGAAGAATTGAGCAAAATTGCAGTTTCAAAAATCTTTAAAGAAAAAAGTGCTCAAGCTAAAGCCAATGAGAAATATGTTGAATTGAAAGAAAAATTCAATGAAATGATTCGCGAAGCTTAAAACCACGCTGAATTGAAATAAAAAAAGAGGCTTAACGCCTCTTTTTTATTCGCTTTAAATCTTAAACTTCAGTTGGGTTGGTCAACTCAGTCATCGGCCAACGAGGTGTTGTGGTCACCGCCAAACCATCATGTTGCCCTGCTTTCAAACGTTGATAGCCTGCAAAAGCGATCATGGCACCATTGTCGGTACAAAGCGCAGGTTCCGCATAATACACCTGAGATTTAATCTTCGCCAAATCTGCTTCTAAGCGTTCACGTAAACGTTTATTGGCACTCACACCACCGGCAATCACCAAACGCTTTAAGCCTGTTTGCTTCAGAGCTTTCACTGATTTTTTTACCAATGTATCAACAATGGCTTCTTGGAAACTCGCAGCAATATCAGCATCGCGATTTTCATCCGCTAGTTTCTTCATTTGTACAGAAACTGCAGTTTTCAAGCCACTAAATGAGAATTGCAAACCTTGGTGCAACATTGGACGTGGAAATGCAAATGCATTTGGATCACCATTTTCGGCAAGACGTGAAATATTTGGACCACCCGGATAAGGCAAGCCCATCATTTTCGCAACCTTATCGAAGGCTTCACCTGCTGCATCATCAATCGACTCACCAAGCAATTCATATTGCCCAATGCCATAGGCTGCCATCAATTGTGAGTGTCCGCCTGATACCAATAACGCCACAAAAGGAAATTCCGGTGGAGTTTTAGACAAAAGAGGCGCCAACATATGACCTTCCATATGATGCACGCCGATGGCAGGTTTATTTAATGCGAATGCCAAGGTTCGCCCAAATAATGCACCCGTCATCAGGGCACCCATTAAACCTGGACCACGAGTATAAGCAATGGCATCAATCTCAGATTTCTTGATCTTTGTCTCATCAAGCAACTGATTAATTAAAGGAATTAACTTGCGCACATGATCACGAGAAGCCAATTCAGGAACTACACCACCATACTCAGCGTGCAGTTTAATTTGACTATAAAGCACCTGTCCGCGCAAACCCAACTCGCTATCATAAAGCGCAAGCCCTGTTTCATCACACGATGTTTCTAAGCCTAAAACGATCATTAAACTGCCTATAACCTGTATCAAATCTATTGCAAGCACCATTATATGCTTGTGGTATGAGATGTAAATGAGTAAAATACTGACCTTCACTTGTGATCGTAGGCATTCCGCTTATGATCTTATCCATAACTTAATGAGGATTCTTCATGCCACAAGTTAAATTGAAAGAAGGCGAACCAGTAGACGTAGCTATCCGTCGTTTCAAACGTTCATGCGAAAAAGCTGGTGTTCTAGCTGACGTACGTAAACGTGAATTCTACGAAAAACCTACTCAAGAACGTAAACGTAAAAAAGCTGCTGCTGTTAAACGCTACCAAAAGAAATTGGCGCGTGAATCAGTACGTACAACTCGCCTTTACTAAGATTAATTTGTGATTGACTGCCTGGAATAAATAATGACGACTTTAAAGAACCAGATAACAGATGTTTTGAAAGCAACAATGCGTGCCAAAGAAATGTCGACGTTAACGGTAATTCGTGGTCTTCAGGCAGCAATTAAGCAAATCGAAGTCGATGAGCGCAAAGAACTTGACGACGCTCAAGTTCTTGCGGTCATTGAAAAGCAAATTAAACAACGTAAAGAATCGATTAAGGCGTTTTTGGGCGCTGGTCGAGAAGATTTAGCTAGTAAGGAACAAGCCGAACTTGAGGTTTTATCTCAATTTCTACCAGAAGCTATGACTGAGGAAGAACTTGATTCCATCATTGCGCAAACGATTGCAGCGCAAGAAGCTACTAGCATGAAAGATATGGGTAAGGTGATGAATTCTCTGCGTCCGCTCATAGCCGGGCGCGCCGATCCTTCTGAAGTATCTGCCAAAATTAAAGCAAAACTTGCTTAATACCCCACTCTAAATCTCTATTTTGCGTTGAACTGTCTTAAATAAGTCAGTTCTTAGCAGCCTATTTTATTCACATATTTAAATTTTTCTCGTCACTCATTTCGTCATTCAACGACTGTTATCTATAAATCATAAAAAACTTAAAAGCACTTTAACACTCATCTAAACATCTTTTTCTGTCTTCAAAAAACCATCTTAAATTTTATATTGTCGTTCTTGTTGCATCTGTTTTAAACGCGCCTTAATCGTTACAGATAAAGACGAATTAGACTGACTGATTCTTTGTGCGTGGAGTAATGTTTTAATTGCCGCTTCGTCACTTCCTGACCAATATTCAACTTCCGCTCGGTGACGCAATACATTGATGGTCTTGGTCGCTGATGCCGGTTCTGCATTGGTCAGCTGGAGCATTAAATTCCAACCGCTTAAATCACGATGATTGCTACGTAAAAAACGCTGAATAATGGCTTTTGCGCGGTCTAATTGTTTTGCTCGAATCAAGCTTTCAGCATATTTATAATTTAACGCACGATGTTCAGGCATCGTTGCTGCAGCAGATTGAACACTTTTTAATGCTAAATCTGTTTGATTCTGCCCCAAGTACACGTCTGTTTGCAAAATGACAAGCAATGGATGCAAGCTATTGCTACGTTTGGCTTGGTCAAGCGCTGCCTGTGCTGCTTTATAATCATGCTTATCTGTATAATAAGCGGCTAAACCGACTTGAGCTGCAAAATTATTTTGCTGTGCAACTGACAGCAGTTCCTGTTCCGTGGTTTGCCCTGACAAGACACGGCTATACCATTTAATGATATCAAAATCTTGATTGAACAATTTAGGCTTGACCACAGGCAGTTGATTGGCACGAAGACGCGCCTCACTCATACGCTCACTGGTCAACGGATGGGTATACCAAAAGTCGGGCATAAAACTTAAACGACTTGTTGCGCGATGCATTACCTCAAAAAAATCCGCCATACTTTGCGGGTTATATCCCGAGGCATACATATATTGCATTCCGATCCGATCTGCTTCACGTTCTTGATTGCGGCTATAGGTCAGTTGTTTATCAAGTAAAGCTGCTTGTGAGCCCAGCATCACAGCTGCACCTGCATCACCATCGGCTTGAGATGCCACCAAAGCCCCCACCAAAATACCGGCTAAAGCCAGCAAACCCTGCCCCTTAAAGGCTTCTTGAGAGCGACTGTAATGACGTTGTGTGACATGTGCAATTTCATGTGACATGACCCCTGCCACTTCATCCATATTACGCGCTGAATTGAGCAAGCCTAAATTAAGGGCAAATAATCCACCTGGAACCGCAAAAGCATTAATTTGTGGATCATTAATGACCACCAAACCAATAGGTTGCTGTAATTGGGTTTGACTTAAAATATGTGAGAACACAGAAAAGAGTTGATCTTCTAACCAAGGATTTTGAATGGTCGGCATTTTGGCTTGTACTTCTCGGTACACCTTCTCACCAATCATTTTTTCTTTTTGCTGATCAATTAAACCAATGCCAGAACCAATTTCAGGCACGTTAAATTGTGCCGCACTCTGATTAAATCCATCTATTTCGCTATGACCAGTGGCCATACAAAAACTTAAGCTACATGCCAAAACCAGTCGTTTCAATGAAAATCTCGAATACCCATCTGCTTGATCATGTGAATATAACATCGAAAAATGAGCAGAAACGCAAGGATATGTTAATTAATATTATTTAAAATCAGGATTCACCAAATATGGTGACACAAGTCCCTCTAGTGCATCACGTAAATTTTGATAAGCAAGATACGCCATTTTCTTACGCGTTGCTGCGGTTGCAGACCCTACATGGGGCAAAGCAATGACATTCTCCAACTCGAACAATTCTGATGCTGTTAATGGTTCTTTTTGATAAACGTCTAAACCTGCTGCAAAAATTTGACGATTTTTTAAGGCATTAATCAATGCTTGCTCATCAATGACTGAGCCACGTGCAATATTGACTAAAACTGCATGTGGTTGCATTTGAGCAAGCTCTAATGCACCGATCAGATGTTTTGAATCTTCATTTAAATCCACCGCTATGACAACAAAATCTGAGCGACGTAATAAATCATTTAATTCACAGTATTCAGCATTAAAGGCTTGGGCAAGTTCCGGTTTTTCACGACGGTTATGATAAAGAATGTCCATATTAAAACCATGAAAACCACGACGTGCAATTGCAGCACCAATATGACCTAGACCAATAATGCCTAATGTTTTAGCAAAAATATCCATGCCAAATTGTGCATCGGACACTGTTCTTTGCCACTGTCCTTGTTTTGTCCACCGATCCAAATAACCGACCTGACGTGCCGCTGACATTAACAAAGTAAAAGCTAAATCTGCGGTGGTTTCAGTCAAGACATGCGGTGTATGCGCAAGATGAATATGTCGCTGATTCAGATAATTCAAATCATAATTATCATAACCTACGCTAACACTTGAAATGACCTTCAATTTCGTGGCGGTCGATAAATTTTGTTCATTTAAACGACGCCCTGCACCAATAAGTGCATCTGCATCTTTAACATGTTCAAGGAGTTGTTGATTCACATCGCCAAGTTTGGGATGAATATTGACGACTTTATAATGTTGTTCGAGTTTTTGTTGGATGTCTGCATCTATTTGACTAAAGACCACTACTTTTTGCATCATGCGTTTTTATTCCACAGCAACCGTCCGAGGTTGCATAAATTGCCATAATCGTTTTTTGAGTATCGGTTGATCTAGCATCTCTTGTAAAGAGGCGAGCTGAATAATTTTAGGATGAGTCAAGTGAGCCACGCACCCCAAAGTTAAGATATTCTTATCCACACCTTGCCCATCAATAAAGCCTTGAATATAGGTGCCAACACCACGTCCATCTTGTGCATTCACCCACGGAAATGGCCAGTTTAATTCTGAAAACTCACACAATACCGCACGTTGAATATTCATCCATAGCTGTTGCTCGGCTTCGTTCAGTTGTGTGGCATCAATTAAAATATTGCAATGATTCAGACTGAGCATTTGCAAACTAAAGGCTTCAACCTGCACATGCTCGCGCGCTTGTTCAGGCATAGGCGTTGCCCGCTCAACAGCTTCGACTGGCTTGTTCTCAACAATGCTATCTATTGATTGCTGTACAGGAGGTTCAATCGGTGCAATAACAGGCGCTACACCTTGCAACGGTCGGGTTGGGCGCAGAATATCGGTTGCTAACTCTGGTGCTGCTTGGTCACGCCATAGCTGGTTCTGATGTAGCTGACACACTTCGCCCCGAGGAATCCAAAGATCAATTCCCAATGTTGCCAATATGTCACGCTGATGCCCTATCATCTTTTCATCATCACCTTATCTAAGCTCAACATTTTAACGAGTTTAGGTTTTAATTGCCGTAGTTTTTATTACATTTGTTTGCCGATTCACCATTATTGGAATATCTAACTTTCGACATTTATTCAATCGTTTTTTTTATACTCAATCCTGTTTTTTTTAGCAACGCTCATCAAAACCACAATTTAAAAGCAAACTTCAATTAAACAATGACCAAACTATTCTTCTTGTGCATTTGATCTAAGATGTCATCTGACTGGAAGCCGAGCCGCCAGTACAGGAGTTCCATTACGTCGAGTTCATCTTGGGTAATAATACGATCACTCCACAAGCAAATTTCAGCCACACTTAAAATGATCAAACGATCACGCAATAACAAACCCGCAATATCATTTAAAATTTCTGCTAAATCAATTGGCTCATCTGAAATTTCAGTGTACATATCCAATTCTTTTTGCGTGACAATGCGTTTTAAAATACGCTCACGAACTTCAAGCTGATTATCACTGTTAATTTGTTGTACATGCAGCAATGCATCAATCAAACGAACGATTTGCGGCTTCACCTCTTCTAATGCGGTGGGCGTATGGATTGGTAATAGATTCAGTTCATATTTGACGCATTCAAGTAACAAGGCGTCAAGCAACCCAATTTCACCATCTTCCTGAATAATCCGCGCCATTTTCATAAGAAATTGCCGTGCTACAGTATGCGGCATACCACCGACATTTTTACAGGCTTGACGGAAAATAGAGATATGGACGCGTCCATCTAAATTTAATAATGAATCCACTATGGCACGACTGACTTCTGCTTCTGTGGGAATAAATTCTCGATATTGACGAATCATTAAAATCGCAACCATAACTTCGCGTGAACCCGTTGCTGTTTGTAGAGCACGTTCAATCAGTTCAGGGCGAGCCATATTGGCACGGATCTCTGGATTCAACGGCTTGACCGCATCTTTGATGGCAAAACTAATCGGTGATAAGCGTAGTAAAGGCAACGGTTGTGGCGAACTCCACATCAGGCATGTTTCATTCGATACATCCTCAAGCGATCTAAACAAACTGAATAATGGTTGGTTCTTGAGTTTTTTTAAGTTTTCTAATTGTAGATCTTGAATCAAAGAGGGATTTAATTCATAAATTCGTTGCTCAATACTCGGATGAATATTCAGCCAGTTTTGCGGACTTAACGCATTGGCAAAACACATATGCGAAATCGATTCGGCATATTCACTATAAAATTGCGAACCTGATGCATGCACATAAATTCTCAGCAGCGTTTGAATATTGGCATCATTTTGTATAAGGCGTCGCGTCTTCTGATCATTTTTATAAGTACGCCCGCCTAATGAAATAAATTTAATAAAGCGGCTAATCAAAACCCCTAAACTACCCACCAGCCAAATAACAGCACCCATCGCGACATAAAGCGTTTCGAACTTATTCTCACGTGGCGTACCATTGCGATAAAAACCCGATTTGGCAATCTTACTTCCCCACTGACTAAAGGTGGTCAGACTACTATATAAAATTTTTAACCGCGTATTTTCAGCGCTTTCCCCGGATAAAATCTTATTAAACTCATGACAGAGCAATCCATACAGCTCTAGCTCATCCAGATTTTGTAATGCGCCCCAAGTCAATATAATGACCGTATCATTAGGGCTAAAGCCTGCTGTTAAGGCATTCACACCCACCTCATCGGGTAGAACATACATTGCAGGTGTTTCAATCAAAAAGTTGTCTGCAAGCTGTTGGGTAATTTTAAGTGCTGCACTTTCTTCAGGAATACTTTCAACAAAACTTAAGCGACGCGCACCCATTTGTTTTGCCAGTGAATGCCCACCTGTACGAAACATATAAAATTCATACAGCACCGAAATCAGCATGATCGATAAGACCAAGATCACGAGATAAGGACTCAGCACGTGCCAAAAAATAGATTGAGTGGAATCAATATAATAAACGATCAAGCCCACAACAGTATTAATAATAAAGATGGTCAAAAACACAGCAATAAAGCAAAAGCTTGCTGGCCAGAGTATATTTTTATTTTGTGTAAAAGCAGATCCTACGCTTGGCAATGTACAACCCTAAGTGACATTGTATTTATATCTTTATCATAAATGAAAAAAGCGGGAAATTCCCGCTTTTTATCATGATTTTAGTGGCTTACTCTTCGCGAACACCGGTTAAATCTACCGATGCTGCATCGATATTTACATCAATATAAGTCACACCTTTTTTCGCTGTGTCATTACGTTTTGATTGTAAATTATCGAGGTATTTCTCATCGATGCCACCTGCGACGTAGACACCATCAAAGACTGAGCAATCAAATTCTTGTAGCTTCGGTACTTTACTGGTACGCACTGCATTTTTCAAATCTTCCAAATCTTGGAAAATTAAACGATCAGCACCAATAATTTCACGAATTTCCTCAACACTACGCTCTGAAGCAATAAGCTCAGATTTTGCTGGCATATCAATACCATACACATTTGGATATTTCACCATGGGTGCAGCAGAAGCGAAGAATACTTTATTGGCACCTGAGTCACGCGCCATTTGAATAATTTCGTTACAGGTTGTACCACGAACGATGGAGTCATCGACGAGCAAAACGTTTTTACCACGGAACTCAAGCTCTACGGGATTCAACTTTTGACGCACTGATTTTTCACGTAATTGTTGACCCGGCATAATGAAGGTACGACCGATGTAACGGTTCTTCATAAAGCCTTCGCGGAACTTCACGCCAAGCATATTGGCAAGCTCAAGTGCTGAAGTACGTGAGGTATCTGGAATCGGAATCACAACATCAATATCGTGCTCATCACCCCACTCGCGCAAGATTTTTTGCGCTAATTTTTCGCCCATTTTTAAACGTGCTTTATACACTGAGATCCCATCAATCGTGGCATCAGGACGTGCGAAATACACATATTCAAAAATACATGGACGATAGTCAGGATTTGCTGCGCATTGCTTGGTAAAGAATTCACCTTCAGCAGAAATAAAGACCGCTTCACCCGGTTCAATATCTCGCTCAACTTTAAAGCCAAGTGCGGTAATTGCAACAGATTCAGAAGCAATAATATATTCCATACCTGCTTCTGTTTCACGCGAACCATAAATGAGTGGACGAATACCATTTGGATCGCGGAAGCCGACCAAGCCTTGACCCGTAATCATAGAAACAACGGCATAACCACCTTTACAACGCTCATGTACGCGGGTAACAGCGTGGAAAATATCATCCGAACTCAAGACAAGCTTGCCTTGCTTTTGCAATTCGTGTGCAAAAACATTCAGCAATACTTCTGAGTCTGAATCTGTATTCATATGACGAAGATCAGTCTTATACAGATCGTCATGAATTTCTGCGGCATTGGTTAAGTTACCGTTATGCGCCAAGGTAATCCCATACGGAGAATTGACATAAAACGGTTGTGCTTCAGCACTGCTTGACGTTCCGGCAGTCGGGTAACGCACATGCCCAATCCCATAATTGCCTTGCAATGCACGCATATGACGTGTGTGAAAAACATCACGTACCATACCGACATCTTTACGAAGGAACAAACGTCCTTCTTGGCAAGTTACGATCCCAGCTGCATCCTGTCCACGATGTTGTAACATCGTTAATGCATCAAACAACATTTGGTTAACGGGTGATTTACCAGCTATACCAACAACTCCACACATAGCAACCTCGCAGACGAGCTAGGATTAATAAAAAGGATTGTTTGTTGACTCACCTGTGCCTTTCGACGTAATCGGCTTTTCAGATGAAGAATTAGAAGATGGCAATGTGCCTTCAGATTTAATATGACTGAGCGCTTCATTGGCTGCATTTTTTGACATTGTCGATGCCCACGGTGCATATGGCAAAAGCATTTGGATGACTTTTGATTGTTTCCAATGAGGAGACGCCTCAACCCATGGACCAATGCCTTGCATGGTAATTAACACAATAAGCAAACCTTTTAAGCTACCAAACACCCCACCTGCCAAACGATTTAATGGACCAAGTTTGAGTGTTTTCAGCACACGGTTTAAAATTGCAGTGACAATCCACGTCAGCACCACAATCATTAATACAATAAAAGCAAATGCCGCAATCTTTTGTACCACTGGATCTGCACTGAGCGCGATCATCGAAGGCGCAAGTAGTGTTGAATATTTTGCAGCTATAATCAGTGCAAAAATCCATCCCACTAAGTTCGCAAAGGCTTTAACAAATCCTTGTCGCAAACCGTTAAGCCCTCCAATGAGCAAGATAATCAGTAAAAAAATATCAATGGCATTCATAAATTTTAAAACGCATCTACGCAGGCTTTAACCAGCTTCGGTCCTGTATAGATGAGGCCACTATACACTTGTACAAGGGATGCACCGGCTTGTTTTTTCGCAACAGCGTCCGCGCCAGATAAAATACCACCGACACCAATCAAGGCAATTTGACCTTGAAGCAGTTTTGAAAATGCAGCCAAACATGCTGTACTTTTCTCAAAAACCGGCGCACCAGACAAACCACCGGTTTCTTCAGCATGTTCCAAACCTTCCACGCCTTCACGCGATAAAGTGGTATTGGTCACAATCAAACCATCAATTTTAAATTTCAATAATTGCTGGGCAATAAACTGAATATCCTCAGCTTCCAAGTCAGGTGCGACTTTGAGTACTAAAGGTACATAGTGTTGGTATTGTTGTGCAAGCTCAAGTTGACGTTTTTTTAACGTTTCAAGCAGTTCTGTTAAGGCATCACCACTTTGCAAGCTACGCAGATTTTTGGTATTTGGTGATGAAATATTGACGGTCACATAAGACGCGTAGTTATATACTTTTTCGAGACAAATCAAGTAATCATCGACAGCTTTTTCAACAGATGTAACCGCATTTTTACCAATATTAATGCCTAAAACGCCTTTAAATTTTGCGGCTTTGACATTTTCAACCAGTTGATCCACACCGTCATTATTGAACCCCATACGGTTAATAATCGCTTTGGCTTTCGGTAGACGGAATAATCGAGGATGAGGATTGCCTGCTTGAGGCAGTGGAGTGATGGTACCGATTTCGATAAAACCGAAACCTTGTGCAGCAAGGGCATCAATATAGGCACCATTTTTGTCTAAACCTGCTGCCAACCCGACTGGATTTGGGAACTCAATTCCCATACAGGTTACCGGTTTTGCAGCAACATTTTGACGTATCATGCCCATATTATAGGATGATTTTAATAGTGATAATGTCAGCTCATGGGCACGCTCTGGTGCTAAAGAAAACAACAAAGGGCGGGCTAGAGAATACAACATATCTAGAAAAGTCTACTGCTTTTTAAGTCGGCATATTATAGGCACAGGTTGACAAAAAAACCATGCTTTGCAAATCTTTATTTTTACCGTTTATTGCATGGTCGCTGATAATTTAATCAACCCAGCATCTTGAATTAGTTCCATTTTTTCTACACTCAAACCCATTTGTGCCAATTGTGTAAGAAAGTTTGCCAAGACCGCATAATTTTCATGACTAACTGTGAGCACAATCTTCGTATCCATTTGTTGTGAACTGACCGACAATCCTTGTTGCTGTGCTACACGTTGCACTTTTTCTGCAGCGTCGAGTTGTAAATCCCCTGCGGGCTTCATGCTCACTGCATTGCTTTGCATCCACACCATGGTGTCTTTCAGTTGATTCAGTCTTTTTTGCTGTGCGTCAGCTGCTTGATGCATCGTCCACAATGCAGATCCAATGCCTGCGATAAGCACAAAAATTGTGGTCAAAATGACCATCCAACGTTCACGTGTAGAGAGCTGATCTAAATAGTCTTTGATTTTCTCAATACGAAGGTCAAGCTGCGTTTGTATATTTTCTAAAGTTTTCATTATTGTATTTTCACCACTCCCACCGCACCCGCACCACCGGCTTGAATATTCCCCAATTCCACTTTAAAACCTTGTGAGCCAAGTTGCTTAACCAACACATTTAAGGCTTCTGCATGGTTGGCTTTGAGCTCCATGCTCAATGCTGCATCTGCATAATTGACGCGCTGTGCCACAATTTGGTTTTGCATTAAAACAGGGCCAACCCGGGCAATTAAAGCAAATGCTTGCGTATCGGCAATTTGGCTTTGACGCAGTTGCCCTTCGAATTGACTTTTAATATTTTGCTCAGTCACTGGATAATTTTGCCCAAACCAATATTTAAATTGATCGATGGCTTGCGCAGCAGTTTGATTGGCAATATTTTTATTTTGATACCAACGCACAGTATCATAACTGAATTGAATAATTAAAATTCCACACAAGATTGCAGCGCAGGCTTTCCAATAGCCTGATACACGTCCTTCAGATTTGACTTTAGGTAAGATATTAAAAGCATGTTGTTTTGGTTTTTTAATACCTTGAAACGTATATTGAAAAGATTCAACTTGATCAAAATTAGCTTTGGCTTCCAAAGCTTGCATCTGCTCAGTATTTAATTTGCTTACCACATACTGCATATCTTTGGGCTGATAATCTAAGTACAAGCTTAAATCATCAATCGAATGTCCGCGATATTCCGCATCTCGTACCAAGACCCGATCCGCAATATTTGCAATCACAGCCTGCCCATCTATTGGCTTTGGTAGAATTAAAAAGTCAGGTAATAATGCTTCAACTTTGAATGGCAATAAATGCAGCGAATGCTGAAAGGTTTCCAACATCGTATTGGCAATGCCTAAAATACTAAGTTGATCGGGTTGCTCAAAATGATGCAATACTTTCATTGCATCAATGGGCAGTACGACATATTCCTCAAGTAAATATTTGATTCCCTCTTGCCCCATTTTCTTGTATTGCTGTTTGGGCATTGAAAGTTCCATGATTTGTGCATGGCGACTCGGGAAAAATACCACAACATCGTTGCCGTGATAGCTTTGCGTTTCTTGGATCAACTGCTCCATGCTAAGCGCCGTGTTCCAAAAGCCCCCATCTGTCCATTGCCACTTTCCGTTGGCTTCTGGCATCCATAAATACAACATCGATTGAATTCTGCCGTTTTAATAAATTTTATAGTGTTGGAATAAATCGTTTTACTTGCGTCGATAAGCCTGAAGCAATCACCGCTTGCTCAAATACCCGCGCCTCTGCAAGTGCATAAGGATAAAATGGCTCCGCGGTCATTAAAGCCGAAAGGTGCGCCACCACATTCATATGACACACCACCACAATAGACTCGTATGGGAGTTGTGACAACCATTCAAGCGCAACTTTTGCATCATCTTCTGGCTTAATGGTATTACATACCACCACAGGCACATCTTTAAAATACGCTTGCAGATGTTTTAAGGTTTCTTGCGCACGTAACAACGGACTGACCACAAACACTTCAGGCTGCACCACATCTTTTAAGTATTGTGCCGTTTCTGCGGCTTGCGCATGCCCACGCGCTGTTAATGGGCGTTGATGATCATTGACACCAAATGGATGTCCGGCTTCACCGTGGCGTACCAGTGTTAATAGCATAATCTGTCCTTTTCATCATACTAGCGATGCTAAACTTTAACATTTTGTCAGCATCGCATTTCTCATTGATTACACTTGATGATGTGGGAGCACAAACTCGACATCACTGCGATGCCCATTTTTCATCAGTGACACCGCAATACTCATCGGTGGCGCACCCTCAAAAATCACATCATACAAAGCACAGGTAATCGGCATATACACATCAAGTTCTTGGCAGCGTGCTTTGACCTGAATAATAGTATTAATCCCTTCAGCGGTTTGCCCCAATTCAGTGGTCGCTTGCTCAAGCGTTTTACCTTTACCCAATGCAAAACCAACTTGATAATTGCGACTTAAAGGACTACTACAGGTCGCAAATAAATCACCCACACCTGACAAACCCAAGAAGGTTAATGGGTTCGCCCCTAACTTAACCGCAAAACGACTCATTTCAGCGAGCGCGCGCGTCAAAATCATACTCTTGGTATTTTCACCCACGTTATAGGCTGCAGCCATACCCATGGCGACCGCATAAATATTTTTAAGCGCGCCACCGAGTTCAACCCCATGTACATCGTCACTCGCAAACACACGGAATAATGCACTATGCAAGGCTTGTTGCACCGCATAACGCACCAATTCAGACTCACTAGCAATCACGGTTCCCGCGGGCTGCCCCGATACAATTTCTTTCGCAAGATTCGGACCAGACAACACACCATACGGCACTTCAGGCAATTCTTCACGAATGATATCGCTCATAAAGCTAAAGGTATCTGCTTCAATCCCTTTGGTCAGCGAAATCACAGCTTGGGAAGTAATAAACGGTTTAATTTGTTGCAAGACTGAACGAAAAGAATGACTTGGAATTGCGACCAAAATAATATCTCGATCACGTACTGCTGTTTCAATATCAGAAACCGCCACTAAACCTTCTTCTAGCTGAAAATCAGGCAAGTAGCGCTTATTAATATGGGTTTGATTGATATCCGCAGCCGCCTCGGCATCACGAATCCATATCATGGTATTACAGCCATTTCGTACTGCTGTATTTGCCATGGCTGTGCCAAAACTACCGCCACCCAATACGGTTACACGCAATGCTGTTTTTTGATCCAGCACCACAGGTTCAACCAAGTCTGAAAATTTTAATTCTGACATTTATTTTGCATATCCTTATTGTTCTGAACTGCGAACATTTACTTCATGATGCTCATGCCAATGACTGACATACTGCTGTGCATCTATTTCTGCGCGCGGTGCAATGGCTTTTGCAGCAGTCCCAATATAAATAATACCTGAGACTAAATCATGCGCTGTAATGCCAAGCGCTTCTTTTAATAGTACCGACTTAACGACCGCCCCACTACGCCAAATGGTCGAAAAACCTTGAACTTGTAAAGACAAAATAAAGTTTTGAATGGCAGCACCTGAACTTAAAATTTGTTCAAAATGGGGTACTTTAGGATGATCTTGTAAAGTCGTTAATGCCAGTACCAATAAAGGCGCACGCAATGGATGATTTTTCACACGCTCAATTTGAGCAATTTCAGTTTCGCCTAAATCGACCAATGCTTGTGATAACAACTCACCAAACGCTTCACGTTGCTCAGGCGAAATCACCACAAATTTAGTCGGTTTCAGTCGATGATGATCTGGTGCGGTTAAAGCCGCTTGAAATGCCAACTCTAATTGTTCAGTATTCGGTGCGGGTTGGAGCAAATGTCCAATGGATTGGCGTTGGTGCATATTTTGGTGAACGATATCAACCACAGATTCCATCATTGTCTTGATTTTCTATGCTTATAAACTACCTTCAAGATTAGCATAATCAGGTGTATTTACTCTAGAAAATTCAACCGCTTTATCTATCTAAATGGCGCAATTGTTCCTTACTAATAGATGCAAAAATTTACAGTCTAAGCATTCAAGCCCTTTGACATAGAAATAGCAAAATGCTGCAAAACCCATACATCAAGTCAGCATTTCCCGCGCATGGATATGTTTTAATTTAAATTAATTTATATATTCGGGTTTCTGAACGATGAAAAAAATAATCACGTTGGCAAGCGCAATCGCTGCAGCTGCATTGTTAAGCGCATGTGCATCTACACCGACGAATTCTTTAGCCATTCAAAAAGAAAATAACCAATATGAAGTGACAGGCTTAGGCAAAACTCAAATTATTGCGAAAAACAATGCCATTTCAGCTGCGAATAAAACTTGCGGCAATAAAGCGTCGCCTGTTTTGACCGATGAACAAACGGCATACAGCGGTGCTTTAAAAGGTGTCGTTGATGAACAAACAGGGCAACTCATTCAAGCAGCCGCAAACGTAATTGGTAATATTGCAGGACGTAATGCCGGCTTAAGCAAGGATGATGATTATCAAACTGTGCTGACTTTCCGTTGCCAAGCCAATTAATTAAAAATCAGATACACAAAATAAAAAAACCGCTCAGATGAGCGGTTTTTTTATTTCAATCAAGAATTAACAGTAACCATCAAGGCGCGTTAAAGGTAATTTTTGACCAATGGCTTTTTCAATTTCAGGCAAATAGAACGCATCATCTTCTGACAAGAAACTAATACTTACACCTTGCGCACCCGCACGACCGGTACGCCCAATACGATGCACATAGTCATCTGATTGTTCAGGTAAAGTGAAATTCACCACGTGTGACACATTGTCGACATGAATCCCACGACCTGCAACATCGGTCGCAATCATAATATTGTGTTGACCATTTTTAAATTGATCAAGCATTTTGGTCCGTTTGTCTTGAGCGATTTCACCTGACAACATAACGACTTTATAGCCATCACGTTTTAAATGATCATAGAGTTTACGTACTTGATCACGACGATTGGCAAAGATCATGACTTTTTCAATTGGCTCATCACGTAAAATTTCTTGCAATAATTTGTATTTATCCGTTTTTGCAACCATATAAACGCGCTGCTCAACATCGGCATTGGTTTTTTTCTCAGGCTCGATCTCGACCGTTACCGGCTCAAACAACCATTGCTGTGCAAGATTTAAAACGTCATAACTAAATGTTGCAGAGAACATTAACGTTTGACGCTGCTCTTTACGCGGCGAGAAACGCACAATACGTTTTACTGAAGGAATAAAGCCCATATCCAAAAGACGGTCAGCTTCATCAATCACCAAGAATTCAATTTGATCGAGCCAAACTTCTTTTTGTTCCACAAAATCAATTAAACGACCCGGTGTTGCGACCATAATATCGACTGGTGCTTTATCGAGTTGTTTCTTTTGTTTGTCAAAATCGACACCACCAAGGAGTGTCACCACATGCAAGTCACTAAATTTAGTCAACTCATGCGCATCACTTTCAATTTGCAATGCCAATTCACGCGTAGGTGCCAAAATTAAAGCACGTGGCTCACCACGGAATCGTTGTTCTTTTACAGGGTTTGAAAGCAAGTCATTAATGATACTAACCAAAAATGCAGCTGTTTTACCTGTACCGGTTTGAGCACGACCAATCGCATCGTGACCTGCCAGCGTGAATTTTAAAACCTTCTCCTGAATAGGCGTCATAGAAGAAAAGCCTAAAGCGTCGATCGCTTGTTTCAAATTTGGATGTAAATTTAAGGTTTCAAAACCAGATGACATAAAGCGGTGCTCTAAAGTGGTAATCGATAAGATTAGTATAGTATAAACAAAAAACGCCCCAATTTATATTGGAGCGTTTTATTCGCATAATCCGAAGATTAATCTAATGGTTGAACTTCTTCAGCTTGGAAGCCTTTTTGGCCTTTTACAACGCTGAATTCAACACGTTGACCGTCACGAAGTGAGCGATGGCCTTCACCTTGGATTGCACGGAAATGAACGAATACGTCATCACCGCCGTTACGTTGAATAAATCCAAAGCCTTTAGTATCGTTAAACCACTTAACTACACCTTGTTCGCGAGCATCTGTCATAAGTTAATCCTCATTGAAACTAAAAAAAGGACAACCCGGTGTTGCAAACAGCAGAGCAAACAAGTTCGAAAATATTATTTTTAAGCTTGTAATCATTCTATAAAACTATTAACAAAATCCCGGTTACATCCATTTCACATTCGAGCGAAAAACAAGCAATTTGTCTTTCTAAACACCCAAATACGCAACGAGCTTATCATGGGTTTATGACAAAAAAAAGACCTTTTTCGGGTTTGTTTTGCTTGATTTAGCTATTTTTTTCACATCTTTACCGATTTTTTTTATATTGTATTTTTCAGGCAATTATTCGTATATAAAATGCAAATTTGGCATCCTATTTGCAGCTATTTTTGTTAATATTATTGATCTCTGTAGGTGATGTGAATCCAATTGTCATGAGTGAACCTGAAAGCGAACTCAACATCATTGATGCCCTTGGCAAGCCTTGCCCTATGCCGGTCTTAATGTTGAAACGTGCGCTGAAAAGCCAAAATGGTGCAGTGTATTTATTAAAGTCATCTGACCCTCATAGTCAAATTGATGTCGCTCGTTACTGTCAGTTACATCAGTTAAAGTATGATTTTAAAGAAATCTCTATGCATGAGTTTCATTACCTAATTGAATCTTAACTACTTTCAATTCAACTCATTTCCTCCATAATGGTATAAAACATTACATTTCTATACCCAAATATTCATTTTTTGGTTAGAGTTTGGATTAAGATTAAATCTATTTTCTGGAATGATCCTAAATTCCTTAAGGAGAACACATGAGTGACAGCAGCAATCAGTTGATGCCCCTGTCATTATCGGCGCCTGGTGTCAATCTCGGTGCTTATATAAGTACTGTGAATCAAATTCCGATTTTAACGGCTGAACAAGAAAAAGAGTTGGCTGACCGTTATTATTACGACCAAGATTTAGATGCAGCCAAGATGTTGGTCATGTCGCATTTACGATTTGTTGTGCATATTGCACGCAGTTACGCAGGTTATGGTTTGCCACAAGGCGACTTAATCCAAGAAGGTAACTTAGGCTTAATGAAGGCAGTGAAACGTTTCGACCCGAATATGGGCGTGCGTTTGGTGTCATTTGCCGTGCATTGGATCAAAGCTGAAATTCATGAATACGTGATTCGCAACTGGCGTATTGTTAAAATTGCGACCACTAAAGCACAACGTAAATTGTTCTTTAATTTACGTAGCTTAAAGAAGTCATCTAAAAAACTGACCCTTGAAGAAGCACAAAAAATTGCCAATGACTTAAATGTCACTGCTGAACAAGTGTTAGAGATGGAAGGTCGTTTAACCGCTTACGATGCTGCATTTGAAGCATCGGGTGATGACGATGATGAAGGTTCAACCCATGTTGCACCTGCATTGTATCTTGAAGACAATCGTTACGACCCAGCGCGCTTGGTGGAAAATGAAGACTACGAAGAACAAAGTAGCTCTGCCCTGCATGAAGCCATGGATCAACTTGATGATCGTTCGCGTAACATTTTGCAGCGCCGTTGGCTAGATGATGAAAAATCAACCTTGCATGAGTTAGCTGCGGAATACAACGTTTCGGCAGAACGCATTCGTCAGCTTGAAAAAAATGCCATGGAAAAAATTAAAGTGGCAATGTCATCTAACTAATTTTAGTTTTTTTATTGCCTGAAAGCCCCCAATGATGGGGGCTTTTATCTGCACATTTTTTGAATTTCAGCGTATATTTAATACCTACTTCTATAGGACCACCCATTGATGTGGATTGCAATTTCAGCCTTTAATCTTGCCTTTGCTGTCATGCTCGGTGCATTTGGTGCACATGGCTTAAAAGCCCGTGCGACTGAAGCACAACTCACTTGGTGGCAAACTGCGACAGACTATTTCTTTTATCATGCGCTTGGCTTATTGGCGCTTGCGATTATTGCCAAAGTGATTCCGCAGCTCCCCATTAAATGGAGCTTTATACTCATTCAAATGGGTATTTTCTTATTCTGTGGTTCGCTCTATATCATGGCTTTAGGACTACCACGCGGATTGGGTGCAATTACTCCGATCGGTGGTGCACTCATGATTGCAGGCTGGTTAGTTTTAGCGTGGAATGCATTGAAATACGCGAGATAACAAGTTCAATCACAACTCGCTTTCACATAAAAAAGGACGCTATCTGCGTCCTTTTTATTTGGCACTAAATTAAGGAATTAAACCTTCATCGCGCATCGCAATTTGTACTGACTGACGTTCAGCGACTTTATTGCGAATATGAATAATATTTTGATACGGCGTTAAGTCATGTTCAATATGATTCGACCAATTGGTCAAAACAAAGAGATAAGCATCGGCAGGACCAAAGTTATCATCTACCAAATAATCATTGTCCGACTCACCAATAGTCTTATCTATATAGCTCAGTAAACGATCCACTTCTGCATACGCAGCCACTTTAGCTTCACCTTGTGGCTTTTGCGTGAAGAATACTGCATAAGCATCATGTAATTCAGAATTTAAGTAACCAAGCCATTCTAAAACTTTGGCACGCCCCATGCCTGATGGCGGGATTAAATCTTGTTTTGGATCGTGCTGAGCTAAAAATGGCAAAATTGCCACATTTTCTGTCAGAATTAAACCTGGATTAATTTCGAGTGCCGGTACATACCCTTTTGGATTAATCTCGTAATAATCCGCACCTTTTTCAGTTCTATGGTTTTTTAGATCAACACGTTCTAAATCAAAATCGACATTAATTTCATTTAAAATAATATGCGCTGCCAATGAGCATGCACCAGGGGAATAATAAAGCTTCATCGTTGATCCTTGTTATTGACTTCTCTATGTTTTATCGCGCTTCCAATACACTTTCAAGTGATCAAACCTGTAAATTGCTGAAAAGCTCAATCTCATGTACTGACATTGACACTTTTAATATTGAGGATATTCAGAATATTTTCAAGTGAATCTTGTGTGGATTTTTAAAGCGATCGGTTTAAGATACGCAAGTTCAAAATGAAGTGAAGATAATCTGTGCTTAGTCTGAAAAAAGAGGAATGGTTTTCCAACATTCGTACCGATGTTTTAGCAGGTCTCGTGGTCGGGCTCGCCTTAATTCCTGAATCTATCGCCTTTTCTGCCATTGCGGGTGTCGACCCTCAAGTCGGTTTATATGCATCGTTTTGTATTGCGGTGAGCATCGCGTTCTTTGGCGGACGCCCTGCGATGATTTCTGCAGCAACGGGTGCATTGGCATTGCTGATGATTACCTTAGTCAAAGAACATGGCTTGCAGTACTTACTTGCAGCAACCATCTTGACGGGCATCATTCAGATTATTGCAGGCTACTTTAAAGTGGCTAAACTCATGCGCTTTGTTTCACAAGCGGTGGTGTATGGGTTCTTAAATGCCCTTGCGATTCTGATTTTTGCTGCCCAACTGCCTGAAATGGGGCAAATGGATAGCATAGGATATGTATTTGTAGCATTCGGCTTAGCGATTATCTACCTGTTCCCTTATCTTCCTAAAATTGGTAAAGCCATTCCTTCGCCTTTAATTTGTATTGTGGTGTTAAGTGGACTAGCACTATTTTTAGGCGCGGATATGCGTACGGTGAGTGATCTTGGACATTTCCCAGATACTTTACCGATTTTTCTGATTCCAGAAATTCCACTGAATCTTGAAACCTTGAAGATTATTCTGCCTTATTCGCTGACACTTGCGACAGTGGGCTTACTTGAAACCATGATGACCACCACTGTCATTGACGAAATTACTGAAACCGACAGTGACCGACATAAAGAATGTCGCGGTCAAGGTATGGCGAATATGGTCAGTGGCTTTATGGGCGGTATGGCAGGTTGTGCCATGATTGGTCAATCGATTATTAATGTCACCTCAGGTGCACGGACTCGACTTTCAACTTTGGTTGCGGGCGTATTTTTACTGTGTTTAGTCGTCTTCTTTAAAGATTGGTTGGCGTATATTCCGATGGCAGCTTTAGTTGCCATTATGGTGATGGTGGCATTTACCACTTTCCAATGGGGATCTGTGAAGCAATTTAATCAACACCCGATGGCGTTTAATGTGGTGATGATCGCGGTGGTGATTGTCGTGCTTGCAACTCACAATCTAGCACTTGGTGTATTTGTCGGTGTCTTACTGTCAGCCTTGTTCTTTATTAACAAGCTTGAAAGTACGGTGCATGTTTCGACCCATCTCAAGCATGAAAATGCACGTACTTACGTCATTTCAGGGCAAATCTTCTTTAGCAGTGCGGATAAGTTTTATCAGTTCTTTGATTTTAAAGAACCCCTCAAAACTGTCGAATTAGATTTAAGCCACGCCCATATTTGGGATGTGACCTCTGTTAACATGTTCAATAACGTGGTGCAAAAATTTAAAGCGCAGAATATTGAAGTCGTGGTCATTGGTTTAAATGAAGCCAGCAGCACTTTGGTTGATCGTTATCAAAAGAGTTAAAAATATTCAATTAATAAAAGAGCCTGATGGCTCTTTTATTTTGTCTAAATTTCACTTGTGACCATTTTTTACTACGAAACATAGATAAACGTTTGACTTGAGCACCTCAGGACTTAAAATACCGCATTCTGAATTTTTAAGATTTGCCAAAGTTATGTCGAACGATCAATTAGACCAGCAAGTCGTAGAGCTGGACAATTTAAGCGAGCACCGTGAAATTGTGACGTTTATGCGCCGCTCAACACCGCTAAATACCTCTCAACGTACCGCGCTTGAACAATATGGTCACTTAATTTTGGAATATCCTGTTGGCGATGTACGTCAGCATTTTGAACATCCTGAACGCCCACTAACCGTTGAAATTGGTTTTGGTATGGGTCGTTCACTTGTGTTAATGGCAAAAGCCAATCCTGAACGCAATTATGTGGGCATTGAAGTCCACGTACCGGGTATTGCGCAATGTGTCTATGAAGCAGGTATGGCAGGTTTAACCAACCTTCGTTTACTTGATGCCGATGCCATTCAAGTACTTCGTGAAATGCCAGATGAAAGCATTAATGCCGTGCAGCTTTACTTCCCTGACCCATGGCAGAAAAAACGTCACTTCAAACGTCGTTTCGTGTCACATGACCGTATGCCATTGGTTGAACAGAAATTGGAAATGGGCGGTACATTCCACTCTGCAACAGACTGGGAACCATATGCTGAATGGATGCTCGATGTGTTAGACAATCGTCCACGTTTAGAAAACATGGCAGGTAAAGGTAACAGCTACCCACGTCCTGATTGGCGTCCACAAACTAAATTTGAACGTCGTGGCTTAGAAGAAGGTCATAAAATTAACGACTTCTTATTTAAGAAAATTGGTTAATCTAAACCAAAGAAAAAGCGCTGACAGGTTCAGCGCTTTTTTTGTTTAACGTAAGAAAAATTTATAAATCAATTTTAAAATCGAACTGCCATACGGTGGATAAATCAGTTTCATCAGACTAAATTTAGGTCGACTAAACACAGATTTGGCATGACTAAAAGTTTTAAAACCTTCATGACCATGATAATGACCCATGCCCGAAGGTCCAATCCCCCCAAATGGCATATCTTCCATGCCTGCTGTCATGAGCGTCTCATTTAGACATACCCCGCCACTATGCGTTGCATGTAATACTTTTTGCTGTTCGGCTTTGTTATAGCCGAAATAATACAGTGCCAGTGGTCGATCCTTACTATTGATATACGTAATCACCTCATCAATATGTTCATAGGTTTTAATCGGTAAGATTGGACCGAAAATCTCATTTTGCATGATCTGCATATCATCATTCACGTTAGTTAATACGATATGCGGCAAACGATGACCATCGGCATCTTGTTCAATTTGATGGAAGTCAGCCCCTTTAAGTTTTGCATCCTGTAAATAATGCTGCAAACGCTCAAACTGGCGCGCATTCACGATGCTTGTATAGTCTTTATTTTGCAGAATACGATTTGGATAAAACTGTTGAATGGTCTCAAAATAAGCCTCAATAAAGGCTTGAGTCTGACTATGATGCACAAAAGCATAATCGGGTGCGACACAGGTTTGCCCTGCGTTCATGGTTTTACCAAAAGCGAGACGGCGTGCGCTTTCTTTCAGGTCTGCATCTTTCGCCACAATAACAGGTGATTTACCGCCCAGCTCTAATGTCACTGGGGTTAGATTATCTGCTGCTGCATGCATCACGTGTTTGGCGACTGAGGTTGCGCCTGTAAACAGTAAATGATCAAAGGCTAAGGTCGTAAATTGTTGTGCCACTTGTGCATCACCCGTGATCACCGAAATACGATCTCCCGTAAAATGATCAGCAATAAGCTTTTGAAAAAGGGCTGAAAATTCAGGTGTATATTCGCTCATTTTCAACATAACACGATTACCCGCAGCTAAAGCTTGTGCCAGCGGTCCAATCGCTAAAAACAGCGGATAATTCCACGGCACAATAATTCCAACCACACCCACCGGTTGATACATGACATAACCCGTTGCTGGTTGAAATAATATCCCCACGTGACGTTTGCTTGGTTTCATCCATTTTTTCAGATGCTTTAAGCTGTGCTTAATGCCATTTAGACTGGTCATCACCTCAAATAGCTTGGTTTCATCCACACTGCGATTAGAGAAATCTCGACTAATCGCAGCCGCCATGGCATCTTGATGATCGACCACAATTTTATATAAAGTATTCAGCTGTTGCTTGCGCTCCTGAAAACTTGGATAACTGTCCGCTAAACACGCATTGCGTTGCACTGTATAAATATGCTGTAAGTTTTGTGCACTGTCTAAATCTACACCCTGTTCCCACGAAGTCATGATCTATCCTTATTCATTTTTATCGCTAGCATTATGCCACTTTGAATTGTTGATAACGCGCACGGATCATATCCACGGCTTTTTCTGCAATCATAATCGTAGGCGCATTGGTATTGCCATTGACCACAGCCGGAATGATAGAGGCATCAATCACTCTTAAATTCTGAATGCCGTAGACCTGTAATTCAGGATCGACCACCGCCATCTCATCAACACCCATTTTGCAACTTCCGACGGGATGATAAACCGTATCCACACGATTACGCAGCACTTCACGAATCTGTTGGCTTACGCTCCTCAGGCTGATACCACGCAATAATTTGCGGAACTTGCAAATAGAAAAACTCCATGTGCTGAATACGATCATATTTCTCTGCCCATTGCTGCTGTGCTTGATAAACTTTTGAATCAAAGGAATATTGGCAAATTTGCATGTTAAATCTAGTTTGAGGCATAGCTTTTGCCATTTGAGGCTTTTCAGCGGCATAGCTCAGTGAACTCACACTGAGCACCACAAGGCTTAACATCAAAGATTGGAAAGAAAATAGATTAGCACCATGACCTCACTTGCTTTGATGTCGTTCTACTAATTGTTGGCTTAGCAGTGTATAGACTTGAGATAAATCAGATCGATTCATCACATTCAGCATATTTTGATGCATAGCTAGAATATTTTGATCGCCACGTATGGCTGGACCTGTTTGCATCGCTCTCGGATCTTGTTGTACAGCTTTCTGAGCCGTTTCCAAGATCAAAGGATAAAGCAAGCTAAAATCAACCGATTGAGCATCTACGACTTGTTTCGCCATGTCGTAACAGTAATTACTAAAATTACAGGCAAAGACTGCGGCCAAGTGCAAACTCAAACGCTGCGCTGATGAATAAGCATATACTTTTTCACTCAGACTCGAAGCCAGTTTTAACAAGTATTGTTGATCTATTAGATCATTGGCTTCAATAAATAAGGGCGTACTACACCAATCTATTTCGCGCTCAACGCTAAAGGTCTGTAAGGGATAAAACACACCTGAACGCGTATGTACCTGTTTAAGTACATCAAGATGGGTACTTCCCGAGGTATGGACAATCAGGACATTGGGAACATAATGATGCAGCTCTTGAATCACTTGAGGAATAGACTGATCACTCACAGCAATAATGATCAAATCGACTGAAGGATTGAGTTCTGCATAGCTATGAATGGCTTGCATATTGAATTGATCCGCTAAGCGTTGTGCACGTTCAAAACTACGGCTATACACCTGTGTCAACTGATGCTCAGCATGTAAAACCTTAGCAAGATGATAAGCAACTCGCCCTGCACCAATAATACTGATTCGCATCGTTTTCACTCAAATATTTAAATTGTGACACAGCATGCCAATAAACCAAGTTTGAGGCAATTCTAGAACTTAAAATTTGATAGGTTGATGCAGTTTGATCAGATTAAACGCACTCATGTTCAGCATATAAATGTAAAAAAAAGCCCATCAATGGGCTTTTTTATCTGTCTCTATTATTTTTCTTGTACACCCTGCTCATCGACAGCACGTACTACGCCTGTTTCTGTATTTAATACTTCAAACTCAATACGGCGGTTTTGGAAACGACCTTGTTCGGTTGCATTGTCAGCACGCGGTTTTTCAGCGCCCATACCGACCGCTTGTAACTGTGCTGGATCAACACCTTGAGCCACTAAATAATCAACAATTGACTTCGCACGTTCCTGTGAAAGAACTTTGTTTTTAGCCGCATCACCCTGAGCATCTGTATGACCAACCACTTTTAAATTTACATGCGATGCACGTTTTAACAGTCCAGCCGCTTGATCAAGAATCGTTTTATTCACTTCAGGAATCTCAGATGAAGCCGTTGCAAAGTTAATAATTTGCAAGTTTAAAGCAGTTGCTACGTCAAGCGCGCGTACATTATCGGTTTTGATGCTTGATAAGGCTTGTTCTGCACTTGTGTTTGCTGAAGTAATCGCTGCATCTACATCATCAGTCGTATTTAAGTTGTTCACATCAGATGCTTGCTGCGTGGTGACAGTTACATTTTTAGCTAAGTTACGAATTTCTGCTGCTACACGGTCTGCATCAGCAGCATTGGCTGCTTGGACAGAAACTTGATCACCGATCCAACTTAAAGACAGATTCGGCACACCTTTAATGAGTTTTAAAACACTTGGAATGGTGTCTTGATCAGTAAACTCAGTATGATTTGCAGCACTCGTATCTGCGCCACAACCAGGTGTATGATTGAAGATTTGCTTCACTTCTTTTTGCAAGATATCTAAATAACTTGGGTTATTGAGGAAAATGCTACAGTTAACAATCTCTGCATTTGCACCTGTACTCAATTGTAAGCTCGCTGGTTGATCGCTCACAGTTTGTGTAGCAGGAGCAACAGCCGTTTCATCGACTTTCTTATTGGTACATGCTTTATATAAGAATAATGCAATTGCAGCCAAAATTAAGGAAAATAACAAAGGGTAACCAAGAGCTCTTTTTCTTCTCTTCTTGTGCATAATACTGCGGTGTTTCAACATTGCTCGGTTGTTGATGCAACGTTTGATTGGCTAATAATGGAATGCCCATTGATGCGAGTACAGGAGCCGCCCATGTTGGCAAAGCTTGCGCAATTGAAGCGGAGTGTTTTTCAAGTAAATGAACAATGGCTTGCGGATTGGCAGAGCCTGCTTCTGTCTCTAAGAAACTAAGTGTGGGGCAATCGTTTGATTCAACGTACTCTCAAGTTGATCTGCTGGCATGTTATTGCCCAATTGATTGAACAACTGTTGTTTAACCGCTGGATCTCCTGCAAACAAATCTGAAATACGCGGATTTAATTGATGAGTGAGACTCTCAAGCCACTCCGGTTTGCTTTTAAAAATATTAAGTAAAATGGGTAGAAACTGTTTAATCGCCAAATCCTTTTCGAATAAGTGTTCAGTTTCACCGTTTAAAACAATTGAAGATACGTGATCTTTTAATAGTTCAATAAATCCTGTCGTCATGAGCTCACCATTTTTTTCGTTTTTTGTAATGATTAAAAAATAGTCTAACGAGCGTTTCTTTAGAGAATGTAATAAATTGTATGTTTATCACATTCAATCGCAACTTTTGTGAACAGCTTATACAAAAATAAAAAAAGTCAGCCGAAGCTGACTTTTTAAAACATTTGCTCTTATACAGGATAATACGTTGCAATTACTTTGCCTGTAACCTGTTGATTAATCAGTGGCGTATTTTTACCTTGTGACAGCATTGAATCCTTGTTCAATGTCCATTCCAGTTCAGGATCAATTAATACCCAACCTGATTCATTGCCCCAACGCTCAAGCATTTGCGCGACTTTTGCTGGTGCAAGCGTGACTTTCTCGACCCATTCTAGCGGTGTAAATAAGCCTTCATTTACGAGTTGTATACCAAATGGAATATAGGTATCAAATGCTGTAAACCCGGGTTGTGTTTCAGCAAATGGTGCCATTTTGGCCGAACTACTCAAAGGTTCATGATGGGTACAAATCGCATCAATAACACCCGATTTCACCCCTTCGCGCAGTAATTTTTGATCTGCTGCTGAGCGAAGTGGTGGACGTACATGAGCAAGTGAGTTAAAGCCGTCAATCAATTCTTCGGTTAAATGCAATTGATGCATCGCGACATCACAGGTCACCGGCAAGCCTTTTTCTTTTGCGATACGAATCAGTTCAACCGAAGCACCACATGACAATAAGCCGAAATGCGCATGAACTTTGGTAACTTCAACCATGAGTAGATATTTGGCAATCGCAACGGTTTCTGCAAGAGCTGGAATCATCGGTAAGCCTTGACGCGAAGCGATAAAGCCTTCATGCACGCAACCATCTTTGGCAATTTGGTGTTCTTCAGCATAGAATACCACCGTTAAGCCTAAACCTGCTGCATATTCTAAAGTACGTAAGACCACGTCATCATCGGCGAAAGGTGCATTGGCATTTGAAACAGCCGTACAGCCACCTTTTTTTAAGCCCGCCATATTTGCAGGTTGATGCCCTTTTAAACCTTGGGTTTGTGCACCAATGACTTCTAAATAAATACCGCCATCCAACATGGCTTTTTCAACTAAGCCATGAATTAAGGCACCATTGTCCTGCACAATCGGTTTTGAATCAGGTGGGGTGAATACATGCAAAATGCCATTTTCACGCGCAGCTTTCCCTTCAGATTTGAGCGTACCATGTTGCTGCTGTCCCGGCTCACGTAAACGCGCGCACAAGTCGACCATACTTGGCATCAACCATTTGCCTTGACCATTGACTGTTTCAGTCACATCCGCAGATTGAGCGACAATTTTGCCATTTTCAAGATATACCGTTTGGATCGTATCGCTTTGGTTGATTGGATCAAGAACGCGTACATTTTCAATTTTTACAATAGCCATGACTTATTCCTTAACCCGCAATCGCTTCAATCAAACCTTGTTCTTGAATTTGACCTTGCATCGACAAAGCCAAAACTGCCATACGTACCGCAATCCCATTGGTCACCTGATTTAAAATCACTGATTGTGGACCATCGGCAATACTTGAATCAATTTCGACCCCACGGTTCATCGGACCCGGATGCATCACGATACAATCTGGTTTCGCCATCGCTAAACGTTCTTTGTTTAAGCCATACATTTTGTAGAATTCAGCTTGAGATGCGAGTGCCGGTGAATCAATACGTTCGTTTTGAATACGTAAGGTAATGATCACATCACAGTCTTTGATGCCCGCTTCCATATCGTTAAATAAACGAACCTCAGGACCATAATCATCAAAACCATAAGGCAATAAGGTATTCGGTGCAATCACACGAATATCTTTACAGCCTAAGGTTTGTAATGCTGCCACATCAGAACGTGCAACACGTGAATGTTTAATATCACCAATAATCGCAATCGAGATATCTTCAAAATTCTTTTTGGTTTCTCGGCGGATGGTCAGCATATCCAACATGGCTTGAGTTGGATGCGCATGACGACCATCACCTGCATTAATAATCGCAACGGTTGGGCAGACATCTTTTGCAATAAAATGCGCAGCCCCTGAAGATGAATGGCGAACGACAAAAATATCCGCTGCCATGGCTTCTAAATTCCACAACGTATCACGTAAGGTTTCACCTTTAGAGGTACTTGAGCGCGCAATATCGATATTGAGTACATTGGCAGAAAGTCGCTTTGCGGCTGCTTCAAAGGTCGTTCGGGTACGGGTTGAATTTTCAAAGAAAAGGTTCATCACCGTTTTGCCTTCAAGCAAATTATTGGTGATGAGCTGATTTTGGTCATTAAAAAAGGACTGTGCAGTGTCCAATATTTTTGTCAGTGTATCTTTAGAAAGACCTTCGATGGTCAAGAAGTGTTTTAGGTTGCCTTCTTTATTGAGTTGAATCTGGCTCGGGGTATGCAATGCAGCCAAGTGCATGAGAGATTCCTTATACGTTAAGTCAACGTATTATACAGACATTGCTTGATCTGAACAGTTCACAAACCGCTTAGTTGGTTAAAAACCAACATGATCCTAATCATGAATTTTTAAATTCCTATTTGATTTATCAATCAGATAATTTAACCTTATTTCTTATACTGATGATTATTAAAACAATAGCATCCTTGCCTATAACATGACTTAAGTTAACGTAATGCACCAATATAATGATGGGAAACTTGCGCCCGATAAATATCATCTTCCGAAGGTTCGGCTAATGCTAAAGGCGCATCTTCATCAGATTCATTTAGTGTTGCATCTGACAAATCTAAATCACTCACCTGCTTAAATTTTTCAATGAGCTTGAGCAACTCGGGATCATTGGTCGCGGTCGCAATCTCCATAATATGTTTGGCATAATCTGAATTGTCCGATAAATAAATCACATCAATGACACGCCCCGATACGCGACGTAATCGTGCATAAATTAAAGTTGCGACTGAAAATGCTTCATTGCTAACCAAATGATCAGGTCTCATATTTTATTCTCAAAATAATGGATCGCCTCAGAGTAGAACTCACTTTCGTGCAGTCTTGTCCTTGAGTGTATGTATAAGCATGTGAGCAAAATACGTACCAACTTCTATCTTTATCTCATAATAAATCATCAAAATTTAGGATTTAGCTCTTACAGCACCTCAATTTGAATTTTGATCATGCGAATTTGAAAAGCTTTAAAGTCGAAAATAAGTTAAACTGAGCACAGATTTATTTTTTTATTTTTTGGTCTCTCTATTTTATGAATAGCTCTTCACGTTTAAGCAATTATTGGGTCACCTGTGCCGATGGTCTGGAAACCTTATTAGAAGAAGAACTCAAAGGCTTAGGTGTTCAGAACACTGAACGTTTCCCCGGTCGTATTACCTTTAAAGGTAGCCTTGAAAATGCTTACCGCATTTGCATGTGGTCTCGCCTCGCATCACGCGTATTGATGCCGATTCATACCCATGAAATCGAATTTTCGCACGATGCCCGTGATGTTGCTGAAGAGCTATATGAAGGGGCAATCAGTTTCGATTGGTCACTTATTTTTGCACCACAAAGTACCTTTGCGATTCGTTTACACGTTGAACGTGAAATTAAAGTGAATACGCAGTTTGCGACTTTACGTGCGAAAGATGGTGTTGTGGATTCCTTTATGGAAGCTGTGGGCAAACGTCCAAGCATCGACACCAAGTCACCTGAAATTACCATGTACATTTTGGCAGGTAAAAAAGAACATACTTACTGCCTCGATTTATCAGGTGATTCACTACACAAACGTGGCTACCGCCAATATATGACTGATGCACCGATCAAGGAAAACTTGGCAGCTGCGATTTTACAAAAAGGTCAATTATTAGAAAGCAATGCCGATATTATTCTTGATCCAATGTGTGGTTCAGGAACATTCATTATTGAATCATTGATGATTTTGACTGATCGTGCGCCAGGTCTGGTACGTCGTTTCGGTTTTAACGGTTGGAATGGTCATAATCATGAGCTATGGATGAGCATTAAAGCAGAAGCTGCTGAACGCCATCAAACTGCTATGACACAACCTTTGCCACAGTTCTATGCTTTCGATGCGGACTGGGAAGCGGTCAAAGCCACTCGTCAAAATATCATTGCTGCAGGTTTTGAGTCTGCGCTGGATTGCATTAAAATTGAAGAACGTACGCTCAATGATTGGCCTGATTTTAACGCAGAAGGCAAAAATGTCTTCTTCGTGACCAATCCTCCTTATGGTGAGCGTTTAGGTGATAAAGCATCGAATCGTTCGTTGTATCTTGGTTTGTCAGCGTTACTACAAAAGAACTTCCCGAACCAAAAAGCAGCTGTGATTGCTTCACAAGTTGAACAAGCCGATGTGTTGGCGTTCAATGATCCGCAACTTTTACGTTTAATGAATGGTAAGTTACCGATTTATATTCGTTTTGGTAAGATCAAACCTGCGGCTGTGGTACGCCCATTCTTAGAATCTTGGCAGCCACAACAATTCGAACCGATCGAAGGGGCTGTTGAGTTTGCTAACCGTTTAACCAAAAACATGCAAACGCTGAAAAAATGGGCGGTTAAAGAAGGCATTCATTGCTTACGCTTATACGATGCCGACTTACCTGACTTTAATGTCGCAGTCGACTTGTATGGTGAACGCTTGCATGTCCAAGAATATGCGCCACCAAAAATTATTGACCCTGAAAAAGCGAAGAAACGTTTTAACTTGGCTTTGGCTGCGATTCGTGCGGTGACAGGTTTAGGTCGTGATGCGATCTTTATTAAAACCCGTTCACGCCAAGAAGGTAAAGCGCAGTACACCAAACAAAGTACGGCATCGAAACGCTTTATTGTGCAGGAAGGTAAAGCCAAGATTTTGGTGAACTTAACCGATTACTTAGATACCGGTTTGTTCCTCGATCACCGTCAAATGCGTTTACGTATTGCCCGTGAAGCGAAAGGTAAACATTTCTTAAACTTGTACAGCTATACCTCTACTGCTAGCTTACATGCGGCATTGGGCGGTGCAGCAAGTACGACAAGTGTCGATTTATCAAATACCTACTTAAACTGGTCGAAAGAAAACTTCGTGTTAAATGGTTTAACGGTCGATCATGCTGATGAACAGCATCAGTTCTTCTCAAGCGATTGTTTCGAATGGCTAAAAGAAGGTCATGAACAATACGACATGATCTTTATTGATCCACCGACCTTCTCAAACTCAAAAAAATTCTACGGTACGTTTGATATTCAACGTGACCATTTGTCGTTAATTAAACGTGCAATGAATCGTTTAACCTCCGAAGGTACATTGTACTTCTCAAATAACTACCGTGGTTTTGAGATGGACGAAGAAATTCTGGCATTCTTTAATGTTGAAGAAATTACATCTGAAACGATTGGTCTCGATTTCAAACGTAATCATAAAATTCACCGTGCGTGGAAAATCCAACATCCCGGTCTTGATGCATAAATCAAACTGTTGAATATAATAAAAAACCCAGCCTAGGCTGGGTTTTTTATTTGAACGATGATTCCAATGATTAGTTCAATTTCAATTTTCCAAAGGTTAAACCACGATTATCTGCACTGACCACAATGGTATCGCCTGCAACAAAATCACCGGCAAGGATTTTTTGCGCCAAACCATTTTCAATGCGTTGTTGAATCGCACGTTTCAATGGACGCGCGCCATATTGTGGATCAAATCCAACATCAATCAATTGATCAAATGCACTATCTTCAACAGTTAAGCGTAAATCACGTTCAGCTAAGCGCTCACGCAAACGATCCAACTGAATATCCGCAATACCACGAATTTGTGATTTTTCCAGTGAATGGAACACCACCAATTCATCAATACGGTTAATAAATTCAGGGCGGAAATGTTCTGATACCGCACTCATCACCACGGCACGTACCTCTTCATTGCTTGCGCCTTGACCCAGTTCACGTACATCTTGCGAACCTAAGTTAGACGTCATCACAATCACTGAATTTTTAAAGTCGATGATACGACCTTGTGAATCGGTTAAGCGACCATCGTCCAAAACTTGCAGCAAGATGTTAAACACGTCTGGGTGGGCTTTTTCCACTTCGTCAAACAAAATCACACTATACGGTTTACGACGCACGGCTTCAGTGAGTACACCACCTTCTTCATAGCCGACATAACCCGGAGGCGCACCAACTAAACGACTCACCGAATGTTTTTCCATAAATTCAGACATATCAATACGAATCATGGCATCATCGCTGTCAAATAAGAAATTCGCCAAGGCTTTGGTAAGCTCAGTTTTACCTACACCTGTCGGACCTAAGAACAAGAATGAACCACTTGGGCGATTCGGATCAGACAAGCCTGCACGTGAACGGCGTACTGCATTTGAAACTGCCACCACAGCTTCTTCTTGACCCACGACACGATTGTGTAAGAAGCTTTCCATTTGCAGTAATTTATCTCGTTCACCTTGCAGCATTTTCGCCACAGGAATACCTGTTGCAGCACTCACCACTTCGGCAATTTCATTATCGGTCACCTTATTACGCAGTAATTTTGGTGTCGCGCTCTCATCTGACTTTTCCGCCATTTCAAGCTGCTTTTGCAATTCAGGAATAACCCCATATTGCAAACGCCCCGCTTCACCCAAATCACCTTCACGTTGCGCTTTCTCTAGAGCAACACGGGCTTGATCGAGTTTAATTTGTACGTCTTTATTGCCTTCAACCAAGGCTTTGTCAGCACGCCAGATTTCTTCGAGCTCGCTATATTCTTTTTCCACGCTCGCAATTTGTTCAGACAAATGTTTGGCTTCGGCTTTAGCGCCTACATCCTCATCTGATTTGACCGCCTCATACTGCATTTTCAGTTGTATTAAGCGACGCTCTAATTTATCCAAAGCTTCAGGCTTAGAATCAAGTTCCATTTTAATGCGAGAAGCGGCTTCATCAATTAAATCAATGGCTTTATCTGGTAATTGACGATCGGTGATATAACGATGCGACATTTTGGCTGCGGCAATAATGGCAGAATCGAGAATCTGCACACCATGATGCGTTGCATAACGGTCTTTTAAGCCACGTAAAATGGCGATGGTATCTTCTACACTTGGCTCATCCACCAACACTTTTTGGAAGCGACGCTCTAATGCTGCATCTTTTTCAATGAATTGACGGTATTCATCGAGTGTTGTTGCACCGACACAACGTAGCTCACCACGCGCTAGTGCAGGTTTAAGCATATTGCCGGCATCCATTGCACCATCGCCTTTGCCTGCACCCACCAAGGTATGCAATTCATCAATAAATAAGATGATTTCACCATCGTGTTTAGCAAGGTCTTTGAGTACTGCTTTAAGACGTTCCTCAAATTCACCGCGATATTTAGCACCTGCCAGTAATGAACCAATATCAAGCGAGAGAACGCGTTTGCCTTTTAAGCTTTCTGGCACTTCACCGTTGACAATACGCTGTGCCAAGCCTTCAACAATCGCCGTTTTACCAACACCCGGCTCACCAATCAGCACAGGATTATTTTTGGTTCTGCGTGATAGGACTTGAATGGTACGACGAATTTCATCATCACGACCAATCACGGGATCAAGCTTGCCTGACAAAGCACGCTCGTTTAAATCAATGGTGTATTTATTTAATGAGTCACGTTGATCTTCATGATTATTGCTCATGACTTTTTCATTGCCTCGAATTTGGTTAATCACTTGTTTTAAGCGTTCGGTTTGAACACCAACACTGTTTAAGATTTTTTTGGTTGCACCCGTTTCTGCAAGTGCAAGCAACAACCAATCAACCGTCACAAATTCATCACCCGCTTTTTGCGCATAACTTTCTGTCAAGGTCAATATTTTATAGGCTTCAGGGGAAACATTGATGTCAGCCGATGGATTGGATAAGGTCGCTGCATCATTCAGTGCTTGCTGTAATTTCTTTTGCAATTCAGGTAAGTTTGCACCCGCTTGTTGCAATAAGCTGGCATAGGATGCTTCTTTTAATAGGGTATCTAGAAGATGAATCGGCTCGATAGCAGCATGGTCTTTGCTCATGGCTAAGACTTGGGCATCGGTCAGGGTCTGCTGTAGGCGGTTGGTAAATTTCTCAAAAGCCATTCTTGTTATTCCTCACAACAAATTTTTAACTTGTTCTATAGATGGGAATGATTTTGTATTTTTCAATGCCGTTTTAAAATAATTTCAATATTTTTCAAAAACTTAATAAAAAACAAAGGTAGATCTCTGTGTTAATATTGGTATCTTTTCACTCCATTTCAAGTGTTATCCTGATAAAAATTAAGGTTTTCACTCGCAAATAAAAAAGCCTCCAATTAAGGAAGCTTTTTTAAGCGTTACAGTCTGAAATCTAGGGTGCTGGATTCGGTTGTTGGCGATGAATGGCATCAATTTCTTGCAGAATCTCTTCAGATAAATTGATCTCAAATGCCTGAATATTTTCTTTCAATTGATCTAAGTTGGTCGCACCAATAATGGTACTGGTCACAAAGAACTGCTGTTTAATAAATGCGAGTGCCAATTGAGTGAGGCTTAAACCATGCTTTTCAGCCAATTGTGCATATGCTTCCGTTGCCCATTCACTTTCAGGGTTTGAATAACGGCTAAAGCGAGAATACAAGGTCACGCGCGCATTGGCAGGACGTGCTCCATTGCGGAATTTACCCGTTAGATAACCAAATGCAAGTGGCGAATACGCGAGTAATCCAACACCTTCATATTTGGCAATTTCGGACATTCCAATTTCATAAGTACGATTTAGCAAACTATATGGGTTTTGAACACTGACGACTTTTTCCAAGCCATGTTTTTCCGCCAAATGTAAAAATTTTAAAGTGCCCCACGGCGTTTCATTCGATAAACCAATATGGCGGATACGACCTTTCTTCACTTCATTGCTAAGCGCCACTAAGGTTTCTTCAAGATCTGTCACTTCACGGTCACTGTTGGCTTCAACATTGCCATAACCTAATTTACCAAAGAAATTGACTGGACGCTGTGGCCAATGCAATTGATATAAATCGATATAATCTGTTTGTAAGCGCTGTAAAGATTGATCCAATGCAGATTCAATTTCACTGGCAATAAACTTGGTTTGACCATCACGAATGTGACTTCCGCCTTGAGAAGGTCCTGCAATTTTCGTAGCTAAAATGAGTTTGTCACGTCCACCACGTGCTGCAATCCAATTCCCGATGATCTGTTCGGTTGAACCTTGTGTTTCAGGCTTTGGTGGTACAGGATACATTTCTGCCGTATCCCAAAAATTTAAACCTTGATCTAAGGCATAGTCGAGTTGTTCAAAGGCTTGCTGTTGGGTGTTTTGTTCACCAAATGTCATGGTGCCTAAACAAATTTCTGGAACTAAAATCCCTGAGTCTGCCAATGGTTTAAATTGCATTGCATGTCCTTTATCTGAGTCAGTATTAAATATCGCGTAATGCCCTAGCCTAGCCGATTTTAGCGACGATCCAAAATCATCTTTTCTGCCAAGCTTTGAGTGAAAATTGATGAAAAAAAAGCAAACCCGAAGATTTGCTTTTCATTTTAATCGCTAAAATTATTCGTCATCTAGCTCATCAGTCGCTGCATCTGCTGGCTCTAGTGACACATCAAAAATCAAAATGGCTTTACCATCTGTTTCAATCATGCCTTGCTCTTCAAGCGTTTTTAACACACGACCGACCATTTCACGCGAACACCCCACAATACGACCAATCTCTTGACGGGTAATACGGATTTGGCGTCCATTTGGCAGAATCATCGCTTCTGGTTGCGCTGATAGGTCAATTAAACAACGTGCAATACGACCTGATACATCAATAAATGCAAGATCCGTGACTTTACGTGTGGTATTTTTTAAACGACGGACTAACTGAGCAAATACTGCATAACTTAAATCAGGATATTGCTTGCTCAGTTCGTGGAAGTTCTCGTAAGTGATTTCTGCAATTTCACAGACATCACGGGTTCGAACTTCTGCTGTACGTTGCGGATTTGACTCGAATAACCCCATTTCCCCAAAGAAGTCACCCGCATTCAAATAAGCAACGACAATTTCACGTTCGTCGTCTTCACGAAGAATAATAGATACAGACCCCTTCAGAATTAAATACAGAGATTTAGACTCTGACCCTGCATCGATAATAGTTGTACGTTTAGGATAACGATTAATATACGCACGTTTTAATAATGCTTTAACCGAATCAGGAAGTTGCCCCGGAGAAAGTGCATCTGTGCTTAGTTGTGAAAAATTTGATGTCATGCTAACAGTTCCGAATATGGATAATTTATAGATCGCACAAGACCTAAAGTGAACGTATCACTTGTTAGAGATGAAATTCCTTATCAACTCAATTTATGTTAGTGTACAGGTACTTTCGTAAATTTATAGCTTTTTTTAGGTAGTTGCAATGCAAACAAGTGTTCATTGGCTAGAGAATGTTGCTTTCGAGGCAAAAACTCAAAGCGGTCATAGTGTTATCATGGATGGTTCACCTGAATACGGCGGTGAAAACCGTGGTCCACGTCCAATGGAACTCCTTTTGACTGGTCTTGGCGGTTGTGCGTCTTTTGACATTGTCACCATATTAAAAAAAGCGCGTCAAGAGATTACCGACGTACGTTGTGAACTAAAAGCAGAACGTGCCGATACCATTCCTGCGGTATTTACCAAAATCCATCTCCATTTTGTGATCACAGGTAAAGCGGTGAAAGAAAAACAAGTGGCAAAAGCCGTGGAACTTTCAGCTGAAAAATATTGCTCTGCAAGTAAAATGCTGATGGATGGTGGTGTCGAAATTAGCCATGATTTTGAAGTTTTAGAAGCAGAATAAAACCAAGATTAGAGCAAAAAAAAGAGAAGCCCGTGCTTCTCTTTTTTTATTCCAAGATCCAGTCATATGAAGCAGCAAAATACATTTAAATGATGTTAGAAGTTAAATGTAATACCCGCATAGGTTGAAAAACTTTCACCTGAGGTCGATCGTGCAATATCTTTGCCTGCATCATCATAACCTGGGGTTACTGTTGCCGCATAGCGGGTATTGCTCAGATTTTTAAAATCGAGCCATGCATTCCATTGCTGATCCGCAGCTTGATAGCCCAAACTTGCGCCCCAAAGCGTGTAAGCATCTGCCTTAAAGGAGTTAGCGTAATCGACGGGAAGTTCTGAACGATATTCGGCATCGATAGCTGCATAAAAGCCTTGAGGAAAATCAAATTTCAACTGTGCTTGGTAAAGATGTTTAGGCAAGCCAGCCAATTGATTCTTGCCAAAAATTGGATCATTTTTATAATGAAAATCGCTATAGGTATATGCTTGTCTGAATGATAAATCACCCCATTGTTCAGACGAAAATAATGGACTGATTAAGCCGAACTCTACGCCTTGATGGATGGTATCGGAGGCATTCGACTCTGCAATCACCGATGATGGTTCCTGTGAAATTTCCACATTTAGGAGTTCATTTTTAACTTTTGCATAATAATAACTAAGATCCCACTGCCCAAATCTACTTTCACCACGCCCACCAAATTCAACCGTTTGTGCTGTTTGGGTATCTAAATGAATCGGTGCGCGTTGTCGATCTGTAGCAGCACCACTATTATCTGGGAAATATTGGTTTGAGCCCCAAATCATTGACCAAGGATGGGCAGGCTCAATACTTCTACTTACATTACTATAAAGCTGTAGCGTTGGAGTTAGTGCATAAAGTAGCCCTAAACGTGGTGCAAAATTCCAATCATATTCACTTAATTTCTCACCTGTATATGGATAGTAAACCTCACTTTCCCTATGCGTATAAATAGCAGCTAATCCCGTTTGTAAATGCAGATCTTGCGTTAATGCTAAATCATGACTGAACTGTAAGACATTATCTGAGCCACGATAGGTAAATTTACGAGTTACAGTGCCTGCCTCAAAACCATTCAGGTCAGACCGTAAAGACTCGATTACGCCCGTATCAGGTCGATGTGTGGTACTTCTGAGTAAAATTTTGAAAATACTCTCTCGATCAAATAATACATGAGGTTTTTTATAATTTAAACTTGCCGTTACATCTGAATAGGTCACATCAACACGATATGGGCTTTCTTGTAAATCCATGGGATAGTTGTGATACGCCAAACTTGCCACCAATTCAGCATCATCTTTTAGCTTAAAAGTGGTTTTATTGGCAAACCACGTACTCCCCGGTTGAATACGTTTAGCATCCCATTCTAAGTTATTTGGATTGGCACTCTGTGGGGCATTTTCAATTTGATCTTTAGTTAAACGACCGGGTGTTTGATGTTCCGTTTCTCTATAACGTAAATAAAAGCGTGTTTCGATTTCTGGGCTGATTTGATAGCCTACATTTGCAGCAACCCCCTGACTATCGCCTGCTGCATGATTTTGATATCCATCATAACGTGATGTATTGAGTGAGATATAATAATCTAAGTCATCTATTTGCTGCCCTGAGCTTAAGGCATATCTTTGGTAGCCATGACCGCCGATCTCCGTGCGTAACTGAAGTTTTTTAGCATCTAAACCTGTATGTGTTTGATAGTTAATTGCACCACCCAATGCCAATGCACCTACATCAAAACCATTTGCCCCACGATAAACCTCAGCACGACTTAACCAAAGCGGCTCGAGTAGCTCATACGGTGTGCCGCCGGGTCCCGTAAATGGAATGTCATCTAATAGTACAAATACACCCGATGCATGTGCACCCGGTGCACGGTTAATCCCTGAACCACGAATCGACACCTTAACACCCTCGTTGCCTGCAGATTTGGCATAAATCCCGGGCTGTAATTTTAAAATATCTTCTGTGTTTGCAAGCCTATTTTGCTTAATGTCTTGAGACGAAATCATATTGGTTGCACCGGCAACACGTTGTAATTTTTGAGTGGATGCATCTTCATTACTTTCAGCATCCACTGTAATCAAGAGTGGTGCTAACTGAATATTTTGCGCATGACTTGGATGCTGTTCAAAATCCTGTGCATACGTTGAATTTGAGTAGGCTGCCATCAACATGCTGACCAAAACCGGTTGCTTAAATCCCAATGAATGTTTCTTCATGGTTAAATCATCTTTCCCTAGGTATTTCTGATATTTCGTGGCATAGCGCAACGATAAATGAGGCAAGACATTAACAAGCCATGCTTCACAATTGAATAGCAAAATGCATCATTTTTAAGCGATTTTATATAATTTCTAAAGCATTATTTTTCTTATAAAATTTCATGAAATTTAAAAATCCATAAAAAAAGCCGATGCAGAAGCACCGGCTTTTTTTCACATTTTCTACCTATTTAGGCAAAATTTGTTTTTAGATTTATTGTACAGAAGCAAGCGCTGCGTTCAATGTTGCGCTTGGACGCATTACTGCATTTACTTTCTCTTGATCTACAGCGTAATAACCACCGATATCAACAGGTTTGCCTTGAACTTCAGCAAGCTCAGCAACGATCTTGTCTTCATTTTCAGCAAGTGTTTTTGCAAGTGGTGCAAACTTCGCTTTCAACTCAGCATCTTGATCTTGGTTTGCAAGCTCTTCTGCCCAGAATTTTGCAAGGTAGAAGTGACTGCCACGGTTATCAAGCTCACCTGTACGACGTGATGGAGACTTGTCGTTATCAAGAAGTTTACCTGTTGCTTGATCCAGTGTTTTCGCAAGTAGCTTCGTACGTTCGTTGTTTTCTTTGATGCCCATTTCTTCTAACGATACCGCTAGTGCCATGAACTCACCAAGAGAATCCCAACGTAAGTGGTTTTCTTCTACAAGCTGTTGTACGTGTTTAGGTGCAGAACCGCCTGCGCCAGTTTCGTACATACCACCGCCCGCCATTAACGGAACGATCGACAACATTTTCGCAGAAGTACCCAATTCCATAATTGGGAACAAGTCTGTTAAGTAGTCACGTAAGATGTTACCAGTCACAGAGATGGTATCTAGACCACGCGCAACACGTTCAAGCGTATAACGCATTGCACGTACTTGTGACATGATTTGGATATCTAGACCTTCAGTGTCATGATCTTTCAAGTATTTTTCAACTTTCTTGATCAATTCATTTTCGTGTGGACGGTACGGGTCTAACCAGAAGATTGCCGGCATGCCAGAGTTACGTGCGCGAGTTACCGCAAGTTTTACCCAGTCACGGATCGGAGCATCTTTCACCTGACACATACGCCAGATATCGCCTTCTTCCACGTTTTGTGACATCAACACTTCACCTGTTTCAAGGTCAGTGATGTTGGCAATACCCGCTTCAGAAATTTCAAAGGTTTTGTCGTGTGAACCGTATTCTTCCGCTTTTTGCGCCATCAAACCAACGTTCGGTACAGTACCCATGGTTTGTGGATCGAAATTACCATTCCATTTACAGAAATTGATCATTTCTTGGTAAATACGCGCAAATGTAGATTCAGGCATGACTGCTTTACAGTCGTAAGGTTTGCCGTCAGCACCCCACATTTTACCGCCACCACGAATCATTGCAGGCATAGATGCATCTACAATCACGTCATTTGGTGAATGGAAATTAGTAATACCTTTTGCAGAGTCAACCATCGCTAAAGCAGGACGGTGTTCTTGGCATGCGTGTAAATCACGGATGATTTCTTCACGTTGAGACGTTGGTAAAGTCTCGATTTTTTCGTAAAGACCTGCCATACCGTTATTCACGTTAATGCCAAGTTCTTCAAACAATTTCGCGTGTTTTTCAAACGCTTCTTTATAGTAGATGCGGACACAGTGACCGAACACGATCGGATGTGACACTTTCATCATGGTTGCTTTTACGTGTAAAGAGAACAAAATGCCTGCTTCTTTACAATCATCTAATTCTTTTTCGTAGAAGTCGCAAAGTGCTTTCTTGCTCATGAACATTGAATCAATGATTTCGCCGTCTTTAAGCGCAACTTTTTCTTTAAGAACAATAGTTTTACCACTATTTGTGATAAGTTCCATTTTTACATTGCGAGCACGGTCAAGCGTCATTGATTTTTCACCATGGTAGAAGTCGCCTTCATCCATGTGTGACACGTGAGTTTGTGACCATTGCTTCCACTCAGTCATTGAGTGTGGGTGTTTTTTCACATAGTTTTTAACTGCTGCTGGTGCACGACGGTCTGAGTTACCTTCACGTAATACTGGGTTTACAGCAGAACCAAGACATTTGCTATAGCGAGTCTTGATTGATTTTTCTTCTTCAGTCGTTGGATTTTCAGGATAGTCTGGAAGTGCATAGCCTTTAGACTGAAGTTCTTTAATACACGCTGTCAATTGACCAACAGATGCACTGATATTTGGGAGTTTAATAATATTAGTGTCTGGGTCTTGTGTAAGACGACCAAGCTCAGCAAGGTTATCAGGAACCTTTTGTGCTTCAGTTAAGCAATCTGAGAATTCTGAAAGCACGCGAATAGCAACAGAGATGTCACTTTTAACAATCTCAACGCCAGCCGGCTTAGTAAAGGTCTCAATAATCGGCAGTAGCGAGTAAGTCGCCAACAATGGCGCCTCGTCGGTCAGTGTGTAAATGATTGTTGACTTTCCACCAGCCATATATAGCCCCTTGCATTGTATAGAGTTTTTGAGAAGCGAATAAATGCTCCGCCCCAATGAACCATTTGCTTAAATAAAAACATTGTGAGTATCGTTGCTTCACATATTTCCGTCAACGAAATATGATTTCAGCTTGTGAATTTGATGAAAAATCATACAAAATAATTGACTCAATGATGCCAATCCTATTCACAAGATGCTTCAATGAAACATGAAAATTCACTTAAGTATTGAAGTCGTTAAAGAACTTTATGATCGAGATGCTTCACAATTCTTTCGCGTATTATACGCTATTTTCTGAGCACAACTGAGTACTAAACAGCAGCTTTGTTGTATCATTTTTTTATATGAAAAAGACAAATAGAATGATTTCAGCATAGATTTAAAAGAATATTTTTTAAACAAGAAAATTCTTCTTAATAACCCACGGAAAATCATTGATAAAAGCTCTAAGTAGATAATATTAAAAATCAAATAAAATAATAATATTCAATAACTTATTATTATTTAAAAGTTAATCAAGCTACACTTTAACTATAAGTCAAAATTTAAATTATTTTTATAAAAAATTCTTAAGATTAACTTTCAAATCATGGCTAAAAAATTGCTTTAGACATTACGGATTGCTGATTTTATGATTCCGTTATTCGACTAAAGTTTAATGAGCTATACATAGCCACTTAAAAGAATATTAACCATAAAAAAAGCCCACTTTTTCAGTGGGCTTTTTAGTGTTGATGAATCAACATATCTTGGTAGGTATATCCAATTCCATTAATAAATATATTTATTTAAATTCAAACACTTATATAAGATTTAAATATTATTTATACAAAACATTATACAAAAAAAAGAGGCTTTTTTTGTAAGAATTTATGAAAATTTCGGCGGGGCATTGAATCAAATCAAGACCCGCTCTTTATTCAAAAAATCAATTTTTTAGTTGAACAGTCCGACAATGCGTTACTTGGTGTTCCACAGTATCGATAGTGCTAGATAGTCCAATTTCTATCGTATCAGGAGTAATAATCTTGGCAAATACTTTTTTACCTTGAATATCACTTCCAGAAAACTCAATCTCTTGTTCCACCAAACCATTTGTACCACGTTTAATACCATTTAATGCCTGTGGCTGAGTGGTATACAACAATGGGAATATACCTCCCCTTATGGCTCCTAATTCTGCCCACTCTCCATAAGTATCACCGCGTTTAAGTCCTACTGAGAAAATATTACTACGATACGTTCCCACATAATATTGGAATGGACTATCACTATTTAATTTATGAGCATGATTAACAACTTTTAGCGTCTCCCCTGGAGATAATACAAAACAAGTGAAAACCTTACAGATTTTCATTATTAAACATTCATATATTTCAAAATCTTATACAATAACTGATATTCGAACATTCAATATCCCCATCTAAAATTCGGTATTTATTCAACAAAAACCTTCTGGTTTCACTGGCATCGATTTCTGCTAACAACAAATCATCTTGAGGTGAGTCATCTGAATTACGAAGTAACACCGCAAATCATTTGTACATTGCCATTTTTCAGCTTGGTTAAATAGATAAACTCCCAAAAGTAATTATCTGCATCACGAGGTTTGGAAGCAAAATATAGTGATTGCAGGTTATCCTTGTGTATAAGATAAGAGTTTTGGAATTGCGCTGTTAATTTTTCTGTTATTTTCCCTGCAGCGTCATAATTTTGTCGTGAATGAAATAAGTTCATCTGTCTTAAATCACGATTGAATTGTTCAGCATTAAGTTGCTTTAACTGAATTTTATCTCGATCTTCGATAAGTTTTTTCAACTTCTCAATACTTTCACTCGGTCTAATGGTTCCTTCAAAATTAAAGCCATAGCCATAATGATTGGTTAACTCAATTTTATTAAATAATGACGTATTCACATTTTTAGGCAAAAATATTTGTATATAAGGTATGTCACCTTCAGCATCTTTATATTCTGGATAGTATTTATAAACATCTTGCTGTATATAATTTTGCTTTAGCTGTGTTTCTATATTCTTATGTGCTTTCCCTTCAACGTCATCTCGAGACAGTTGCTCTAAAAAGAAAGGAATTGTCATATTTTGGGTATGCCAGCCCTTACACAATAAAGTCTGATCAACCGCTGAATACTGTTGAGAAGCTGCCGAAACATTAGCTATGTTCTTTAATATTTGTTTGGCTTGTTCATCCCCTTGCCCAACTGCTTGTTGCAGCAGTTGCATCGCTAATGCCTGATTCGGTTTTACACCATCGCCAGTTAAAAGCATTTTCGCCAGTGTCACTTTGGCAGGAGCATAATTTTTTTCACTAGCAAGGGTGAGCCATTCAATCGCCTTCGCTGTATTTCTTGGAATTTTAGTCTCATCATAATATGCCATCCCTAAATCGTATTGGTTTTTAGCAAAGCCTAATAGCATTGCTTTACTTTGCAGTCCTGCTATCGCTGGGATAAAAGGCTCTTGTATGGTCTTTGCAGAGATGGCTGCAGAACCACTCAATAACGTCGCCGCTAATAGCAAATAAACGATCTGAACTTTCATTATTTTTATCCTTCTACGTTTCTTCTTCATGTATATATTTTGATGTGATGACTTGCTTACCATCTCTAATCATTTATAAAAATACAATATGGCTGAAAACCCATCAGATTCTAGATGATTCAAATTCATATATTTCATTAAATTAAAGTCTTTCGATCATAAGCAATCTGTGCTCATACCATGATAAAAGCACCCACTTTTCAACAAAAACCTGCCACCTTATTCCCAAGTTTTTGATCAAGCAGTCAAAGCATTTATTTTAGCTTTACCATTGAGCTATCGAATAAAAAGAATAAAACAACGATGAAAACAAAAAAATCAGCTTCAGACCAAGTGCAGCAGTTGTCTAAGGAAAAAGCCCTTGCTATTACCAAAATCAACAAGGGGATTCAGCTCTGTGTTCATGAAGTTCATCATGCAATGCCCTCCCTATTTGGGATCCATCCACAACTCAAATTATTTCACGCTGTACAAAAGAAAATAGGCAATCAAAGTGAAAAATTGAGCGTCGAAGCGCTCCATTTTCAAATGACACAAGCATTTATTTCGATGTTGTTGCATTCTAAAATTGAGATCAATCAGATCTATCCCAACAGATTATTGTCTTTGCTGAATCAACATCTGAGTAAAACTTTTATTTATGATCAGAACTGTCGTCTATACGACAAACCGCATACCAGCATGTCGATACACCTGTTGGCACAGTTTCTTGGTTGTACACGCAACCAATTAAATTATCGTCAATCGCATATTGATCAAGCATTTAAATTGAAGTGGTCTGCGCTGCAAGCCAAATGCGAAGCATTGAAATATGAGCATCTCGATTCAGCCATGTTTTGGAGGGCTGAACATGAGTGAGATGATGCGATTAAAAATGAGATCATTATTGGTTGCAGAAGATGTATTGGAAACCTTTCGATATATGGGTGCACATTTTCTTTGCCAAACACCTTCGATTGAAGATTTAAACGTAGATCTTTTGGCATATACAGATCGTCAAACGATCTCATTGGAAAATTTAGAGGTGCATCTGCCTTATCGTGCACCTCATCTGACTCAAGCCCCGATCAGCAGTTATTTATATACATTAAGACATCTAAAAACTGATCATATTGCTTATCAATGGGCGGTCAATACCATGCATGCTTTAATCGCCTTGCATCATATTGCTTATGCCTCAGATGAACATAAAGCTACGATCCTCATCTTAGTGACACGCTTTCGTTTGGCTTCACAAGCCTTGTTTAAATCCGAACAAGGTAAAAAGCTCTCTAAATATGACAAGTTATATTTATGGTTATGGGAGCAATTGCCACAGGCCCAGATCAGCCTTGAGGATTTCATTCAACAGCTCAGTGCATTAGAACACTCTGGTACTTTAACCACTTTCCAATTTAATTTGATCCGAGATCTCAGACGTGCTTATCAATATGTATTGAATGCAAGTCCAAAAAAAGCTGGGCATAGCAATAGTGTGCAAAAAAAGCTGGAACATTATCCTTTAGATGATTCAGATCATCTATTGATGGTGCAGGAATTGCCAACATCCTCCACGACTCGATCTCTACAATATGAAGAACTAGCAGATCATCCAGAGATCCAACATGCACAGATTGAAACGGATGCAGTGTCACCACTATGCAAACAGTCGAGGGTACTACAAAGTAAGTCCGTTCAATTGATGCAACAGCACATTATTCGGCTACAGCATCGCTTTGGCAGTAGTAATCATTATCCCGATCTGGAATCAATCCGCTTATTGGTCTCACATTGTTGGAACCAATACAGTACAGCGCAATTGAAGAATAAAGCCTATCTCATTATTTTACTCAGTTTCCTTACGGGTAATTCCACTGAGGAATGGCTTAAGGTACAAAGTCCGAAGATCTCGCGTTTAAATCAACGTCAACGTCTCATTCAGATTGAAGATCGCTATATGCTACGGTCCAAATTTACTTTATTTGATCCAGTGCACTTTCCACATAAAGATGCACTGCACAATCAAATCATGCATTTTGATTTACCTTTGACCAATGTGCTGATTCGGGGGCTCAAGCAAAAGCCGATCCTTGAACAAGCCGATATCACGAAGGCATTACAACAATGTCGGGAAATACTTTATATCCCTTCTCTCACGAGTAAGAAACTCAGTACCTTACTCCATGCCCATATTTATCATCTGACCGGCAATGCACAATTGGCAGATATTCTGACCGGCATGGATGCTAATCGCTCGAGTTCGATCTCCTATTGCTCCTATCCAGTGTATCTTTTACAACGTGAATATCTTGACGTAGTTCAAATCCTATCAGCCAACATGGTGAAAGCTCTGCAAATCAAAGTCGAAGATCAAGGGGGAAATTTTGGCAGTTTAAAAGCCCCTACAGCGAAAACCGTCACCTGTGTTTTTGCTTATTTGTATGCGCAGGTGATTCAAGCTCAACATCGCTTTGACGCCATTGCAACCTATAACCATTACAATATTTGGATGTGGCATATTCTGCTACTTTTTACCGGTGCTCGACCTGTGAAGGACTTTCCGGGATTGCTAAAAGATATTGATTTAAATCAGGGATGGTTATGGGTATCAGATAAGGAAATCCACGGTCGACATGATGATGGGCGAATTCTCCCCTTATGTGATTTTCTAAAGCGTGAACTCAACGCCTTTAAGCAATATTTAAGACAAAATACAGCGAGTTTAGAGAACGAAATCGAGAATAGTACGCAGCATATTGAAGAGATCTTTGACAGCAAACGTCCCTTACTTTCAGTTTTTATTGATCATCAATGGCAAAGCTTAAGTCCTGCAATCGTGGCGCAATTTACGGAAGGCATGCAGCTTGAACAAGCCAATTGGCTTCGGCATACCATACGGGCCTATTTGACAGGAAAAGCCGAAGAATCTTTGATTCTTGCATTGTTTGGGCATGAACGAAACCAACAAGAACTAGGCAATCGTTATTCGAGCCTTGCACTGAATACTTACCGTACATTGGCAAAGACCCTCGATGAAATGAGGGAATTTTTTCAAATTGACGGCATGTGTGACAAAAATGAAAAATTTAAATGAAATCAGAAGATTTTCCTATATACATCCAAATTTATCAAATGATCAAAAAGTAGCAATTTCAAATACTGAACTTTGCGCTGTACTTATTTATTTTAAGTTTCACGTGAAACGTATATTTGAAAATAAAACATTCACTTAGGAAAATATTCTGATGTAATAAAAATTGGTTTGTTGTATTCAAAATTGGAAATTTTGGCCCAGATTAACGTTCCAATTCCACTTATTTTCTATGTTTACTGAGAATCTAAACAGTAAACCCAAGCCATGTAATAGGCGTACTAAATCAGGCTACATCACTCTTAAAATTTTAATAGGTCATATATCTCTCAAAAAAATGAAGCTAAAATAAGCTTCATTTATAGCCTCTTTTAAAGTTTTGTTATACCTTTTGACAAACTGTTTTAGGCTTGCCAATCAGCGTTGCTGATTTGATTTCTGCATTCACGGAATCACGAAATCTAATATCATCGCGCCCATCATAATGAACATGGAATTGAGCATTCATTTGTCCTGTAACTGTACACAGATAATCTTGTTTCTTTGAAATAGATTTGAACTTTTGAATGATGTCTTTATCATTTATTTTTAGAATCTTTGATAAATCATCATATACAACAAGTGTTTTTTTAGGGAATGTTTTTGATGGTAAAGCTTTTAGCTTAATTACCGCATCTGTGTATATACCATTCTTATCCGTTTCAGGAAATATTTCAGTATTTTCATCAGCTTCGAATGTATTGCTATACATAATTTCAAAATCAACAATTGTAGGTTTCGTTGTTTTATAGGACTCGGCTGGAAAATCTTTTTTAAGATCATTCGTTGCAATATATTGGGCATTTGCCACAGAACCTATAAATGCAAATACGAGAGCTAATATTTTCTTCATAAATGTACCTCTTTATTTTTATCGTATTGTTCTTTAAATTTTGGTTAAGCTATCTTATCAGTCCTTGTGGACATAACAGCATGTCTCTTCAATTTAACTGTTTGAAAGTAAAATCTCTACACTGGCTATCTGAATCCTTTGGATATTTATAAGTACGATACACACAAGAATCTTAGAGGTTCAATTTTAAAGATATTTTTATCAAAAACTTACATCAAATAAAATCTAAAAATGCCATTAACAACATTTTTTTAACCCGAATCCTGTTTAAGCCGATGACTCCATAATTTGAATTGTTGGCTTATTTTTATGGATCAATTGATATGCACACAAGGACGCGTAAATCCCTCCTAGAAATCCATGAACACTGCGTGCTTTGCTTGTCACTAAATTGTACTGACCTTTCAATAAACTGAATAAAGTCTCTATCTTATTGCGCTGTTTTAAGTGATATTTATCTGCCTCAGAAAGTTGTATAGCCTGCATATTTTTTCGATGATAGGTAATTAAATCAATGCCTTGCTCTTTTAATCTAATCTTCAGTTCTTGACTAATATAGCCACGATCTCCATACAGCTTTGCTTCCATCTCTTTAACGAGTCTCTCAACCATTTTTATGTCAGCAACATGTCCATTCGATAAAGCAGAACAAGCAATTTCCCCAAATTGGTTCATTGCAATGTGCAATTTACAGCCATAAAACCAGCCCATTGAACTTTTACCACGAGATGCAATTTTAGCTAAAGATTTATGGCGTTGAATACGTTGATTTTTACAAACTGGCAAAGTCGTTGAATCAATCCATAAATATTGTGTACCTTGGTCTTTCATCAGCACCACATGTAAAGCGTGTAGAGCCAATTGGTGCATATTGATCAGATGAATCATCCTTTGATAGCAAGGCAAATACTTAAATAAATGGTTTTTATCTTCTTTTAACCAAATGAAAAATGCTTTGAAATTATTGAAATGAGAACATTTATACCAGATCGCGATAAAACAGATTTCTGAAATGGTTAAATGAGCAGTTCTGATTCTTAACGAACGATTACTTTGCTTAAGAAAATTCCAATAGGTTGCTTCAAATTTGAGAAAGAAATCATCAATTAAGCAGAATAATTCGGTACTATTAAACATCGGGACTAGAGTTGTGAGTTTTGTGTGGTAACTCAACTGATGGCTCTAGTCCTTCTATTTTTCAAGTTAATTTCTTATCCGCGATTCAGGTTTTTTTAAGCTATTATTTTCAACAATAATCTTGAACTTTATGTCAATTTTTTAAGAAAGTTTTCCATTAATTCAAATAAAAACCGAGCTAATTTCTTAACTCGGTTTTTTTAAAACTAGAATATTATTTAAAGCCAAATAATATTAGATGTTCATTGTATTAGTCATCAACAACTCATCATATACATCTACTCGATAATTGCTAACTAAGGTAGCAGTATCAATACCCGATGCAGATGCAGTAGTTTCGGTTACATCACCAACGAATTGAGTTAAGTCAATTTCGTTATCAGTTGATTCAATTAACAATGATGTCACTAGGTTCTCATTCAATAACATCCCATCAGCAGAATGATCGAATAAATCAGCATCTTCTACACTCAATACATCATGTAGCGATTCTTCACCTATTGAGAACTGTGCATATTGAGGCGCATTGACTTTATTTAAGATTGTTTCACGATCCCAAATGGTGCCGTCATCAAATTCAATAAAGTCAACACCTCCACCATAAGAAGATAATTGATTATAAATATTAATTGTTCCTGTACTTTGATTAAATGTAATTTCTAGATCATTTGATTTAGAGGTAACTACTAAATCATTAATATTGAAACCTTCTAACTTTAAAGTATCAGTGGCATTAGAATCTGGCAAAATATGTACATAGCCTTTCAGATAATCTTTATTGACTACATAAGTGTTACTACCTTCATCACCATGTAATGTGGCTCGAATTCCTTCTCTTACGATGAAGATATCATTACCTTGTCCACCGTATAAATTATCTGTGCCACCAAGTGCGATAAGAGTATCATCACCAGCATCACCATATAGTAAGTCGTCTTGTTCTCCTCCAATTAAATAATCATCTCCGCCTAATCCTTCAATGACATATATTTCAGAATCAGCTAACAATTCATCATTTTCTTCAGTGCCTACCAACTTACCTAAGGATTTAATATATTCATGATCCCACACTGTACCATCATCAAAGTAAATCCTGTTAATAGGATCATAGCTCACTGATATTTTTGCACTTAAATCATTAAATGTAATTTCAAATCCACTTGATATATGTTTCAGGTGTACTTCTTCTGGTAAAACAGAATTCAAATATAAAATATTATTTAAAGGAGTGGTCCACCCTTCATCTAACAAATGAATGTAACTACCATTCGTTAATAATTTTTTATCAATAATATAAGTATCAACACCCTCTCCACCCTGTAAAAGCATATATTGATTAGAATTTCCTCCATAAATTAGTGTATCGTCACCTTTACCGCCATACAGACGATCTCCAGCACCATATGAAATTAATATATCATCGCCATCACCTCCATAGAGATAATCGCTTCCCTCAGTACCTTTAATAATATTCTGATCTGCCGAAGAATCAGGTTTATACGTTCCAGAAACTTCACCAATATTAAATATTATCTCTGCTGTATTTCCAGCAACATCAGTTGCAACAACTTTATATTTGGCTGAATCCCAACCTACCGTATTGTTCAGCTTCACAGCCTGCCATTCATCATTTACCCATTTGTAAACTTCATATTCATCTTTTGGTGCATTGAAAATGACTTGATCATTCTGCGCATCATAACTAAATACAGATTGCAACTCAGGTGCAGTCAAATCAACTGTAATGGTTTTAATATCAGTGTAGCTTTCATTACCTAGAAAATCGGTTATTTTCGCTCTAAAGCTATATGTACCTTCATCGAAGAAGTTGAATCCATCACCCCAATAATCAAATTGACGATCAAATTTAGTCCAAGTCACACCACCATCTGTTGAATACTGATACTCGACTGTACTATTTAGCTCATTGCCTTGAATCGATAAATCAAACGATGCGTCATTTGTAATGCCGTCAATTGCCGAGATGCCAGAATCTTCAAAATTAGTAAAGATCAACTCACCTGCAACAGGTGGTGTAATATCCGTGGTGATATAAACTTGATAATCACTTTTGGCTTGACCATCCATACTGATAATTTGAATGTTGAGTTGATCATTCAAACCTTTTGCATCTAAACCTGATTCAGACCAACTTGACTGATATGTATAAGAGCCATTGGCTTTTAATGTAAGAGAACCATGCTGAGTATGATAGGTGATGGATTCTACGTCGCCCTTACCATTTTCAACTCGGATTTCTTGGTCACCTACTTTTAGAATATAGCTTTGTGGGGCTGAAACTTTACCATTTACATCAGCAAAAATATGACCGACTACAGTTTCATAGCCTTCGAACACCAATTCATTTACGAGTTTTTCTTGTTTTACGACTAACTCAAAATCCGTATTCCAAGAATATGCATCGAGCTGTAAAGTGTAATGACCAGGTGCCAACCCTTCTACAAGAATAATATCTTGATAACTTAAACCTATGCTTGAAATTGTTTTAGAACTAGAAGAACTTATTCCATTTCCGTAGATACTGTAGTTATAAGAACCATTTATACTGCCCGATGCGTTAGTTAAGCTGAGAAGAATTAATGAATTTTCACCTGTGACTTCAAAATCAACATAAATATACATCGAGCTTTGATCTTGCTGACTATAGACGATGTCATCTTTCAATACCGTCTGTGTTTCAAATATTTCAGCTAATTCAAAGTGTGCATCTGCATTTTCTAACTGAGCAATTGGAGCATATAAGTTTTTCGTTACTGCATTATCCGCCTGATCTTTAGCAATAATTTCAAGCTTCTCACCATTGTTATATACCTTGTCCAAGGTCACGCTGTATGTGCCATCAGTACCTGCAACTGCAGTGCCAATCACTTTACCGTTATAACTTACTGTCACTGTCGCATTTGCTTCAGTCGTACCTGTTACGGTTTTATTGTCTGCTGACAATACTTGCGTCAAGGTCGCTGGGGCTGTGCTATCTGGTGCTGTGACAGTGTTTGGCTTGGTGCTGTTATTGGCTTTGTCTGTTGCAATCACTGCAAGCTGTTCACCGTTGGTGAATGCTGGATTCAGTGTCAATGTGTATTGACCATCTGTACCTGCAACCGCTGTACCAACCACTTGACCATTGAATGTTGCTGTGACTGTTGCGCCAGCTTCAGTTGTACCTGTGATCGTTTGACCATCAGCACTGATCGCTTGCGTTAAGCTTGCTGGCGCTGTTTATCAGGCGCTATGATGCTATTTGGTGTTGTACTGTTATTGGCTGTGTCAGTTGCAATAACCTCTAGCTTCTCACCATTGTTATATACCTTGTCCAAGGTCACGCTGTATGTGCCATCAGTACCTGCAACTGCAGTGCCAATCACTTTACCGTTATAACTTACCGTCACTGTCGCATTTGCTTCAGTCGTACCTGTTACGGTTTTATTGTCTGCTGACAATACTTGCGTCAAGGTCACTGGGGCTGTGCTATCTGGTGCTGTGACAGTGTTTGGCTTGGTGCTGTTATTGGCTTTGTCTGTTGCAATCACTGCAAGCTGTTCACCGTTGGTGAATGCTGGATTCAGTGTCAATGTGTATTGACCATCTGTACCTGCAACCGCTGTACCAACCACTTGACCATTGAATGTTGCTGTGACTGTTGCGCCAGCTTCAGTTGTACCTGTGATCGTTTGACCATCAGCACTGATCGCTTGCGTTAAGCTTGCTGGCGCTGTTTTATCAGGCGCTATGATGCTATTTGGTGTTGTACTGTTATTGGCTGTGTCAGTTGCAATAACCTCTAGCTTCTCACCATTGTTATATACCTTGTCCAAGGTCACGCTGTATGTGCCATCAGTACCTGCAACTGCAGTGCCAATCACTTTACCGTTATAACTTACCGTCACTGTCGCATTTGCTTCAGTCGTACCTGTTACGGTTTTATTGTCTGCTGACAATACTTGCGTCAAGGTCGCTGGGGCTGTGCTATCTGGTGCTGTGACAGTGTTTGGCTTGGTGCTGTTATTGGCTTTGTCTGTTGCAATCACTGCAAGCTGTTCACCGTTGGTGAATGCTGGATTCAGTGTCAATGTGTATTGACCATCTGTACCTGCAACCGCTGTACCAACCACTTGACCATTGAATGTTGCTGTGACTGTTGCGCCAGCTTCAGTTGTACCTGTGATCGTTTGACCATCAGCACTGATCGCTTGCGTTAAGCTTGCTGGCGCTGTTTTATCAGGCGCTATGATGCTATTTGGTGTTGTACTGTTATTGGCTGTGTCAGTTGCAATAACCTCTAGCTTCACCATTGTTATATACCTTGTCCAAGGTCACGCTGTATGTGCCATCAGTACCTGCAACTGCAGTGCCAATCACTTTACCGTTATAACTTACCGTCACTGTCGCATTTGCTTCAGTCGTACCTGTTACGGTTTTATTGTCTGCTGACAATACTTGCGTCAAGGTCGCTGGGGCTGTGCTATCTGGTGCTGTGACAGTGTTTGGCTTGGTGCTGTTATTGGCTTTGTCTGTTGCAATCACTGCAAGCTGTTCACCGTTGGTGAATGCTGGATTCAGTGTCAATGTGTATTGACCATCTGTACCTGCAACCGCTGTACCAACCACTTGACCATTGAATGTTGCTGTGACTGTTGCGCCAGCTTCAGTTGTACCTGTGATCGTTTGACCATCAGCACTGATCGCTTGCGTTAAGCTTGCTGGCGCTGTTTTATCAGGCGCTATGATGCTATTTGGTGTTGTACTGTTATTGGCTGTGTCAGTTGCAATAACCTCTAGCTTCTCACCATTGTTATATACCTTGTCCAAGGTCACGCTGTATGTGCCATCAGTACCTGCAACTGCAGTGCCAATCACTTTACCGTTATAACTTACCGTCACTGTCGCATTTGCTTCAGTCGTACCTGTTACGGTTTATTGTCTGCTGACAATACTTGCGTCAAGGTCGCTGGGGCTGTGCTATCTGGTGCTGTGACAGTGTTTGGCTTGGTGCTGTTATTGGCTTTGTCTGTTGCAATCACTGCAAGCTGTTCACCGTTGGTGAATGCTGGATTCAGTGTCAATGTGTATTGACCATCTGTACCTGCAACCGCTGTACCAACCACTTGACCATTGAATGTTGCTGTGACTGTTGCGCCAGCTTCAGTTGTACCTGTGATCGTTTGACCATCAGCACTGATCGCTTGCGTTAAGCTTGCTGGCGCTGTTTTATCAGGCGCTATGATGCTATTTGGTGTTGTACTGTTATTGGCTGTGTCAGTTGCAATAACCTCTAGCTTCTCACCATTGTTATATACCTTGTCCAAGGTCACGCTGTATGTGCCATCAGTACCTGCAACTGCAGTGCCAATCACTTTACCGTTATAACTTACCGTCACTGTCGCATTTGCTTCAGTCGTACCTGTTACGGTTTTATTGTCTGCTGACAATACTTGCGTCAAGGTCGCTGGGGCTGTGCTATCTGGTGCTGTGACAGTGTTTGGCTTGGTGCTGTTATTGGCTTTGTCTGTTGCAATCACTGCAAGCTGTTCACGTTGGTGAATGCTGGATTCAGTGTCAATGTGTATTGACCATCTGTACCTGCAACCGCTGTACCAACCACTTGACCATTGAATGTTGCTGTGACTGTTGCGCCAGCTTCAGTTGTACCTGTGATCGTTTGACCATCAGCACTGATCGCTTGCGTTAAGCTTGCTGGCGCTGTTTTATCAGGCGCTATGATGCTATTTGGTGTTGTACTGTTATTGGCTGTGTCAGTTGCAATAACCTCTAGCTTCTCACCATTGTTATATACCTTGTCCAAGGTCACGCTGTATGTGCCATCAGTACCTGCAACTGCAGTGCCAATCACTTTACCGTTATAACTTACCGTCACTGTCGCATTTGCTTCAGTCGTACCTGTTACGGTTTTATTGTCTGCTGACAATACTTGCGTCAAGGTCACTGGGGCTGTGCTATCTGGTGCTGTGACAGTGTTTGGCTTGGTGCTGTTATTGGCTTTGTCTGTTGCAATCACTGCAAGCTGTTCACCGTTGGTGAATGCTGGATTCAGTGTCAATGTGTATTGACCATCTGTATGCAACGCTGTACCAACCACTTGACCATTGAATGTTGCTGTGACTGTTGCGCCAGCTTCAGTTGTACCTGTGATCGTTGACCATCAGCACTGATCGCTTGCGTTAAGCTTGCTGGCGCTGTTTTATCAGGCGCTATGATGCTATTTGGTGTTGTACTGTTATTGGCTGTGTCAGTTGCAATAACCTCTAGCTTCTCACCATTGTTATATACCTTGTCCAAGGTCACGCTGTATGTGCCATCAGTACCTGCAACTGCAGTGCCAATCACTTTACCGTTATAACTTACCGTCACTGTCGCATTTGCTTCAGTCGTACCTGTTACGGTTTTATTGTCTGCTGACAATACTTGCGTCAAGGTCACTGGGGCTGTGCTATCTGGTGCTGTGACAGTGTTTGGCTTGGTGCTGTTATTGGCTTTGTCTGTTGCAATCACTGCAAGCTGTTCACCGTTGGTGAATGCTGGATTCAGTGTCAATGTGTATTGACCATCTGTACCTGCAACCGCTGTACCAACCACTTGACCATTGAATGTTGCTGTGACTGTTGCGCCAGCTTCAGTTGTACCTGTGATCGTTTGACCATCAGCACTGATCGCTTGCGTTAAGCTTGCTGGCGCTGTTTTATCAGGCGCTATGATGCTATTTGGTGTTGTACTGTTATTGGCTGTGTCAGTTGCAATAACCTCTAGCTTCTCACCATTGTTATACACCTTGTCCAAGGTCACGCTGTATGTGCCATCAGTACCTGCAACTGCAGTGCCAATCACTTTACCGTTATAACTTACCGTCACCGTTGCATTTGCTTCAGTCGTACCTGTTACGGTTTTATTGTCTGCAGATAATTCCTGCGTCAATGTCACTGGGGGAGTTATATCTCCTGATGTACTACCACCTCCACCACTACTTGCTGCAGCCACAACTCCTGCTGTTAAAAGTCCACCGCCACCATAAGTAATAAATTTATTATCGAACCAAAAATTTGATTCCTGCGCTAAAAATTTTTCTAATTCACTCAGGCTTTCTAGATTAGAAGAATCTAGTCGCAATATGCTTTTATTATTCTCCAAAACATCAATAGAAAAATTTTCAGTTTTAGATAGGATAATTTGCTCACCATTCTTGAGCTTTACAATAATCTGTTCCGACTGCTGAACAATATTTTCTACTTGGCTAGCCTCTAAAGTTGTCTTGATGCCTTCTTTTAAAATTAAAATTTCTTTTGACATGAATCAACCCTCTGTTTTACAGAAATAAACCAGTAAGATTACATTAAATAAACATAAATACAATTTTATTAATTTCTATATAAAATTTTGATTGCTATATGTTTTTATTTTAACCTTTAGTCAATTTGATTATTTAATTTAACCCGAATCGCGGATAAGAAATTAACTTGAAAAATAGAAGGACTAGAGCCATCAGTTGAGTTACCACACAAAACTCACAACTCTAGTCCCGATGTTTAATAGTACCGAATTATTCTGCTTAATTGATGATTTCTTTCTCAAATTTGAAGCAACCTATTGGAATTTTCTTAAGCAAAGTAATCGTTCGTTAAGAATCAGAACTGCTCATTTAACCATTTCAGAAATCTGTTTTATCGCGATCTGGTATAAATGTTCTCATTTCAATAATTTCAAAGCATTTTTCATTTGGTTAAAAGAAGATAAAAACCATTTATTTAAGTATTTGCCTTGCTATCAAAGGATGATTCATCTGATCAATATGCACCAATTGGCTCTACACGCTTTACATGTGGTGCTGATGAAAGACCAAGGTACACAATATTTATGGATTGATTCAACGACTTTGCCAGTTTGTAAAAATCAACGTATTCAACGCCATAAATCTTTAGCTAAAATTGCATCTCGTGGTAAAAGTTCAATGGGCTGGTTTTATGGCTGTAAATTGCACATTGCAATGAACCAATTTGGGGAAATTGCTTGTTCTGCTTTATCGAATGGACATGTTGCTGACATAAAAATGGTTGAGAGACTCGTTAAAGAGATGGAAGCAAAGCTGTATGGAGATCGTGGCTATATTAGTCAAGAACTGAAGATTAGATTAAAAGAGCAAGGCATTGATTTAATTACCTATCATCGAAAAAATATGCAGGCTACACAACTTTCTGAGGCAGATAAATATCACTTAAAACAGCGCAATAAGATAGAGACTTTATTCAGTTTATTGAAAGGTCAGTACAATTTAGTGACAAGCAAAGCACGCAGTGTTCATGGATTTCTAGGAGGGATTTACGCGTCCTTGTGTGCATATCAATTGATCCATAAAAATAAGCCAACAATTCAAATTATGGAGTCATCGGCTTAAACAGGATTCGGGTTAATTTTAGTCTTTTTAATTCATGACCTAGAATTAACTTTATCATTAAACTTCAGTTACATATCTCAATTGAATCAACATCATTTCTATATTAAAAAAGAGATGTAAACAAAAATAAAGGTTCAGCCTTATGTTTAAAGACCAAGAAATACGTAGAATATTAATGCAACTGATTCATGAATATGGAATCCCAAATGAATATCACCTCGCAAAATACTTAGGTGATGACTGCTCATATAGTGATCATCGCGCACTCTATATTTGGATCGAAAGCTTATTCGATGAATCCCCTAGTTTAACTTTTGATGATGTGAAACATACTTTCAGAAAATTAGTACCAGAATTTCATTTTGGATAATAAAAAGCCCCTATTTACAGGGGCTTTTTATTTATAGGCTATATTGAAAGACTAGGTTTTTTATACACTCTAGGCGTTTTATAGATACCATATGCTTTTCGTATTTTAGTTTTACTCTTTCTCTTTATGTTCGGATTATTAATATAATCAGCCCACCACTGCATCATTTCAGCCGACTCATCAAAATGGTCTGCTTTATCATAAACCCCCTTCACACCTCCTTTTTTATGGGACAAAGTTGCTTCAATAACTTGCCACTTACCACTAAAAGCATTATTTAATGTGGTACTTGCAAGATACCTTACACCGTGTACAGTCATCCGATCCTTATACCCCATTTTTTCTAGCGCCGTTGTAAATCGCCCCTCACTCATATGATCATTCACATTTCCTCGCTTTGGAAATAAATATATTGAAGGTTCTTGAATCGCTTTCAATCTTTTAAGTAATGTTACAGCTTGGTGAGATAAGTATACTTTATGTACTTTTCCATTTTTCATAATCTCTTTTGGTTTGATCCAATATTTTTTTTCTAAGTTAAATTGTTCCCATTTCGCTTGGCGCATTTCTCCATGTCTAGGAAATAACAATAAAACTAACTCTAATCCAATACTGACATCCTGAACGGGATAAGCACGAATATCCTTTAAGAACTGATCTAGTTCGCTAATATCAATATGTTCATGTTCCCTTCTCTTATATTTAGGAAGAAACTCGTTGATTGCTGGCAAAGGATTTGCCTGTAAGTTATATTGGATTGTCGCCCATCTATAGGCAGAATTAACATAACCATACAGTTTCTCCCTGACTGACATTAAATGATTTTCAATCAAGCCTAGAAAAAAAGTTGACCACTCCTGAGATGTAATACTTCTGAAATCACGTTCGCCAAATACAGGATACACATGCTTTTTAACTGCATTGACTACTGATTTATTGTATTTTTTACCCCATTTTCCTTTTGATACATTCAACCAGCTGTCCATTAAGGTACGCAGTTTATATTTATTAGATTGAGTATTTTTTCCAAAAGAAAAATTACCCTCCTCGCATTGACGAGTAAACTCGTTCGCCAATTGAATTGCTTGTTTCATATTTATCGTTGGAAATACCCCTAGACCGTACCAACTCCATTTACCGTCTGCTTTTTTATATCTGATTTGCCAATATTTTTTGCCTGTCTTTTGAACATAGAGGTACAGTTTGTCTTGAACAAGCAATCGGTAATCTTTCGGCTCACTCTCAAGCGACATGAGCAAAGTATCATTTCTTTTTGTTACTGCAGTTATTGAATTTCTATTCATGAGATTAATCTCGTTCTTATTCATATACCGCGAGAAATATCACAAGAAAAAAAATCCCATCCCCAAACCTATAAAACGGAGAAAAAAATGCTAATTTTTTTATTAAGCTTTTAATTAGTTCACAAAATCTGCCCACCATTGCATCAAAACTCTACGTTCATCCAAATGTTGAGCTTTGTCATATATCGCTTTTACCCCTTTTTTCTTATGTGCAAGACATGCTTCAATCACTTGTCCTTTATGACTAAACATTTCATTCATCACTGTACTAGCTAGATGTCGAAACCCGTGCGGATGCTGTCGCCCTTCATAACCAAGCTTATTTAAGTTGGTATTAAAGGTCATATTACTGATCGGTTGGTGTAACGTTCCACGACCTGGGAATAAATAGTCGGATTCAGGCTGAATTTCTTTCAACTCTTTTAATAATTGAATGGCTTGATGCGAAAGTGGTACTTGATGCAGTTGACGTGTTTTAGTAGTTTCGGCAGGTTTTGTCCATAATGCTTTTTGTAAATCAAAATGTTCCCAACGTGCAAAGCGTAATTCACTTGGACGGGGAAAAAGTAGAATCATTAATTCCAAACCAATTCCAATCGCACGTGGTTTACAAGTTCGGATTCTTTCCAATAAAACTGGCATTTCCTCAATTTCAATAAACCGCATATTATTATTGTGGCGGCGATCTAGATACTTCATCATTCCGTCAATGGGATTGGAGTTTATTTTGCCTTGAAATTTTGCCCAATCATAACAAGAGCGCACATACGCCACGAGCTTCTCAACTTGTGTATGGATACCTAAATTACGTTGCAGACCTTGAAAGAATTCAAACCACTCTTTTGCAGAAATATCGACATAGTCTCGTCCACCAAAAGCAGGAATAAGATGTTTATAGATCGATTTTTCAGCTTTGTTATAGGTGACTTCCCCCCATTGCTTGACCTTAATATTCAGCCAATCACACATGAGATTTTGAAAATATAAAGTTTCTTTTTTATTTTGCTGTTTGTGCAATCTTTTCAGTGCTTTTAAATCTTCACCTTTAGCCAAGGCCTCTCTATATTCATGTGCTTTATGCCGAGCCATGAGCAAACTGATTTGTGGATATGTACCTATCCCGATCCAAGCCCATTTCCCATCAGCATTTTTATAGCGAAACTGCCAAAACTTTGTATTATTTTGGGCTATCACAATATACAAGCCATTGCCATCGTGTTCACGATAGTCTCGATCTTTGGGGTGTAGAGTCGCTAGAATTTTTTCACTAAGTGGGCGTTTTTGAATGTTTTTCTGAAACATAAGAACCACCTTGAATCATAAATAGGACAGGAATACTGTTATAAAATTTATGATACAAAGATGCTTCAATTTCAGGGAATTTGCGGGAATTTTCAAGTATACAAAAATAGATATAAATTATTGATTTTATTTATTTTTTATCTTAATTTTAGCACTAAAAAGTGGCTAAAATAACGCGATCCTGGTAGGTATATCCAACTTCCAACTAAATCAAAACATATTGATAAATATTTATTTTTTTATACAACCTACATCTGGTGTACAAATGAGTGTACAGATCATTCTTATTCCAACCTTTGAAACATCAAATTCATAGTCTGGTAAGCAGCCGAAAAACCATAGAGTGAAAGCGATTCCTCATATGAATCTGACCATTCATAAAACCTTGTATATGCCATACTTCCATTTTTCATTTGAGAAATAATTTTTATTGCATCATTTCCAGTGAATAGACTATGAGTCTTGAAAGCAGGATTTTTATCAACTCTAAGATATTGATACTGTCTAGTATTGAGTTTTTCCGTATCTCCAGTAACTGAAATTAATACACCTAATTTTGATGATTTCATTATTCTTACACCAAACTTATAAATCATGCATATTTTTTCATCAGTAATTTGATCGACACTACAACTTATATTCCATGATTTTGAAGCAGAATCATCAACATCAAGATCACTAAACGTTACTATATCTGATTCAATATCCCTGACCATCAATACATTATTTTTGAATTTTTTGATTTCAAAATAAGTTCTACCTTCTGTACTGTACTTAACTTGAGAGTCTGGATAAAGGGTTGTGATACCTAATTTCCTATAATGCTCTTGAAAGACTAATGGAAAGGGTTCTTGATTTTGTTGTGAATCTTTATTGCTTATCGGATCTAAATTTTCTCTATAATTTTCACTCCCCTCACTTTCATTACCATATGATCCTGTTGCAAGCTTCATTGTCAATTGATCAATTCTATCTAATGAACGATCACTTTGTTCTAATTCTATTATGTCTGCATGAGCTAAAGGAAATAACAACCAACCAATTAAAATAGTTGCAAGAAATTTGTACATTTAAATTTCAATCAAAAGCTTATGACAATTTCTAGTATATTAAATTTATTTAACTAAAATGTAGATTATTGCTAATCTACTCCTAATAAAAAGTCTAGTTTTAAAAATTTAAGCATTACTTATTAACTTAGTAAAACTGACTAATTTGCTATAAATATCAAAAATAAGGTAAATAAAAATGACTATCAAGCCATGTAACGAATGTGGTACTCCAATAAGTGACAAAGCTGAAAGCTGCCCCAGTTGTGGAGTCAAGCAAAAGAAAAAAACGGGGATTCTTGCTTGGATCGGTTTATTTCTTGTCGTAATGTTTTTTATCAATATGTGTATATCATCTAATGAAAAAAATCAGACTACAAACCAATCCCAATCTAACAGTGATATAAAGCAACTTTCTGACTCCGCCTCTATTACCATTGAAAAAACTCCTTCTAATTGGGAGTATTCAGAAAAAAATGACGAAATGAGAAATGAAAAAACTGTCTTTGCAGTTACAACCAGTCAAAACAAAGTTGATTTTGATTTCCCATATAATGGTGGATCAGAATTATATTTAACATTGAGAAAACATAAGAACGATGTAGACGTGATCCTTATGATCTCAAAGGGGCAATTCTTATGTGGGTTAAGAAGCTGTGAAGCTTCCTTTAAATTTGATAACAATAATATTGAATCAATTACTTTGGTTGAACCCGACACACATTCTGCTGACACGCTTTTTGTAGCCTATGATAAAACAGAAGCTAAAATTATTAACAATGTAAAAAATAGTCAAAAGTTAGTTATTGAATTACCTTTTTATCAAGAAGGAAAAAAACAGTTTACTTTCGATGTTAGCAACCTAAAGTGGAATTAGGTTTTACATTATAGGTTCTCCAATATTTTTAATTGCGGAGAACCTGACAAAACCTGACCTTTTTTTCCAACTTCCACTGTATTAAAGCAATTACCACTTCCTTTTAGGGCATCCGATAATTCTTTTTTATGGACTGAAAAAATTAATTGAACTTATTTTAGGGACTCTAAAAACTCTATCAATCTTCTTTTATGGGGTCGCAAAATTCACTTGCTCTCTTTTAGTTTGGATAACCCCCTTTAGATTCCGACAAAACCTTCATTTCATCAAAATTTCAAGTTTTATCAAGTGACAAAACCGACACAACCTAAGTTATGTCAGTTTTGTCAGTGCTGTTTCCATCAGTTATAGATTTTAGGATTTATATAAAATTGCTTCGTTGGTCGTCCACCACGATCTGTTGTAAAGACTTCTTTTACATTCAACCAATGATAGTCGACTAAAATATCCAAAGCGGCTTCTACTGAATGAAGATCAGTTAAAGACTTCCAGTTTTTGCGCTGTATATCCCTCGCTTTAAATCCATTTACTATCCAATCATCAGTATATGATAACTTCTTTAAACGCAATCCTAATGACGCTGCCTTAGAAGTTGCCGCATTCAAGACTAAGCCATAAATACGGCGAGCATGTGATTCAAGATAATTACACCACTCTACAGCCATCAATGCCGATTGCTCACTAACTCTATCTACTGAACCAAATCGAATACCTTCTAACAAATGGAAAATTAGAGCTATTGAAGCCATAAGCTTAGGATATTTTTGTAAGTGCTGTGCAATGATTGGATATTCTTCATTTTGAATCACCTTCTGATTTAAGTTAGTACTCCAATCTACCCAAATTTTTTGCGCTGTCTCAGAGAATCTAAAATAAGGTCGGCTATTCACATCCTGATCAATCACTGCTCCCATATTAGATAAATCGCCTAGCGTCATACTATCTATTTGCGTAAACAAATTGACCAACTCAGAACGCGCAATAACATTAGGCTTTTGATCTATGTATTGCCATTCTGTTTCATCAGGATAAACCAGTAATTGAAAGCGTTGAAATAGCCCATCATTGCCCCTTCCTTTAATACTTGGCTCTAAGTAAGTAACAAGTTTATCAGGCTGTATACCGCCTAAGATGCTTAAACAATGATTTTCGATATAGCCTGAACCTCGTATGATTCGATCAAACTGATAAGGTTTATTTCCATCAAAACCCTCCAAGAAAAAAGCTCTTGCTGAAGGCTCTTTATCAACTGAATCAAACCATCCTGTAAGTTCATCTCTTAAAACCAAAATACCATTAGGATTACTCTTTTCAATTTCAGCCAATGCTTCAGGGGTTGCATCATTTGTACTGTATCTTCGCAATATTGGCTGTAATGTACTGACCTTCCCTAACTCCATTAACTCCGCTCTTAAAGTACTTTCTAGCTCTTTATCCTCTGATTTAACCGCTTCTGCTAACTTATTCTTGCACTGCTTTATCTTTGTATCTAATACAAAGCTATCTGCACCATTCTCCTGAATATCATTCTCGAATTTCTTTTTCGCTTCTGCGACCAATTGCTTAATCGGATAAGTACCAGCATCAAAGGCTGGAGACTTCTTACTACTCGGTGGCGCAACAATACCACCCCATAAATTAGGAATGATCATCCAATCATCATTAGCTTTTGGCTTAATTCCTACTTTTGCACCGACTACCGAAGCAAAGGCTGTCATAAGGCATACGGCGACCATATCAGGACTCATATTGTCAGCACGTTTCGCTTCGTCAAATACATAATCAGCAAATTCAGAGGGTAACATTTCAGGTGATAACTTTGTCACAGGCAACAATTCAGAACTAATTTTGATTGGCTCTTGCCAACTTTGATCAATTTCAGCCTTTAATAGCTCCATGACTTCTCTGTTTACTTCGTATTGCTCCGAAAATGCTGTTACTGGCTCACTTAGTCCAATGACATGAATATCATTATTAAAATGCCTTAAACGCCTTTTTAAATCGTTTTTTTGATGAATTGCACATATGAAACATAGGCGAATATTCTTCTGTAGAAAATCATTTAATACCACTCTGTCATTAGGACTTGCAAAGAGTACTGGATGTTTTCCATGACTTAATACCATTAGGGTATACATATCATCCGTGACGAAATAAGTGCTTTCATCTGCATCTATATTCAGTATTAAATTTCCCTCGCCAATATGTATATCCTTTTCATTAGATGAATCTGCTTTAAATAATAGCCCTGTGAATGTACTGTCAGTCCATAATGGAAAGCCTAATCTATCTTTTACCTGATCATCATCAGGTAGGTTGTCAAGTGCAAGGTATAACGTGACATTCGGATTTCCATATCCTATGATTAAAGGATGTGCTAAACGCTCAGGATCTGACATTTTGAGTGCTTTGCATGAATGTTGTAAGAAGGCATTAAATTGGGGATCTTGGCTGCCACCTTGATCCTCAGCTTTTATAAAAAATTCTGTATTAGCTTGATTCATCGCTATTGCTCCAAATCTAATGACAGTTGTAACCACTGTTCAATTTCATAAATTTTGTGCTGAATATGAGGCTTCTCTCTTTTCCAATGAGCCATTTCTCTAGCACAGCTACTTATTTCATTTTTTCTCAATGTAAAATAACTAACTACCTTCTCGTATATCTCAGAATAGTTATGAAGCTCTTTTTCCATTAAATTAAAGGCTTCAATGTACTTGAGCTTAATGTCCATCGCTTTTTTACCTGTGAAACTCATGACTAATAGAATGAAGCCATCTCTTGTGATTTCGTAACAAGGACGTGTCTTGCCTTGTATATCAAGATATGAGGTGAGCGTAAAATTACGTTGGCGAAATTCATCAGGACATTCAAGCTTACGAATAGCATGTTTTACATCGCTAGGGCGTTTATTAAATGCTTGTGCAATGAGTAGGTCAGTGGTGATAAGCAAACCATGCTTTAAAGTGACAAGATTTTTCATTTTGTCACCTCATTACGTTCTGCTTTTTTAGTTTCTAGCCACGCGTCTAGTTCTTCTTTAATAAAGAAAGTAGGGCTTTGCCGAGAGTCGCCCATTTTTAAAGGCGTAGGGAATAGAGGATCTTTTTGCATGAGCTTTTGCAGCCCAGTACGAGAGAGACTTAATAAATCACAGACTTCGTTATATCTTTTCAGCATTGTATGCCTCTGCATGTGTTCAAATGAAATACAGAAGCCACTTTAATATCTATTTTTTAAGCTGAAAAAAGTGCAAAATAATCTTGCACCCCCACTATTTAACAATTTTTTTATATTGATCACTGTTTCTTACAAATTTTTTTGAGTCTTCTAAGAATAAAAGTTCCTTCTCATTAAATGGTTGAATTTCGATACTTTTAATCATTTTAGAATAGAAGCTTTGTGGTATCTCTCTACTACCTAGCGACCAATTCAAATCGCTTAAACTTGGTAGCTCCCAAATTTCATAGCTAAAATTGTTATTTTTACTAATTATTTTCTTGTACTTCTCTTGAAGGATATATAAAGAGGATATAAATTTCGGATACTCTTCTTGAGTTACCTCATTTCTTCCATGTAATAAAAAAAACATCGCTATATGGGCGACTGATCTATATTCCATCCAATACTCTTTTAATCTGCGCTCACTTATTTTGGTTTTCCCTAATTTATTTTTCTTGTCCATAGCTAAAGTGAAACCGTAAGCACTATACATAGAAACTGACACATTACTTACATCTAACCTAAATAACGTTATTAATAAATTTGCCACTATAGCTAATTTATTAAATGAGTAACCTTTATTCGGATCTTTATAATTTTGAGCTAAGGGAAATAAAACAGCATATTCTCTAGCAAATTTTGTGATATGAGATGCCCGTTCATCAATCTCAGAGTTATTGTTAATCCAACTAGTAAGAAAACGTGCGAAGGCTTGATCTCTTTTAATTTTATCTTCAGGATAAGTCATATAAATCACAATAATTTCAGTGACAACCTCATACATGCTAAGCGTGCTTATTTCCATTTTCATTTTATGACTTCCATTACATTAACTTTATCTGCCCACCATTGCATCATCTCAATACGTTCATCAAAATGACTCCCCTTGTCATACACGCCTTTTACACCTTTCTTAATATGCCCCAAACAAGCTTCTACGACTTGCGACTTATCACTAAACTGATTATTTAAAGCAGTACTCGCAATATGCCTAAAACCATGCGGATTTTGTCTGTTCTTATATCCCAAACGATTTAAGGCTGTATTGAACGTCATATCACTGACTGGCTTTTCATAACTATCACGACTTGGGAAAAGAAAGTCGGACGCTGTTTTATAGTTTTCCAATTCTTTTAATAATGTAATGGCTTGATGTGGCAATGGTACGCCATGAATTACGCCTGTTTTCGTTCTTTCCGCAGGTTTAACCCATATTGCCTTATCTAGATCAAAGTCACTCCATAACGCCTCTCTTAACTCAGATGGTCGTGGAAAGAGTAAGACCATTAACTCTAAACCAATTCCAATAGGACGTGATGGATTAGATCGGATCGCTTTTAATAATTCAGGTAATTTTTCAAGCTCCACATGTTTCATATTATTCTTTTGGCGTTTTGCTAAAAACTCGGTCATGCCCTCCAATGGATTGAAAGTAATCTTTTGATTGAATTTAGCAAGATTATAAGCACTACGGCAATAAGCCGTTAATTTTTCAACTTGCGTCAAGATACCTAAATCATTCTGTAAAGACTGAAAAAAAGTTAACCATTCATTCGGTTCAATTGTCTGATAGTTCCGATTGCCAAATTTCGGATAGATATGACGCTCAATTGATTTAACAGCTTTACTATAGGTAGCTTCACCCCAATTATTTTTTTTAGTGGCTAACCATGTATCCATTAAATTCTTAAATAAATATTCTTGATCTATCTTTTTCTCCAAACGAATATCATTTTTTGTTTTAATAATTTCGCCATTGAATAGCCTTATTTGAAATTCTTTTGCTTTTTTCCTTGCTAAAGCACCACTCACACTAGGATAAGATCCAAGACCAAATACAGCCCACTTTCCCTCATTATTCTTATATCTGAGTACCCATGATTTCTTACCATTCGCTTGTACACGAAAGTAAAGATGATCGCCGTCATGAATTTTATATTCACTCACTTTAGGATCAGGCTCTAAAGCCTCTAAAGTCGTATCTGATAGACGTTTACCCACCTTTACTTCTGATCTTTTCATAATAATAATTCTTGTACACTGAGTTCTATAATTTATCTGTGTACACAATAGTGTACAAGTTATTTCGTGTTATATGAGATCAAGCAAGCTTATACAAGGCAATAAAAAAGCCCTAAACTATTGTAGTTTAAGGCTTAGTTAATCATATAAGGTTATGTAACAATCTATGATTTTAGTATCTTGGTAGGTATAAGCAGACTCGAACTGCTGACCTCTACGATGTCAACGTAGCGCTCTAACCAACTGAGCTATACACCTAGAATGCTTCGCATATTATAAATATATGAAACTAAAGACAAGTGTTTTCATTTATTTTTTAAAATGAATGCACAATATTTAAGCAAGCCTTTGAATTCCTTTAGATCTGCATCATTTTTCTCTGACCCTGCATACATGACCCGATCATAAATCTGTATGGTTTGCATGAACTTCATACGTTTTTCATCATCTACACCAAGTGATATCCGTTGCAGCCACTGACGAAAGGTTTCATTCGATTGCCTTTTTAATTCAAAACTTAATTGTTTGTTAAAGCGATCAATCTCACGATCCAAAGATGAAACGGAATGACGTTTTTTCAAAGAAATAACAGTGAAATAAAGCAACATTAAAAAGAGCACAGCACTAAATAGCGTCAAAATAGCCATATAGGTGGATTTTAGTCCTAATTTTTCAAACCATTTTTGCTGAGACTCACTGTTATAACCCACCACTTTACTTTGCCATTGGTACGATGCGTAATCTCCCCAAATCCGCATTTTAGTCAATAGTTGAAAACGATGGGGCGACCACCTATTTTCTTGACCAAAAATACTGGCATCCTGCTGCATTAAGGTTTGCATACCATTTTCAATACGTTGTGCAGAAATCACCGCGGTTGGATCAATCCTTTGCCATTGTCCATCGAGCAATACTTCTGTCCATGCGTGTGCATCCAGTTGCCTTACCTCCCAACTCTTGCCATCGGGTGCCAACTGCCCACCTTGATAGCCTGTCACAACACGTGCAGGAATACCGGCAAAACGCATTAACATGACAAAACTTGAAGCATAATGTTCACAAAACCCTTGGCGTGAATTAAATAAAAAATCATCAATTCGGTTGTGCCCTAAGATGCCCGGATTTAAGGTATAGACAAAGTTATTTTGTCTGTACCAATTCAACACATTCTGTATATATCGTTTGGCATCTTGCTGACTTTCTGAATATAAACGCGTAGCAAGTTGTTGAGATTTCAAATCTAAATTGGATTGAATCTTGGTATTAATTCGATAGATATACTCAGGTTGTTGCATCGTATCATGCGTACCCACCCACTGTAATGATATAGGCTCAACGCGCTGTGTGAGACGACGCGGTACAATGCTGCCATCTTGGCGATTGAAATAGTAACGTTCATGCGGAATGGACTGATCTAATCCCATAATCCAAAGTACAGATGTGTCAGCCGCTAAATATTGATAATTCCAAACATCTGTATTTTTGACCGAAATTTGTGTTGGTTGTTGATTTACAAAATGACTCGTCCACTTTTGCCCATCATATTCATCCAAAACCAATGCACGCCAATACAGATCAGTCTGCTTTGGTAAGCGCTGAATATCTCCAATAATCCGAAATGCCAATGCACTCGATTGCGAGAGTGATGCAATATCTCCTGGCGACATACTATCGCTAATGCCTGTCACTGCCTTATTTTCGGGAATTGGTATATGCCAAAGTGGTGGCAAGCGTGGGAAAAACATGAAGAGTAAAATAAAAAATGGAAAAGCCAGTGCCACAAAGCGCCCGACATGTTTTAAATCTTGTAAGAGTGCTTTAGCTGATGATGTTTGTGAAGGCATAGATGCTTCAAATTCTGAAACCTGAATGCGATACAGCCCCACCATACAACTGAGTAAACATAGAAGAACCGCCAATGCCATCCAAAAACTTTGACTATATAAAAATGAACTGGCAGCCACAAACAAAGCAAAGTTAAAAAGAATAATAAAATCACGTTTATTCTTACTTTCTAATGCTTTGGCAAACATAAATGTCGTTAATACCGCCACACCTGCATCGACACCAATAAAACTCTTATATTGGCTATAGATTGCAATAACGGCGATTAATGTCAGTAAAAATGTGATTTTTTTCGGAATGAGCTTTTGCTTTTTCAGATAATAGAATAAACAAGCCAATTCAACTGCTAAAACAACACTTAAAGGTACAGCTAAAAAAGCCACTTGAGTGAGTAAGATTAAACTCAGACTGAGTAAGATCGGTGTACGGATATCGGCATTCATGATTTAAGCCTGCGCCAATAAGATTTTGGCTTTATGTAATTGCTGATCACCCACCCCGAGTTCTAATTCTGCCTGCGGTAATTGCAAACGATAAGCCGCTTGTTGCTGTTCACATTGTTCGACTAAACCCATCATATATTGTAGTTTTTGCTCATGCGATTGACTTGGCATTTGTTCATAGCAAATCTCTAGACTTTGCTCATCCTGATGTGGCTCAAAAACTTTGATATACATGCCCTGTCCACGTGCGACTTGTTTCCAAGAAACCGCATGTAAGGAATCTCCTAACTGATAATTACGCAGCTCTCGATATTCATCCAAATCGGATTCTTGGCTATTTTTGGTTGTCTTATGATCGGTCGATACCAATTCTGCCTTCGGTGCAATCCATGCTTTTTTTTGATGATAAAAATACGTCCATGCCCGAACCAATCCAAAAGGATATACAGAATAAAGTTTGATCTTTGGATATTCAAATAACCCACGGTTTTCACTATAAAAGGTCAGACTCATCTGCTGCCTTATTTCTGAAAGATAAATTTTTTCAACATGCTCGCCACATTCAAGATATAAATATCTGGCTTATTTGATCGGTTGATGAAAATAGCAATGTAATTGTGCAGCTTGACCGACTTGACCAACCTCCTCTGCGACCAATTCTATTTTCAAACCATGTAACTGTTTAAAAGTCAGATAAAAACTAATACATAAGACGGCGCTGACGAGAAAACAAAAACCTAAAATCAGATTATTGGCATAATTCACACCCGCAATAAAACTGATAAAAATAAGAACAAGATATAAATAACCTTGCCGATAGATAAAAACTAATACATCGCGTTGTGATAACGTTTTAGGCTGATGATATTGAAAGCGTTTTTTTAGCCACATTTGCCAAGCTTTGGACACAATAATGCTCCTTTTAGCTCACAGCGACGTGTTGCAAAAGTTGCGCAGTTTCAATTTCACTTAAACCAATACGATGCGATGCGACTGCTACAAATACGGCTTGTATATCATCAGGCGTAACAAAGGCACGTTGTTGAATCAATGCATAAGCTTGTGCAGCGCGTTTCAATGCCAATAGTCCACGGGTGGAGAGTCCATGACGTTTTTTACGTGTTTCTGCCGCCAAATCGAGTAAATAATCTTGCATTACATCACTGACAAAAATTTGCTGTACAAGACTTTGTAATTGCAAAATATCTTGCTCATGAAAGACATGCGTCAGCATCGAAATTAAAGCCGCTCGCGATTCTTGTTGTAATAAAACTTTCTCCGCTTGCCTTGATGGATAACCTAAAGATAGCCGCATCAGGAAACGATCAAGTTGTGACTCGGGCAAAGCATAGGTGCCACTTTGAAATAATGGGTTTTGTGTGGCTATGACCCAAAATGGTTTGGGTAATTCATAACGATGACCATCCACCGTGGTAAACCCTTCTTCCATCGCTTCTAAAAGTGCGCTTTGCGTTTTAGGACTAGAGCGATTAATTTCATCAGCGAGTAAGATTTGAGTAAAAATTGGACCTTGCTTAAACTCAAATTGATGTTCTTTTTGATTAAACATATTAATGCCAATTACATCACTTGCCAGCATGTCATTGGTAAATTGAATTCGTTGAAACTTTAAATCTGCTAAATGAGCCAAGCTACTCGCCAACGTGGTTTTACCAAGGCCAGGTAAGTCCTCGAATAGAACATGCCCACCTGCAATTAAGCAGCATAACGCTAACGTTGTTTGCTGCTCTTTGTCTAATACAATGGCGTTAATTTCACTGAGGAATCGTTGGATTTGAGGGGCAAAAGCCTTTATTTTCTGCTCGAGCATTTCATTTTGTTGTCTTAAGTCAGCATTTTCTTTTTGTTTCATGCCCCAAATCACACTACTCTCCGAATCATTTTTATCATTTTATTAACATACACAAGTTTATGCTTTTTCTAAAGATTGTAATTTTTTTACTACAATACTTATTTTTTTATTTAGGCTGCTTTATCTTCTGAATCACAGATGGTTAAATCAATTTCATTGGCTTCTAACTCACAAAACAATGCTGAAAATTCAGGTTTAAGGCTTTGATACAGTGAAATAAAACCCATGATAAAGAATAGACTAAAAATGATGGATGCATCTAAATAGTATGAAGATGATAGACTCATATTCACTTTAAACAATTTACCCATCATAACCAATATGAATGGGGCTGCTCCAAGCAAGATAAATGAAATATAAAAAAATATACCGCCATAACTAACCCGAATCCTGTTTAAGCCGATGACTCCATAATTTGAATTGTTGGCTTATTTTTATGGATCAGTTGATATGCACACAAGGACGCGTAAATCCCTCCTAGAAATCCATGAACACTACGTGCTTTGCTTGTCACTAAATTGTACTGACCTTTCAATAAACTGAATAAAGTCTCTATCTTATTGCGCTGTTTTAAGTGATATTTATCTGACTCAGAAAGTTGTGTAGCCTGCATATTTTTTCGATGATAGGTAATTAAATCAATGCCTTGCTCTTTTAATCTAATCTTCAGTTCTTGACTAATATAGCCACGATCTCCATACAACTTTGCTTCCACCTCTTTAACGAGTCTCTCAACCATTTTTATGTCAGCAACATGTCCATTCGATAAAGCAGAACAAGCAATTTCACCAAATTGGTTCATTGCAATGTGCAATTTACAGCCATAAAACCAGCCCATTGAACTTTTACCACGAGATGCAATTTTAGCTAAAGATTTATGGCGTTGAATACGTTGATTTTTACAAACTGGCAGAGTTGTTGAATCAATCCATAAATATTGTGTACCTTGGTCTTTCATCAGCACCACATGTAAAGCGTGTAGAGCCAATTGGTGCATATTGATCAGATGAATCATCCTTTGATAGCAAGGCAAATACTTAAATAAATGGTTTTTATCTTCTTTTAACCAAATGAAAAATGCTTTGAAATTATTGAAATGAGAACATTTGTACCAAATAGCGATAAAACAGATTTCTGAAATGGTTAAATGAGCAGTTCTGATTCTTAAGGAACGATTACTTTGCTTAAGAAAATTCCAGTAGGTTGCTTCAAATTTAAGAAAGAAATCATCAATTAAGCAAAATAATTCGGTACTATTAAACATCGGGACTAGAGTTTTAAGTTTTGTGTGGTAACTCAACTGATGGCTCTAGTCCTTCTATTTTTCAAGTTAATTTCTTATCCGCGATTCGGGTTAACTATTAAGTTTAATTCTCCAATTTTTCATTGGAGTTATTGGCATAATTTTGCCATCTTTTACTTCCACATTATCTTTAACACGATGATAAATTCTGATTGCTCTACTAATATTTTTACGCGTTAAAATATATTTAGCCATCTCCTTAGAACAATACCGACAACCGATAATCGCATGTATTTGTGCTTCCTCACAAAAACGGTCATAGTTGCGATTTAAACTTGAATCTAAATAATTTTTTTCACTCAAAGTCTTTGTCTCTTCAAGTCTTTGTATGATTCTTTTCTTATTAATATCTTTTAACTGAAAAAATATATCCAATAAATCTCTTGATTTATAGATGACTAAAACAGAGACAACCATACAAATGAGCAATGGTGATGGATTTTCCAAAATCATTTTAAAAACTTCTACAAAATCAGACATGTTTTTTATCTTGTTATTCGATCTCTAAAGACTAACGCATCACTCAAAATTTAAGCAAATAAAAAACGCCCCGAAAGGCGTTTTTTTCTAAATCATAAACTTAACAAGGGCATTTCTTCATATCCCCACCTGCTGATGGATAACGTGCATCCACGCAGTGACGATAAAAAGTCTTGGCATCCATCGCTTCCAAATCAGGATGATGCTTACGCATATGTTCCAAATAAGTTTGATAATCAGGAACTCCAACCATCAAACGGAAGCTTTGCTGTAAACGTTGCCACAAAGTTGCAATACTCGACCAATTCTTCGGATTGAGAATTAAATCTTTTTGCGACATCACGGTCATTTTGATGATTTTATAAATCATCGTTTTACCACTTTTAGCAAATTTAAGATTCATGCCCATCTCCTTAATGGTGCGCTTGCGCCTTAATATGTTCAGGATCGCGGTAAATCGCTTCACCTTCATTAACTGAGGGTTCAGGATTTGCCAATGCACGACGAACCACTTTAATGGAAGCAATGAGCATCACAATCGCAACAATCATAAAGAATGCACATAAACCTGCATTAATCTGATTAGACACTGCCACTGTATGCATTTCTGCCATATTTTTTGCAGGTGCTAACAATTCATTATTGGCAATTGCATTATTAAAACGTTCAGATTGTGCCAAGAAACCAATTTTTGGATTTTCATGGAAAATCTTTTGCCAACCGGCTGTCATTGAGGTGATGAATAAGAAAATAGTTGGAATGATGGTCACCCAAACATATTTTTCTTTCTTCATTTTGAACAAAATGACCGTACCTAAAATCAGCGCCATTGCGGCTAAAATTTGGTTACCGATACCGAAGAGTGGCCATAAACTGTTAATCCCACCCAGCGGATCAACTACACCTTGATAGACGAAGAAGCCCCAACCTGCTACAGCGACTGCTGTACCAATCAAGTTTCCTACAAATGAAGATGATTTTTTTACCGCAGGAATCACAATACCGACTGTATCTTGCACCATAAAACGACATGCACGTGTACCTGCATCTACCGCTGTTAAGATGAAGAGTGCTTCAAACAGAATGGCAAAGTGATACCAAAATGACATCATGGCACGGCTATTGAAAATCTCTGAAATGATATGCGCCATACCAATGGCGAAGGTCGGTGCACCACCTGTACGCGACAGAATCGAGCTTTCACCCACTTCATGTGCCAACATGGTTAAAGCTTCAGGTGTTACGACAAACCCAAGTGTACGCACCGCTTCAGCAGCAGTTTCAGCCGTTGTACCTAACAATGCAGCAGGTGAGTTAATGGCAAAGTAAATACCCGGATCAAGCACTGCAGCACAAATGAGCGCCATGATGGCAACGAAAGATTCCATCAACATACCACCATAGCCAATCACACGAATATCACGTTCGTTATTGACCAATTTGGGGGTTGTGCCTGAAGAGACTAAAGCGTGGAAACCTGAAATCGCACCGCAAGCAATGGTAATAAATAAGAATGGGAACATTGAGCCTGCAAAGACAGGACCTGTACCATCAATAAATTGCGTCACAGCGGGTAATTTCATCTCTGGCATTGCAAAGACAATACCAATCGCTAAACCTGCAATCACACCAATTTTTAAGAACGTTGATAAATAATCACGCGGTGCAAGTAATAACCACACCGGAAGCACGGATGCGACAAAGCCATAAATAATTAGAGCCCAGGTCAGTTCTGTACCCGATAACGTAAAGAATGCACCCCAATATGGATGTTGCGCGATATTCTCACCGTAGATAATACCAAGCATCATCAATACGAAACCAATAATGGACACTTCTGCAATTTTACCCGGACGGATAAAGCGCATGTAAATACCCATAAAGATCGCAATTGGAATAGTGGCTGCAATACTAAATACGCCCCAAGGACTGTTGGTCAATGCTTTCACAACCACCAGCGCCAATACCGCAAGGATGATAATCATCACACCAAGCGCGCCCAGCATCACGATGACACCGGCAAATGAGCCGAGTTCTTGCTTCGCCATTTCACCGAGCGAACGGCCATCACGACGGGTCGAGATGAACAGTACCAAGAAATCTTGTACCGCACCTGCGAGCACCACACCGACTAAAAGCCAAATTGTGCCTGGCAAATAGCCCATTTGCGCTGCAAGAATTGGACCCACCAACGGACCTGCCCCTGCAATCGCAGCAAAGTGATGACCAAACAAAACACTTTTATTGGTCGGTACATAATCTAGACCATCGGTCAGACGATGCGCTGGCGTGAGACGGCGTCCGTCTAGCTCAAATACTTTGTTGGCAATAAATAAACTGTAAAAACGATATGCAATACTATAAATACAGGCTGCTGCAAGCACCAACCAAATGGCATTTACGCTTTCACCACGACTTAAGGCAAGTACGCCAAATGAAACCGCACCTACAATGGCAACAAGCAGCCAAATCATTTTAGAAGTCATCGTTGACTTCTGTTGAATCTTTTCCATGTCAATCCCTCAGATCTGTTGCAGATTAACCAGCAATTTTTTGTTTGAGGTCCTGCTGTTTGTTGTGCAACTTTACGCTTATTCTTATTTTCTGCCTGTAATACTTTGGCATTAAAAAAGGGATGATTTACATCATCCCTTCTGATCATAGTCTATTTTTAAACGATTAAGCACGTTCTAAATAGTCACCCGTACGTGTATCTACACGAACGCTTTCTTCTTGTTGTACAAATAATGGAACACGTACAACTGCACCAGTTTCAAGTTTAGCAGGTTTACCGCCACCGCCTGAAGTATCACCACGTACACCTGGATCAGTTTCAACGATTTTAAGCACAACGAAGTTTGGTGCGCTTACGTTTAAAGGCACGCCATTGAACAACATAATCGTGCATTTTTCGTTTGAATCGTCTTTTAACCATTTAGCCGCATCGCGCATTGCTGTTTTGTCAGCTGCGATTTGTTCAAATGTAACAGGATCCATGAAGTTCCAAAGTTCGCCATCGTTGTACAAGTATTCCATTTCTACTTCTACGATGTCAGCAGCTTCTAAGTTTTCACCTGATTTAAAGGTTTTTTCGAGTACTTTACCGCTGCGAAGGTTACGTAATTTAACACGGTTGAACGCTTGGCCTTTACCTGGTTTTACGTATTCGTTTTCCATGATTGAACATGGGTTACCATCAAGCATAACCTTAAGGCCAGACTTGAAATCGTTCGTAGAATAATAGGCCATGATTGGCTCACTCCAAACTTACTAACTTTAATCTATTGATGCTATGGGCAGTTCTGGGGTCATTCATTAGCAGGCATGCCCCGAACATAGTGTGCCACATGCACATTCATTTAATGATGCGTATTCTAAATGAGCAATACACCATGCCGCAATGAAAAAATCTAGTTTCCAAGCATGAAGCTGTCTAAGTTACGCCCATACATAAATTTTCTTGTAGAATCGTGACATTCAAATTTAGAAAATGCTGTCTTATCTTGAATCTATCGTCAGTGTTGTAAATCTAGGCTTTCCTCAATTTAGACGAATTTTGTGAGGCGACATTCTGTTAAAATATGGTGATTGAGCATGTATTTGCGCCCTCCCGACATAGTTATAGATCAGGCATGACACAGTTTTTATATCAAGAGCAACATTGGCAATCTCAACTCAGCGACCTTGTGACCAACCCTCAGGAGCTTTTACAACTTTTAAATTTATCCGCTGAGGATTTATTGTCAGGGGCAATTTTAGCCACTGAACAATTTAAATTACGTGTGCCGCGTGCATTCGTCGGAAAAATGCAAGTGGGTAATCCCTTAGATCCGCTTTTATTGCAAGTATTGCCGCATCATCTTGAGCTTGAAGATTACCCGGGTTTTGTGACTGACCCCTTAGGCGAAGAACAAGCCAACCAGCAACCCGGTGTACTGCATAAATATAAATCACGTTTTTTACTGACTTTAACGGGTGCGTGCGCCGTTCATTGTCGTTACTGTTTCCGTCGTCATTTTCCCTATCAAGAAAATCTGCCTAAAAATGACGATTGGCTCAATATTAAAAGCTATATTGAGAGCCAAACCGATATTAATGAAGTGATTTTAAGTGGTGGCGATCCGCTGACTTTATCGAATCGAAAATTGCAATTATGGATTGAACGACTCGAGAGCTTGCCTCAACTTAAATTCTTAAGAATTCATTCACGTGTGCCGATTGTGATCCCAAATCGAATCGATGATGAACTCTTAAGCGTGTTAAAAAACAGTAGGCTACGCATTATTCTAGTGGTACACTCAAATCATGCATCAGAATTAGATGATTTTACTTGTTCTAAACTTAATCAGTTATCTGAACACAAAATCACGGTGCTGAACCAAGCCGTATTATTGCGTGGGGTCAATGATTCTGCAGAAGTTCTCACCGATTTAAGCTATCGTTTATTCGATGCAGGTGTGATGCCGTATTATTTACATGTCCTTGATAAAGTCAAAGGCGCACATCATTTTGATTTAGATCCTGATCTAATCAATACAATTTATACCGAGCTTTTAGCGAGCCTTCCGGGATATTTGGTTCCTAAATTGGTACGGGAAATAGCGGGCGAAAAAAATAAGACACCGCTTTTTGGGGTTTCAACATTTTCGAGTTAAATAATAAAGATGAGCACACATACTTCTGATATTTTTCAAACACCGACGGAAAAGAAACGGGCTCAGCTGAGCTTTTGTCACACCAGTGCCAAAGCGTTGCAAGAATGGGTCTCAGGTATCTCTATTTTACAATTAGGGACATCCTCTAAGTCTTTGTTTAGTGCGCTCTTAGAAATTGCTGAACTTGATTGTGAAGAAAGCTTAAGATTTGATCTGATTCAGGTTTTACACCCCACCCTCGAAAATGTATTGACCAGCCTTGAAAAACATTTTGTCAATCAAGGCTTAATTACCACCGATCGCAATGATCAAATCATTGAATTGGCGATGTTGCTGCGTAGTCACTTTGCCAAAATTTATATTGATATTGCGAAACGCTGTCAGTTACAGCTCAATGAATACAAGTTTTCCATTTTTAAACTGAGTTTTAAAAAACGCCTTGAAACAGCACGCATGGTATCAATTTATTATGCGTTGCAGCAACTGAGTTTACTGTTGTATCAACAGCATATGTTGTATAGCTCACCTGTTATGGGGCAATGGTTAGCGGCACATCAACTGATTGAATGTGCCATGCAGCATGATTTTTATGTCAGCAATATCAATCAAGTGCTGGGTACGCAGCATGATATTCAAAACATCGCGCAAGCCTATGCCCAATTGATCATTTTAGAAATTTTTAATACTCATCAGATTCGTCCAGCTGAAATTCAAGGCTTGTTCTTATGTAGTTTCGAGTGGGCAAAACTGATTCAAATTTTACCAAAAGAATCGACTTTATCGCGTTATATCGTAGACTCAAGTAAAGATCATCCCCCACTATTTAATACGCGCCAAGGCAGTCACTACAAAGCCAATATTTTTATTTCAACGCAAAACTTAATGGAACATATTTCGACAGCCCAATCGAAGAATAATCAAAGTTTAAGTCGGAATGAAAAACTCTTTTTAACACCTGCTCTGCATTTTCATTTACACACCTTATTGTCGACCACGGCTGAACGTCGCCATGAACGTTATGAGTATTCTGCGCAAATTAATATTTGCTTTGGCTTAACAGCAGCACATTTTTATCTATCTAAGGGTAAAAACTTCCAAGAGACCTTAAATACCGTCGCGACCAATTATAAATTCCAAAGCCAAAGCAGTATGGCTAGTTCCGCTGAAGCTGTTTTACCAAGTGCGTTTAGTAGTATTAAGGCATTAGATCGCGAAGCAAAACAGATTCATAACGCTGAAGTTCTGGATATTAGTGTGAATGGTTATCGGATTAAATGGACAGGGATCACCCCTGCCAATCTTAAAACCGGTGAATTTATTTTGGTACAGGAAAACACCCAAAGCCAATGGCGCGGTGGTGTGATTCGCTGGATTAAGCAATCGACTGAAAAAAGCTTAGAACTGGGTTTAGAAATTCTTGCACAGGATTTATTTCCATGCGCGGTGTATGCCCGCACCGATAAAAACACCATTAACTATCAACCCGCACTGATTATCCAAACCACGCAGCTTGATCAAGTCTCGACCAGCATTATTGTCTCAGGCATACATACCTTTAAGGAAAAACAAACCATTCATCTGCGTTTGGATCAAAATGAACTGAAAATTTATTTAACCCAAGCACAGCTCATTACACAAAGCTTTATGCGTTTTGATTATGAATTACTCAATGATCAGGAAGAGCCTTTGGTGAAAAATTTTATCGCCAAGCAATTGAATGAAATTAGAAACAATGATTTATGGGAAGCATTGAAGTGAGAAATCCATTATTGTCAAAAAAGTTAAAACGTAGCGAAACACGTTTACTCATTATCGATGATAATCAGATTCGATTTAATCAAATTCGCGATCTATTAACTTCAAATGAATATCAAGTCGATGCTGTACTCCTTGATGATTTGCAAAATTTTGAAAAACAACTGAATTTTAATTGGGATTTGATTATTTTTGGTCGAGCTTATGACTTAAAATATGAGCAAGCATTGAGTATTGTGCGTTTGTCCAATCAACCCAATTTACCGATTATTTTATTAAAACCGGATGACTATCAACCTGAGCAATACGCGCAGTATGTGCAAAAAGGGATTTTTGATATTCTAAATTTGGATTTCGCTCAACGTTTCTATTTAGGTTTAGTGCGCGCGCTTTCATTTAGTCGTCTTGTTCAAACGCAAGCGCATTTAATGGCAGAACTTGAAACAGCACAAAGCCAAGCACAAACGCTTGTAGAAGAAAGCAATAAAGCCATTGCCGTGATCCAAGAAGGGATTCATATTCAAGCCAATGAAGATTACTTAAAATTATTTGGCTTAACGTCTGAAGATGACATTATCGGTTTGCCACTGCTCGACATGTTGCAACCACAAGATTTAAATGAGTTTAAGACTCGCTTTAAAAAGATCTCGCAAGGTCAATTTGATTTAGGTGGCTTGGAGATCAACAGTAATAACGCCAATCTCACGGCTGCGAATCCGCTTAAGCTCGAATTTTTAGCATCCAATGTTGAAGAAGATGCCTTGCAGATCACCATTGATACGCAAACATCAGCAGCCACAGCGCCAAGCCCTGCAAATCAAATCGGGAAACCAAGTACGCTTCAACAGTTAAAACGAGAAATTGCGAAAGATCCCGCGCCAATCAATGCCTTGGTCATCTTCTCACTGGCTGCAGTGGAATCTGAAGTTTTACATGCAGATTGGGCAACTTTCTCTGCATACTTTGACGGCATTAAAAACTTCCTCAAAGATCAAACGCATGTACCGTTATTTAAGCTGGATCACCAAGCCTATATTGGCTTGTTCCAAGCGGACTCGCCTGCGGTACTCGACTCAAAATTAATTAGTTTATCTGCGTTGGCTAAACCTCAGTTGCTAAACGCCAATAACAGTGCGTATCCACTCAAATTGCGTATGGGTTATCACATTCTAGACAGCGATATCCGTGATGATGCGCATTTAGAACAAGTGATTGCCAAAGCCTTTGATACTGCTTTACCGCAAAATCAACAATCTGCAGAATTTAGCCTTGATATTCAAGCACCAACGCCAACCCCTAAAATTGAATTTAGTCTTGAAGAACGACCTACTGATACGATTAAGCCACAGGAAAGTCAATCATCAGGTATTTTAGCGACAGGTTCCGTTTCCATTTTATTTGCGTTACGTGAATGCCTAGAGCGCGGTGATATTTTGCTGAAATATCAACAGCTTTATGACAAACAAGATTCCGATCTTTATGTCTATGAAGTGACCAGCGGCTTTATTTATGAAAATAAGTGGCACGATATTTCAAGTTTACGTGAACTCGCAGAAGACCCTGAACTGTCGATTAAACTTGATCGCTGGATTTTGGTTGAGTCATGTAAGCAACTGCATAACTTTATTACTCAATATCCTGAAGCACGTTTAATTGTCAATTTAAACAAAGCTGTCTTATTTAATGATCGTAGCTTCCCTGAATTTATCTCTAAACTGATTACCATTATTCGTAGTAAATTGGATCAGCCATTGACGCTTCAGTTCTCTGAAGAAGATATTATGATGAATAAAGAGGATGCACAGAAATATATCCGTGTATTGCATGAACATGGCGCGCGTATCGCGGTTCGTGACTTTGGCGCATCAATGTACAGTGCGAATCTTTTAAAAGAGATTCAGGTGTCGGCATTAACACTCGATCGTAAGCTGACCAATATGCTCAAATCAGATACTGAGATTGAAACGTTGCAAGAAAAAATCACTGCTTTCAATGAAATTAAACCATTGAATATTATTATGCGCGAGTTGAATGATATGACGCTATTTGCGAATGCATGGAATGTCGAGGCACGCTTTATTCAAGGTGATTATTTCCAGAAAAAGCTGGATCATCTGATTGATATTCAAGAACACTAAGTTTTCGCTTTGCTATTTACTGCGCGATTCAATGCAGTAAATAGCAGGCACAAAAAAACGGGCATAAAGCCCGTTTTCTTCATTTTGGGTATTAACGTTTAACAGAACGTGACATACCAGCAAAACGTTGTTTGAATTTATCGATACGACCGCCAGTGTCAACATTCTTCTGTTTACCAGTGTAGAATGGGTGGCAAGCTGAACATACGTCTAGGTAAATTGTTTCTTTACCAAGTGCAGAACGAGTTTCGATAACGTTACCACATGAACAAGTAGCAACTAAAGTTTCGTATTTTGGGTGAATATCGGCACGCATGGTCGATTCTCCATTAGATTCAAGAAGGTTTAGCTGTCATCGCTATTGATCACTCTCAATAAATGAGGAAAGCTTAAATTAAGCAGATCAACACCATAACAGACCATTCTTTTGGCCCACCGAGACGGATACCGTCAGAGCTAAGCACAACAAGTGGACAGTATTATACGTCAAGCGATGCGAATATGCGAATTATTCTTCAATCCGCACGTCACTGTGTTTTGACCACATATTGGCAATGATACCGCACACCATCAATTGAATTTGGTGGAAAATCATAATCGGCAAGACAATCATACCGAGCGGCTGCCCAATAAATAAAATCTGCGCCATTGGTACGCCACTCGCCAAGGTCTTTTTTGAACCACAAAAGAATATTGCTTTTTGATCCGCACGATTAAAGCCCAAAGCGCGTGGGATATATAGCGTAAGCAGCATAATAATGGTCAACAATAATGAACATGCAACCATTAATGCAAACAACGTACTTAAACTGACTTGCTGCCATAACCCTGCCACGACCGCACTGCTAAATGCACCATAAACCACCATTAAAATGGAGCCTTGATCAAACACCTTAACGATCTTCGGCATTTTTTTCATTTGTGGGAAAACCCAAGGACGTAGCAGTTGCCCTAGAATAAAGGGCACTAGCAGCAATAAGGTAATTTGTAGAATGGATGAGGTCGGATCAAAATTATGTGTCGACTGCCCCAAGATAAAATAAGCCACCAATAACGGCGTGATCAGCATCCCGATAATATTCGAAAACGAGGCACTGCATACCGCTGCAGCAACATTACCCTGCGCCACAGAAGTAAAAGCAATCGAGGATTGTACAGTCGATGGCAAGAAACACATGAACAAAAAGCCCCAATAGAGTTCTTGTCCCAACATCGGCAATAAAATTGGTTTTGCCAGCAAGCCCAAAATTGGAAAGAGCGCAAAGGTAAAGGCGAAGACCAAGCCATGCAATTTCCAGTGCATTAAGCCCTCTAACACGGCTTCACGTGACAATTTTGCACCATGTAAAAAAAATAAAATGGCAATCGCAACTGTGGTAATTGAGCCAAAAACGTCAGCAGCTTGTCCCGAGACCGGCATTACACTGGCCAGAATCACCATCACAAATAGCAGTATGGTGAAGCGATCTAATGCCAATAATTTAAGCATCCTTTCCTATCCCTCATCTTATTTTGTGCCGTAAAAATGCCCGGTCATCTTAGCAGATTCCGGGCACCTTTGAGGATGAGACTATTTAATGCAATAGATGAAATTCCCTCAAGCTTGTTTTCATCTCATTCGCTTACAACTAAACTTAGTTGTTACGTGCATTATGGTCTTGTTGAATGAGTTCAACTTTATAACCATCTGGATCTTCAACAAATGCGATTACGGTTGTACCGCCTTTCATTGGACCCGCTTCACGAACCACGTTACCGCCACGCGCTTTAATCTCTTCACACGCTTGGTAAGCATCATCTACCGAAAGTGCAATATGACCATAGCCATTGCCTAAATCATAACTTGTGGTATCCCAGTTATGCGTCAGCTCAAGCACAGTATGATTTTCTTCATCGCCATAACCGACAAATGCCAAAGTGAAACGACCTTCTTCATAATCACGTTTACGAAGTAAAGTCATACCAAGCACTTCAGTATAGAACGCTAATGACTGTTCTAAATTGCCTACGCGTAACATGGTATGCAGCATGCGCATATTATTCATCCTTATGAATCGATTGACGTTGATGTTCACCCAATAATTTTGCCACCCAAACCACCAAAATTAAAATGGGAATACCAATCAAGGTGGTCATGAGGAAGAATTTTGGATAACCAATATTGGTGACAATAGTACCCGAATAGCCACCTAAAATCTTAGGGGTTAAGGTCATGAGTGAGCTAAAAATAGCATATTGTACTGCGGTAAATGAAACACTGGTTAAACTTGATAAAAAGGCAATAAAGGCAGCACCCGCCAAACCTGCAGCAAGGTTATCGACAATAATCGCAAAATAAAGCCATGCTTTACTGTAGGGTTCAACTACTTTACCGGTCACTTCAATCATGCTGTTACTATTGGGATCAATCGCAGCAATCGGCTCAATGTTGATATCCAAATCTTGCGCTGTGGTCAAATGATCATTGGCTTGATAGACATGTGTCACTTGTTGTAAGGCTTGATCATTCTGCAACAACACCGCACTCAACAGATGTGTCGGTGCATCTTTGAGTTTTTGTGCAACAATCGCTGCGGTAAAGACGCCTTGTTCATCCACTTTGGCATCAATACGTTCATCATTCAGCTCAAGGACAATCTTTTGCTCCGCTGTTAACGCTTGCCCCAAATACTGACCACGTATCACAATCGTGGCATCCTGCTCATGCAGCGTAATCGTGTTATCACTGGTAATCGGTAAAATTTGCAGCTGTGCATTGCCATTCTGTTGGATTAAATACGGCATTGATACCGTGACAGGTGCTTGCGTTGCAGTGGCTTCATTGGCAAAGGCAGTCGTCACTTGAATCGCTTTGTCTTGTGCCAACACTTCGCTTGGAATCTTAATGTTCCAATAACCCACTTCATCTGTTTCAGTCTGATAGGTCTGATTCGCAACTGAAATCTGAACGGGTTTTAAAGGCTGACCTGATTTGACTAAACCAATAAAAATTAAGTTGGTCGCACAGGCGAGAATTGCACCGACAAACATCAATTTCATAATGTTCATCTTTTGTGCGAGCAAGCCGCCTAAGAAACCGCCTAGCAGCGAGAAAATCACACCATAGACTTTGACTGCTTCCGCAATTTGCTCTTTACTAAAGTTTAGATCTTGGTAGAACACATTGGAAATCACACCGGCAATAATATCGGAAATGCGATAAAAACCAATGAGCAACAACAACACCAATGCCAGTTTTAAACCATAACGTTTAAAGAAGTCAGCGATCGGATTGACCCAAGTTTCATACGCCATCTGTTTATTAACAGCGCCCATTTTCACCAAGCTTGCGCCAATTGCAAAAGCCATTACGCCTGAACCAATAAAACGTAAAGCTTCAAAGCAAAAGAGTGCGAATGTATCGGTAATGGCAAACTGTTCAACAGTGTGATTGACGATATTGCCTGAGTAAATATAGCTGAGAACAAAAGCAAGTACGGATAAGAAAAACACCGCTACAAGACGGAAATAATCCGTGCGTACATAATGCTTACGGACACGATCAACCTGAGGCTCACGAATACATAAGGTAGTCATAATACCCACCAACATGACCGCAGCCATCGCTAAATACGTCCATTTCCAAGCATCGTATATATAGTTGCCTTTGGCTGTACCTAAATACGCAGCAAGGAACAGCGCACCCGCACCCGCCACGATCATCCCAATACGGTAACCCGCGTTATAGGTCGATGCCAATACGGTTTGCAGCTGTGTTTCAGCCAGCTCAATACGATAGGCATCAATGACAATATCTTGTGTTGCAGCAGAAAAACCAAGTAGTACAGCGCCCAACGCCATTTGATGAATATGACTTTGCCCTAATGCAGGATCTGAAAATGCCATAATGGCAATGGCGCAAATAATTAGAATTTGTGCAATGAGCAACCATGCACGGCGTCGACCTAATAGTTTGGTCAAAAATGGTACTGGCAATTCATCAATGAGTGGTGCCCAGACAAATTTGAAGGAGTAGCCCAAGGCTGCCCAACTAAAAAACGTCACCGCGCTTTTACTAATGCCCGCTTCGCCTAACCAAAGTGATAAACTGGAGAAGATGAGCAGAATGGGAATGCCTGCTGAAAAACCCAAGAACAGCATGATCAATGCACGTCGATCTAAAAATGCTGTAAATGCGGATTTCCAACCCGTCGTTTGTGTTGTCATTGCTTTATTATTTTCCGCAAAAAACCAATAGCTGCTATTCAATCCTTTAATAGCCGATCTTTCAACAAAATTTATGATTTTATCGCGGGCTAATTTTTTATTTTCGGTCAAAACAGATATGTTGGCTTGAATTTTTCAAGTAATTCTGTATACCTTAAACTTAATTCACGCAATATTTCGTTTTGGATCTTAAACAGTGACGCAAAAACTCGATCAAATTAATTCTTCTCTCAGCAACGATACAATAACAACAGTAGAAACCCTCAGTTCGGATACCCAAACTATGCCAGCTGAACCAAGCGAAATAGAAAAGACCCTTGAACATACGCGTTTAAAATCGACACAACTGACGCATATTCCGAAGCTTGATAAAATTCCAGCATCGACCAAGCGCATTAAACCTTTAAATAACTTTTTAGGTCAGGATCGCGCGCGCGCTTCAGTCGAAGCCGGCATTGCCCTCCCTTATTCAGGCTATAACATCTTTGCCGTGGGGACTGCAGGTTTAGGCAAGCGCACCATGATTAAACGCTTGCTCAGACAACACGCAAAAAGCATGCAAACCCCAAATGATTGGGTTTATGTCAATAATTTTAAAAATCCACGCCAACCGATTGCACTCGAACTCCCTGCCGGTCAAGGGCCAAAATTTCAAGCCCTGTTACATCAGAGTTGGCAAACCACCTTAAAACAGCTTGAACGTCGTTTTACCGCGGAAAGCTATCACAATCGCATTGAACTTATTCGCCAACAAACTGGTGAAGAACAACATCAAGCGTTAATTGAGCTGACCCGCGAAGGCGAAGAATTTGATCTTAAGCTGATTACTCGCAATGAAGAACATACTTTTGTTCCGATTCATTTTGTCGACGATCAAGCCTTGGAAATGACCCAAGAAGACCTCAATGCGCTAAGCAATAAAGATCGTGCTGAAATCGCCACCCATATGCGTTACATGGACAAAAAATTAGAACGTCTTGGCTTACATTTGGGTGATTTGGAAGATGATGCCCGTGATCAAGTGCAAATTCTAAATCGTGATATTGCCAAACAAGTGGTCATGCCACGTATGGAGCAAATTCTTGCCAAGTTTAAAGATGTGGCAGGTTTAGAAGAATATCTGAAGCATTATGCTGAAGACATTATTAGTAATGTTGAAATTGTACTTGAACAAGAAGAGGATGATTTCACGCCGGCTTTGTTCAGTCGTGTGCCTTCACGCTATCAAGCCAATGTAATTGTAAGCAATAAACCGAATAGCGGTGCGCCAGTTCTGTTTGAAGATTTTCCAACCCATTACAATTTATTGGGTCATGTTGAACAACTGACACAAAATGGCACCATTACCACTGACTTCACCCTTATTCGTCCGGGTACCTTGCATAAAGCCAATGGCGGTTATTTGATGCTTGAGGCTGAACAACTGCTTGAACAGCCGTATGCATGGCAAGGTTTAAAACGTGCCTTAAAATCAGGGCATCTTAAGCTGTCTTCGCTTGAGCATATGCTGACTTTAACAGGAAGTATATCAATAGAGCCTGCATCTATTCCTTTGAATATCAAAGTAATATTACTTGCGGAACCTGAAATTTATTATGATATTTTAGAGCTTGAACCTGAGCTTGGCAGTATTTTTAAAATTCGTGCCGACTTTACAGATACATTACAACGTAATGACAATAATGAGCAGGCTTATATGCAACTGATTGCCGATTATGTGCAAGCAGACAAGTTATTGCCGTTTGATCGTTCAGCATTAGCAGCACTGCTTACCGATTCAAGCCGTCAAGCTGAAGACCAAAGTTCATTGTCATTACATGCCCTAACCTTGGGTGATTTGATTCGTGAAGCACATCATCATGCCTTTAAAGCAGATGATAAAATCGTATCTGAGAAACATATCAATACAGCACTCGATCACCGTAAATATCGTTTGGGTTATTTACGCGAACTCTATTGGCAAGATCTCAGTCGTGGTACACAACTGATTGAAACACGGGGTCATCGTCTAGGACAAATCAATGCATTGTCGGTGATTCAATATGCCGATGTTGAGTTTGGTTTACCCTCTCGTTTAACTGCATCGGTATATCAAGGCGGTGGCGATATTCTAGATATTGAACGCAGCGTAGAGCTTGGTGGCTCATTACATGCCAAAGGCGTGTTATTGATGTCATCGTTCTTAAAAGCGCATTTTGGTCGCGAACAAACTTTACATTTCTCAGCTGCCCTTGCCTTTGAACAAAGTTATGGTCAAGTCGATGGCGATAGTGCCACCGTTGCTGAATTGTCTGCCTTGATTTCTGCGATTAGCCAATTACCCATCGATCAATCATGGGCAATTACCGGTTCTATGAACCAATTGGGTCAAGTTCAACCGATTGGCGGTGTCAATGCAAAAATTGAAGGTTTCTTTGATGCTTGTAAATTACAAGGTTTAACCAGAAAACAAGGGGTTATTATTCCGCGTCAAAATATGCAGCATCTGATGCTACGTAAAGATGTCATCACTGCGGTTGAGGAAGGTCAATTCCATATTCATGCCATTGATAACATCGCTCAAGCCTTGGAAATCTTGATGTCACGCCCTGTCGGCACCATGGACAAAAAAGGTCGTTATACCAAGAAGTCGATTTTTGCGGCTGTGATGGATCAACTTGATTATTGGCAAGCGATTGAAGATGGTGCTGAATTGGTAGAAGAGCCATCGAAAAAAGAGAAAAAGAAAGCCAAACAAAAGAAAAAGGAAAAAGCGGCAAAGAAGGCTGAGAAAAAAGCAGCTAAACAGTTAAAGCAGCAAGATAACACCACTGCTACAGAAACAGACGCTATTGACATGCAAGATGAATCAAGCAGCGATGTTCAAACTAAACCTTCAAGTCATATGCATGAACAATCTTAATCGATTGTTTGTGTGATATACCCTGATAAAAAAAGCGCCTTAACGGCGCTTTTTTTATAGCAGGCTGAATTAAGCTTCAGGCGCTGGGCTGTATTGTTCAACTAAAGATTTTAATTCACCTTTTTGGAACATATCGAGCATGATGTCGCTACCACCAATCAACTCGCCGTTAATCCACAATTGTGGGAAAGTCGGCCAGTTTGCAATTTGCGGCAAAGTTGCACGAATATCTTGATTTTCAAGAATATTCACATAAGCAAAAGGACGACCAATTTGACTGAGTGCTTCTACCGCACGTGCAGAGAAACCACATTGTGGGAATTGTGGTGTGCCTTTCATGTAGAGAAGAACTGCATGTTTTGCAATTTGGTCACGAATTAACGCTTCGGTATCGCGTGCTTGTTCAGTCATTGATAAATCCTCAACTATTCTGATTCGCATTATACCCAAATCCAAAGAAAACAGTACGTCAAAAGCAATAAATCCAATTTTATTTACAATTAGACTTTAATTCTCAGTACAATTTTGCTTATATAAGTTTTTCTTTCCACCTAACAATATAGAGTTAGTCATGAATAATATTACCCTCGCTCCGGTGCAAACTGATCAACCATCACACTTGATGCCTGTATTTGGCCGTCAAAAGATCAGCTTTGTCCGAGGACGAGGCGCATTTCTTTATACAGAAGATGGGACTGAGTACTTAGATGCATTAACTGGTATTGCGGTATGTGGTTTGGGTCATGCACACCCAGAGATTGCAGCAGCCATTGCAGAACAAGCATCGACGTTAATTCATACCAGTAACTTATTTGAAGTGCCATGGCAAACTGCAGCTGCACAAAAACTTGCAGATGTTGCAGGTATGGAAGAAGTCTTCTTCTCCAACAGTGGTGCAGAATCGAATGAAGGTGCAATCAAAATTGCACGTAAATTTGGTCATATGCAAGGCATCAGCACACCAAAGATCATTGTTGCTGATCATTCTTTCCATGGCCGTACCATGGCGACATTATCTGCAACAGGCAACAAGAAAGTACAAGATGGCTTTGGACCATTGGTTGAAGGCTTTATTCGTGTACCTTTTGGCGACATTGAAGCGATTGAAGAAGCTGCCATCAATCACCCTGACATTGTGGCCATTTTGGTTGAACCGATTCAAGGTGAAGGTGGTGTCAATACTGCACCTCAAGGCTTTAGCTATCTTGAAGACATCCGTCAAATCTGTAACCAACACAATTGGTTAATGATGCTCGATGAAGTACAAACCGGTAATGGTCGTACAGGTAAATACTTTGCCTATCAGCACACCAACATTATTCCAGACGTTTTAACCACCGCAAAAGGTTTAGGTAATGGCTTCCCGATTGGCGCGGTCATGACACAAGGTCGTGGTGTCGGTGTGTTAACTGCGGGTAACCATGGTTCGACGTATAGTGGTACAGCACTCGGTTCACGTGTGGTTTATACCATTTTGGACATCATGCAAAAAGAAAACATCGTAGCGAATGCAGCGACAAAAGGCGCTTATATTGTTGAGCAATTGCGTAGCCAACTTGCAGATCAAAACGTGACTGTACGTGGTTTCGGTTTAATGATCGGAATTGAATTGCCTAAAGCATGTGGTGATGTGGTCGATATTGCCCGTGATGAATACAAACTGATTGTCAATGTGACTGCTGGTAACGTAGTGCGTCTATTGCCACCATTGAACATTACACAAGAACAAGCAGACCTACTGGTTGAACGCTTAGTGACTTTGCTTAAAGCCTATTTAGCTTAAATCATTAAAATCTGAAAGATAAAAAAGCCGCTTCGAGCGGCTTTTTTATGGTATGTCTTTAAGTGAAAATAATGAAAAAATTAAGAGGCAAGCTGTAAAATACGTGCGCCTGAAAGCTGATTAAAATACTGCTTTAAAGTTTCGATACAACGTAAAATTTTCGTTGCATGCTGATCACCCTTTTGAATCACAGCATATAATGTTAAAGGTGGAAGTTTCCATTCAGGTAAGACTTCAACCAATGCGCCTTTTTGTAAATCTTTTTGAACGTCTAAGTATGAAATTTTAGTAATACCATTGCCTTGTAAACACATTGCACGTGTCACCCAATGACTATTGGTATTAAAACGTGAGTTGAATTCAAGCGTGACTGAGTCAGCTTTATTCACATGTTGGAATTGTAATTTTTCGAATGGCTTGAGTGGCGTTGACGGTAATAAATCGTGATTTTTCAAATCATCTGGTTTAGCAATCAGCGCGGCTTGATTGATATAACTTGGTGCTGCTACCAAAATCTGTTCAATCTGAATCAATGGAATCGCATTGAATTGTTGTTCATCCAGCAATTGATCCAAACGCAGAGCAATATCAATACGCCCATCTAATACATCATGATTTTGATTATTGGTTTCAAAATGAATATTTAAGCCACGATGTGCCGACATCCAATGCGACAATGCTGGTACCAAATGTGTCGCACAAAGTTCAGGTGTAGAAGCAATTCGTAGCTCACCCACGAGATCATCACGCAATTCATTAATACGAACTTTGCCACGCTCAGCTGCTGCCAACATTTCTTGACAGCTGTAGAAAAATGCTTGCCCCGCTTCGGTCAAACTTAATTTACGCGTTGAACGATTTAGAAGAATGACTTCCATATCTTGTTCTAAAGAGCGAATTTGTTGACTCACCGCACTGGTGGTAATTCCTAAATCACGCGCAGCACCGCTAAACGAGTTTTTTTCTACAACGCAAGCAAAGACGCCCATTGCTCGAAGTTGATCTAACATAAATTCCCCTCTAAACTTATGAGATGCCTTTATCAGTTGATAAAAACAACTCATTGTATTATACGGTGAAATTTTCTATTTGCATTATTTATTTAATTATTTGCTAAAACGTTCGCGGGATTGATCGGCTTTCCATCAAGTCGAACTTGAAATTCAAGCATCGTACGTGTGGTACCGGTTGAACCCATCTCTGCAATCTTTTGACCTGCAGTCACATTTTCACCACTTTTCACATTCATTTTACTGTTATGTGCATAAGCCGTAATGTAGCCATTGATGTGCTTAATGAGCACTAAATTACCGTACTCTTTTAAGCCATCTGCAGCATAAACCACTTGTCCGTCAGCAGCAGCATAAACAGGATCACCGTCTTTACCGGTATAACGCGTGCCCTTTACGCCTGCGCTTAAGTTATAACTTTGCAAGATACTGCCTTGGCTTGGTTTGACCCAACGTAAACCTGTTGCAGCGACAACTGGCGCTGGTGTCACAGCTTTCGCAACTGTTGGCGTGGTTACTTTTGCAGGTGTTACCGGTGCTGATGCAGTGGTATTACTTGGTAACGCAATGGTTTGACGTTGAATCGGTGCTGCTTGTGCAATGGCTTGTGTGGTTGTATTGCGGCTATTGCTATTATTTTTAAGACGAATCGATTGACCGACAAAAATACGATAAGGTTCAGCAATATCATTCATTTGCGCCACAGTAACGTAGTTCAGACCGTAACGCGTTGCAATACCACTTAGGGTATCGCCTGAACGCACCGTATAGAAGTCCGGTGCTGCGGCATAACGTGTCGAACCATTGATTAAGGGTTTAGATGCACAACCTGTAACCAACACGGTCGAAGCCACTACACTTGAAATTGCAATTGCTTTCATCAACGTTGCAGGTGATGTGAATTTACGTTTTGCTGACACCAATACCATTATCTTCCTCTCGAACATCTATACGGCTTAAAAACCCGTCAAGATTAGCAAAAAATCACTACCTGATTACCGTAATGATTATATTTTCACAAAGTTATAACACTACTTCCGCCTTTTCGGAAAGCTGTCGTTGTAAATCATGCATCACAGCGTAGTTTGTCGTATCCATTTGTATAGGCGTTATACTGACATAGCCTTGGGCTACCGCTTCAGCATCTGATAAAAACTCTTCAAAACCTGATTTCGGCACAGCCACAGCGTCACTCGATAAGCCAATCCAATACACCTTTCGCCCACGTGGGTCGACCTGTGGAATAATGGCTTTTGCGCTTAAACATTGACTTGAATACGTGACTTGAGTGCCTTGAATTTCGGCAACATCGGGAATATTAATATTGAAAATATGTCTCGGTGGCAACTCTGCTAAACCTGTCTGAATAAAATCACGTACCCATTCCGCTGCCATTTTAAACTGTTCAGGATGCTGATAAGCGCGCACTTTCGCACCACACAATGAAATTGCCAAAGATGGCAAACGATTTAAACGTCCACCCATCGCTGCACCGACGGTTCCCGAATATAAAATATGATCGGCTAAATTGGGACCGTTATTAATACCACTGACGACTAAATCAAAGTCAAAATCAAACAAACCGTTCACTGCCAAATACACGCAGTCTGCCGGAGTTCCATTTACCGCCCACACATCGGGAGAGATTTCAACAGGTCTTAATGGTCGATCAATGGTCAAAGCACTGGAAAATCCACTTCGTTCAGTTTCAGGTGCCACAATCACGACACGCCCTAAAGCTTTTAACGCTTGGGCAATGGCTTGAATGCCCGGTGCCAACACACCATCATCATTTGATATTAATATATTCACAGCATTATCTCATGGGTCAACAAAATGACTTGCGGGAACATTTTATTGTATTTGTCTTGGAATTATATATATTTATTCTCCAACTTCCATCCTGAATAGATGTTACCCATGATGATTAAAAAATTAACCATTCAGACTGTTTGCATCCTTACACTTTCAGCCGTTTTCTCTCATGCCATGGCTGAAAATGATTTAAGCAATGCCGAAGCCAATACCATGATTAAAGAAGATATTGCATCGACTCAAGTGATGAGTGAGCTTTGCCCGACACTGATGGGAAAAAATGCACAATTTGATGGCAATGTTCAGCATTTAATTACGGCAAACTTAGGCGATTATGCTGGCGCAAAAATGACATTTGCACAGTTGCAAGCAGATAGCGAATATCAAACGCTACTTGCTGAAACACGTAATAACGCTAAAAACATGGATGCAGCAGAACAACAGTCAGCATGCGATGACATTTTAAATTACACACCATAACAACAAAGTTGAATGTACGAAGATAATCCATGCATTGTCTTCGTTTGCTTTTGGAATATTTGGGGATTTCTTCATATTTCTTTCATGATTCGACCGTGTAATAACATTTTTGTTATTTCCATTTTAGAAAATGGCGTTAAGCTAGGCTCAAATTTATTGTATTTTATTTAGAGTTTTCTATGAAAAATCCGTTATTTAAATCACTCTCAGCCCTAACTTTAGCTGCAACCTTGTTCAGCCCTGCTGTATTTGCAGCAAATGAAAATATTGATGTTACCCCAACGAATCAGCAAGTGACGCATGAAGAACTTGCAGCGATTTATGTATTGTCTGAAGTCTGCCCAAGCTTGGTCAAAGACACCGCGAAATTTGAACAGGGTTATGGCAAACTTGCGAAAGAATATTTACCAAGCCAAAAAGATCCTGTGCAAGCATTAAATCAATTATCGAAGCAAAGTAGTTTTAGCAAAGTCTTGAACGAGGCACGCCAAGATGCCAAAACTGCGGGCAAAACTAAAAACCAAGCCATCTGTAATGAACTCGTGAGCTATTAATCTTTTTTAACTCAAAAGAATCCGACTTTAAATCATAGCGATTAAAATCAAATTGATCGTTTTATATTCAATTTTGCTGTGATTTAAAGTTTTTTTTCGTGAATCGTTAAAACGACTTACAATACTTCTAAAATAAGCCTTTCTCCCCCGTAGAAGTCCGTTGATGTTTGTCCTAAAATGCTAGCTCTTTTGTGCTCACATCAAGATATTGGACTAACTAGAATGATCCCAAAAACCGCCCTTGCTGCACTCCTGATTGCACCTAGTTTTTCATTTGCAGCAACCGTCCTTAGTGCACCGCCAGAATTTAATAATAAATCATACGTGCTGATGGATTTCGAGACTGGGCAAATCCTCGCTGCTAAAAATGAAAATGAAAAATTAGCTCCTGCTTCAATGACAAAAATGATGACCAGCTACATCATTGAACAAAAATTATTGAACGGTGAACTGACTGAAGATGAAAAAGTTCGTATGAACGAATCTGCATGGTGTCGTGGCAGTAGCACAGAATCATGTATGTACGTTCCATTGAACGGTACAGCGACGTCTTTAGAAATGTTACGCGGTATTATTATTCAATCGGGTAATGATGCATCGAAAGCGATGGCTGAACATATTGCGGGTAACGAAGGTACATTCGCGCATATGATGAACCAAGAAGCAAAACGTATCGGCATGGTGAATACTCATTTCATCAATTCAACTGGTATGCCTGCTGAAGGTCATTATTCAACTGCAAAAGATATGGCAGTGCTTGCACAACATATTATTCATGATAGTTCAAAATACTACCCAATTTATTCTGAAAAAGAATTTGCATTTAACGGCATTAAACAAGGCAACCGTAATGCCCTGCTTTATACAGACCCAAGCGTGGATGGTTTAAAAACAGGTCATACCGATGAAGCTGGTTATTGCTTAACAACTTCTGCAAAACGTGGTCCGACGCGTTTAATTTCCGTGATTTTTGGTGCACCAAGCATGAACGAACGTGCATCACAAACACGTGATTTGTTGGCTTGGGGTTATGCAAACTTTGAAACTAAAAGTGTTCAACCGGGCAAACAAGTCTTAGCGAAAGCAAAAGTTTGGTTTGGTAAAGATGCTGACGTTCAAATTGGTTTAGCAGAAAACTTCAATGTGACCATGCCAAAAGGTCAAGCCAATGCCATTAAAACGCAATTGGTCGTTCAACCGAAATTGACTGCACCTTTAAAAGCCGGTCAAGTCGTTGGTAAATACGTTGCAACTTTAGATGGTAAAGTCATTGCTGAAAAACCACTTGTAGCTTTAAAAGCAGTTGAAGAAGCGAATTTCTTCGCACGTATGATTGACCATGTAAAACAATTCTTCTCTAACTTATTTTAATTAAAACGTTTTTTAAAATCGTTTTAGACTTAAGTTTAAGCATCTAGATTTCGGTCTAGGTGCTTTTTTATTTTATACTGCTTTAAAACCGATCATTCACTCAGATGACTTTACTATGAGCCAAAACATTCGTCCTTATTTAGACACTGCACCAACTATTGATGATTCTTGTTATGTTGACCCAATGTCAGTCGTCATTGGTGATGTTGTCTTAGGCGAAAATGTCTCGGTTTGGCCGTTTGCCGTGATTCGTGGTGATGTCAATCATATCCACATTGGTAAAAACTCGAATGTGCAAGACCACTCGATGTTGCATGTGAGTCATAAAAAAGCCGATAAACCTGAAGGTTCGCCTTTAATTATTGGTGAAGATGTCACGATTGGTCATCATGTTAAATTACATGGTTGTACCATTGGTAATCGGGTTTTGGTCGGTATTGGCACGATTATTTTGGATGATGTGATTGTTGAAGATGATGTGATGATTGGCGCAGGTTCGCTTGTTCCGCCAAACAAAGTTTTGGAAAGTGGTTATTTATATATGGGCAGCCCTGTTAAAAAAGTACGCCCTATTACTGAGAAAGAAAAGGCGTTTTTACCGTATTCGGCACAGAATTATGTGAAGGTGTCGGGGAATTATAAATAAAAAACTTCTTAATCTCAGAGATTTTATGCTAAATAAATATAATTTGAATCCCCACTCCTAGTGAGGATTCTTTAATATTGTCTATGAATTATGCAATTTATCTAAATTACATAGAGTCTTTAAATCAAATGTGGCAAAAGCTTCTGGCCATTTAGGGAGGTATAAGTTTTGATTATATGGATTCTCTCGATTTATATTTAGTATATCTATAATGAACTGTAAATCTTTAACATTTAATACTTTCTTTATTTCATCAAAATAAGTGGGCCTTTCTGACTTAACAAAAACTTTTAAAGCATGGTAACGGTCTCTTACGATATAAAAAGACACATGAGGCCACCATCTTTTTCTATAATAGTCATCAATTTGCAAGGCATATGTTAAAGATTTTATAAACAAGAACGCATCTGCTTCACAAATTTCTTCAAAAGTAATAACTTGATCATCAGAATAATCTTTTATTAGGTCACCTAATGGTGAATAGTATTTTGGTTTTAGAATATTTTCGATAAAACCATATTCTCTTGGGAGAAACACAGTAAAGGTCATATATTTTTTTTCTAATAAATGCCGCTGATAGAAATTTTCAGGCAACATATAGAGTTCATCCAGAATCTCTTTAAGTTCATTAAATTCTTCATTTTTAATTAAAATAGTCACTAACGAAAGAAAAAATTCATAGTTAAAAAAACTGAATAATTCTAAATCTATTGTTAAGCGCCCTTTTTCATTTGGAACTGTACATAATAAGCTTAAAAGTCTTTCTAAAAAGCTACGGAAATGTTTGAAAATCTTAGGATCATTTGAGTGAGTACAAACAGCATCAACAACCTTTTGAAACTCATACAAGTGAGGCTGAAAATGTTCAAGTTTTTGCTTAAATAATTCATTAAGATCATTATCTTTTTCTAATATAGAAAATTTTGGCAGCTCTAAAAGAAGCTTATCCAAATATTGTTTCACTAAACTGCTAGCATTGCTTTTACCCTTTTCTAAAGCATCTATTGCCATTCGATATTGAGTGTTTGTGAATAGTGCAATTTGTTCTTCTTCAGCAACAATAAAACTCGGAGCACTACCAAGAAGCTTTGGTTTCTCATATTTATACTTATCATAAGCCCAACGAACTAACTTCTCATATTCCTCTGCATATCGTTCGGTATTTGATAAATCAACATGCAATCTACCTGCATAAAATGTAGGTTTTGGAGCATTAGGTTCAGCTATAACAGCAACAATCTTGTTCTTATCTCTTTTACTATAAAGCTCTTGCGATAAAATTGTAGATTCTGTTCCGACACCACCATGGCGTTGATTCGCACGATCCGTATATTTTCTGTCAATAATCATTATGATCTTAGTTATAGTGGGATCGTTCACCATACTTTCCATGAAAATTATCGGGTCATCCCCTTCTCTTAATTCCCATTTATCTAGTGCGATATCAATACCATCTTTTATTAAATTTTCAGCTAATTCCAATACCCACTCTTCATGTTCAGGGCTTGACCAACTATATGAAATAAATATTTTAGGTACATTAATTTGCTGCATTTTCAGTCTCTATGTAATAAATATATTATAAAATATTATTGATTATAAATAGTTAGCGTAGAATATCTATCATCATATTATGTCAGTATGGAACGCCCAGACTTATCAATTGAGCCTTTTTTAAATAATTCGTCCTATTTCACGATGACTATTCATCCATTGTCTCACAAAATTTAGTCCCCCAAGTTCAAAAATCATCTTCTCCAAAGAAATCCCCTCCCATCATAGCCACACACCCCAAAATTTTATACAATAGTGCATCCTTATCCTTGGTGCTGTTCTATGACCGCTTGGACTGCTCACGTCACTGTCGCAACCGTCGTTGAAAAAGATGGAAAATTCCTGTTTGTCGAAGAACATACAGAAGGTGTGACCCATACTGTGTTTAATCAACCAGCAGGTCATGTTGAGGCAGGTGAAACCATCATTGAAGCAGCCATTCGCGAAACCATGGAAGAAACAGGTCATACGGTTGAAGTGACGAACTTATTGGGGATGTATACGTATACCCCACCCATGTTCCCCGACCGTACTTATTACCGTTTCTGCTTTTTAGCAACATCCATTGCACATGATCCACATGCCGAGCTTGATACAGGCATTGTCGGTGCAGTATGGATGACGTTAGATGAACTGATTGAATCTGCACGTGCACGTAGCCCATTGGTGATTAAAGCGGTGCAAGATGCGCTTTCAGGTCAAAAATATCCTTTATCGCTCATTTACGAGCACCAAAATTCTCCCTTAATTTCAAATTTGGATGCCTAATCCTATGCAACAACGTGTCATCGTCGGTATGTCTGGTGGTGTAGATTCATCTGTATCTGCTGCACTTTTACTTCAACAAGGTTACCAAGTTGAAGGTCTTTTCATGAAAAACTGGGAAGAAGATGACGGCACAGAATACTGTACGGCAATGGATGACCTTGCCGATGCACAAGCCGTTTGCGACAAAATCGGGATTAAACTCCATACTGCCAACTTCGCGATGGAATATTGGGATCGTGTATTCGAGCATTTCTTAGCAGAATATGCTGCAGGTCGTACCCCAAACCCTGATATTTTATGTAATAAAGAAATCAAATTCCGTGCCTTCTTAGATCACGCGATTAATTTAGGCGCAGACTTTATTGCGACAGGTCATTATTGCCGTCGCGGTGAAACTGCAACCAATTCGCGTGGTGAAGAATATGCACCACTACTACGTGGTGTCGATCAAAATAAAGATCAAACTTATTTCTTACATGCCGTGCATGGTCGTGAAATTAACAAAACATTGTTCCCTGTCGGTGAAATTGAAAAGCCAGAAGTGCGTAAAATTGCTGAAGAATTGGGTCTTGCGACTGCCAAGAAAAAAGACTCAACAGGTATCTGTTTTATTGGTGAACGTCGCTTTAATGACTTTTTAAAACAATATCTTCCAGCGCAACCCGGAAAAATCGTACTCGATACAGGTAAAGAGGTTGGTGATCATCACGGCTTAATGTACTATACGCTCGGTCAACGTGGCGGCATTGGCATTGGCGGCATGAAAGGCGTCGCTGAAGGTGCATGGTTTGTCCTACATAAAGACATCGAAGGTAATCGTTTAGTGGTCGGTCAAGGTCATGAACATCCACTCATGCAAAGTACCACGTTGTGGAGTGAAGCGATTGATTGGGTTGCAGGTGAACAAGAGATTCCTGAAGCTGGTTTCCGTTGCACCGCTAAAACACGCTACCGTCAAACCGATCAAGCATGTACGATTTTTAAAGATCCTGAAGCACCAAACGGTGTACGCGTAGAGTTCGATGAACCACAGCGCGCAGTGACTCCAGGTCAAAGTGTGGTGTTCTATTCAGGTGAATATTGTTTAGGGGGTGGTGTGATTTCATCATACCAATGCGCCTATTCCAGATTTTATTAAAGGATGATTTCGGCATGACGGAGTTACCGTTTCAACAGTCTACAGCGTTGAATACTCGTCAAAACCGCGCTTTGGCGTTAGCAGGTGTTTTTCAAGCAACACAACTGACCCATATGACCGCGCTCACAGGTCAGCAAAGCATTGGCGAAAGTGGTAACTTCTATTTCGAGCAGTTGATTAAAGCCAGTCTGAACATTCGTCCAAAGGACAATTTAAATGTTCAGACGCTCGATTTCTTTCATCAACTCTCGGATGTTTCACTGGGTTTAAAAACCTTAGAAAGTAGTATCACCCAACCTTTTGATCCTTCTCCAAAATCTCGCTTGCCAAAATTATCATCGACCAAACTTCCTATGACTTATGCCATGGCACTTCTTCAATTAGAAAAGAAGGTCTATAGCAACCCGAAGTTTGTCGAAATTATTGAACAATCTCAGCAAAAGATTTTAAGACAACTGTCATTTTTCGATAACAACTACCTTCATCCAAGCATTATTGCCAACCTTGCCCAAACCTATGTCGACACTGCGGGTTCGATTAATCCGCGGATTATGGTACGTGGCAATGCACAAGCCTTTAAAGATGCCGGACATACCAATCGTATACGTGCTTCTCTATTTACAGGGTTGCAGATGGCACACCTTTGGCGTCAGCTCGGTGGGAGCTCTTGGGGCATGGTGTTTGGTAAACGAAAGTTACTTCAAGATATTCAAAACCTCGCGCGTTTACAGTTTCAGGTGATTTAACCGATGCTGAACTCGCATTTCGTTTTTCGTTTAATTCCAAAATTTAAGGAATCGATATGAACGCTTTAACCGCACTTTCTCCATTAGATGGACGCTACGCAAGCAAATGTGATGCGCTACGCCCTTTTCTTTCTGAGTTTGGTTTAATCCATGCTCGTGTGACTGTTGAAGTGCGTTGGTTACAAGCGCTTGCAAATCACCCAGAAATTACTGAAGTACCAGCATTCTCAAATGAAACAAATGCTGCGCTTGACGCAATTGTTGCAAACTTCTCTGAAGAAAATGCAAACCGTATTAAAGAAATCGAACGTACGACTAACCACGACGTTAAAGCAGTTGAATACTTCCTGAAAGAACAAATTGCACACATCGATGAACTTAAAAATGCCGGTGAATTCATTCACTTTGCATGTACATCTGAAGACATCAACAACTTGTCTCATGCATTAATGTTGAAAAACGGTCGTGAAGTACTCGTTGCTGCAATGCAACAAATTATCGACTCAATTGTTACACTTGCTGAACAACATGCAGACCAACCAATGTTGTCTCGTACGCATGGTCAAACTGCAAGCCCAACAACTTTGGGTAAAGAAATGGCGAACGTGGCTTACCGTTTAGCGCGCCAAATCAAACAATTCCAAAATGTTGAGCTTCTCGGCAAAATCAATGGTGCAGTAGGTAACTACAACGCGCATTACTCTGCTTACCCTGAAATCAATTGGCCTGCTCACTCTCAAGCATTTGTTGAATCTTTAGGTTTAACTTTCAACCCATACACTACTCAAATTGAACCACATGACTACATGGCGGAACTTTTTGATGCGTTACGTCGTTTCAATACGATTTTGATCGACTTTAACCGTGACGTTTGGGGTTATATCTCACTTGGTTTCTTCAAACAACGTTTGAAAGAAGGCGAAGTCGGTTCTTCAACTATGCCGCACAAAGTCAACCCAATCGACTTCGAAAACTCTGAAGGTAACTTGGGTATTGCCAATGCCGTACTTGCACATCTTGGTGAAAAACTTCCTGTATCTCGTTGGCAACGTGACTTAACTGACTCAACTGTCCTTCGTAACATGGGTGTTGGTTTTGCACAAAGCTTAATCGCGTTTGAAGCTTGCTCTAAAGGTATTGGTAAACTTGAGTTAAATGCTGCACGTATCCTTGAAGATCTTGATCATGCACAAGAAGTGCTTGCTGAACCAATTCAAACCGTAATGCGTCGTTATGCGGTTGAAAAACCTTACGAAAAACTTAAAGCATTGACGCGTGGTCAAGCGATGACACGTGACATGATGGTGAGCTTCGTTAATGGTAACGAACTTGAAGCTGTTCCTGCTGAAGATCGTGCACGTTTAGCGGAAATGACACCTGCAACCTATACAGGTAATGCAGCTGAACAAGCGAAGAATGTTGCTGATCTTATCTCTAAGATCTAAGTCTAAAATCTAATATTAGAGCATGAAAAAAGCGAAGCTCAGGCTTCGCTTTTTTATCAATTATTACTCCTTCTCCCTTTGGGAGAAGGTTGGGATGAAGGTATTTACCTCTCCCTAACCCTCTCCTATAAGGAGAGGGAAACTCCAGCAGGATTATTCCGCAGGACAATATTCCGCAAAATCCGCTTTCATTTTTTCCAGTTCATCACCTGTCAAAATATTACTGAAATATACAAAATAAGTCGCTTCAGGATATTTCACTTCATGGCGGAACATCATGCCACGCAGTGAAACCAAGAGTTCCTCAGGAAAATCATCCGCTAAATTCAGTTCTTCAAAATCATAATCAAAATAAATATTTTGTTTTGCAATAAATGCTTCAGCGATAGCCATGTTTCTGCTCTTACAATGAAATATGCTTTATTTTATCTGATTAATGCGCTTAATATTTTGCATTTCAGTAGGCTCAATCCATTTTAAAACGACGGATTCTTTCAAAGAGGAATTTTTAAACTTATCGTAAAATTCGAAACAAACATAATCGCCTGATTCTTCACGTAACAGATGGTCTTCAAACCTTAAGTGTCGATAATAAGAAGAATCTTCAAATTTAATGATAACCCTTTCAAATTTGTTTTTAGAATTTATATTTAACTTGTAGTTCTGAACAATACCACAGCCATATGAAACTTTAACTGTCTGTTGTGATTGTATATAAAAAGCCACAATCATTATGATTAGTCCAGGTCCAAAACTGTACCAAATAAATGCCTCATCTTGAATGTCACGTCCGTTCAAACTCATAATTCTTGGTATAACTATTGGACCAAGAACTAAAAAGACAAAGCCTATTACAACTAAACATATAAAAGAGTTCTTTCATAAGTCATTTTTTACTCAGTTCCATGTTATAGACTCCAGCAATTAAATTGAATCTTAAGCCTAGTCTTTTGCCTCGATTACGATATCGCTCGGCAAGTATTTTGAAGGTCTTCAAACTGCCAAATACATGCTCAATCCCAATTCTTCTTTTATTGATTTCTTGATTGTAAACTTTTAGCTCGAGATCTAGTTTGCAGCGCTTTTTTGCTTTTAATGGCAAGAGACTATTTGGATACACTGCGTAAATCCCTTGATAGCCTTTATCTGCAAGGATAAAAGACCCTTTAGGAACCTGATTTAAATTGCGTTTGAATAGCTCGAAATCATGTACAGCACCATGACTCGTGCATAAACTCAGAACTTGCCGAGTTCTATAATGGATAATGGCTTGAACTTTAAAAGTATGTGCCTTCTTCTTGCCACTATAGCTTTTCTTCTGTTTTTTTAGGTCTTTGTATTGGAATTTCTGTGGCATCTACGATCACCACATTCCAGTCAATACCTTCGCCTTCAGGCAAATTCTTCGGTAAATTAAACAGATTGGATTTGATTAGGCAATCCTCTACATGGCGGACGATTCTTGAAGCAGTAGGCTCTGACACGCCATAACTTGTTGCGACATGGAATAAAGTTCGGTATTCACGCCAATAGCTCAGACAGAGTAAAACCTGATCTTCTACACTTAACTTAGGTGGTCTACCTTTAGTCGGGACATGTATTTTCAGTTGTTCAACCATTAAATCAAAGGTTGAAAAACTGATGCCTGTATATCGCTTAAACTGTGTTTCAGAAAGCTTCTTCAAATCGATGTATTTCATCCGCAAATTATGCATGAATATTTAAAATTCTTCGGTACAGATAATCAGCAAAAGATAGATCGTTTTTTGATTTATGAAAGAGATCTAAATAACATTATGAAATATCAATCGCGTTTTTATAATTTTATCATTTTTCTAATTATGTACCCGTTACTACATTACTAAAATATACATAATTCATCCCACTCAAATCCTTCAAAATCATATTTAAAATAACTATTTGGGATTGCTAAAATGCTTTAGCAATGGCCCTTATTCCAACCTAATAAAATAGTAAATATAAAAAATTCAATTTATGAACAAAGTTAAATATTGAATATTTAACCTATAGTCCAAACATCATTATGCAAGTGATCTTCTACTTGCGGATTGATAGAAGCAAAGTTTGCAGCCAACATGGATGGTGCAGCACTATTCGAATTTGTAGTTGCTGAATTTGTATCAAATTGGATCAGCAGATCATCAATTTCAGTATTGCCATTATCTTCAGACAACAGACTTTCTACATCTATATTCTCTTCGCTTGCAGATGCATTTACCTGAGTGACAACAGTAAATTTAAAACTATCACTCATATCACTGGTATTTTTAGCCGCATCCACCTGCGTAAAACTGATACTTTGCTCACCCAAACTCAGGGCTTTGTCAGGAGTAAATGACCACGTTAAATTTGCCAAAACAACGGTCGTTCCAATCGGAATACCATGATTATAAATCGTCACCGTGGCACCGGCTTCACCTGTGCCTTCAAACTTAGGCTGTGTATCATCCGTGTTCGAATTGGCAGCAATGGTGCCTTTACTTGTACCTACATCATCAGTCACTGTTTTAAGGACGACTTTATTGGGTGCAATCGTATCTTTTGTTCCAATAATATCTAAAGACGGCGAGGCATTTTTTGCAGCATCATAAGCAATGACTGTTGCTTTGTTATTATTCAACAACGCTGTCGTTAGTGTGATTTCAAAATGACCTATTGCATCTGCTTTGCCAGTTCCAATGACAGTGTTTCCACTGCGAACTTCAATTGAACTATTGGCTTCGGCAGTCCCTGTCAGTTTATTACCATCGATATTTAGCGTTGCTTGCACTTTGTCAGGGGCTAAGGTATCTAATCCCACTTTCAGATCAATAGGTTTGGATTCATTTCCTGCATCATCTTTTAAACTTAATGTATATTTTGCTGCATCTGTGATTGCTGGGCTGAATGAAATCGTAAAGGTTCCATCCGGACCAATGACTTTCTCAGCGATGACATCCTTGCTCGCATTTAAAATTTGAACAGTGGTTCCAACTTCACCCGTACCTTTAATTGAAGTTCCATCGCTTTTCACTTCTAAAGCAGGTTGAGCAGGTGGAATGGTATCATGCCCAACAATCACCTCATAAGCCGGTGATTTATTGCCTGCTTCATCCACAGCCACGACTTTGGCTTTACTGTTTTCGGCTAATACGGGCGTTAAGTTAAGGGTAAATGTTCCATCATTTGCAGCCGAGATTGGACCTGCAAGTACGGTTACCCCATCTTCTGCATACACATAAACTTTGGCTTTCGCTTCCGTTTTTCCAGTCACAAATGCACCATCTGTAGAAAATTGTGCCCATTCTAATTCCGGTGCCAAGGTATCTTTCGTACCTGTTAATGTCAGGAAGGATGATGAATTTCCAGCTGCATCTTGTGCATAAACATACACTTTTTCATTATTAACCACGTCACGGCTTAAGCTCAAGGTATAGTTACCTGAAGCATCAGCTTTGGTTTCCGCGAGCACTTTATTATTTGCATCTACCACAAAAATTTTTACATTGGCTTCAGCCTGCCCAGTGATTACTTTTCCCGCTGCATCTAAAGTGCCTTTAGGTGTTGCAGGTGGCATCGTATCCGTGGCTTTATTTTCGTGATCGTCATCTTTCTTGAAAGCCGCTAAGTAAATAGCTTCAGCTCCAAGAATCGCCAATCCCGTTTTAACAAGTTTTGAGGCATACCACGGTGCTGTACTTTCAGCACTCTCCTGTATCGCATTGACTTGTGTCGCACTGATCCAATTTGGAGTTCCCGATAACTGATGAATATTATTGATCGGATTATATTGAATGAGCTGTCCTTGCTCATCTAGAAGCATAACGTCGTAATAACCCTGCGGATTGGTTAGAACAATAACGTTCGCAGGCGTGCCATCAAGATTGAAAAAGTTTTCTAATACAACTGTTTCACCATTTTTGAGATGGACAATTGCGGTTGTGCCTGAGCGTTCAATCGACGCAATATTTTCTTTAGGAAAATGCATCAGAACGACAGTATTTTGATTTAAAAGGATCTGATTATTCTCTGTATTTTGTAATGGTATTAGATGATCTTTACTATAAACGACGATCTTCGTCATGATGTCCCCAAAATAAAATATATATGCATTTAATGCGTTCAAATTAACAAATCTAAACTCGATGAACAATTCATACTGCGTTGCTTATACGTAAAAAAGCCAGCATTCAGCTGGCTTTTAACTTGTGGTTAACGATTAAAGTTTCGGATCACGCATTTGCACTAAGTTTGCATTGGCTTTAGTTAAAGTTTCCATGACCTTATTCATCACGGATGGAACCAATGAATCTGCAATTTGCGCGGCTTGTAATCCAAGCTTTTCACCCAATGTTGGTTTTTTACGTGTTTCAATCACGTAGACATCATGCTGTGGTAACAACGACAGTAAGTATTCATCCGATGTTTTCAGGCTATCGACTAAGTTTAAATCAAGCGCGTCTCGACCATACCAATGCTCACCTGTAGCTACTTTTTCAACATTGAGTTGTGGACGGTATTTTTCAACAAAGTGCTTAAACAAGGCATGGGTTTGTTGCAACTCTTCTTCAAACTTTGCCTTACCCTCTTCGGTATTTTCACCAAACATGGTCACGGTACGTTTATATTGCCCTGCGGTATACAGTTCAAAATCAATTTTATTGTCTTTCAATAAACGATTAAAGTTCGGTACTTGCGCAACCACACCAATTGAACCCACCACTGCAAAAGGCGCAGATACGATTTCATTGGCAATACACGCCATCATATAACCGCCACTTGCCGCGACTTTATCGACACAAATCGTTAAGTTAAAACCTGCATCGCGTAAACGTACCAATTGTGCTGCGGCTAAACCATAGCCATGTACCATCCCACCCGGACTTTCAAGGCGTACCACCACACGGTCGCGACCTGATTTTGCTGTGGCTAAAATTAAGGTAATTTCTTCACGCAGACTTTCAACTGCGGAAGCTGCTGTATCGCCTTTAAAGTCGAGTACATAAATTTTTTGATTATTCTTTTTGCGTACACGCGCTTCTTTAGAAATTTGTTGTGATAACTGTAACAGTTCAAACTTTGAAGCCGTCGTTTGTGCGATTTTTTTACGTTGTTCATTAATGCGGGCATTGAGATGTGCAATGCGGATTTCAGCGGGTAATTTTGAATTATGGAATAACATAAAAAATCGATTCTCAATTTAATTAGGTTTATATCTTTTAGATTAGGTCAAACTTATTTTTTTCAACCGTCTTTGTCGCGTTATCTCGAGATGCGCTTTGATGCAAAATAACATATTGCTGATTTACTGCTTTAATAGATACCAAACGTAGAAAAAGTGGAAACTGCATAGAATAAAGTACACCAATAATCAACGCATTGATTGGCCACCACGTGAGTATCCAAAAACTAGACCCTCTCGTGCTGAAAAATGGTGTTACCCAAATATACATGGCAATACAGCCATACATAAATGTACCAATCAATATGTATTGAAACCATTGATGCTTCAAAAGACACTTCGTCACTGAATCATTCAGTTTTTGCTGAGCAGAGCTTTCATTCCCTGCACTTTCCACGACTTCTTTGAGTTTAAATTGATGCTGTGCATAAGCTCGAATATAGGCATTCCATTTTTGTCGAAACGTAATATTTGTTATTTGTTGTTTAAACCGCAAATAGATAACAGGCACGATGAAAAGTGATATCACCACATAGACATCATACAACCATCGGTGGTAATTGGTCATACCACGACTTTGCGAGGTAGGAAACCAACCCTCATGTACAAAAAATGTCGCCATTAAAATACTGAAGCAGACTAAGAAAATACTCAAGTTTCTCGGAAAATTCGCCGAACCAAATAATGCCCTGTATAGCTCTTGCTTTGCTTGCTGAACAAGCACTCCCTCTTTCTTGGTCAAATGATAATTGCGCATAATGATTTGATTTATAATTTTTAAAAAGCGCTTAGAGAATAACAAAAAATAGGTCACTAGCGACTTATTTGAATACTTTTTCTATCTTAAAGAGTGTTCTTTTTGAATGAACCCTAAATATCGCTTAGATATCTGCCGAACAGCCATTAAACGCACAGCAAACCAAATTTGTCCATAATAGCAAATACCAATAATGAGTGCGTTAATTGGCCACCAACCAAGCAGCAGGAAATTCCCTTTACGTGCCTGATCCGTAGGCGTTAGCATCGAATAGAAACATACAAAACCTAGGCAAAAACACAGTACACAAATATATTCACCGAATGCGCTGTGCAAGAGCGGCAACTTATCTTTTTCCTGTGCTTTTAAGTAACGATATAACTTGAATTTAGCATTGGCATCAATATAGTCTCTCCAAGCCCGTCGAAAATACGGATCAACTTCTTGCTGTCGCACTCTAAAATAAACAATCAGCGGTATGACACCCGACAAAAGTACAAATTGATCATACAACCAACGATGATAATTACTCATCTTGAGGCTTTGTGAGGTTGGAAAAAGTCCATCATGCGTAAAAAGTGTCGCCAATAAAATGCTCATCAAAACTAAAAGTACTGCTATCACCTCTGCACTATGCCGAAATCCAAACAAGGCATCGATCATTTTTTTCGTGGCTTGATGTGCAGGTTTTGCCTGTTGTTGTTCTTGTGAAGGAAACTGCATTTTTTATTCTCACTGCCTACAAAACAATCAATATCATAACAAAAAAAACAGAACCATAAGGCTCTGTTTTTTAAAAGTTTAAATTAAATACTTTTAGCCAAATCGACCAGTAATATAGGCTTCGGTCAACTGATGATCCGGCTGTGTAAATACTTTTTCCGTCGCATTAACCTCAATCAAATCACCTAAATGGAAGTAAGCTGTGCGATGAGAAACACGCGCTGCTTGCTGCATAGAATGCGTCACAATCGCAATGGTGTATTGCTGTGATAACTCTGTGATCAGTTCTTCAATCTTCGCTGTAGCAATCGGGTCAAGTGCCGAACACGGCTCATCCATTAAAATCACTTCAGGCGATACAGCAATAGTACGTGCGATACATAAACGCTGCTGTTGCCCCCCTGAAAGCCCTGTTCCAGGTTGATTCAAACGATCTTTGACTTCATCCCACAGTCCTGCTTTTCTTAGGCTATTTTCTACAATTTCTTCAAGATCATACTTATCCCGTGCCAATCCATGTAATTTCGGACCATAGGCCACATTATCAAAAATTGATTTTGGAAACGGATTTGGCTTTTGGAACACCATACCCACTTGCGCTCGCAATAACACCACATCTAGGTTGGGATCGTAAATATCTTGATGATCTAGCATTACTTGACCTGTCACACGGCAACCATCAATCGTGTCATTCATACGGTTTAATGTGCGTAAAAAGGTCGATTTACCGCAGCCTGATGGCCCAATAAATGCAATGACTTCATTTTCATAAATATTCAGATCAATGCCTTTAATCGCCTCCGCTTCACCATAATAGACATGCACATTTGAAGTACTCATTTTAACGTCACGTTTTTTTTCGCTCGGTTGTTGTTCTGTTTGCACATCAAATTGCGAAATAAATGACGTCGAAGACTGCTCAATAGCTTGAGTATGAAGATCCTGCGTTGATTGAGGCATTGTAGCGCGATCCTTTTCTAAGGCATTTAATATATCTGTCGTTTTCATCATTGTGTCTCCCCTACCAACGAACTTCAAATTTCTTACGTAACCAAATCGCTAAACCATTGAGTCCAATCATCAATGCCAGTAATACAATAATGGCTGCTGCGGTACGTCCTTCAAAAAAGTTACGTAATTCATTGCCTTGCCATAAAAAGATTTGCACTGGAAGTGCTGATGATTGATCAAACGGCGTTGCAGGCACACTTGCCACAAATGCACTCATACCAATGAGAAGCAAAGGTGCGGTTTCACCTAAAGCTTGTGCTACCCCAATAATCGCGCCTGTTAAAATACCGGGAATCGCAAGTGGTAACACATGGTGAAATACCGTCTGCAACCGAGATGCACCTAAGCCCAATGCCGCTTGACGTATTGAAGGTGGCACAGCTTTTAAAGATGCACGCGTAGTAATAATCACGGTTGGCAATGTCATTAAACTCAAAACCAAACCACCGACCAATGGTGCTGAAAGTGGTAAATGCATCCAACCAATGAAGATGGCAGCGCCGAGTAAACCAAATACAATCGATGGGACTGCTGCAAGGTTATTAATATTGACTTCGACGATGTCCGTAACCCAATTCTTAGGTGCGAATTCTTCAAGATAAATCGCTGATGCCACGCCAATGGGAATCGAAATAAAGATCACGATCAACATCATAAATACTGAGCCCATGAATGCGCCCGCTAAACCAGAGGTTGCTGGCGAGCTTCTTGAATCTGGACTAGAGAAAATATTGGTATTGAAGGTATTTTCAATCACATTTGATGCTTTCAGTTCATCTGCAATGGTACGAACTTCAGGGCTAAGTTGTTGCTGCTCATCCGCTAAATCACGATTAATATTGCCTTTGAGCCATACATCCACATTAGCATCCGCCAACACTTTGACTGATTGTGTTTGACCAATCAAGGTTGGATTTTCTAGCACCATATCTCGAAGACGATAGGCTTCTGAACTGGCATAAATAGATGACAGTTCATCTCGCTGACTTTCTAGTTTTGGAGACTGTGCAATCATGGCATTGATAATCAATTGATCCCAATCCACCATACCGACTTGCGTTTGCCATGCGATATAACGCTGTTCAAACTGCGCAGGTGTCTCTGCCTCTTTTTGAATAGGCTTAGCAGCAATATCAATCACCTTCGCATCAAAGTAAATTGGCAAACTCATACTACTTTGCCAAAACGCAGGAATACCCTTTGCCAAAATACTGCCAAATAATAGGACAACAAAAAAAAGTCCAGAAATGACGGCACTAAAACCTAAAAACTTAAATGTTTTTTCTTTGCGATGTCTTTTCGACAAAGAACTTTCAATTAAGCGCTTACGCTTTTCACGGCGCTCTTGAGCCAATGTTGACTCAATTGCTTCATCGATGGGTGTCGTTGTTTGAGATGTTGTCATTAGTCGTATTGCTCGCGATATTTACGCACAATCATCAGTGCAACAATGTTAAGGCCTAATGTAATCACAAAAAGAGTCAATCCTAACGCAAAGGCAACGAGGGCCTGTGGACTAGCAAAATCGGTATCACCTGTCAGTTGATTCACAATGGTGATAGTGACCGTTGATACGGCTTCAAGTGGATTAATATGCAGCAATGGACTATTACCTGCGGCTAGCACCACAATCATGGTTTCCCCAATTGCACGAGAAGCTGCCAATAAAAATGCACCAATAATGCCGGGTAATGCTGCCGGAATGACCACTTGACGAATGGTTTCTGATTTAGTTGCACCAAGCCCCAATGAGCCATCTCGCATCGCACGTGGCACTTGAGTAATGATGTCATCTGAAAGTGACGACACAAAAGGAATGATCATAATGCCCATGACAAAACCAGCTGTCAGTGCACTGGTCGCATTAATATCTAATCCGACACTCGCGCCTAAAGATTTGGCAAAAGGACCAATAATCATAAGTGCAAACACACCATAAACAATGGTTGGTATACCCGCTAATATTTCAATTGCCGGTTTCGCCCATGTTCTGAATTTCGGTGAAGCATATTCTGCTAAATAAATGGCAATCATCAAACCCACTGGAATAGCGACAAGCAATGCAATGCCGCTGACCATGAGCGTTCCCCATAATAAGGGCAATAAGCCATAACTGCCTTCAGCATTTCCTGTCGTGCTGAATCCCGGATCCCAAACCGTACCAAAGAAGAAACTAAGTGGATTGACGAAACTAAAGAATCGCATTGCTTCGCTGAACATCGACATGACAATGCCAATCGTGGTGAGAATGGCAACACCTGAACACAGTGCCAAACCAAAGTTCATCACTTTTTCGACATGATTTCGCGCGCGATACTGGGCCGTAATTTTTTTCTTCGCCCACATGATTCCAACAATCGCAACCGTTAACACCACCACCAATTTGGCATATTGTGCAATGCTCAGCATTTGTGCTAATTGTGCTGCGGCTTGTAACTCATAAGGTTGAGCTTGATCATTCACCCCAAAGCCTGAAGCAATGGCTTGCACACGATCCATCAATACGCTCAAACTTGCAGGATCTAAACTTGCGAGTACCTGTGCGGGCACATGATCTAAAATAATGTGCTTTAAAAGCAGCGGTTCGACAATATTCCAAACCAACAAAATGAGAAATGCAGGCAACCCGCACCAGAGCGCAACCAAAGCAGCATAATATTTCGGACGTGAATGTAATGCAGATGAGTTTTGACCCACACCCGCTAACTTTTTACTCTTCGCAAGTCCGATTTGATAAGCAATTGCAATCAGTGCCAACAACACACCGATGAGGAGTAAATTCATGTACTCTCCAATCCATTTTTATGGGTTAAATGGCTTTAAATCACCGCTTTAACCTAAAGTTAAATCCATGATAAAGCCCAGTTCATCATGGATTTTTCATTGTGATTATTTAACGCTTTTGCCTGCTTTAAAGTTAGCAAGAATACTGGCACGGTCTTTATCAGATAGCGAAATCAGACCGGCTTTATCCAGTTTTGAACCTTTTCCTGACACTTTTTTACTGATGAAATACTCGGTGAATTCTTTTAAGCCTTTAATTGATTTTAAATGTTCACCTTTCACATATACATACAATGGGCGAGATACAGGATAAGACCCATTTAAAATGGTTTGTTCTGAAGGAATGACATTATTCACTGTTGCAACACGTAACTTGTCACGGTTTTGATCATAGAAGCCTAAACCAAACACACCTACCGCATGTGGAGAAGTTTTTAAACGTGCCAATGTTTCGGTGTAATCACCTGAAATCTCAATGACTTTGCCGTCTTTACGGAAACTTGAACATGCTTTCTTTTGTGCATCTTTATTTAAATTTTTAATAGCAGCATACGTTTCACAACCATCGTCCACCATTTTCTCCTGGAAGACTTCACGCGTACCATGATTCGATGCTGGAATAATTAAAGTGATTGCTTCATTCGGTAAGTTTTTATCGATTTGATTCCAACGTGTATAAGGATTTGGCACCATTTTGCCATTCGACGGAAGCTCGGCAGCAAGGGCCGCATAAACATGTTGTGGACGTAATTTATAAGCTGCTTTTTTCGCATTGGATGCAAATACAATACCGTCATAACCAATCTTAATTTCTAAAACCTGATTCACACCTGCTTTTTTACATGCATCAAGTTCAGTACTTTTAATTTTTCGTGATGCATTGGCAATATCAATGCTGTTGTCCCCAACGCCAGCACAGAACTGCTTAAGTCCACCAGATGTCCCTCCTGATCCCACAACAGGTGTTTTAAACTGCGGAAAGTTTTGTCCAAATTCTTCAGCCACAATACTCGCATAAGGCAGAACTGTTGAAGAGCCTGCAATTTGAATCGTATCGCGTGCTGCATTGGCTGTGGTTGCTGTTGCCCCGATAACTGCAATGGCAAGTGCTATTTTTGTAAATTGCATTGTGTATCTCTCTTTTTAGCAATGTGAGTACGCAACTTTTATATCGTTATGTACTTGTTTCGATACCAGCATTTTGATTTTAGAATATGACAAGCAAGTTACGGGTTTATGACAGTTTTATGATTTCTCAAAATAGAAACTTTTTTTAAATATTATTTATATTTATCAGTTGTTTAAAAATACCAGAATTACAAATATCCGTACCAATTGACACATAGCGGATGTAAGGAAATTTGTATTTTAAAAATAAAATTAGATGAAATGACATACTTTTGATTAAAAAAAGGCGCTCGATTGAGCGCCTTTTTTACATAAGCAATCGATTAATCAATTGGCGGTGTATATGTACCATCCGCGATTGAACCTTTGATACGATCAGCCTCGTTTAATACAAGTGCCAACAAGTTCTTCACGTTATCTAAAGTTGCAACAGGGCTTAAAGTCGTCATTTTCAAAGATTGAACCTGACCCACTTTCGTTACACCAATATTCGCTTCACCACGGGCAAAGAGTTCATCTGCCACGTTTTGATTCAGTGTATCGAGTAATTCTGTTGGGTAACCTTCAGGAATAACACGGAATAAAACTGAAGCAAATTGTGGATCTACCAACATTTCTAGACCATCAGTTGCATCGATATACGCTGCAACATCACGAGTAAGACCTACACCGTGATCGATCATTGAACCGTAAAGCTCTTCACCGAGTGCTTCAACCGTCATCCACAATTTGAGAGCATCGAAACGACGCGTCGTTTGTAATGACTTCGAAACAAGGTTCGGTACGCCATGCTCTTCATCATAAGCTGAGTTTAAATACTCTGCTTCATAATGCATAAAGCGATAGTTCGCTTCGTCTTTGAGCAAGAACGCGCCACACGAAATCGTTTGGAAATAATGCTTATGGAAATCAAGCGTCACTGAGTCAGAAAGCTCGATCCCGTCTAGCATAGAACGATAGTCATTCGAAAGAATCAGTGCACCGCCCCATGCTGCGTCGATATGCATCCACGCGCCATATGTGTTGGTGATTTCACGAATTTCTTTCAATGGATCAATCGCACCTGCATCTGTTGTACCCGCAGTTGCCACCACACAAGCCACAATCTTACCTTCTGCCTGAAGGTGCGCCATGGTTTTTTCAAGTGCGTCTACATCCATCTGTGCGTTGTCGTTCACAGGAACAGTGACCACAGATTGGAAGCCCATGCCCATCATCGCCATGTTCTTTTGCACAGAGAAATGTGCATTTTCAGAACAAATGACTTTGACATTACGCATAGCGTCGCTCGGCACTCCATCACGCTGAACAGACCACGGATGACCGTTTTCGTCTTTCCAGTTTTTCGCGATGCACGCATCACGCGCAAGCAACACACCCATTAAGTTCGACTGCGTACCGCCAGAGGTGAATACACCTGCTTGACCTGCACCATAGCCGACTTTTTGGCGAAGCCAGTCGATGAGTTGCACTTCCATCAATGAACCTGCAGGGCTTTGATCCCATGAGTCCATGGATTGGTTGGTTGCGTTAATCAACACTTCCGCGATTTGGCTGGTCACCATGGTTGGGCAGTGCAAATGCGCTAAAGAATGCGGATGATGTACTTTTAAGCTTTTATTGAGGAAAAGCTCAACCATACGATCAAGTGATTTTTGTACACCTAAACCTTCTTTAGAAGGATTGAATGCAATAGCAGAGCGCAGCTCTTTGATGCTACCGCCCGTGTACATTTTGTCATTTTGCAACCATGCAGATACAGCTTTAACCGCTGAATCCATTGCTGACTGATAGTCAGCAATAGACTCTGCATCATTGCAGAATAAGGCTTTACGATGTTCTGCAAAATCTACCATGTCTTACGCGCCTCGAGTTGCAACTAATGCTTCAGCAAGAGCTTTCTTGAAGCGAGCAATCACTTCTACACATTCGTCATGATTGATGATCAATGGGCAAAGTAAACGAATCACTGTACCGTTACGACCGCCTTTTTCTAACAATAGTTTGTTATCGAAGCATGCGGCTTGAATGGCAGCAGCCAATTGACCATCACCTGGCAATGAACCCATGTGATCGGCTTTTTGACGCTCATCTACAATTTCAACACCAATCATCAAACCACGACCACGCACGTTACCGATACATGGGAATTCTGCTGCCAATTTTTTAATTTCAGCTTGTAAGAAATCACCACGCTCTTGCGCGTTTTGCGCCAAGTTTTGCTCTTTGATGGTTTTAATTGTTGCAAGACCCGTACCCATCGCCAATTGGTTACCACGGAAAGTACCCGTGTGACCCGCTGGCTGCCAAGCATCAAACTTACGTTTAATACCGAGTACAGCAAGTGGCAAGCTACCACCGACGGCTTTTGACATCACCACAACATCAGGTTCAATACCCGCATGTTCAAACGCAAACATCTTACCTGAACGTGCAAAGCCTGCTTGAACTTCGTCAAGAATTAAAACGATGTTATGTTTTTCAGTCACTTCACGAATTTTTTTCAGCCATTTCACTGGTGCTGTCACCACACCGCCTTCACCTTGAATCGCTTCAAGAATGACAGCCGCAGGTTTAGTTACACCGCTCTCGACATCTTCGATAAAGTTTTCGAAATAATAAGTTAAAGCATCTACACCTGCTTCACCGCCAATACCCAATGGGCAGCGGTATTCGTGTGGATATGGCATAAATTGTACGCCTGGCATTAAGCCATTCACCGAATTTTTCGCAGACAAGTTACCTGTCATGGCTAAAGCGCCATGCGTCATCCCATGATAGCCACCAGAGAAGCTAATCACAGAACTACGACCTGTATAGGTTTTGGCTAATTTAATCGCTGCTTCTGTACCATCTGCACCAGACGGACCACAGAACTGTAGACAATACTCTTCCTTACCACCCGGTAATTGTTCAAGTAAAGCTTCAGTGAAAGCATCTTTTAAAGGTGTTGTTAAATCCAAAGTATGCAACGGTAAACCGCTTGCAAGGGTATCTTGGATACTTTGAATGACCGCAGGGTGATTATGGCCTAATGCCAATGTCCCTGCCCCAGCTAAACAATCGAGGTACGTCGTACCTTCAACATCGGTAACCCAGCACCCTAAGGCTTTTGCTATCGCAAGTGGAAGTTTACGTGGATAGCTACGAACATTGGATTCCATCTGACTTTGGCGAGTCAAATAGTATTCGTTAGTAGACTTAGTGGCAGAATTTACTGAAGAAACGCTCATATCGAATTACCATCTCTGATATGGGTTAATAGAAATAAGTCGGGGGACTTTCGGTCTTTTGACTCGGTGCTTTATGGTTTTCTAGTTAGTTTAGAGAGCTCTTTATAAGGAATGGCTAACTAGATGGCGGATGATACAGTTTTTTTAAAAAAAATATAGAGTTTTTGCTACTAAAATCTATAAGATTCTTACGAAAAGTTTTACTAAACAAAGAATATGTATGAATTCCAAGCAAAATTCTAATTTTATTGCGTATTTAACCCGAGTTTTACTTGCTTAAAAAGCATCAAATTCGATGACAAAACAGCGCATAAAAAATCAATCAAGTTATTGATTATATTAAATATAAATTAAAATAATAAAGAAAATAAATCCTAGTGATTAACAATGATTAGACACGATCTTCGTATATTCATCACGATTAAGATTTAATATGCTTAAATACAGAAATATCGTTACATTTTTTAAAAAATAGGATAAAAAATATGCGTCTTTTGCCAATTTCGACAGCGCTCATTGCTGCTGCACTTTCTACACTCAGTTTTGCCGCACCCACTGAACCGCTGAATTACAATATTATTAACTTAACGGCTGAAGCAAATCGTGAAATTTCCAATGATGAAATGCATGCGACTTTGTATATTGAAAAATCGAATAAACAACCTGCACAACTTGCGACTGACATAAATCAATTAATGAATTCGGCCGTGGCTGCTGCTAAAAAATATCCATCTGTCAAAATTGAAACGGGTTCACAAAGTACTTATCCAATTTATGACAATGACAACCGAAAACTCAAAGAATGGCGTGGTCGTGCACAGGTTCGTATTGAATCAAAAGATTTTAAAGCCACGTCTCAACTGATTGCTGAGCTGCAACAAAACTTCCAAACTGAGTCAATTAACTTCACTGTTTCAGATGAACAGCGTAAAAAAGTCGAAAATGAATTGATGATTGAAGCCTCTAAAAATTTCCAACAACGTGCTCAAAGCTTGGCACAAGCATGGCATAAATCAGGTTATCAGTTGGTCAGCTTAAATATGAATACCAACAGCTATAGCCATCAGCCTGTACCCCGTATGAGTATGATGAAAGCAGCATCAAATGATATGGCAGTCACTGAGCAAAATGTGGCTGCGGGCGAATCACAAATGACGATTAGTGCAAACGGCTCAATTCAATTGAAATAAAACAGTTGAATAATTGAATAAAAAACCACCTTGATGGTGGTTTTTTATCAAGTGACATTTCAATTCAAACATCATTGCTACAAATTCGTGCAATGGAGTGTATAAATTCAGTCTGCATCTGATTAAAGTAAGCCGTCTTTTGTGCAATGCCAGTCTTCCATGTCAATCCAACAACTTAACTTAGACTTATTTCAAACACTGAATGTCCCTGAACACGCTTCTTCAATGATGATGCACTATGCGATGTTTATTGCGCATGATCTGGTTTACGTGATGCTGATTGTGTTTGCAATCGCATGGTTTATGGGCAATCGAGAAACAAAAACAGGCATTGTTAAAGCTTTTATTTTTACGGCAATCACACTTTTAATCAGTGAAGTTTTATCTGCTGTTTTACATACACCGCGTCCTTTCGTGATGCACGTTGGTCAGACGCTCATTGAGCATGATGCAACGGGATCTTTCCCAAGCAATCATATGAGTATTTTTAGTGGTATTGCATTCGCGTATTACTTCTCAGTTAAACGTGATTTAGGGCGAATTTTACTGTGTGTCGCCTGGCTGGTGGCATGGTCTCGGGTTTATGTCGGTGTGCACTTCCCGATTGATATGCTTGGGGCATTTTTCATTGCCTTGATAATCAATTTGACAGGCTTACCTTTGTGGTGGAAATATTCAGATAAATTGATGGATGGGATTTTATGGATTCATCAGAAAATCTTTGGCATTTTTATTCGTAAAGAATGGATTCGGTAAATATAAACTAGAATAAAAAAATCCCGCTCGAAAGCGGGATTTTTTATGCAGAGGCAAAATCAATAAATTGCCATATGATTTCGATGGATCATCTCAAGTGAACGTGCTTCACCTAAAACCTGATGAACTTTGTCTGACGCCAAACCGCGAACAATATCCGCAGAACGTGAACTAAAGTTGACACGACCGACCGCAATACGATGACCTTGGGTATCGACACATTCAACCACATCACCACGCTCAAAGTGACCTTCGACTGCTTTAACCCCTACAGGCAATAAGCTACGATGGTTTTCTTTAATTGCCTTCACCGCACCATCATCAATCACTAAACGTCCTGCAGTTTGCAAGTGCGCAGCAAGCCATTGTTGATGTGCAGTCATACGGTCTTTATCGGTCACAAACATTGTGCCCAATAACTCGCCTGACATGAGGCGTGATAACACATTATCACTATCACCGCTGGCAATTAAGGTCGGACAACCCGATTTCGCAGCTAAACGTGCAGCACGTACTTTGGTCAGCATACCGCCACGACCAAACTTGCCACCACCGCCTGCCATATCAAATAGACTTTCATCCATGGCACGTACGGTATGGAACAGTTTGGCATTAGGGTTTGAACGTGGGTCAGAGTCAAACATACCTTCTTGATCGGTAAGGATAATCAAGAGATCTGCGTGTACCTGACCTGCCACCATTGCAGCCAACGTATCATTATCACCGAAGCGAATTTCGTCGGTGGATACTGTGTCATTTTCATTGATAACAGGAATCACACGCCACTCAATCAAATGCTGTAAAGCATCACATGAGTTGAGATAACGACGACGATCCGCCAAGTCGTCATGGGTCAGTAAGACTTGCGCAGTTTGAATGGATTGATTTTCCAATACACTCGACCACGTTTGAATTAAACCCATTTGACCAATGGCAGCACAGGCTTGAAGACTGGGTAGATCGGTGGGTCGTTCTTGTAGCTTCATGCGAACCATTCCTTCTGCGACAGCACCCGATGACACCAAAATAATTTCGTGTCCGGCATTGTGTAGATCTGCAATTTGTCCCGCCCAATGCGTGATTGCTGCAATATCTAAACCTTGCCCGTTTGCTGTGAGTAAAGAAGATCCGATTTTAACGACAATTCGTTTAAAACCCTTGAGCTGACGTAGCTCATCCACCACTTCTACCATTTTGTCCTCAGACTCTTATTCAGAGATTAGCGTACGTAGTACACTTCCACATCACCGTCATCGCCATCTTCATCATCTTCGTCGTCGCCCAAAATACCGGCAAGACGTTGTTGACGACGCATCTCACGATACGCTTCTTTTGCAGCGATGGTTTGTTCACGTGTTTCAGCTTCAAGCTGATCACGGAATGCTTTCATTTCTGCAGCATATTCTGGATCTTCTGTTTCGCGCTCGCGCTGCTCATCAATTTGATCCATCAAGTAGTAAACCACGTCTTTTGTGCCTTCAGCCGTTAAGCCTGAAGTTTTGAAGACGGGACCTTCCCACTGTAATTCTTCAATAATATGGTTACACCATTCTTCGCGTGTTTCTTCTGCCAATTGATCGACTTTGTTCAGCACGAGGACAACTTGTAATTTTGAAAGTGTTGGGGAGAATTTTTCTAACTCTTTCAAGATTGCTTTTGCGTTGTAAACAGGATCTGAACCATCAATCGGTTGAACGTCAACGATATGCAATAAAATACGTGTACGTGCCAAATGTTTTAAGAAGCGAATACCTAAGCCTGCACCTTCCGACGCACCTTCGATCAGACCCGGAATATCGGCCATAACGAATGAACGATAACGATCGGCATCGACAACACCAAGGTTAGGTACCATGGTCGTAAATGGATAATCTGCCACTTTTGGTTTCGCTGCTGAAACGGCACGAATGAAGGTAGATTTACCCGCATTTGGCATACCCAACAAACCGACATCTGCAAGTACTTTAAGTTCTAAACGTACTTCGCGGAATTCACCTTTTTGACCGTGTGTACATTTACGTGGTGAACGGTTGGTCGATGATTTGAAATGAGTATTACCCAAACCACCATCACCGCCTTTTGCCACAAGCACACGTTGGCCGTCTTCGACTAAATCACCGATAATATCGCCTGATTCAACGTCAACAATCGTCGTTCCCACTGGAACGAGTAAAATAGTGTCTTCACCGCCACGACCTGCGCAGTTCGCGCCACGGCCATTTTTTGCTCGTTCTGCACGATAACGACGTGTAAAACGATAATCAACTAGCGTACTGGTGTCGTCGTTTGCTTCAACATAAATGCTACCGCCACGGCCACCATCACCACCATCTGGACCACCAAATGGTACGAATTTTTCACGGCGAAAACTGGCTACGCCATTGCCACCGTCGCCAGCCTCTACGGTAATGACTGCTTCATCAACAAAGCGCATAATGCCAATCCTCTAAAAACTTTAAAACCGCATATTCTGCCACATTTTACTAAATTTCTCGACTATATTTATGGACTATTCCATGAAGATGGCTCATCTTTACAAGAATTTGGTTCACTTAGATAAAATTCTTCGCATTATTCTGTTTGAATGATACAAATGAGTAAATTAAAGACATTAATTTCTGTAATTCGATATCTCAAATAGACAATCACACATTCTTCTAAAATTATTGTGATAATCAGATAGATCTACACCTTGATAATCTACTTTTCTCAACTCCCAAGCACTGTAGACAATATATTGATGCACCTTCTCTGTTTCTAATAAGAAAGTGTCGATGACCTTAGAATATTCATCATTACAATATTCTTTTACTCTTCCTAAATCACCCATATGTATTGAAATTATAGAGGAAAAGTTTTTAAGCAAATACTTTGCTCCATCCTTTTGGATGAGTGTAGTTCGGGATTTAGGATTTTGCGATTGAGCTATGTCTACTACAAAAGAACTTATTTTAGTTAGATCAATATGAAGTTTACGTGCTAAGTTGGCTACTTCTTCTTCTCTTTTTTGTTCCTTCCAACTTGTATACGTCATGAGTACAGCTATTGGCGCAAATATGGTTGCTGACCAAAGTAAAAGATTTGTTGCAGTAGGCTTATCATCGACAAATAACTGAATCAGTGCATAGAGTGCGATACTAATCGCACATAAAATCCCGTAGATGACTAACAATGTAGCAACCAAATTTTCAGATTTTTTCATCACATTGCTTCCCCAAAAGCAATTTAGAAACAAATTAAGCGATGGTCGACTTCGCTTCCAAAATCTCAGGCAAACCACGCTCAATCCAATTGACCATTTGAATCACTTTATCCGCCGCTTGTGAACCTGTCAGCGTCAATTGATACTCAACTTTGGGCGGCACAACGGGATACACCGTTCTTAAAATAAAACCGTCCTGCTCTAGCATTTTTAAAGTTTGCGCGAGCATTTTTTCACTGATACCTTCAATGCGTTTTTTGAGTTCACTAAAACGATGCACACCTTCATTCAAGCAGCGTAATACTAACACCGACCATTTATTCGTCAGATGTTCCAAAATTTCCCGCGACGGACAATTCGCCGATAAAACTTGCCCTAATAATTTACTGTTTTCATAAGCAGACATAAAAATCTTTCCTTTGGGTAATAAGCTTACTTTTTGGTACGTACTTACATTTAGTAAGTTATCAGATTAAGATTTATTCATCAAGTCTATTTTTTAATCTAAAAAGAGAGGGTTCAACGATGAAAATTGCAATTACAGGCGCGACTGGACAACTCGGTCAACGCGTGATTCAACACTTAGTCTCATTGTCTAATGAACACGATATTGTGGCTTTAGTTCGTCATCCTGAAAAAGCAGCATCATTTAAAGCTCAAGGCATTGAAGTTCGCCATTTCGATTATGATCACATCGAGACACTTGAGCCAGCTCTCGAAGGTATTGATAAATTACTGCTTATTTCTGGAAACGAAATTGGTCGTCGTACACCACAACATAAAGCCGTGATTGATGCTGCAAAAGCGGCAGGCGTTCCTTATATTGCTTATACCAGCTTACTAAATGCAGAGCACTCAGTTCTAGGTTTAGCGCAGGAGCATCGTGAAACGGAGCAACTGATTCGAGAGAGCGGTTTAAGTTATACCTTCCTTCGTAATAATTGGTATATGGAAAATTATTTGGGTTCGCTTCAACACGATATTGCGTCGGGTGTTATTTATGGCGCATCAGGCGAAGGTTTAATCAGTGCTGCTACACGCTCAGACTATGCTGAAGCCACAGTACGGGTATTACTTAGTCCTGTCCTATCAAATCAAACCTATGAACTTGCAGCATCACAGAGTTTTACGAAAGCAGAGTTAGCAGCGGTAATCGCTCAAGTTGCCAATCAACCCGTACGTTATGAAAATTTAAGCGCCAATGCTTATCAAGCAGCTTTGATCCAAGCAGGACTACCCGAAGGCTTAGCAAGCTTCTTAACGGAAGTTGACCTAAAAACTGCCGATGGTGCTATGTTCAGTGAAAGTCGAGATTTAGAGCAATTGTTGGGTCGTCCAACGACATCTTTAAGTCATGCGATTCAATCATTGTTGGTGTAGCAACATTTAAAGCATTTTAAATTTATGGATGGATTTGGTTTAAGCCTAAGTCCATCTTCATATCTAAATTGGCTTCTGTATCGCGTTCAATATTTTTGAGTGTGGCATTAAAATCTGCAATTTTACGCATGGTCATGGCATCGTTTAGCTCAATGGTTGGTTTAAATTGATGCTTCACATCAAGCTGTAATTTCTCATTAAATTGCATATACACAGGGCCATTAAAACGAATTTGAATCGGAATTTGATAGTTTCGTTTTAAGTGAAATGGCACAGACAGTTTGATCGGAATATCGAGTTTGAGTGGAAACTTGGGTAAAAATTTCGTTTTATAAATCAAACTGGTATCCGCCTCCAAAGGCATGACTTGATCGACTTCAATATGGGTTTGATAATCCACCTCGACATTAACAGGAACTTCAACGACAAATTGCAGATTGGCTAAGTATTTCCCTTGCAGCGGAAGTTCAATCTGACGATCAATATCAATAATGGTATCGAGCTGACCCTTAGCATGTGTTTGTAAGTAGTTTCCAACTGCAATCTTAGTCGGTAGTTGATCAGACAAGCGCACTGAGGCATTTTGTGCACTGACATACATCGATGCTTGAATGTTGAGATAAAGCCAAAATAATGCAGCAATCAATACCGTCAACATCATAAAACTGATCAAGCTATAACACAGCATCTTTGACATCGGCATCTGCTACTGCCCTTCAGCATCAAGTGATTGTTGTCTTTTCTTTAGCTGTAATGTGTTTAACGGAATGACCAATTGACCCTGTTTAATGTTAATCGGCAAAGTGTTTTGTACATCCACAGTGGCTTTAAGTGCTGTTTTAATAGGAACGTTCAAATGACCCTGAATGGGAATATTGGTTTTGATGGTGGTATCGAGTGGAATATGCAGATTTTCTTTGAGGACGGCTTTCACGGGAGCGTCAAACTTCAAATGAACCTTTTGTTCAAGCGGCACATCTAAATTCAGGGGAATATTTAAATTAATTGGGATATTGCCACGTAAAGGCAGCGTGACATCTTTACCTAAAATTTTGACCTTAACCTTGGTATCAATGGGCATGAACTGTTGCACAACCAAGCGTTCACGAACGGGAATGCTAGTTTTAATCGGTACTTGATTATCAAAATAGACACGTGGATTTAACGTTTGAGTTAAAGGAATATTCAGATTTTCCTTAATGGGAATTTCAGTATTCACCCGCCCAGAAACATCTACATCTAAGGCATCATGAATTTGTACTTGTGCTTGTAGCGGTTCAAGCAAATCAATTTTAACTTTTTGATTTTCCAGTGGGATATGAATTTTAAAATGCTGAAAAATCCAGATCGCAATCATTAGCCCACAGACTGCGGCAGCAATCATGATGAGCACACCACTTACAACGTATTTAATTCTCAAAAGGCAATCCTTGTCCTCTTCTTTCTTTTATTATCAATATAAATGTGATCTAGTTTGCAATTTTTTGTATGAGGTATTTGATCCCATTAATTCAAGCTTATTTTATTGTTCATCTTTACGTCATATTTTATAACTGACTACAAATTTTATCGTATGAACCTGCGCTTATCCACTGATCTTGGCGTATCAACGATGCTTTTCATCTGAATCTTGAGCAATCATTTTAGAGTAGATTTGCATAAAAAAAGAGCCTCAAATGAGGCTCTTTTTATTACTTAAAACAAATTATGCATTTGTTTCAGCAGGAACTTTTGGATAGCTTACGCCGCCCATTTGTTCAGCAATACGTAATACTTGGCAGCTATAACCCACTTCGTTATCGTACCAAACATAAGCTGTTAAACGGTTGCCTGAAGTGATTGTTGCTTGCGCATCAAATACACCAGCAGTGCGTGAACCGATAAAGTCAGATGATACAACTTCAGTCGAGTTGGTATAACCAATTTGACCTTGAAGGTTCGAGCTGATTGAAATTTGACGAATGTATTCGTTCACTTCTTCACGATCAACTTCTTTATCTAACGTTAAGTTTAGAATAGCAAGCGATACGTTTGGTGTTGGTACACGTACAGAATTACCTGTCAATTTACCTTGAAGTGCAGGAAGTGCTTTCGCAACTGCTTTCGCAGCACCAGTTTCAGTAATGACCATGTTCAATGTTGCAGCACGACCACGACGATCCGCTTTATGGTAGTTGTCGATTAAGTTCTGGTCGTTTGTGAACGAGTGAACAGTTTCAACGTGACCATTAATCACAGTATATTTGTCGTTTAACACTTTAAGTGTCGGTGTGATTGCGTTTGTTGTGCAGCTTGCAGCAGAGATGATTTTGTCTTCATCAAGGATGTCCGCTTGGTTCACACCAAATACAACGTTCTTCATATCACCTTTACCAGGTGCAGTTAGAATCACACGTGCAGCGCCTGGGCATTGAAGGTGTTGAGCAAGACCTTCTGAATCACGCCATTTACCAGTGTTGTCGATCACAAGCGCGTTGTTAATGCCATATGCTGTGTAATCTACTTCAGAAGGATTAGATGCATAAATCACTTTAATGAAGTTACCATTTGCGATGATTGCTTCATTTTCTTCATCTACAGAAATCGTACCTGCAAATGGACCGTGAATAGAGTCACGACGTAACAAAGACGCACGTTTCTCTAAATCACCATCAGATGATTTACGAACAACAATCGCTTTAAGGTTTAGACCACGACCTAGACCTGATTGGCTGATCATTAAGCGCGCAAGGATACGACCGATACGACCGAAACCATAAAGCACAACGTCTTTATGTTCTACAGTTGCTGCATTGCCTTGTAGTGATTGAACCGCATCCGCAACGAATGCATCAATATCGCCGCCTTTTGCTTTAAAGTCTTCAGCAAGTTTGCCTAGATCAATTTCAGCTGTACCGATGTTCTCAACTTTAGCCAATGCTTCAAGAATTGGGAAAGTGTTCACGACTGAAAGTTCAACATCCAATACGCGTGCGCGACGGTGTGCTTTCAGAATTTGAATCACAGAGCGGTTGATTAAAGAACGACCGTATACTGTTGCTACGATGTTTTTTTCGCGATATAACTGACCCACAAGGGCAATCATACGTTCCGCTAATTCTTCGCGGTTTTTCCAGCGACCTTGGTGCTCTGCATGTAGGGCAACGATAGTGTCTTTGCTCACAGATACGTCCTCTAATTAGTTGTAAATCTAGGCATAAATTTCAAAACCCCATAATTGTAATGGAATTGGCTGCAAGTTTGAATCAAAAGCTGACTTAGACGGCGGCTTTTTGCCGTATATTCAGTATAAATTTGAGAAATAGTTGCAATTAGCTAAATGATTTTGCATTTAAAAATAATAAAAATCACTTTTCACACGCAAATTTCAAAATTTTGTTAAATGTTGTTTATTCAAACAACGTTTCATGTTCAAAGCTTGTGAGGTTTTCCTAACGAATCTACAGATCACTTAATTTAATCGATGTAGATGCTAAGACTCATTTATTGCGGTGTCTTACGTTGCTCAAACTGATCCACATTTTTTAGTAAATCACGCTTGTTTTTCTGTTGCTGACGTAAATGTAAGATTCCTTCTACAATTAACACAAATACGGCTAACCAAATTGGAATATACGTCAACCACTCACCCGCTTCGACACGTTCGCCTAATGCCATGGAAGCAAATGCCAATAGCACAGGTTCTAAATAACTCAGTAAACCGAAAACGACAAAAGGTAAATAACGACTCGCTAGAATATAACTTCCCAAGCCCAATGCACTTAAAAAACCAAGTCCCAGTACGGTAAATATGAGATGTGGCGCGCTAAAGAACAGTGGCATGGACTCTGAATAGATAAAGCCCAGATAAATCGCCACAGGTAAAATTAAAAATAAATCCCACCAAAACCCGCCTAAATGGTCTGTGCCAAATTTACGGCGCATAAAGAAATATAATGGATAGGCCAATGCCACATACACTGTTTCCCAAGCAATCGCACCAATCCGCCAAATCTCATGTCCGACACCAATCACCGCAAAAATGACGGCAAGAATCTGTAACTTGGACATTTTCTCTTTATAAAGAATACAACCGACCAACACCATCACTAAAGGCAATAAAAAATACCCAAGGGAAACCTCTAAGCCGCGACCGTTAATCGGTCCCCATAAAAACAACCAGAGTTGTGTAGTACAGAGTAATGAGCTGATGATGAGCCAAATGAGAATCGAGGGCTGTTTAAGGATGCGTTTAAAGATTTCGGCGACATATTTAAGATCACCTGTCCACCACATAAATGCCGTTAAAAATGGCAAAGTGGCTAACATACGCCACGCAAAGGTTTGCTCGCTGTCTAAAGGCTGCAAAAAAGGCGTAAAAATATACAGAACACCAAAAACAAGTGATGCTAAAACTGAAAGTGCAATGCCTTTATACATGCCTAAAACCTAAGATCATTCGCAAGGATTATAACGATTAGTCAAAGCGAAAGCTTGAATATTCATCATTTATAATGAAGTTGTATCTCTACTTTTTATGAAAATATGGGCATAAAAAAACCATGCCGCAACATGGTCTTTTTTAAATGTGTTTATTATTTTTGCGTTTGCTTGGTATGAATCACATCACCTAAGTCATAACCAACCGATTTTGCATACTCTAAATACTCACCCACCACCTTTTGATCTGGATTTGGTGTACGTGATAGTACCCACATATATTTTCGTTTCGGCTCGCCGACTAAAACTGTTTGATAATCATCGTCAATTTTAAGGACCCAGTAATCACCGCGACCGACAGGCAACCAGCGGATCACTTCTGGTAAGAAGCTCACTTTTAATTTGGTGTTATACGGTGCATTTTGCACATATGCTTCGCCCACAGAACCCGTTTGCTCACCCGCTTTGGTGAAACAACGGTTATCGACTTTAATATTGCCATTTTCATTTAAGGTATACATGGCAGTCACATCACGATCACACTTCTTTTGGAACGACAGTGGTTTACGCGCAACTTCGTACCATTTACCCAAATAACGATCGAGTTCTACTTTTTCAACAGTCGGTAAATTGTCCGCAGGTTTAGCATACGCCATGCTTGCTGCCCCTAAACCCAATAATACAGCGCCACCAACGGCAATTTTCGCCAATCTTAAACCAGCAACGGGGAGATTCTTTGTTGTCATAAAGCTACCTATTTTATAAAAAGATCAGATTTACTTGAAATATCAATGCTTAAAATAGCCTTATCCGCATTTCAGTTGTGTAGCGTTATGTTAGATTTACGATATAATTTACGTAAATCTAACATAATTTAATTACCTTAAAATTAACTCAGCATTTGCGCTTTTAAACGTAAAATCTCATCTCGTAAACGAGCAGCTTGTTCAAACTGTAAATCTTTCGATGCTTTGAGCATCTCTTTTTCAAGCTTGCTCATATGTTTCGCTAACATCTTCGGATTTGCCAAAATATGGCGTTCATCCGCACTTAGTGCGCGCGCTTGTTGTGAGATATTTTCATCAATTTGATCATCATCTAGCACTTCGCCTGTATCAATTTCTTTGATAATTTGGCGAACAGCACTGCGTGGTGTGATGCCATGTTCTTCATTGTATTGAATTTGCTTGGCACGACGGCGATCAGTCTCATCAATGGCTTTACGCATAGAATCGGTAATGCGATCTGCATATAAAATCGCACGCCCTTTTAAGTTACGTGCAGCACGCCCAATCGTTTGAATGAGTGAACGTTCAGAGCGTAAGAAACCTTCTTTATCGGCATCTAAAATGGCAACCAAAGATACTTCTGGCATATCTAAACCTTCACGCAACAAGTTAATGCCAATGAGTACATCATGCACACCGGTACGTAATTCATGAATAATCTTCACGCGTTCTACAGTGTCGATATCAGAATGCAAATATGCCACTTTAATGCCATATTCTTTTAAATAAGACGTTAAATCTTCCGCCATACGCTTGGTCAATGTCGTCACCAAGACCCGCTCATTTAAATCTTTACGTAAGTTAATCTCAGACAACACATCATCGACTTGAGTCAATACAGGACGAATTTCAATTTCAGGATCAATCAAACCTGTTGGACGCACCACTTGTTCAACAATTTGTTGAGATTTTTCCAATTCATAATGCGCAGGCGTGGCACTCACATATACCGTCGTCGGTACAATACGTTCCCATTCTTCAAATTTCATAGGGCGATTATCGAGTGCACTCGGTAAGCGGAAACCATAATTCACTAAATTTTCTTTACGTGAACGGTCACCTTTGTACATCGCACCAATCTGCGACACCGTGACATGCGATTCATCAATAATTAGCAATGCATCATCGGGAATATAATCAAATAAAGTCGGTGGTGCTTCCCCGCTTGGTCGACCCGATAAATGCCGTGAATAGTTTTCGATGCCGTTGGTATATCCCAATTGCTGCATCATTTCTAAATCATAACGAGTTCGCTGTTCAATGCGCTGCGCTTCAAGCAATTTGTCATTTTCACGGAAAAATACCAAACGCTCTTTGAGCTCTTCACGAATAGTTTCTATGGCGCGGGCTAAATTATCCTTAGGTGTTACATAATGGCTTTTTGGATAAATCGTGACGCGTGGCACTTTACGCACCATTTTTCCAGTTAATGGATCAAACCAACGGATGGAGTCGACTTCATCATCGAAGAGTTCAATACGAATGGCGTCTTTATCCGATTCCGCAGGGAAAATATCAATAATTTCACCACGAATACGGTACGTACCGCGTAAGAATTCAAGCTCGTTACGGCTATATTGCATTTCGACCAAACGACGAATAATCTCATCACGATTCAGCCGGTCACCCTGCACAATATGCAATAACATGCTCATATACGCATTAGGGTCACCCAAACCATAAATCGCAGAGACTGACGCAACAATAATCGCATCTCGACGTTCGAGTAATGCCCGTGTTGCAGACAAACGCATTTGGTCAATATGATCATTAATAGCAGCATCTTTCTCAATAAATGTATCGGAAGATGGCACATAGGCTTCAGGCTGATAATAATCGTAATAACTGACGAAGTATTCAACCGCGTTATTCGGGAAAAATGCTTTAAATTCGCCATAGAGCTGTGCTGCAAGCGTTTTATTGTGTGCCATGACGATGGTCGGGCGCTGCGTACGCGCAATCACATTTGCCATGGTGTAGGTTTTACCGGAACCGGTGACACCCAATAAAAGTTGATCGTGATAACCCTGCTCAATGCCTTTGACTAATTTTTCGATGGCTTGAGGCTGATCACCTGCAGGTTGATAATCGGTCACCAGTTGAAATGGGATTTTTTCACTCACAGATACATAACTCAGCCGAAATACGGATCGTTAATTTTAGCAGATTTGCACGCCTCTGCTAAAAAAATCATATCTATACATACTCAATCACTACATTTTGCCAATGAAAAATTGGTTTTTATCCTGATTATTTTTGCGGATAAAATGATTGTTGCAATCGAAAATGAATCTTGCTTGACCCGCCTGAATTAACGAGGCAACATGAGTAAAACATAAGCTAGAACGCATCATCATGACTTATAAATACCACGACGAAAGCATTATCAAAGCATTACCTAAAAATACCGTATTTGTCTTTGGTAGTAATCTGGCAGGACAGCACATCGACGGCGCAGCAAAAACAGCTTTAACACATTTTGGCGCTTTAAAGGGTGTGGGTCGTGGTTGGTCAGGTCAAAGTTATGCGATTCCGACCATTAATGAGCATTTGCAGCAAATGCCATTATCGCAAATTCAACACTATATTGATGACTTTAAAATTTACACGAAAAATCATCCAAAAATTCAGTATTTTATTACCTCACTCGGTTGTGGCATTGCAGGTTATAAAATTGAAGAAATTGCACCGATGTTCCGTGGCATTTCACGTAATGTAATTTTCCCACAATCTTTTAGAGCATTTGTCGAAAAACCTTTACCTAAATTAACGGATACATTCTTACATTGTCTATTTTGTGATGCTGTCATTTTAGCGACGGAATCGGATGCCCTGATTGATGCTTTAGATATTTCGGACAATGAAAAGAGCTTGGCAAAAATCTTAGTCAATACACCGATGTATCCAACCGACAGCAATGACCGCGATCGTGTATTTGAAATACAAGATATTTTGCATAATCTAGAGACTAAAATTCCAGATTTTCAACAGCAAACTGAAAAACCGATGCTTTTTGGTGGCGTGGTATTGGCATTACTTGAGCTGTATCATATTAACGAACAAGACTTTGCCGATGCTTGGCATGCTAAACGCCAAATCACACCACCAAAGCCTGAGCATAAATCTAAGAAGTCTTAGTTAACAGCATGCCTAGGAACATTTAAAAAATATTAAATAATGATCATAAAAAAAAGCACTGAAATTCAGTGCTTTTTTAATTAACGTTTACCCATCGAACGGCGAGTACCACGCGGTGGCATCCAAGTACGGTCTGCATAACGTTGCGGTTTAGGTCGTAAATCTTCTAAGATTTCCTCTGCCGCATTTTGTTCAGCTTGTTTAATTGGAAAAGGCAAATTAACCAAGGCCTTCTTCTTGGTGGAAGAATTTGGGGAGCTCATGTGTGTCACTCAATAGTATCTAGCGCTATTGTACAAAAAAAACCACGACAGGTGTAATTTGTAATTTATCTTGCATATGGTCTTTGTGCAAAATCGTTTTGATCGTTCACCACTTTTTGCTCATGTCTTTCATACATCAATCTAAAAATGCGCTACTCCTTTTAATTCGCATAAGTAGAACATTCATCTAACAGCACCCACTTTCTAGCCGTATATTTAAGCGATTTTTATTACATTAATCCTGTTTAAATCATCAAGAACTGTAACCTATTTGTTATTTAGTTACGTATGAACAACAAAGCCTGATCTATTTTGCGACAAGAATTCTCGCCCTCATTTTAGATAATGCCATAACAACAATGATGAATAAACTTGGACATGGAGTCCTCTTATATGAAAAAAATCTATGCTTGCGTGCTTGGAACAATGGCAGCTTTCCCCGCAATGAGCTATGCAGATTCACCTTATTTTAGTTTAAAAGATGGTGATGGATTTAAGCGTTTTTCCGTGTCTGTCGGTGCGTTACACGTGATGCCTCAAGGCAAAGCCCAACCCTTTCAAGTCAATACTGCAATTCATGAAGGATTTAAGTCTAGCGTTGGCGATATCAAAACTAGCTCAGTGCTTGGTGCAATTGATGAAACTGTCGAAGGCGCATCTGCGAAGAAAAAGGCGTTAGAAACCGTTTTAAATACACCGATTATTAATAAACTGGTTTCATATGAAGATGAAAATGGCGTTCAGTATTTAAAAGGTAGCGTTGCAGGTGAAGCAGAAATTTATGGTTTAGATTCTTGGTCAAATCCAGGGACAGGTTTGGAAGCGGACGATGTCACCACCCTAGGGATCATGACGAACTACTTTTTCACTGACAATATTTCTTTAGAAGTGAAAGCAGGTATACCACCGAAGGTCGATTTATCCGGTAAAGGTAAAATCTATGCGCCATTTAGTGGAACTGCATCGCCTGAAGGTGTCGGCGCAATTATTGGTGACTTACCACTCAAGAGTGATATCGAGATCACAGACTTGGCTGCGCATGGTGCTGCTGCAACAGCCCGTGCTTGGACACCTGCCGCTGAACTGCAATATCATTTTGGTAAAACAGGTGTCAATAAGTTCCGTCCCTATGTAGGCTTAGGGGTTCTTTATGCTTATTTCAATGAACTGAAAATCAATCCCACCATTGAAAATGACTTAATTAATGCCGGTCATATGATTGCCAATATTCAAAATAATCAAGCGGGCGCAGCGTTAGATGGTAAAAAAAGTGATGCGAATCCGAAAGTAAAATTAGATGCAACCGATACTTTCGCTCCAGTAGCCACAGTGGGTTTCACCTATGATTTCAATGATAAATGGTTTGCTGTTGGCTCTGTTTCTTATGCGCATTTGAAAAATGAGACCACCATTACGGTGAGTGATGAAAACTTAGGCGAACTCATTCGCTCTAAAGCAGATATCGAGATTAATCCAATCTTGGCATACGCCGGCGTCGGGATGCGTTTCTAAAAATAAAAAACGGCGTAAGCCGTTTTTTTTACAACCATAAATATTTTTTATTGTTTGTTCAATTTTTATTGAATCGTTTCAGACAAGGCAATGCTCTAATATATGCTCTAAATTTCATCTTATTGGATTCAGCATGTCGGACAGCCAATTTTCAAAACCACTGATTTATATGCTCATTGGTGCTGCAATTATCTTGGCATTGTCTTTAGGTGTTCGACATGCATTTGGACTGTATTTGGTTCCCATGAGTGATGAGTTCGGTTGGGGACACAATGTTTTCAGTCTTGCCATTGCCATGCAAAACTTAATTTGGGGTGCAGTGCAACCCTTTACGGGTGCTTTAGCCGACAAGTATGGCAGTCGTTTAGTCGTTGCCACTGGTGGCTTACTCTATGTCATCGGCTTATTGATGATGGCGGTCAGTTCAACAGGCATATTGCTGAATATCAGTGCGGGGCTTATTTTAGGTTTGGCGCTATCAGCAACCTCGTTCCCAATTTTACTGTCTGCCATCGGTCGCGCTGCTCCACCCGAAAAACGTAGCCTCGCGATGGGGATTGCCAGTGCAGCAGGCTCATTTGGTCAGTTTATTATGCTACCAACGACCTTGTTATTACTACAAAATATTGGGTGGTCAGCGGCATTAGTGGTGAGCGCGATCTTAATTGCACTTATTATGCCCTTAGCAGCAATGCTTAAAGCACCAACCTATGCCGCACCGAATGCAATAACCACCACACAAGCCGCGTTGAGTTTTAAAGACATCCTCATCATTGCCAAAAATCATAAACCATTTTGGTTCTTAGCCTTAGGATTCTTGGTCTGTGGTTTTCAAGTGGTATTTATTGGCATTCATTTGCCAGGGTATTTGATTGATCATGGTTTTAATGCCACCACAGGTACTGTTTTTCTTGCTTTGGTTGGATTGTTTAACGTCGTAGGGACTTATACAGCAGGTTGGCTCGGTGGAAAGTACTCTAAACCGCATTTATTGATGGGGTTATATGGCTTACGCGGCATCGCCATTATCGCATTTTTACTTCTGCCGCTCAGTACATGGACGGTCTATGCCTTTGGTGTAGTAATGGGCTTGCTTTGGCTCTCTACCGTGCCACTCACCAATGGTATTGTCGCCAACATGTTTGGGGTAAAATACTTAAGTATGCTAAGCGGTATTGTGTTCTTCACTCATCAAGTGGGTTCTTTCTTTGGGGGGTGGTTAGGCGGTGTCAATCATGATATGAGTGGCAACTATAATGTGATTTGGATGCTCTCTATTGCGCTGAGCATATTAGGTGTAATAGTTCATTTTTGGGTCAATGAGGAGCAAGTGGTGCATGATTAATTCCACCTTAATGTTTAAAATTGCCCTTGGCTTAACGGTCATGGTTCTGCTGATCTTGTCATTACTGCTGTGGTCAAATACACCACAGCTATTTGACTCTTTTAACCAAGCCTTTTGTGCCCACTAATGTTGACGTTTTCTCAGCAAGGATTTAGCTATATAAAGCACATTAACTTAAATGATTTAAAATCAAAATGATAATACAAAAATTAGGTTTTTCATAAGGTTATCATTTCTTATGATTTTATTTTTAAAAGTGGATTTTTTACATTTTCTCTCATAAAAATTCTCTGAGCAGAAAAATGACAAGTCTAACCCAGCTCTCGCAAGCCATTCACGATGCACCGCGTTGGCATCAGCCTGAACAATTTCAAAATAGCGATGAAATCAAAATCATTCCTCAAGATCATGCGGCACTCGGCGCAATCGTTTATGGTTTAGATGCACGTAAAGCACAATCTGGGGAAACTATTTACAAACTCAAGCAAGCATTGGCACAGCATTTAGTTTTGATTTTTAAACAACAAACGTTAGACGATTTACAATATTTGGCTTTCGCCACTTATTTTGGCGCTATTTTCCGTCCAAGTGCCGATACACCCGTGTTGGCGTCACAACAGGAAAATGGTGTGCCGCCTGATGTCGTTCCTGTCTCGAATGCAGTCGGACAAGGCGATTATACGGGTCATGGTGAACTCACACCGCATGCCGACCATCAATGGACACCACTTCCCTCCTTTGGCTCCTTACTTTATGCCATCGAGCTTCCTAAGGACGGTGGCAAAACTTCATGGATCAATACGATCAAAGCTTATGATGCTTTAGATGAAGAAACCAAAGCAGAGATCGATCAGTTACAACTGATTACCTATAATCCATTTGTGCGTCGTCAAAAAACCAAGGATTTAAACGAGAGTAACGGTTATGGCGAGAGCCCTTTATATCGCTTTAAAGATCAGCCGATCCTCAGCCATGCTTATCCGCATCCATTGGTGCGTATTCATCCAGAATCGGGTCGTAAAGCATTGTGGCTGAATACGCATACTGAAGTTGAATTGGTCAATTATGACGATCAAGCAGGCAGTGCGTTAATTGCAAAATTACGTGCGCATATACAAAAACCTGAGTTTCGTTATGAACACGATTGGCAAATTGGTGATGTTGTCTTTTGGGATAATCAAGCGACTCTGCATTCACGCCAACCCTTTCCCGCAGACCAGCGCAGATTACTGAAGCGTATTAGTTTGGCAGGCAGTCGACCTTTCTAATTTTTACGTGTTCCATGTTGATCAAAATAATCGGGCATGAAAATAAATGATCGTCATGCCCTATCTTCTGTACTTAATTTCACCTTTTGAGCTTATTCGGTCTGTAAATTGCGAAACTCGAGTAACAAGTAATCTAAAAATGCACGTACAGCGGGCAACATCCCTTGCCGTGATGCATATGCCACATGAATGACACCACTTGGCAATTCCCATTCAGGGAAAAGTTGCACTAACTCTCCCGATTTTAATTCATCTCGTACAAAAACTTTTGGCAATGACCCGATTCCCACGCCGAGTTTAACCGCAGTTTTCATCGCAAGGAAGCTATCGGTTTTTAATCTCGGATTTAGACTTAAGCTTTGCTTTTGCATGGATGCTTGATGGGTAAATTCCCAAATATGTTTAGGGCGGTCAAAGCCCACACTTGGATAATCACTCAAATCTTGAAATGTCGTGGGTTCACCATGCACATCAAGAAAAGCAGGTGATGCTATCAAGACATGTCCCCATGCATCAAGTTCCCTAACGACTAAATCACTGTCTTCGATCGGTAAATGTCGAACACGAATGGCTAAATCAATCCCTTGAGCAATCACATCAACACGCTCATTGGTTGCCATGAGTTGAATATGCACAGCAGGGTTTTGTTGCAAAAACCGTGATACGATGCCACCAATCGGGGTTTCAACTAAAGCCACTGGACAGGAAATTTTAATGTTGCCACAAAGTGCATCGTTCAATGTGCTATGAATAAAATTTTCTGCTTCATCGACATCTTCTAAAATTTTTAAGCAATGCGTGTAAAACTGCTGTCCAAGCTCAGTCACGGTAAATTTACGCGTATTACGTTGAATCAAGCGCACATTTAGACGCCCTTCAAGGTCGCTAATACGACGTGAAAGCTTAGATTTGGTAATACCTAAAGCTTCGCTGGCTTTGGTATAACCGTGGTATTTGACTACTTGAACGTAGTAATAATAGTCGTTGAGATTTTGCATCATTGTTTCATTTATAGAATTATCTGTTGATGTTATCGATCTGTATTCAGTCCTACTATAGCCCAATAATAGTCTTCATAAGCAAATTATTATATTGAGGATATGAGCGATGAGTACTATTCAACGTGTTTATCAAAGTGATCGCAGTACTTGGGTTGGTGATGGCTTCCCGACCAACTCCATGTTACCGATGCATGAAATGGGCAATGCGACCAGTCCATTTTTGGTCATGGGTTATACTCAAGATTATGTATTTAGCCCGAGTCAACATCAACGTGGGGTCGGTATGCATCCACATCGCGGATTTGAAACCGTGACCATTGTCTATGACGGTGAACTTGAACATCGGGATTCCAAAGGCAACCACGGCACAATTGGTAAAAATGAAGTGCAATGGATGACGGCGGGTCGTGGCATTATGCATGCCGAACATCACTCGAAAGCCTTTGCACAATCAGGTGGACATTTGGACATGATTCAATTGTGGGTGAATTTACCGAGTCACGCCAAAATGACTGAACCGCGTTATCAAGAATTAACCGAACGCAGTATTCCTGAAATTACTTTAGCTGATCAACAAGGGATTATTCGAGTCATTGCAGGTGAATATTTACATTCAGGCGAGCTTGCTGTTGGTCCTGCACAAACGTTTAGCCCAATGACTGTGCTGGATTTACGTTTCAATACAGGCGCTACGCATCAATTGCAACTCAATCCAAAATGGAACAATATGATTTTCGTATTGAGTGGCGAAATTCAGGTAGATGGTAAAAACTACGGCGCGTTACAAACACTTTATGTGAGGGATCAAACGACTGCCGTTGATATTCAAGTAAATGCAACCAGCAAGCTTTTGGTATTAAGTGGGCAAGCTTTAAATGAACCGATTGTTGCGCATGGTCCATTCGTGATGAATACTCAAGCAGAAATTGATCAAGCGTTTAACGATTTTAATCGTGATCATTTTGCTTAAATACTTAAACGTTGCTTCAATAAAAAACCCGTAAGATAAACTTACGGGTTTTTTGCGTCTAAATTATAAAATTAGAACAAACGATTCATACCGTTTAATGTTGCTACACGGTACGCTTCCGCCATGGTTGGGTAGTTAAACGTCGTTTCAACAAAATACTTGATGGTGTTGTTTGGACTATTCATCACGGCCTGACCAATGTGGATAATTTCCGATGCGTTATTACCGAAGCAATGTACGCCTAAAACTTCTAAAGTTTCACGATGGAACAGAATCTTCAGTTCGCCCATCGTATCACCAGTAATTTGGGCACGTGCCAAATGACGGAATGATGCTTGTCCGACTTCGTACGGAATTTTTTCTTCCGTTAACTGTTGCTCTGTTTTACCAATCGAAGAAATTTCAGGAATGGTATAAATCCCAGTCGGAATATCCGTTACAGGTTTTACATTTTCTTCGCCATTCATATTCGCGCCTGCGCAACGACCTTGGTCATAGGCAGCCGAAGCAAGTGAAGGCCAACCAATGACATCACCCGCCGCATACACATTTTCAACTTCAGTTTGGTATTGATCATTCACCGTTAACTGACCACGGCTATTTGGTTTTAAACCAATATTTTCAAGACCTAAACCATCGGTATTACCCGAACGACCGTTACACCACAAAATCGCATCAGCTTTGATTTTTTTGCCACTTTGGGTATGCATAATCACGTGATTATCAAAAGTTTCAAGATAATCAATTTGTTCGTTATGACGAATTAACACACCTTGTTCACGTAAGTGATAAGACAAAGCATCTGAAATTTCATCATCCAAATAGCTGAGGAGCTTCGGCTGAGTATTAATTAGATCAACTTTATGTCCAAGACCGATGAAGATGGATGCATATTCACAACCAATCACGCCTGCACCATAAATGATGATTTTTTGGATTGAGAAATCCAGATCCAAAATTTTGTCTGAATCAAATACACGTGGATGGTTAAAATCTAAAATTTCTGGACGATATGGACGTGAACCCGTTGCAATGACCAATTGCTTGAACATTAACGTTTCTTTAATACCCTCAGGACTAAAGACGAAAATAGTATTTTGATCTTGCACGTAAGCACGACCATGGTAGATATCAATCTTATTGCGGTCATAGAAACGCGAATGTGTTTCTACTTGCTGTTGAATCACTTTGTGCGCATTTCGAAGCACTTGCTTCATGGTGTATTGTTTCCAATCACCCACTTTTTGGAACATTGGATCACGTTGATATCGAATAATGCTCGATACGGTTTGACGCAATGCTTTACTTGGAATCGTACCGACATGGGTACAGTTACCACCCAATTGTTCACGCATATCAACAATTGCAACGCGTTTGCCGGATTTAGCAAGCTTCATTGCCGCGCCTTCGCCCGCAGGGCCTGAACCTAGAACTACCGCATCATACTTAACGAAAGTCCCACTAACGACCTCTTTCTTACGTGGCATTCAACGCTCCTTTAAAATTCAAAAAATTCGCTTTAATCTAAGCCATTATTATGACGCAAATATGGCACACATGGTGTATTTAACTCGTATATATTAAGTGATAGGATCATTTTTTAAATGAATAATGCTTTTCGCCCTATTTGTCATGAACTTGGTTATACTTAAAGGGCTATCTTTGATCATCTCCCCCTTCAAAAACAGTGGAAAAGTTGAATATGTCTGAGAACCGTAAACCTGAACAGGGTGTTAAACTTCGTGGCGCAGAAAAAGTTGCTCGTATTCCTGTAAAAGTGATCCCTACGGTTGAAACACCGCGAAAACCGGATTGGATTCGCGTCAAAATGGCAGCCCCTGAAGAGGTTCAACGCATCAAAAGTACGCTTCGCGAGCAAAAACTTCATACTGTCTGCGAAGAAGCAGCATGTCCAAACCTGCCTGAATGTTTCGGTGGGGGTACGGCAACCTTTATGATTATGGGTGATATTTGTACCCGTCGTTGTCCATTCTGTGACGTTGCGCATGGTCGCCCTAATGCTTTAGACCCAGATGAACCGCGCCATATGGCTGAAACCATTTCTAATTTAGGTTTGAAATATGCGGTCATTACCTCTGTCGATCGCGATGACCTGTTAGACGGTGGTGCACAGCATTTTGTAGATTGTATTAAAGAAGCACGTGCGTTAAGTCCAAATACCTTACTTGAAATTTTAGTGCCTGACTTCCGTGGTCGTATGGATATCGCGCTACGTATTATGACAGAATGCCCACCTGACGTATTTAACCATAATATTGAAACTGTGCCGCGTTTATATAAAGCGATGCGTCCAGGTTCAGACTATCAACATTCTCTAAATTTACTCAAAATGTTTAAAGAATATTGTCCAGATGTACCCACCAAATGTGGTTTGATGGTCGGTCTAGGTGAAACTGAAGAAGAAGTCTTAGCGCTCCTTGATGATCTACGCGCACATGATGTGGATTACATTACGATTGGTCAGTATTTACAGCCATCAAAACAACATGCACCGCTTGATCGTTTTGTGACACCTGAAGAATTCGAGCGTTATACTGCACATGGTCAAAAATTAGGTTTCCGTAATATTTGGGCAGCACCTATGGTACGTTCAAGCTACTTCGCTGACCGTCAATACTATGGCGAGCCTGTACCAGCAGTACGTCGTAAAGCAGATCCTGCGAAAAAAATTACAGTTCAAACCATCGAAGCTTAAATTCGATCAGATAAAAAAGCGCTCACTATTGAGCGCTTTTTTATGCCTTTAACTTGGATATTCCTACTAATAGATACTGCATTTGTCTATTTAACTTTTACCTAATACTACATTTATCCCACATTTATCCTTTTTACCCTTTGCTCAAAAAGCTCTAGCTTAATCAACAGAGGTAGCGTCTTCGCAACACAGCGAAATCAACACACTGCCGTTTCGGATTATTATTTTAATTGACCTGATTCTTAGCTTAAGTACGCATTAGAAAAATTTAAAACTAAATGCTTTTCACACACGTCTTGAGTACTTAAGACAGAATGAAGTCTTCAATGGGAGGATTATTTATGTTCTTCATTATAAGTGTAGCCATTTTAGCACTTGCCGTATGGGCGGTTTTTTTCTTTGCTTTATCACGGATGGCAGGTGCCATTTCACTGATTATTATTTCTATTTTAGTGGCTTTTTTAAGCCCTTGGTCACTTTTACTGGGTATTCCCCTTATCCTCATCAGCTTAGTGGTGTTAATTGATCCTTTAAGAATGGCACTCATCACCAAGCCTGCGTATAAAGCCTTGGCAAAAGCCATGCCTGCCATGAGTACCACCGAACGCGAAGCCTTGGACTCAGGCACCAGTTGGTGGGAAAAGAGCTATTTATGGGAGCACCGAATTGGGAAACGTTTCACGATTATCCCTATCCAAAACTCTCCAATGAAGAACAAGCATTTTTAGACAATGAAGTTGAACAACTATGCAGCATGCTCAATGAATGGGAAATCCACCAAAATAAAGACCTCCCTGAACACGTATGGCAATTCATTAAAGACCATGGTTTTTTAGGGCTGATTATTCCTAAATCCTACGGTGGCCGTGAGTTTTCATCATTTGCCCAAAGCCGCATTATGAGCAAAATTGCCTCACGCTCATTAACCACAGCGGTCAGTTGCATGGTGCCTAATTCACTTGGACCCGGGGAACTGTTACTGCATTAGGGTACAGAAGCACAAAAAGATCGTTATCTGCCGGGACTTGCTAAAGGCGAAGAAATTCCCTGCTTTGGTCTGACTAGTCCAGAAGCGGGTTCAGATGCGGGTGCGATTCCAGATAGTGGTGTGGTCTGTTACGGAGAATTTGAAGGTCAACAAGTGCTTGGCTTAAACATGAATTTTTCTAAGCGTTGGATCACGCTTGCGCCAATTGCCACCGTGGTGGGTCTAGCTTTTAAAATGTATGATCCTGATGGCTTACTAGGTGATGCCAATAAAAAAGAATACGGTATTACCTGCGCATTACTGCCTGCCAACCATGACGGCGTTCAAGTCGGCGCACGACATAATCCCGGCTCACCCTTTATGAACGGTACGGTCGATGGAAAAGATGTTTTTATTCCCCTCGACTGGATTATTGGCGGTGTTGAAAATGCAGGTAAAGGTTGGCGTATGCTGATGGAATGTCTTGCCGTTGGGCGTGGCATTTCATTACCTGCACTGTCTACTGCCGCAGGTGAAATGACTTATTTAAATGTCGGTGCATTTGCGCGTATTCGTCAACAATTTAAAATTTCTGTCGGCAAATTTGAAGGTGTACAAGAAGCGACCAGTGAAATTGCTTCCGATACTTATATGCTCGAAGCCTTTCGCTATTTAGTCACCTGTGGACTCAACCAAGGTGGAAAACCCGCAGTCATGACGGCTATGGCCAAATACTACGCCACTGAGACCATGCGTAAAGTGGTTAATCATGGTATGGATGTTGTCGGTGGACGTGCCATTCAAATGGGTCCACGTAACTTTATTGCATTGAATTATCAAGCGATTCCCGTCTCTATTACGGTTGAAGGTGCAAATATTTTAAGTCGTTCTTTAATGATTTTTGGTCAAGGTTCAATGCGTTGTCATCCTTACCTGTTTGAAGAACTACAACTTTTACAGGCTGATGATAAAAACACAGCATTGCACAGTTTTAATGACATGTTATTTAAACATCTAGGCTATACCTTTAATCGTACCGCTCGCTCATTGGCTTATGGCTTCACAGGCGGCTCTAGTACAGCACCAAAAAGTGCCACTGATTTTACGCGTCCGTATTATAAAGTAATTAACCGACTCAGTAGCAATTTTGCCCTCACTGCGGATATGTGCCTTGGTTTACTTGCGGGTGATATCAAACGTAAAGAAATGCTCTCAGGTCGTTTAGCGGATATCCATTCACATCTATTTATTGCCACCGCAATTTTAAAATACTTTGAACATAGCAAAAAAACCGAAGCTGAAAAGTTACATGCCAAACTTGCTGTTGAGAAAGCGCTTTTTAATGCGCAGGAAGCTTTTTATGGTTTATTTGCCAACTTCCCTCAGGGTGTCGCAGCAGGCTTAGTTAAAATGGTCTGTTTTCCATTTGGACGACCTGTGAAAGCCCCTTCCGACACATTAAAACGTCATGTTGCTGAAAGCATGATGCAAGATAATGCTTTTAGGAATGAGCTCAAAAAACATGTTTATTACAACACCGAAGAGCATGATGTAACAGGACGAATGGAATCCACTTTCTTAATGCTCCTTGATGTTGAAGCATTATGGGATCGGTTTAAAAAAGCTGAATCGAAAGGAAAATTTGCAGGTTTAAGCTTTGAAGAACATATAGTGGATGCACAGCAACAAGGCTTTATCACGGACAATGAGGCAGAAAAGCTGCTTAGCTATAATGCCAAACGTTTTGATAGCATGTTAACGGACATCTTTGATGAAACCTTAACAGAGGTTTTAGACTTAGAGAATCCACACTTAACCGCGACTCCCACTTCTTAATGCAAACCTAAAAAAGCGACCCGATTGGGTCGCTTTTTTCGTTCACAAATAATGAAAATTAATCATGCAGTTGAATTTCAGTTTGTCGTTCTAAAATTTGTACTGCGGCAGAAAAATCAAGTTGCTGTGCTTGTGATTTATTCAACAAATTAAATTGCTGCTGAATCAATTGCATATTGGGTAAAGCTAAATCTTGCTCACTCATTAAATCGAGCGCAATGCCAATATCTTTTTGCAATAAATCAAGCGCAAAGGTTTTCTCAAAAGAGCGACTCAATACGCGCTGTGAAATAATCGTTTCAGACATTTTACTTTGCCCGCTCGAATGATTAATACAATTAACCGCTGCTGACAAGTCGACCCCATTTGCTTTGAGCACCGTGAGACCTTCTGCCAATGCCCATAAATGAGTTGCCATAAGGGTGTTATTGACAGCTTTCACAGCAAAACCTGTCCCACTTTCACCCACATATTCAATTAAGCCTGAAAATGCTTGAATAATGGGCTGCGCTTGTTGAAAAGCCTGTTCATCACCGCCGACCATGACCGTCAATGTTCCGCTTTCAGCACCAATGGTTTGACCTGAAACCGGTGCATCCAAATAATGGCAACCGATTCTCTTTAACTCTTGCGATAGTTTCTGCGCTGATGCAGGCACACCACTGGTACAGTCAATCCAAATCGCACCCGCTTTCGGTGGATATTGGGCAATGAGCTGCTCAACATCCGCACTGGTCGGCAAACAACTTATAATAAAATCAGCCTGAACCGCTTCTTCAATAGAGACAGCTTGCGTGTTGAAACATTGCGCATGCTGCTCAGCTTTGGCAACTGTTCGATTCCATACCAAAACATCCAGGCCAAGCTTTGGCAAATGAGATGCCATATGCCATCCCATTGCCCCGAGTCCCAAAAATGCCACACGTTGATTCAAAATTTGCTCCTAGTGCTGAATAGCTGCATCTGAACTTAAATCAGACTCTGGTTTTTCATTGATGCTTGCCGGCGCTTCTTGATCATCACCACGACTTAAGAACAGGTTCAGTAAAATAGCGGCTAAGGTTGCGGTACCAATCCCACCTAAATCAAATCCACCAATTTGTAGACTATAATTCCCCGTACCCATAATCACACTCACCGCTGCGATTAATAACGTACTATTCTTAGTAAAATCAATACGATTATCGACCCAGATTTTGGCACCCGCTACTGTAATTAAACCAAATACCACAATCGAAGCACCGCCTAATAAAGCCACTGGAATCGTACTAATCACCGCACCAAACTTAGGGGATAGACCCAGCAAAATTGCAACTAAACCTGCGAAGATAAACACTGTGGTGGCATATACTTTTGTGACTGCCATCACCCCAATATTTTCTGCGTATGTGGTCATACCCGTGCCACCAACGGAAGCTGACAATGACGTACATACCCCATCTGCAAAGAAACCTCGTCCCATATAAGGGGTTAAGTTTTTGCCAGTCATAGCAGAGACAGCTTTAAAATGTCCTAGATTTTCTGCAATCAAAATAATAGCAACAGGTGCAATCAACATCATTGCAGTGGCATCAAATACAGGGGTTTGGAAGGTCGGCAGACCAAACCATGCTGCTTCTGAAACTTTGCTAAAATCAATTGCTGTGCCAAAACCTAAAACATTGGTTAAAATGAAATAAATAAAATAAGACGATACTAAGCCAAGCAATAATAATAAACGGCGTACCATACCGCGGGTAAATACAGCGATCACACTGATACAGACAATTGTAATTAATGCCATCCATGCATCAAATTGATTAGCAGAGACACTTTTGATGGCAACAGGCGCGAGGTTTAAACCAATAATCATCACAATGGCACCGGTCACGATCGGAGGCATCAGCTTTTCAATCCAAGCTGTTCCCGTTTTCATTACAATTGCACCAACAATGGCGTAGACAATACCGCAAGCGATGGTTCCACCAAGCGCTAAACCAATATTGGCATTGGCACCAACACCCGCATATCCTGTAGCCGCAGCAACCGCGCCAATAAACGCAAAACTTGAGCCTAAGTAACTCGGTAAACGACCACCTGTCATGAGGAAAAATAAGATCGTCCCAATGCCAGTAATAAAGATGGTGAGATTTGGATCAAAGCCCATTAATAAGGGGGCAAGTACAGTAGCACCAAACATGGCGAATGCATGTTGTAAGCCCAATACAATGCTTTTACCTGCGGGCAGATATTCATCTGTCTGCACAGGTGTTATGTCTAAATCGCCTTGATAAGGCTTAAATTTTGGAAACCACGATTCTTTTGTTTGCATTGACTTCCCCTCCTAAATTAGGAATGTTTTGATCACATAGACTGTGTCTCGCAATAAGAACGATTAAAATAAACTAACGCATTTTCTTCAGATTGTTGGCGGATCGCTTTGACCTGACAAAATAGGACATCATGACTACCAATCGATACGCTTTGCACCACGCGACAATCAAAACTGACTAAAGCATCTTCCAGTACGGGTGCTTGGGTCAGTAGTGTTCGCCATTTTCCTTCAGCAAAACGTGCTGACATTGGTGTTTTGCCGCCAAATACATTTGAAAGATGCTGCTGTTGAGCATTCAATGTATTCACACACAGCACCTGATTTGTTTTAAAAGTTTCATACACCGATGCTGAACGGTTTAAGCACACCAACAATGTCGGTGGTGAATCACTGACACTACATACTGCCGATGCCGTAAAACCTGCTTTACCTGCGTGTCCATCCGTTGTAATGACATTCACAGCTGCTGCAAGTTTTGACATACCTTGTCTAAACATTTGCTGATCGACGTGACCAACATCTTCATTTATCGTGCTACAGCGTTCTAATTGTTGTGCAAGTTGTTGGGAGATTTTTGCATTCATTTTCATTTCCCCTTTACAGGATTTAGCATGATTCATGCCATGTATCAGTCCGGCGAATATCTTTTAAACATGAGCAATCGACGCGATTTCAACCAAGGCATCTGGTTTGACTAGTCCCGTTTGTACGCAGTAACGTGCCGGCTTATCTCCCGGGAAATAGTCCGCATAGACCGCGTTAATAGCGGTATAGTCAGCCCAATCTTTGACAAATACGTGATTAAAAGTCACATCATCCATACTGCCGCCTGCTGTCTCGATCACCTTTTTAATGGTTTCCAAAATGTGCCGTGTTTGTGCAGCTGCATCGCCCACATGCACTACATTGTTGTTTTCATCAAAAGCCAAGGTGCCTGATACATAGACAATATTGTCAGCTTTGGTTGCGGGCACATACGGTGCGAGTGGTTTAGATGTTCCTTCAGGAATAATGATGTCTTTTGGCATGATTCGACCCTCTATTTATTTATATGTTCAATCTATGGTTATGCGGTTTTGGCGTAGTCTGGTTGCTGACTCGATGTTTTAAAGGTGTCAACAAAATGAGCGGTATCGGACACCCATCCAAAAAAGGTTTTAATGTTATAAAGACTAGCGTCATGTGCTTCGACAGGACCCGCTTGATAACACGCATCAGCAAGGGCGACGCCAAAATATTCTAAGAAGAAACCGTCTCGAAGGGTCGATTCCACGCAAACATTGGTCGCAATGCCGACAAAGACCAAATTACGAATGCCGCGAACCCGCAACATACTGTCTAATGCGGTATTAAAGAATCCGCTGTAACGTGGTTTTTCAATGACAATGTCCTGCGGCAGTGGCTGTAAAGCATCTATCAGTTCAAAATCCCAACCGCCTTTTGCCAAAAGTTTGCCCTGCAATTCAGGCTGTTGACGCATAGTTTTTAATGCATTGGATTTATGGAAATTTGGTGAATCAAGACCACCAGCCTCTTTATATTCAGCATCCCAACCATTTTTAAAGTAAATCACTTGAATGCCAGCCGCATGTGCTGCATCCACAGCTTTTTGGATGTTCTCTACCACAGGTTGTGTTTTTGAAACATCAAAGCCAGCCAAGTCCAAATAACCACCTTCGGAGGTATAGGCATTTTGCATATCAATGACGATTAATGCTGTTTGTTCAGCTGCCAGTTGAATACATTCAGGCTCAGCTTTTAAAACTTTGCCATTGCCATTTGCCGCTGTGAATTGACTACATACGATACTCATGCGATTTTCTCCAAGACAGTTGCTGCTTCGCCTTCAACCACAACGTGTTGACGACATGCCATTAACGGTTGAATGCGTTGTCCGAAATCTTCCACGCCTTGAATAAAATCATCGAAAGTTAATAAAATGCCTTCTGTTCCTTCAATTTCACCAATTTCATCCAGCATTTTTGCGACATTTTCAAATGAGCCTACCAAAGTGCCCATATTGATATTGACAGGTGAAACACTCGATGCCATTTGACGAATATTGGTGTCTGCACCTGATTTTGTATCTTTACCTCCCTGATTCATCAGCCAATTGATTGCTTCCATATCCGCACCATCGTTATAGTGCTGCCATTTCGCAAATGCTTCCTCGTCAGTTTCTGCTGCAATCACCATAAATAAAACATAGGTTTGCACATCACGACCGGTTCGATCGGTATGGGTTTTCAGACGGTCATTAATCTCGGCATAAGCGGTTGGGGTATTTAAACCTTTGCCAAACACGAAGTTGTAATCGGCATATTGTGCTGAGAAAGCCAAACCTGCATCGGACTGCCCTGCACAAATAATTTTCATGTCGGCTTGTGGTTGTGGACTGACGCGGCAATCTTCCATTTGGAAGTGCTCACCTTTGAAGTCTGATCGACCTGTTGCCCAAAGTTCACGCAGAATGTGCACATATTCAGATAAATATTCATAACGCTTACCGAAATATTCATCGCCCGGCCACATACCCATTTGGGTATATTCTGGTGCTTGCCAACCCGTTACTACGTTTAAGCCAAAACGACCATTTGAAATCGAATCAATTGTGGATGCCATACGCGCGACAATGGCAGGCGGCATGACTAAAGTGGCAGCGGTGGCATAAATTTTAATTTTACTGGTGACAGCAGCAAGACCTGCCATTAAGGTAAATGTTTCTAAGTTATGATCCCAAAATTCTGTCTTGCCGCCAAAGCCACGCAACTTGATCATACTGAGTGCAAAGTCAAAACCATAATGCTCCGCACGTTGCACGATTGTTTTATTTAACTCAAAAGTCGGTTGGTATTGTGGTGCATTTTCAGAGAGCAACCATCCATTATTTCCAACGGGACAAAAGACACCGATTTTCATTTGCACACCTCATTTGATTGATCAATGATTCATGTTGTATTCCAAGTTTAGGAATTTCATTTACTCATGAAATATTGCAAACTGCGTGCCAGAAATGTTTAATTTATATTTTTCATATATTTAATATTTATATTTTTTACTTTTTAGTAAAAACCAAGTTTTATAAGATGAATCAATTTAATCCATTTTGTTTCATTCAAGTGCATTCAGCTTAAATGACGCTTGCTTTCTTTTTGGGATTGAGTGCTCTTTTTAAGAAAAGTGATTCATTAGAAAAAATAAAAAAGCCAAGACTATGGCTTGGCTTTTAGCATAACGATTTAGATTACTTTTTGAAAAAATCGAGGATACATCGATTCAGATTTTCAGTTTCAGTCAGCGTAGATGCATGCCCACCTGTGGCTAAAAGGCTTAACTGGCTTTTTGGCAGCAATTGCTTTAACTGCGCTGACTGATGAAATGGCACCAAAAAATCATCCTGGTTAGCAATGAGATGAATTGGGATCTTTGCTAAAGCCTGTTGATGAAGTTCATTCAAATGAAAAGCTTGCACTGCGTCAAGTCGAGCTTTGACATTATGAATAGGTGGAAAATCCAAAAGCTGTTGGTCTTCCATCTGGCGAATTTTTTGATGATGCTGTGAGATCCAAGCCGGAGGATATAAAAATAGGGCTTGCGCGCGCACATAGGCCTCTGCCCCACTATCTAGCAATAAATGTGTTCTGGCGGCAAAACATTTTTGCGTATGCGGATCTAATTCAGCCCATGAATTGATTAAGGTTAGGCTTAGCATGTTTAAGTTGTTTTGACTCAAATGTAGCGCGAGCTGCATGCCAATATGGCCACCCAAAGCATGCCCAATGAAATGAAAACTCTGGATTTCTTCAGCAAGCAAAAGATCCCGTAATTGCTGTGCCATATGATCGATACTATACGGCTGTGGTAATAATGCAGAATCCTGATGGCAGCCTTCTTGGTCATAGGTCACCACATGAAAGTGCTGTTGCAAGGCTGCAATTTGCGGTGCCCAAAAACTTGCATGCCCCCCTAAACCTGAAGATAGCACCACATAATCAGCATTCGGATTCGGACATAAATAAATCAATACAGACATACATTTCTCTATATAACATTTGCCTGTTATTGAGCAAGATACGTGCCTAATTTGGTATTTTTTTGACCAAATATTCAAATTCCTTCATCGCTATAGCGTTATATTTTATCTCATCAATATAAATACCCATCACTAAACCAACAGTATGTATATTTTTTTGACGTAAAAAATCCCTCCGAAGAGGGATTTTTAAAGCAGAGTGATTATTGCGGTTCAGGCAGCGGAATATATTGCGACTGCGCATTTCGAGTCTGCATTTTACGCTCGCCAATTTTCACATCTAAAGTTAGTGGTTTTGAGTCTCGTTCCAATGAGACTTTGACCGTGCTATTTGGCATTTGCAGTGCGACATAATTCACCAAATGTGATGCAGAGCTAATCACTTCATCATTCACGCTTAAAATCACATCACCTTTTTGCAAGCCTGCTTGTGCTGCCGGACCATTCGGCTCAACATTGGCAACCACCACGCCTACGGTTTTCGGTTTTAAGAAGTCCTCTTGTACCGCTGGTGCGAGACCAATCCCAAGATAACCACGCACTACGCGACCATCTTTTAGAATTGCATTAAGCACTTGTTGACAGATCTTAGCGGGAATTGCGAAACCAATGCCGAGTGAACCACCCGATTGCGAGAAGATCGCAGTATTAACCCCAATTAAGTTCCCTGCGACGTCAATTAAAGCACCACCAGAATTCCCAGGATTAATCGCAGCATCGGTTTGAATAAAGTCTTCATAGGTATTGATGCCTAAATCTGAACGACCTGTCGCTGAAATAATCCCTTGTGTGACTGTTTGCCCGACACCAAATGGATTACCAATGGCAAGTACAACATCACCGACTTCATTACCACTGAGTTTAAATGGCAATACTGGCAAATCATCTAAATCAATTTTAATGACGGCTAAATCAGTTTCAGGATCTGTACCAACCACAGTCGCTAAAGCACGACGACCATCTTGTAAGCCAACCACAATCTGATCTGCCTGAGCAATCACATGGTTATTCGTCAAAATATAACCGTCTTTGCGTACAATCACTCCAGAACCCAAACTGTTTTCATTTGGTGCTTGTTTAAATTGATCAGGTAATTGATTGCCAAAGAACTCACGAATAACAGGATCATTCAGGAGTGGATTGGTCTGTTGTTTAACTTTTTGCGTGGTAAATACATTCACAACCGCAGGAGCCGCAACTTTCACTGCAGCGCTATAAGACACAACACCCCCAGTTCGAGTCGTGTTAATTAAAGGCTCCACTTTTTCAGCAGGCATTTTTACGCCATCAATAGCAACAGGTGGTTTCGGTTTATTAAATTGTTGCCAACCCAAAAAACCAACAATCACAAATATTAGTAACACCCAAGGTAACCATGTAAAGGTCTTGCGCACGTCCTCATCCTCTAAATGTTTTAATTCGTTGATGGCAAAAGTAAATTCGTCAATATTGTAATCTTAAATAAAAAATGCAACATAAAAAAGCAAAAGAGATTTGTGCGGCTTTAGTTACCATGCAAAATATGCTTTGATAATCCTTATCGCGCATTTAAGAGATCATTATGGCTTATTTAAAAGAGATTATTCAGTGGTGTGACCAGACCTTGTCTGCCTCAGCATTTAAAGACTATGCGCCAAATGGTCTACAAATTGAAGGAAAAACTGAGGTCAATAAAATTTTGTGTGCTGTATCGGCATCACAGACCGCAGTCGATGCTGCTATTGCACAGGGTGCTGATCTGTTATTGGCGCATCATGGCTATTTTTGGAAAGGCGAAGCTTATCCCATTACAGGCATGCGCGGAAAACGCATTAAAGCTTTAATTAAAAATGACATTTCTTTAGTCGGATATCATCTGCCTTTAGATAGTCATCCGAGTTTAGGCAATAACGCAGCCATTGCAGATTTGCTTGAACTTGAGCGTATTGAAGCACTTGATCCGAGCGAACGTCACCCCATTGGCAATATTGGTTATTTAAAACAGCCGATGAGCCCTGAGCAATTTAAAGCGTTTGCGTCTGAAAAATTAGGTTTTGATACTATTCATTTACCTGCGGATAAAACAGAAATTCTTAAAGTCGGTTTTTGTACGGGTGGTGCGCAGGATTATATTCATAAAGCAGCCGAGCAACATTGTGATGCCTATATTTCAGGTGAAGTCTCTGAACGTACTTTCTATGAAGCCCAAGAACTCAATGTGCATTATTATGCATGTGGACATCATGCGACTGAAAAATATGGCGTGCAACGACTCGCAAAAGCTATTTCAGAACAGTTCAATATTGAGTATAGTTATTTCGAATTGAACAATCCGATTTAATTCGTTCTAAGGGAAATTTGACCTAGGCTTTATACGTATATTTTCAGGCTTTATTCTGTATTGTTATTTAAACGCAATGCGCATTTTTGTCCAATAATCTATTACAATAAAGCCACTTAATGTCAAAACCCAGCAAAATGCAAGGAATTGAAAACATGACAACCATTACTTTACCAGCATTACCATACGGTTACGAAGATCTTGCTCCACACATCAGCAAAGAAACTTTAGAATACCATCACGACAAACACCACAATACTTATGTTGTTAACCTAAACAACTTAATCAAAGGCACTGACCTTGAAGGTAAAACTTTAGAAGAAATCATCACAGCGACTGCTGGCGATGCATCTAAAGCAGGTGTATTTAACAATGCTGCTCAAGTTTGGAACCACACATTCTACTGGAACTGTATGGCTAAAAACGGTGGCGGTAAAGCAACTGGCGCTTTAGCGGCTAAAATTGACGAAGCTTTCGGTTCTTATGAAAAATTTGCTGAAGAGTTCGCTGCTGCTGCAACAACTCAATTCGGTTCAGGTTGGGCTTGGTTGGTTGCTGACGAAGTAAACGGTAACTTATCGATCCTTAAAACTGCAAATGCTGACACGCCTCTTGCACACGGCAAAGTTGCAGTATTGACGATTGACGTTTGGGAACATGCTTACTACATCGATTTCCGTAACGCTCGTCCTGCTTACATCAAAACTTTCCTAGAAAGCCTTGTAAACTGGGATTATGCAAATGCGAAATACGCTGGTCAAGAAGCTGGTGTAGAGAAATAATTCTTTATTTCTTGCATAAAAAACCACCTTTTATGGGTGGTTTTTTTTATTTTGATTTATTAAATGCATATTATTAAAGCAAATGATTCATTTCTTTACATTATTTGGTTGACGACCTGAATATTCCTGCCTAAAATGCGCATCAGATTCTCCAATAGCTCAGTCGGTAGAGCGACGGACTGTTAATCCGCAGGTCCCTGGTTCGAGCCCAGGTTGGAGAGCCATCTATTCTTCCATAGCTCAGTCGGTAGAGCGACGGACTGTTAATCCGCAGGTCCCTGGTTCGAGCCCAGGTGGAAGAGCCAAGATTCTAAAAAAGCCCACTCATTACGAAGTGGGCTTTTTTTATGTCTACATTTTAAAATCTAAAAATAAAATGATGCTTTTAATCCCATTTTGAAATGCTATTCAAAAACACATGTACTTAAGATTAAAGCTAAAATTGTGACCTTAGATGGCTTTAGATTATTTTTAAAACACTTAATAGGCTTTTCACCGCTTTTTCTTAAAAGTTCCTTGACCCCTTTCAAAATCTCTCTATAATCGCTTTCAGATTCTCCAATAGCTCAGTCGGTAGAGCGACGGACTGTTAATCCGCAGGTCCCTGGTTCGAGCCCAGGTTGGAGAGCCATCTATTCTTCCATAGCTCAGTCGGTAGAGCGACGGACTGTTAATCCGCAGGTCCCTGGTTCGAGCCCAGGTGGAAGAGCCAAGATTCTAAAAAGCCCACTCATTACGAAGTGGGCTTTTTTCTTTTGTCCTAATTAAGTTCTCTCGTGCCGCATTTAAGTCAAATTATTTTCTTCGTTATCGGTTGCTTTGCCAGCTTTGCATTAATGTGCCTTGTGTTTCCCAACCTATTTACGCGTAAGCAAACGTTTTATCCAAAGCCAGTCATTACTAACTTCGAAAGTCGTCTGTTCAAACGTTTAAATGAAGCATTTCCCCATCATCATGTGTTGGCTCAAGTGGCATTTAGTGCACTCATTACCCACGACAATATGAAGATGCGTGCCAAATTTAATCGAAAGGTCACCGACTTTGTTTTACTCGATCAAAGTTACAAAGTCATTGCGATTATTGAACTTGATGACCCAACGCATATTGGTAAAGAACAAGAAGATGCCGAGCGTGATGCAATGTTGATTGCTGCGGGCTATATGGTCATGCGCTATACCGAGATTCCAACAGTACGTCAGTTGCAACGGGACTTAAAGTAACTGAACTATTTAGGTTGTATTGTTCGTTCTGAAGCAGCTTGCTCTGCAACTTTACGCGCTTCAATCCGCTCAAGCATTTCAGCGTGTTGTTGCTTATACTTTTCCTGATTTTTTGCATCACTATTTACTGCTAAAAATGCTACGCTTACCAACAAAATAGGCACACATAAACCCAATGTTCCCAAAATTACAAGTTTTTTAATACTGCGCGGCTGTGGCTGTTCTGACATAAAATTCTAAACGCTTTATTCAATGCTCATGGATTCACCAATATAGCAAATGCAGATATTTACTCAACGCATCATGCATGTTGTATAGCCGCGAATTTACTCCAAATAAAAAAAGCACCTCGTTCAGGTGCTTTTCTTTTACATGATAATTATTCCTTCATCAAAGAATCGACCGTATCTACCAATTCAGAAGTATAATCGGTCATAATCGTTTGATGAGTCGCATCAGGTTTCGCTCTAAAAATAAGATGATCAGGCTTTTCTACTGCCGCTATTAAATCAGGAAGTAGATAATCAACTGTAATTTGTGCAGGGACTGTAGTATCGCCCGTCCCCTGATACACATAGACTTTATTGGTTATTTTATTTTGAGCTGGCAAGTTTTCTGACAAATATGCACGAACATCAGCATCCAATAAAAATTTAGGTTGTAGCGCTTGATAAGCAGAGAAACCACCATTTGAAGATGAACTCAAGAAAAGATCGATATCATCTCTAAATTTCTCAGCCACCTGTGGTGAGCACTCTAATTCGGCATTTTTCGCAATATCGACCTTATCTGCCAAAAACGCTTGATTATAATTAAATGTGGGATTTGCCGCTTTAATACCTGAACTCACAATAGCTGCATAACCATATAATGTTCCCGCAATCTGTTTTGCTACAGGTAAAGTTTGCACAGATCCTGCATATTGATTCGCGACACCCATGCCATAATTCAAAGTTTCTGCCAAATAAGAAGCAGGTGCAATTGCAACAGTTCCCTTGAACTTATAACCTAATAAAGCCTTTTGGTATTCAGCTGCCGCTAATGCTGCATGCCCTCCTTGTGACCAACCAATGACGCTCCACTCACGACCCAATTCATCGCCATAAAATTTACGTGCTTCATGAATAGCCGATAAAATTGAATTTGCTGCACTTGTTAAATGTAAATATGGATGTGGCACATTGTCATTCCCAAGCCCCTCGTAATCAGGTGCAATCACAGCATAACCTTTTTGCACCAATCCCATAATCAGTTGTTTTTCAGGCGATGCTAATGCTAAACGTGATGGTGCACATTTATCAGCAGCACCTGTCGTTCCATGCGCCCATACCACAATTGGCCAGCCCCCTTGAGGTGCATTCCCTTTAGGCGTAAAGACTAGAGTCGTGGCTGTCACCATTTTACCCGTCACGCTCATCATTGGATAAGTGAATACATCATGCTTATTGACGACTTTAGCTACATCCCCATCAACGTTGAAGGTTTTCACAGGTCCCGTTTCAATAATGACCGTATCATTATCATCACTACCACAACCACTTAGTAGCAGTGAGCCACATAAAACCGTTAACGCTATATTTTTTATATTCTGCTTCATTTTGTATTTCCTTATTGTTATTACTTTCTCTCATCAAGAGATTCATTTAATTAAACATAAAAAAAGCACCTCATTAAGGTGCTTTTTGTAATTCATTGTATTGGCTATTAATTTATTAATAAGGCTGCAAGAATCCCTACAAAGATCATCAAACCCACCCAACGATTATGTCGAAATGCCCAAAAACATAATTGTGGATTTCGATCCTTGGTTTTTGTCCACTGATAGATGAAATCAACCCCTACTGCAGCCAAGGCAATTAAGCCAAAAGGCATCAATAAATCTTCAATTGCTAACGCGGTACCAATCAAAACAATACTGAGCAATTGCAGCAATGAAATGATTTGAATATCAAACTTACCAAAGAGTATGGCGGTCGATTTCACACCAATTTTTAAATCATATTCACGATCGGTAATGGCATATTGCGTGTCATACGCCACTGTCCATGCTAAGTTACCGAAGTATAAAAGCCAACAGGTGAGATTAGGCTCAACACCTACTGCGGTATATGCCATCGGAATTGACCATGAAAATGCCGCCCCCAAAAACACTTGCGGCAAATGCGTGTAGCGCTTCATAAATGGGTAAATAAAGGCTAAAAACAATGCACCAAATGACCAATAAAAGGTTTCAATCGGCAAGAAAAAGAGCATACAAGCACTAGCAAACACCAATGCCAAAAACACATAAATAGCTTCACGCGCTTTGATCACACCCGTTGCTAGAGGACGCGTTTTCGTGCGTTCTACCGCCCCATCAACTTTACGATCAGCAAAATCATTAATGGCACAGCCCGCAGCGCGCATAAAAATCGTGCCTAAAATCATGGGAATTAAAATTTCGAAGCTTGGTGTACCTTGATTAGCAACCCATAATGCCCACATAGTAGGCCAAAATACTAATTCTGTGCCGATGGGTTTATCAAAGCGACATAAATAATAATAAGCGCTCAATCGTTCGCGCCATGTGGTTGCCTGTGCGGTAGACATAAAAGTTAAGCCTTAAGATTTCTGTATATAGTCTTCAAATGTAGCTAAAAATGTCTCTTGGACAATGAATTTGCAGCCGTGCCAAGTATAGCAGCTCTGACGCGTCCAACCCTCTTCAAGCCAAATCACGCGACGTTCGCACTTTGGATTGGTACGCTGAAATAAATACCACCCAATAGGTCTACTCCCAATATGCTTAAAAATACGCGCCCGTTTTTTTAAGCTTAAAACTGGGAAAATACTTTTAGCTTTGACCCATGGCGCTGCTTCACAGCCATACAGATAACTTTCACGCACCCAAGCCCCATGCTGAAATGGCATCTGCATCCATTTGGCATCATTTAACAACAGCTTTTGAAAAGACTCTTGAACAGGCTGAACGCGAAACTGCCCACCTGCAAGCTCAGTCAACTGCTGAGTGAGTGAACCTGATGCGTATAACCATGGTTTAAGTTTAGCAGGCATGATTGGATTAGATTTAGACATGATGGTTTCAATATCCAAAGCTGCTTAAGCGTTATCTGTTTTAGCAATGACATCAAATGTACCATGTGCAGTTTTGCTTAGAATAAAGCCTTCAGCACTGATATAAAAACTTTTAGGGTAGTCATAATCAAGTGCTAATTCTGGATTTTTTAGTGCCACGAACTCTGCTTGCTTATACCCTTCAACGGTTCTTCCCACTTCTAAATAAGTCACTTCAGAAAAATTGAGCTTAAAACCTTTGTCGTGATCTTTTGGATCATTCCAAGGAAAAAATCCTGTATGTTTTTTACGTGGTTTTGCCATAACAGTTCAAATCGCTAATCAATAGCCCATATTACCCTAGTACAAAAAAACCCGCGACAAGCGCGGGTTTTTTTAGCGTGAAATTCTGTACAGAATTACAAGCTGTAGTACATATCGAATTCAACTGGATGCGTTGTCGTGTTCAAACGACGCACTTCTTCAGTTTTAAGCTCGATGTAAGCCTCAAGCATTTCTTTCGTGAACACGCCACCTTTAAGCAGGTAATCATGATCAGCTTGAAGTGCTTCAAGTGCCATATCAAGGCTGTGTGCCACTGTTGGGATTTTTGCTTCTTCTTCAGGAGGAAGATCGTACAAGTTTTTGTCGGCTGCTTCACCTGGGTGGATCTTGTTTTGAATACCATCAAGACCCGCCATCAACAATGCTGCGAAACCTAAGTACGGGTTCATCATTGGATCTGGGAAACGTGCTTCGATACGTTTGCCTTTCGGGCTAGACACGTAAGGAATACGGATAGAAGCCGAACGGTTACGTGCTGAGTAAGCAAGCATAATCGGTGCTTCGAAGTGTGGCACTAAACGTTTGTATGAGTTTGTTGACGGGTTAGTCAACGCATTCAGTGAACGTGCATGTTTGATAATACCACCGATGAAATACAACGCCATTTCTGACAAACCTGCGTATTCATCACCAGCAAACAAGTTCTTGCCATCTTTAGAGATTGACATATGAACGTGCATACCAGAACCGTTATCACCTACCATTGGTTTAGGCATAAAGGTCGCAGTTTTTGCGTATTGATGTGCAACGTTCCAAACTGCATATTTGAACTGTTGAACTTCGTCCGCTTTACGAACCATTGTGTTGAAGCTCACACCAATTTCTAATTGGCACGATGCAACTTCATGGTGATGTACTTCTACACGACCAGGGCCCATGATGTCTTCAATACGCGCACACATATCCGCACGCATGTCATGAGAAGAATCTACAGGAGGAACTGGGAAGTAACCGCCTTTTACACGTGGACGGTGACCAGAGTTACCGCCTTCGTAATCTTTGTTTGTAGACCAAGCAGCTTCTTCAGCGATCAATGTATGGCGCGCGCCAGACATATCAATTTCCCATTTTACTTCGTCAAATACGAAGAATTCTGGTTCTGGACCAAAGAATGCAGTATCACCAATACCTGTCGATTTTAGGTATTCTTCAGCACGGCGAGCAATCGAACGTGGGTCACGGTCATAACCTTGACCAGTTGAAGGTTCAATCACGTCACAAGTGACCACAACTGTAGGCTCGGCGAAGAACGGGTCAAGGAAACCTGTTGCAGCATCTGGACGTAAAATCATGTCAGAAGCTTCAATGCCTTTCCAACCTGCGATTGAAGAACCATCGAACATTTTACCGTCTTCAAATGTGTCTTCATCGATAGTGTCAGCTGGATAAGTTACGTGCTGCTCTTTACCTTTCGTGTCTGTAAAACGGAAGTCGACCCATTTTGCGCCACTTTCTTGGATGAGTTGAAGGACCTTGTTCGCCATGCTCAATTTGCTCCGATGTTTTTTTGTTGCACTCGTTACGTGCGTGTTAGTAGTTGGTAGTTATAAAGCAATTACCGTACCAACTTTTAAAAGTAAAGATAAAATCCTGAAATCCTTATTAGAAAACGTGATTAGGCCCTTGTACTTTGCGCTTATTATACTTGCTATGAAACTAAATGCACTATATTCACGCACTGTTAATCCGTTTTGTTTTATTGGTATTTTTTAGTGCACCTAAATAGTGCATCTTACAACTCTGCTTTCTTTATACTCCTTCATTATTGAGTATTCTGGTGTGTTTTATAGCCATAAGTGTAAATTTTCAGCAGATTTTAAGTTTATGTGTAATTTTGACTCACTTTTATTCAGGCAATGTCGCCCTAAAAACTCCCTGTTTTGAGTCACTTTAAAGTTTTGATTATGAATTCCTACAGATCAGAAAATTTCTTTAAATTTAACTGTTGGTATTTCAAACGATATGGCTGTCTATTTTTCATTTTTCTTATCAGTTTGCGCTTAAAAAGCTATTTTTAGAAAACTTTAGGTTTGGCTAAAACCAACTATTTTTTATAAGGAATTAACAATAGATGTATTCGGACTAAAAACCTAATTCCCTCTATAAAAAAGGGGGAAAATCTCATCCCGAAATCACCGATTATTTGTTATGATGATTCACGCTTTATTTTCACGTAATGAAATCAATTATTTAATTGATAATCTAAATCAATTTATGTGACATAAAAATAAAGTCCGACCTTAACAACGCTAGCACTTCATGTGCATAAATTTTACAGGTTAAGCTCATGCTTTTAATGATCGACAACTATGACTCTTTTACTTACAACATCGTGCAATATTTTGGCGAACTCAATCAAGAAGTAAAAGTGGTCCGTAATGATGCCGTGACATTGGAAGATATTGAGCGATGGCAACCGAAGTATTTGGTCATTGGTCCTGGTCCATGTTCACCGAGTGAAGCGGGCATTTCCATTGCTGCGATTCAACACTTTGCTGGCAAGATTCCTTTACTCGGGGTATGTCTTGGGCATCAAAGTATTGGGCAAGCCTTTGGTGGGGATATTATTCGTGCGAAACGTGTCATGCACGGTCGTCTATCCGACATGTACCACAGCGATACGGGCATTTTCAGCAATCTGCCCTCGCCTTTTGCTGCAACACGCTATCACTCTTTGGTGATTGATCAAGCAACGCTTCCAGAATGCTTGGAAGTGACGTGTTGGACCAATGAAAATGATGGCTCAATGGAAGAAATTATGGGGATCAAACATAAGACATTGCCGATTGAAGGCGTGCAGTTCCACCCTGAATCGATCCTAAGCGAACATGGCCATCAAATCTTTAAAAACTTTTTAGACATTTATGCATAATTAAGCGAAATTTTACAACATGAATATTCAACAAGCGTTACATAACATCACCAAAAATATTGAACTGACTCAAGATCAAATGGAATGCGTAATGCGCACCATCATGAATGGCGAAGCGACCGATGCACAAATTGGTGCGCTGATGATGGGGCTACGCCTTAAAGGCGAAAGTATTGATGAAATTACTGCTGCTGCACGTGTGATGCGTGAATTTGCCATCAAAATTGATGTCAGTGATTTGCCGTATTTAGTCGATATTGTCGGTACAGGTGGTGACGAACAAAACCTATTTAATGTATCAACAGCTTCAAGCTTTGTCACCGCTGCTGCGGGCGCAACCGTAGCCAAACATGGTGGTCGTGGTGTGTCATCAAAATCAGGATCTTCTGATTTACTTGAACAAGCAGGTATTAACCTTGACTTAAATATGCAGCAAACTGAACGCTGTATTCGTGATATCGGCATTGGTTTCTTATTTGCACCCAACCATCATAAAGCGATGAAATATGCTGCAGGTCCACGTAAGGAACTGGGCTTCCGTAGTATTTTTAATTTACTTGGCCCACTTACAAATCCGGCTGGTGTACGTCGTTTTGTGATTGGTGTATTTTCAAAGGAATTGTGTCGCCCATTGGCTGAAGTACTGAAACACCTCGGTGCTGAACATGTCATGGTGGTACATTCACGCGATGGTCTTGATGAAATCAGTTTGGCATCATCGACCTCTGTCGCTGAACTCAAAAATGGCGAAGTTTTTGAGTGGGAAATCTTGCCTGAAGATGTCGATATCGAATCGCAAACATTGACGCATTTATCGGTAGACAGCTCGACTGAAAGTTTAAATCTGATTAAAGACGCTTTAGGTAAGAAAAAATCCCCTGTTGGTGAAAAAGCTGCAAATATGATTGCGCTCAATGCCGGTGCTGCGATTTATGTCTCTGGTTTAACGTCAAGCTATAAACATGGTGTCGCACTTGCACACGATATTATTTATGGCGGTCAGGCGCTTGAGAAGATGAGCGTACTGTCTGAATTCACCAAAACCGTTAAACAGTACAACGCCTAAGGAATGGAATAAATATCATGGTTGATATCGCAAATACAATTTTAGGCAAAATCGTTGATCGTAAAAAAGAAGAATTTGCACTACGTTTAAAGCAAAAAAGTTATAAAGATCTTGAAGAGCTAACCTTAGCTGCATCACCTGTACGTGGTTTCTCGCAGTCACTGCTATCTAAACGCCCGGGTGTGATTGCTGAAATTAAAAAAGCGTCGCCTTCAAAAGGGATTATTCGTGAGAATTTTAATCCTGCTGACATTGCAGCGCAGTATCAAGATGCAGGTGCGGCATGCTTATCTGTTTTGACCGATGTGGATTTTTTCCAAGGTCATGATGACAATATTCAAATTGCCCGTACACACTGTGACTTGCCCGCACTTCGTAAGGATTTCTTGATTGATCCTTATGGTGTAATTGAAGCGCGCGCTTTACATGCTGACTGTATTTTATTAATTGTGGCATGTTTATCTGATCAACAATTGGAAGAAATGTCGAAGACTGCATTTGAGCACAACTTAGATGTGTTGGTTGAAGTGCATGATGAAGCCGAACTTGAACGTGCTTTAAGATTATCGGATCGTTGTTTATTGGGCGTGAATAACCGTAACTTAAAAACCTTTGATGTCGATCTAAATACCTCACTACGTTTGAAAAAGTTACTCGATCCATCTCGTCTTTTAGTCACTGAAAGCGGTATTGCAACGCCTCAAGATGTAGCTATGATGCAAGAACATGACATTCATGCATTCTTGGTCGGTGAAAGCTTTATGAAACAACCTCGTCCTGATCATGCATTCCGTGATTTATTTGGTGAACCTGAATCAGTTTAATGGTTCATTTGAAATAACTAAAAAGCCCAATCATGAAGATTGGGCTTTTTTATTCTGCCTAAGAGCGACAGGTACTGCATATTGAAGTAACGCATTATCTATAGGTGTTGCAAGCTTTTCAGTTCTCATCTGTGACATTTCAGACTATAATTTAACGACCCTTTGACATCTTCCTATTTTCACTATGAGCAACGATTCTTCATTTTCAAAGTCACAGCTTGATTTGTTAAAGCAGATGAAAAAACAAATTACGACAACGCAGGTGCAGGAACAGATCAAAAAGGTTCAGCAAGCCGCTGCGAAAGTTGAAGACGATCTCGAAGATGAAATGGCTTTATTCCATAAGCAGATGCAAGGCGTACAAAAAATTGAAGCCAGCAATCGTGCCAAAATTGAAAAGCCGAAAAAGAAAAAGATAGATGCCCAAACTTTAGCAAAACGTGCATCAGCCATGGGTCCAATGGAAACAGAAGACACGATTATGTCGGATACCCACGCTATGCTTAATCCTGTCGGTAGCCAAGTGGCGCTCAGTTATCGTATTGCGACATTGCAACATAAAGTGTTTGAAGATTTAAAAGCCGGCAATTTACGTTGGTTTGAAGCAGTCGATTTGCATGGTTGTACCATCGAAGAAGCCCGCTCAGCGGTTTTACAAATTATTCAAATCGCAAAAGATGAAAATCAAAATGTGATTAAAATTGTGCATGGTAAAGGTCCTGAAGCGATTTTAAAAAGCTATGTGAATAGTTGGCTCCGTCAGCATCGTGATGTCTTGGCATTTGTCAGCGCACCTGAAAAACAAGGCGGTACAGGCGCTGTTTTAGTCCTGCTAAAACGTGCTGAAAAAAACCCACAGCTCAAACAGTAAACAGTTTCACCTTCAAAGCAAGGCATTGTATTTGTTTTCTGATACAATGCCGTCCTTATTCTTTTTCTCAGTGTAAGTGAATACGTCACATGACTATGCAGCAATCCTACGCAAACATTCTTACTGCCGTTGGTGAAGATTTAAATCGCCCGGGTCTCAAAGATACGCCAATGCGTGCTGCCAAAGCATTTTCATATTTGACTTCTGGCTATAGTCAAACACTTGAAGAAGTGACCAACAAAGCGGTCTTCCCTTCAGATAACCGTGAAATGGTATTGGTTAAAAATATCGAATTTTATTCACTCTGTGAACATCATTTATTGCCATTTTATGGTCGTGTGCATATTGCTTACTTACCTGAAGGCAATGTTTTAGGCTTATCTAAATTCGCACGTATTACTGAAATGTTTGCGCGTCGTTTACAAATTCAAGAAAACTTGACCCAGCAAATTGCAGAAGCTGTAGCAGAAGTGACTGGCGCACGTGGTGTGGCTGTGGTGATTGACTCTGCACATATGTGTATGATGATGCGCGGTGTGGGCAAACAAGAATCAACCACACGCACAGTGTCTTTCGTGGGTGATTTTAAAACCAATAAAGAAGAACGTCGTGAATTTTTAAGTGCTGTACCTGAAGCGTATTAAGCATTTATTGCTCCAATTCTATAAACCTCGATACGTCGGGGTTTTTTATTGCCTGATAAAATAAAAAGAGCAGGTTTTTTGCCTACTCAAATTAAAGCGAGTTTATTAATCTTGTAACTTAAAAATAAAAAGAGGCTTTACAATTCAAAGGCTTATAAATCCCAAGTACAACTGACTAACAATTGGAAACAAGATCACCTTTTATCGTGCGCCATTTATTCGTACATTGATCTCAGATGAATTTTCATCCAATCATCCTTATGCAATATAACAACATTATCGGAAGGACTGCATCATGGCTACAGCGAAGAAAACAACTGACGCAAAAAAAACAACTGAAAAAGACAGCAAAGACAACAGCACTAAAAAAGTGGCGAAAGACAGCAAAAAAGCCACCGAAGTAAAGGCTAAAAAATCGACCAAAAGTACAGCAAAAGACACAGATAGCAAAGCATCGAAAAAAGCCACAACTGCGAAGAGTAAAACCAGTAGTGCTAAAAAGGAAGCTGCATCTAAAGACGAAAAAGTGAAAGCTAAAAAATCAGCGAGTAGCAAAGACGCAACTTCAGCTAAGGCTGAGAAATCAACCTCAACCAAAAAAACCGCGAAAGCAAAAACCGAAAGTAAAACCAAGGATGAAAAACCGAAAGCTGAAAAGGCAGCGAGTAAGAAATCATCTACAACGAAAAGCAAAACTGCTGCTGCAAAAAAAGAAGCAAGTACTACGTCAAAAACTAAAGAAAAAGCCAAAGATGAAAAACCAAAAACATCTAAAGCAAAAACCAAATCTACGAGCAAAAAAACCAAATAAAATCAGCCCCATTCGTGGGGCTTTTTAAAGCATCCCATTTGAGGTGGCAATGTGAAAGAAGTCAAATCGTCAGATGCAAACAAAACACCTAGACGAATCTCTCGTGTTAACTCAACGAGTTTTGATTATTCACTCGATTTTAAAAAGATTAACTTTAGAGAACGCCCTGAACTGTATCGCATTGGTCGTGGTGAACAAGGCGTGCTTTTAGTCGAACCTTATAAATCAGAAATCCTCCCCTATTGGCGTTTTGCCGACGTAGAAAAAGCCACCATTAGTAGTGAAAAAATTTGGACACTTTTTGAAGCCTATTTAAACACTGAAGATTTTGTCGGTGCAGATATGGCACGTAAATTTTTACAAATGGGCTTTACGCGTGCGCGTCGCTATGCCAATCATAAAGGCGGTAAAAAATATGATGGCGCAGTGCCTGAGGATAAAAAAGGCTTAAGCGGTGCGCATGGTCGTGATGAATTGCCACGACAACCAGAAGATCCGGTGAAAGCAGCTGCCGCTGCCATTTTCAAAAAAAAATGGGATGAAGCCAAAGTTCATCCCAAATATTTACAGCAAAAAGAGCAATTCTTAGCGCTGATTAAAAACCAAGAGCAAGCTTAAACGAAGATGAATCTTGTTTAAGCCAAAGTCGCTTGCAGAGTTGACTGCGCAACATAGACACGATTTCGACCTGTATTTTTTGCAGCATACAGTGCTGTGTCTGCGGCATCTAAGAATTTTTGATAATCTGGATGACCGTCGAAAAGAACACAACCTATACTCACGGTAAATTTAAACTGTTGCCCTTGGCTCGTTGCAATCATGCCATGCTCAACGTATTGACGAATACTTTCCGCCACACTAATGGCACGCTCTAAATCGGTATCGACCAATAACAATAAAAATTCTTCACCACCGACACGAAAAGCGTAGTCACTGCCTTGGCTATATTTTTGCAAAGCTTCTGCAATAAACTTCAGTGCTAAATCCCCTGCTGCATGACCAAATTTATCATTAATAGATTTAAAGAAATCGGCATCAATCGCAAGTAAAGACAACGGTGTACGATTTTGACGAGAAAAGGTAATTTCACGTCCAATAATAGTGTTTAAATAACGGCGATTTAACAGTTGAGTCAATGCATCATTGCCTGATTCAATATATTCCGAGACTTGGAACAGTTGATCGACTAACAGTTGAATCTCACGATTTAGATCACGAATGGATTGAATCAGGGTCAGAATTTTCTCTTTTTCTACACATTGCACCACCACATCATTCAATTGATCGACTTGATAAATACGGTCAATAATCAGTTGTACTTGATCTGAACCTGAGAAAGCATACGAAGCTTTATGAATAAACCATAAGCCAAATTCAGACTTTGACAACATCGGATGTTTAAAATTATGTCCACCTGAAAAGACTTTAAACATCAGATCATTTTCCCAATCGAGTAATGAACTTCGCTGTTTATCTTTTTGTACTGCAACATCTTGCATAGCTGAGAACAAGCGATAACTATGTTTGACTTCTTGATTGGCTACCGTCTTTGCTTCATAAGAACGGCACATGATTTCTGTGGCAAAGCCCATGATTTGAACGATATAGCTACAAGTGGTTAAGGCACTTTTATATTCAGCTTCACTCAGTAACTCAAACATTTTACGTTCAATTTCACGCACACCGCGCATAATTAACCATGATGGAATGCCAACACGCGCATGCACATGCCCCACCATACGTTGTTTTTTGACCGCTTCTGTAAAGCTTTTATTGATGCCAACACTGAAGCTTTCTAACAACCATTGATTGAGCGTATCTCGTAAGCGTTGCTGAATTAAATCATCAGAAAAGAATTCCGCAGATTCCTTTTCCAGCAACATATTCTTATAAAATTCTTCTACCAGAACCAAAGAATGCTCTTGGATGAATTGAAAGGCATGTAATAAATCATCCGATGAATAATTTTGACATATATGTTTCCACTGCTCAGCCAGCAAGGCCATACATTCATTATTCATACACTTGGTCCCCACAACCGCAATTTGCGAAAAATTATGTGACAAATATATCAAAAAAAGGGGGAAATACTAAAATACTAGGTTTATATTTTAGATTTTAGATAATATAAATAGTTAAATATTTGATGTACATAGTAAATATTTAAGAAAAAAGCCACTTATTTTAAAGTTTTTACTCAGTTTTTTTAGTCAATAAGCGCGCCTTTATAAATTAAAAATAGCGTAATAAACTGAGTCCAAATTTGTTCCAATCTAGATCATTTTGCTGTTGATATTGCCAGTGCACACGTACCGCGTTTTGGTGATTAAAATGATATTGTAATTGCGCACCGGTATTAAATTGCCATTGATGCTGATCTTCCCAATACGGCATGTGTAGCTGCAGCACGCTCATCCACTTTTCTGTCCAAATATTTTGACATCCCAAGGTAGGTCCAAGTCCAACACGCCAACCTCGATCCAAATCCTTCCCTGCCTGAATATGATTTTGAATTTGAGCAAAACATAAATGTTGTCGATCTGCATCTGCCACACTAAAACCAAACTGAGTATTTAGATTAAATACGCCATGTTGATGCTGATCACTAAATTCACCTTGATGTTGTGCTTCTTGCTTCCAACCAAGATTAAATCCCCAACTTAATGGGGTTTTGAAGGCAGTGATCGGATTATAAGCATTCACAGCCAAAAGCTCGAAATGATCTAATTTCAGTTCGTGATCGCGATATTGCAGACTCGCATCTAAAAACTTGAGCTGAGTTCCAATGCGATAGCCGCCTTGTGGATCCATCAAATCATGGTATGCCGCACGGCTAGAAATTTCAAAAAATGAATCATTTTGTAGCTGCCCTGTACTAAGCGTAATTTGGCTTGCATCGTGGCTTTTTACGGGATCAATCTTTGGAATTTTTACTGCTGCTCGCTGCTTATCAACGCTGAGCTGACTACGCAGAATCAATAATTGTCTGAGTTTCGGTTCAGCTTGCTTGGCATCAACTTTACGAGCATTTAATTGTAGATATAAATCGTCGTAAGCCATTTCTAAAATTTTAGCTTGATCTTGAGGGTCAAACCCATCCAATTGTTTTGAAAAGGCTTGCGGCTGACTTAAGCTAAGGTAGTGAGCCACTTTTGCCAAGGCATGGCCATGCTGCTTAGACTGTGCATTAAGTTGAGTTTCTAAAGCGGGTCGATAGACCACATCGGCAATCAGTTGATTGTGATCAATCTCTTTGAGGGTTTGCATCGGAATCGCAGACAACTTAAATTGCTGCTGTACATTCAGCTCAGGACGGACTAAATCAATTAGCCCCAATAGTCGATAGGCGCAGTTGTCATTGATAAAGTAATAGGGAAATTTTACCTGCTTCAGTTCCCAAATATGTTTAACCAAAAACTGAGTTTCTTGCTCAGTTAAATTTAGTTCATATTCCCATAAATCACGGCTTTCTAGATCACCATATTCTTTGACTTTTCGGTAATATGGCATCAGCGAATATTCACCCGGATACTGCCCTGTCAGCCCTTTCCATGCATAAGACCAACTTTGCTCACCCTCTACCGTCGCAGCATAATTGACGGCATAAGAGATCAGATTTAATTGTTTTTGATTTTTCGGATCGAGCCGAAGTAAGGTATGTCCAAACATCGAACTCGGATTACCCATAAAGTCTGTCGCATAAATTAAAGTGGCTTTATAGGGTTTAATTTGTCCCAACCAATCCTCTAATTCAGAACATGTTACCTCAGGTAATTCTGTCTCTGAAATATTCAGGGCTTTGATTAAAAATTCACTACGTGCAGGAAATTTGCAGCGAATCGATTGATTATCTTCAGCCTGATCAAACAAGGCTTGCACATTCATTTCGAGTTCTTGCTTTAAATCGTTTTGCCCATTTTTGGCATAGAAAAAGCCAGTGTACGTTACTTCACTTTTTAATTCTTTATTGGCATAGAGCAAGCGCTGCCACGTTTTATTTTGATCAAGTTGAAGTGACAGGGCTTTTTGCGCATACACATCGCTTAAAGATGGGGAGCCAAATGTCAGTGAGCTACATGAAAGAAGTGTACTAACAAGAATAAATTTGGATTTCATAGAAGATAATAATTTTTATAAAGAGAAAAACCCTGCCAAATGGACAGGGTTTTTAAAGCGTATTAAACGTATTCTTTTAATACTTCATCATTTGCCATCACACTTTTTAATGATGCCAATACGTCTAAAGAAGTTTGGTTTTCAGCCGCATAGATTTTGCCAAAATTTTGCTTAGATAATGCAAAGAAACGTGCTTTATCGTCTGCTTCAATTTTTAACAATTCAGCTAACACGTTTAAGCTTTCTCCTTCACCCACCGCCATATCACGCGCCAATGATTCAGCATTTTCATTGGTAAATGTCACCACTTGTGCAGTGACAGTACCTGTACCGCTACAACCCAAAGTACCGAAAGTAATACCGAATAATTGGTTAGCGAAAATACCATTGGTCGTCGCTGCTAAAATTTTAGCCACTTTACCTGATTGACCTGCCCACACTTGAGAACCGATACCACAACCTGCATCACGGTCAGCAAAAGCAGCCGTAGATCCTAGCGCCACAACCGCAGCAAGCATAATTTTTTTCATCATCGTCATTTCTCCTGAGAATTATTCTCAATGTTTTTAGTTATAAAGGTGTCATTTACGACACGTTTTGAGATTAACGTGTCGCTGTCTGAAACGCAAAATAAATTATGCCAATTACACCCAATCATGTCGTTAAATCGACAGATGCCTTATTTTAACGTCCATGTGCCTTTCACATCACGGTTACCCAAAATTTTAAGCACGAGAACCAAACTGAGTAAGAGGAGCAAATACCATGAACCTAACTTCCCCCAACCCACCATATGCCAAGCATCAACTTGACTTGGATACAACCAAATTTGATAGAACGTACTGATATTTTCCGCAATCCAGATGAGAAATGCCAACAATGCCAAAACAGGCAACATCGGCAGCTGAAAATGGTGATGCTGTAACTCAAAGCGAATCTTGGTTTTCCAAAAAATCACGATACTCCAGCCAAACAGAACCACGCGATAATCTGGAATAAAAAATTTGCTCATAAAATTGATATAGGAGAGCACAGCTAACGCAAGCATGTTGCCAAAACGCGGCAATTTTTCGAACGAGACCTGATACAAACGCAAAGAACGCGCAAAAAAGCTACCAACGGCGGAATACATAAACCCGGCAAATAAAGGCACGGTTAAAATTTTAAATACCGCAGGCTGTGGATATTGCCATGATGCAATTGCAGGATGGGTCAGAAAAATCTCCATGACCATCGCTACAATGTGAAAGAGCGCAATCACTTTTGCTTCCGCCCATGATTCTAATTTGGCATAGAGCAACAGCGCTTGAATAGTTAACGCATAAAACAACAAATAGTCATAACGGTAAAAACCGACATACAGGTCGCTGCCCATAGCGGCAGTTAAGGCAAACGCCAGCAGCAATAAAATTCCAAATAAGGCAGCCGAAGCTGCCTTATATGAAAATTCAAAACCTGATTTTAAAATTGCAATCAAGTTTTTATCCTATAAATATTTTGCGCTGTATTCATGCACAGTGTCGATAAATGCTTTTGGATTGGCAGGGTCGACCCATTGCGTAATACCATGACCTAAGTTGGCCACATAACCCGTCTTTTCACCATTGGCATAGGCATCATCAAGCATTTGTTTGGTGGCTTGAATGATACGATCATGAGAACCATACAAGGTTGCAGGATCTAAATTACCCTGTAATGCCGCACGACCAGCTACGGTTTGACGAGCTGTCTGTAAATTCGTAGTCCAATCTAAGCCAAATGCATCTGCACCTGTCGCAACCATTGGCTCTAACCACTGACCGCCACCTTTGGTAAATAAGATTACTGGAATTTTACGACCGTCTTTTTCACGTTGTAAGCCCGAGACAATTTTCTGCATATACTGCAGTGAAAATTCAAGATACTCACGATGTGCGAGTGCACCGCCCCAACTATCAAAAATTTGAACGGCTTGTGCACCAGCATCAATCTGTGCATTTAAATAATCAGTCACGGCATCCGCCAAACGTGCCAATAAAGCATGTAAGACTTCAGGCTGCGCGTACATCATATTTTTAGTAAAGCGGAAATCTTTGCTTGAACCACCTTCAACCATATAGGTGGCTAGTGTCCACGGACTACCCGAGAAACCAATCAAAGGGACTTGACCACCCAATGCCGAACGAATGGTACTAACAGCATTCATGACATAATCTAAATCTGACTTAGCATTAAAGGCAGGCAAATTCGCGACATCTTGTTCTGTACGAACCGTTTTACGGAATTTTGGACCTTCACCGGCTTCAAAGTACAAACCTAAACCTAAAGCATCGGGTACGGTTAAAATATCAGAGAATAAAATCGCCGCATCCAAGTCATAACGACGTAAAGGTTGTAAAGTCACTTCACAGGCGAAATCATTATTTTTGCAAAGAGAAAGGAAGTCACCCGCCTTCGCACGCGTTTCACGATACTCTGGTAAATAGCGCCCCGCTTGACGCATCATCCACACAGGCGTTGCATCTACAGGTTCACGCAATAAAGCACGCAGAAAACGATCATTTTTTAAGGTCGTCATTCACATTCCAATCTATCTTTGATGTTTGTCCTATCATATCAAAAAGCCTCGCTTTTGAATAACTTCCCATAATGTTAAATACCGATCAGCAACATTCAAGAATTGTGAGGATTTACACAAAACAAATACTGCAACAGTGGTTTTTTTCTGTAATACTTATACTGTTTTTTCACATAGTTAATGAATAATTCTTAAGGTTGAATTACATGTTCGTTCGCACCATACTCGCTATGAGTTTAACTTGCATCACTGCAGGCACTTCTTTTGCGGCTTTTGCTGCTGAACAACCATTGAATCCTAAAGTGACAGCCAACGTGTCAGTTCAAGATCCGATCGATCCTTTAGCGACAGAAGCGTCATCTGCTCAACCCAATGCAGAGTCACAAATCTCTCCACAAGAACAACAAGATTTAAACACAGCATCTGATGCGCTCAACAATCTTCAAACTTCAGAAGATCAAAATGCAGCAATTGGCGATGCACCACAAACCAAATCACCTGCTCAAGCTGTGACAAAAGCGTCATGGACCTTAGATGGTCTTAATAATGCTGCTTGGTATGACAATATTGGGGCAGGTCAATTCCCTGTCTATGCACGTGCACATGTCATGCTGAACAATGCCCATGCATCACCAGGTGCAATTGACGGTACTAGTGGTAAAAATACGTTAAAAGCAATTTCATCATTCCAACAAATGAATGGCATTAAACCAAGTGGTATTTTAACCCAAGAAACTTGGGATAAATTAGTGGCATTACATGGTTCAAAACCTGCTTTTATCGAATACACCATTACGGCTGAAGATCTCAAAGTGCCATTAGCAAAATCAATTCCACATGATTATGCACTTCAAGCCAAAATGCCGGGCTTGTATTACACCTCAATGAGCGAAATGTTGGGTGAAAAATTCCACATGGATGAAGGCTTCTTAAAGATGCTTAATCCGGGTGCGAACTTTAGCAAAGTCGGTCAAAAAATTATTGTCACCAATATTCGTAATGAGTTATCTGAAGACATTCATTTGATCGTTGCGCATAAAGGTGCAAGACAGTTATACCTGTTCAACAGCAAGAACCAAATGGTCGGTTCGTTCCCCGCAACGATTGGTGGTACAGATACACCATCACCAACAGGCACATATAAAGTAACAGGCGTGGCAAAAAATCCGCATTATAGCTACTCACCTTCTAACTTCGTGCAAGGTAAAAACTTAAAGCCATTGTCTTTACCACCGGGTCCAAACGGTCCTGTAGGTAACATCTGGATTTCACTGAGCAAACGTTCATTTGGTATTCACGGTACACCAAACCCATCGATGATTTCTAAATCATTCTCACATGGTTGTATTCGTTTAACCAACTGGGATGCCAATGATTTAGGTCGTAAAGTGAAAAATGGTACGACTGTTCGGTTCTTAGAATAATCAATTCATTTCAATAAAAAACCCACCCTCGTGTGGGTTTTTTAATATGCAGCTTTTGTCGTTGCAAAAATGCAATGATCTGTCTTTAAATTGCTATTTTTCTCAGGATAAAACAACATTAAGATGATCTTAATTTAAAAAATAACGTGAGATACAGCTATGAATGCTTTTGTACATCGCAGTGAAAATCGTGGTCATGTCAAAATGGGTTGGCTTGAATCTAAACACAGCTTCTCTTTTGGCAACTGGTATAACCCTGACTATATGGGTGTGAGTGCTTTACGTGTCATTAATGATGATTTGATTGCGGGCAACCAAGGTTTTGGTCAGCATCCACATGACAACATGGAGATTTTGACTTGCGTGTTGAACGGTACGATTACCCATCAAGACAGTATGGGCAATCATGGCGGGATTACTGCGGGCGAATGGCAACTCATGAGTGCGGGCACAGGTGTTCGCCATAGTGAAATCAACCAAGGTGATGAGCAAGTACATTTGTTGCAAATTTGGATTATTCCAAATGAGCGTGATGCTAAACCCAATTATCAGCAAATTCGTTTAGATCCGCGTGAATTTCCTAACCAATGGCATTTGATTTGTGGTCCAAATGACAACGCACCGATGCATATTCGTCAAAATGCGGAGGTGAAGACTGCTGTAATTGAAAAAGATTACGCTTTAGCGGTGAAAGCCACTCAACATATGAATTATGTACATGTGATTTCAGGTTCTGTGCAAATTAATGAATATACCCTCAATGCTGGCGATGCGATTGCATTCCTAGATGACGTGGATATGAAAGCGTTGGATGATGCGCAAGTGATTTGGTTTGATTTGCCAGAACGTATTACTGCATAAGTGAAAATAAGCGAATAAACAGGAGTTCAGCCATGAGCTCCTATTTTTTTAATAATGATGCTCATCGAGCATAAAATAGAATTTTATTTTAATAAAGATGACGGATAAGCTCTTTGTATCTTCAATTTCTCATGATCTTTTAAACATTATTCCACTTTTTTAAATTATTTATATAGGCTGCTTAAAATTCCTAATTATTTTACAACTTGATCTTCAAGCATCATCACCAAACCAACAACCGTTAACTTAATAGAAATATTATTTTCTGAATAAAATCATAAAAAAAGCCCTGACAATGTCAGGGCTTTTTAGAATTTGGCGGAAGCGGTGAGATTCGAACTCACGGAGGGGGTAAACCCTCGTCGGTTTTCAAGACCGGTGCATTAAACCGCTCTGCCACGCTTCCATGTGCGCAATAATACGGAGCTTTTGATGGACTGACAAGTAAAAATTGCAATGAATGCAATCAACTGCATATAGTTTCATCAAATCCTTATAAAATAGCAGCTAATTCAGCCCCTTCACGGATTGCGCGTTTCGCATCAAGCTCCGCTGCAAGCTTCGCACCACCAATAATGTGATAGTTTGCTAAAGTTTGTTCTGACTCAGTTGGGAAAATCTCTTTCACAGATTCTTGTCCCGCACAAACCACAATCGTATCTACACGTAGTAACTGATCCTGCCCATTGGCTTCAATCCATAAACCCTCATCCGTGACTGCTTTATATTGCACACCACGTAACATACGAACCGCATGTTTTTTCAGTTGAGCCCGATGCACCCAACCCGAGGTTTTACCTAAGCCTGCACCCAATGGCGTAGTTTTACGCTGCAATAAATAAATTTCACGGACAGATGGTTCGACTTCTGCACGCTGCATTCCACCTTCGCTGATATAATTTGGATTTGAGTCTACACCCCACTCTCGTTTCCACTCATTAAGTGGTTGGGGTTGAGGCTGATGTACGGGTTTAAGCAAGAATTCTGAGACATCAAAGCCAATTCCACCCGCACCAATCACGGCAACATGATGTCCAACCTCAGCACCGCGTAAAACTTCTGCATAAGACAAGACTTGTGGTGCGTCACTGCCTGAAATCTTTAAGGCACGCGGCACAACACCTGTAGCCACAATGACTTCGTCAAAACCTTCACGTTCCAGTTGCTCGCGATTGACCTTAGTATTTAAACGCAGCTCAACGCCTGTTTTTTCAATTTGAACTTTAAAGTAACGAATCGTTTCGTGGAATTCTTCTTTCCCAGGCACAACTTTAGCGAGGTTAAATTGACCACCGACTTCATGGCTTGCTTCAAACAAAGTCACCTGATGTCCACGACTTGCAGCAACAGTCGCCGCTGACATTCCGGCTACACCACCACCAACCACCGCAATGCGTTTCGGTTTCTTGGTTTTAACATACACAAGTTCAGTTTCATAAGCCGCACGCGGATTGACTAAACACGTCGCGCGTTGATTCTTAAAAGTATGATCAAGGCAAGCTTGGTTACAGGCGATACAGGTATTAATTTCATCGACACGATTGGTCGCAGTTTTATTGACCCAAAAGGCATCTGCTAAAAGTGGACGCGCCATCTGAATCATATCTGCTTGCCCCGATGCTAAAATGGCTTCGGCTGTTTCTGGCATATTAATACGATTCGATGCAATGACAGGAATCGCAACATGCTTTTTGACTTCTGCGGTATATTCTACAAATGCTGCACGTGGCACAGATGTTACAATCGTCGGAATACGGGCTTCATGCCAACCAATGCCGGTATTTAACAGCGTAATGCCCGCTTCTTCCAAAGCTTTAGCAACCGTAATGACTTCATCCATTGTGTTTCCATCATGAACTAAATCAAGCATCGACAAACGGAAGCAAATAATAAACTTCTCGCCCACTTTGGCACGAATTGCTTTGACGATCTCGACTGCAAAACGCATACGATTTTGAATATCTCCACCCCAACGATCTTGCCGTTGATTCACATGACGACTTAAGAACTGATTCAGCAAATAGCCTTCCGAACCCATAATCTCGACACCATCATAGCCCGCTTTTTTGGCAATACTTGCCGTATGCGCATAATCATCAATGGTCGATAGAATTTGTTTATCTGACAGCTGACGCGGCTTAAAAGGAGAAATAGGCGATTTTATCGGACTTGATGACACCACAAAGGGTTGATAGCCATAACGGCCTGCATGCAAAATTTGCAATAAAATCTTGGCACCGTGTTTATGGACTGCATGTGTGACTAAGCGATGCGGTGCAACATCGCCTAAGGTATTCATGGTGCCACCTGCCGGCAATAACCAACCTGAACGATTCGGCGAAATCCCCCCCGTAATGATCAGACCGACACCGCCTTTGGCACGCTCGCCAAAGTAAGCTGCCAATTTAGGATAGTTATAGAAACGATCCTCTAAACCGGTATGCATTGAACCCATGACCACTCGGTTTTTAATGGTGGTAAAACCTAAATCCAAGGGCTTTAAAATATTTGCATAGGGTATCGTTGTCATGGCTAATCCTTGTTGTTGGCTTTGCAACTTGTTGCAAACTACTTTATCGAGTTTTAATTATTTGTTTATGGCAGTTTTTAAAAAATATTCAGGTAAAGAGTCAATCCTCAATTTTCCCATTGTTTATTCGATGTTTTCCATAACGCAATAGCACCAAGTACAGTACCAATCGGAAAACTGAGTAGCATAAATACTGCCATCACACGCGATAAATTACGCCCTGCTCCATCACCTAATTTAACCTTTAAGCATGTTTTAATATTGAAATAAATCAAAGCCAAAATCACAATCAGCGCAATACTTAAAATAGTAATATCAGCAGATTGATGTTGATATTCAAGATAAATAAACACAACCATACTAAAACTTAAAATTCCGGCATAAACGCCATGAATGAGTGCTAAGGTTTCATTGCGTTTTGTTGAATTAAACTGTGGTAAGGGCGGAATAGTCTTGTTCACTGTCTCAACTTCCACTTTTTAGTATAGATAAATCATACTCAAGCGCAGGCAATAAGCAAAATTTACTTGTGCATGGGCTTAAAAAGTATAAAACATCATTATTTCAGCCTATTGAATAGGCAATTTAAAACGAGTTTTTCTTTTGTAAAGCACAGTCAAATAAAATAATGCTACAATCGAAGCATTATATATTTTATTCAGGCCACCAATTCTGGGTGCCTATTTTATATCGTTAGGATTAACAATGACTGATAATGCAACTATCTTGCAGAATGTACCAGTTGGCAAAAAAGTAGGTATTGCCTTTTCTGGTGGTCTAGATACTTCAGCTGCACTTTTGTGGATGAAACAAAAAGGTGCTGAACCTTATGCTTATACAGCAAACTTAGGTCAGCCAGACGAAGAAGATTACGATGCGATTCCGAAAAAAGCGGAAGCATATGGTGCTGTTAAAGCACGCCTAATCGACTGCCGTTTGCAACTTGCATTAGAAGGTATTGCTGCAATTCAATGTGGCGCGTTCCACATCTCGACTGGTGGTGTTCCTTACTTCAACACTACACCGCTTGGTCGTGCAGTGACAGGTACGATGCTTGTTACCGCAATGAAAGAAGATGACGTGAACATCTGGGGTGACGGTTCAACATATAAAGGGAACGACATTGAACGTTTCTACCGTTATGGCTTGTTGACCAACCCTGCGCTTAAAATTTACAAGCCTTGGTTAGACCAAACCTTTATCGATGAACTCGGTGGCCGTGCAGAAATGTCACAGTTCCTCATCGACAACGGTTTTGACTACAAAATGTCAAAAGAGAAAGCATACTCAACAGATTCAAACATGTTAGGTGCAACTCACGAAGCTAAAGATCTTGAATACCTTAATGCAGGTATCAAAATCGTTGATCCAATCATGGGCGTTGCGTTCTGGAAAGAAGACGTTGAAATTGCACCTGAAGAAGTGTCTATCACTTTTGAAGAAGGTTTCCCTGTTGCGATCAACGGCAAACGCATCGAAGATCCAGTTGAGTTCATTCTTGAAGCGAACCGTATTGGTGGTCGTCATGGTCTCGGTATGTCGGATCAAATCGAAAACCGTATCATCGAAGCGAAATCTCGTGGTATTTACGAAGCTCCGGGTATGGCACTTCTTCACATTGCGTATGAACGTCTTGTGACTGGTATTCATAACGAAGATACGATTGAACAATACCGCATTAACGGTTTACGTTTAGGTCGTCTACTTTACCAAGGTCGTTGGTTCGATTCTCAATCATTGATGCTTCGTGAAACAGCGCAGCGTTGGGTAGCGAAAGCAGTGACTGGTACTGTAACGCTTGAACTTCGTCGTGGTAACGATTACACCATCATGAACACCGAATCTCCAAACCTTACTTATGAAGCTGAGCGTTTGACGATGGAAAAAGGTGATTCTATGTTCTCGCCTATGGATCGTATCGGTCAATTGACTATGCGTAACCTTGATATCACAGATACGCGTGCTAAATTGGGTATCTATACAGATACAGGTTTACTTGCAGTTGGTACAGCATCTGCAGTGCCACAGCTTAAAGACAAAAACTAAGTTTGAGTTGAGTCTAAAAAACCGCGCTTTGGCGCGGTTTTTTATGTGCTTTACTTTATAAATGGGCTACGTCATTGACATGACTGGGACCAATTGATTGATAATAAATTTGATTACGACCCAACTGTTTTGCACGATATAACGCTTGATCGGCAACACCGAGTAAAGCTTCTTTATCAATACCGCTTTCAGCATGATAGACCGTGATTCCTAAACTAATGGTCACGTGCTTTGCCACCTTTGACTTAGCATGTGGGATTTCTAAACGCTCAATCGCTTTAAAAATATTAGATGCCACCGCATACGCGCCATGTGCATCGGTTTCTGGCAACAGTACAACAAATTCTTCCCCACCATAACGCGCCACAAAGTCCATATGACGAATGGCATTTTTGATGCTTTTTGCGATGGTCGAAATGACGTCATCACCCTTTTGATGCCCATAATAATCATTATAATTTTTAAAAAAATCGACATCGATAAAGAGCAATGCCAATGCTGTTTCTTCACGACGGGAACGCTCAAAATAAATATCTAAGGTTTCATCAAAAGTACGTCGGTTAGAAATTTTTGTCAGTTCATCATGTTGGCTTAAATGTAAAAGCTCCGTGGTATGAATACGATGAATTTGCTCACTGATTTTGGCGCGAATGGTATATAAAAACATCATGCGTTCTCGCGCGAAGATCATATGGCTAATCACATAACCCAATAAGCAGCTACCCACTAAAATGCGACCAAAGACCAAAGGATTTACATCAGAATCCAACGCTAAAAGAATTGCAATCGTGGTGGCCGCCGCACACATCCCCATCATGAGCATATGTTTCGGTTTAATCCCGGCTAAGATATTACCCAAAATATAAATAATAGTGACAATTGCCATCGACTGATGCTGCATCGCAACGGTTTGCATCGACATGGTCAGACATGGAATGGTGACCAATGCCCAAAATGCGACACCTAAAGATGCTTGATGAAAAAAGCGTTTAATTCGTGGTAAGCAAGAAAAAAAGTAAAAGACCAATAATGATAAACCACCATTGATTAAGCCTAGCAGCGCCAGTGCAAAGTCATGATCAAAATGCGCTGCATCAATAATCCAATAATCGGTCGGAATCATGACCAACATAAACAAAAAATATACCAGAACCCCAGCCCACACATATTTCTCTGCGTGTTTGCGCGCGCGCTCTAAATTTTTTGTCCAGAACTCCGCTTCAAGCTGTTTCGGAAAAACCTGCCCAACACGCTGACTTTGTTGAGAGATTAAATCTTCTACTTTTTCTTTGTCTGATTGGAGTTGTGCTAAATTGTACTTGTATTCCATTGCCAAGCATTTTATTTAATTATTTTGTCATTTAAAAATAACATACTTTTTTAAAAAAATTCATATATATCACACCATTTGTTTTTATTTCAGATTACCAATTTAAGCGTATATGCTTTATCATTTGTTTTATTTCTCCGACTGAATTCGCCTTGAAAACGATTACGCTTCTCCAGCCAGACGATTGGCACGCTCACCTCCGTGATGGTCTTTCACTTCAACGCACCGTTCCTGATTTAGCCCGTCAATTTTCACGTGCAATCTGTATGCCTAACCTTGTTCCACCGGTAAAAACGGTTGAAGAAGCAAATAGCTATCGTGAACGTATCATGGCACATGTGCCTGAAGGTTTAAATTTTGATCCACGCATGGTGCTGTATTTCACCAATAATACCCCGCCAAGCGAAGTTAAAAAAATTAAAGACTCTGAATTTGTCAATGCGATTAAACTCTATCCAGCAGGTGCAACCACCAACTCGGACAGCGGTGTCAGTGACATTAGTAAAGTTTATGGCGTAATTGAACAAATGGAAGAACATCAAGTTCCCCTTTTGTTACATGGTGAAGTAACACATAATCATGTCGATATTTTTGATCGTGAGAAGCGTTTCTTAGATGAAGTGCTTGCACCGCTATTAAAACAGTTCCCAAAACTCAAATTAGTGCTTGAGCATATCACCACCAGTGAAGCGGCAAACTTTGTTTTAGAACAAGACCGTAATGTGGCTGCAACCATTACCCCGCAACATTTATTATTTAACCGTAATGATATGTTGGTCGGTGGCGTGAAACCGCATTTCTACTGCTTACCGATTTTAAAACGTCAAACCCATCAGCAAACCTTGCTTGAAGTGGCGACGAGCGGTAATCCTAAATTCTTCTTGGGTACAGACAGCGCACCGCACTCAAAAAATGCCAAAGAAAATGCATGTGGCTGTGCAGGATGTTATAGTGCGCCTACCGCAATCGAGCTGTATGCTCAAGCATTTGATCAAGTCGGTAAAATCGAACGTTTGGAAGGTTTTGCGAGCCATTTTGGTGCGGACTTCTATGGTTTACCACGTAATACCACAACCATTACGTTGGTCAAAGAAGATCAAGTGATTCCAACAAGTTTAGACTATTTGGATGGTGAACAGATTATTCCGCTACATGCGGGTAAAACCATTCAATGGAGAAAAGTGTGACAAATGAAGCTCTCCCAGTCATTGGTCAACGTTTCCGTGGATTCTTGCCAGTGGTTGTCGATGTAGAGACTGCCGGTTTTAATTCACAGACTGATGCATTATTAGAAATCGCAGCGATTCCGATTATTTATAATGAAGAAGGTCAATTTGTGCCGGGTGAAGCCCACCATGCACATATCAATCCTTTTGAAGGTGCGAATCTTGATCGTAGATCGTTAGAATTTATCGGAATTGATCCATCTAATCCCATGCGGATTGCGATGGCTGAAGACGAAAAAACAGCGTTAAAACGTATTTTTAAATCTGTTAATGAAGTCCGTCGTCAGCAAAATTGCACGCATGCCGTATTGGTCGGTCATAACGCGCATTTTGACTTAGGTTTTGTACAAGCAGCGATTGCACGTACGGGCACTAAAAATCAAAACCCATTTCATAGCTTCTCTGTATTCGATACAGTGACTTTGAGTGCGGTGATGTTTGGTCAGACCGTTTTGGCTAAATCATGTATTCAAGCCGGCATTGAGTTTGATGGTCGTGAAGCGCATTCAGCGTTATACGATACGCAAAAAACTGCGGAACTGTTTTGTTTTATTTTAAACAAACTTGCTCCGCATTTACTCGACACACTTGTGACGGAACAGTAAGTTTTCCGGCATAACACTCACGTCCCTACCTGACTTAATGATATCAACACCATTAAGCTTGCTTGTGTAGGGACGATATTCTTCTTATTTTATTGCTGTTCTTTTTCTACTGAATCTTGGATATCTTTCATCTCAACTGTCACAACACAAGCAACTCAAAGCACCTTGTCTTATGCGGTTTAAACTCAACAATCTTAACTTTCCGCAGATGCCTTAAATGAAGTTAATTCAACTGTAATATGCGAATTAAATATAAGTTTAGCTCGCCTCAAAATTTCATCTTTGGTCTTAATAAACCAACATACTCGATAAAAAGGATCAAATAGTGGTACCTCTGGTAAGCTCTATTCAGAAGAATCGTGTTGATTTCTTGTAGATATAACAGTGAAATTTCGATCCCTCTATTGGCTTTTTCATAAACAATACTTTCATACACTTTATTATTCAAAATCAAACTAATACATATTTAATAATCTGATTAACTCGTTCATTTCATTTATTTTTTAAATCAAAACTAATATTTCATGGGTTAATTTCAATTGATGCAAATTTCATTCAAAATCACTTTAAAATAACCTTTTATCTCTCCTCGTTGATTATGCAATCTCCTTGTTCTCCTTCGCAGTCCACGACTGGTGAAGATCAAACGCCTGCGCTAAAACGTGCCATGACCACACGTCATTTGGTGATGCTCTCACTAGGTGGTGCGATTGGTACGGGCTTATTTATGGGCTCAGGTGAAGTCATTTCCCAAGCGGGACCTTTAGGTGCAGTGCTTGCCTATATTATTGGTGGTTTGATCGCTTATATGGTCATGCTGTGCTTAGGTGAGTTAGCTGTACATTTACCTGTTTCTGGCTCATTTGGTGCCTTTGCAACAAATTATATCGGTCCCGGTACAGGCTATATGGTGTCATGGATGTACTGGCTTGGTTGGTCGGCGACTCTTGGCACTGAATTCACTGCCGCAGCCATTTTGATGCAAGAATGGTTTCCTCAGACTTCCATTTGGTTATGGACGCTGATTTTTGCTGCGGGCGTATTATTGTCGAATTTAAGTTCTACCCGTGCCTTTGCCGAATCTGAATTTTGGTTATCATTTATTAAAGTGGCAACCGTTTTACTGTTTATCATTTTAGGTTTCGCTTGTATTTTCGGGATGATTCCTTTTGAAGGCTATACATCTGCCCCGATGTTCCAAAATTTAACCGAACATGGCTGGCTACCGAATGGCTTAATTCCTTTATTCACCACATTGTTAATTGTGAATTTTGCATTTAATGGTACGGAGATGATTGGGATTGCAGCCGGTGAAACAGAAAATCCTGAGAAAAATGTTCCAAAAGCCATTCATGCTGCTGTGTGGCGTTTAATCATTTTCTTTGTCGGTACGATTATTGTGATTAGTTCACTTTTAACCTATACCGATGCCGGTTTACAAGTCGGTGGGCATGGTGGTTTAAGTAGCAGTCCATTCGTGTCGGTATTCACCCAAATGGGCATTCCCTATGCCGAAGACTTTATTCGTTTTGTGATTATCACTGCATTATTATCGACTGCAAACTCAGGTTTATATGCAGCATCTCGTATGATGTGGGCATTGTCTGCTCAGAAGCAACTTCCTCAAATTTTTGCCAAAGTGAGTAAATCAGGCGTGCCTTATGTTGCCATTTGGTTCACCATGATCGGTGGCTTACCCGGCTTACTCTCAGAACAATTTGGCGCAGATGTGATCTTTAAAAACCTGATGGGCGTGGCTGCATTCACTATGGTCATTGTGTGGATGAGTATTTGTTGGAGTCAGTTTAATTTCCGTCGCCAATGGCTTAAATCTGGTCACACTGTATCAGAACTTAGATTCCGCACACCTTGGTTCCCTTTAGTGCCTATTCTTGGTTTTGCGACTTGTACAGCAACAGGTTTAAGTATGGCAGCTGATCCTGAAATGCTTTCTGGTTTTATTGGTTGTTTGTTATTTATGGCGGCTTGCTACGCAAGTTACTATTGGTTGTATCACAAGAAAAATTAATCCATTTCAATTAAAAAGCGCGGCTTCTAAGTTGCGCTTTTTTATACTGCAATCATCAATTCGCATGCAATAAGCTAAGCTTTGATAAAACTTAAACTGAAAAATTTAGCAAAATAATCAATTGAGGTTTAAATATTTGATTGAAAATAAATCATTTTTATTAAAAATGATAAGTTTTTAATCATTTGATTTAAATATCATAAAATTATTGCGTTATCGGTTTGACACCTTGAATAAAAATCCCTAACATACGCATCACCTCAAAACGTCCCTATCGTCTAGAGGCCTAGGACATCGCCCTTTCACGGCGGTAACCGGGGTTCGAATCCCCGTAGGGACGCCATCTCTTGATCGAATACGATCATGCCATATTCAAATTAATAATTAATCGATTGCAGATTTGTGGTTTTTGACTACAATAACTCGCTTCATTCTTCTGATTTATTTCATTTCCTATGCACTCATCTCCGAATGATGCTACGCATCAGGGCAATTCTGCGCCTTTAAAACGCGCTATGAGTACTCGACATCTGGTCATGATTTCGCTTGGTGGCGCAATCGGGACAGGCCTATTTTTAGGGTCGGGTGAAGTCATTGCACAAACGGGGCCTGTAGGTGCCATCCTTTCTTATTTTCTAGGCGGTGTCATCGCTTACATGGTTATGCTGTGTTTGGGTGAGCTTGCCGTTCATATGCCTGAATCTGGCTCTTTTGGTGCGTATGCCAAACGCTATATTGGTCCAGGCACAGGCTATACCATTACCTGGTTATATTGGCTGACGTGGTCAGTTACGCTTGGAACCGAATTTACTGCAGCTGCACTTTTAATGCAGGAGTGGTTCCCTGACAGTTCAATGTGGATGTGGACCCTTATTTTTGGTTCATTCGTCTTTGTACTGAATATGATTTCAACCCGTTGGTTTGCCGAATCTGAATTTTGGCTGGCTTTGGTTAAAGTCATCACGGTTATTGTATTTATCTTACTCGGTCTGTTGGCTATCTTTGGTGTTGTTGGCTATCAAGGTCAAGATGCTGCACCACTCTTCACCAATTTAACTGCGCAAGGTTGGTTCCCTGAAGGCTTATTCCCCATCTTCACGACAATGTTGATTGTGAATTTTGCTTTCTCTGGTACGGAACTCATTGGTGTCGCTGCGGGTGAAACCAAAGACCCTGCGAAAAATGTACCAAAAGCGATTAATACGTCAATTTTCCGTCTGCTTATTTTCTTTGTAGGTACGATTATTGTCGTGACCTCACTGCTTCCTCATCAAGAAGCAGGTTTAGCGGCTGAAGGTGTGAGTAGCAGTCCATTTGTGACGGTATTCCAACACATCGGTATTCCTTATGCTGAAGACATTATTCGTTTCGTGATTATCACTGCGTTGCTGTCTGCTGCGAATTCAGGTTTGTTTGCTGCTTCACGCATGATGTGGTCATTGTCATATAACAAACAGCTTCCTGCGGTTTTCTCAAAAGTGAATGCTCGCGGTATTCCGTATGTGGCTGTCATTGTCACCATGATTGGTGGTTTGCCGGGTCTATTGTCTGAACAATTTGCACCTGAAACCATTTTCACAAACTTATTGGGTATTGCCGCATTTACCATGGTGGTTGTGTGGATGAGTATTTGTTTAAGCCAATTCAATTTCCGTCGTCAATGGTATAAAGACGGTCATACCAAAGAAGAATTGGGCTTTGCAGCACCCCTGTTCCCCATTGTGCCAATTCTTGGTTTCTTGTTCTGCTTAATTACCTGTATCAGTATGGTGTTTGATCCATCGTTACAAATCAGCTTCTTCTTATGTTTAGCGTTTATCGCGGTATGCTATGCAAGCTATTATGCTTTCTATCATAAAAAAGCATAATTCAGTTATGATCTAAAAAGAGCGACTTTGGTCGCTCTTTTTATTTGAAAGAATTCATCTTACTTGTATATCCACTGATAACATTTTGTAGTTAAAGCTTAAGAATCAATCAAACAGTAAAAATAAATCAGAAAATACAACATGTACTTATGAACGATAAAAATTTTATGATGAATCATTTTGCTTATTTCCCTGCTTAAAATGCGTTAATTTTCATCAAAAAATAGAAAAATGATTTTTTTTCATACGAACACATCAAAAACCTGAAAATACCTGTAGAAAAGTGTTTGACACCCCTCTATTTTCACCCTAATATACGCCCACCTCTGAAACGTCCCTATCGTCTAGAGGCCTAGGACATCGCCCTTTCACGGCGGTAACCGGGGTTCGAATCCCCGTAGGGACGCCAATTTTCAGAAGTAATGTTTGTATTTAGTCCCTATCGTCTAGAGGCCTAGGACATCGCCCTTTCACGGCGGTAACCGGGGTTCGAATCCCCGTAGGGACGCCATTAACTGCAAAGTTAATCGTTTTACAAATACTTACTTCACGCTGTCCCTATCGTCTAGAGGCCTAGGACATCGCCCTTTCACGGCGGTAACCGGGGTTCGAATCCCCGTAGGGACGCCATATTCGAAATCATTTTGATTCAACATGATTTCAGCAGAAAGCCCAAGCATTGCGACTTGGGCTTTTTGCTTTTTAGCCTTTCTGTTTTTATGGGCTTGCTAGGTAAAATTACTTAGCTTTTCAAAAGTGATGCAATCCACTCATAAATACGAACAAAATATAAACACCCTCGCTGCGGTTGAAAAGATAAGGTAATCAATCAATACGTAGGCAAGGATAAAATACATGTTCGCGAGTACAGCGTTTTATTTACCTGCATCTCATACTAAAAACCATCATCAGCGTCTTAAAAATCACAAGGATTGGGTGGATTTTTTTCTAGATGAACAGGTCTCAAATACAATTAAAACTGAAAAATCAGAACAATTTTTAATTCAATATATGAATGAGATCCATACAGATCAAGTCAATTGGCTCGATTATCCCCATTTGGTTGAAGCGCATCTTCTAGAACAGCACCATACGGTTTGCCAAAGCTTTCAAGACTACGTTGCTCGTCGCAAAACCGATGCATCCCGTGAATACTTTCCAACGGTATCGCATGCTTTTGAGTTTTTGTATCAAGTGGCTCCCGTCAAAATGGTCGATGGCGCATGGTTGTATTCGACTTTACATCAATCCCAAAATGAGTCAGTTCGCAATCTAATTTATATCTACCTTGAAGAACTCGGTATGGGACATCCGCGTGCCAATCATGTGACCATGTATCAAGACCTGTTACAGCGTTATGAATTAACTGATTTTTCTGAGCAATTAGATGATGCTTATTATGAGCAAGCTACGGTTCAGCTGGCTTTAGCATATGCACCAAGCGAATGGATGCCATTGGTCATCGGCTTTAACTTAGGCTATGAACAATTGCCTTTGCATCTACTGATTACCAATTATGAATTGGCGGAGCTTGGTATTGATCCTCATTATTTTAATGTACATATCACCATTGATAATGCACATAATGGTCATGCGCAGAAATCGCTGAAGGCTTATCTTGAGAATTTCGCCATGGCTAAAGATCAAGCACGCTATCTAGAATTAGTCAAAATTGGTTATTTAATGAATGATATCGGTAAAAGTTCAACTCAGATCATTCAAGAATTAAATATTGAAAAACTCGCATTGAAAGTCTTCAAAAATAAAGCGCTAATTGGACAATATATTCATAATCAAAAATGCCAGTTTAGCGGTAAAAGTATTAATGAATGGCTGTCCGATCCAAATCAAATACAAGACTTCTTAAAAGTGATGATGGATAAAGGTTGGATTATTCAAGGTCAACCTGTTGAGCAAAGTCGTTTCTGGAATTTAATTGATCAAGCTGAAGGTAAAATGTTTGGTGTGTTTAATGCGACTGAAAAACAAATGATTAAAGATTGGATTCAAGGCAGTCAACATACACGCCGTTTAAGCGCATCTAGCGCTGCAAATGAAGCATCTCTGAAGGATCGCAGCCCGCACACCCAACAAAGCATTGCATCTATCAAGCATCGCTTAAATCTATGTGAGACGACTCAAGAAAAAATTGAGTTACTTAGCCCTTATATTGCACCACACCTACACTATAAAGACGTGGGTTTATGGGCAACACAACAGCTAAGTCGCTTGTTATTTCCATTTCAAACACAAGCGATGCGTTATCACTAAAGCATAAGATCGAGTTCAATGAATGAGATCCAATGACCATTGGATCTCATTTTTTATTTCTATTTGATTGTATTTATGATTATGCTGAAGCATCTCGGTTATTAATTGCACTCATTTATGCAGTTCAAACTTTATCATTTAGCAAATTCACGTTCACAGCGTATTGTCTGGTTATTTGCAGAACTTGATATCCCATATGAACTTATCATCTCTGAGACGAATCTAACCAACGCCAAGAAAAACGCTAAGAAAGTTGTCTCCACAAAAAATAATGCAATGAAATTTCCGACATTGGAAATTATCGATAAAAATACAACGATTACACTCACTGAAAGCAGTGCGATTATAGAATATCTATGTCAGCAGCAACAAAAATTAGGCGTCAATTTAGCGGATGAAGCAGGTCTCGATTTTTGTTTTTATAAACATTATGTCGATGCGAGCCTGATGCCTTTACTCGCATTGAAACAAGTCTTTCAACAAATTGTTGTACATACGCCTTGGCTTGTTCGCCCCATGAGTCAGCTTTATAAATTCGGTTTAAATCGGAGTTATCTCGATCCCGAATTAAAAATACAACTTAAGCAGTTAAACCGCCATTTAGAAAGCCATCACTGGCTTGCAGGCAATACGTTTAGCTATGCAGATATTCTATTGTGGTTTCCTTTGCATGCTGCAAAATATGCTTTTCCGCGATTTGAGCAATACTCGGCATTAATACGCTATTTGAATGATTTAGAGGCTCGACCCGCATTCCAACAATCGCTGAAGATTGGTGCTTGGAATGCCGATCAATTTCAATATTATTGGTCAATGACGCGTGCCTAAATCATTAAGCAGATTTGCGTGAATTTAATTGCCCTTTAATCACAGCTTTGACATTGCCTTTTAAATAATGCAAAAACACTTTTAACGGTGAAAGTTTGGGATTGGGCTGATTTCCCTTAGCAATTTCTTTAAACTGCGCTGCATACCAAATAATTTCCATGATTGCCATTTTATCAATCATCGGAATGCCCGTTTTAATTTTATCAACGGCATAACGCACGTCTTGCCCTGCAATCAATTTATTGCCTAAATCTGTTTCTACCGCAAATGGACGCGCAATACCGATAAAATCACACGCACCACTTGCCAAGGCTGCATTCATGCCTGCTACGGTTCTAAAGCCACCGGTCACCATAAGATGACATTTGACTTCTTTGCGAATTTTATCGGCAAAATCCAAGAAATACGCTTCGCGCGCAATGGTCGATGCTTTACGTTGATCTTGTTTAACACCTGCCATCGCTGGCGCTTCATAACTTCCGCCTGATATTTCAATCAGATCAAATACCCGCGTCATCAATGGCTTTAAAAACATACAGCACGTCATCTTCGGTCATTCCACCCCGCTGAAAATCAGCTGAATTTAATTTTACTGAAATGATAAATTTATCCGAAGTTGCTGCCCGTACTGCTTGATAAATCTCAAGTAAGAAGCGTGTGCGATTTTCAATACTGCCGCCCCACTGATCTTGACGCTTATTGGTCAGTGGCGATAAACTGGCTGATGAGATAACCATGTGCGCCATGCAACTGCACACCTTCAAATCCTGCTTTCTCACAAATGGCAGCTGATGTTGCAAAACGTTGAATAATGTCTTGGATTTCATCTTCACGCAGTGCGCGTGGTGTCCCAAAGCTCATGGCAAGTGCAGGACTAAAGGGCACTGCGGAAGGTGCAACTGTTTCTTTATTTAATCCCTTTGGACACTGACGACCCGGATGTGACAGCTGTACTAATTGCACCATGCCATAACGCTGACCGACGTCTGCCCACTGACGCAAGGCATCTAAATCACGCTCAGTTTCTACCACCACCACGCCCGGTTCATTTTTGGCACGATAGTCCACCATAACATTTCCAGTAATGGCACAGCCTAAACCACCTTTTGCCCAAGCTTCATAGAGTTTGAAATGTGCATCATTTGGCGTACCTGCAGTATTCGCAAGTGCTTCACTCATTGCCCCTTTAATAATTCTATTTTTAAAATGAATGTCTCGTATGCTTCGCGTGTCACCAATTTGGCTCATGATCAATCCTGATACTTTTGTTTTATTTGCATGTGTTATAGCCCAACCAAACATCATTGACAATGTCTCATGTCAGATTATCTTGCAGTGATTTGTATCTTTTAATATTGGCTTGCTGCAATCAATGCTTGGGTATATTCGGTTTGTGGATGCTCAAAGAGCTGTTCAGTTTCTTGAAACTCCATCACTTTGGCATGATGCAATACCAACACTTTCTGACACAAAGCACGTACCACTTTTAGGTCGTGACTAATAAACAAGTAACTCATCTGTTCATCTTGTTGTAGACGGCGTAACAACAGCACAATTGCACGTTGTGTGGTTCGATCTAAGGCAGAGGTCGGCTCATCGAGAATGAGCAACTTCGGTTTCAACACTAAAGCACGTGCGAGTGCGATACGTTGTCGCTGCCCACCCGATAACTCATGCGGATAACGCGGCTTAAAGTGGATTGGTAACTCCACTTTTGCCAAGGCCTCATCGACATGCATTGAAATCTGATCTTTGGATAAAGCCTTCAACCTCAAACCCTCACCAATAATCTGCTCAACCGTCATACGCGAATTTAAACTACTGAAGGGGTCTTGAAACACAATTTGAAAATCACTGCGTAACGGACGCAACGCTTTCTCAGAAAGCTGATTGAGATCATGTTCTTTGAGTCGAATTTTTCCGTGACTTTCAATCAAGCGCGCAATGGCGAGTGCCAAGGAACTTTTACCAGAACCACTTTCTCCCACAATGCCAATCGACTCACCTTGTTGAAGTGTCAGTTCAAGTGGCTCAACTGCAACAACGTAGTCTTTTACTCGATTCAATAGACCTTGTTTAATCGGGAATTTGACCTCTAGCTGCTCCAAGCGAAGTAAAGTCTCTTGAGCACTCACTTGAAGTGCTTGTCCAAAATCATGATTAAGCAAATGTTGGGTATATGTCGATTTTGGCTGATTAAAAATTTGCGCCACATCACCTTGCTCTTCAACCTTACCCTTGTTCATGACGATGACTTGATCTGCGTATTGCTTTACCAAATTTAAATCATGACTGACCAAAATCATCGCCATTTGACGGCTTTGCTGTAAAGATTGCAGTAAATCTAAAATTTGCGCTTGTAAAGTGACATCTAGTGCAGTGGTTGGTTCATCGGCGATTAAAATATCAGGATCAAGCGCAAGTGCCATTGCAATCATGACACGTTGCCGTTGCCCACCCGATAACTCATGTGGATAACGCTTCAGTTTATCTTCAGCATTTGCAATACCTACATCATGAAGCAGCTTCAGCACGCGTTCACGCGCCTTGGCTTTAGAGTAACCTTGCAGCCATAAAGTTTCTGCAATGATCTTTTCCACTCGATGCAAAGGATTAAGTGCAGTCATCGGCTCTTGAAAAATCATGGCGATTTTCTTGCCACGAATTTGCCGCTGCTGTTCACCCTTCAACTGCAACAGATTTTGTCCTGCAAAAATTGCCTGACCTGAAATTTTTAAATTTTGCGGTAATAGCCCCAATAAAGCCAAACTACTGACCGATTTGCCTGAGCCACTTTCACCGACAATTGCCAGCGTTTCTCCTGCATTTAGCTCAAAGCTTAAATCATCGACCAAAACCTGCTGATCAGTTTGAATCTTAAGGTGTTCAACTGCTAAGAGCCGCATCTTATTGACGTCTTGGATCGAATGCATCACGTGTCGCCTCCCCAATATAAATCAATAAAGACAGCACAATCGCGAGGCTAAAGAAGCCTGACAATGCCAACCACGGTGCATTTAAATTATTTTTACCTTGCGCAAGTAATTCACCCAAAGATGCAGCATCAGGTGGCAAACCATACCCTAGGAAATCCAGTGCAGTCAGTGCGGTGATATTTGCGGTTAACATAAAAGGCAGTTGTGACAAACTTGAACTCATGGCATTGGGCAAAATATGCCTAAACATGATGGTGTGATCAGTCACACCCAAACTTCTTGCCGCACGGACATAGTCAAAATTACGCGCGCGTAAAAATTCTGCACGCACCAAACCGACCAAGGTTGTCCAACCAAATAGCAACATGATAATAAACAGCCAATATACATTTGGTGTAAACATACTGACTAAAATCATGACCATAAAGAGCATCGGCAAACCACCCCAAACTTCAAGCAGTCGCTGACCAATCAGATCAATCCAGCCACCGTAATAGCCTTGGATTGCACCCACCGTGATCCCGAGTAAAGCGGAGGCTAAGGTCAAAGCAAAGCCAAATAATAACGATACACGCAAGCCATACAAAATCCGTGCAAGCACATCACGCCCTTGATCATCTGTACCGAGCCAATTCTGTGCGGTTGGCTTAGACGGCACAGGCACCGTTAAATCTAAATTAGGCGTTTGATATGAAAATTCGATGAGTGGCCACACAGCCCAACCATTGTTATTTATCAGTTGTTGGACGACTGGATCTTTATAATCTGCTTCCGTTTCAAACACACCACCGAATGTGGTTTCAGGATAGCTTTTAAATGCAGGTGAATAGAATGAATTTTCATATTTCACTAACAGCGGTTTGTCATTGGCGATAAATTCTGCGCCCAAAGACAAGATGAAAATGATACTAAAAACAATAAAACAGCTAAAGCCCAATCGATTGGCTTTGAAGCGTTGTAAGCGCGCACGCATGATCGGAGACATTATTTTGCGCCCCTCGAATCAAAGTTAATGCGTGGGTCAATCACCTGATACAACACATCACTGATTAAACGTAAAATTAAACCCATTAAGGTAAATAAGAACAATGTGCCAAAAATCACAGGATAATCCCGTTGCACAATCGCTTCAAAGCCAAGTAAACCCAAACCATCTAAATTAAAAATAATCTCAATAAATAGATTACCCACAAAGAAAATACCGACCAATGCTTCAGGCAATCCTGCAATGACAATTAACATCGCATTACGAAAGACATGCCCATAGAGCACCCGTGATTCATTCAGACCTTTAGAACGTGCCGCCAATACATATTGCTTACTAAGTTCTTCCATAAAGGAATATTTGGTTAAATAGGTCAAACCCGCAAAGCCGCCAATAATCATCGCCAGTAACGGCAAGGTCATATGCCAAAAATAATCTTTTACTTTTGCCCAGAAAGACAGCTGTGCAAAGTCTTCAGAGACCAATCCTTGCAGCGGAAACCATTGGAAATAAGAACCACCCGCGAAAAATACAATCAGTAAAATTGCAAAGATAAAAGCAGGGATGGCATAACCGACAGCAAGGAGCATAGACGTCGATTTATCAAAAATACTGCCGTGTTTACGCGCTTTTTTAATCCCAAGCGGAATGGAGATCAGATAAATTAATAAGGTACTCCACAGCCCAAGCGACAACGATACGGGGAGCTTTTCCCACAATAACTGCGTCACAGGTTTATCTTTGAAAAAACTAGTACCAAAATCAAATTGCACATAGCCTTTGAGCATGTCCCAAAAGCGGATATGAACGGGTTGATCAAAACCATATTGGGCTTTGATTTTCTCAACCATCTCCTCACTGAGTCCTTTAGCACCTTGATAATGAGTATGATCATTGACAGCCGTTTCTCCGCCTGACATGCCACCCATCCCTTGAAAGGCTTCAGCTTGTTGAATGGCTTGCTCTACAGGTCCACCCGGTGCAATTTGCACAATCACAAAATTAATCAACAGAATCAAAAATAGTGTCGGAATAATCAGCAACAGACGCTTAAGGATATAGGTTCCCATCGACTTATTTTGTCCTTATTATTTTTGAAGTTTTAAATATTGGTTCACTTTAGCCGCTTTGTTTGGATTACTCCACCAATAATCAATACCCACATTCAGTTTAGGTTTGATTTTAGGTTGCTCATACATATTCCAATAGGCATACCAGTTACCGCCTTTGCCATAGGTCGGGATTTGATAATAACCTGCCCGTAATAAACGATCTAAGACTCGCGTTCTGAGGATTAACTGATCACGGTCTGATGCCCGTATGATTTTTTCAATCGCATCATCAATCGCGGCATTTTTAATGCCTGCATAATTATAATTGCCCGGCTGATCTGCCGAAGCACTGCCCCAAAACTGCGATTGTTCATTGCCCGGGTTTAAAGATTGCGGCAACACATTGGTGGTCATATCAAAATCTTTTGAGCGCATGCGTTCGATATATTGCGGCACATCGACATGCCGAATATTCACCGTAATACCCAAACGTTTTAGGTTGCGCACAAAAGGCATCAATGTTCGCTGTAAACCATCTTGATGAATCAGGAATTCAAGCTGAATCGGTTTGCCTTTTTTGTCACATAATTGCGCATTTTTATATTGATAGCCGGCTTTTAAAAGTAAATCACGTGCAGTGATTAAATTATTGCGATTAAAACCACTGGCATCAGAGCGAGGATAAGTCCAATTTTTCAATACTCCTGCGCGTTGAATTGGATGCAGTTTTGCCAAATACGGTTTGAGCATTGTCAGCTCTTTGCTTGAAGGTACACCCTTGGCTTCTAGCTCGCTATTACTAAAATAACTTTGTAATCGCTGATATTGCCCATAAAATAGCGCTTTATTTTGCCATTCAAAATCATAAGCATAAGTCAACGCTTGGCGAAATCGAATATCATCCATCGGTGTACGACGGCTATTAAAAACAAAACTTTGCGTCGCAATCGGATTGCTATGCTTAAAATTGTATTTGGTCACCATCTGATTGGTCACCGCAGGAAACTGGTATTCAGTGACCCATTTACGCGCGGTATATTCTTGATGCAGCGTATATTGACCGGATTTAAAGCCTTCAAATGCCACATCTAAATTACGATAATAGACAAACTTGAGACGATCAAAATTAAACTTACCTCGATTAATCGGTAAATTCGCAGCCCAATAATGTGGATTACGCTTATAAGAGATGCTTCGCCCCGGATCAATCTGCTCAATCAGATAAGGTCCTGAGCCTAATATTGGCTTTAGCGTAATACGGCTGAAATCTTTGCCTTGCCAATCTTTTTTTGAATAAATGGGCATTTGCGCCAAAATGAGTGGCATCTCAGCATTATTGCCCGATTTAAAAGTCATCTTGACTTGATGCGGTGACAATACTTCAGTCTTTGCCAAGTCAGACAAATACATCTGTAAGCCAGGATTACCTTTCGTTATAAAGCTATCAAAACTAAATTTTACATCAGCCGCCGTTAGGGCTGAACCATCGCTAAATTTCGCTTTAGGATTTAAGTGATAAATGACATCCGCCGTTTTATGCGGATCAAAAGTGACTTTTTCTGCCACTAAAGGATACATCACGCCCGGTTCATCGAGTGAGCTACGCATTAAACTATCAAATAGATAATCGACGCCTTCTGCGGATGTGCCTTTGCCATTCATGGCATTTAAATTATCAAATGTACCATTCGCCGACTGACTTAAATAGCCGCCTTTTCTTGCACTGGGGTCTGCATAAGGCATATGCGGCAAATGAGCATAGAGAGGCTGACTATGAATCGCAATAAAGGGCGTGGTCTGCAATGCAGCCCAGCCCCCTTGCGTCATCACCGAAAGTCCGAAGACATACATGAGTCCTTTTGCATATGCAAAGCTCATTCAAACACTCCCTGTTTTATTTCGGTTTTAGAGATTAGGCACTTTAATCACATCACCAATACGTAATTGCGCGCTCGGCTTCAGATCATTCATTTGCGCCAATGCCGCACTGTCCACCCCATAGCGACTTGCAACACCAATTAAGGTATCACCACGTTTAATTTTATATTCAGTCACCGTTTTAGGGACATGAATAATTTGTCCAACGCGTAAGCCTGCTTTAGGACTCAGATTATTCAATGCCGCAAGCTCTGCCACACTGATGCCGATTCGATTAGCAATCGCATTCAATGATTCACCTGATTTCACCGTATGGCTTTCCGTTGCCTTCGATGAGGTCTTCACGGTGACTTTAGACTCATCTACTTTCTGAGTTTCAACTAAATCGCCTTCAACTTTGAGACGTTGTCCGATACGAATTGCACTCGAGGTAGACAAATCATTTAATTCTGCTAGATATCTCAATTGCAGTTTATAGTCCCGTGCAATCGAGCTTAATGTCTCACCTGATTTCACTACATGAATATTCGACTTCACGCCTTGAACAGCTTTTTCAACTGGCTTTTCAATTGTCGTTACATGAGATGAAAAGGGTTCACCACTGAGTTTTAAATGCTGCCCAACACGTAAGCCTGCAGTGCGTGATAATCCATTTAAATCTGCAACCTGATCAATCGACATATTGTACTTTGACGCAATGCCGGACAACGTATCGCCAGATTGAACGGTGTATTGTTCAGGCGTTTTCACATTCGCCGGAATTTTAATGGTTTGACCTAAGCGTAAACCGCTGTTTGCGGCAAAACCATTCAATGCTGCAAGCTCCGCAACCGTCATTTTGTTTTGATTGGCAATGCTATACAGTGTTTCGCCACGTTTCACTTGATAGCTTTCCATTTTATCCACTTTTACATTGCTAATTTTTTGCTCAACTTTTGGCTCAGGCATTTTTGTGCTTAAATCTGCAACGTCATGAACAGGCACATTAATTTTTTGACCAATATTGAGACTGCTTGCCGATGTTAAACCGGGCGTTAATGCAGCCAATTCCGCATTGGATAATGCATAACGATCTGCAATGAGCTTTAAATATTCCCCACGTTTTACCACATAAGGCTTGGTCTGAACTTTAACAGTTTCAGGTTTTTTACTGTCTTCAGATTTCGCTTTACCTGTGTCTTTTAAGGAGAGTTTTTGCCCCACAAACAAACCGCTTGTGGTACTCAGTCCATTAAAATCGGCCAGTTGTTTCAGACTTAATCCAAAATGATTGGCGACACTGGTCAATGAATCATTGGCTTGAACAGTATAACTTTCAGGTTTTGCAGCCGCTTTCGTTGGCTCAACAATTGGCTTGGCATCATATAAATAAATCGTAGTCCCGACATATAAGGTCGCAGCAGGATCAATCTGATTCCATTTCGCCACATCACGCCAATTCACGCCATTTTTTGCAGCGATCATAGCCAAGTTATCACCCGGCTGAACGGTATACGTACTCCGTTTGCCTTTTGGTGCAACAACCACAACTTCCGAATCGGTTTTTACATAGTTTTTGCTTTGGTTCAGCTTCGCTTCAACAGAGTCAGATTTGGTTTGCTCAGCCACGTCTTTTGGATAAGAGAAACCTTTGGTGAGTTCTTTCCCTTGTTGTTCAGAGACTGAAAGACTGGTTTGAATCGCCGTCAGTTTAATTTTACCATCATAAGGATCAACAATTTCTGTGCCCGCAGGTGCTAAAGCTTTTAACTCTGCGACCACTTCTGCTTGTTCCGCCGGTGTAGCCACTGGTTTTAAAATGTCATCTACACTTTTGTTGCTGGCTTCCTGACTCACCGCTGCTTGAATTTGTTGACGTTCTGCTGCCGTAATTGCAGGTTCAACTTGAATTTGTTTTACTGCAGCTACTGGGGTTACAGCCACAGGAATACGTGGTGCACTTGGAATAGGTAACTCACTTTTCGCTGCAAACTCAGCCAATGCATTAGAACCTTTCGGCGTCGGCATTGGTTTGGTTTGAGCCATGGTAGTCGATGGCGTAACTACAGGTTTTGCAGCCACTGTTGTTGGTGCTTTAGATACCGCTGGCTTTGATACTGTGGTTGATGCAATGACCGCAGGTGTAGTGGTTGTTGAAGTCGGTTTCGTCACCACAGCGGGTTTCGTTGTATTCAGTAGCGGTGGTGCAGCTTTAATCGGGGTGATTTGCGTATCATTTTTAGGTAAAGCTGGCGAACCTGCCCAAAGTCCAGACTGATTTGATTTCAGATTTTTGAGACGTGCATCAATGGCTGGACTTAAGTCTGCTGGAATTAAAATTTTGCGCGGACTGTCTGGATCAATACGATCTCCGCGATGCCCCGGATTCAGTTGATACAATTCAGCGCGACTTAAACCCGTAATGGCAGAAATTTCATTTAAGCTTGCTGCACCGACACTCACTTCACGAAAATGCGGACGATTAGCAATCGGCGGCAAACTCACCCCATATTGGCTTGGATTTTTAACAATTTGAGCGACTGCCAAGAAACGCGGTACATAGTACATGGTTTCTTGCGGTAGTTTTAATGACCAATAATCAGTCGGTAAGCCCGCAGCTTTATTACGGTTAATCGCCTGTTGAATACGTCCCGGTCCTGCATTATAAGATGCTAATGCCAATTCCCATGAACCGAATTGATTATAAAGGCTGCCTAAAAACTCATAAGCAGCACGAGTAGACTCCACCACATCACGTCTACCATCATATAACGGACTTTGTTTTAAGCCGTAAATACGACCTGTACTCGGAATAAATTGCCATAAACCTGCTGCTGCTGCACTACTGGTTGCTGCGGGATCATAAGAACTTTCAATAATCGGTAAAAGCGCCAATTCGGTGGGCATACCACGGCGTTCCGCTTCTTTCACCGTATAATATAAATAGCGTGAAGCACGCGCACTTAAACGTTCTAGATACGGCTGACGTGATGCAAACCAACCGCGTTGTGCATCAATACGTGGATGCCATGTATTCAGATCCATTTTGAACCCGACTGTCATGCGTTTCCACACATCACCGTGTTTGAGTACCAAAAGACGGTCACCTTCCACGGCGCGCATATCGGTTGCAGATAGTAAATCTTCTAAGCTATCTAGACTGTTGGCACCCAGATATTGTGAACCCAGTTGCTTGGATTTAGAGGTTTGGCTCGCACTTGGTGTCGATGAACAGCCCGTCAGTCCTAACGATGCAAGTGCTGCACCCAAAACTGATATTTTTAGAAATGTAGGTAATAAGGGCTGCCACACTATTGCGGTTGGTTTATACATATAGAAATCCAAACAACTCGTATCAATTTATTTTTTAAGATCTGCCATTGTAAATAAGCTTGTCACAGAGACAAGGCAATAATTTAACGTGAATTGACGTTAAATGTTACAAGAAATTAAAAAATACCGATCATATGGATTAATCCTACGCTTTTGCGTTATACAATATGCATCTTCTTTAGTTCTTTTTCGATCGGATTTGATATATGTCACAGACAATCACACTCTATGTAGACGGTGCTTGCCGCGGTAATGGTAAAGAGATTGCCGTTGGTGGTTGGGGTGCGTATATCACGAGCGGATCAGATGAATATAAAATTTATGGTGGTGAATCTCAGACCACCAACAATCGAATGGAACTGAGCGCAGCCATTGAAGGCATTTTGTTCTGTCCCAAAGACGCCAAGCTAATTATTTGGACGGACTCAAATTATGTCAAACAAGGCATTACCGAATGGATTCACGGCTGGAAAAAGAAAAACTGGAAAGATGTTAAAAACCCAGATCTTTGGAAGGAACTTGATGCTGCCTGCCAAGGTCGTGAGATTGAATGGAATTGGATCAAAGGACACGCCGGTCATGCAGGCAATGAAATGGCAGATCATCTTGCCAATTTAGGCGTGGATTTAACCTTAGAAAAAGGTGAAAAAGCGCGTCATGTCCCAACAGCGACATTTTCAATCGGTAGCACGACAGATGAATCAAAAAAAAAGCCTGAAATCGATTGGTTGCTAGATGATCCATTTGGTATGGACTTCATCGATGCCGAAAGTGAAGCGCTTGTTGATGACGCAAGTCTAGATGCCTTACCTGAGAATGAAATGCTTGAAGATGACGCATTGCCTCATGCAGAAAATCATGATCAAGTGACGGATCTCAATACGCATACCACACGTGTCATCCAAGGAAAAATTCATCCGCAAATTGTGATCACCCCTGCGACATTAGATTTGCATGGTCCGCGCCAACTCATTCTCGATACCGAAACCACGGGTTTCTATTATCAAGATGGGGATCGCATTGTCGAAGTGGGTGCGATTGAAATGATTAATCGCAAGCTCACAGGCAGCTCCATTCATATCTATATTAATCCGCAAAAACCGGTGGGTGATTCTGAGAATGTGCATGGTATTTCAGATGAGTTTCTAAAAGATAAACCGCTGTATAGCGACATTGCTGACACGCTGTTTGATTATCTGCAAGGCGCTGAGATTATTGCGCATAACGCCAGCTTCGATATGAACTTCCTCGATATGGAGTTTACTCGTGCGGGCTTTAAGGCACTGTCCGAAGTTTGCGAAGTCACCGATACTTTAGCCATGGCAAGAGCTAAGCATCCTGGGCAAAAAAATTCCCTTGATGCCTTAGTGCGTCGTTATGAAATTGCCCAACGTGATCGTACCTTCCATGGTGCCTTACTCGATGCTGAGATTCTGGCAGATGTCTATTTAGCCATGACTGGTGGACAGGTTTCATTTGATATGGATGCCCTGTCACAATCGACCGAACAGCAAGCAGGTCAGGGACCGAGTAAAATCGAAATTGATTTACCTGTTATTTATGCGTCCGACGAAGAGCTTGCCGAACATGAGAAATGGGTCAAACAATTTGAGGAAAAACATGGAACTCCTTGCCTTTTCTCAAAATAAAATCTACATTTCATGATGTATTTTATATATAAAAAATCAATACTTCAGTTATAGTTAAATACATAAGATGTCCCGCAATAAATGCGGGGCTCACATATTGATAATACTTCAGGAAAGGTGCAGATCATGTCTTACCAAACCTCTATACATTTTGACCCGACCGCTTTACTGATAATAAAAAATGAGGTTGATAATTCGATCAAATTAGTTGAATCAGCAGTCAGCACCTTAGTAGAAGATCAAAGCTTACCATTTGGTATTGATGACGCCCTGACTCAATTTGAACAATGCGCACAAGTACTCGCGCTCATTGATATGGCGAGCTTAGCGAAAATCGCAGAATATGCCGCAGAACTCATGCGTAAAATCATGGCGAATCCTGCTCAAATCAATACCAATGAAGTCGTTGCTTTAAGTGAAGGCACGACCATGCTGAAACGCTATATCGAGTTTATCTGCTTACGCGAAGTCAAAATTCCGCAATTCTTATTAGATACGTTAAATCGTTTAGAGCTCGCTTTAGGCAAACCACTGACCACAGAAGGTCAACATATTGAACCGCTCCTCGATTGCGTCAGTCCAAACTTCCAATTACCACAAGCACCTACGCTTGAAAAATCTCAATATGTGCATCGTTTATATAAACTGTGTTTAAATAAATTGATCCAACAAGAAGAAACTGAATTCGATCTTCAAGCGATTAAAGTGGTCGGTGCTTACATCGCAGGCATGTCAGATCAACATGACAGCAAGCAATATTGGAACTTGGTCTATGTCGCATTCAACAATATCGATCATTTACTGATTAATGAACCGCGCTTACGCACTTTAGTCAGCATTGAACGCAATATGGCACACTATTTTGCCGATGCAACACAGTTCAAAGCGAGCCTCAGTGATTTAGCCAACATCCTAAGTCTATGTATTAGCCAAGAAGATGAAACATCGCAGCATATTCGCAGTCAATTGAACTTAGGCGAAGATGCGTTAAGCGATATGCAGCTACAAGTGTTTAGCCGTCATTTATATGGTCCTGATTTTGAAACCATGCATACTATTAGTGAGTTAGTGACCACCGAAATGGCACAAATTCGCAATGATATCGAGTTTAACTATCAAAATATGACCGCTGAAAAGACCCAAGAATTACAAACTCAGCTCAACAATTTAGCCAATATCTTCAAAGTCTTAAACTTAAATGAAGCCTATAGCGATTTAACCCGTCAAGCTGCATCATTAAGCCAAAGTGACATTTTAAAAGATACCAGCTTTGCTCAGCAGCTGATGAATGTGATTTTATCTGCTATGAACTCGATTGGTGTGCTTGAGCGTCATCATACCTCAAGCCGTTTGCAGCTTCGCGTCAATAACATGCACATTTCACTCGATCGTTTAGATGAAGCGCATCAAGCCTTATTAAATGAAAGTAAAAGCTCCATTGATTTGACCACTGAATTATTACTGAATTATTTGCAAGATCATAATCTTGAAGCACTTGCCAATGTGCCGAATCAATGTTGTGAAATTGCCGGTGCGATGGTATTCCTCAATGCTGATCAAGGTCATCAAGTATTAAGAGCAACCGCTGAATTTATTAGACATCGGATTGAAGCATCGATTGCGTTGACTGCCGAAGACATCAATCACGCGCTCGATGCTTTAGCAAGTGCAGACATGTTGATTGAAAATTTAAAGAATAAACAGCCTGTATTACAGTCGATGTTTAAGGTAGCATTAGACAGTAGTGAAAAACTGAAAATCGTAGCCTAATGTCTAAACTCTCGCTTGCATATATTTTTCAACAACAAAAACTGTTAGTCGATCAACATTATCAACTGCCCAAAGTTGAAAGTCTTGCAAGTGATATTCTGATTCACCCGGGCGATCAAGTGATTGCCCGTGATCTCCTTGCTCATGAGCCTATTCCTGAAGGCTTACAACTGGTTCCCATCCGCCAATTATTACAATTTTGGACCACGCAGCAATTTGAGCAAGCCAGTCGCGCGATTCAATTGCTTGAATGGAAGCGTAATCACCAATTCTGTAGTCACTGTGGTACAGCCACCGAGCCGCATCCCACTGAACATGCCATGGTCTGCCCTGCTTGCCAGTATCGCCAATACCCACGCGTTCAGCCATGTATTATTACGGTGATTACTCGGGGGGAACATGAGATTTTATTGGCAAAAAATGCCCGTAATACCAGTAGTCAAATGTATGGCTTAATTGCAGGTTTTGTCGAAGTCGGCGAAACACTAGAAGAAGCAGTGCGCCGTGAAACGGAAGAAGAAGTCGGTTTAAAGCTCAAAAATATTCAATATTTAGCCAGTCAACCTTGGCCTTTCCCGAGTAATCTGATGATTGCATTTAAAGCCGAATATGCCTCTGGTGAGATTCGTCTGCAAGAAGAAGAAATTAGCGATGCGCAATTCTTTAAATTTGATGATTTACCAGAAATCCCATTTAAAGGCAGCATTGCGCACGCCATGATCATGCACGTAACCCAAGGTGATGCAGTTGCAGATGACACGAAAGCGTGGCTTTAAGCCACGCTTTGGCTCAAGTTCTGAATACATTGATTTTCAATATATTTACTTAAACGCATCTTCCAATGCCCACAACACTTTTGCTTTCGTCATAAAGTAACGACTAAACAAGCTCGATAATGAGCCAACGATGGTGATGTGACCTAATTTTGGAATCATTACGACTTCACTATGATTGCCATGTTCTTTTAATACCCGATCCAAATCATGACTATTAAAATGCCCAACAATTTTGTCTTTTTCCGCAATCATTAAATAATGCTTGGTTGGGGTTTTCTGCACAAAATAGTACGGCATAACCTGTTGATAAGGCACGCTTTGATCAAACGCATCTGCGCATAATGGATCATCTTTATAATCAAAATGATATGGACCAGCCAAACCAATAATCGCGCGCACGCTCAACGGCTGATTGAGTGTATTCGATGCAGGATAGTGCACGCCTGACATCACATTAAATGCACCTGCGGAATGCCCCATCAGCACAATATTTTCTGCCGAAATCTCATGCTTGGCTGCGGATTGCTGCAAATAGCTCAGCAAAACATGCAAATCATCGACATAAGCGGGGAAAATATGCTCAGGTGCCAAGTGATAGTTCATCACAATGACATCGTAGCCCTCGTTGGCAAATGCCTCACCAATAAAGAAGTAATCCTTTTTATCCCCATGTAACCAAGCGCCACCATGCACAAAAATAATTAACGGTCGATGTGCAAGTGGCTGCTCACTTTTAAACAAATCAAAGCGCTGACGAGATTTCAGACCATACGCCAATTGGGTTTGAACGGTATAGCCTTTTTTAGGCGTCAACCGATTCAGCGTGTAACTGGCAAAATCATACAGCCTAAAATCTTGATAGCGCTTCTTTACTAAACCAAAATTGTTTGCAACCTTCGCTTTAACCGCATTGACCTTATTGAGCATCGGTTGGTTCTGCGTTATTTGGATCAATGGCAACTGGGGTCTGTACATGCGGCATGAGCGGCGTGCTATTGCTATAGCCTTGTCCTGCATACGCTTGATCGACATTATCGACCAATTTCACAATTTTAGTGACATTACCGACTTGAGTCAGCACTTCATCTAAATCTTTTTCTTCGGCACTATTTAAACGCCCCATGATATACAGCACACCATCTTCAGTATGCACATTCAATTTACTGTCCGCCACAATCGGGGCTTTCATAATTAAACCGCGGGTGTTGGCAGTGACAGCAGTGTCTTGCATGATGGTGCCATAGCCAATTTGGCTACCAATGGTAATGTAGTTATGTACCGTTTTAACATCAGTCATGGCTTTGACATTGTCTTCTGCCAATTGGCGCAAATGGGCATCAGGCACTTGCCCAGTAAGTAGAACATTGCCATGAAAACTTTCAATATTGACACGTGATTCTTTAAAACGTGAATCGAGTTTATATAAATTTATTTTTGCAGTACGGGTAATAGAAGAATCAATAAAGACTTGTCCTAAACTACGTGCACCCAAGTCTGTCCCTACAGGTGCTGGTCCTGTGCCATTCGAAATAAAGCTTGCACAACCCGATAGAGATGCGACACACAGCATTGTTATTGCAATACGCTTAACCACTCAGCAAAACTCCTCATGTTATCCAATCTTGTTAATATTATTGAATCTAAACTGCCAAGGCGATGTCTTTATTCATGCTTGAATAGTGACATGATCTAAAGATAAATAAGTTGCGATTTCTTCAAAGATTAATCAACTCTGGATCAAATGTAAAAGCATTTTCAATCCATTGCACATCATAGGGGTATTTGGTGAAATCATGCTGTATGTTTTTTGAAAATTGTTGATTAAAATCAAAACAAATCACGTCAAAACGATAATAAAATGCCTGAAATTCAGGATGCTGTTCTAAAAAACAAAAGGCCGTGCGCACCATCTTTTTTTGTTTAGTGTAAGAAATAGATTCAATCGCATGCGCATATTGTGTCTGAGCTCGTGCTTTAACTTCAACAAAAACCAGTTCTTGCTCGCGTTGTACAATCAAATCTAATTCACCATAGCGACTGTGATAATTCTTTGCCACCATCAGAAAGCCATGTTGTTGCATCAAGTCAAATGCAGCCTGCTCTGCCCAACGCCCCAATGCTGCTGCCCTATCCGACATGCTTGATATACCTTGTATTGAACATTATTTTCGTTATCTTCTCGGCTATTTTATGCAAAATTGAGTCCATGCAGGAGAAATGATATTTTTCCTATGCTTATTCCATTATTTTGCGTGCTGACATCGCTTATATTAAAAAAATAAGCAGTTCAAGATGACAACATTCAGTCAATTAAAGATCGGCTGATGATCTTACTCACGCCTCATGGCTTGAATCAGGTAGAATATGTCTGATTTTGTGTTTCAGTGGCTCATTGGCCGTGACTCAATCTCTTTTTTATTTTTAATCTTCCCAAATTTTGCATACGGAGAAAATCATGAGTGCTCAGTTATTTGTTGTTGCGACTCCAATCGGGCACTTAGATGATATTAGCTATCGTGCAATTCAGGTTTTAAAATCAGTGAGTATTATTGCGGCGGAAGATACCCGTACCTCGTCACAACTGTTAAAACACTTTGGTATTACTACCCCGCTAACAGCCTGTCACGATCATAACGAAAGCAATAAAATTGATCAGCTGATTCAACGCCTACAGAATGGCGAAGATATGGCACTTATTAGTGATGCAGGTACGCCTCTGATTAGCGACCCCGGTTTTAAATTAGTTCGTGCCGCACAAGCTCACAATATTCGCGTGATTCCTGTGCCGGGTGCTTGTGCCGCGATTGCCGCATTAAGTGCGGTCGGTTTACCGAGTGACCGTTTTAGTTTCGAAGGTTTTTTACCTTCAAAACAAAGCCAACGTTTGCTTAACTTAGAAAAACTCAAAGATGAAACACAAACCTTAATTTTCTATGAAGCACCGCATCGTATTTTGGATTCTGTTCAAGATATGGCAAATGTCTTTGGTGCAGATCGTGCGGTCGGTTTTGCCCGTGAGATCACTAAAACGTTTGAGACCATCAAAAAAATGACCTTGGGTGAATTGGTTGAATTTATCAAAAATGATCACCATCAGCAAAAAGGCGAGATCGTGTTAGTCATTGGTGGTGCGACTGAAGAAAAGGATCTGGAACAAGAAAAATTGGATAAATTATTGCTGCGTTTACTACAAGATTTATCCGTTAAAGCTGCTTCACAATTGGCAGCAGACTTGACCGGTATGAAAAAGAAAATTGCCTATCAACGTGCGCTTGAACTGACCCAAGCCAACGATTAAATTCTAATAAAAAAGCACCACAGATGTGGTGCTTTTTTATGCCTACAACATTAGTCGCGCGCAGATTCGTCTGCAGGGACTTCAGTGATTTTACCACCGCGCGCAAAGAATGCGGCTAGTTCATCTTCAAGTGCTTGACGCTTTTTCAGTTTCGCTGTCACGGTTAACGTTTCAGCTTCTGACACATCAATATTACTGTTTGCATCTTCGCTGACTGCGGCGCCTTTTTCCGCAGCTTGAGCTTCATCATCATCGACTACAGAATCTTCAGCATCATCATAATCATTCATATCTGTCATTTTTTTCTCCCCACCAACGACGGCTATTCACTACATTAAAGCTATGTTTAGATTTAAGAGAAATTTAGCAATCTCTTTGGTTTTCGACTAGGGCGTGTTCTCATTTCAAAAAATAATGGTGTAAGTATAATTGGATGCGTTTAAAATCTGCTTCTTATTCATTTTATTGACATTTTTAACATGACACGCCGAGTTTTAACTGATGATATATGGCTGCAATTGCAAAACACAATGCAGCTTTATGGGTGTTATCGCTCTAAAAACAGTAGAAATATCATGGAAGCTATACTTTGGAAACTGCGAACTGGTGCAACTTGGCGTGATATCCCTGAAGACTTATGTCCTTGGCAAACTGCTTATAATCGATTTAATCGTTGGGCCATTAAGGGCTTGTGGGATAAGTTTTTTTTAGCTTACGAGGCACATTGGATACAGAATGGGTATTCATTGATGGAAGCTACATCCGCGCTCATCAGCATGCAAGTGGAGCTAGGCACGGTGAAAATAGAGCAATTGGAATCTCAAGAGGCGGATCAACTACAAAAATACACTTGGCCACCGATGCCAATGGATATCCGCTTGATTTTGAAATCACTGGAGGTGAAGTCCACGACAGTCAAGTTGCACCACGGTTAATTGACTTGATTGGGGCTGCTGAATATTTGGTGGCAGATAAAGGTTATGACTCTGAAAAAATTAGAGAATATGCCAAAAATCACGCCATGATTGCAGTTATTCCGAGAAAATCCAACAGCGCCAAAAGTAATCCTGAATTTGATGCTTATTTATATAAGCTACGTCATTTAGTAGAAAATGCCTTCGCACGTTTAAAGCATTTTCGTAGCATAGCAACGCGATTTGATAAATTAGCGAGAAATTACAAAGCCATGCTTCGACTTGCCTGTATATTTATTTGGTGTAAAGCCAAATGAGAACACGCCCTAGTAGTAATGATCAAAAAAACGTATCTTTTTTAAACAAAATCGTTACCAATTGACCGTGTTTGTTTAAAAAATAACATTTGCTCACAAAGTCGCATAGCGTGTGTGCTTTAACTGACTTAAACCATTGGCTTGTGCCATAAAGGCATCTTTGAGCAGACGCTGATTTTCGACTAAATTTAATGCGAAGTTTCTTGCCCAAACGACAGGAAATAAACCGGTTGTTTCAAGCCAGCCAATCGCTGACATTGAATGCATCATGGCATCATTTTGTCCTTTACGACAATGCTCATAACGCTTCAAGGTTTGTGCATGTGCCCAAACCCCACGGTCTTTATCATGTAATAAGGCATCACATAATACTGCCGCATCTAAACAGCCAATATTTACCCCTTGCCCTGCCAAAGGATGAATCACATGCGCCGCATCACCAATTAATGCCAAGCCTTCTTGCACATATTGCTGTGCAGCACGGGCTTTGAGTGGGAATTTAGCACGCGGTGAAGCAGCTAAAACTTCACCTAACATATGGTGACTTTCACGGGTTAATAATTGGATAAAGTCAGCATCGGATAAAGCGGCATATTCATCGGCATAATCATCCGGTAATGTCCACACGATCGATTGCCAATAACCTGCTTCTTCTGCCTTTAAACTGGCCATCGGTAAAAATGCCAAAGGACCCGTTTCTAGAAAAATTTGACGCGCGACATGCAAATTAGGCTGCGCTGTTTGAATCGCGCAACTAATGCCTGCTTGTTTATAATCCAAGATATCTATATCAATAAATGCTTGTTCACGAACAAAGGAATTTGCACCATCTGCACCAATAATTAATTTGGTGTGTAATTGACTGCCATCGGCTAAATGAACCATCCATACCCCAACCCCGCGTTCAATCCGACTGACACGAACTTCAGTACGGTAGTCAGAAAGCTGTTCAAGCATTTTTTGTTGAATGGCTAAATTTAGAATACTCGGCTCCACCATCGAACCTAGTGCCTGATCCACATTTGGCGTCTTTTCAGTGCTTTCACCAAAGTTGATTTCGCCATAGCCATTTTTGTTCCAAACTTGCATGCCCGTATAAGGCTGTTGACGTGCGAGTTTGTCCCAAACACCGACTGTTTTAAGCAAGTGAATGGTCGCTTGACTCAAAGCCAAAACCCGTGGGTTTGCGGCATTTAAGGTTTTTTCAGCATCTAAAATAGGTGCAGCGTCAAGGACTGTCACCTGAACACCGCCTTGTGCGAGTAAAAGCGCAGTTAACCCACCAACGAGTCCACCACCGACAATGACTACATCGAGAATTTCGTTTTGACTCACAGTCATGACTTCAACCCCATGGCATAGTTGGCGACGAGTGGCTTAATACCGGGAATATTCTCAAAACACATTAATCCCGTATTACGGGCTAATTTTAGAATTGGATTTTGATTACTAAAGCCACGGACCACTGAATCACAGAATTTAATGACACGTTGCTGATCTTTCAGGCGTGCTTTTTCATAGTCTTGTAGCATCGAAGCATCGCCTAAATCAGCAGCTTGTGCTTGTTGCTCTTTTAAATAACGCACCAACACATAGGCATCACGCATACACAGATTAAAACCTTGCCCTGCGACAGGATGAATCGTATGCGCGGCATTCCCCATCAGCACCACACGTCCCACCGCTTGTTTTTCTGCTAGCACTTGTGACAATGGGAAACTAAAACGACGCCCTGTTTTTTGGAATTTACCCGCACGATCCCCATAAGTTTCTTGTAATGCATCTAAGAAATGCTGATCGTTATGTTCACCGAGCCATTCATCTTCCGTACCTTTTTTCACGGGCCACACCACAGAACGATGATATTCACCCGGCAACGGCAATAAAGCTAAAGGACCTAAATGACTAAAACGCTCAAAGCCGACATGATGATGAGGTTTAGAGGTTTGTACCGTAGTGACAATCGCAACTTGGTCATAATCATGTTCAGATGCGCCAATCCCCAATGCTTTACGGCAGAATGAATCACGCCCATCTGCAGCAATCACCAATTTAGATTGAAGTTTATGGGTGTACTCCCCACGTTTCGCTTCAATATAGGCAAAGTCAGCATCTTGAGTGAGTGAGGTCACTTGTACGCCATCGATGAGTTCAATCAGTGGCTCTTTTTGAACTTGTGTGAGTAAAACACGACCTAGCCATGCATTTTCAATTACTTGTCCAAAGCTTTCGACTTTTTCTTGTTCAGCTTTGAGTCGCGCCTTACCAAAGCTGCCTTGTTCAGTAATATTCACTTCTAAAATGGGTGTTGCATGTTCTTGTAATAATGCCCAAAGCCCCAGCTCTTGATAAATCTGTACACTACGGCGCGATAAGGCACTATTACGAGCGTCAAAACTGGAGTGATAGGTTGCAAGATTTTCATCATCATAATTTGGATATTTGATTGCTTCTAAAAGTTTGACTTCAATCTTGGTTTTCGCCAACATCAGTGCGAGGCTCAAACCCACCATCCCACCACCGACAATGATGACTTCTTGTTGCATGCTGTGATCCTTGTTTGGTTGGTATCTAAAGGCTAGATACATCTAAATCATGATGGATTTTATCTTACCTTAAAGTATTTTATTTTTATAATGAAATAGCGCATACACGCCTCTAGATCGACAAACTCAGGGACATTTTAACGATAAATATACGATTTTTGTGAGTGAAAATGATTGTTCGGTCTAGCCGTGCACAATAAAAAACGGAGCCTTAGCTCCGTTTTTAAATATTTCACTTAAGCCAAGTGATTAACGTATACCTGTTGTAGGATGATCGTGATGTACCGTCTTACCCAGCTTGGTGCCCGTATAAATCAGGTAAATCGCAGATAAACCGACCAATACATAAACAATGCGTGACAACGTGCTCATCTCACCGAAAATGGCAGCCACCAAATCAAAGTTGAATGCACCTACAAGGCCCCAGTTTAGACCACCAATAATGGCCAATACATAGGCAATCCAATCAATTGTTCCAAATCTCATCGCGTTCTCCTTTATTTGTTTTGATCATTTTTAAAAGTACGTGTTTTACTTCATAAGTATGCAAATCTGAGCGCTTGAAGTATGTTGCTGAGATGCTACCTGATGCATGATTGTGTTGCTTTGATGTAGAAAGTTCATTCAGCATTTTGAGTTGGGTTGTTTTTCTTTAAATTATTCACGATAAACGTAAATTAAATAGCAAGACTGACAACTCGGCAAATAGCTAGATTTTTATATGTATACTCAAAAGCCTGATGCATAAAATAAAAAGCCGAGCATGTGCCCAGCTTTTTATACATTTCATTCAAATGATCGCGCTAGAATGATTGTTTCATGCTGCGCTTATGGGCATACATCTGCTGATCTGCTTGAATTAAGGTGTGTTGTAAATCTCGGTTTAAATGTCGCGTTGAAAAACCGAAGGCAGCCTGAATAGCCGCGTCATTAAAAACATTCATCAAACGTTCATATAAAATATGTGCATCTGCTAATGACATTTCAGGGCATAAAATCGCGAACTCATCACCCCCTAAACGTGATACCACGTCATTCGTTCGGGTCGTTTCAATTAACAATTTTGCGGTTTTTTGAATGAGTGCATCGCCACGATCATGCCCAAACGCATCATTTATTGTTTTTAAATTATTTAAATCGATACTAAAAATAGTCGCAGGAAGTCCATAGCGTTGACAGCGACCTTCCTCTGCACTTAATAAACGATCCCAAGCGCGACGATTAAACAAACCTGTTAATCCATCCGTTAAGGCTTCCACCTCGAAGCGCTCCTTTAAGCGGCGCTCCTGATTACCGCGCAATTCACTTTGCAAAATGGTGCTTAATAGATGACCGAGCAATTCAATCAAAGGGGCATGTTTTACAATATCTTCTGATTGCTCTTCGGTATCAATGGCACACATGGTACCAAACACGGAACCGTCTTCATTCAACAGTGCCTGACCAATATAGGATTTGATCAATAAATTTTGGTTAATTGGTGCTGATGCATACAAGAGAATATCATGCGCAGCAGGTGCAATTTTAGGTGTTTTACCTTGCACCATCTGATAACAAAATGAATCTGCCCAACGAAAAACGTCCCCGCCTTGAATATCATATTTATCATTTTGTGTCTGTAAAACAATCCAATCATCCCCTTCGACACGGGTAATCATCCATAGCCCAAAGCTGAGATGTTCATGTAAATATTGCAGCACTTGCTTAGCTGCAACTTCAAAATTTTGAAAATCTACATGTGGTGGAGGAAGGTTCAACATCATACAAAATATTTAAAGCAGAGATTTAGCCTGCCATGATATGACATTTGACACGTAGATGTACTTTAGAAATTGTAATAAGCCACTCGCTTAAAAAAATAAATAAAACTTATGTGAAATAGATCTCAATTTAACGCTGAATATAATAAAGCCGATCAATTGATCGGCTTTATTCACAAGCAAAAAATCAGGAATTCGCCATTAATGCTTCAATATCTTCGACCGTTTTAACCACATTTTTGGTCAGCACCAAGGGTCCTTTTTTGGTCGCAACCACATCATCTTCGATACGAATACCGATGCCGCGCCATTTCGCATCAACGGTTTCATCATCAGGCGCAATATAAAGACCCGGCTCAACCGTCACCACCATACCTTCTTCATATGGACGCCATTCACCATCGACTTTATAGCTTCCGACATCATGTACATCCATCCCGAGCCAATGCCCTGTACCGTGCATATAGAACTGACGGAAACGCTCTGATGTAATAATTTCATCTAGATCACCTTGCATAATGCCAAGATCAAGTAAACCTTGCACCAAAATACGCACTGCGACATTGTGTGGCTCTTTATATGAGTTGCCGATACGTACTGCATCAATGGCAGCGATTTGTGCATCGAGTACCACATTATAGAGCGCTTTTTGCTCAGGACTGAATTTACCATTCACAGGAAAAGTACGGGTGATATCTGAAGCATAGAATTGATATTCACACGCTGCATCAATCAGCACCAAATCACCATCTTTCAGTAGTTTATCATTTTCCACATAATGCAAAATACAGCCATTTTCACCGCCACCCACAATGCTGTTATATGAAGGCACACAGCCATTTTTACCAAAGATATAATTCAGCTCTGCTTCTAACGCGTATTCCATCATGTCAGGTTTGACGCTTTGCATAGCTTTGGTATGGGCTTCAGCAGAAATATCGGATGCGATTTGCATCAATTCCAACTCTTCAGGGGTTTTGATGAGACGCATTTCATCAATAATACGATCCAGCTGAATTAATTGCGCTGGTGCTGAAGTACCACGACGGGTTTCACCATTGGCTTCTTTAATCCATGTTGCGACACGTGCATCAAAAGCGGCATCATGCCCAATTCGGTAAAAGAGTTTTTCTTTATTTTGTAATTTCGGCAGAATTTCTTCGTCTAATAAATCAATGGCATAAGCTTCATCTGCATCGAAGTCTTCAATCGCGCCATCAATCCCCGCACGATAACCATTCCAAATTTCCATATCACGATCACGTTCACGGCAGAATAAACTGAAACTATAGCCTTCTTCACGTGTGGCAAATGTTTCAATGACCGCAACTGCTTCAGGCTCGGCAAAACCTGTTAAATAAAAGAAACTACTGTCTGCGCGATATTTATAGTCTGCATCGCGGTTGCGCATTGCCACTGGACTGGTCGCAATCACAGCAATACTGTTTAATCCCATTTCACCGGCAAGAATTGCGCGACGTTCTTCAAAATCAGCCTGTGTTAGTTTTTTCATGCCGTATGACTTCTTATCAAATAATAGATATAACGTATCAAATAGATGTGCAGTTTCAACCCAAGATTGAAGCAGGAGAAAGAGTCAATCTTGGGTCAATTTCATTTTTCAATATGAAAAATGAAAGGTTTAGCTTGGACGATTCGGGGTAAACATTTCCACAACGCTTTGTGCATCAGTCGCTGTCGTTTGTGCTTTAACCGTTTTGATAAAGCGTTTTAATAATGGCGTATCTTCAACACTTACTTTTTTACGACCCACTGACAAGCTGACCGGAATTAAACGAACAAACTCATACAACTCTTGATAGCTTTCTTCGCCTTCATCGTCATCATCTGATTCATCAAATTCAACCGCAGCAACGTCTTGTAAATGTTCAATCCATTCACGCTCATCTTGGCGAATATTGCCTGTTGCCAAACCAAAACCGAGTACAACACCTGCACACCAGTCTGCTAAAGCTTGAACACGATCTGCCAAGACATGTTCATCATCTGGAAGTAGCGGTAAATAATCGAGTTCATCTTCAGACAATGCATTAAAGACATCTTCTGCTTCAGTGGTTAAAAGTTCTAAAGCTTCTGGCTCTAATTCTGGCACTTCTAAGGTTTCAAGAATTTGTTGCCACTCTTCACGGGTGGGTGCTTGGGTAATACACACAATACCCGTGAGCAAACCATGTAGCTCGCTTGGGCTAGAAATTTCTTCAATTGAAGAAAAATTGCGGTACCATTCTGACCAACCTGAAATATCGTCTTGCATTCGTTTATCCAATCTCTATACTGCTTATATATTACCTTTGTTTGCCCTACTGTGCGACCTCGATATGTTAGAAGAATTACAGCGCCTACACGTGCATATTGGCGTTTTGAAAACGCGACTTGCACAATTTGAAAGTGAAAACTCAGATTTACGTGAACAACGAGATTCATCTGCAGAAAAACATGAAGCTCAACTTGCTGAAAAGAACAGCATAATCACGCAAAAACAACAAGACTATGATGTTTTAACTGAGCAACTCACGGAATCACGTTCTCAATTTCAACAGTTAAATCAAGATGCAACGGCGCTTGCAGATCGTTATAGTCGTCTTGAAAAAAGCTGTACCGATTTAAAAAATCGTTTCCAAGAAATTTTAGCGGAACGTAATGAATTACGCGTACTGAAAGAAAAATTACTGAACGAACAACAACAAGCCAAACAAGAAATTCAGCGTTTAAATCAAGAATCTGAACGTCTGACGCAAAAAAATGAACATGCCAAAGCGAAAGTTGAAGCGATTATTCAGCGTTTAGCCATTTTGGGTACAGCTCAAGATCAGCATGCACAGGAAATTCAACAATTGGCTCACCCCACGGAAGCGACTGAGGAAGCGTCATCATGAGTGAACAAATCGCATTAGACTTAAGAGTATTAGGTCATAGCTTCCGTTTGGCATCGACACCCGATCAAAAAGATGATTTGGAACGTGCAGCTCAATTACTCAATGATAAATACGATGAATTTCGTCGTAAAGCACCGCGTATGGAACCGAGTAAATTGGTGATTATGGTGGCACTTGAGTTAATGCAAGAAGTACTTACCATGAACAAATCGTTACAGCAATATGCGCACTGTGAACGTTTATTGGCAACCATTATGGAAGAAGTGGAAGCGTTTTCTGAATAAACACAAAAGTTTGCAGAAAATTCACGCAATTAAGTGTGAAGTTTACAGTTCTTGCACAGCATAGATTTGCCACACCACAAATATCGTTTATACTAAAGCCATCTCTGAGGTGTTCGCCAGCGGGTCTATATCCCTGCCGATACTTATATCTCCGGATGTGTTCTGTATATTTAGAGTGTATGCCTGCCTTCGTGCAGGAAACCCAGCAAGTATGCGTCGCGTCCACCTTGAACTCATCGGGTTCAGGGTAACGACATTGCAGCGGCATCGTCGGAGTGTTTTTAATGATTGTGTTCTAACCGTCACAAATAAAATTTCAAAATTCCCCGCCAAATCATTTTTAGCTCTTTGTATACGCCATGTATACCCAAAAATGGTCTATCAATCTTATCTTGATAGAAAAATGAAAGTTTCAAAAATAACTCAATATTTCCTATAAATGTCAGCGCTTTTTTCTACTTTGCTGGCTCTCATTATGTCTAGCCTCAAACCACTACAAAGCTATTGTCCTATTTTAATCTCATGCCTGTCATGGTTACTCGATCAAAGCTATATATATGAGTAAATGCACTTTCTATATATCCATCAGCTATAGATATTTTTTGACCTAGCCTCTCCTCCCTTAGAATTGCTCTATAGGAATAAATTGAGCATATACATTTAAGCCTATTTATTCCTGTGAATTGACTACAATCTGCATAACCACTTATTTTAGTTCTAAAACGCTTAAACGATGAGCATCACTCCTATAGAAACTTTTTTGTTAACTGACATAGATTGGAATGGGTGAATTTTCTTTAAATCTTAACGCAATTTTTTTTACTTCCATAAACTGATTAAATTGATCCGAATGAATTTGATTTCTCTTATTTCCTGAACTTTTCACTGGATAAATATATTGATTACTCAACAGCAAGAATAAAGTTTCAATTAAATAAATAGGATTCTGCTGAAATTCTGTTAACTGTATAAAGTCGTTAAAACCCCGTTTTTCATGGGCAAAGGCAGTTAGCATTTTTTCGATCAACTTTTCGGATGCAATCATCTCTCCAATTGGTGTTTGGAACTTTGTAACGTTGGCGTTTGCTCCTAAATGCACTAATTCAAATTTCATTTGCTTCAGCACTTCTAAATGTTCATTTTGCTGAAGTTGAATCGGATGTTTTTGGTAAATGTCGGTGCGTTGTTTACTATTTCGAGCCAGATCTTTTAAGTATTCTTTTAGCTCAGGTATTTTTACTTTACTCACCATGGGTTGCAGCGCATTTGGAATACTAATGCTGTCCAAATTTTCAGTCGGCTCTGCACTTCCAATATAGGTTAAGCCACTTAATTGATGTGCCTGTTGATGAACATCGACACTATATAAAGGTTGCCAGTGATCGGTGAGAAGTTCATGTGTCAAATAGTCAGAACTATTGTTCAACGTATTCAGCAATGCCTCCATTTGTGGTTGATCAACAAAGGCACCATGTTCATGCAAATCGTTAAATAAGGCTTTTCCAAGTTGAATACTTTCAGTAGATGCTGTGGGCACGTGCTGATCAATTAAGTTAAATAACTTTTGTACAGGTTGTAAATGTAACGAGCCTGGATAGCACATATAATGTAAATAAAAAATCCCCTGTGATTTAAGGAATTTTGCCGTTATGGCTAAAATTTCTTGTTGTTGTATTGGTGCGACCCACGAATACGCGCCATGCACCGTAATAAAATCAAACTGAGTTTGATTGCACTCATAAAAGGTTTGAAAATCCGCTTCAATAAACGCTATGTTTTTAAGCTCTAATTGCTCAGCGAACGCTTGCGCCTCACGTATATGCTGCGAGTTGAAATCTACACCTACAAAGTAACTTTGTGGATGATTCATTGCCGCGACAATTAAATTGATACCCGTTCCGCAAGCTAACTCTAAATAAGAAAAAGGAGCGGTAAAATCGACACCTTTAAATCCTAAAAACTGAGTGATCGTATTTAACCACTCAGGTTGCATTTCCTTATAAAAGAATGCTGGAAAAACGGTATCAGTGACGTAGCCCTGATTTCTTTTCATACTTCACCTTTGGAACTGTAGCGATTTAAAAATAGGGCTTTCGCCCTATTTCCTTAGAATTTATAATTTAAAGCGAAATTATATCGTCGACCGTCCAATACCCACGAGTTGCCATCTTCAAGGACGTTCTTATTGGTCAGGTTATAAATACCTGTTGAGAATTGAAGCTTTTCGTCGTGCTTATAGACTGCGCCTACGTCCACAAAAGTATATTCAGGGGTTTGTACGTCGGATGTATTCCCGACTGTCTTACCACGATAGTTCAGTTGGCTCCATAACAGCAATTTGTCATTTACATCCCAATCTAGCCCTGCATTAAACATATGCTTAGGGATATCATTTAATGGTTTGCCTTCATACTGACCAGACTTTTGCTCACTGTTGGTATATGTATACGAATGACGATATTTCACATTGTCCGTGATTTGATAATCTGTGGTGAGTTCAATGCCACGAATTTGTGCTTCATCCACGTTATAGTTATAGGTATAACCATTGGCATTGTAGGGTAGCTCAGGATGTTCCTTATAGAAATCGCTGTCCGCGTCTTGACTCCCTTGCATACGTGACGAACGGGTAATTTTGTCTTTAAAGTCGGTTTGGTAGAACATCAAACTCGCGAGTAGACCTAAATCTTGATTTTCATAAGCAAAGCCTGTTTCGTAGGTTAGGCTTGTTTCAGGTTTTAAATCTGGATTTGGCATGATTGCCCCACCCATTGAGTTCAACATATATTCAGGCGATGAATTACGCAGACTGGGTGCTTTATATCCAGAGATCACCCCGCCTTTAAAGGTAAAGCTGTCTGTGGCTTTATACACGGCATAAGCTTTAGGACTGAAGTTATCTCCAAAGAATTCGTTTTCATCTAAACGACCACTGAGCGTCAGTGCTAGTTTGTCCGTTACACTCCATGTATCTTCAGCAAATAACGACCATTGGTAACGATCCATCTTGGTGACCTGACCTGCCATTTCGACATTTTGGTTAGATGTACCATCTTCTAAGTTTTCTTTTAAGTAACGACCACCCACGGTTAAAGTATGCTGATCAAAGAAATAAGTCCCTTGAGTGTTAGCCGTTAAAGTTTCAAATAAAATACCGCCTGGATTGGTAATGCCATTCACTGTACGGCCTGTAATTGCATTATTTTCGTCTTTATCATACTGAATATATGACGTAAGTTTTAAATTATCGTAATCACCATCATGGGTCAGGCTATAGCTATTTTTTTCAAGCTCAGAATATGTACGTGTATTTGGCACTACATCAGATTGATAAATCGCATTTCCATTTTTATCCTTTTCACCCGTATCAAAAGCGGGATAATAGTTATTATTAGATAAAATAAAGTCTTCACCCCCTATGTCAACTTTAGAACCTGTGGCAGAAACGTACTTCGTATAACTTTTACCGGGGTTATGGGTACGCTCTTGTTGCGTACGTTTATATTCAGCTGTGATGGTATTTTTATCATCCGGGGTATATACAAACTTGGTTCCGATGTTTGTTTTTTGGAAATCAGGCTCACTTTCACCCGTTTCAGCAGTGTTCTTTTGCAGTGAACTTTCATCAATCGTTTGAAGACCTGCCGTCACTTGTAAAGACAACAAGTTATCAATTAACGGTGCATTGACATAAAGGCTGGTATTGGTTGCATCATTGTTCACATCATTGGACTTATCCGCTTTGATATATTCGGTACGAATACTTGCAGTCAAACGATCTTGATGTTTCTTCGTGATGATATTGATCACACCACCCATGGCATCTGAACCATAAAGTGAAGACGATGGGCCACGAATAATTTCAATACGCTCAATCGACTCAATGGGTGGTAAGAAGTTAACCGATGCACCTTGAATACCGCCGTTGGTTGTCAACAGACTTCCATCATTCATAGGACGACCATCAATTAAAAATAGTGTATATGCTGAGCCCATACCACGAATAGAAACAGTTTGGTTTGTACCACCACCCTGTACAAATACACCAGGTACATTTTTTAAGGCATCCGTGACATCACTATATGATTTTTTTTGAAGTTCTTCGGCTGTAATCACCGATATCGTTGCTGCAGCATCTGCAATATTCTGTTCGTATCCACCTGCCGTTGTGACCACAATCGTATCTAGCTTTGCTGTTTGTTCTTGTGCTTGAGTAGGTAAACCCATTGCTGTAAGTACAGCAAAAGCCAATGTTGATTTCAAAAAACGGCTATTCATTATAAATTTCCCATCCATAATTATGGAGTAAATATGTAGATTTTGGCTCATTGTAGTCAAAACAAATGAGAATTCAATAGCAAATGATAATTATTATCATTAATGTAGAGGCGTGGATTGCTAAATTTTTCTTCATATATGTGTTTTTTAAAACTCTATTTCTGATTTATTTTAGTTTATAAACAATGAGTTAATTAATAATTAACTATCTCACATGCTCATAAAATAATATTTTAAGATAATGATTCAAAATATAAATAATAATTGTTATCATTCGCAACAATAAAATTCCCAATAGTTGTGGAGCGAATTTTCAATGATGAGTAGTCCGAATATGGATGTTGTAGCCGCTGATCAGGTTCTTACATCTAAAACATCGTCCGAAACTAAATATAAGCCAAAAATAATGTCTTATCGTTTCATGATTTTTTATCGTTTTCTATTAGCAGCTTTAGGTGGGTATATATTGGCATCCCTTGTTGCCATTGTAATTGCACAATTATTTTCTGATTTTGGTACGAGTGCAGCGATGTCTGCGACATTAATAGCTTTTACCTTGCAAGCCTGTGCATTTATTTGGGTATTTATGGTGAATAAAACATTAAAAGCAAGTTTAGGCATCATGATTCCATGTGTTTTGTTCTACATCATCTACCGCTTTTTAGGACGATAATATGAGACCCGATGCAAAACCAGAAGGTCCACGCCAATCGATGTCATGGCTACATACATGGGCAAGTCTAATTTTAGGTTGGCTGTTGTATGCCATCTTTTTAACAGGCACTTTAAGCTTTTTCCAAAATGAAATTAGTACATGGATGAAGCCAGAATTTCATCAATCTGTGCCTCAACCCTCTCAAATTGAACAAACCCGTGTTGCATTAGACTACTTACAACAACATCATGCCGATGCAGGCAGTTGGTCAATTCAACTCCCCAATTCTCGTCAAAATGTGACAACAATTAGTGTGCGTGGTGTCGACGAAGACCCACGTGCACGTCGCGGTGGCACGCGAATTACCCTTGATAGTGCAACAGGTGAAGTATTAGAAGCTCGCGAAACACGTGGCGGTAGCTTCTTGTATCGTTTTCATTTTGAATTGTATGGCTTACCGCGCATGTGGGCACGCTGGATTGTGGGTATCGCAACTTTACTCATGTTGGTTGCCATCATTAGTGGTGTCATTACCCATAAGAAAATTTTTAAAGATTTCTTCACCTTCCGCCCTGGTAAGGGGCAACGCTCATGGCTCGATGCACATAATGCGACTGCTGTATTTGCACTCCCCTTCCATATCATGATTACTTTCAGTGGTTTATTATTACTTCTATTTACGATCATGCCTTGGGGGGTCAACCAGATTTATGAGAATCGCGGTGCATTTTTACAAGAGCAACGTAAAAGCCTGATTCAAGACAATGGCAACAAAGCTGAATCGAAGGAAGGTCGTGATGAACGCGGTGGCATGTCTGCGCGTGGTGACGGCGAAGAACGTGGCTTACGTAATAGCGAAGGTCACGCTGAACGTGGGAATATGCAAGCACGCGGTGATCATGCAGAAGGTCGTCAAGAACGTTCTAAAGGTGAAGGTCGCCCACGTGGAAAAAACGAACATGCTGCTATGAATGTACGTGGTGACGGTGAAGGCAGACGTGGTCGTGACGAAGGTCGTCGTGAACGCCCTGCAGCATTGACAGATTTCGAACCGATTTTTGCAACGGCGCAAAAAGAATGGCCTAAAAATGAAGTCGCAACCATCACCATTATTAAACCAAATACGAGTAAAGCAGAAATCGAGCTGAAAGCGCTAAATGGTGTCAGTGTTGCCTATCGTAATGTTTACCCAAGCTTAGCGTTCAATGGCGTAAATGGTGAATTGAAGACCGATCAAACTGTATTCAAAACCCCTTCTGTCGCCAATGGCATTTATAACGTCTTTACCTCGTTGCATGAAGCACGTGGCGTTGACTTAGCCTTACGTTGGTTACTGTTTATGTCAGGTGTAGTGGGCACCTTAATGATTGCAACAGGCTTGATTTTATGGTGTATCAAACGTGCGCCACAACAGCAGAAGCAAGGCTATAAATCATTTGGTTACCGTCTGGTGGAAGTCACAAACATTGCCGCCATTATCGGTTTACCGATCGCATGTGCTGCATATTTCTACGCCAATCGTTTCATTCCTGCGGATATGGCGATGCGTCTAAATTGGGAAATCCGAAGCTTCTTTATCGTCTGGGCATTGGTATTGGTTTATGCAATTATCCGAAATCATCGTCAAGCATGGTTAGAACTTTTAGCCTTTGCAACGATTGCTTTTGCACTCCTCCCCATTGTAAATGTCTTAACAGGTGGGCAAGCCCTTTGGAATACCATAACGAATGGTCAATGGATGATTGCCTCTTTTGATCTTGCAATGTGGGTCATGGCACTCATCTTCTTATTTGCATTCAAACGAGTGAAAAGTCATAAAGGCTTGGCTACGAAGAAAGGTAAAGTGGCGATAGAGGAGTCTGTATCATGATGTTCTTTTTACTGATTTGGTCTATTACCTCGCTTGGATTCTTTGCACTAGCAGCATCTATGCAAAAACATCAAAAACAAATATTTGGACAAATATTAGCTGCCCCTAAAACCCGACTTGCCACAATTTTGGGTTGGATCATTTTAGCCGTTGCTTTAGGACTTTGTGCTATCACTGGTGCACTTAGTAATATGATCAGTTATTGGGTCGGTAGCTTGAGTTTTGCTGCCATTTTGGTAGGACTAAGTCTGAGCTACGCGCAAAACAAAATTAAACTTATTGTCATTGCGTGTGCGGTGGTTGCACTCATCACTGGAATCATGTGCAGTATTTAAGTGATTGAGTTTTAATATGCAATAAAAAGCTGATCTTGGGATCGGCTTTTTATTTTTAAAGAAATTAAGATGCATTATAGAATTATTTTTATTGTTCAATACATTTTAATGTTGCTTAATTGATGTAATCATCTTTAAATTCATCGGGTTCAGGGTAATAATATTGCAGCGGCATCGTCGGAGTGTTTATTTTTTCAAATCATTTTCAGCATTTATTTCTTCAATAAATGCGACCAATTCAGTTTCCATTTCTGGAAAAATCTGTTTCAAAAATTCTAAGTAATTCAATGCTTCTTGCGGCTCGACAAGCCCTTGTCTGACCAATTCATTTTGCGATCTCATCATGTCTGTGACTTGTCTTAAATCTGGCTTTTGCCCTTCAATCATATCAAACGAAAGTTCACCTAAAAATTCATACAATCTTGTTCGCTGCTCTAAGAATGCTTCATCTTTTTGAGTATCCGAAGATATTTCCACTGTCGTGGTTTGTGGATTAAGTTGAGATACGTTTTGCTTCAATACGATTGGATGAGTTGAATTGCTTTGATGCAGTTCAGCATTATTTGGTTTCAGCAAAAATACCAAGGCTGCCAAACTCAGAATCATCGCTATAAACAAAAAACTTATTTTAGAAAACTTAGACATAATTTTTCTTTTGTTTAAAAGATACTGATGAATTGCTCAATCAGTATCTTCTTTCAATTATTATTTTGTAGACCAATCTGCTGGTGCATAACCCAAACGTACGCGTTGTGGATGATTTCCAACAGGCACGCTCAACACTTTATTGCCTGTAGCAAAATCAATCACGGTCACAACATCCGTATCACTTTCTGAAATTAAGCAGCTTTTGCCATCTGGACTACGGGTTGCCCAATAGGGTTTTCCTGCGGGAATCAATTTTCCAGCTTGCAGGGTTTTACGATCGACAATGGTGGCATAGTCATCCATTGTGCCTGCAACACAGAGTTTTTCTCCATCAGCGCTGATAGATAAACCATGATGACGTGAGTCATTAACCCATTTGGTGCGATCTTTCGGAATTTTAGTGCTGCCCGGTAATTGACCAATACGTGTCACTTTATCATTGATTAAGTCGTATTCGACCAAGCCATTGAAAAATGAAACTTGTGCATACAGTTTGGTTTCATCATTGCTAAAGACCATTGGGCGTACTGAATTAGATAAATCTTTACGACCAAACTTGTCTAGTGCAGGACGAAAATCAATTTTCTTTAACACGCTATAATTATTGGCATCTGCAATCGTGATCATGCGCTTACCCTTGGTGAAATCTTGCCAAGATGCATCTAATGGTGTTTCAACATTACCAATCGACGAATTTAAGATTTTATTCCCGCCCGCAAAGTAAATATTTTCATGTGGTTTGTCGCCTGTTGGAAAACGTCCCAATTCCTTCCCTGTATTGATATCTAACACATGAACGACATTACCTGAGGATGCCGATACAGCCACACGCTGACCATCTGGTGAGACTGCCATATGATCAGCACGGAAACCTTCAACCTTGCTACGCCAGTTTATTTTTCCTGTCTTAATATTAATCGATACAACATCGGCAAAACTTGGACGAGATGCCACAACCGACTGACCATCTGGAGTTGAATACATATCATCGACCAACTGATCATTACCCTGTCCAGCAGTCGCTTGAATATAGGTGTAGGCAATCAGCTGAATTGGATTTAGATGAATTTCTTTTAAGCGTTCTTTTCGATCAGGAATCATATTAATGACACCTACTTTAGAAAAATCACCGCCAGATCGAATCACCGTGACTGTACCATCCCAGTTATTTCCGACAAAAAAGACTTGTTGCGTATTTGCAGGTTGTATTGGGGTTGCTGAAGCGGCATGAATCGACCCAATACTGCAAGCGGATAGCCCCATAACCAAAGCCGTTAACTGTATCATCATCTTATTGTTTATCATTTTTATTCCTCATTTTATTATTGTGCTTCTTTATCGCCCTTTATCTTTTCCATGATAGACGGCGATTTAATATACAAAGCTCTCAGCAACTCTGCTGAATAATCCGATGAATGAAAATGTATGCGCCTTCAGAACATGACGTGCTAAGCTTTAAATATTGGACATAAAAAATTAGACCCCGCGGGATCTAATTTTTTTACAACACATTAAGAGTATTTAGTCCAGATATTTGATCTGACCAAAGTCTGAGATATGCGTATATGCAGCGTCTTCAGCACCCACAACAATAACTTGAGCACCAGCGGCCTGTGCTGCCTGAATACCTGCTGCTGAATCTTCAAACACTACACATTGCTCAAGCGGGATATGAAGTAGCTTCGCCCCGTTTAAATAACCTTCGGGATTGGGTTTCCCCTGAACAATATCTTCCGCTGCGACCACATATTCTGGCATCGGTAAATCTGCTGCTTGCATACGTGCAAAAATCAACTCGCGTTCAGAAGAACTGACCACTGCCCAAGGTACATGATGTTGATTTAAAACCTGAATAAATGTTGCAGCAGCTTGAATGGCTTGCGTATGAACTGATGCTGCTAAAAATTTCTCGGTTAACTTTTGATAATGCAACGAACAAGATTCATCGTGAATAAAGTTCGCCACAATATCTTGAGTCCGCTTGCCATGCGAAAAGTTCAATACAGCGTCAGCATCTAAACCTTGCTCAACCGCCCAGTGCGATAAAATATCTCTAATGAGCCCTGTTGATTCAACCAAAGTACCATCTAAATCAAATAACACCGCTTGAAATTCAATTTTCTCAAACGGCTGATCTTGAATTAAAATCTGCATTATTCACCAATGTCTTTTAACAAGGGCAAGAGCAACTTCGCGGTATATTCTGCTTCTTCAATCAGAGGCCAGCCCGACATAATTAAGGCGCTTAAACCGGCTTCTTTATGATAAGTTTCGACTTGTGCTGCGATATTTTCAGGGCTACCGACCAAATATGCTGCTGAAGATGCAAACCCGAAAATGTCCAACGATGACCAAGCACTCATGCCGGCAAATAAATTATCTTCTAAACGTAACGATTCAAGCGGTGGCAACTGACCTTTACGGATGTAATCCACCCATTCTTGGCGCTGCGCATCGGGTGCTTTAAAGTCATGAATACTTTGCTCACCACCCGTTTTACGTTTGATGGATACATCTAATTTTTGCTTCAACAATTCAGCGCCAGTTTTTTCAAAAATTTGATAGAACTGTTTTTCAGCTTCAGCTTGTGATGTACGTACAGTGACACTGGTCAATGCACCCAAGTCACTAAATGTACGACCATTATCTTTGGCTGCCGCAACAGCACGTGAGAATTGATCTTTCACACGATGCAATTCACGAATCATCAGTAAGTATACGTTGACCACTTGCCCTGCATGTTGAATACCTGCTGCGGAATCTCCTGTGCCCCAAAGCGGAATACCATTTGGTGTTGTCGGTTCAATGGTAAAATCTGTGTTCGGGAACAGTGATTTATTGCCTTTGTTATAATGGGTTTGGAATTCTTCCCAGTAACTTTGACCGAGTGCATAACGCGTCTCAGGTGTTAAGTCGACCCCATAGGTACCAATACGCTGTGGCGTACCATTAATATGATTAAACAACAAACGGCTGCCATGGAATTTCTCAAAGGTCAGGGCTTGTTCTGCTAAAAGTTTAGCGGGGGTTAACCCTGCATATTCAGCCACCAAAAACTTCATATTTTCGGTAGAACCCGCGACAGACGATGCCGAGGTTAAAGGATCGTTCGGCCATGTTGCAACCAAAGCACCATAAAATCCGCCTTGATCAATGGTCTGAGCTAATTTTTTATAGCGCTGAAAATCAACTGGATAAAACCCTTCAGACATCCACGGGTATTGCCCATCCGCAGTGCTCAAATACCATAATGCTTTAATCGCCATAACATGTTCCTACTTTTTCACACCATTATTTGAAGGGGTAAATCGGGATCTGCACTCCACTCTGACATCGAACCATCATAAATTTTAATGGATGTTGCCTGAGCCTGACGCAAAGCCAATGCGGCTCCGCTTGCAGTAATCCCACTGCCACAATAGACAATGATTTCTCGGTTTAAATCGAGCCCAAATTGGGCAACAAAATTGAAAATTGACGCTTTAAATTTGCCGTTTTCATCTAAAAATTGGGCAAATGGAATATTGATACTTTTCGGGATATGCCCTGCACGCGAGTAGCGCAATTCATCACCACGAAAAACTTCTGCTCTTAATACATTTAAGAGTTGTACATTCGAATGCCCTACAACGACATTTTTGACATCATTAATGTCTGCAAAATAAGTCGAATCAAATGTCAACGCTGCGACATTGAAAGATGCGATTGGCTTTTTGATCTGATCAGATACGCTTAAGTTCTGTTGTTGCCATGCCTTAAATCCACCGTGTAAGACCTGAACTTGCGGATGCCCAAATGCTTTCAAAATCCAAAACAGTCGCGCTGCCCAAATATGATTTTCTCGGTCATAAATCACGATGGGCTTGTGCCAATCCACCTGAAACTTTTTCAGTGAATCCAACATCTCGGTTTTATTCGGATATTGATATTCAAGCGCTGTTCTTAAATTGCAAAAGTCTTGGTTTAAATCCACATACTGTGCGGTTGGAATATGGGCGTGTTTATACAAGGCGCTTGCCTTTTCAGCTTGAATAGGTTGCGCAGTTTTAGCACCAACTTCAAAAATCTGCACAGTATTCAGTTGTCTTAATAGCGTTTCTGGCTGGATTAAATCGTTCATGCGACATCGAGTTCTTCAATACTGAATTCTAAATACGTCTCAAAATCTTCCGCAGTCACTTTATATAATTCATTTAAAAATTCACGTTGAAAATCACCCGGTGCATCGACTTTTAAATGCGCTTTTTTACCTGCCACCGCATAGTGCGCATGGGCACTGACCACTGCATTAAATGGGTTGGTCACTGCTGTATAAGCTGCCACCAAAGCACCGAGCGAACAGCCTGATGCCGTTACTAAGGGGAAGAAGAAACTGCCGCCTTTAATCTTAGCCAGCCAATATTTTTCTTTATCATTAACTTGGGTTTTGGCAACAATATGATCGACTTCTCCCGATGCTGAAACCACATGAGTATGCTCAAGCAAAGACCGTGCTGCACCAACTGCATGGGCAGGGTCATTCGAGCTATCAAACCCTTTGCTATTCGAACCTAAGCCTGCCAAACCAATAATTTCTGAAGCATTACCACGCACAACTGTTGGCTTTGATTTTAAGAACTCTGCTGCCAACTGACCACGCCAAGACAATGCACCTGCTGCAATCGGATCAAGTACCCAAGGCTTTTGAATGCTATTGGCTTCCTGAATCGCAAGTTTCATCGCTTCTACTAAAGCACTGGTCGGTGTTCCCAAATTTACGACCACGCTATTTGCAAAATGCACAAATTCAGCTGCTTCTTCAGGATTATCGACCATTGCGGGTGACGCTCCTGCACTCAACAGTACATTCGCCATAAAATTCACAGAGACACTATTGGTAATACATTGCACCAAAGGTTTAGATTGTTTAAGTGACTGATGTGCTTGAATAATTGAGGCGATTGTCGGAATTTGATTGGTGCTCGTCATGGCAACATTACGACCCTATTAATTACTTGATTATTCACATTATTGTGCAATTCCATTTTCGACAAAAATAACTAAATCCACAATGTTTATTCTTTTTTTATATTTAACAAAAATTGCTAAGCTTTGCTGTTTATTCGCTATTCCAATAGCTACAGTCATATCATGCTAAAAGCTAATTCATCATGAATATATCATCCATGTCTAACTATCAAAATCATAAGACGAAAAAAATGGTGCATTAAGCACCATTTTTTTATTTAGCTTAAATTAATAAATAATTTGACCATTTGCAATTAACAGATTGAGAAGATCATCATTCGATGTGAATACTACATCCGCATTCTGTTTCTTAAAGTCCGTTAGAGTAACTAGATCAGTTTGTTCATATCCAGTCCCTGCACCATCTCGGTCAATAGATACAGTTACTGCATCCTTTTGATAATCATAACGTACTTCAATAAAGTCATTAATATTAGCAACTGTTTGATCAATGAGTAATTCTTGCACATTAATCGCATCAGCATCATCTTCTATGACATTACCTACTGCAAAATCAGTCCAAATATCTTGACCATTACCACCAGTTACACTTGCTTCATTCAATAATTTGTAAACTAAGGTATCTGAACCACCATTACCATGAATTACATTATTGAATTCGTTAGCTACCAACATTTCGCTATTGGCTGTACCTTCTAAAAGGATGTCAGTTTCACCAGCAGGTTTGATCACAGCACCTATACCACCAATATTAATAGTCAGTGTTGCCTCTTTCATTTGTCCTGTGAGATCTGTAAATGCATAGTCAAATTTATCTGACTGACCAATTGCATTAATGCCAATTTTGTTTACATCAGGTGTATAGATATAGTAACCATTTGACCAAAGTTGAAGTTGACCAAACTCACCTTGAACAGTTGTTACACCATCAGTAGTTGACAGCGGAACCGTGTTCACACGCTGCATTTCACCGTTCACTTCAATTTGAAGCTTAACGGTTCTTACATCGTATTTATCATTAGCGAGCAATACACCTTTGGCTTGAGTATAGGTCCCTTCTTCTTTAAGAATACTAAACTCATATTGATTAACGGCTTTACTAACAACTGATAGTGTTTGGATATCTTTATCAAATTCTAATCGATAAATACCACTACTTAGATATTCACTTTTGCCTTTGTTATCCCATTCAAAAATATTTAAACCATCTAAGTCCTTAACAACTCCAGAACTAAGTTTAGTTTCAATACCGTTGACATTCTTGTAAAGTGTCCAATTCGTTGAAGAATTAGTAAGAATTGTATCAATATCAACTTGCTGAATTTCAATTACACCATACTCGTTTGGATTTAAATCAAAATTAAAGTTAAATGATTTGTAAGATTTTAGGTCAACCTCTGAGTGAATTACTTGTGAAATTAATTCTTTATCAAAATTTACCTTGAAGTCAGGTGTTGAAGAACCATTGTACATAATGACTTCATAATCCCCACCACTTAAAATTAAATTTTTACCAAAGCTTTGTTTGTCCTCAATCACTCCTTGATCAACAATTTCAAACACAGTCTCACTTGTATTAAGTTGATTTAATTTATAAATAACGTAGCTATATGGCTTACTGTCTAGAGATGTAATTTCAAAAGTGGGATTACTTAATTTTTCAAGTGTATGATCTTTGACAGTAAATTTAAAACCATGCGCATCACTTGAGTAAGCTACTGTCGAATACTGCTTATCTTGAGTATACGATCCAATTTGTTTTTTAGATTCAAGTAAATTAGCGCTATCGTGTACATCAGTAGAATAATTATTACCTAATGCAACATCTACTTGATTTACATCATCTAGCGCATAAGTGGTTCCAACAGGAATTTCATTTTTGTTCCACTCATAGTCCATATCTGGGCTATCAATCCCCACCGTTAATTGAATACCACCTGTAATTACTTTAGTCCCATTTTGGTCAGCTTTGCCATCATGGTCACGATCATTACCATACACTAATGTAAATGGTTCATCATATAGACCTAAACCCTTCGCTTCTGCTTTCGCTTGGTAATAATAATCACCATTTGCAGCAACGAATAATGATCCGTACTGACCTACTACTTCAGTATAACCTTCTTCTGCCACTACAGTTAAATTAGGATTTTCTTTACCGAAGTAGACCTTGGTAATGGTAAGCCCGTTATTATTTGTAGGATTGAAGTTTAGATCATTCGTCTTTTCTAATAAATCAAGGAAAGCATTACCTGTATACGCTAAAGCCTCATATATATTTGACGCAGGATCTGTCCAAGTTTCTACTTCAATATTTTTCATTTCTGTAGAAATCGCACCAAGAACACTAATTCCTGCTTTACCTGTACCTGCGACTAACTTATAGGTACCCGAAGTCAAATTAGAAATGTGAAGAGTTTCTGTAGACCCAATCCATAGACCGCCACCGACAACACCGCCACCGACAGTTTCAGATACCCAAGAGATTGTTCCATCTGCATTCACTTGCTCTTTATAAAGCACAACGTTGATTGCGCTGACACCTAATAAGCTATGCAAGGTATAATCGAAGTCGAAACTCCACGTTTTACCCTCTTCGATATTGAAATCAATACCATTAAGCGTTTGAATTACATCAGCAGATAGAACACCACCCAAGGTGAGTCCAACAACTTTAGCCTCTAAGTTTTTGTATGGATTATCACCTGAAATAAAGAGTGGACTAGACTGTGGTGTGATGTCTACTCGTGCAAATATTTCATGTTCAAGAATATCTGTTGGATATGAAGATAGTATTTCATAACTTAAGTTATCTAACTGATAATCTTGTGTGCTATTTCCTGATGTTTCAGTGACTGAAATAACAACTGGCAAGCTACCATCTTGCTTCATGATCAAGTCACTTGGTAATGTAACTGTCCATTTACCATAAATATCACCGTAGTTGGTCGCCTGAACTCCACCAACAAAGACTTTAACTTGTTGAGAATCCAATGGTAAGTTAAGTAACTCAAACTCTACGACTTGATTTGCAAGCGTATCATCGTAAATAGATAAATTAGTTTCATCAACTAGTACAAACTCAACTTCATTCAAGTCTGGATCTATATTATCTGTATAGACTGCAGTATTAGTTGCTGTATTACCTTTAATATCTTCATAAGATAAAGTGATTTGATTACCGTTTAGCAATGCTTTATCTAATACAATATTAACTGTGCCATCTTTGCTCATTACACCATGACCGATAAGTTTACCCTCATGTTTAATTTCTACAGAAGCACCCGGTTCACCTTGTACTAATACTGATTTACCATCATCGGCGATAATCGTCTCTCCAACAACAACCGCACCATCTTCATAGATAAGATCTGTTGTTCCTAGAACTTCTTTACCGTTTAACTCTGTAACTATTACTTCTTGACCATCTACAAGTGGTGCGGTCAATATGATATTGAAACGACCATCATCAAGATTACTCGTTACAACTTGTGAATTGCCCTCATATTCAATGACTACTTTACTACCCGGTGTCAATTGACCAGATATTGACAATCCATCATCCGCAATGGTTACATCACCAAGATAAGGATTAGAAATATTCGATAGTAATGTTTCTAAGTTTTTAGAGGCACTTTGAATTTCTTCAACTGTTGACGAATTAGCTTCCAGTAGTTGTTGCGCTAAAGCTGTTTCAACTATTAGCTTATCTCGATCCATTTCTAATGTTGAATCATCTAAAGCTAAAACTGCTTTTGCCAATAGTTGTTGTAATTGAGCTTTTGCTAATGCTAAATCTTCCGCAGATTCAGCATTCACTGCATCTTCTACAACTTTATTTAATGTATCTGCTGCAGTTTTTAATTGCGCTGCAGTTAAAGCTTCATTTTCAAATGCCACTTCAGCTTTGGCTTTTTCAATCAACACAGCTTTAAGTTCATCGCCATCCAATTGTGGCTTAGCTGTTGTACTTAACGCATCTTCTGCAGCTTGAATTGCTTTACCCAATGCTGCTTTCGCTGCTTCTAGTGCTTCTGATTCCGCTTTTGCTGCTGCTTCAGCTTGTGCTTGTGCCTCTGCTGCATCTTCCACAGATTCAGCATTCACTGCATCTTCTACAACTTTATTTAATGTATCTGCTGCAGTTTTTAATTGCGCTGCAGTTAAAGCTTCATTTTCAAATGCCACTTCAGCTTTGGCTTTTTCAATCAACACAGCTTTAAGTTCATCACCATCCAATTGTGGCTTAGCTGTTGTACTTAACGCATCTTCTGCAGCTTGAATTGCTTTACCCAATGCTGCTTTCGCTGCTTCTAGTGCTTCTGATTCCGCTTTTGCTGCTGCTTCAGCTTGTGCTTGTGCCTCTGCTGCATCTTCCACAGATTCAGCATTCACTGCATCTTCTACAACTTTATTTAATGTATCTGCTGCAGTTTTTAATTGCGCTGCAGTTAAAGCTTCATTTTCAAATGCCACTTCAGCTTTGGCTTTTTCAATCAACACAGCTTTAAGTTCATCACCATCCAATTGTGGCTTAGCTGTTGTACTTAACGCATCTTCTGCAGCTTGAATTGCTTTACCCAATGCTGCTTTCGCTGCTTCTAGTGCTTCTGATTCCGCTTTTGCTGCTGCTTCAGCTTGTGCTGTGCCTCTGCTGCATCTTCCACAGATTCAGCATTCACTGCATCTTCTACAACTTTATTTAATGTATCTGCTGCAGTTTTTAATTGCGCTGCAGTTAAAGCTTCATTTTCAAATGCCACTTCAGCTTTGGCTTTTTCAATCAACACAGCTTTAAGTTCATCACCATCCAATTGTGGCTTAGCTGTTGTACTTAACGCATCTTCTGCAGCTTGAATTGCTTTACCCAATGCTGCTTTCGCTGCTTCTAGTGCTTCTGATTCCGCTTTTGCTGCTGCTTCAGCTTGTGCTTGTGCCTCTGCTGCATCTTCCACAGATTCAGCATTCACTGCATCTTCTACAACTTTATTTAATGTATCTGCTGCAGTTTTTAATTGCGCTGCAGTTAAAGCTTCATTTTCAAATGCCACTTCAGCTTTGGCTTTTTCAATCAACACAGCTTTAAGTTCATCGCCATCCAATTGTGGCTTAGCTGTTGTACTTAACGCATCTTCTGCAGCTTGAATTGCTTTACCCAATGCTGCTTTCGCTGCTTCTAGTGCTTCTGATTCCGCTTTTGCTGCTGCTTCAGCTTGTGCTTGTGCCTCTGCTGCATCTTCCACAGATTCAGCATTCACTGCATCTTCTACAACTTTAACTAATGTATCTGCCGCAACTTGCAATTCATCCGCAGTTAAAGACGCATTGTCTAATGCCGCTTCAGCTTTTGCTTTCTCTGCAATTACAGCTTCACGTTCTGCACCATCTAATCTTGGTAATTCTGAAGTTAATGCTGCATCTGCTTTCGCAATCGCATCAGTTAATGCTGCTTTTGCTTCAGCTAAGGCTTGTGCTTCTTCTGCTGCTAATTTATCTGCTGCTGCAGCCGCTTCTGCTGCATCTTCCACAGATTCAGCATTCACTGCATCTTCTACAACTTTAACTAATGTATCTGCCGCAACTTGCAATTCATCCGCAGTTAAAGACGCATTGTCTAATGCCGCTTCAGCTTTTGCTTTCTCTGCAATTACAGCTTCACGTTCTGCACCATCTAATCTTGGTAATTCTGAAGTTAATGCTGCATCTGCTTTCGCAATCGCATCAGTTAATGCTGCTTTTGCTTCAGCTAAGGCTTGTGCTTCTTCTGCTGCTAATTTATCTGCTGCTGCAGCCGCTTCTGCTGCATCTTCAACTTGCTCAGCTTTAACAGCATCTTCTACAACTTTAACTAATGTATCTGCCGCAACCTGCAATTCATCCGCAGTTAAAGATGCATTATCTAATGCCGCTTCAGCTTTTGCTTTCTCAACTAATACGGCTTCACGTTCTGTACCATCTAATCTTGGTAATTCTGAAGTTAATGCTGCATCTGCTTTCGCAATCGCATCAGTTAATGCTGCTTTTGCTTCAGCTAAGGCTTGTGCTTCTTCTGCTGCTAATTTATCTGCTGCTGCAGCCGCTTCTGCTGCATCTTCAACTTGCTCAGCTTTAACAGCATCTTCTACAACTTTAACTAATGTATCTGCCGCAACCTGCAATTCATCCGCAGTTAAAGACGCATTATCTAATGCCGCTTCAGCTTTTGCTTTCTCTGCAATTACAGCTTCACGTTCTGCACCATCTAATCTTGGTAATTCTGAAGTTAATGCTGCATCTGCTTTCGCAATCGCATCAGTTAATGCTGCTTTTGCTTCAGCTAAGGCTTGTGCTTCTTCTGCTGCTAATTTATCTGCTGCTGCATCTTCAACTTGCTCAGCTTTAACAGCATCTTCTACAACTTTAACTAATGTATCTGCCGCAACCTGCAATTCATCCGCAGTTAAAGACGCATTATCTAATGCCGCTTCAGCTTTTGCTTTCTCAACTAATACGGCTTCACGTTCTGCACCATCTAATCTTGGTAATTCTGAAGTTAATGCTGCATCTGCTTTCGCATCGCATCAGTTAATGCTTTTGCTTCAGCTAAGGCTTGTGCTTCTTGCTGCTAATTTATCTGTGCTGCAGCCGCTTCTGCTGCATCTTCAACTTGCTCAGCTTTAACAGCATCTTCTACAACTTTAACTAATGTATCTGCCGCAACCTGCAATTCATCCGCAGTTAAAGACGCATTATCTAATCCGCTTCAGCTTTGCTTTCTCTGCAATTACAGCTTCACGTTCTGCACCATCTAATCTTGGTAATTCTGAAGTTAATGCTGCATCTGCTTTCGCAATCGCATCAGTTAATGCTACTTTTGCTTCAGCTAAGGCTTGTGCTTCTTCTGCTGCTAATTTATCTGCTGCTGCAGCCGCTTCTGCTGCATCTTCAACTTGCTCAGCTTTAACAGCATCTTCTACAACTTAACTAATGTATCTGCCGCAACTTGCAATTCATCCGCAGTTAAAGACGCATTATCCAATGCCGCTTCAGCTTTTGCTTTCTCTGCAATTACAGCTTCACGTTCTGCACCATCTAATCTTGGTAATTCTGAAGTTAATGCTGCATCTGCTTTCGCAATCGCATCAGTTAATGCTTTGCTTCAGCTAAGGCTTGTGCTTCTTCTGCTGCTAATTTATCTGCTGCTGCATCTTCAACTTGCTCAGCTTTAACAGCATCTTCTACAACTTTAACTAATGTATCTGCCGCAACCTGCAATTCATCCGCAGTTAAAGACGCATTATCTAATGCCGCTTCAGCTTTTGCTTTCTCAACTAATACGGCTTCACGTTCTGTACCATCTAATCTTGGTAATTCTGAAGTTAATGCTGCATCTGCTTTCGCAATCGCATCAGTTAATGCTGCTTTTGCTTCAGCTAAGGCTTGTGCTTCTTCTGCTGCTAATTTATCTGCTGCTGCAGCCGCTTCTGCTGCATCTTCAACTTGCTCAGCTTTAACAGCATCTTCTACAACTTTAACTAATGTATCTGCCGCAACCTGCAATTCATCCGCAGTTAAAGACGCATTATCTAATGCCGCTTCAGCTTTTGCTTTCTCTGCAATTACAGCTTCACGTTCTGCACCATCTAATCTTGGTAATTCTGAAGTTAATGCTGCATCTGCTTTCGCAATCGCATCAGTTAATGCTGCTTTTGCTTCAGCTAAGGCTTGTGCTTCTTCTGCTGCTAATTTATCTGCTGCTGCATCTTCAACTTGCTCAGCTTTAACAGCATCTTCTACAACTTTAACTAATGTATCTGCCGCAACCTGCAATTCATCCGCAGTTAAAGACGCATTATCTAATGCCGCTTCAGCTTTTGCTTTCTCAACTAATACGGCTTCACGTTCTGCACCATCTAATCTTGGTAATTCTGAAGTTAATGCTGCATCTGCTTTCGCAATCGCATCAGTTAATGCTGCTTTTGCTTCAGCTAAGGCTGTGTCTTCTCTGCTGCTAATTTATCTGCTGCTGCAGCCGCTTCTGCTGCATCTTCAACTTGCTCAGCTTAACAGCATCTTCTACAACTTTAACTAATGTATCTGCCGCAACCTGCAATTCATCCGCAGTTAAAGACGCATTATCTAATGCGCTTCAGCTTTTGCTTCTCTGCAATTACAGCTTCACGTTCTGCACCATCTAATCTTGGTAATTCTGAAGTTAATGCTGCATCTGCTTTCGCAATCGCATCAGTTATGCTGCTTTTGCTTCAGCTAAGTGGCTTCTTCTGCTGCTAATTTATCTGCTGCTGCAGCCGCTTCTGCTGCATCTTCAACTTGCTCAGCTTAACAGCATCTTCTACAACTTTAACTAATGTATCTGCCGCAACCTGCAATTCATCCGCAGTTAAAGACGCATTATCTAATGCCGCTTCAGCTTTGCTTTCTCTGCAATTACAGCTTCACGTTCTGCACCATCTAATCTGGTAATTCTGAAGTTAATGCTGCATCTGCTTTCGCAATCGCATCAGTTAATGCTGCTTTTGCTTCAGCTAAGGCTTGTGCTTCTTCTGCTGCTAATTATCTGCTGCTGCAGCCGCTTCTGCTGCATCTTCAACTTGCTCAGCTTTAACAGCATCTTCTACAACTTAACTAATGTATCTGCCGCAACTTGCAATTCATCCGCAGTTAAAGACGCATTATCTAATGCCGCTTCAGCTTTTGCTTTCTCAACTAATACGGCTTCACGTTCTGCACCATCTAATCTTGGTAATTCTGAAGTTAATGCTGCATCTGCTTTCGCAATCGCATCAGTTAATGCTGCTTTTGCTTCAGCTAAGGCTTGTGCTTCTTCTGCTGCTAATTTATCTGCTGCTGCAGCCGCTTCTGCTGCATCTTCAACTTGCTCAGCTTTACAGCATCTTCTACAACTTTAACTAATGTATCTGCCGCAACCTGCAATTCATCCGCAGTTAAAGACGCATTATCTAACTGCCGCTTCAGCTTTTGCTTTCTCTGCAATTACAGCTTCACGTTCTGCACCATCTAATCTTGGTAATTCTGAAGTTAATGCTGCATCTGCTTTCGCAATCGATCAGTTAATGCTGCTTTTGCTTCAGCTAAGGCTTGTGCTTCTTCTGCTGCTAATTATCTGCTGCTGCAGCCGCTTCTGCTGCATCTTCAACTTGCTCAGCTTTAACAGCATCTTCTACAACTTTAACTAATGTATCTGCCGCAACCTGCAATTCATCCGCAGTTAAAGACGCATTATCTAATGCCGCTTCAGCTTTTGCTTTCTCTGCAATTACAGCTTCACGTTCTGCACCATCTAATCTTGGTAATTCTGAAGTTAATGCTGCATCTGCTTTCGCAATCGCATCAGTTAATGCTGCTTTTGCTTCAGCTAAGGCTTGTGCTTCTTCTGCTGCTAATTTATCTGCTGCTGCAGCCGCTTCTGCTGCATCTTCAACTTGCTCAGCGTTTAACAGCATCTTCTACAACTTAACTAATGTATCTGCCGCAACTTGCAATTCATCCGCAGTTAAAGACGCATTATCCAATGCCGCTTCAGCTTTTGCTTTCTCAACTAATACGGCTTCACGTTCTGTACCATCTAATCTTGGTAATTCTGAAGTTAATGCTGCATCTGCTTTCGCAATCGCATCAGTTAATGCTACTTTTGCTTCAGCTAAGGCTTGTGCTTCTTCTGCTGCTAATTTATCTGCTGCTGCAGCCGCTTCTGCTGCATCTTCAACTTGCTCAGCTTTAACAGCATCTTCTACAACTTTAACTAATGTATCTGCCGCAACTTGCAATTCATCCGCAGTTAAAGACGCATTATCCAATGCCGCTTCAGCTTTTGCTTTCTCTGCAATTACAGCTTCACGTTCTGCACCATCTAATCTTGGTAATTCTGAAGTTAATGCTGCATCTGCTTTCGCAATCGCATCAGTTAATGCTGCTTTTGCTTCAGCTAAGGCTGTGCTTCTTCTGCTGCTAATATCTGCTGCTGCATCTTCAACTTGCTCAGCTTTAACAGCATCTTCTACAACTTTAACTAATGTATCTGCCGCAACCTGCAATTCATCCGCAGTTAAAGACGCATTATCTAATGCCGCTTCAGCTTTTGCCTTTCTCAAACTAATACGGCTCACGTTGTACCATCTAATCTTGGTAATTCTGAAGTTAATGCTGCATCTGCTTTCGCAATCGTCAGTTAATGCTGCTTTTGCTTCAGCTAAGGCTTGTGTCTTCTGCTGCTAATTTATCTGCTGCTGCAGCCGCTTCTGCTGCATCTTCAACTTGCTCAGCTTAACAGCATCTTCTACAACTTTAACTAATGTATCTGCCGCAACCTGCAATTCATCCGCAGTAAAGACGCATATCTAATGCGCTTCAGCTTTTGCTTTCTCGCAATTACAGCTTCACGTTCTGCACCATCTAATCTTGGTAATTCTGAAGTTAATGCTGCATCTGCTTTCGCAATCGCATCAGTTAATGCTGCTTTTGCTTCAGCTAAGGCTTGTGCTTCTTCTGCTGCATCTTCAACTTGCTCAGCTTTAACAGCATCTTCTACAACTTTAACTAATGTATCTGCCGCAACCTGCAATTCATCCGCAGTTAAAGACGCATTATCTAATGCCGCTTCAGCTTTTGCTTTCTCTGCAATTACAGCTTCACGTTCTGCACCATCTAATCTTGGTAATTCTGAAGTTAATGCTGCATCTGCTTTCGCAATCGCTTGTTCAAGCGCGCCTTTTGCTTCTTCTTTATCAGCTTGTGCTGTTTCAGCTTCTTTGATTGCTACGTCAAGGTCTTTTTGAGCTTGTGCTAGATCTTCAGCTGTTGCTGTTTCGTCTGCCAATGCATTTTGTGCATCTTCAATCGCTTGCTCTGCTGCACCTTTTTCTGCACCAGTTAAGCTGTCAAGTGTTGATTCAGCATCGACAATCGCTTGTTCTAGCGCATCTTTTGCTTCATCTAATGCTTGTTCTGCTTCCACTTGCGCAGTGTCTTTATCAGCTTGTGCTGTTTCAGCATCTTTGATCGCTGATTCAAGCTCAGTTTGTGCTGGCTCTAGGCTATCTACGGTTGCATCTTCTGCTGTTAAGGCATCTGTTGCATCTGCAATCGCTTGCTCTGCTGCATCTTTTTCTGCACCAGTTAAGCTGTCAAGTTGTGATTCAGCATCAGTAATTGCTTGTTCTAGCGCGTCTTTTGCTTGATCAAGAGCTTGTTCTGCTTCAACTTGTGCTGCTTCTTTATCAGCTTGTGCTGTTTCAGCTTCTTTGATTGCTGATTCAAGATCAGTTGAGCTTCCTCTAGGCCATCTACCGTTGATTCATGCGTTAAGGCATCTTTTGCAATCAGCAATCGCTTGTTCTGCTGCTTCTTTTTCTGCACCAGTTAAGCTATCAAGTGTTGATTCAGCATCTTTGATGGCTTTTTCAAGTGCATCTTTTGCTTGATCAAGAGCTTGTTCTGCTTCAACTTGTGCTGCTTCTTTATCAGCTTGTGCTGTTTCAGCTTCTTTGATTGCTGATTCAAGATCAGTCTGAGCTTCCTCTAGGCCATCTACCGTTGCATCTTCTGCTGTTAAGGCCTCTTTTGCATCAGCAATCGCTTGTTCTGCTGCTTCTTTTTCTGCACCAGTTAAGCTATCAAGTGTTGATTCAGCATCTTTGATGGCTTTTTCAAGTGCATCTTTTGCTTCATCAAGGGCTTGTTCTGCTTCCACTTGCGCAGTGTCTTTGTCCTTTTGTGCTGTTTCAGCTTCTTTGATTGCTGATTCAAGATCTTGCGCTGCTTGCTCTAGGCTATCTACGGTTGCATCTTCTGCTGTTAAGGCATCTTTTGCATCAGCAATCGCTTGTTCTGCTGCATCTTTTTCTGCACCAGTTAAGCTATCAAGTGTTGATTCAGCATCGACAATCGCTTGTTCTAGCGCATCTTTTGCTTCATCAAGAGCTTGTTCTGCTTCAACTTGCGCAGCATCTTTATCAGCTTGTGCTGTTTCAGCTTCTTTGATTGCTGCGTCAAGGTCTTTTTGAGCTTGTGCTAGATCTTCAGCTGTTGCTGTTTCGTCTGCCAATGCATTTTGTGCATCTTCAATCGCTTGTTCTGCTGCTTCTTTTTCTGCACCAGTTAAGCTGTCAAGTGTTGATTCAGCATCAGTAATTGCTTGTTCTAGCGCATCTTTTGCTTCATTTAAAGCATTCTCGTTTTCTTCTTTTGAATCAGAACCTTCTTTTGCTGCTAATCCAAGTGCAATCGCTCCTAAACCCATTCCAGCCAACGGCCAAACGTCCACAAAACTTGCTGAGCTTGGAACACTTTCCATTAATAATTCTAATTTTTCTAGCGCATTATATTTTGCTGTTGGAAAATCATATAAAAATAATTCTGAATCACTTGTACGAATGACAATATCATTGAATGATGGATCAAAACTATCAACAATAATCACTTCACCATTTTTTAAAGTAATTTTAAGTTGGTTACCAACCATTTCAATTTTTTCAATTTGATCTTCTGTTACATCAATCATGACAACTGAGTTTTCAGTTAATTGAATGATGTTGTCATCCACTAATTTACTTACCCATGTACTTTTAGAAATGACTTGCTTCTGCATATCAAAAATCCGCCCAATAAACTTAAAAGTTTAGAAAATATTAAATGTATAAAATCCGATTAACTTTATACTCATGCCTTAAAATAAATAACGTGATACTTATCACACTATTAAATATGAACCACGTATAATTATCTCTTTTTCTTTTAATTGTATATCTAGCTAATTGGTGGGTTTTTCACACAATTAATACAATTAATTAGAATTTAACCAAATTGATTAAAAATGATGATGTTTTAACCATAAATATTTATTTTTCAATATTTTAATAATCATAAAAAAATGATGATATAGTTGATTTATGTAGTTATATTAATCAATATCCTATTTTTAGTATTATCTATTTGTAATATATGTATGCGATATGCGTATAAGTACTTAACCTCTAATTTCTAACTGGTGATAACTGATATTCAGGATAGAATCTGCAGGTAACAACCGAATACTTTCGCAAACTATAATTAAGATTTTCTAATTAATTTTAAGTTTTATATATAATTATTTGAGTCTAATTTTAATTTGTCAGAATTGAATTTAATCAAAGAAGCGTTACACTAAAATAAACTCCTTGTTACACCTAACTATGTCTGAAACTTTCCAAACGCTAAGAAAAAAAATACGTAAGCAACGTCGTAAATTGTCTACATTTCAGCAAAAGCAATCGGCTACAAAAGTACTTCATCAATTAAGAGAAAATGCTATTTTTAAGCAGAGTCATGCGATTGGAATCTATCTTGACGCCTTCGGAGAAATTCAAACTCAAGCGATCATCGAACATTGTTTTAAACAACATAAAAAAGTTTTTTTACCTTTAATTTGTAATATGAATCAACGTCTTGTTTGGGTGGAAATTTCAAAACAACAATACCGAAATCGACGTTTTGCCTATCATCGTTTAGGTATGCAGCAAGCCATGGCAACACGGGGTTTACACGTTTCTCATTTAGACCTGTTAATTCTACCGTTATTGGCATGTGATACTTTAGGCTCACGTATTGGAATGGGTGGTGGTTATTATGATCGTACCCTAGCAAGCGCGCCTTATCGTCCTTATCGACTCGGGATCGCACATCATTTTCAACTTGTGCAGCAAACATTTATTCGTCAACCATGGGATCAGCCATTAGATGCCTTGATTACACCCGAAACATCTTTGCGTTTTAAACGTTGATTTGCTAGTTTCTAAGAGTGCGTCATGCTTAAATTCACATAATGATTCAGTTTTTAAACAATTTACTTTGTGCTGCCCTTGTAATTTTTAAATTACCCATCACTATAAAAATATGACAAATTTTTTTGTCACTCATTAGGAGTGCCCATGTCTGAGAATATGATGAATGAACAAAGCTTAGAACTTGAGATTCCAAGCGTACTACCCCTTTTAGCGCTACGTGATGTTGTTGTTTATCCACACATGCAAATTGCGCTGTTCGTTGGTCGTGAAAAATCGATCAATGCAGTTGATGTGGCTCGTAACAGTGACAATCTGGTATTTGTAGTTGCACAAAAAGATTCCCTTACAGAAGAAATTGACCACGATAATCTTTATCAATACGGTACAGTCGCTAAGATTGTGCAAGTTGTAAATCATGAAAATGACGATACCTGTATAAAAGTTCTGATCGAAGGTTTGCATCGTGCAAAACTGACTAAAATTATTGATCAAACAGAATATTTGACTGCTGAGCATGAACTTAGCCCAATGACTGTGACTGTCGATGAAGATGCACAAGAAACACGTCTACAAGAACTTCGTGCTCTTTTCGCTCAATATGCAGAAGCAAAATTACGTAATGCACGCGAACTCATTACAGCTGCCAATAAAATTGAAGACTTATTGCAATTATTGTTCTTTGTCGCAACGCGTGTGCCGCTGAACATTGATGTAAAACAAAAGTTCCTTGAGCACGATGCATTTGAAGCGCATTTAACTGAAGTCATGACCTATTTATTGCAACAATCTGAAGAACAACAGATTGAGCAAACCTTGCATGACTCTGTGAAGCGTCAGATGGAAAAAAATCAGCGCGAATACTTCCTCAATGAAAAGATGAAAGTCATTCAACGCGAACTTTCTGACATGAATGGTGGCGCTGAAGATGATATTCAAGAAATTGAAAAACGTCTTGCTGAAGCGGATTTACCAGAACATGTGCGTAAGAAAGCCGAAGCTGAATTCCGTAAGTTAAAAGCGATGCAACCTGCTTCAAGTGAAGCGGCTGTGGTGCGTAACTATATCGAGGCGATTTTAGATACACCTTGGAATAAAGCCAGCAAAGTCAGCATCAATTTGGCGAAAGCGCAAGATATTTTAGATGCCGATCATTATGGTCTCGATGATGTGAAAGATCGCATTGTGGAATACCTAGCCGTGCAATCACGTGTGAAAAAACTGCGTGGTCCTATTCTGTGCTTGGTTGGTCCTCCGGGTGTAGGTAAAACATCGCTAGGTGAATCTGTGGCGAAAGCAACAGGTCGTGAGTTTGTGCGTATGGCGCTTGGTGGCGTACGTGATGAAGCGGAAATCCGTGGTCATCGTCGTACTTACATTGGCGCAATGCCAGGTAAAATCGTGCAATCTTTGACAAAAGTTGGTGTGAAAAACCCACTGTTCTTGCTCGATGAAATCGACAAGATGGCACAAGATTACCGTGGTGACCCAGCGTCTGCATTACTTGAAGTCTTGGATCCATCACAAAACAGTAAGTTCAGCGATCATTATCTCGATCTTGATCTCGACTTATCTGAAGTGATGTTCATTTGTACTGCAAACAGCATGAACATTCCTGAAGCATTGCTTGACCGTATGGAAGTGATTCGTCTACCGGGTTATACCGAAGATGAAAAAGTGAATATTGCAGACCGTTACTTAGTGCCAAAAGCAATTAAGAACAATGGTCTACGTGCAAAAGAATTAACTGTGCATGAAGAAGCGATTCGCGACATCGTACAGCGTTATACACGCGAAGCGGGTGTGCGTAGTCTTGAACGTGAAGTATCGAAGATTGCGCGTAAAGTGGTCAAAGAAGCCGTCAGCAAAAAAGCGAAAAATCTTCAAATTGAAGTGACCTCGAAAAATCTACCTGACTACCTTGGTCCACACAAATTCGACTTCGGTATTGCGGAAGATGAAGCGCAAGTGGGTCGTGTCAATGGTTTAGCGTGGACCTCTGTGGGTGGTGAACTGCTCACGATTGAAGTTGCAGCTGTGAAAGGTAAAGGTAAATTCATTACGACGGGTTCGCTCGGTGATGTAATGAAAGAATCGATTACCGCTGCCTTGACTGTAGTACGCACACGCGCGGATGAACTTGGTATTGAAGCATCACGTTTTGAAGAAACTGACGTGCATGTGCATTTACCTGAAGGTGCAACACCAAAAGATGGTCCGTCTGCTGGTCTTGCTCTAACGACTGCCCTTGTCTCTGCATTTACAGGAATTGCGATTCGTCCTGACATTGCAATGACCGGTGAAACCAGTCTTGGTGGTCGTGCCATGCGTATTGGTGGTTTAAAAGAGAAACTGCTCGCTGCACATCGTGGTGGTGTGAAACTTGTGTTTATTCCACAAGAGAATGTGCGTGATTTATCTGAGATTCCTGACAATGTGAAGGAAGGCTTGGAAATCAAAGCAGTGAAATCAATTGATGACATTTTACCACTTGCGTTGGTTTCGGTACCAAAACCCTTGGTGAAAGCGCCGATTGTTAAAGCTGTTGATGAAGGCAAAGCTGCTCGTCACTAAGTTTAACTCAATAAAAAAGAGTGCTTCGGCACTCTTTTTTTTATGTCAAAAATCTAAAATACTGAGTTAACAATACGTTGAGGAAATTGAAATTATGTCACCATTCCCGATTATTTGTTCACATAAGAAAATAAAGCTGGCGTACACAATTATGCAAGCGCACTCTTAATTCAAGGTATAATTCACATAAGCTTTAAAAATTTGTAAATTATGAAAATTCGTATTCTGACCATCGGTCAAAAAATGCCTGCATGGGTGCTGACAGGTTTTGAAGATTATTTCAAACGTATTCAGCCCTTTGTACAAACTCAAATCATTGAGTTACCGATGGCAAAACGTGGCAAAAATGATTCAGAAGCCGATATTTTAAAATACCGAAATATCGAAGGTGATAGCATTTTAAATGCAATGAAGCATAATGAAGTCTTAATTGCCCTTGAAGTCGGTGGTCGCGAATTTAGCACAGAAAAACTAGCTGATACTATGAAAGAGTGGATGCTAGAAGGCAATGATGTCGTGTTGGCGATTGGCGGTCCAGACGGTCACTCAGAAGCCGTTCGTAAAGCTGCGGCATGGCATTGGTCACTGTCTAAACTCACACTCCCACACCCGATGGTACGTGTAATGCTCATTGAGCAGCTATATCGTGCAATGAGTATTAATAATAATCACCCTTACCATCGTGCAGGCTAAAAAATTCTGAAGTCGTTGCTTAAATGCAACGATCTGTTGAGTTTAACCCTCTCTTATTCACGTTCTTTTTAGTGCATTATCACTAAATCTCTTCAACTGGTTTGGAATTATGAACTTACAAACACTCCCTGGCCTTTATATTTCTCACGGCTCACCAATGTTGGCATTGAACCCTGAACAAGTGGGTCCAGCCTTGGAGCGTTTGGGTGAAAACTTACCAAAGCCAAAAGCAATTATTGTCATGTCCGCACACTGGGAAAGTAACGCACTAGAAGTAAGTACAAGTATCCGCCCTGAGACTTGGCATGACTTTCGCGGCTTCCCAGAAGAACTGTATCAGATGCGCTATCCTGCACCGGGTCAACCTGAACTGGCAGAGCAGATTTTAAAACGATTTGCTGATGCCAATTTGACAGCGTATGCCAATAATTCACGCCCCCGCGATCATGGCGTATGGATGCCGTTATTGCATATGTATCCTGAAGCCGATATTCCTGTGGTTGAAATTTCGCTTCCGATTTCCATGACAGCAGATGACATCTTTAAGATTGGTCGAACGCTTAGCGTGTTACGTGAGCAGCAAATTTTATTGATTGGTTCAGGCAGCATTACACATAATCTGCGTGAACTTAATCGTCATGGTGGCGAGAGTGCTGTGCCTGAGTGGGCATCTACATTTAGAAATTATGTGGTTCAAAAACTGAGTCATCGTGATTTTGATGCCGTACTGGATTGGAAGAACATTCCTTACGTCGAGCGTAATCATCCAACCCTTGAACACTTTGCCCCACTGTTCTTCTCAATGGGCACCGGTGAACGTTTTAGCTTGGTACATAGCAGTTTCACTATGGGTTCTTTGGGCATGGATATTTACCGCTTCGATTAAGTGCTCTCGACACAGATAATTCTACCCGTCTCAACACCTGACCAAACGTTGTAAAACCTCATTGGATACATTTTGATACCTAAATCCTCAAAATGTATCCATTCTTTAATAAAAACATTCGTTTATATTTAAATCTGATCCACTCAGACGATTTTTATATCAATGAAATTCAAATACCTTATTTTAGCCCTCCTCCCTTTAGGTCTCGCTGCATGTCAAAGTTCAGATATGCAAAAATTTGGAGACAATGTTGTGACTATTCTCCAGCAACAAAATCCGTCTAAAACATTAAGCGCATATGAGTGGCATTTAGATACGGGTGCCGCGAAGCATATGATCGCGAAGTTTGATGCTGAGGGGCGTTTTAGTGTTGCAACCACGTGTAATACGCTCGGTGGCGCTTGGAAAGTAGACTCAAATCAATTGGTCATCGGTAATCTGATGTCGAGCATGATGGCGTGTAATAATGAAGCCATGAAGCAAGAACAGCTTGCTGGACAAATTTTTAACAAGACTGTGCCTTTTGTGCTAGAGACCGCTAATGCCAATGCACCGACCTTAACCCTCATGACTACCAATGGTCAGCGTTATGTCTTCACAGGTAAAATGACATCTGAAACGCAATACCAAGGTCAGGCAGACACCATTTTCCTCGAGATCTCACCTCAGACCAAGCAATGCACGGGTGTCGCACGACAAACCTGCTTGCAAGTCAAAGAAATTAAATACAATGAATCAGGCATTAAAACCCAAGTCGATAAAGACTGGACTTTATTTTACGACCAAATTCAAGGCTTCCAACATACGCCGAATGAACGTCAAATCATTCGCGTAAAACGTTTTGAAATTAAGAACCCAGCAGCAGATCAATCTAAATATGCTTATATTTATGATATGGCAGTAGAACGTGAAGCGATTAAAGGTTCACTCTAGTTAAATTATAGAAAACAACAAAACTTATCGACTGATATAAAAAAACCGATGCCTAGGCATCGGTTTTTTTATTAAATAGCTCAGGACTTAGAATACGCCTTGAGCAAGCATAGCATCAGCCACTTTTACGAAGCCTGCGATATTTGCACCATCAACATAGTTCACAGTACCATCTTCTTTTGTACCGTATTTCACACAGTTACGGTGAATCTCTTTCATGATTGCATGAAGACGTTCGTCTACTTCTTCGAAAGACCAGCCCAAACGCAATGCATTTTGAGACATTTCTAAACCAGAAGTGGCAACACCACCTGCATTCGATGCTTTACCTGGTGCATAAAGAATTTTCGCTTCAACGAATTTCTCTACAGCAGCCAATGTTGAAGGCATATTTGCGCCTTCAGCGACACAGATCACGCCATTTGCAAGAAGCGCAGCAGCATCATCCGCATCCAACTCATTTTGAGTAGCACACGGCAATGCGATATCACATTTAATACCCCAAGGACGTTGTCCTTCTAAGTACTCAAAACCATGCTTAGAGGCGAATTCAGAGATACGACCACGTTTCACGTTTTTCAGTTCCATGACTTCAGCAAGCAATGCTTCTGTAAAGCCATCTTTTACGTGAACAGTACCTGCAGAGTCAGAAAGTGAAACCACTTTCGCACCCAAATAAATCGCTTTTTCAGCAGCATATTGCGCAACGTTGCCTGAACCGGAAATGGTCACGACTTTATCTTTGAAGCTTTCGCCACGGGTCTTAAGCATTTCCTCAGCGAAATACACAGTACCGAAGCCAGTTGCTTCTGGACGAGCCAAAGAACCACCGAAAGTTAAGCCTTTACCGGTGAATACAGATGAAGTGTCATTGCTGAGCTTCTTCATCATACCCGCCATATAGCCAACTTCACGACCACCTACACCGATGTCCCCTGCAGGAATATCGGTGTTAGAGCCAAGGTGACGATAAAGCTCAATCATGAGAGCTTGGCAGAAACGCATGATTTCGCCTTCTGACTTACCTTTAGGGTCGAAGTCAGAACCACCTTTACCACCGCCCATTGGCAATGTGGTTAAAGCATTTTTAAATGTTTGTTCAAAACCTAAGAATTTTAGGATTGAAAGGTTCACTGACGGGTGGAAACGCATACCACCTTTAAATGGACCAATAGCCGAGTTGTATTGAACGCGGAAAGCACGGTTAACTTGGGTTTGACCTTGGTCATCTACCCATGCCACGCGGAACTGGATCGCACGTTCAGGCTCAACTAGACGTTCTAGTAAACCGTGAGCAGCGTATTGCGGATTTTCTTTGATGAAAGGCCACAAACTGGTCATCACTTCTTCAACAGCTTGAAGAAATTCTGGTTGATATGCATCACGTGATTTTACGTAATCTAGGAACTCATTAAGTGTGTTGTATTTCAACGCTTAATCCTCAGCAGAAAATGGATCAAAATTGGTCAAATTTACAATCAATGTTAAATTTTGGCGCAAAATATTAAATATCTTTTGTAACCAATCTACAATAGTTTTTTTAAATAATGTTAAAAATAATTTCAATAACAAATATTTATATTTATTATGAATAAAAATAATGACATCAAAAAAATCTATCTAATCAACTATTAATTGAATCTTTATGCTTACTTTTAATGCATGAAGTGTATCTTATTTGTGCACACCATTGTTCAATAAAATCATGATAAAATTAGAAATTCGACATATCCCCTAACATCTACTCGTACTACGCCTTCTGAGCGACCTTGGTTTATCATGAATTTGCACGTTTCTCTTATTCAATCCATCGATGCATTGCTGCCACAAACTCAATGTGGCTTATGTGGACATCGTGATGGCTGCTTACCTTATGCTAACGCCATTAGCCAAGGAGAGGCAGCCAATAAATGCGTGCCAGGCGGTCAACCTGTGGCGGATGCTTTAGCTGAGCTACTGAATCGGGCACCTTTACCTGCGGAGCCAAGTGTTTGGCCTATTCAAGCAGATGGGCGTCCACAACGTATGAAAGCTTTGATTCGTGAGGATGAATGTATTGGCTGCACCAAATGCATTAATGCCTGTCCTGTCGATGCCATCATTGGCTCAGGTAAACTCATGCACACCGTTCTAACAGACTTGTGTACGGGCTGTGAATTATGTATTCCACCCTGTCCAGTGGACTGTATTGATCTAGTTGAAGATACACAGCCCTTAATGACTGAAAATGCAAAAATTGAAGAACAGAATAATTTGCGCAATCGTTATTATGCACATATTCAACGCGAGGAAAAACGCCGCGTTGATCGTAAAGGTCCTGTGGTACGCGCTGAAATCAACACTGAACTTTTTGCCCAATTTTCGAATCAGATTAAACCCGTACAAGCGCTTTGAAGTAGTTGAAAAACCTGCACAAGTTATAGTTGGTTTAGATAGTAAAACCATGCTCGAACTGGCCAAATTACGTACCCAAATTAAAAAGCTTGAAAAGCAGTTATCCGTACGTGAAGATGCCAATAAACGTACTTTACTCAGCGAATTACACGCACAATTAAATAATTTACAGGCTTAAAGATATGAGCACATTAAGCACAAAACCTGTAAAAAATATGACCAAAAAACAAATTCAGACCTTTTTTGAACGCTTACGTGAGCAGCGTCCAAATCCAAAGACTGAATTAAATTATTCAAATCCATTTGAACTTTTGGTGGCAGTCACTTTATCAGCCCAAGCGACAGATGTCAGTGTCAACAAAGCCACGGATAAGCTTTTCCCAGTGGCCAATACACCAGAAGCCATTTATGCACTAGGCGTTGAAGGACTCAAAAGTTATATCAAGACCATTGGACTTTATAATTCCAAAGCTGAAAATGTGATTAAAGCCTGTCAGATGCTCATAGAGCGTCATAACAGCGTGGTCCCTAGCAATCGTGCGGATTTAGAAGCTTTACCCGGTGTAGGGCGTAAGACAGCCAATGTGGTGCTCAATACTGCCTTTGGTCAGCCTACTATGGCAGTCGACACACATATTTTCCGTTTAGGTAATCGTACAGGCTTGGCGGTCGGTAAAAATGTGCTTGAAGTTGAGCATCGTTTGGTCAAAGTCATTCCAAAAGAATTCATCATTGATTCACATCATTGGCTGATTTTACACGGTCGTTATTGTTGTATTGCCCGTAAGCCAAAATGTAATGAATGCATCGTGTCCGATGTCTGTAATTGGCCAGATCGCTTTGAATTTGGTGCAGTTAGAATTCCGACAAAAACTATTGAGGCTGAACTTTAAGTTCAGCTTTTTGCTATTACTTGTCCGATTTACGTTTTTCCATTTCTGCTTTTAATTTTGGATGCAACTGATATTCAACTGATTTTGACGGTTGTTCTTCACGACGGACTTTTTTGAGCATTTTATAGCTTAAGATAAACAAGCCGATTAAAATCGCGATAAACACCAACATCAGTATAAGCAAACCAATTTTCAAAACGTGAAATCCTTAAAAGCATAAAAAACAAAAGAGCCCCAATATGACTTAGGGCTCTTTGAATGTCAAAATAATCTGTTTGAGATTATTTTGATTGATCTAGAATCGCGAAAAGATCGGTTTGAACTTCTTCGATTGGACGTAGACCATTCAATTTATCGTAAGTTGGCGCATTTTCACCAGACGCTGCGCGACCTTGGTAGAAACCGACCAATTGCTCAGTTTCAGTGTGATAAGAACCTAAACGTTTACGAATTGTTGCTTCTTGGTCATCTGGACGTTGAACCAAATCTTCCCCAGTTTCATCATCTTTACCTTCCACTTTAGGTGGGTTGTAAACAATGTGATACACACGACCAGACGCTGGATGTTGACGACGACCAGATAAACGTTGCACGATTTCTTCGTCAGGTACATCAATTTCAATCACGTGATCGATATTAATGCCTTCATTTTCCAACGCCTCAGCTTGTGGAATCGTACGTGGGAAACCATCAAAAATACAGCCGTTTACACAATCAGGTTGTGCAATACGCTCTTTCACTAAACCAATGATTAATTCATCAGAAACCAAACCGCCATTGTCCATGACACTTTTAGCTTGTAGACCTAATTCAGTTCCTTCACGAATTGCAGCACGGAGCATATCACCGGTTGAAATTTGTGGGACATTGTAGCGCTTACAGATCAACTGAGCTTGTGTACCTTTACCTGCTCCAGGTGGTCCGAGTAAAATAATGCGCATATATAAACATCCTCATTTAAACAATTTGTATGACGCCACGACCACAATCAATGGATTGTGTCCCCCGGCATCTCATTATAAGAAAGCCACAAACAAATGGATAAGTCCTGCGATAAAGCCAGTGACACCACCAAGTAAAATCAGAATCCACTCATCTTCCTGAAATGCAGGACGCAATAGATTTTGAAATTCTCGGGGCGTAAGCTCCAAAATTCGCTCTCTAAACATTTGAAAGATTTTCTGTGCACGGCTCGCATTGAACGCTGGGTCGCATACAGGCACCATCGTAATTTCAATTGAGCGATCGATCAAGTCTGTCTTGAGTTTTGCGTACTCTTTTGGACCTAAAGATAGCTGCAAAGAGGTGCGAACCAGTGGTGTTTCCATAATTTCGTTAATATGACGTTTGACAATACGGCGTGTTTTGTCTTTTTTACCACCGTACATCATTTCAGTCATAATTGATTTTAACGTAATTAAATCTTCTGTCACCACTCTTGCGAAAACTTCAGAGACTTCTTCCTGACGTTTCATAAATGCACCTTGTATGTTATAGGTGCCAATACGAGGAATGACAGGTTTAAGCCACGGAAATTTACGACTTTCCGTACGTGCAAAGAATTGTGGAAATTTAACTGGATGTGGATCAAGTGGATTGAACACCATCCAGATCGCGATCCAGTTGGTCAAGAAGCCCCAAATAGCTGCCCAAAACGGAACTGTCCAATGCCATGGCACCACAAACCACACTATCATTTGGAATACACCAAAGAACATACCAATGAGTGCACTAATGTGCCAAATAAAATTAATTTCTTTTTGACCGACTTTTAGGAACATGCGCACCATCAGTTTACGGTCGCCTTCCATTTGACGCACAACCATGTCACGCATATCAACCAACGATTCTACGTTCATGGTCAATTCTGTCACCAATTCACGTAAAATTTCTGGCATTTGTTTATGCGCTTGACCATAAATACGGCGTTTAATGGAAAATGGTAAATTTTCCCAAAGCACCGCATTGCGATCCATCATGACTTCATCAATTAAATGCTCAAGTTCAAAACCGACTTGTTCACCAATAATCCGCGCCATATCTTGCGGATCCATCGCGTCCAAAAACTCACGCAACGATCCCAACTTAGACAAAGTGTTATCGGTAATAATTCCTGAAATGCGTCCCGCTTTACGCGGCACAATGCCCTGCCAACCCACAGGAATTGCACCGAGATGGAAACCCCAGAAATGAATAGGATAAAAGACCATCTTGAGCGCCATCCACACATGGGCCCAGGTAACAAAAGCGGTGACGGGAATAATGCTGAGCACTGCCCAAAAATCCGGGCGATTCAAAAAGATTTGCCACAACTCGTTGACATACTCAAGCATCTATCACTTCCATATTTAATTTTTTGATCACGGTATGCGTTAAAAATTCTGTCAATATTCTGTCTATAAACCGATACTTAAAGTATAGGAGAATTGTAGCCTAGGTTCAGTTTCTGCAACCACCTTCCCCTCACTATTTTTAAGCTCTTCGCCTGCACCAAGGCCGATACTAAAACTACTGATCCGTTCTGGGCTGAGTAAGACATAGGCAAGGTCAATTCCCCCACCTAAACGTGCTTCATGCTCGCCATTCACTGGCCGCGTTTCAATATGTCCTGCATATGCCCCGACATAATACCCATTTTTGTCTTTACCTGTCAGATGGACGGGATGTCTAAATCCCAATTGACCACCAATGTTATGATCGTCATTTAAGAAAACACCACCTTTCACATAAGCAATCCCATAAGGATTCACCCACTCTGCATTGGCATGCAATAATTTCTGGGTAAAGCCTGCCCCTACGTTCCACGTTTGAGCGTCATTCTTGCTTAACTTTGCCTCAAGGGGACTTTTAAAATCACCTGCGTGTGCCACACTGCTCAGCACTGCGCATGCAAGCAAAGGGTATAACTTAAACATTATTGTCACCATCATCCTTAATTTTTTGTTTTTGGACTTGCGTCCTTTTTTATTCATTTTGACTGTATCAGAAATCTAACCGACCTCATATACATGTCTTTATAATTTTAATGTCTACAAAGTCAAAGTTTAATCGGACTCCTCTGTATCGCGGTTTTTGAATATCAAAAACACAGTAGTTGCGTTAGAATATGCCACTTCAACACATCCCTACTCACAGGTCTTAAGTCGATCGCGTATGAAGCAGCATTTTCCTTTAAAAAATGGACAAGAAGAAAAGCGCATTTACCGCAATCGGGTGATTTTTTCGATCGTGACGGTGATTGTATTGATGCTGCTGTTGGTGAGTCGATATGCCTATTTGCAAATTTTCAATTATGAAACTTTTAGCACTGCATCTGATAAAAACCGCATTCGTTTGCAGCCTTTAGCGCCTGCACGTGGTTATATTTATGATCGCAATGGTATTTTACTTGCCGATAATTATCCGGTCTTCACTGCCACATTAAGCCGTGCGGATGTGCCTGATATTGATGCCACCATTAAACGCTTAACCCCGATTTTAGAGCTTACAGAAGAAGATATTGAGCGTTTTCAGACTCGCATTAAAGCATCACGTAAAACTGAGCGAGTGACAATTAAGCTCAACCTCAATGAAAATGATATTGCGCGTTTTAGCGAAGTAAAATACCAATTTCCGGGGGTCAATATTGACACCCAAATGACGCGTTATTATCCGCATGGTGAACTGTTTGCGCATGTGATTGGCTATGTGGGACGTATTAACGATAAAGAACTGAAAAGTATTGATAAAGATTTATACGCTGGTACCAACCTAATTGGTAAAATTGGCGTTGAAAAATCTTATGAAGATTTATTACATGGTATGCCCGGCAATGAATCTGTCGAAGCCGATGCCTTTGGTAATGTATTACGTAATTTAGGGCGTAAAGACCCGGTGCGTGGCAATGATTTATTCTTATCGTTAGATTATGGCTTACAAGTGGTTGCGTCTGAGCAGCTCGCAGGTCGTCGTGGTGCAATTGTAGCCATGAACCCAAAAACGGGCGAAATTTTAGCGCTTGTTTCAAGCCCAAGTTTTAATCCCAATTTGTTTGTGACGGGTATTAGCACCAAAGACTATAGCGCGTTAAGAGACAATCTCGATCAACCACTTTATAACCGTGCCGTACAAGGGGCATATCCACCCGGTTCAACTATTAAGCCCATGTTTGGTATGGGCGGCTTGCATTATGGTTATGTGGATTGGAATACTGCGATTTCCGACCCCGGTTATTTCACCCTTCCCGGTGATAGCCATCGTTTCCGTGACCATAAGAAGACCGGTCATGGCGCGGTAAACCTGCATAAAGCGCAAGTGGTGTCCTGTGACACCTTCTTCTATGTCATGTCTTATCGTATGGGCATTGATAAAATGAACACGTGGATGCGCCAATTTGGTTTTGGTGAAAAAACGGGTGTGGATTTACCAAGTGAAAGTTCAGGACTCTATCCAAATCCTGAGTGGAAAATGCGTACCCGTAATTCTAAGTGGCTACGCGGTGAAACGATTTCTGTAAGTATTGGACAAGGTGCATTCACAGCGACGCCATTGCAATTGGCGATGGCAACTGCAATTACTGCGAATCAAGGTGCACATATCACGCCACACGTGCTACGTGAGAGTAAGGGCGCCAAATTACACACCGTGCATAATGCGCCAAATGGTCATATCCAATTTAATGGCAAACCTGAAGATTGGGTCAAAATGCGTGAGGCCATGGTCGATGTGATTAACTCGGGTACCGGTCGTGGTATTCGCACCTCAATGTATTCGATTGCTGGTAAAACCGGTACTGCGCAAGTCAAAAGTATTGCACAGGGTAAACGCTATAACGAAGCACTACTCTCTGAACGCCAACTCGATCATGGCTTATTTGTAGGCTTTGCACCTTCGGAAGATCCTGAAATCTCAATTGCGGTGGTTTGGGAAAATGGGCGTCATGGTGGTTCGGCAGCACAAATTGCTAAACCTATTTTCGATTATTGGTTATTAACCCGTAAAAAGAATCCAATTAAGCCTGCTGCAGGACAAGTCAGTGGTGGTCTTATGACTGCGGGTCTTAAACCGAGTGAATTACCTAATGGGAACACGCCTATCAATCCAAATGCAACAGCGGGTAGTACAACTCAAGCCACACCAAATGCAGCATCTTCTACCACAGCAACAGCTTCACAAGCAGTGAATGACGAATAGGTCTAATACATGAAAAATCAACTTCGCATTATTGGTGGAGACTGGAAACGCCGTCAGTTGGCATTTGCAAGTATCGATGGCTTACGCCCAACGCCTGATCGTGTTCGTGAAACCTTATTTAACTGGCTCATGTGGGATGTGCAGAATGCCAATGTACTTGATCTCTGTACAGGCTCAGGTGCTTTGTCTTTTGAAGCTTTATCACGTGGCGCAGCAAAAGTGGTGATGATTGAACCTGATCGTGCACAGGCGCAATTTTTAACAGATAATTTAGAGTTATTGAAAGTCACCAAAGCACGTGCTCAACTTAAAATTACGACAGCTCAACAAGCCATCTCCACTTTAAAAGAACAGTTTGATTTGGTGTTTCTTGACCCGCCCTATAGTTTAGATTTATGGCAAACGCTCGCCGAACAGGCAGATGCACTCATCAAGCCAGATGCTTTTATTTATGTTGAAGCAGATCGTGACTTATCTACACTCAATTTACCAAATTCATGGCGATTAATTAAAAACACCAAAGCAGGTATGGTTCGTGCAGGGTTGTATCAAAAAAGTTCCAATGTATAAAAAGCAAAAAGGATTCTTTTAAAGAATCCTTTTTTAGTTCAAGACAGCAAAATTGAGCTTGGGTAAATAGAAGAATTAACGATCAGGTCGTGCATCGTGTTTAGCTCGACCGTCTTTCCAGTCACGATGATCTTTATTCTTCCAATCACGGTGGTCTTTGTTTTTCCAATCTCGATCCTTGTCATGTCGATCATAATGACCGTTGCGGTCTTGGCGATGACGAGAATCATCATCCCAAGGATCAACCATACAGCCTGTCATAGACACAGCCAATACCGAAAGTAATATCACTTTTTTCATCATTTTTATCACCTTTTGAATATCCAAGTTCAGTATTGACCGAATTAATGGTGAACGCACGAAGCCTGTGTTGCACTGTTGTTGTGATTTATTGGTGTTTTATAAAGAGTGACCATTGATTCTTGCATTTGTTTAACGCTTCTTTGGCATAGACCTGCAGAAATTCAGCTAAACTAACAGACATCTTCATCACCATATTCATTTAAAATATTGTGATTCATTTCAAGAACCTGTTTATGACTTGGTTAATCTTTATTATGGGTGCCGCTTGCGCCGGTTTCGTGCAAGGTTTAACGGGTTTTGCATTTGCCCTAGTGGCGATGTCTTTTTGGGTGTGGATTCTTTCCCCACAATTAGCTGCTCCACTTTTGGTTTTTGCATCTGTATGGAGTCATATCATCTCCTTACTTCAAGAAAAAAATCATCCGTCCCTGTCAAAAAAATTAGTCATTCCTTATATTGTCGCAGGCTTAATTGGTGTGCCACTTGGCAGCTATCTTTTACACATCATTCAAGCCGATACCTTCAAAATACTCTTAGGTCTTTTCTTACTGACTTGGTGTCCGATTATGTTGTTTAATCCTCAGCTCAATATGATTAAAAAATCTGGCAAAACAATTGACAGCATCATTGGATTTATCGGTGGGATTTTGGGTGGACTTGGCGGATTTTGTGGCGCCGTACCTTCGGCATGGGTCATGCTAAAGCAACTACCTAAAAATCAACAACGCTATATCTTAAGACATTTTAATTTTGCAATTCAGGTATTTACTTTAATTACCTATGTATTGCAAAGTACAATCAATCTATCGCATCTCTCCTATATGGCGGTGTTAATCATTTTTGTGAGTGTTCCCGCAATTTTAGGTGCAAGACTATTTTATAAAATTTCAGAAATACTCTTTAATCGCATTGTTTTAGCCTTATTGTTTAGTTCTGGCTGCTTTTTATTATTCAGCAGTTTATAAGCAATAATTGATCTAGCCACTCTGGCTAAAGGTCAAATCCACCTATATTTCCAAACAATAGACTCAAAGAAAAATATTGAACTAAATCTCTATTTTGCTATTTTTTGACCATCTGGTTTATTTTTTCGCTGAGATAAAGGTTTTTTAACATAGAATAATCACGATCTTCGAAACCACTAAAATTCTTATGAAAGCTTTGACAGTACTGTGCTTCATGCTCATTCTGACAGGTTGCTTTTCTCGTGATTTAAATCATGCCGAGCAGTTACTTTCCCAATTTCATTGTTCTAAAATCGAAAATTCACAAATGTCTCATGGTGGCGTCACTCAGTATTATCAGCAATCTTTATTTAGCAGCAAAGCCAAAGCTGAAAACTATGTGCAGCATTATAAGGATGGTGATTCTGAGCTTGAAATTTCACTCACTGAAGTGGTTGAGCAGCAATATGAATTGTACAAAGCCGCATGTCAAAGCTTAGGTGGACTGACCTCCGATCTAGATGATTAATGTTTAGATCAGAGTTTTGCGGTTTTTATATGAACGAGAATATTGGACTGATGAGCTTAAAATCTTGAGAAGATGAATAGACTCAATATGACCTAGCATGCTCAATTTTCAGCAATATTTAAATCATAAGCCAGCTCACTATAATTCCCAGTTGAAAGATAAATCCCCCTACTGATTATTTTTATGTGCTTAATGACAACATTTCACATCTTTATATTTGTATTTCATTTTCTGCTTTTTTCTAAAATTTATCTCTCTCAAAAACGATAAAGCCATTAACTCAATGTTAAACAATCTTACAAGAAGCTTCTTTTTCACAAAGACTGATCCTGTTTAAGTGAGGCATATGATAGAAAGGAACGAATCGTATGAATCAGATCTTTAAGTTTTCAGCCCTTGGTCTCGCGACTTTATTATTGATTGCGTGTTCACAAAATAATGGTTCAGCACCACTGAAAGAAAGCGAATTAGAGCAGTCAACATCAACCTCCGAGCAAAGCAAATCACTGCCCACACGCATGAATAGCACCGAAACCAATTTAAATTGGGTCGGTGAATATGAGGGTGTGTTCCCTTGTGCAGATTGCGAAGGTATTCAAATTGAATTACAGCTTAATGCCGATAAAACCTATGAATTAAATCAAGAGTATTTAGGAACGAAAGCGAAAAATGAATTTGAAGTAAAAGGCAGCTTTAGTTTTGATGCACAAAATCCCTCTATCATTAGCCTAGATGATAAAGCGGAAAATCGTAAATTCTTAGTCGGTGAAAACTTCGTAGAAGCGCGTGAACTAGAAACTGGAAATAAAATTGACTCAAATTTAAATTATAAATTGATTAAACAACCTGAATAAAAAATCCCCGCATGATGCGGGGATTTTTTATTCATTCAGAGGTAAATAATTATTTACCGCCAAATACGTATGCAACGCCTACACGACCACCAACTTCGCTGCCACCAGCAACACCAAGTGCAGCACTTACAGAGGTACGGCCATCAGCAAATACACTAGCAACACCTAAAGCACCAGCAGTTTCGCCTTCATAGTGACCTACACCACCAAATACTGCAAATTGACCCGCCCCGATATTAGGAACTTGTTGTTGAGCAGCCAACGCGATTGCGATACCACGGTACGCAGTTTTTTCAACATCATCAATACGGTTGTTTAATTGACCAACACGCGTATTGAAACCTGCAACAGCAGCATCAGTATAGTCATTTGCAGCAGCTAAAGTTTTGGCATCTTCAGATTTAGCAAAGTCCTGTGCAGATTTAAGCGTTTTAGCATCTTCAGTTTTTGCAAAGTCTTGTGCAGCAGTTAACGTTTTGGCATCTTCAGCTTTAGCAGCTGTATCTGCTGCAGCTAAAGTTTCGATCGCTTTCTTATCTGTATACTCTGTTGAGGCAGTGGCATTTGCAGCAAGTTCACGATCAATACGACCATCAAGACGCTCTACTTCTCCATCTAAACGAGCAACTTCCGTGTCAACTTTAGTATCTAAGTTCGAAACTTCAGTTTGAAGATCAGCAATGGCTGCCGTATTAGATGCAATTTGCTCACCACCGTCGATAATTGAATCCAGTTGTTCCTTACTCAATCCACCTAAAGCAGCTGCATTACCTAATGCAGAACCCACATCTACGCCGCCAACTGTTAACTTACCAGTAGTGATACCTTCAGATGTAATAACAGTCTGAGTGTTAGCAATTTCATCAGAAACAACTACGCCTGCTTGTGTAACTGCAGTATAACGATCGATTTCTGCCTTAGTTTCAGTACCATTAGTAGTAACTGTTTTAACTTCAGAAGCCACTAAACCATAAACGTTATCAGTTACTTTTGCATCTTTATCAAATAAATTACTGAAATGCTTAACGTATTTGTTAGAATTATTTAAGTGGCCTTTTTTATCAGTATTAATAATACCGTTGATTACACCACGGTCATAAGTTGTTTCAATAGTACCTGTAACAGGTGTGTTAATTGTCAACCAAACCTGAGGGTCTTGAACATCTTTATCTGTTAAATTACCAAAGTCTGATGTAATTTCAACTTTCTCTTTTGCAAGTTCAGCATATTCTAAATAAGTAGAATCTAAACGTTTCACAGTAGATAAAGTGTTTGTTTTGTCAGTCTTATTACCTGTTACACCGCCAAGGTTTGTTGGTAATAGACCTGACTCAAGCACATCACGATCTGTAAGTTTATCGTTACTAGCTAGATCCTTATTGGCGTTGTAAGCATCTTTCACTGCCTTAATTTGTTCAGCAGTATAATTTTTTAAATCTGTTTCAGGAACTGTCAGAATTTCTAAAATTTGGTTGTAATCTAAGCCAGCTATACCAGATAAGAAATTTTGATGATCTGCATCTACAGCTGTTAAACTATCAATGCTTTGCTTATTTCCATCTAACCATTTTTGACGATCAATTTGGTTTGTCACATCATAAAAATTATAAGTTTTAGAATCAGCACCTTTTGGAGTTTCAATTTTAATAATTTCTTGGATTACGTTACCGTCTTTATCAACAATTGAATACCATGATGTAAGGTTATTTTGTTGAGGATTACCTTGAGTAGACTTAGCTTCAGTACCAGTACCCACATCAACATATTGATATAAAGAAGGATCTATATTACCTACTTCTGGACCTCTAGGATCTGTCCAAATATCGTTACCTAACTCTGATGTATCTAGTGTTGCAGCAAATACTGAAGATGTAGATGCCAAAGCCAATGCTAAAGTTGAAAGTTTAAAAGCTGTATTTAGCTTCATAGATATCTCCGATTTTTTTATAAAAAGACTGGTTTACCCTAGGACCATGTAAACCAGCGAAAGCAATAAAACCTATTTTCATAGGCTTTTACGCCAACCCTCTGGTGGATGTAGAGATAATAACCAAACACAAACTTACAAATCAATCAAAATTTGATTAAAATTTAAAATAATAGTTTATTGTGCCGGGATTTTGTTCGATTGTGAAGATTAGCACACACCAGAAAGCCACCTAACGACAATAAATATCAATTTTTAATTGATATTTATGCTTTCACTTTTTATTTCTTTAATTAAATTAAAGAGAAAAATAAAAACTTATTTTTTTAAATATTTTATTTAAATTCAGTAACATGCTAAAATACCCACCCGCATTCACACAACCACAATTGTTTTTTTTGAGTAGCTTAACTAAACTTACGGAAATTCAAATTTAGTGAAATGTTCACGTGACACTTTCTAAACTGAATATTCTCCATCTATTTTTTAGTAGCTAAATATGAGCAGTGAACAAGAAAAGAAGTTATTTTCTGAGCGTTTGAAACAAGCGCTTCGGTCAGGCAGTCATCCGATAAGCCCTACTTATCTATCGAAGCACTTTAATGACCGTTATGACGGTACGCCTGTATCGGTTCAATCTGCGAATAACTGGTTATTAGGCAAGGCTATACCTAATCAGGACAAATTATCCTTACTCTCCAATTGGTTGGATGTATCCAGTCAATGGTTAAGATTCGGTGATGTGAGCCCAATTATAGAAAGTTCTCAAAATAAACAGATGACTGAAAATTTAGAATTTTTATCAAAAGTTAGCCAACTCAATACGAATCAGCGAAAATTAGTTGAACAGCTAGTGAATGAATTTATTAATCTATCTTAAATTTATTGATAACATTAGATGAAGCTAAACTCTGTTGTTTTGCTTCGTAAGATTGAATTAACTCTTCATAGTCTCTAAGTTTTCTGTATAGCCTTTGAAGTTCTTTTCTTTGTATCAAGATTAACTCACTATCTTGATACACACCTTCTTCTATTTTATTCAAACTTTTCATAATCAAAAATTATCAAGCATCTTTTGATCAAATATTATGTTATTTTTAACAAAAAACCAACATTATTTAAAACAAAATGACTCATCTTTTTTTATTTTGTTTTTTTAAGGTACTATCAATTATATAAACGTAGAATCAATAATATATTATTTATATTATTTTCAACTACTTACATGATTTTAAAAAATTATTTTTGGCACTACTTATACAGATAAGTGGAACTCTTATGATTTTTTTATATTTGAAAAGTGTAACAATTCGATCAATTAGCGCTTTATAATTATATTAATTTAACCCGAATCGCGGATAAGAAATTGACTTGAAAAACATGAGGACTAGAGCCATCAGTTGAGTTACCACACAAAACTCACAACTCTAGTCCTGATGTTTAATAGTACCGAATTATTTTGCGTAATTGATGATTTCTTTATTAAATTTGAAGCAACTTATTGGACATTTCTCAAACAGAGTTCTCATTCTGTAAGAATTCGAACTGCCCAACTGACTATCTCGGAAATTAGTTTTATCGCCATTTGGTATAAGTGTTCTCACTTCAATAATTTCAAAGCATTTTTTTCATGGCTGAAACAGGATAAAAGTCATTTATTTAAGAGCTTACCCTGTTATCAACGGATGATTCACCTGATTAATATGCATCAATTAGCACTACATGCTTTACATGTAGCTGTAATGAAAGCTCAACGTAGCCAATATTTATGGATTGATTCAACCACTTTACCTGTCTGTAAAAATCAGCGTATTCAACGCCATAAATCATTATCTAAAATTGCATCTCGTGGTAAAAGCTCAATGGGCTGGTTCTATGGCTGTAAATTACATGTTGTGATGAATCAACTTGGAGAAATAGTTTGTTCAGCATTATCCAACAGACATGTGGCTGACATAAGAATGGTTGAGCATTTAGTTGACGGCTTAGAAGCTAAGCTTTACGCGGATCGTGGCTATATCAGCCAAGATTTAAAAAGTAGGTTGAAATCTCAAGATATTGATTTAATTACTTATCATCGAAAAAACATGCAGGCTATACAACTCTCTGAATCAGACGAATATCATTTGAAACAGCGCAATAAAATAGAAACGTTATTCAGCTTATTGAAAGGTCAATACAATTTGGTGACGAGTAAAGCCAGAAGTATGGCAGGCTTTTTAAGTGGGATTTACGCATCGTTATGTGCATATCAACTCACCCATCAAAATAAGCCAAAAATTCAAATTATGAAATCATTGGCTTAAACAGGATTCGGGTTAATTTAAAATCTTAGATTCTCAAATGAAGTGCAACAGAGATTAAATTATTGGAAAGAAGCAAGATGAGCTAGCCTTTTGCTTCCGACCGACCAAAGTCAAAGTTGCATCATGAACTATACTCATCTTACTCAAGAAGAAAGATATCAGATTTCTACATTGTTACGTGAAGGATTTTCTAAACGTTATATTGCTTGGAGACTGAATCGTTCACCTTCCACTATTTCTAGAGAAATCAATCGTAATCGAGCTAGAAATGGTTATTTCGCTAAGCATGCCAGTAAACTCGCTCGAAGACGCCATTGCTCTAATCCTAAAAGAATCCCTGATAAAATATGGGCACATGTCATCTTTTATCTTGAACTTCAATGGAGTCCTGAACAGATTGCTTCTCGTGTTTCAGTCAGCCTGCATTCAATTTATCGTTTAATACGACAGGATAAAAATAAGGGCGGTACTCTCTTTCATCATCTACGGTTCAGAAATCAAAGAAAGAGGAAATACGGCTCTCCTGAAACTCGTGGTCAGCTGGCTAATCGTAAAAGCATTCATGATAGACCGATTGAGATTGAACAGCGTCATCGTTTTGGTGATCTAGAGATAGATACGATTGTGGGTAAGAATCATCAGCAATCATTGGTCTCAATTGTAGATCGCAAGACAGGTTATTTGTGGTTGAAGAAGTGTAGCTCATGCAAAGCAGAGGAAGTTTACCAAACAACGATCAGTTTACTTGAGCCAATTAAGCATCAACTCAAAACGATTACCGCAGATAATGGTAAGGAGTTTAGTCTGCATGAATATGCTGCTCAAGCATTAGAAATAGATTGGTATTTCGCAGATCCTTATAGCGCTTGGCAGCGAGGTACGAATGAAAATACTAATGGCTTAGTCAGACAATACATTAGAAAAGGAAGTGACTTAAATCAGTATACGGACGAATATATTTCAGAAATAACAGCCCGTATCAATCATCGTCCAAGAAAAAGACTCGGCTTTAAAAGTCCGAGTCAGGTATTATGGCAACAACATGGTGTTGCACTTCAAATGCTAATCTAAGAATAAAAAAATCCCCGCATGATACGGGGATTTTTTATGGTTGAGGGATGATTACATCATGCCGCCCATACCACCCATGCCGCCCATATCAGGCATTGCAGGTTTATCTTCTGGGATATCAGTAATCATACATTCAGTTGTCAACATTAATGCAGCAACAGAAGCAGCATGCTCAAGTGCAGAACGTGTTACTTTTGCAGGGTCAAGAATACCCATTTCAAGCATATCGCCATATTCGCCAGTTGCTGCGTTGTAGCCGAAGTTACCTTCACCATTTTTAACAGCATTGATCACAACTGAAGGCTCATCACCCGCATTTGATACGATTTGACGAAGTGGTGCTTCAATTGCACGACGAAGAATGTTGATACCTACATTTTGGTCATCATTCGCGCCAGTCACGTTATCAAGTACTTTTGCTGCACGTACAAGCGCAACACCACCACCTGCAACAACACCTTCTTCAACCGCAGCACGCGTCGCATGAAGCGCATCATCAACACGGTCTTTTTTCTCTTTCATTTCAACTTCAGTTGCCGCACCGATTTTAATGACCGCAACACCGCCTGCTAATTTAGCAACGCGTTCTTGAAGTTTTTCTTTGTCGTATTCAGACGTTGATTCTTCGATTTGCGCGCGAATCTGTTGAACACGTTCAGAGATTTGAGCTGCATTACCCGCACCATCAACAATCACTGTATTTTCTTTAGATACAGTCACTTTGTGTGCAGTACCTAAATGTTCAAGTGTTGTTTGATCTAACTGCATACCGATTTCTTCAGAAATCACAGTACCGCCAGTCAAGATCGCGATGTCTTGAAGCATTGCTTTACGACGGTCGCCAAAGCCAGGTGCTTTAACAGCACATACTTTGATAATACCGCGCATATTATTTACAACTAAAGTTGCAAGCGCTTCGCCTTCAACATCTTCAGCGATGATTAAAAGTGGTTTGCCTGTTTTTGCAACAGCTTCAAGCACAGTAATCAATTCACGGATGTTGCTGATTTTTTTATCTACAAGAAGAATGAATGGATTTTCAAGTTCTGCAGTCAAAGTATCTTGTTTGTTTGCGAAGTATGGTGAGATATAACCACGGTCAAACTGCATACCTTCTACAACATCAAGCGAATCTTCGAAGCCTGAACCTTCCTCAACCGTAATCACGCCTTCTTTGCCGACTTTTTCCATTGCTTGCGCAATCAATTTACCAACAGTCGTATCAGAGTTTGCAGAGATCGAACCCACTTGTTCGATTGCTTTAGAGTCAGACGCAGGTTGAGCTGTTGCTTTAATTTCAGCAACTAAAGATTTAACCGCAATATCGATACCGCGTTTCAAGTCCATTGGGTTCATACCCGCAGTCACTGACTTGATACCTTCGTTCAGAATTGCTTGCGCCAATACAGTTGCAGTTGTTGTACCATCACCTGCGATGTCATTGGTTTTTGAAGACACTTCGCGAACAAGTTGCGCACCCATGTTTTCAAATTTGTCTTTTAGCGTGATTTCTTTAGCAACAGTCACACCATCTTTAGTGATGTGTGGTGAACCGAAAGAACGGTCGATCACAACGTTACGACCTTTAGGTCCTAAAGTCACTTTTACTGCGTCTGCAAGAATGTTGACACCAGCGATCATTTTTGAACGTGCTGAATCACCAAATTTTACGTCTTTAGCTGACATTTTTGACTCCAATTTTTTTTAATATCTTTAAAACTAAGTTGAAAAAATAAGACTGATTTAGCGAAGCTTAAGCGCCCAATACGGCTAAAATGTCAGATTCTTTCATAATAAGAAGTTCTTCACCGTCAACTTTTACAGTTGTACCCGCGTATGTACCGAACAATACTTTATCGCCAACTTTCACATCTAAAGCACGTACGCCATTGTCAGTGATTTGACCATTACCTACAGCAATGATTTCACCTTGTGCTGGTTTCTCAGAAGCAGAACCCGGAAGTAAAATACCGCCAGCTGTTTTAGTTTCTTCTTCAACACGACGAATCACAACGCGGTCATGTAACGGACGAATGTTGCTCATATTAAACTCCATTAGACTAAGTCTTTTTTAGATATATGATGAGGACTTAGTAATTCCATTGGTCATCATCAAAATTGTTTGATGTCACTTTTATGGAGATGGAATAAATCGCTTCAAGGGCAAAAATTAAAAATATTCATTTTTTTTTAAATTTTTTGCACTGAAATGCCATTTCTGACTGTTATTTAAGCAAATTTTGATTGAGCTCAAAATTTTGTGAGGCTTCATTAAAAAGATATTCATCCATCCGACCATTTGCATGAATGATATTTAAGCCATTCGGCTGTCCTTTATGTAAGCGATAGGACGTTGCTGTTCCTGCATGCACATCATAAATCGGTTGCCCCAAGCCCAACTGAAACACCTGATTTAAGTCATACACGGCCGATTGATGCAAATGTCCATGTAGAAGCGCAAATAATCCATGCTTTGTCCAAGTCTCTAGGGCAATTTTTGCCATACGCGGACAATCTTTAATGGCGCGTTTGTGATGATCGGTGACATAAAAAGGTTGATGCGCCACAATAATCTTCAGTTTATCTATCGGCGCTTGTTGTAATTTAAAATCAATCTCATGAATTTGTGACAGCGATAAAGCACCTTTGGTGTGATGCCGTCTGCGAATGGTATTCACCCCGATCATATAAAAATTTTGGGTTTCTAACACTTTTTCTGTTTGACCAAACAATAAATGATACCGACTAAAAGGTTCAAAAAGCCGACTCCACACATTATAGAGTGGGATATCATGATTACCTGGCACAATCAAACAAGGCACATTTAAACTGTCTAAAAACTTTCTGCATTGATAAAATTGGTGAAATCTAGCGCGCTGGGTGAGATCTCCACTCACGACCACAGCTTCGGGTTGCTGTTCGGCACATAAGCGTTGAATTGCAACAAGGCATTCGGGCTTTTCCGTACCAAAATGTAGATCAGATAGATGTAGGATCATTCTGGCACCCTCACCATCAAACTGTTTTTAAGCACTCGAATATGCAGAGGTGTATGCATTTCCACGAGCTCACCATCTAAAGCGACAGTAAATGTGTCGCGTTTAGATCGAATTTCAACATGCGCTGCAGAAAAACTATAGACATCCTTCGCTTGGTCAATTTGACCTTTAATAAGCTGAAATAGTATACGAAACAAATTCACTTTATCACTTTTAGCGACCACTACACCCGCCACTTTGCCTTGCTCTGCTGCGTCTGCAATTCGCATGCGTAAATCTGCCAATTGCAACTGATTATTGCCAAAAAAGATTAAAGGGGTTTTTACCGGATATTTCTTGTGATCAATCCATATTTCAAGTTTAAGTTCTTTACGGTCACGAATGAGGACATCTAAAGCTGAACTATAGGCATGAAAAGCAAAGCGTCCAAAACGCTGATTGTAAACTTCTCTTCTTTTAATAAATAAAGGATATAAGCCTAAACTAGCATTATTTAAGTAAATTTCTTCATTGATTTGCGCCACATGAATACTTTTATTCTGCCCTTGAATAATCACTTGAATCGCTTGTTCGATATCAATTGGAATTTTTAAGACGCGCGCAACATAGTTAAATGTACCTAAGGGAATAATGCCCATGGCAATTTTTTGATGCAGCAAATATTTTGCCACACTATTGAGCGTTCCATCCCCACCAGCAGCAACCACAATTCCTTGATCTAGATATGCTTGATGACGTCCAATCACTTCTTGCATCAGCATTTTCATGGAGTTATAAGCATGAATTTCATAGGTTTTTGTATCAAAACCATGTTTGGTGAATTGTTGAATAATATCAGCGTCGGTCAAAGCTGAATTTTCTTGATGAAATCCAGATTGACGGTTATATATAATAGACAGTGGACGCGCTTCATTTGCCATTTTTTCTACATTTTCAAACTTCTATTGGCATTTTGTCTAATTATCAAACAAATAATAGTAGGTTTATGTAAAATACAAATCACGAGCATTTGTTTAATCGATAATAGATCCTATTTGAAATTTAAACCTAAATCACTAATTTTTATAATTATTAGTTAAAAAAATAGTAATCATCACTTAAATAAATAGAATAAAATCACAAGTATATTTATATTAATGTTATGTTTTATAACGTTTTATTATTTAAATAGCATCAAATGCCAAAATAAAACCACTACGGCTTTAGTCTTATTTTTTTTGTCATTTTATGCTTTAATACAGCCACTTTTTTTCATATTCATCTCGGCAATACTTTTATTGTCGAGATTGTACTTTGTACATCCATTTGTACACATTTGAGATAGGCCTCACCATGACCCAAGTGAACGCACCAGAATTCGTTCGTCACCCTAAGCTTATTGCTTGGGTGGAAGAGATTGCTAAATTAACAAAACCAGCAAAAATTGAATGGTGTGACGGTAGCGCAGAAGAATATCAACGTTATATCGACTTGATGATCGCTAACGGCACAATGCAAGCGCTTAACCAAGAAACTCATCCTGGTTCTTATCTTGCAAATTCTGATCCTTCTGACGTTGCTCGTGTTGAAGGTCGTACCTTTATTTGTTCAGAGAACAAAGAAGATGCTGGTGCAACAAACAACTGGGAAGCGCCTGCTGAAATGCGCGCTCGCCTAAACGGTTTGTTTGATGGTTCTATGAAAGGTCGTACTTTGTACGTTGTTCCTTTCTCTATGGGTCCTTTAGGTTCTCATATTGCTCACATTGGTATCGAATTAACAGATTCTCCTTACGTTGCTGTTAGCATGTCTAAAATGGCGCGTATGGGTAAAGCGGTTTATGACGTTCTGGGTACTGATGGCGAATATGTTCCATGTGTACACACTGTGGGCGCACCGCTTGAAGAGGGTCAAAAAGACGTTGCTTGGCCTTGCAACCCAGACAAATGGATCGTGCATTACCCAGAAACACGTGAAATCTGGTCATTCGGTTCTGGTTACGGCGGTAACGCATTGTTAGGTAAAAAATGCCTAGCGTTACGTATTGCATCTTACATGGGTCGTCAACAAGGTTGGTTAGCTGAGCACATGCTTGTTCTTGGCGTGACAAACCCACAAGGCGAAAAGCACTACATCGCAGCTGCATTCCCATCTGCTTGTGGTAAAACAAACTTCGCAATGTTGATTCCACCAGCAGGCTACGAAGGTTGGAAGATTGAAACTGTAGGTGACGATATTGCTTGGATCAAACCAGGTGAAGACGGTCGTCTATACGCAATCAACCCTGAAGCAGGTTTCTTCGGTGTAGCACCTGGTACAAATACTAAGACTAACCCGAACTGTATGGCGACACTTCACAAAGACGTGATCTATACTAACGTTGCTGTGACTGACAATGGCGAAGTTTGGTGGGAAGGCTTAACTAAAGAAGCACCTGCAAACCTAACTAACTGGAAAGGTCAACCACACACTGGCGAAGAAAAAGCAGCGCATCCAAACGCTCGCTTCACAGTATCTGCGGGTCAGTGCCCTTCTATTGATGCTGACTGGGAAAATCCAGCAGGTGTGCCAATTTCTGCGTTCATCTTCGGTGGTCGCCGTGCGGACACAGTGCCTCTTATCTCAGAAGCATTTGACTGGGTTGACGGTGTTTACAAAGCTGCGACTATGGGCTCTGAAACCACTGCTGCTGCTGTTGGTCAACAAGGTGTTGTACGTCGTGACCCGTTCGCGATGCTTCCATTTGCTGGCTACAACATGGCGGACTACTTCTCTCATTGGTTAGAAATGGGCGAGCAAGTTGCTGTTAAAGCTGAAGCTGCAGGCAACAAACTTCCTGGCATCTACAACGTAAACTGGTTCCGTCGCGATGCTGAAGGCAACTTCGTATGGCCTGGTTTCGGTCAAAACATGCGTGTTCTTGAGTGGATCATTGATCGTTGTGAAGGTCGTGCAACTGCGGTTGAAACACCAATCGGTTTAGTTCCAACTTACGAACAATTGAACTGGACAGGTTCTGATTTCACTAAAGAACAATTTGACCTTGTGACTGCTCAAGATAAAGATCAATGGATCAAAGAACTTGAAAGCCACACTGAATTGTTCAACAAACTTGGTGATCGTTTACCTGAAGCGTTGAAACAACGTCAAGCAGAATTAATCGCTGCTGTTAAATCTGCTTAATTGCAAATTTAATTCAAAAAAGGTCGCGTAAGCGGCCTTTTTTATTGAGCTTAATATTCCCAAACCCTTTTTAACCAATGATTAAAATCCTACCATTTTAAAAGAAGAATAAACCCATAGCACCATGCCCCCAGTAGTATTTCTAGCTCAAATTTTCTTTAAAAAACAGGAATTTCAACGCGCTTTATTTATACTTTTATTATCTAAGTTAACTCCAATAAACGTATATTTATTAAGCCTTATATAGACTAAAGTCTGACGATTTTTAAGACAAAAAAGCGTATAAATACTTTCAGTATTTCCTATCCGTCATCGTACAAAATATATCCATTTAAGTTTTGCAAAAAATTTAAATCCATATATTTTGCATTCATTCTTTGGAGAATGATGTGTCAAACTCATCTGAACAAGCTGCGCCACAGCAGCTTGATCGAAAAACGCGTGTCAAATCTATTTTAGGTGGCTCTGCAGGTAACCTCGTTGAATGGTACGATTGGTATGTCTATGCAGCCTTTACCTTATATTTTGCGTCTCAGTTCTTCCCAGATGGTGATGACACAGTCAAACTCCTGCAAGCCGCTGCGGTATTTGCGCTCGGCTTCTTAATGCGTCCGATTGGTGCATGGGTTATGGGGATTTACGCTGACCGTAAAGGTCGTAAAGCAGGTCTAACGGTTTCTGTGTCTTTAATGTGTGTGGGTTCGCTCATTATTGCCTGTGCACCAACTTATGATTCTGTCGGCATGCTTGCCCCTGCTTTATTGTTATTTGCACGTTTACTACAAGGCTTAAGTGTGGGTGGTGAATATGGTTCAAGCGCTACCTATTTAACCGAAATGGCGGGTAAAAATCACCGTGGCTTCTTCTCAAGCTTCCAATATGTAACCCTCATTTCAGGTCAATTGCTTGCACTCTGTGTTTTGATCGTTCTACAACGCACACTGACTGAAGGTCAATTGACTGAATGGGGCTGGCGTATTCCTTTCGCGATCGGTGCATTATTAGCGATTGTGGTGTTCTGGATTCGTCGTGGTCTTGTGGAAACCCAATCATCTAAAGATGCTCAAGAACAAGCGAAAAAAGGTGGTCCAAAATCAAGTGCTTTAGCGTTATTTACTAAATATCCTAAACAAGCATTTACCGTGATTATGCTGACCGCAGGTGGTACGCTTGCCTTCAATACTTTCACCACTTATTTGCAAAAATATCTTGTTAATACATCTGGCTTTGAAAAAACCACAGCAACTGAAATCACCACAGCAGCGATTTTTATCTTCATGTTATTACAACCTGCAGTGGGTGCATTATCAGATAAAATTGGTCGTAAACCAGTGATGATTGCCTTTGGTGTATTGGGTGTTTTATTCACGATTCCCATCTTCAATGGTTTAGGTTCAACTACAAGCCCAACCACTGCCTTCATGCTCTGTATGAGCGGTATGGTGATTGTGACAGGTTATACTGCAATTAATGCCGTGGTTAAAGCTGAGTTATTCCCTGCACATATTCGTGCCCTTGGTGTTGCGCTTCCTTATGCCATTGCTAATACATTGTTTGGTGGTACAGCAGAACTTGTAGCGCTAAGCTTTAAAAATGCAGGACATGAAAATTACTTCTTCTACTACATCACCTTTATGATTGGTATTTCATTACTGACTTATATCTTTATGAAAGACACCAAGAAACATAGTCAAATTCTTGATGATTAATCGACTATTATTTTTAAGATAAACATCTAAAAGGCGCTCATTATTGAGCGCTTTTTTTTACAATAAATTAAGCTTTTGTTTGTTTCAAAATCTGGAGTAGGCGATGAATCAGCCAAAGCTATGGCATACTAATCTCATAAGTCACTTGAGTATCTACAATAATGAAATCATCTTTTAAATTATATGTGTGTGCAGCAATTGCTTTAGGTCTGACCGCATGTCAAAGCTCGAAACCTTATAACGGTGTCGCAGGTTACCAAGTTGAAAACCAAACGTCGGACACTGCAACTTTAAGCTATACGCTAGCAGGACGTCAGGATCGTGCCCAAGATGAGCAAAAACTTCAACATGCTTGTCAAAAGGTATTAGGGGCGAACAAAACCTATCGCTTGTCAATCTTAAGCAGCAATGAAATTGTGAATCAAAATACTCAAGCAGATGAACAATATGGTCGTCAAATTGGCAATAGCCGCACCAGTTTTGGACTCAGCAATACCCCCGATTTGCATAACAATGATAATTTAGCGACACGCGAGGCACTCAATGCACGACCATCTACCCTACGCGTCATACGCTATACCTGCGCTTAATTAAAAATTTACAGTATAAAAAAGGGCAGATTATCTGCCCTTTTTTTATTTATATAGTTTTGTAGAAGCTGACATTACGAAATTCGGGTGACTCATCTAAATCAGGCCATGTCGTTGCACTACGTTCATCCAGCTTTATATATTGTGGATGGCTAAAGTTTTTCACACGACTGTCTGCGACCCATACTTCTGGGGCAAACTTTAAAAATTCGTCTAAGAAGAAACGATTGCATTGGTCATACAACACATCGGCTGCCAATAAGATATCGACTTGCTCTGCTTTATAGAGATCATCTAAATATTCAAGCTCAACATCATTCAGTTCTGCATTCGCGCGACAAGCATCAAGACTGACTTGATCGATATCACAGCAAATCACACGCTTTGCCCCTGCCATTTTTGCAGCAATGGCAACCACACCTGAACCTGCGCCAAAATCCAACACCACTTTATTTTTGACATGATGAGGTTCAGCAAGCAGCCATTGCGCCATCGCAAGCCCTGATGCCCAACAGAAAATCCAATACGGCGTATCATTCCAAATATGACGAATCACCTCATCATCGAGCTTATCCGTTGGAAAAACGGGTGGAATCAGCCATAGCGAAATCGGCGTTTCAGGCAATTGCTGCGCGTGTAATTCACAATGCGGAATCACATCATGCAAGGCCTTTAGTAAGTGCTCAGGGGCTTTGGAAAATTGAAAAGTACAGCTCATTGGAGTTTTATTTTTCGGATATGCAGAATTTTAGTTTCAAACAAGAAAACTAAATTAATAAAGAGAGTTCCCTCTCCTTTTTTAAAGGAGAGGGTTAGGGAGAGGATTTATCTAACTCAGTACCCTCACCCCGACCCTCTCCCATAGGGAGAGGGAGATAACATTAACCTAAAGCTTTCTCAGCCGCTTCAACCGTTTGACGAATCAACGTTGTGATGGTCATTGGACCCACACCGCCCGGAACTGGAGTATAAGCAGAAGCGATGTCTTCAATACCAACCAATTGAATATCACCTACACCACCACCATCACGTGGATGGAAGCCTGCATCCACAACGACTGCGCCTGGTTTAATCCAATCTTTTTGAATGAGTTCAGCTTTACCGACAGCGCCGACAATAATATCTGCTTGTTTTACAAAGCTTGCTAAATCTTGAGTACGTGAATGACAGATGGTCACAGTGGCATTTGCTTCAAGCAGCATTGCTGCCATCGGTTTACCCAAAATAGCAGAACGACCCACCACAACCGCGTGTTTACCCGCGATCTCGATGTTGTTTTCTTTCAGAATCGTCATAATGCCTGCAGGTGTTGCAGAACCATAAGCTGCTTCGCCCATTGCCATACGACCATAGCCAAGACAAGTTACGCCATCGACGTCTTTTGCAAGTGAGATCGCATCAAAACATGCACGTTCATCAATTTGTGCAGGTACTGGGTGTTGTAAAAGAATACCGTGAACATCTGGATTAGCATTCAATTTTTCAATTTCAGCCAATAACTGTTCTGTGGTGGTTTCTGTTGGCAGTTCAACTTTAATTGAATCCATACCGACACGGCGGCAAGCATTTCCCTTCATACGTACATAAGTTGCAGATGCGCCATCGTCACCTACCAAAATAGTCGCAAGAATTGGAGTACGACCTGACTTTGCTTTTAACGCTTCTACGCGTGTTAACAAATCAGCTTCAATTTTTTTCGCCAATGCACGACCATCTAAAACTAATGCCACGGCACTTCTCCCTCGTGTTGATATGAATCAATTTTGCACATTCTACATGATAAATCTAAATATTTTCCGTTATATGCTGCTTTTATGCTCATACAAATGAAAGTGCTATTGTTTTTTTTTCAGAGCTTGATAATATACGCATCAACAAGACATGGCGGGGTGGCAGAGTGGTCATGCAGCGGACTGCAACTCCGTGTACGCCGGTTCGATTCCGACCTCCGCCTCCATCTTGTTGAAAATGCCCGAGTGGTGAAATCGGTAGACACAGGGGATTTAAAATCCCCCGCCCACAAAGCGTGCCAGTTCGAGTCTGGCCTCGGGCACCATTTTCAACTTAGAGAATGGTGCAATAAAACTTCCAGCTGATGCTGGTTTTTTTATGCCTAAAATTTATAAAATATGCTTTTCTTGATCTTATTTTTGGTATTCATTAGCTTGCCAATAATTGTAAAAATTTCTTCATCCCCCGCATTTTTCGACGCTTGGGTTTGGTCAGTTGCTTCATATACAACGCCATATTTAAAGATGCTAAATAAAATAGCGCAATTTGCTCGATTGTGATTTGATTCATCACCCGTGCATGAATAACAGATGTCAAAGCATGTTGCCGATGCGCCCGATGATATGGTCCTTTTGAAATCTGCATGATCCGATCTCCTTTAATGTACATAACTATTCATCATGTACTGCAAGAAGCTGACCAACTTGTATTTAACCTTTTGATAAAATTTAGATGACTTGAGATTAAACCGTATAAATCTCCTCAATGCCTTTCATAGCAAAGCTTTCAATATTTGTATTCAATATAAATATTAGAAATGCATCCAGAATAAATCTCTTTAATTTTTCTAAGCTTTAGATCACCCAAAGTATGTTGGCGAAAAATGACAGAACGTGTCACTTTCAAACCGTTAGCGTAATGACTTATCCATCTCCATTCAAAATGTACAACATACGCTTATACCCTGTTTAATCAGCAATTAAAAAAGGATGCTCCTATTTCGAGGAACACCCTTATTTTCAAATCATTTTTGAATTAAGAAATGACTTCAACTACCACTTTACCAATATGCTCCCCTGTATCCATCGATGCATGTGCATCTTGAATTTGGTCAAACGTAAAGGTTTTATAGATCATTGGTAAGCATTCGCCTTTCGCCCAAAGTGGTGCAACGACATCTTTTAAGCCTTGGGTGATTTCCGCTTTTTCAGCTGTCGTACGCGCACGCATCGTTGAACCGGTAATGGTTAAACGCTTCATCATAATATGACCGAGATTCACTTCTTTGGCTTTACGACCGCCCAAGAACGCGATATACACTAAACGGCCATCACGACGGAGTAGATTCAAGTTTTTCTCTAAATACGGCGCACCCACCATATCCAAAATCACATCCACACCCCCATTGTCGGTAGCTTCGCTAATCACTTGTTCAAAGTCTTGGGTTTTATAGTTAATGCCAGTGGTTAAATGTGAAATGGCTTGAACCTTTTCATCTGTACCCGCAGTTGCAAAAGTTTTGATACCAAGAGATTTACACAGCATCAGTGCTGTTGTACCAATACCACTGGTACCACCATGGACAAGTACAATTTCCCCTGCTTTGGCTTTGCCCATTTGGAATACATTCGCCCATACCGTAAAGAAAGTTTCAGGAATTGCCGCAGCCTGAACAAAGCTCACATTTTCAGGAATATTTAAAGTTTGCGTTTCAGGTAATACGCAATACTCGGCATAACCACCTCCATTGGTCAGACCACAGACTTTATCACCGACTTTAAATTGGGTTACATCCGCGCCCACTGCTTCAACCACACCGGCAATTTCTAAACCCGGTACAGGCGTTACGCCTTTCGGCATTGGGTAGAGACCTTGACGCTGTAAAATATCGGGACGGTTTAAACCAAAAGCATGTACTTTCACCAACACTTCAGTATTTGCTGCTGTCGGTATATCCACCGATTCATAAGCAAGTTTTTCGACACCGCCCGGCTCAGTAATAATAATCTGTTGCATCGTTTGCGACATGGTTGCTTTCCCTATTCGTGATTTTTCATGTTTATTGGCACTATTTGAACATAGTTCAGCCAAGCTTTGAAGCCAACTCGGACTTATGTCTTAAGCGTTACCATCACATTAGAAAATAGTAAATTACACTTCATTTACTTTGGCATTTCTACAAATTTCATTAAGGTATTTCGTACCAATGGTAAAACAATAAGAATCAATGGGAATGCCATTAACCACGATAAACTCCATGCATGTAGCCAGATAGAAAAGAAGCCATCCACCCAACCCAGTTTAAGGAAAAGATTAAAGCAAGAAATCGCACCACTCATAATGCCCGATAAAATCAGTGGCATGAGCCATGTCAGATGTTTGGGATGGAATTTAAAGTTTTTCATACGTTCATCTCTTGATCTGCGAGTTGAGTAATTTCTGTGGCTGCCTGATGGATAGTTTCAGCAATGGTCGTGATCTGCTCATTGCTTAATGGTGCGTTCTGTAAGTTATGACGTAACGCTCGTTTTAGCGCCTCCATTGCAGTTTTAATTTCGAGGTATTCAGCATTGTTTTGGATGTGATGACGTGCGTTAAAGCGACACAGTACTTTTTGCAAAGCCTGTTGCTGAGTCACTAAATGCGCTAAACCTTTTTCGGTAATGTGATATTGCTTACGGTCATCTGGCGTTATTTTTGCTTCTGTAAAAGCATGTTCTTCTAGATAGTTAATGGTTGGGCAGATTGTGCCTGTACTTGGCTTATAGTCACCACCCACCAATGCAGAAATGTCTTTAATAATGTCGTAACTGTATTTGGGTTGCTGTGAAATGAAATGTAAGACCAAAAGCTTCATCTCGCCTGCTTCAAATAGGCGTTTACGTGGCTTAGATGCGCTTTCAATATCAGCAATTGGATCTGATTGAGACATAGATAAGATATATCTTATTCTTGTTTTATTTTATTGCATAGCCCCTCATTCGCTTTTGATTAGAAATAATTTTGGTTTAATTTCTATTTTGCTCGGATGCTTCACATTTCAGTCTTAAACGCTCCATAGCATCAGGTGGCATTGGCGCTGTCATCATACCTCTATAATTCATACATTCAGGCGTAGAAACATACTGCTGAGTTGACTGGGTATTACATGCCGTGATCAAGAGTGAACCTATCATAAGTATTAAAATTTTCATGTAAATAACTCGAAATAAACACCATTAAACATGATTCAACTCATAACGATGATTAACTTTGTTGCTAATTTGGTATTAAAGGTAAATTTCAAGCATAAAGAAACCACCTCTCAGCGGTTTTTTTAGACAGTGTCAACTTTGAGACAAATCAATTAACCCCTAGCCTTAAACTCTTTGACCATGCGGTCACTCACATCTTCAGGATAACAAAGTGGAGCATGTCCGCCCGCACGATTGTATGCACTCCGCTTACCACAACGACTACCATTACGCGCAGTATTGTAAGGGCATGGACAATTCCCTGAATAACTATCAATCGACTGTTGAATAATCTTCTGTTTAATAGACTCTGTATTTTGTTTAGCTTCAGCATTAAAAGCTAAACACAACCCCATAAAAATAAATAACTTTTTCATAAACCCCTCTCAATATTTCTATTGTATAGAGAAGTGATTTAAGTGAAAGTTCCATGTTTAAATGCTTGGATATTATTCATACGCTTAAAATGGACAAATAAAAAACCCGCCATTAAGACGGGTTTTATTTTAAATCAACTCAGCCTTATAGACGAACCAATTCCACAATCTTCTCTGCCAATTCTTCAGCAGATTCAACTGTAAATGTCACATCCGTGCCTTCAGCGACAGTGGTAATCACTGCAACGCCTGTTTCACGAAGTAGCGCAACTTGAGCTGCATCTAGACCCGCTTTCGCAATTGCCACGATGCCTTGTTGAAGCAATAAGTTCTCAAGCACTTGCGCATTCGCTAATGCCGCTTCAGAAACCGTAACTGATGCAGGTTTTTGACCTAAACGTGCAGCACGTGCTTCCGCTGTGACAGGGTTTGTATGTGCAGTCCATTCAACAGACTCTTCCACCATACCCGCACCAATCGTTACGTTATTTAAACGATCAATGAAGATAAACGAACCTGTATAACGGCTGTCTTGATAACGGTCAAATACGACTGGCGCATCAAACTCAACAGTCACATTGGCAATCGCATTCAGCTCAAGATTTTCGACTTGAACTTGTTCCAATGTATTGACGTTAGTACGGAAGTGAATTGCGGTGACTTTGGCAGGTACAGTTTGAGTACCAATCTTCACATTGTAAAGTTTACCAATCACAAGCGGTTGATCCGCCATCCACACCACAGTCGCTTGTACTGAGCGTGAAATACTTGGCACCGCTTGATCTGCACGAATGAGGACGTTACCACGTGAAATATCAATCTCATCGTTGAGCGTCAATGTCACCGCTTGACCTGCAACGGCACGTTCAAGGTTGCCATCAAAAGTAACAATTTCTTTAACGGTTGATGATTTACCTGATGGTAAAGCCGTTACGGTATCGCCAACATTGATATCACCCAGCGCGATCGTACCGCAGAAACCGCGGAAGTCGAGGTTTGGACGGTTCACATATTGCACAGGGAAACGGAAATCTGCTTTTGCTGAGGTACGGTTAATTTCAACAGATTCCAAAGAACCCATTAACGTCTCACCTGTGTACCACGGCGTATTGGCAGATTTATTCACCACGTTATCGCCATTTAATGCAGAAATTGGCGTAAAGATAATGTTTGACGGTTTACGGTCACCCAATTGTGCAACAAAGCCTGCATATTCGGTTTGAATTTCATTGAAGCGCGCTTCAGAGAACTCCACCAAGTCCATTTTGTTAATCGCAACAATAATATTCTTAATGCCGAGTAAACTTGCAATGTAGGTATGACGACGAGTTTGAGTTTGTACACCATAACGCGCATCAATCAAGATGATTGCAAGGTCACAAGTCGAAGCGCCTGTTGCCATGTTACGGGTGTATTGTTCATGCCCCGGTGTATCCGCAATGATGAACTTACGTTTTTCTGTTGAGAAATAACGATACGCGACATCAATGGTAATCCCTTGCTCACGCTCAGCCTGTAGACCATCAACAAGAAGCGCTAAGTCAGGTGCATCACCTGTCGTACCGACTTTTTTCGAGTCACGGGTTACCGCTTGCAATTGATCTTCATAAATCAATTTTGAATCGTAAAGTAAACGACCAATGAGCGTCGATTTACCATCATCCACGTTACCGCAGGTTAAGAAACGAAGTAAGTCTTTATTTTCATGTTGTTTTAAATAGCCCAAGATATCTTGGCTAATGAGTTCTGATTGATGAGACATTGCTCAAACTCCACATATGCTTTAGAAATCGGTTTGGTTGAATCCCCCTGTATCCCCCTTTATAAAGGGGGAAAATCTCCTCTCTTTTTTAAAGAGAGGTCGGGAGAGATTCTAGAAGTAGCCTTCTTGCTTCTTCTTCTCCATCGAACCCGCTTCATCATGATCAATCATACGACCTTGACGCTCTGAACTGGTTGCCAAGAGCATTTCTTGAATAATTTCCGGCAAAGTATCTGCAGTTGATTCAACCGCACCTGTCAGTGGGTAACAACCCAATGTACGGAAACGAACCGATTTCATTTGTGGAACTTCGCCCTCTTTTAAAGGCATACGTTCATCATCGACCATAATCAGTGTACCGCTACGCTCAACCACAGGACGTTCTGCCGCCAAGTAAAGTGGTACCAATGGAATGCTTTCTAAGTAAATGTATTGCCAAATATCTAGCTCAGTCCAGTTAGATAATGGGAACACACGAATACTTTCACCTTGGTTCACTTTACCGTTGTAAAGATTCCAAAGCTCAGGCCGTTGGTTTTTAGGATCCCAACGATGTTTGTCATCACGGAATGAATAGACACGTTCTTTGGCACGCGATTTTTCTTCATCACGGCGCGCACCACCAAAAGCAGCATCGAACTTGTATTTATTCAAGGCTTGTTTTAAACCTTGAGTTTTCATGATGTCAGTATATTTTGAGCTACCATGGTCGAATGGATTGATGCCTGCATCTTTCCCTTCTTTGTTTTGATGCACGATCAAATCAAAACCATGTTTTTTCGCCATGTTGTCACGGAAGGCGATCATGTCTTTAAATTTCCAACCCGTATCTACATGCAGTAGCGGGAACGGAAGTTTGGCAGGATAGAACGCTTTGAGCGCAAGATGCAGCATGACCGCTGAATCTTTACCGATTGAATAAAGCATGACTGGATTTTCAAATTCAGCAGCAACTTCACGGATGATATGAATACTCTCAGCTTCAAGCTGTTTCAGATGAGTAAGTCTTTCCTCATTTAACGACATGGACAACACCAGCTTAGAATGCGTGTACTTATTACACTTTTAAAGATATATATTGGCATTATAGTGATTTACTTTTCATAACGATTTCTTGTTTTATGATATTGATATGCAAAAACATCATATAAAACTTCACTGATAAGACCTATCAGTTTTAATTAATCAGCCGATTTGACTGTATAAATGAATCAAAATGAATGCGTACTCATTTAGGTTATTAATGATATTTAATCAATAACGTGATTGCAAAAAGCTCTAAAGCAAGTCTAGTCCTCACTTTGAAAAATAATTACAGTGATAGCCCCGGTTCTGCTTTTGATTCAATACACACTATGTCCTACAACTCGCTTGATCTGGAAACCATTAAAATACGTTTAGAGCAGGCGCAACTTGCTGACTATATTTATCAGCATCAGCAACATATGTTGGTCTTACAGCAACCGTTAAATGATGATGGCAGTCCATTTAGTTTTTATTTACAACACGAACTGACCGCAGATCAAATTGGTTTACAGTTTGGACTCCGCTTAACAGAACGCGGTTTAGAATTTGTTTTAGGGATGACTTACAGTAATCAAAATCCACAGCATGAAATGGGTGTCGGTCACTTAAAAGGCGATCAAAAAGCCTTTAATTTGCTCTATGCATTTTATAACTATCCAAAAGCCTTTTATCAGGTCGCTTTCGATTTATCCGTGAATAGCCAAAATTTAGAACAGGCTTTAGATGAACAGCTCTTTTGTCAGCCTGCGCTTAACTTCCTAAATACTGCACTGAAAACCAATCCAATGGGGATGCAATACCAATGGATGAAAGCCTATATCGTACAACAAGTCTTAGACATGAAAGTCCGCATACAAACCGCCTTACTGTAATCGGGAGCAACAGCCGTAAAGTTCACAATAAATTTAACCATTTGGTTAAATAAAATTTTTATATAATATTTATTTAAAATTAAATAGTTAATTTATATAAAAAAATATGGGATTTATCGTTATTTTTTGTTAAAAATTCAAATACTTAAATAAAAAAACATCATAAATTACCTTTTTTTGCTCATTCTATTGTTCAGTTTTAGATGAAAATTTATTGCAAATGATGCTGACAATGTTATCTTCATGTAAATAAGTTTACTTTTTATAAAAAAACATAATTATAGAGATGAAGAATAATGTGGGAACTTTTTACACATCCATCTAATATTGTGTTCAGTATTAGCTTAAGTTTAATGCTGATGTTTGCCGCATTAGAATTGGTCTTGTTATTTTTAGGCGGTGGCTCACAAAATTTACTCGACCATTTTTTAACTGAAAACTCCCATCAACCCGATGTCAGCATTGATGCAGATAGTGGTGTTATTGCAAAAGTTTTTGATTGGCTCTATTTAGGGCGTTTACCGCTTTTTATTTGGATTATTATTTTCCTGACCTGCTACGGTTTATCAGGCTTAATCATTCAAGGGATGTTTGAGCATTTTACTGGGCAGTTGTTTAGCCTTTGGATCATTTCCCCTGCTTGCGTTTTCTTATGCATGCCATTGGTACGCTATGGCGCCATGCTCATTTATAAAATTCTACCCCAAGATGAAAGTTCTGCCATTTTTAGCGAAGAACTGATTGGACGTACAGCAACGATTGTATTGGGTACAGCCAAACCAAATTCCCCAGCGCAAGCCAAAGTCAAAGATCAGCATGGCTATATTCACTATGTAATGGTCGAACCAGAAGATGACGATATTTTTCGACAAGGACAAGTGGTGGTTCTTACCCAAAAAACCAATATCGGTTTTCAAGCGACTGCCGCCTAATATTCAATAAAAAAACTAGCCATTTAAATGACTTAAAACACCCTTTATTTGATTCAATCATTCAGCTACAGAAGAGATAACAAGATTATGTTAGGTTTTGACCTTTATAATATTTTATTTATTGCAGGCTTTATTTTTGTAGCCTTAGTCGCATTTGGTCTAATCATTGCGCGTTTATATCGTCGTTCAAGTAAGGAAATTTCCTTTGTCCGAACTGGTTGGGGCGGTGAAAAAGTCATTTTAGGCGGTGGTGCATTGGTTTTACCGGTGCTGCATGAAATTATTCAAGTCAATATGAATACTTTACGTTTAGAAGTGCGCCGCGCTGATGATCAAGCCTTAATTACGCGCGATCGCATGCGCGTCGATGTGATGGCGGAATTTTATGTGCGAGTCAAACCCACCGCAGAATCTATTGCAACCGCCGCACAAACTTTGGGTCAGAAGACCATGTCACCGAACGAACTCAAAAACTTAGTCGAAGGTAAATTTGTTGACTCGCTGCGTGCTGTGGCTGCTGAAATGGCAATGGAAGAACTGCATGAAAAACGCGTCGATTTCGTGCAAAAAGTACAGCAAGTTGTCTCTGAAGATTTACATAAAAATGGTTTAGAACTGGAAACCGTGTCTTTGACTGGACTTGATCAAACCGGCTTTAAATACTTTAATCCCCAAAATGCCTTTGATGCTGAAGGTTTAACCAAACTCACTGAAACGATTGAAGATCGTCGTCGTAAACGTAACCATATTGAGCAAGATACCGACCTTGCGATTAAAACCAAAAACTTAGAAGCAGAACAAGCCAAACTACAAATTATTCGTGAAGAAGAATATGCCAAGCTGCAACAAGAACGCGAAATTTCAATTCGTCGTGCTGAACAGCTTGCAGAAATTGCTGCGCAAGAAGCTGCTAAAAAACGCGAAGCTGAAGAAGCACAAATTGCAGCAGAACGTGAAGTTGAATTAAAACGTATTTTGGCTGCACGTGATGTGGAAAATGAAAATATTCAAAAAGCACAGTTGATTCAAAAAGCCCAAGTCGAGCAAAAGAAAACCATCGAATTAGCGGAACAAGATCGTGCCATCGCCATTGCTGAAAAATCCCGTGCTGAATCTGAAGCCAAAGCCCATGCCGATCAAGCACGCGCTCAAGCAGTCAAAGCCGAAGAAGAAGTCGTGACGGTTCGTCAAATTCAACAAGCAGAACGTCAAAAAGCGGTTGAGTTGGTCGCAGCCAAAGAAAAAGCAGAGAAAGAAGCCATTGCAATTACCGTTGCCGCAGAAGCAGGTAAACATGCCGCAATTGATGATGCAGAGGCAGTTCGTATTGCAGCTGAAGCCGAAGCAGAAAAAGTGCGCTTAAAAGCCAAAGGTGAAGCCGACGCCAAAATCTTACTTGCTCAAGCGATGGAAAAACAATATCACGTTGACGCTGAAGGAACACGTGCCGTCAATGAAGCGAACAATGTGCTGTCATCTGAACAGGTAGAAATGCAAATTCGTTTAGCTTTATTAAAATACTTACCCGAGATTATTCGTGAAAGTGTTAAACCGATGGAAAATATTGACGATATTAAGATTTTACAAGTCAATGGTTTACATGGTGCTGCATCAGGTGGTGTGAGCGAAGGTCAAGACCCATCCAATGTTCCCCTTACAGATCAAGTAGTGAATAGTGCGCTGCGTTTCCGTAGTCAAGCCCCGCTCATTGATAGTCTGATGAATGAACTCGGCATCCAAGGTGGGGACATTAATGGTTTAACTCAGAACCTTAAACCAAAGTCTTAGTCGCACATTTAAAGACTTTAGATTTAAAAAAATGCGCCTTTATTGGCGCATTTTTTAGCAGTTTAAATTGCAACTTTTCGCGATCGAAACCTTTAGAATGATTTGCTTACGCTGAGTAATGCAGTACCTTTCGCTGTAGCATCATCGCTATCTAGATTATTATCAATCCAAGCCAGCTCAGCGGTTAAGCCTGCAATTTCAGTGTTTACACCAAGCTTATAATCCCAATAGCCTTTTTGCTTACCTTCGCCGCCAAAAGCTGCTGCAAGTTTTTCTTTATTTTCCATCAGGGTATAACCAACCGAACTCACAAGGTTAAATTGATGATTGATCGGATATTGGTACGCCGCTTCAAAATAGTATTCTTGACCTGTTTTACCGCTGTATTCTGGTGAGTAATACACGCCTGCTGATGCACTGTCATCGGCAACAACTGCATTCTCATGATTATAAATGACAGCAAATTCATCATAATCTGCGTTAGTGTCATCATTTGCGCCCGGATATTCAAAGCGGGTGTAATTTACATCGAGTGAACCATTTTCAGATGTGACAAATGCATAACCCAAAGTAAAATCAGCTTCAATAGAGGTGCCAAATTCATCACCAAAATCGACATTAGATGCCCAAACACTCGCATAAACACCGGATGCATGCTCAACACTCAAAGCACCCTGTACAGTCATGTTATTGCTACTGTTTGAAAGACCACGAAAACGGTAGTCTGTCGCCAAGGTTAAGTCACCTGTAACAGCAAGATCGGATGCTGTTGGTTCATCATGTGCCATCACGGTTGCAGATAACGTCATCATCAATAATGTTGCTGCAACTGATTTTGCGATAGTGTTCAGGTTTTGACTGGTCAAGGGCTGATCCTCATTGAAAGCATATTCAAACTTAGAAGTGACGAGATACATATAAATATTTTGGGGGAACATCGTCTGATCATACTGAGACTATTCTTCAGAAAATCAGTAAAAAATTGACCAAAAGTTATATAGCCACCCCAAATGTGGGCATATCTTACACAGAAGTTTTTTACTATTCATTCAATTTTCTAATTTTCACCCTTTAACTTTTGTCTAAGCAAGTAACGCAAATGATTCTTAGAATAATAACTGACAATAAAAAAGCCCCCATATGGGAGCTTTTTTAGCTTAAGACTTAAACTAAGCCTTTATCTTTTAAAACTTGATACATGGTTGAACCCAATTCCGCGGGACTACGCGTGTAGGCCATTCCTGCTTTTTCAAAGGCAGCGAATTTCTCTTCTGCTGTACCTTTACCACCCGAGATAATCGCACCGGCATGTCCCATACGTTTACCTTTCGGCGCAGTCACCCCTGCAATATAACCCACCACAGGCTTGGTGACATTAGATTGGATATATTCCGCGGCTTCTTCTTCTGCCGTACCACCAATTTCACCAATCATAATGATCGCTTCAGTTTGAGGGTCGTCTTGGAACAGTTTCAAGCAGTCAATTTGGTTCATACCCGGAATTGGGTCACCACCAATGCCGATACAAGTCGATTGACCAAGTCCAAGCTTCGTGGTCTGTGCCACAGCTTCATAAGTCAATGTACCTGAACGCGAGATAATCCCAATTTTACCCGGTTGATGAATATGACCCGGCATAATCCCGATCTTACATTCCCCCGGTGTGATAATACCCGGACAGTTTGGACCGATGAGACGTGCATTATTACCATAGGTTTCTAAATAACGTTTGGCTTTGAGCATATCCAACGTTGGAACACCTTCGGTAATCACGACAATCAGCTCAACACCGGCATCAATGGATTCAATAATTGAATCTAAAACAAAAGGCGCAGGCACGTAAATTGAGGTCGCTGTTGCACCTGTTTCACGCACCGCTTCTTTCATGGTGTTGAATACAGGTAAATTGAGGTGTTGTGTACCGCCTTTCCCCGGTGTTACGCCACCGACCACTTTTGTACCATAAGCAATGGATTGCTCTGAATGAAAAGTCCCGTTTTTACCAGTAAATCCTTGTACCAATACTTTTGTGTCTTTATTAACTAATACGCTCATGCTTGATCTCCTTATGCTTTCACTGCAGCGACAATTTTTTCTGCAGCATCAGCCAAGCCATTTGCAGAAATCAATTTCAAACCAGATTCATCGAGTAATTTGGCACCCAGTTCTGCGTTATTTCCTTCTAAGCGAACAACGACAGGCACAGTGACATTTACTTCTTGAACCGCTGCAATAATCGCTTCTGCGATCATGTCACAACGTACAATCCCACCAAAAATGTTAATTAATACGCCTTGTACCGAGGTATCGGCAAGAATAATTTTAAAGGCTTCAATCACGCGTTCTTTGGTTGCACCGCCACCAACATCAAGGAAGTTCGCAGGTTGACCGCCATAGAGTTTAATAATGTCCATGGTCGCCATGGCAAGTCCTGCGCCATTGACCATACAACCGATATTACCTTCTAAAGCCACATAGTTCAGATCAAATTCAGAGGCTTTTAGTTCACGCTCATTTTCTTGTGATTTATCACGAAGCGCAGCCACTTCAGGCAAACGATATAGTGCATTGGAATCAATACCCACTTTAGCATCGACACACAAAATATCGCCATTTTCACGTACAGACAGTGGATTAATTTCAAAGAGTGCAAAGTCATTTTCAATAAATGCTTGATAAGCGGCTGTCATCACTTTAACAAATTGATTGATTTGTCCATCTTTTAAACCTAAAGCAAATGCGGTTTCACGGGCTTGGAATGGCATTAAACCAACTAAAGGATCAACTTCAACTTTAATAATTTTTTCTGGGGTTTCTTCAGCCACTTTTTCAATTTCGACCCCCCCCTCAGTGGATGCCATAAAGGTAATGCGACGGCTCGAACGATCGACTACAGCACCTAAATACAATTCACGTTCTACAGGATAAACATCCTCAGACACTAAAATGCTATTAACTGGCTGACCAAGACTATCGGTTTGATAAGTGACTAAGCGTGAACCAATGATTTGATTAGCATATTCGGCAGCTTCGTCAGCAGATTTAACTACTTTCACACCGCCTGCTTTACCACGCCCCCCAGCATGCACTTGTGCTTTAAGCACTGCAAACTTTCCACCAAGCTGCTCAAACGCGGCAACGGTTTCTTCTGCATTGGTTGCCAAAATACCTTCTTGGACAGGCATACCATATTTTTTTAATAACGCTTTTGCTTGATATTCATGTAAATTCATTCATCAACCTTTTCTATTCTTACGTTGTTATGACTTCCCAAAACCCAGACATCCGTCAACGCAGCTTTGGTGCTAAAAATTAAAATTATTTCTTATCATTATTTTTAGATGATTATTCATACAAAAACAACCATCAAATGCAAAAAGAGCGGCCTAAGCCGCTCTTTTTTTCGAATTACTTACGCTTACGTTGAATCGCGTGAATGGCACGACCATCAACGGCAAGTGCAGCTTCGTGAACCACTTCAGAGAATGTTGGATGACCAAATGTCATTAACTGAAGATCTTCAACAGATGATACAAACTCAAGTGCGATCATACCTTGGTGAACGATATCAGACGCAGCAGGTCCAATCACGTGCATACCCAATAAACGGTCTGTTTTTGCATCAGCAACAAACTTCACGAAACCAGCATTTTCGCCAGCAGCCATAGCACGACCATTTGCAGCAAAACCGAATTGCCCCGTTTTCACTTCATGACCTTTGTCTTTGGCTTGCTGTTCTGTCAAACCAACCCATGCCGCTTCTGGGTGTGTATAGATCACAGAAATGATGGTGTCGTAGTTCACTTGAGCCGCATGACCGTGCATACGTTCAACTGCCATCACGCCTTCTTCCATTGCTTTATGTGCAAGCATTGGACCACGAACCAAGTCACCAATTGCATATACGCCATCAACAGAGGTCGCGCAGAAGTCATTCACTTCAACCAAACCACGTTCAGTGAGTTTGATACCGCAATCATCAGCCAATAGACCTTCAGCATATGCACGACGACCCACACAAACGATCAACTTATCAAACGTTTGTTCTTTGTCTTCGCTAGCTTGGGTGTATTTAACAGTTACTTCTGAACCATTAACTTCAGTACCCGATACTTTCGCACCAACGCGAATATCAAGACCTTGTTTAGTCAATAGTTTTTGGTAGTCTTTTGCCAAGGCTTTATCAGCCATTGGTAAGAATGCATCCATTGCTTCAAATACAACAACTTCAGCACCCAAACGACGCCAAACCGAACCAAGCTCAAGACCGATCACGCCCGCACCAATCACACCTAAACGCTTAGGTACTTCTTGGAATTCAAGTGCGCCAGTCGAATCAACAATAATGTTTTGATCTACAGGAGCAGATGGAATATTAATTGGCACAGAACCTGTCGCAAGAATCACGAATTTAGGCTCTAAAATTTGAGTTTCGCCTTCATGCGATACAAACTCAACTTTTTTACCTGCAAGTAATTTACCTGTACCTTTTAACCATTCGATACCGTTGCCTTTAAGTAGGCCATCGATACCCATCGTCAATTGGTCAACAATTTTATCTTTACGCGCAAGAAGTTTTGCAAGATCAAACTTCACGTCACCTGTGGTAATACCGTGATCATCTAAGTGATGAACCGTATCTTCATAGCGGTGAGATGAATCAAGCAATGCTTTTGATGGGATACAACCCACGTTTAAGCATGTACCACCTAAAGATGGTTTGCCTTTATGGATGCGTTTTTCAATACACGCAACTTTAAAGCCAAGTTGAGCTGCACGAATTGCCGCTTCGTAGCCACCCGGGCCACCACCAATTACAACTAAATCAAATTGAGACATGTTTATCTCCAAATAATCCCCCTAAATCCCCCTTTCACAAAGGGGGACAGCCCCTCTTTAAAAAGAGGGATTTGGGGAGATTTTAAGTGTATAAATTATAGGTCAAGGATAAGACGTGCTGGTTCTTCTAACAATTCTTTGATTGTCACAAGGAAGCCTACGGCTTCTTTACCATCGATTAAACGGTGGTCATAAGAAAGCGCTAAGTACATCATTGGCAAGATTTCAACTTGACCATTTACCGCCATTGGACGCTCTTGGATTTTATGCATACCCAAAATAGCGGTTTGTGGTGTATTTAGAATAGGTGTAGAAAGCAATGAACCGAACGTACCACCATTTGTGATGGTGAATGTACCGCCAGTCATATCTTCGATACCCAATTTGCCATCACGCGCTTTCGCAGCGTAAGCACGGATACCATTTTCAACTTCAGCATAGTTCATGCGGTCTGTATCACGAAGAACAGGAACTACAAGACCACGTTCAGATGAAACAGCTACACCGATGTCATAGAAACCGTGATACACGATGTCGTTGCCATCAATAGAAGCATTTACCGCTGGGTAGCGTTTAAGTGCTTCAGTTGCTGCTTTCACGAAGAATGACATGAAGCCTAGACGTGCACCATGGCGTTTTTCGAATGCATCTTTATATTGTGCACGCATTTCCATGATTGGTTTCATGTTCACTTCGTTAAACGTTGTGAGCATTGCAGTTTCTTGCGTTGCAGCAAGAAGACGTTCAGCAACACGCTTACGAAGACGAGTCATCGGAACACGTTTTTCGATACGTTCGCCTACAGCAACACTTAAAGGTGCAGCAGCAGGAGCAGCCGGTTTCGCTTGATGATTTGCAACGTCTTCTTTAGTGATACGACCACCACGACCAGAACCAGCAACATCGCTCGCAGCAATACCAGTTTCAGTCAATGCTTTACGTACTGCAGGCGCTTGATCTTGCACTTGTGCACGTTCAACGATTGGTGAATTACCTGCTTCAGTTTGTGCAGCAGCTTGTTCAACTTTCTCTTCAGATTGAACCGCTTGAGTTTGAGCAGCGCCAGATACAGCACCTTCTTCAAACTGAGCAATCACTTCATTTGAAAGAACAGTATCGCCTTCGCCTTTAATGATCGATGCAAGTGTGCCATCCGCAGGAGCAACAACTTCTAAAACAACTTTATCAGTTTCAATATCACAGATCACTTCATCACGTGATACTGCTTCACCTGGTTGTTTATGCCAAGTTGCAATCGTACCGTCTGCAACTGACTCTGGGAATACCGGTGCTTTAATTTCGGTTGCCATGATTTTAGAATCTCCTGGATTATTCAGCATCGATCGCTAAAGCGTCGTTAACGAGCTGAGCTTGTTGTTTTGCATGCAAATATGGTGAACCACAAGCCGGTGCAGCAGATGCTTCACGGCCAGCGTAGCTAATACGGACTTGTTTACCCGCTTTCATCACGTCGTCATATAAACGAGGTGCAATGAACAACCAAGCACCTTGGTTTTTAGGCTCTTCTTGAGCCCAAACAAGCTCTTTCACATTTGGATATTGTGCAAGAACTTCAGCAAGACGTGCTTCTGGGTATGGATACAATTGTTCAATACGAACGATCGCAGTGTTGTTTAATTCTTTTTCACGACGTTTTTCAACTAAATCGTAGTAAACCTTACCACCACAAAGCACAAGACGAGTCACGTCTGACTTGTTGATGTTATCAACTTCATCAATCACAGTTTGGAATGAACCAGTTGCAAGCTCTTCAAGCGTAGACGTTGCAAGTTTGTGACGAAGAAGCGACTTCGGTGAAGTGACGATCAATGGTTTACGGATTGGACGAAGTGCTTGACGACGCAGCGCATGATAAATCTGTGCAGGCGTAGTCGGTGTAATCACTTGCATGTTGTCTTCAGCACATAGCTGTAAGAAACGTTCTAAACGTGCAGATGAATGCTCAGGACCTTGACCTTCAAAACCGTGTGGAAGAAGCATGGTTAAGCCACACACACGTTCCCATTTGGTTTCACCAGATGAGATGAATTGGTCAATCACCACTTGTGCACAGTTTGCGAAGTCACCGAACTGCGCTTCCCAAATCACAAGGCTCTTTGGAAGCGTGGTTGCATAACCGTATTCAAATGCAAGCACTGCCATTTCTGACAATAAAGAGTCATAGATTGCAGTACGTGGTTGGTTTTCTTTCAAGTTACATAATGGAATGTAAGTTGAACCATCCACTTGGTTATGAAGTTTCGCATGGCGGTGTGAGAATGTACCACGACCTACGTCTTCACCTGTTAAACGAACCAGGAAGCCTTCATCAAGAACGGATGCATACGCTAAAGTTTCAGCAGCACCCCAGTTCAATGGCATTTCGCCAGTTTGCATTTTTAAACGGTCATCGATCACTTTCGATACTTGGCGTTGCATTACGAAGCCTTCAGGAAGCTCACGCATTTTTTGACCAAGTTCTTTTAAGCGTTCGATTGGGAATGTTGTATCCCATTCGTCTGTGTATTCATGACCTAAGTAAGGTTTCCAATCCACAAACATTTTTGTATTTGGTTCAAGCACAAGTGCATTGGCAACGTGTTTACCTGCTTCAAGATCAGAACGATACTGTTCAACCATCGCGTCAGCAGTCGCACGATCCAAAATACCTTGTTGTACAAGTTGATCTGCATAAAGCGTACGTGTTGTCGCTTTTTTCGTAATCACTTGATACATCATTGGTTGAGTTGCAGCAGGTTCGTCCGCTTCGTTATGACCACGACGACGGTAGCAGAACATGTCAATCACAACATCTTTACGGAATGTATGACGGAAATCATGTGCCAACTGTGCAACAAACAATACCGCTTCAGGATCATCACCGTTCACATGGAAGATCGGTGCTTGGATCATTTTTGCGATGTCAGTACAGTATTCTGTAGAACGCGCATCACGTGGATCAGATGTTGTGAAGCCCACTTGGTTGTTTACAACGATGTGAACTGTACCACCTACTGTAAAGCCACGTGTTTGTGACATTTGGAAGGTTTCTTGGTTAATACCTTGACCTGCAAATGCTGCATCACCGTGAACAATAATTGGTAATACGTCATCACCACCGATATCTTTACGACGAACTTGACGTGCGCGTACAGAACCTTCAACAACAGGCCCAACGATTTCTAAGTGTGATGGGTTAAATGCCAATGCCAAGTGAACTTCGCCACCTGTAGTCATGACATTTGATGAGAAACCTTGGTGATATTTAACGTCGCCAGAACCTTTTTTCGCTAAGGTTTTGCCTTCGAACTCGCCAAACAAGTCAGCTGGGTTTTTACCCATAATGTTGACAAGAAGGTTTAAACGACCACGGTGTGGCATACCAATCACAACTTCTTTACAACCCACTGCACCAGCGCGTTGAATTAAGCTGTCAACCATTGGAATGAAAGACTCACCGCCTTCTACACCAAAACGTTTTGCACCAACGAATTTGTTACCGAGGTATTTTTCAAGACCTTCAGCTGCAGTTAAACGTTCAAGGACGTGTTTTTTCTGATCTGCATTGAAGTTAAATTGACCGCGAGCACCTTCAAGGCGTTGTTGAATCCAACGTTTTTCTTTGGTATCAACAATGTGCATGTATTCAGAACCAACTGTAGAACAGTAAGTTGATTCTAATGCAGCAATAATTTCACCCAGTGTCGCTTCTTCTTTACCAATCGCAAGATTACCGGTATTGAATACAGTGTCTAGGTCAGATTGGGTTAAACCGTGAGCGCTCAATTCTAAGTCGAAAGCTTGTTCACGTTTTGCAAGACCTAATGGATCAAGTTTTGCTTTTTGGTGACCGCGGTTACGGTAGGCAGCAATCAGTTGTAATACGCCAATTTGACGACGTTCATGTTCTGAGCTTACCGCACTTTGAACCACAGGCTGAACACGACTTGAGTTACGACCTAGGAGAAGGAATTGCTCACGTACATTGCTATGAGGTTGATCACCTTTAGGGAATTTACCGAAGTATTCCTGCCAGTCAGCACCTACTGATTCTGGAGCGGTTAAATACTGCTCATAAAGTTCTTCAATATACGCTGCACTATCAGCGCTTAGTTCAGTGTCAAGACGCAGAGCGTCAGCAACTTCTTGCATTTGTGGACCCATTTCCTATTGCAAAAACATTTTCAGGATGCTTTATAAGCAAAACCCAGGATTATTAATGTCATATTTGTAAGATGACATTAGTCCCCCATAAGGCATAAGCCATGAGGCGTTATCAGCACACCAAGAACACCTCGGTATACTTAATGAATAATAACGCCCCTCAGCGGCATCATCACCCATTGGATACCCGATCGAAACCGAGCAATTTTTTGCAAATCGACTTAGAAAAAAGATCGGTCAAACCAACATTTTTGCTAAAACGACTTTTGTTTACATTTATATACCAAGCCATGCATGTCCAATGTTTGAAAAATGTACATAAATCATGGTTTTTTTAAATATAGATGTGCTGCAAATGCTATCACATACTCAACTTTTCAATTGATTTTTTTGACACATACCGCTCATAAATTGACTAAATACAACAGCGCAATTTTGCGCTAATCTATGGCGTGTTGTTTAAAATAAACATACATCATAGACTAAAGTATTAGATATTCTAAACAAACAAAAAAGAGAGTAAATTGATGAACCTACCCTCTTACTTACTGCGTTATATCATAACATCATCTGTAATAATATTCAGTTCTGTTTTAGCACTATAATGACGAATAATTCAAAAAAATAAATCCTGATTTTTGCACTTTACTTGAGCAATTTAACCCGCACATGATTACTACACTTTTAGTCCATTCTTCATCCGAGCAAATTTATAAGTTTAAATCGTATTTTGAATAGAAAAACATAAAAAAAGCACACCCAAAGGTGTGCTTTTTTTCAAACTGAACGATCAGTCAATTAGCCTGCCATATCTAAAAGCATGTTACGGATGTGACCGATTGCTTTTGTAGGGTTCAAGCCTTTTGGACATACCGATACACAGTTCATGATGCCTTTACAACGGAACAATGAGAATGGATCGTCAAGACGAGCCAAACGTTCTTGTGTTGCAGAGTCACGTGAGTCAATGATGAAACGGTATGCATTCAACAATGCTGAAGGACCCAAGAATTTATCAGGGTTCCACCAGAATGATGGGCATGATGTTGAACAACATGCACAAAGAATACATTCATACAAACCATCAAGGTGTTCACGTTCTTCAGGAGACTGTAAACGCTCTTTTGGTGGCGCAGGTTGATTGTTAATTAAGAATGGATGAATTTTGTCATATTGTGCGTAGAACTGATTCATATCCACAACTAAATCTTTAATCACTGGCAAACCAGGTAAAGGACGAATCGTGATGGTTTCTGGTAAATCGTTTAGGTTCCAAAGACACGCTAAACCATTTTTACCATTAATGTTCACACCATCAGAACCACAGATCCCTTCACGGCATGAACGACGGAAAGTCAAAGATTCGTCTTGAACTTTCAATGCAAGAAGCGCATCAAGCAACATACGATGCTTATCAGTCAATTCAAGCTTGAACGTTTGCATGTACGGTGCTGCATCCTTATCAGGATCGTAGCGGTAGATATTAAATGTACGAGTACCTCTACTCATCTCAACTCTCCTAATTAGAATGTACGTGGTTTCGGTGGAATCGCATCAACCGATAACGGTTTATAACGTACTGGTTTGTACTCAAGATGGTTATCTGTTGCGAACCATAATGTGTGTTTCATCCACTCATCATCACGACGACCGTACGGATATTCTGCATGATCAGGTGGTAACTCGTAATCAACAACCGTATGCGCACCACGACACTCTTTACGCGCAGCCGCAGAAATCAAGGTTGCTTTCGCGACTTCATACAAGTTTTCAACTTCAAGTGCTTCAATACGCGCAGTGTTGAATACTTTAGATTTGTCTTTCAAATGAATGTTACGAACGCGTGGCTCGATTGCAAGGATTTGCTTAACACCCTCTTCAAGCAATGCTGAAGTACGGAATACACCTGCATGATCTTGAACGATATCACGAATAGCATCAGCAACTTCTTGCGCATTTTCACCTGTTGTTGATTCGTCTAATTTACGAATACGTGCAACAGTTTGCTCAAGTACAGTTGTTGGAAGTGGCGCATATTCATCACCGTGATGTTTAGTCACGTAATCAACAATATGTTCACCCGCAGCTTTACCAAATACAACCAAGTCAAGCAGTGAGTTGGTACCTAAACGGTTTGCACCATGTACAGATACGCAAGAACATTCACCAATTGCATAGAAACCTTTTACAGGTTTAGTGAAGTTACGTTCACCTGCATTGTGTGAGTACACACCTGTTTCTTTGTTGTAGTTTGCAACCAATTCTTCAGTTTCGCGTGTTTCAGGAACAACCACTTGACCGTGAATATTCGTTGGAATACCACCCATTTGATAATGGATTGTCGGTACAACAGGAATTGGCTCTTTAGTGATATCAACGTTCGCGAATTTCTTACCAATCTCAAATACAGATGGAAGACGTTTCATGATTGTTTCAGCACCCAAGTGCGTCATATCAAGCAAGATGTAGTCTTTTTTCGGACCACAACCACGACCTTCTTTGATTTCTTGGTCCATAGAACGTGATACGAAGTCACGTGGTGCCAAGTCTTTCAATGTTGGTGCATAGCGCTCCATGAACGGCTCGCCAGAATCGTTACGAAGGATTGCACCCTCACCACGACAACCTTCTGTCAACAACACGCCTGCGCCCGCAACACCTGTCGGGTGGAACTGCCAGAATTCCATATCTTGCAATGGAATACCCGCACGTGCTGCCATACCAAGACCGTCACCAGTGTTGATATATGCATTTGTAGATGCACGATACACACGACCCGCACCACCAGTTGCAAACAATGTTGCTTTACCTTGGAATACCGCAATTTTACCTGTTTCTTGGTCAATTGCTGTTACGCCAAGCACATCACCTTCTTCGTTACGGATCAAATCAAGTGCGATCCATTCTACGAAGAATTGAGTACCCATTTTCACATTGCTTTGATATAGCGTGTGAAGCAGTGCATGACCAGTACGATCGGCTGCAGCACATGCACGTGGCACTGGTTTTTCACCATAGTTTGCTGCGTGACCACCGAATGGACGTTGGTAAATTGTACCATCCGCATTACGGTCAAATGGCATACCAAGGTGTTCAAGTTCATAAACCACTTGAGGCGCTTCACGCGTCATAAACTCGATCGCGTCTTGGTCACCTAACCAGTCTGAACCTTTAACTGTGTCGTAGAAGTGGTAATGCCAGTTATCTTCTTGCATATTACCAAGAGATGCACCAATACCACCCTGTGCTGCCACAGTATGTGAACGTGTTGGGAATACTTTTGTCAGTACCGCAACTTTCAAACCAGCTTGAGCAAGTTGGTAAGAAGCACGCATACCTGAACCACCACCACCAACGATGACTGCATCGAAAGTTTCGTGTGGAATATTTGTGTAATCTTCTTTAGGGGTTATAGCGCCCATGATTGTTTCCTATCAATTCGCCCAAAAAATCTGGATCGCCCAGATTGCATATGCAAATACAGCAATAATCACTGCTGAAGTCAGTACAAGGCGTAAACCTGAAGCTGAAGGACCCATTTGGCGAGTCGTCACATAGTCTGTGAATACTTGCCACATACCAATCCAAGCATGTGCAACAAGAGATAAGACTGCCAATAAAGATAAAATCTTCATTGGTAATGTCATCATAAAGCCGTACCACTGTTCAAAGTTGAATCCGCCATTTAACAGAACCCAACCAAAAACCACAACAGTGTAAACAGCAAGCACAACCGCACTCACACGTTGGATAAACCAATCGCGAGAGCCTGAACCCGAGAAACCAGTAGCACTTTTCATTAGAGTACGATCCATACAAATGACGCAACAATACCGATTGCAGACAAGATTAATGAAATAGTAGCTGCGATGCGACCGCTTTGCAGTTCTTCCGCCACGCCAACATCAGCAAGTAAATGCTTAACGCCCGCGATAAAGTGGAAAATTAAACCGGCTACAAATACCCATACAATAAAGCGCACAATAAAACTATTAAAGATTTCTTGGACTTGTGCAAAACCTTCTGGAGAAGACAATGACTTGTCTAAAATCCATAAAAGTACCGGTACGAGTAAAAATACGATCACACCTGAAAGACGGTGTAAAATTGATGCAATAGCCACAGGGGATTTTAAGTTTACTTCTAAAACTTGACCCATGGACAAATTGACAGGTCTGTTGCTTTTCACAGCGGGCATCCTGTAAGTAAAAACTCCATCCGGAGTTTGTTGGAATTAATTCGAAGGAAAGCTGGCATTATTAGACAAATGCTTGCCTAAATATAAAACGACACTGAATTATAAAACGTGAACTATCAAAATACAAACAACTGAAAATGACATTTTGAGTAAAAAAGCCTTAAATAAGAATCATTAACAACAATAAGATCCTTTCCACTCTATTCACAACACCCATTTATACACGCTATTTTATTGTTTTTGAATAGTTAAATGCGTGTATTTGAGTCAGAATCTATACTGTAGAGCACCCTGCTTCTTTAGACTAAAGGCGCACACTGTCGCAACAAATTAAATCCAACCCTTTTAAAGCATCATGCTTCAGCTACATTTCCCCTCGAAATACCATGTATTTTTTCAAATGACTTTTAATTTAATATCATTAAACGAAAGAATCACTTAGATTCGTCTTCACCATAGATTTTTTAAGAAAATCGAGTATTTTGCATTCAAAAAACCATTTATTTATTTTTAAAAACTCAAAAAATGTACATTTAGTTGCATAATTTTAGTTATTTTTTAATCAAACAAACAACAAAAGCTGACGTTTAATTGACCCTTTGCCGGATTCAGGCAACACATTATGCTCGCTCTTAAATGAAGGATTTATATGCTTTTACGCCTATATTCATGAGGCTGGCAGTATTTTTAAAGTCAATCTAAGAGTTTGAAAATTTGCAACATTCGCGCGGATGATTGCATTTTTTTATGCACCTCATTCAAAATTTAACTTATTATAGCGACTTGATACTGTGATTTTATTGATCTTTTTATAACAAGATTAATCAAGTTATACGACGTGCAAGTGCACGCTTTCATCCATAAGTATAATTGACAAAATTTCAGTACTCACTAATCTTATAGCAAATTTTGATCCATCCGTTTTGTTCACTACAAAATTGATAAACAACTCGGATAAACATTCACCAGGACAGGAGATCTATTGAATGTCTGAAGCAACTGGCAAAAAAGCCGTTTTACAACTTGATGGCAAAGAAATTGAACTACCAATTTACAGCGGTACATTGGGCCCAGATGTAATCGACGTTAAAGATGTGTTGGCTGCAGGCCACTTTACTTTTGATCCTGGTTTTATGGCGACTGCTGCGTGCGAGTCTAAAATCACGTTCATCGATGGCGGTAAAGGTGTACTTTTACACCGTGGTTACCCAATCGACCAATTAGCAACTAAAGCGGATTACTTAGAAACTTGCTACCTACTTCTTAATGGCGAGCTTCCAACTGCTGAGCAAAAAGAAGAATTCGACGCTAAAGTACGTAACCACACGATGGTTCACGACCAAGTAAGTCGTTTCTACAACGGTTTCCGTCGTGATGCGCATCCTATGGCGATCATGGTTGGTGTTGTTGGCGCGTTATCTGCGTTCTACCACAACAACTTAGACATCGAAAACGTTGATCACCGTGAAATCACAGCGATCCGTTTAATCGCTAAGATTCCTACTTTGGCGGCTTGGAGCTACAAGTACACAATCGGTCAACCGTTTGTTTACCCACGTAACGACTTGAACTACGCTGAAAACTTCCTTCACATGATGTTTGCAACACCTGCTGATCGTGATTACAAAGTTGATCCAATCCTTGCTAAAGCAATGGACCGCATCTTCACACTTCATGCTGACCACGAACAAAATGCGTCTACATCGACTGTACGTTTAGCTGGTTCTACTGGCGCGAATCCGTATGCATGTATTGCTGCTGGTATCTCTGCACTTTGGGGACCTGCGCACGGTGGCGCGAACGAAGCTGTTCTTAAGATGCTTGATGAAATCGGCTCTGTAGAAAACGTTGCTGGCTTCATGGAAAAAGTAAAAACCAAAGAAGTTAAACTTATGGGCTTCGGTCACCGAGTTTACAAAAACTTCGATCCACGTGCGAAAGTCATGAAAGAAACTTGTGATGAAGTTCTTGCTGCGCTTGGCATCAACGATCCACAACTTGCTTTGGCTATGGAACTTGAACGTATCGCGTTGTCTGATGAATACTTCATTAAACGTAACCTTTACCCGAACGTAGATTTCTACTCAGGTATCATCCTTAAAGCGATCGGTATCCCGACTGAAATGTTCACTGTAATCTTCGCGCTTGCACGTACTGTTGGTTGGATCAGCCACTGGTTAGAAATGCATAGCGGTCCTTACAAGATCGGTCGTCCACGCCAACTTTACACTGGTGAAATTCAACGTGACATCCAAGGTCGTTAATTCTCTGAGAATTTAATGATTTGAAAAAACCGCCTTTTAGGCGGTTTTTTTATTTTTACAGCAAAGTATCATTATTTAGATAGAGCACAAGTCACGCATCAGCTCATTCAATTCTTATTTAAATAACATCATAATGTTTTAAATCAAGTTGTTTTAAGCGCTGCTTTAATGTTGTCAATGACCATGGCCATGCCGCAAAGTTTCGTCCATTTTGATCCAGATAATAACTTTGACAACCACCCGTATTAAATACCGTGTTCTTCACATTGGCTTGTACTTTTACATTATGATAGCGCAGCACATCCGGCTTGATTTCAAAACGCTTGAATTGCTGCTGTTTCATCTGTAACAAACCACTCACAATATAGTCAACTTGCGCTTCAGCAATACCAATAAATGAGTCATATAACAAAATATTAGGGCCCAAAACTAAAAAAGCATTAGGCATATGCGCCAAACTCGTGCCCAAAAATGCCTCTGGCGAGCTATCTTTCCAGACATCTACAAGTTTAATGCCCTGTGCATTATGGACGTGTCGACCAATGGGTGGATGTGAAACTTCAAAACCTGTGCCCCAAATAATCACATCGACTTCTCGACGCTCACCATTGGCAGCCACCACAGTATCGCCGTCAATTTCCACCAAGCCTTGGTCAATCAGCGTTGTATTCGGTTGCTGTAGCGCTGGATAATAATGATTAGAAAATAATAAGCGCTTACAGCCGATGCTGAATTTTGCTGTCACTGCCGATCTTAATACTGGATCTTTAACCTGTAATTTTAACAATTGCCGACTTAAATAATTGACAGGCTCAAGTGCCTTAGGGTGACGTAATCCCAAATTAATCAGATTTAAAGATTGAGAAACAGCATGACGCCAACCCTTTTGAATGCTTGGATATTTTTCTAGCAACTCTTTATATTGGCTGCGAATCGCTAGATCGGGTTTGGGTAAGACCCATGGTGCTGTGCGTTGCAACACATATAAATGTTTTGCCAATGGCTGTATCTGCGGAATAAATTGAATAGCTGAAGCACCCGTACCAATCACGGCAATCCGCTTGCCCGCTAAATGAGCATCATGGTTCCATCGCGCTGAATGAAACATTTCACCTTTAAAAGTTTCAATACCTTTAATCTTTGGAATTTGTGGTTCTGTAATCGGTCCTGTGGCAAAAATGACTGTTTTAGCCACGTAGTCCCCTTGTGACGTTTGCAATTCCCACACACTTTCTTTTTCATTCCAATGCGCATTTAACAAGCTATGTTCAAATGCTATTTTCTCTTTAAGCTGAAAGGTGTCTGCAACATCATTGAGATACTTTAAAATATCGGGTTGACGGGCAAAAAGATAGTTCCACTGTTGGCTTGGCGCAAAAGAAAATGAATACAACGCAGATGGCACATCACAACCACAGCCTGGATAAGTATTATCCCGCCATGTTCCTCCTAAAGATTGCGCTTTTTCTAACACGATAAAATCATCTAAACCCGCTTCAAGCATTTTATGTGCTGCAGCAAGTCCAGAAATACCCGCACCAATAATAATCGTGTCATATATTTTAGATTTAGTTGCCTTCTGTTTAGGCGATGATGGCTCCTGTTTCGGCTGAGTTTGATGCGCTTGAAGTGGTTCTACATGAGCTTTGGTTTGAGGCTGATTTGTGTTGTTAGCTTGCTTTTTATCTGCCAGATTCTTCGCATTTGCTTGTCGATTTTTTTGTTTTTGTGCTTCCATTGTCTTACTCATTTTTTCTGTACATATTTCATAAAAATGGGATAACCCATTCCCAACACTTTGACATACATACTTGGAGAAGCACGCTTTAGCCACCAGAAAATTTTGGCATCGGGTTGTGGAATGGTATATAGCTTGCCACGGTCGAGCTGATGAAGCGCCTTTTTCACGACATCTTCAGTACTGACAAAAGCATGATTGCTGAGCAAATCATCCGCTAAAGCAGAATAATGCTGAGGTAAGCGCCCATTTTTCATAATATTGGTCGGCACTAAGGTCGGACAGACCACATTGATACGAATATTGCTACGCTTTAACTCCGATGAAAGCGTTTCAGATAAAGCCAAGACACTGGACTTGGTGACATTGTATGCACTCATTTCAGGTGCTGCCGTGTAAGCAGCCGCAGAAGCAATATTGATAATTGCACCTCCCCCCTGTTGTTTGAGTTTAGGGACGAAGTAATGGCAACCATGAATCACGCCCCATAAATTGACGTGCATACACCATTGCCAATCGGCTAAGCTGGTTTCATCAAACTTACCACCCAATCCCACGCCTGCATTATTAATGACTAAAGTTACAGCATGACCAAGCAACTGTTCTGCCTGCTCTGCAAGTTGAGCAACCTGTTCTGACACCCCTACATCACATTGGACTGCAAAAGCATGACATTGATATTGTGTTTTCAACATATCAACCGTGGCTTGTGCAGTTGATACATCAATATCAGCACACACGATTGCACCACCACGTTTCGCTAATTCAATACAAAACTCTCGTCCAATTCCACTTCCCGCACCCGTGACCACTGCATATGCATGTTGACTCGGTTGATTCTTTTTCTTCAAGATTCCCATCTTTCACCTCTTATTACCTAACTGAACAATCAAACTTTGAGCCGAGGTGTAAATTCCTTAACAAAATAAGGCGTCAAAACACCTGTTTCAGGATGCAATAAACGTTCTTTGTAATAGCTTAAAAAGTCCGACGTATCGTGATCATTGGGATGAAAGCTCGGTCGTAGATAATCAAAAATATGCGCCCATGTACTGCCGTATACACCATCTTGCAAACCAAAAATCAGTTTGAAACTACGTGGTACATCTTTCCAATATTGCATGCTAATCAAATTGGAGGGTTTACGATAAAAGGGCACCACAAGTGATGCAGCAGAAATCAGCACTAAAATCGTAATAAGTGCAGGGAAAAAGCCTGCAATCCGCAGTAAATATTGATTGGAAAGGCTTTGAAAAACATCGTAAGCAATATCTTTATGTTCTGATTCTTCAAGCATATGCCACATCCAAATCGCACGTTGCTTTTCATCACTCGATTCGAAGAAGATCTCTTCATGATTCATCATGTACTGGGCAAGGACTGCGGTAAAATGCTCAATTCCTGCCATGAGGGATAATTTCATTGGCTGCGGTAAGCGATTAAAACCATAACCAAAGACAAATTCTGCTGCATGCCTGAACAGTGTTACCGGTAAATCTGTATTACGAAAAGCATCATTTAGCTCTTCGTGTAATTTAGAATGTAAAGCTTCTTGACCGATAAGTGAGGTGACGCGCTGCTGCAATACTGGATCGGTCAAGAGATCACGGTGGTAACGCGCGGTATCAATCACTAAGTCTTCGCCATAGGTTAAAAAAATAGAGAGCGAAGCAAAATAAGCACTGGCTAATTCAGCATTTAAGAAAAAGTGGTGATCAATCTTTTCCGCTTCAAAATCAAATTTCATATGCCGTATCGGAATAATCGGTGATTGCTGTGTAGCATCGAATTCAGAAATCGGCCAACGTTTTGCAACACTGGTTTTTATACGGTGCAATATGCTCATAATCACCTCTTATTCATCTTCTTTATATGAAAAATTTTGTTGTCATTTAGGCTTAAAAGCCGAGAGATAAGAGAAATTAAGCGATAATCAGCATCAAGCCATTTGCATAAATCACCTTTAAACTGGCAAAAATTAACTTTGATCGTTCATGTCTAACAATATTCAGTGAAATTTAGCCGCATAGACCACAGCTTTATCAATTGGGGTCAGAGCCCTTATCAAGAGATTCGATTCAATATTGTTTATTGACGGTTATAATTGTATTGAGCCTTTTAAACCCTGCGGATTGTTATGAATATATTTTTCTATTGGCTGCTCAAATTGATTCGTTTTAAACAGTTTAAATGTCGCAGCTTAACCGAGGGTGAAATTCAACTTTGCCAAGGGGTTTTTGCTAATCAAATTCATTATGAAAATGTCCGCATCATGAATCACCCATTTTTACCTTGGCAAGCCAAAAATGTGCTGATGGCACCGACAGGCTATATTCATGTGCGTAATTTGCTCTATAAAAGTGACTATTCACTTGAATCGGAAAGTTATCGAGCGCTGTTTATTCATGAAATGACCCATATCTATCAGCATCAACAAGGTATTGCTGTCTTACTCAAAGGTGCGCTACTACAAAGTGCTTATTTTTTAAGCTTTAAACGTTATGATCCGTATCGTTATACTCTGCAAGCAAATAAAAGCTTCTGGGATTACAACATTGAACAGCAAGGTGATATCGCGCGCGATATTTACCTGAAGAAAATCCCAAATATCATCTTAAAAACCGACTATCAGTCATAGCTAAAATGTATATCTTCATATTTTTAACCAATCATCATGTAAGTTCATTAAACAATTGAATAAACAAGTACCTACTAATCCTGTACATTTAGACACGTTTTTCATGATTAATTCAGTGTAGATATATAAATCAATCAAAACACTGCTGGCTTCTCAGTCAAATTTCGATAAAATAAGCGCAGTCTGATATTTCTCGCTTTATAAATGAAGACTTAAATATCATACAAGCATGATGTTTTTTAAATTTTAGCCATTTGGCATATTTTAAGTCGCAAACGTACTCAGCTGAATACTTAAAATTATAAAATTCAGCACCTTAGTGCGTTTACCTATAGGAATAGGATTTAGTTGGAATGAAAAGTTTTAAAATTGCCCTTGCACAATTCTCTCCACATGTTGGCAATATTGACGCAAATACCCAAAAAATGATTGAACAAGCCAATCAGGCTAAAAAAGATGACGCGCAAATTATTATCTTCCCTGAACTTTCAACCATTGGTTATCCTGCAGAAGATCTTGTCCTACGCCCGAGCGTAACCAAACGCACGGAACAAGCATTTAAACAATTGTCTGAAGTTAAAGACATTGTCATGGTGTTTGGTTTTGTTCATCAAACTGAAGATGGTTTACGCTATAACTCCGCAGCCGTGATGAAAGATGGCGAAGTACTCGGTGTTTATAACAAACAAATTCTGCCAAACTATAGCGTTTTTGATGAAAAACGTTATTTCACCGAAGGTCATCAACACTTAGTATTTGACTATCTTGGGCATAAATTTGGCGTTCTGATTTGTGAAGATGTGTGGTCATTGCCAACGGTTCAACAATTGGCACAACTGAATATCAATACCGCTTTGGTACTGAATTCATCGCCTTATGAAGTGGGTAAACCACAGCATCGCATTGAAACCATGTCCGCTTTGGCAAAAGAGTTGAATATTAACTTGGTGTATTGCAACCAAGTCGGCGGTCAAGATGATCTTGTATTTGATGGTACAAGTTTCGTGCTGAACAAATCGGGTGAAATTGCACTTCAAGCGCCAAGCTTCCAAGAAGGTGTATACATTGCTGACTTTGATGCTACTCAACACGAATTTAGCAAAGGTTTAATTACGCCACAGCTTGATACTATGGCGGAAATCTATCAAAGCTTAGTACTTGCAACACGTGATTATGTACAACGTTCAGGTTTCCCTGGTGTCATTTTAGGTCTATCTGGCGGTATTGATTCTGCACTCACCTTAGCCATTGCTGCTGATGCCATTGGTGGCGATAAAGTACAAGCAGTCATGATGCCCTACAAATACACCGCGCAAATCAGTGTTGAAGATGCAGCTGAACAAGCGAAAAATATGGGTGTCACCTTTGGTATTGCGGAAATCAATCCAATTGTAAACGGCTTTATGCAAACGCTATTCCCATTCTTTGGCAATGCACCTGCAGATGCCACCGAAGAAAACCTGCAAGCGCGTTCACGCGGCACCTTGCTGATGGCACTTTCAAATAAATTCGGTAATCTTGTACTTTCAACAGGCAACAAGTCTGAACTGTCTGTCGGTTATTGCACCCTTTACGGTGATATGGTCGGTGGTTTCGCTGTATTGAAAGATGTTTATAAAACGATTGTGTTTGAACTCGCGAAATATCGTAATAGCATTTCAGAAACCCCAGTGATTCCTGAACGTGTTATTACACGCCCACCTTCTGCGGAACTTCGTCCAGATCAAAAGGACCAAGATTCACTACCCGCTTATGATGTACTTGATGCTATTTTGTATGCATATATCGAAGAAGACATGAGCCAAGATGACATCATTGCCAAAGGTTTTGATGCCGAAGTGGTACAGAAAGTGATTCGCTTAGTTGATGTGAATGAATACAAACGTCGTCAAGGCGCAATTGGTCCACGCATCAGTTCACGTGCTTTTAGTCGTGAACGTCGCTACCCAATTGTCAATGGATGGAAAGCGGGCATCTAATTCTGCTTTTTATTGATGAATCAAAATCGCTTAGTGAAAACTAGGCGATTTTTTTTTGCTTTAGAAGATCGCATTATCTTTAGAAAGAGATTATTGGAATTGTAAAATAATTGAATGAAAGGATTGTTTTACTTTTCATCAGACAAAAAAAGAGACCAAGCTGAGAGCTTGGTCTTTTAAAATGGTGGCTATGACGAGACTTGAACTTGTGACCCCCGCATTATGAGTGCGGTGCTCTAACCAACTGAGCTACATAGCCGTAAACTGTGTGCGCATTATCGTAATTTAAGGGTATGCCGTCAAGTCTTTTCATCCTTAAGTGTTCAGTCTTTATGCAAATGCAATAGCGCGAGCTATAATTCATACAAAAGTGTTATTTTTATAATGTTTTTCACATATTTAATCGCAAAATGACGCAAAAAATGGATGCTCTTTAAAAAATGAAATATATATTACTTCTCAGTAGCATTATCAGCTTAACGGCTTGCCAAGTCATTTCGCCTATCTTTGTAAATTATAATGGTGTGCGGCGTGATGTGGCTCAATGGATCAACCAGCAAACGCTATTAAGCATGCAACAAAAGCGCAGCTTGGTGCAGCTGAGTAAAGCGCAACAGCAGCTTTATCGTTTTAGTGAGTACGATGCAGCAAAACGATTAGCAGTGAGTCAGCAAAATCAAATTGCCTTATATTGTGCACAACAACATGTGTCACAAAAGAAGATCATGCAACTTCAACAGCGCTTATATGATGAAGAAACCCCGATGATTATTGAAAACTTTGAACGGCTTGCACCTCAAATTCGACTCGATCCGTCACAAATTCAATGTGAATAATATGCTTCAATCGAGTATTTTATCCCCCCCTAACTTTTAACGGTAAAAGAATAAAAAAAGCACATCCCCTTTTATATCCGCTCTTTTATTTTGGCATGCACTATTTGCAATAGTAAAATCACCATAAAATATTGAAAAAACGAAAACTTAAAATACATACAATTCATAGGGATTTACTTGGTTTTATTCTACTGCAAAGCGCGCTATGATCATCTAGAGAACATAAATACAGTCAAAAACTGAGCGTTTATAAGGAGAAAAATGATGGCTTTTCAACATATTTTAGTACCGATTGATGGTTCAGAAACAGCATATGCAGCCTTTGATAAAGCTGCTGAGTTTGCAAAGGCATTTAATAGCAAAATTACCTTGGTACAAGTCCTGACTCTAGACCCTTATATTGCAGCGGAATATATTACTGCGGCACAAACCAATCAGTTGATTGAGCGTGCACGTAGCTCAATTCTAAAGACACTCGCAGAAGCAACGGATCGACTTTCAGCTCAAGGTGTACACGTGGATACACAGTTATTAGAAGGTCAAGTCATTTACACTGAGATTATTAAAGCTGCTAAAAACCTAAATGCAGACCTTATTGTGATAGGTTCACATGGACGAACAGGATTGAAAAAATTCTTTTTAGGCAGTGTCGCACAAAGTATTTTAGGCGAAACGGATATTCCAGTATTGGTTGTACGCAAATAAATTTCTGAGGTTCATTTCCATCTTAATACCGTGTGCTTATCATCGCATTGAGATGGAGTGATATTATAAATATGCTGACTTAACCATAAATGCATATTTAAATCGATCTTATTGCCTTTAAAGGCGATGCCCTCTGCAATTAAACGTAGATATTGCACATTTTGCCCTAACTCATTAGATCACTTTAAGCTAATTTGGCCTTGTGCATTGATCACGCGGTGCCAAGGCAAATCACTCTCATCATCCAATTGACTCAGTACACGTCCAACCAAACGTGCATGTCGAGGTAAGCCTGCCAGTCTTGCCACCTCACCATAGGTAGCAACTTTGCCATACGGAATACAATCCACGACTGCAAAAATTAATCTTGCGAGTTCATCAGAAGTATCAGTCATGTTAAGTGCACCTTGAACCATCTCGCTGCCTACTATAAAACAAAAAAGAGAATCCGTAGATTCTCTTTTAAAGTAAAGCAATTTAACCGTGACCTTTAGAAATTATTTGGATTTTCTAAACGTTTCACTTCTTGTACTTTTTCCGGATTATGCAAAGAAGCTACACCATCTTCGGCTTTTTCATCAATCAGATTTTCAGATTTATAGACGGTAATAATTTCATTTCCATGACGATCTTCACCGACAAGATATTGGAATTTTTTACGATTCATTTTGTGGCACATGCGTTGATACCAGCCTTTGAAGCCCTCTTTCTCTTCATTCGGATTGTAATAAAAAGCATTCATCACGGCAGGCAAACCAAGACCACAGACCAAACCTGACAGAAGTACCACAATAAAGGTATAACCCACCAAGATACTGCTGTATTCCTCAAGTTCAGGAATATTGGCGACTGCTAAAATGAGTGCCAATGAAATACCACCCCGTACCCCACCCCATGACAGAATGGTCAAACTGCCGTTATAGCTTTTCTTGCGCATACTTGGGAACAGTGCGAAAGACAAATGATTGGCAGCGAATCGAGCAGCATGCAAAATGATAAAGGCAACAATACCGCCTAGAACCAAGCTGGTGCTTAAATCTAAAATAAACAGTTCAAGCCCAATGAGGGTAAACAGGAATGAATTGATAATACCTTCGACGGTATGCCAAAAATGATTCACGTCTTCAATGTCAGAACGAGCAAGAATTTCTTTCCACTTATTACCGACAATCAAACCGCCAATCACACATGCAATTGGTGCAGAGGCATGAGCAAGTAACGCGACTAAATAAGAACCACAGGCCAATAAAGCGGTAGTGAGAATCAACGATTCCATTTCATGTTTGCCACGTAAAATTCTTAGAATGGCAAAACCGAATACCAAACCAATCAAGACTGCAACGACAATTTCATAAAGTAAGGTTTGCAACACACCGATGACGGTAAAATTCTCGCCTTGCAAGACATTAAACAAGGTCATGAACAATGCAATACACATGGCATCGTTAAAGAGTGATTCACCTTCAAGCTTAACGATTAAATGATGCGGTGCACGCACGGAACTGAGTACGCCTTTAATCCCGATCGGATCCGTTGCACCTAACGCAGCACCGAGCAGTAACAAGACCAAAAGATCGACATGCTTACCAATTAAGAATTGATAGCCATACAGCACTAAACCAAAGAAGACTGCACAGAACACCAAAGCCACGCTGGCTAAAATACCAATGGGTCTCCAATGGTTGCGTAAATCAGAAACTTTAAATTTTAAAGCCGAGGAGGTTAAGATAAAGCAAATCACACCATTGATTAAAAAGTCATAGAAATCAATGGTTCTGACAGCTTTTTCAATATTAACAATATTGATATTAAAGAAAGGATTACCGTGTAATAAACTCGCACCCCATTGCAATATAAATACAAAAATTGCAGATACAATAGGAACACCAATTGCTTGCGGAAAACCAAGGACACGCTTATTGAACATCGTGGTTGCAATAGAAAGTGCAAATACGACTGACAAAACTTGTAAGAAAAAGAAACTTCCCATCGGGTTTCCTTATAGTGCGGTTTGGGGATTGGATATTCTGCTAGACAATTTAAATATCGGAATAGAATGTATCCAAATATTTGAAAAAATAATTTTACCCTCATTTTTTATCATATTGAGTTAAGTTTGTTTTCAGTTTTCCTATTTGTTGCTTTAACATACGAATTCTGATTGACGTTGCAATCGACTTTGACTTTTAAAAAGACTCTCCCATGCATCAAACTGTAAAACTGATTTACCGACTATTTTTCGCTGCTGTTATTTTTATGATTACGCTATCACTACTGATGACGTGTGTGACTAAGATCAATGACATCATTCATGCAGATGAAAAATATCAACAGGCTCAAACATTATCTCTAACAAGTTCTGCCAAAGAACAGTTTGTATTGGTTTCCAATAACCAAAAGCCAGACAATGCACTTTTCGTATTAATTGCAGGGAATGGATATATTGCCAAATCAAGTTGTGAGCACTACACCAAACTCTGCTCTAATGATGACAATCAAACGCATAGCCGCCAAATTAACACTGTTGATTTAATCAAGATCGGTCAGTCGAGCTATATTCAGCATGTCAATTATGTAGATACGCGTACAGGCCAAACGTCAGATTTCACTTTTTCAGAAAAAGAGATTCAGCAGTTCTACCAAAATGATATTCACAACTTAAAATATGTGGTGTTTGGCGTTGGTTTATTTGCACTGGCAGCACTCTTTATTAGTTTTAAAATTTTGAAGAACTTTAGACGTTTTATCGGTAAATAAAAAAGGAGCTTTACGCTCCTCTTTTATTACGATCATATGAAGTGTGATTAAACGCCTTGTTTAAACGTATCACACGCCGACATTTGACCCGATTTTAAACCCGTATTAAACCACTGTACGCGTTGTGCACTGGTCCCATGGGTAAAACTGTCTGGCACAACATGCCCCGTTGCACGTTTTTGTAAGTAGTCATCACCAATTTTATGTGCAGCATCCATGGCTTCTTGCACATCGCCTTGTTCTAAAAATTGAGTACGTTCATGGTTATGATACGCCCACACGCCTGCGAAGCAGTCAGCTTGTAATTCCTGACGCACTGACAATTGATTGCCTTGTACTTTATTGGCTTGCTGACGTGCCTGCTGAACTTGTGACGATATGCCAAGTAAAGTCTGAATATGATGCCCAACTTCATGGGCAACGACGTATGCGAGTGCAAAATCGCCCGCCTGATCATCACGGGATAACTCTGTAGCATTTTGCTCACCTGTAATCCCCATCTGATTACGCATATCTTTAAAGAACGCAGTATCAATATAAACTTTTTGATCGCCCGGACAGTAAAACGGTCCCATCGCAGACTCTGCAGCACCACAAGCTGAATTCACAGAACCATTAAAAAGGACTAATTTAGGCGCGACATATTGTTGATTCAACTGCGATTGGAAGACTTGATTCCATGTATCTTCAGTATCAGCCAAAACAGTCCCCACAAAATCAATCGATTCTTGCTGCTCAGGCGTTGGATTATCTAAACCACGCGTTTCTGTTGAACTCGATAGTCCTGAGGTGACTTGCTTGGTGGTTTGATAGGCTTGTTGTGGATCTACACCTAAAAACTTCCATGCCACAAAAGCCACAATTAGCCCCACAATACTAATCCCACCTGCTTTTGCACCGCCACCACCGCGACGATCTTCTACATTCGAACTTACTCGACGACCTTTCCAACGCATAGCCTTATCCTTTTTTCAATTTCATTTTCTATTTTAATGAATTACGCTGCATCTTTTTTTGTTTTTGGCCAAAATTTAGAAAAAACACTCACCACAATCAACACCAAGATACCTGCCAAAATACCAACTGCAAAGTTAATTAAAGTCGGTGTTAATGCACCTAAAATATTGCCAAGTGCAGGCAGCTCTTGTACATGCTCGACACTTTCTTCCGTAAAATGATGCATCCACGGCACCGCATGATTAATAATACCGCCACCGACCAAGAACATTGCAACGGTGCCCACAATCGATAACAGTTTCATTAGCACAGGTGCAAAGGCCAATAAGCCACGCCCGACCATTTGCTGAAAGTCCGATTTTTTTTGAATTAAATACAAGCCGGCATCATCAATTTTCACAATCAGGGCAACAAAGCCATAAACACCAACAGTCATGAGCAAGGCAATTAAACTGAGTACCATAATCTTGGTTGTCATGGTTGCTGCTGCGACCGTGCCCAAGGTAATCACTACAATTTCAGCTGATAAAATAAAATCGGTACGAATTGCACCTTTCACTTTATCATTTTCATATTTAACCAAGTCAACTTCTGCTTTGGCAACGCGCGCTTCCGCGGTATCTGTATCTTTAGCTTTTCGATGATGTAGGCTATGAATAATTTTTTCTGCCCCTTCATAGCATAAGAACAAACCACCAATCACCAATAATGGATTAATCAGCCAACCGGCAAAATAACTAATGAGTAATGCCAAGGGCACCAAGATACATTTATTCAGTAATGAGCCTTTGGCGACTTTCCATACCACAGGCAATTCACGGTCCGCATTGACGCCACTGACTTGCTGGGCATTTAAGGCTAAATCATCACCCAATACACCTGCGGTTTTTTTGGCTGCCATTTTACTCATGAGGGCAATATCGTCCATGAGTGTTGCGATGTCATCTAATAATAGTAATAAGCTGCCGGCCATTGTTGTTTTCTCAGGGTCTTTTCAACCATATTAATCGAATGCTTTAAAATAATTGTATTTAGTTGTTTAAATCTTATGAATTTTTTTACCCAGATTTTTAATGTGACTGACATTCGAAAAAAGAATACCGTACAATGTCTGCATTCGTTGCAATAGAAATGTCGTGAAGACGACTGATTTAGGATAGATAATGAGTAATCTAGATAATCGTCCAGTGATTTTGACTGGCGACCGTCCGACAGGACAACTTCACCTTGGTCACTTTGTGGGCTCATTACGTTCACGTGTAGGCTTACAAGATTCTCATCACCAACACCTATTGTTGGCAGATGCACAAGCTTTTACCGATAATGCCGATAACTTTGAAAAAGTACGTCGCAATATCATTGAAGTGGCAACAGATTATCTAGCAGTTGGTATCGATCCTACAAAAACAACCATTTGCGTTCAATCAGGTTTACCTGCATTAAATGAACTCACGATGTTGTATCTTAACTTTGTGACGGTTTCTCGCTTAGAACGTAACCCAACCATTAAGTCTGAAATTCAGATGCGTGGTTTTGAGCGTGATATTCCTGCGGGCTTCTTATGCTATCCAGTGGCACAAGCTGCGGATATTACGGCATTTAAAGCGACTGTCGTGCCTGTGGGCGAAGATCAAATTCCAATGATCGAACAAACCAATGAAATCGTGCGTCGTTTGAACCGTCAAATTGGTCAAGAATTACTCCCTGAATGTAAAGCATTGCTGTCTAATGTCGGTCGCTTACCGGGCTTTGATGGCAAAGCAAAAATGTCAAAATCCTTAGGCAATACCATTGTGCTTGATGCGACTGACAAAGATATTAAAAAAGCAGTCAATGCAATGTATACCGATCCAAATCACTTACGTGTAGAAGATCCAGGTCAAGTTGAAGGCAATGTGGTGTTTACTTATCTTGATGCTTTCGATCCAGACAAAGAAGCAGTCGCAGAACTGAAAGAACATTATCGTCGTGGTGGATTGGGTGATGGTACAGTGAAAAAACGCCTTGAAGGTGTTTTAAAAGAACTGATCACTCCAATTCGTGAACGTCGTCTTGAACTACAAAAAGATCCTGACTACATCATGGACATTTTAAAAGCCGGCACAGATAAATGTCGTGATATCACGCAACAAACCTTAGATGAAGTGAAGTCAGGTTTAGGTGTATTCCACTTTTAATCTAAATCTAGTTCACCTCACTTGATAAAAAAGCCTTTCAAATGAAGGGCTTTTTTCATTTCATGCCTAATTTGAATGAAATTTATGCATTATTCATCACATTTTCTTCACAATGTTTACCATAGTTAACATCTATTAACATGAAGACTGATGTTATTGGTAGTTGCAAATATTATGATAGCTACATATTCAGGAAGCAGCATCAATATCTCCACAGATGCAGTAAACAAATTTCCTTTTTCTACGCAATGAATACCCCAATCATTGCGTTTTTTTTGTCTGTCATTTTTAGCAGAAAATTTTTATCATAAAATAGCGCAATAAAAAAAACCCGCACATGACGGGTTTTTTTTGAACGTTACAACTTAAACGTTTTTATGACGCATATGCGGGAATAAAATCACATCACGAATACTTGAAGCATTCGCAAATAGCATCACAAGACGGTCAATACCAATACCTTCACCTGCTGTTGGCGGTAAGCCATATTCAAGTGCTTCAATGAAGTCAGCATCGTAATGCATTGCTTCATCATCACCTGCGTCTTTTTCAGCAACTTGAGCTTGGAAACGTTCTGCTTGATCGATTGGATCATTCAATTCCGAGAAGCCATTTGCCAATTCACGACCACCGATGAAGAATTCAAAACGATCCGTAATATGTGGATTGGTATCATTACGACGTGCCAATGGAGATGTTTCTGCTGGATATTCTGTAATGAATGTCGGTTGACGAAGTTTGGTTTCAACGGTTTCTTCAAATACGATCGTTTGAAGTTTACCTAGACCAAAGCCCGGTTTTACTTGTTCTTTCAATTCATTTTGAACGAAGTTGGCAAGGAATTCACGGTCTGCCACATTTTCAGGCGTAAATTGTGGGTTGTTTTCAAGAATCGCATCAAACATTGAGATTTTCTTGAATGGACCTTTGAAGCTATACACTTCTTCGCCATATGGCACATCGGTTGAACCCAAAATATCAATGGCTAGTTTTTCTAGCATTTGCTCAGTGAGTTCCATCAAGTCTTTATAATCTGCATAGGCTTGATAGAATTCAATCATGGTGAATTCTGGGTTATGACGTGTTGATACACCTTCGTTACGGAAGTTACGGTTAATTTCGAACACACGTTCAAAACCACCCACTACCAAACGTTTTAAGTAAAGCTCTGGGGCAATACGTAAGAACAAAGGCATGTCTAATGCGTTGTGATGTGTTTCAAATGGACGCGCTGATGCACCACCTGGAATCACATGCATCATTGGTGTTTCAACTTCCATGAAACGTTTGTTTGATAAGAATGAACGGATACCTGAAACCACTTGTGCGCGGATTTCAAACGTACGACGTGTATCTTCGTTTACGATTAAATCTAAGTAACGTTTACGATATTTCGCTTCAGTATCAGTTAAACCATGGAATTTATCTGGCAGCGGACGAAGCGATTTAGTCAACAATTCAAAATGTTCGATGTGAACGTACAAATCACCTTTGCCCGAACGACCGATATAACCTTCGATGGCAATAATATCACCAAGATCAAGGCTCTTAATGGTGTCGAGGACTTCAGGCGCAAGTTCTTTACGTGCAACATATAATTGAATACGACCTGTCATGTCTTGGATCACAATAAATGAACCACGGTTAAGCATGACACGACCGGCAACTTTTACGTGTACCTTTTCGCCAGATTCAATTTGTTCTTTCGATTGATCGGCAAATTGGTCTTGTAGATCTTGAGCATAATGCTCACGCTTAAAGGTATTTGGCCAAGGGCTCTTACCTGTTTCTTCTGCGTGCGCTTCGATTTGCTTTAACTTGGCATGACGCTGTGCAATTAAATCGTTTTCGGAAATGGTGTGTTCAGAAGTCGATTGAGCGTTATTGTGCGTCATCTCTGCCTCGAATATGGTTAGTTTAAAAACGGAAGTTGCATAGAATAGCAGAAATCCACATTAAATCGAAGTATAAGCGCTGTTCAGATTATGCAATTCTGTATAGAAATATACGTTTAAACCTAAAAATATACATGTGATCCATCTTCAGCATTGAATAGCGCTGCATGCTCGACTGTTTCACCGCGCTAATACCCTTTACAACAGCGACCTCTGTTAGACCAAATGCTAATTTTTTATCTGGCTATAACTTCTACAATAGAATGCAATTGCAATGATTCTATCTATTTATAATTACGAGTAAAAAAAGCCTGATCATGAGCGCATGTCATTCTAAAATTTTGTTTCTACATGGTTTGGACTCATCTAAAGAATCCACAAAATTCCATGCCATTGATGCCGTACAAAAATTTTGTATCGACGTTGATTATCGCAATTTGAATTTTGCCACTGTGGCTGCGTTTTATGATGATATTATTGAAAAAATGCGACCTGATATTATTGTTGGTCATAGTCTTGGTGGTTATTGGGCATTAAAAATGTCAGCGCTTCATCATATTCCTTGCGTGATTGCTAATCCAAGTTTGCAGCCCGTTTTCCGAGATGATTATCCTGCGATTGAAGATGCAGACTTACAAAATGATATTCCACAGATGGCCTATTTAGAACTTGGTGATGAAATCTTAGATATGCATGCGGTGCAATCACAACTCGAAGATTATATGCAAGTTGAAGTCATGGACGGTGGACATCATCGTTTAGCCCAACCAGAACATCTAAACCATCTCATTCAATATATTGAAAAGCACCATTTAAGTGCATAAACATGGCAAAAAAAAGCCCCGTAGACGCATCAACGGGGCTTTTGAATTAAAAATTTTGCTTATGCAACTTCTGCGGGCATGGTTTTGTCATCTAATACAGACCAAATATTAAGACCTAAATCGCCATGTAGATCAGGCAAATCAAGGAAAATACTTGCACCTAACACTTGGTGCTGACATTTTTGCGCCAATTCATGAACTGCTTTTAATGTACCGCCCGTTGCTAAAACATCATCCACAATAATCACTTTTTGCGATTTTACTTCAGCGGACATTTCTAAACGGTCCAAACCATATTCTAAGCTATAGCCTACACCCACGACTGGTGGCGGCAATTTACCTGCTTTACGAACCAATAGTAAGCCTTTGCCCGTGCGCTGTGCCAACAAACTTGCCAGTACAAAACCACGTGCTTCTACTGCAATAAAACTATCTACTTCTGCCAATTGATCAGCAGGAATACTTTCAATTAACGCATCCGTTAATGGGCCAATATTGCTCATAAACAATGGCGTTAAATCGAAGAAACAAATACCTGGTTTTGGAAAATCTTGAACCGTACGAATGTGAGACCACAATGAAGTAGACAGATTGCTCATGGGAGATATTTCAGAAAGAAAAAGAACGAATTAATTTTAAACTATTTTATAGTCATCGGACAAGATAATTTGTGCCCGATAAAATCACCAACACCAAACAAGTTATTGTTTTAATTTAATTTTAATTGTTATAAAAACGAGATTTATCATGTTTTCTTATTTTATCCCTTCAGCATTCAGTCTGCTCCATGAAGATGATACCTAAACATACAACAACATGAATAAAATAAGTCGTATGCAAGACATGATCGCAAAAACACCCATATTTCTCTCATGAAGTGATAAATAAAATTCACGTTAAATTGTGAATTTAATGATAATTATTGACCCGCACTGCTCTTCTGCTTTTAATTTCGCTGATTAAACTCTTATCCACTTTACTTTATCAACAGAACTGCGTAAAAATTTACCCAAATATGTGCACTATCAAAAGTCATATTAGAGTCTTGCCATTTATGGATTTTTAACCGCCTGTCATTTTGGTTGGTTTTTGGAGAGTTAGATGAAAAAGTATCAATGCATCGTGTGTGGATGGATTTACGATGAAGCAGAAGGTTGGCCTCAAGACGGCATCGTTGCGGGAACCAAATGGGAAGATATTCCTGATGATTGGACTTGCCCAGATTGTGGCGTCTCTAAAATCGATTTTGAAATGATCGAAATCTAATGACGTCTGTACCAAGACCATATTCTATGGTCTTTTTTTATGCCCTTATAAAATTTTAAGCATGGAGATTGTTATGCATCCTATCATCATCGTCGGTTCAGGTATGGCAGGTTATGCTGTCGCACGCGAATTCCGCAAATTAAATCCTGAACATGAATTGGTCATGATCTGTGCAGATGATGCAATTAACTATGCAAAACCTACACTTTCAAATGCCTATGTTGCGAAAAAAGCCCCTGAGCAAATTGCCCTTGGTGATGCTGCGAAAATGTCCGCACAGCTGAATATGCGTATTGAAACGCATACTTGGGTCAAAGCCATTGATGCAACTGCACATACTTTAACGCTTGAAAAAGATGGGCAAACATTACAACAAAGCTATTCAAAATTAGTACTGGCTGTCGGTGCAAATCCAATTCGTTTAGCCATTGCTGGCGATGCATCAGATGATATTCATGTGGTGAATAATTTAGATCATTACAAAGCTTTCCGTGCCAACTTAGATGCTCGTGCAGATAAACGTGTGGTGATCTTGGGTGCAGGCTTAATTGGCTGTGAGTTTGCGAATGACTTACAAAATACAGGTCATCAAGTGACTGTGGTTGATTTAGCACCTCAAGCCTTGGGTCGTCTGTTGCCACAACATGTGGCTTCTGCTTTCCAACAGAATTTAGAAGAAACAGGCATTCAATTTGTGCTGGGTACAACGGTTGAAAAAGTCTCTAAAGTTGAAAACGACGACTATTTAGTCACTTTAGCCAATGGTCAAAGTGTGCAAGCCGATGCCGTTTTATCTGCAGTCGGTTTACAGCCAAATCTTTCAGTTGCTAAAGAAGCGGGTATTCATACCTCACGTGGTGTAATCACCAATGCGCAACTTGAAACCAATTTAGCCGATATTTATGCCGTCGGTGATTGTGCAGAAGTCAACGGTACACTACTGCCTTATGTCATGCCGATCATGCAACAAGCACGCGCTTTAGCAAAAACATTAAATGGTACGGCGACTGCGGTTCACTATCCTGCAATGCCTGTTGCAGTAAAAACACCTGCTGCGCCACTGACGGTTTTACCTTCACCTGTTGACGTCGAAGTGACTTGGGAGACTGAAGAATTTGAAGATGGCATGATCGCCAAAGCATCAGACCATGAAGGGACTTTACGTGGTTTCGTGTTACTCGGTGCTACAGCATCAAAACAGCGTTTAATATTAACCAAACAAGTTCCTGACTTGATTCCTGCTACGGTTTAAGCGTTTAATAGCAAGGACATTTTTTAATCAAGATGTCCTTTTTTAAGGGAATAAATATATGCAGAGTGCGTTGCAGTTTAGTTTATCGCCATACACCACGTTTATGCGTGAAACCAAAGTTGATTTAGGCAATGGAATTCAACTACATGTTGAAATTGGCGGTCATCAAGATCATCCCACGATTTTGTTGATTATGGGCTTGGGCGCACAAATGCTGTATTGGCCTGACTTCTTTTGTCGCTCTCTCATCGATCAAGGCTATCGTATTGTACGTTTTGATAACCGTGATATTGGTTTATCGTCAAAAGTCCACAATAAGGGTCCACGCCTAAATACCTTAAAAATGATGAGTCGTTTCGTGATTGGTTTAGGCAATCAAGGTGCACCTTATGACTTATATGATATGGCGGAAGACGTTAGTCTCTTGATTGATAAATTAGCGCTTGGCAAAGTCTATGTACTTGGTGCATCGATGGGTGGCATGATTGCTCAAATTTTAGCAGCACGTTACCCCGATAAAGTCAGTAAATTGGCATTACTCTTTACCAGTAATAATCAGCCCCTCTTGCCGCCCCCATTTCCAAAACAACTGTTTAGTCTCATTGACAAACCCGCAGCAACAGATGAAGATGGCATCATTGACCATAGTTTAAAATTATTTAACATTATTGGCTCTCCAGGCTATGTCAATCAGCTGGAAGCCATGCAAACCGCCCGTAAATTGTATAAACGAAGTTATCATCCTGCAGGTGTACTTCAACAGTTTTTAGCAATATTATGTACGGGCTCACTGCTGCAACTGGACAAGCAAATTCAGCAAGAGACCTTGGTTATTCATGGTGCTCGCGATCGTTTGCTGCCACCAAGCCATGGTAAGGCCGTTGCTAAAGCAATACCGGGTGCTAAATTTGAATTAATTGATGGAATGGGGCATGATATCCCACCGCATTTTATTCCATATCTTAGCGAATTACTTGCTGATCATTTTAAATCACAAAATTAGGACACTATGGCTGCATTACCATCCCTAAGACAGCTGTCATATCTCGTAACACTGTCTGAGACGCTGCATTTTACAGAAGCTGCTCGCCGTTCATTTGTAACCCAATCGACTTTGTCTGGCGGGATTATGGAGTTAGAGCGTTTACTTGGTGGCGTACTTGTTGAACGCGATCGCCAGAATGTTCGATTAACTCCACTCGGTGAACAAGTAGTTGCTCGCGCCCGTGTTCTACTGGCAGATGCTCAAGATCTAATGCGTTTAAGCCGCGAAATGAGTGAACCTTTGACCGGAGATTTACACCTTGGTGTGATCCCGACCATCGCACCTTTCATTTTGTCGCAATTGCTTGATGAAGTGCATAAACAATTGCCTAAAATTCAATTGCATTTGCATGAAGCACAAAGTGAAAAGATTGTAGAAAAATTAGAGCACGGCAACCTAGACATGGTTGTTTTAGCGCTCCCATTTGATACACGCGGTTTAAAAGTTGCTGAAATTACAAAAGAAAATTTGTTCTTGGTCCATCACAAGTCAGATCAAAATTCAGCACAAGCTGCGTCGCTAGATGAACTTGATTTGTCTCGTCTCATGCTCCTTGAAGAAGGTCATTGCTTACGCGACCATACTTTAAGTGCGTGTCCAATTGGCGAACGTAAAAATGATCACCGTTTAAAAGCAAGTTCGTTACCGACCTTAATCGAAATGGTCTCAAGTGATCTTGGCTTTACGTTATTGCCACAGATTTCATTACACACCAACATGATCAAAGCAAATCCCGATTTGCAAGTCAAACCGATTAATGCTGCACCAAGCCGTACTTTGGCATTGGTAACACGTAAAAGTACACCGCTACAAAGTGAATTTGATGTGTTACTGCAAATTTTACAAAAGATTTGCCAGCACAAAGACTAGAATCGCATGATGAAAAAGGAGCACTCAGTTGCTCCTTTCTTTATGGCTGATATAAAGCCACTCGTGTTTTGTAATCAGCAGATTTTTCAAGCTCCATCTAAACACCATAAAATATTTAAAATAAATATTTATTTTTATAGAAGAATACCTATTTTTTGGGATACTCAAGACCTGTCAAATGCTGCAAAGTAAGCGTTATATAAAGCTCTCTTTGGATGTGCTTGACCTTGGCAATGATGTTACCCGTACCTATTCTGATTATACGCCCTTCAGCAGATCTTGATCTGAGCAAAATTGATGCGGTCATTCAAGCCTTAGGTTATCACCAAGATATGGTCTTATATGCAGATCATGAACATGATGCCGCAGCCATCATTGAACAGCATTTACCAAATTTAATTTTATATGGCGTCGCCAGTCCTGTCCACGTCGAGTTTATTTCTCGAATTAAGCAAAAACTATATAACGACCAATTTATTACCGTCGTTGCCCTCAGCTCTGCTCCGCTCATTTACTCCGCATTGTTACAGGGGATTGACAGTTATTTATTACTTGAACAACCCATTGAAGATCTTTCAGAAAGTTTAAAAATCGCGTTGCGTGGTGGTGCTTATTTGCATAGCGACGTTGCACAATATCTACTTGATCAGATACATCAAAATTCATTATTAATGAATAAGATCCATCCGCAAGAGCAACAGCTTTTAAGCTTATTCGCTCAAAACATGCCATTTGAACAGATACTGCAGCATCTTCAATCCCATGATTTTCAAGTGCATCAAATGGTTCGGCAAATTTATCGAAAAATAGCGCAATCTTAAAATTCATAAAAAAGGAGGCTGAATGATCAGCCTCTTTTTTTATTGCCGCTTGTGTTTATTTGATGATATCTAACAATTTACGCTGAGCATTATGTGGCGCTGTACCCTCTGCCACTTCAGCACGCAACCATGTTCCATCACTTTGTAACAGCCATGCTTGTTGATTGTCATTTAAATAATTGACCAAACCTTGCTGATAAATGCGTTTTTTCAAGCTTTCATCTTCAATCGGGAAACATGCTTCTACACGGTTAAATAGATTGCGATCCATCCAGTCTGCACTTGAACAATAAATTTTTGCATTGCCATTGTTGCTGAAATAATAAACCCGCGTATGTTCTAGGAAACGTCCGACAATTGAACGCACGCGAATATTTTCAGATAAGCCTGGCAAGCCCGGTCGTAAGCAACAAATCGAACGGATAATCAAATCAATTTTCACGCCTGCTTGCGAAGCTTCGTATAATTTATTAATGAGTTCACGTTCGGTCAGCGCATTCACTTTGACAATAATATGCGCAGCTTTACCGGCTTGAGCATTGCTAATCTCTTGCTCAATAAAGTGAATCAATTGGGTATGTAAAGTAAATGGTGCATGTAACAGTTTTTTCAGCTTCGCCATTTTGCCCATACCAGTCAGTTCTTGGAAAATGCGATGCACATCTTCACACAGCTCTTTGTCTGTGGTGAGTAAGCCATAATCGGTATAAATCCGTGCATTCGTTGCATGATAATTTCCTGTGCCTAAATGCACGTAACGCACCAATTTATTGTTTTCACGGCGCACCACCAAAATCATTTTGGCATGGGTTTTATAGCCAACAATGCCGTAGACCACCACAGCACCCGCTTCTTGCAAAACATTGGCAACGGCAATATTTGATTCTTCATCGAAACGTGCACGCAGTTCAATGACTGCTGTGACTTCTTTGCCATTGCGTGCGGCTTCAGCCAACAGCTGAACAATTTCCGAGTTTGCACCGCTACGATATAAGGTTTGTTTAATCGCAAGCACTTGCGGATCACGTGCAGCCTCACGTAATAGAGAAATAACAGGCGCAAAAGATTCAAACGGATGATGCAATAAAATATCTTGTTTTTGCATGGCTGAAAAAATATTTTCAGCCTTTTTTAGTGCTTTAGGAATAATCGGCGTATGTGAATCATAGCGTAAATGTGGACGCTTAAAATTCGATAATAAACGCGCTAAATTGACGGGTCCTGCAACTTTATAGAGTTGCCCTTCATGTAGATCGAACTCTTCAAGCAAATAATCATAAATATGACTTGGACAATTCTCTGTCACTTCTAAACGTACTGCACGACCAAAACGGCGTGAGTTGAGTTCACCTTTCAATGCAATGGCTAAGTCTTCAACATCTTCATTTAAAGCCAAATCGGCATTACGAGTGACACGGAACTGATAACAGCCTGTTGCGGTCATGCCAGGGAATAAATCTGAGACATGCTCATGAATAATGGCAGAGAGCATGACGTGATGCTCTTTACCCTCAGTCAATTCATCGGGTAAACGCACCACACGCGGCAATGAACGTGGCGCAGGCACAACAGCCAAATCAATTTGACGACCAAAGGCATCTTTACCTTCTAGTGTCACAATGAAATTCAGCGATTTATTGACTAAACGTGGGAATGGATGTGCAGGATCTAAACTGATGGGGGTTAGAACTGGTGCGACTTGTTCTTGGAAATATTTTTTCACCCAAGCCGATTGTGCAGGTGTAAGTTCACCACGGCGCAAGAAGCAAATATCTTCTTCACGTAATTTTGGCAAAATTTCTTCGTTTAAAATACGGTATTGGCGCTCAATCGCAGCATGTGCGGTTTTTGAAATCTGTTCTAAAACTTGTTTTGGCGTTAAGCCATCAGGACTACGGCTTTCATTGCCTAAATCAAGTTGCTCCAAAATACCAGCAACACGAATTTCAAAAAATTCATCTAAATTGCGCGAAAAAATCAGCAAGAAATTCATCCGCTCAAGCAAAGGATGCAAAGGATCGACCGCCTGCTCTAAGACCCGCAGATGAAAATCGAGTATCGAAAGTTCACGATTAATATAACGATCATTATAGCTGTATTCAATCTGTGTCGAAGGCGTGCTCGCTGCGGTATTCATATCGAACCTTACTCAATTTAAAAGCGGATGTATCTCTCTCAGTATGCTTCAACTATATGACAATTTCATAAAAAAAGCCCCAATTCGGGGCTTATTATAAATTTTTTTACATTAAGGCAATTCGGCATAACGCATATAACGTTGAATCATCTGCTTACGCACTTTTAAACCGGATGCATGACGATGTTCTTCGAAATATTTTGGATTCGTTAAAATGGCTGCTAAGAATATCGCTTGATCTTTGGTGAGGCTTTTTGACGTTTTACCAAAATAATGTTTTGCCGCAGCTTCTACCCCATAAATATTGTCGCCGAATTCAATCGAGTTTAAATATACTTCCAGAATACGTTGCTTCGACCACATGCGTTCCATCATCCATGTCGCAACGGCTTCTTGTCCCTTACGCACAAATGAGCGTTTATTAAATAAGAATAAATTTTTTACCAATTGCTGAGAGATGGTGGAGCCACCTGCCACCACTTTGCCTTCGTCTTTGTTACGATTCAAGGCAGTTTGAATGCCATCCCAATCAAAACCATGATGGCGAATAAATTTTCCATCTTCAGCGGTCACAATCGCTTTTTTTAAATTCTGGCTAATTTCATCGTAAGGACGCCATTGATGTTGAATTGGTTTATCAGGCTGTGTCCAATAGTCAATGCGCATCATCATGGTCGTTTCAACTGGATTGGTGCGCCACCACGCCAGACTCGCGAAAATCCACAGTTGAATCAATAGCACCACGCTGATTAAAAGCAAAAGGGTACGTAGCAAGAAAGCTTTCATGTCAGCGAGTTACTCCTGAAAATGTATTTTTTCGTGTTAAGCTTATTCGAAATATAAAACCACAGCAAAAGAAAAGCATGTCTGACTATTCTCCCCCACGAATTCACAAAAAACTTGAACTGCAACTTTGGTGGATCACTGCCCTATTGATTACGATCAATGTTGCGTTGTTTTCGATACAAGCGTTGACTGGTACAGATGTCAATCAACCGAGTACATCGGATGCCATTCGATGGGGAGCAGATTATGCACCCTTAACCTACTTAGTGGAACCCATGCGACTGTTTAGCAGCATGTTTTTCCATTTTGGCTTAATTCACCTCATGTTGAATATGTGGGCTTTGTATATTTTTGGCAGCGTAGCTGAACAACTTTATGGCCGTTTTTATTTCATTGGTTTGTATGTTTTAGCCGGCTTAATGGGCAGTCTATTGAGTGGCTATATGAGCATTCAAGATAGCTATAGCTTGATTGAGGGTGGCGTTGCCAATCCAAGCTTGCTCCCAAGTGTCAGTGCTGGTGCTTCAGGTGCAGTAATGGGCTTAGGTGGTGCATTGACCATTTTGTCGTTATTCCCTGTATTAGCTCAGCAAAAATTTATTTTAGATAAAAAGACACTACTAATGGTGATGGGTTTAAACCTCATGATGGGCTTTATGATCAGTGGCATTAACAACGCAGCGCATATAGGCGGCATGTTCATGGGCGGTATATTAAGTTTGGTTTGGTACTTAGGTCAAAAATGGCAACGCGCAAATATCACGAATATGATCGCACTGATTTTGGCAAGTATGCTTTGCTATGCCTTATATCAATACAATTTGCAGCTTATTGAACCAATTTCTCCTTTGTGGCAGGACATTCTTAATATGATGCAACAACAGCTAGGCGAATCCAATACATAAAAAAGAGATGCACTTGCATCTCTTTTTGCTTGAATATTGCCTATTGATTCATTTCTCGCAAGCTTTGTAAGGGTGGAATTTCACTCAAATAGCTGAGACGATAGCGCCCGATCAAAGCACAGAGTAGTGTCATCAGAAGCGGTAAAATCAGCCAAATCTCCCAATGTGGGTGCATCAATAAGTCCATTTTATAACTCGCAACAGCACTGATGATTTCAGCAAAAATACATGACACCACGCCCGCCACCAAACCAATAAAGCCAATTTCGATCGTGAGCATATGTTTAATCCGTTGTTTAGAACTCCCAAAGGATCTGAGCAACGCCACCTCGCGCTTACGTTCATCCATGAGTAAGTTTAAACAAGCAATTAGCACTAAAAAGCCTGAAACACTCACCAAAATAGCGAGAATCGTGACAATCTGCACCAATAAACTGACAATACGTTTGATTTCATCTAACAGTAAGCTGACATCAATAAACACGGTGGTGGCAAATTGTTGTATGAGATTCACCAGTTTCGGATTATCCGATTCAGGAACGTAAAAACTGCCCAAATAACTGCCTGCATTGGCATCCATCGTATTTGGTGCAAAGATAAAGAAGAAATTAGGACTGAAACTTTCCCATTCGACTGTGCGTAAATTGGTAACTTTGGCATCTAGCATCCCTTCAGGTAAGCTAAAACTTAAACGATCACCAATTTGAATGCCCAGTTCCTTAGCGGTATTCGCTTCAACAGAGACATCTCCAAGATGGTTTAAGCGCGCTTCACCGCTCACAATAACATTGTCTTTTGGATACACATTGGACTGGGTCAAATTGAGTTCACGTCGCAACGTATTACTTTTTTCAATCAAATCTGCTGAAAAGGCTTGACCATTTTTTGCGACCAAGCGCCCACGAATATTCGGATATAGGGGCGTACTCTGCCATTGATGTTGTTGCAACTGCGCTTGTAGCTCTGGCATATCGTACGGTGGCAATCCATACACAAATTGATTGGGTGTGCCAACGGGCAATTGTTGCTGCCAACGCTCCAATAAATCCGTCCTTAATACCGCAAGTACAGTCATTAAACTTAAGCCTAAAGCCAGTGCCGTCATCTGTAATGCAGTTTGATACGGTGTTCTCACATAAGCGGAAATATTTAGCTTTAAACGACGCAACACGATTAAAAACAGCCAAATACTGAGATATAAAATGCCACAGAGTGCAATGATTGAGCCCATCACCCAAGCCGTTAACACGAGATTTTCAGTCAGCACAACACTAAACAAGATCAAACTGAGTGTGCCCGTGACGAGCATCCATACAATAGAACGAGCCGATTTCTCTTGTTGACGAATCACGCGGATCGGCGCTGTGTTTAATAACTGCCAGACACTTGGCAAAATAAAACCAAGTACCACCACCGCACTGGTTAAAATGGCAATCGGTAATGGTCCAATCAACATGGACCATACTGAAAAATCAATGCTCAAATGTGGAATGAGCTGCATCATCAATTGCAATAAACCAAACCCTAAAGCAACACCAATCAGTGTACCGAGCACAATAGCAACCAGTAACACCACTGCCAAAAGTGCGATATAAGCACTCAGGATCTGTCGTTTTGTCGCACCGATACAACGCATAAGCGCAATATGATCTTGGTTTTGTTGTACATAACGTTGTGCGGTCAGGGCAATAGCGATCCCACAGAGTAAAATCGTTAAAATATTCGCCAATTGTAAAAAAGTATCTAGATTGGCGATTGGCTTCATTAAGCGCGTATTGCTCTCAGTCGCATTACGTAGCTTTAATCCATTTTGTACCTCACTCGTAGCAAGATTGGCTTGATTTTGCTTAGGCTGTTTTTTCTTAAAGTCGGCTTCAAATGCTTGCGTATTTTGCGGTGTTCCTGCCATTAATAGTCGATATTCAATGCGACTGCCGACTTGAATCGCATGGGTTCGTGCGACATCAGCTTGCGCGATCATGACTGTCGGTGAGAAACCTGAAAATCCAAGTTCCTGATTGGCATCATGTTCAATTTTCGCAGTTACTTTAAATGTCGCATCTGCAATATTGACGCGATCACCTAGCTTGACTTTCAGGAGCTCCATTGCCCTTTGACTGAGCCATATTTCTCCGCTTTGGATTGTTTTGGCCTGCGGCTGAACCTTAAGCTCACCACGTAATGGAAAAGCAGCATCAATCGCTTTGACATTGACCATGACAAAATCATCATGAGTATGCGCCATGCTACTGAAGGTCGTGACTTCAGATTGTTTTAAACCATGTTGTTTGGCTTGAGTACGCCATTCATCTTTTAACGGTTCACTGTCACTTAGCACAAGGTCTGCTGCTAGCATTTCAGCGGCTTGTAATGCGACTGCATGCTGAATCTGTTCATTACTAAATTTCAATGCGGTCGTGGCACTAATCGCCAAAGTCAGCGCAATAATTAATAGATAAATACCGGTGCTTTGAAAACTTTGCTTTAGGAGCGGACGAAACAATGTGTTCATGTCAGCCTCCTACGTTATGTTCAATTAATTGTCCCTGACTGAGTTCTAAATGGCGCTGACACTGCGCTGCAAGCGTTTGATCATGTGTGACCAAAACCAAAGTCGTGCCCATTTCCCGATTTAATTGAAATAACAGTTGTTCAATCTCTCGTGCTGTTTCTCCATCAAGATTACCCGTGGGTTCATCTGCAAAAATAATTTTCGGTTCACTCACCAATGCGCGTGCAATTGCAACCCGTTGTTGTTCCCCACCCGATAATACTTTAGGCGTTTGCTCTGCTTGCTGTGCTAAACCTACGCGGCTTAATAATGCCAAGGCTTTTTGTTCAGCTGCTGCAAATTTAAAGTTCGGTTGCAAGCGAAGTGGCAACATCACATTTTCAAGTGCGGTTAAATGCGGTAACAGTTGAAAAGACTGGAAAACAAAACCGATATTTTGCAAACGAACTTGAGCACGCTGCTCTTCATTTAATGCAGACACATCTGCACCGCACACCTGCAACTGTCCTGAACTGGCTTGATCAAGGGTAGCTAAAATACCCAACAGGGTTGATTTTCCAGAGCCTGAACGACCTGTAATGGCAACCTGTTCGCCTGCTTGAATCTCGACATTCAGCCCTTCAAAAATGGTGAACTGACTATGCGAAAGTTGTATCTTTTGTGTCAAATGTTGAGCAGAAATGATCGCGTGTGGCATGATGGTTGACTCTGGATTATTCTGAATCATACGTGTCCTTATTATGCATATTCGAATTCTGAAACAGCGGTTTTTGGCTTATTTGTTGCTGATGGGCTTTGCTTTTCTGCCTATGTTGGTGTCTGCCAAAACCATTATGATACTGGGTGATAGTATTAGTGCGGGTTATGGCATGTCTCCCAATCAAACTTGGGTACATTTATTACAACAACGTTTAGACCAACACTATCCGAAACAACATAAAGTGGTCAATGCAAGTGTCAGTGGTGAAACCACCAGTGGCGCACTCGCACGCTTACCAAAACTGTTACAGACACATCGTCCGAACCTTGTGGTGATTGAGTTAGGCGGCAATGATGGCTTACGTGGTCAACCACCGCAATTGATACAAAAAAATCTCGAATCTTTAGTAAAACACAGCCAAAATGCGAAAGCGAAAGTGATTATTTTTGGTATGAAAATGCCACCGAATTATGGTCGGGCATATAGCAAAGCGTTTGAAAATAATTATAAAGTGGTGAGTGAAAAATACCGAGTAAAACGATTGCCGTTTTTCTTGGCTGGTGTTGCGGGCAATAAAAATTTGATGCAATCCGATCAGATTCATCCGAATGCTAAAGCCCAACCGATTTTGTTAAATTTGGCTTATCCTTATATTAAAGGCGCTTTATAAAGCGCCTTTAATGATGTTTTCATATTTTAAGCTGTGATTTAGAAATCGTAGAAAGAAACTTCACCTGTTTCAAGCGAGTACTCAGCACCCACCACTTTTAATTGACCTTTAGCAATTAAGTTTTCTAACACCGCAGAACCATGACGTAATTGATTCACTGATGCAAAGACGTTTGAACGTACTGCATGTTGTGACAATTTATTCAGGTCATCTTTGAGCTCAGTTTGCAGTAAGATTTCAACGGATGGACGGACGCGGTTGACAATTGACATCAAGTTCGCAGATGGTGGGGTTTTCGGATTCATTAATGCATTAATCGTCGATTTAATCGCACCACAATGTGTGTGACCCAATACAATGACCACAGGGCAACCGAAACTTTCAGCTGCAAATTCCACACTACCCACTTGTGACGGCGCAACGATATTACCCGCGACACGAATCACAAATAAATCACCTAAGCCTTGGTCAAATACCATCTCAGCAGGGACACGTGAATCTGAACATCCTAAAACAATTGCAAATGGTTCTTGGCTTTCTGCCATTTCAGCACGCTGTTGATGTGAAAGCATTTTCACATGTGCCATTTGACCACTAACAAAACGTTGGTTACCCAATTTGAGACGTTCTAAAGCTTCTTGAGCTGTGAGCATTCTTCTATTACCACCGATGTTTTAAGTTGCAATATAGTAATACCAGCGCGTTTGCTTGTCACTTGCAAAAACTTTAGCTGATTAAAATAAATTCGGGTGTATTAATAGACAAAAACACCCCAATTTATCGTGGTCTGTCACTTTTTCCATTTAAGTTTTTAGAATACTTTGGACGTAATGAGTGACATTTGTTATAAATTATTTAGAATAGAATCAAGATGATTAGCTCATTAACGCATCCAATGCTTGGGTTATAAATAAAATAATATTGAATGATTGATGTTTTGATTTCGGGGGAGATCAGGAATGACAAAAATTAAAAAATCGTTTCGATCATTTTGCTCAACTTTAAGCCTATCTGTTTTGGTGACCCTCACCAGCAGCGTGATCAGTCACCAAAGTATGGCGGCTCAAATTGAAAAACCACAAAGTCCATTTCAACAATATTTAATACACCAACGTACTGATGCGGGTTTAGTCAGTCGCACCCTACAAGTCGGTGATGTCACATGGCGCTATAGCGAAGGTGGGATGAAAAATAAGCCGACGATTTTGCTCATTCACGGTTTAAGTGGAACCCGCGACAATTGGAATCGCGTCGCTAAATTTCTGACACCGTCCTATCATATTATTATTCCCGATTTACCAACCAATGGCGAAACCAAAACCCCTGAAAATTTTGATGTTTCTATTCCAAATGTGACCTCTCAATTACGAATGTTGGTTGAGGCTTTAAATATTGATGAAAAATTGAATATTGCGGGTCATTCACTTGGCGGTTCAATTGCAACGGTATATGCCGCTCAATACCCTTTCGATACACAAAGTTTATTTTTATTAAATAGTGCGGGTATTTATAAAGGGGCAAATACCCCCTACAGCAAAAATCCAAGCCGATTAAAAAACTTGATTGTCACCAAACCCGGTGATCTTGCTGAGGTTTCCAAACAGCTGATGCAAAATCCACCCGATATGCCCTTTCCGCTTAAACATGCACAAGAAAAATTACTGATTTCCAAGTCTGAACAAAGCTTAAAAGCCATTGATCAAGTGGTCATGCTCAGTCGTTTATATACCCCTGAATCTTTCGCACGCCTGACCAAAAGTATTGAAGCACCGACCTTAATTTTATGGGGCAAACAAGATCGAATTTTTAATGTTGAAGTCGCAAAAGAGTTGTATTCCTTATTAAAACGCCCTGAAACTCCGATTATTTTAAACAATGTCGGACATATGCCGATTTTGGAAGCAGAAGAGCAAGTCGCACAGTATTATTTACCGTTCCTTGCCAAGACACAGACCCTAAAAAACCCACTAGCTGATAAACTCATTCCTTTAAACTAAACGTTTCAGAGACCCTATGCAGAAACTCCCTTTGATCGAGCAATTGATTGATGCTCAGCTCGACTTCCTAGACCAATCATTTTCGAATGCCGAGAACGTTCAAGCCGAGTTTCAGCAATTTTATCTCTGGTTTCGTAAGCAAACTTTGCAAGATCTTTGGTCATTTGACCAGATCAATCAACTGATTCAAAAAACAGATTTTAGCCACCCCTGCCAGTGCTTTTTTTAATTGAGCAAATTGCAGAACATATTCGTTTTGCTTTGGTACATCCGAGCAATGAAAACACGAAAATTGAAGATGTTATTTCAGTTCTGACCATTGATCAAATTGCACAATATGTGGCAAGTAAAAGTGGACATCGTCAGCGTTTAATCAAAGCTGTGGTCAATAATCCTGCTTTTTCAGCCATGATCACACAACTCATTCAGCATTCGATTCAAGATTATTTAGATAATTCTGTGATTGCGAAAAGCGTTCCCGGTGTATCGCGCTTTATGAAAATGGGCAAGTCTGTATTGGAAAATGTGACCGATACCAATCTAGATGACGCGATTGCTAAATATTTGCAAAAGAACATTTTAAAACTCAGTCAAATGAGTGAAAGCGTTTTAAATCAGCATTTTGATGATGAAAAGCTCTATCATTTTCAAGCCAATCTTTGGCATAAAATTAAAAGCATGCCATTGGCTGTGTTAAAAAACTATATTGAAGTTCAGGACTTGCCAAAAACGGTTGCGATGGGACATGACATTTGGGATCACATTCGTCAAACAGATTACTTGAAGCAGCAAGTGCATGATGGCGTATATGCGTGGTATATCCGCAATCAACAGCATACGTTTGATCAATTATTGCGTGATCTGAATATTGATGCATCTTTGATTGAACATGAGTTATCTCATTTACTTAATCCCATCATTCAACAACTAATTTCTCAAGACTATTTACGTGGTCGTGCACGACTCTATTTAGAAAAATTTTACTATTCTGAGAACACGTTAAAAATTTTAAATATTGAATAAATAAAAAAGCCGCTTAACGCGGCTTTTTTTATGGCAAAAATTAAAACTTAATATTCATACCCACTGTGTATCGACGACCATCTAATACGATATCGTAGTCGCCATTGGTAATTTCTTTATTGGTAATATTATAAATACCTGCGGTCAGACTCAATTTATCAGTTGCTTTAAATACAGCACCTGCATCAAAGGTACCATACGCTGGTGTGCCTTTATCCATTTCAGTACGACTTAAATAATCGCTCGTTTTGCCACGGTAGTTATAGTCCATCCATGTGTTCCATGTGTCTGAAACATCATAGTCTAGACCTACATTCAGCATGTGCTTTGGCATTTTATTTAAAGGTTGTCCCTTAAATTCACCCGTCTTTTGCTCAGATTCTGTATAGGTATAACTGGTACTTGCATGCAAATTATCGAGTACATCATAGTCTAACGTAAACTCTAAACCTTTCATTTCAGCTTCTGAGACATTTTTCATTTGGCTGACAAAACGATAAGGCTTATCAAATGCAGAACACTTCCAATCTTCTACAGGTGAACTATTGTCTGTACCAGGCGTTTCGCATAAACGATCTTCTACGATTTTGTCTTTAAAATCAGATTTAAAGACCATTAAACTACTGCTTAAGCCAAGCTCAGGTGCCGAATAGTTAAAGCCAAATTCATAACTGGTACTTTTCTCTGGCGATAAGTCTGGATTACCAATAATGACCCCACTGCCCTTACCCGTTCTGCTACCAAAACCTTCTGAGATTTGGCTAATTGTCGGTTGTTTATAACCAGTACTTACGCCACCTTTTAGGGTAAACGTATCAGTTAAATGATAAACACCATAAATACGTGGTGTAATCTCACCACCAAAATATTCATCTTTATTATAACGCGCACCGATCGTTAGAGCGAAATCATCAGTAATGCTCCATTCATCTTCTGCATAGAGTGCAAATAACCAACGATCTAAATGAGTAAGTCCTGTAATGCTCGCTAAACCATTTGTCGTATCTGTAATTTTTTCTTGTTGATATTGTCCACCGACTGTTAAAGCGTGATTACCTACAAAGAAAGAGCCTTGTGTATTAAAGATTTTTAATTGTTCTTCTTTTTCGTCGGCAACTGCTCCGCTGTACACTTTCTTAGTGGTTTCATCTTGATAGTAAGAATCAAGGCTAAAATTATCGTAGCGCGCTTTATGGCTTAAGGTGTAGAGGTTTTTTTCATTTTCATTAATCGATGCTTGCGTTGCTATATCAACGCTTTTCCCGAGTGTTGTTGTGTATTGTTGCCCTGTAAAATCATATCGTAAACCAATGTCGTTATTTTCATCGACATTCCACACCAACTCTGTTCCTAATTTTCTAACTTTCTTTTCAGACTCGCTCGAACCCGATTTTTGTCCTTCTCCACCGACATAGTCACTTTCATCATTACCTTGGAAATTAGCATCAATACTTAACGATAATTTATCTTTAATCAGTGGACCTGCCGCATACATGCTCACGCCATAGCTATCATTAGCATAGTCGTTGTCCGATTTTGTATATTCAGGTGAAATACTGCCATACCAATGACTCTTCGATGCTTTTTTGGTAATAATGTTGATTACACCACCCATCGCATCTGAACCATATAGTGATGACATTGGACCACGAACCACTTCAATGCGTTCAATCATATCGATGGGCGGCAAATATGCTCCAATTTTGCCACCGTCTGTTCCATTGCCATTGACTGCTCGACCTGCACTGACTGGTCTGCCATCTACAAGATACTTGGTATAGCTTGCGCCCATGCCACGGATGGTAATTTCTTTATTATTACCACCGCCTTGAACAGACACACCTGGCATGTTCTTAACAGCATCAATCACATCGGTATAGGATTTTTTTTGTAATTCTTCTGCAGTAATCACTGAAATTGACGCTGGTGCATCCGCGATGTTTTGTTCAAAACCACCCGCTGTAGTGACAATAATCGTTTCTAATTTTACTTTTTCTTGTTGTTGGATCACATCTTCTGCTTGAGAATTTGCTGCCATTGCTGACAGGACAGCAAATGCTAAAGTCGATTTTAATAACGGCTTATTCATACCCTAAAAACCCTAAAAAATTTGATTGTGAACAAAACATGGCTTTAATGTTGCACATTGTAATGATTTAAAATCTAAATGCAATTACTATTGATAATTGTTCTCATTAATTTATATAAATATAAAAAAACCTCAGAAATCTGAGGTTTTTAACTGAAATCTACGCGAATTGGCGTTATTTCATATACGCACCTTCAGATTGGCTATGATCGGTTTCATCAACCACATGTGCCAATTCAGGAATATGCTGTTTCAAGGTTGTTTCTACACCTTGTTTTAAGGTGATATCAATCGCTGAACACCCTTGGCAACCACCACCGAATTTAAGCACAGCGGTTAAACCATGTTCTGCATCTTCTTTCACTTCAACAAGTGCACAGTTACCGCCATGCCCTGCTAGACCCGGATTAATTTCTGACTGTAAAACGTAAGTAATACGTTCTTCAACCGATGCATCAGGACCAACGCGTGGCACCTTAGAGTTTGGTGCACGGAAGGTTAACTGACCACCGAAACGGTCTTTATTGTAATCAATGACTGCATCAAGCAAATATGGAATTGAAGGGGCATCGATGAAGGCAGGAAACTCTGGGTATTCCTGTTTATAATCTGTAGGAACAACTTCGTCAGGCGCACTGTATGCCATACAACATTCAGCACGCGGTGTACCCGGATGCTCTACAAAAACGCGTACACCAATGCCCGGTGTATTTTGTTTTTCCAAAAGATCCTTTAAATACTCTTGAGCAGTTGGTGTAATTAATAAATTCGGAATCTCACTTACAACTGCAGTGCTGCTGTTCTCAGTCGACATAACAATTATTTCCTCAAGCTGAAGTCGCTATTTTAACTGAAGATGCGGGGTAAATTTTAAAATTCAACTAAAATTGTCGGATTTATTATAAAACAACAACGCAAACTGAATTTTAATGGCATGATGATGCATAAATCACCAAGTTTAGACTATTGAGAATGCTTGATTTACCTTTTAATCATACCGTCACATTGATCATCATTACTTGTATTATTTCGTTTATTGCTTTTTCTAAAGAGCAAGTAATGAATCGTTTAATCTTTTGGCCACCCGCGATTGAGCGCGGTCAATATGACCGTTTTATCAGTCATGGTTTTATCCATGCCGATGGCGCACATTTACTTTTCAATATGATCACCTTGTTTTTCTTTGGCAGCATCATTGAAAGTTTTTATCGTCAGTATTTATACGACTTAGGTTTTGTGTTGTTCTATTTGGGCGGTTTAATTGCGGCAATTATTCCAAGCTACCTGAGTAATAAAAACAATCCACGTTGGGCGAGCTTAGGTGCTTCAGGCGCTGTCTCTGCGGTCTTATTCGCATATATCCTGTTTCAGCCGTGGAAGTTAATATTTGTGTTCTTTATTCCTGTGCCAGCGATTATTTTCGCTGTGCTGTATGTCGCATATAGCATTTGGTCAGGTAAAAAAGGCAACTCTAATATTAACCACAGTGCCCATCTTTGGGGTGCGGCTTATGGTGTCATTGTCACCATTATTATTGAACCACGTTTGATTCCTCACTTTTTACAACAATTGGCTAAAGTTCCATTTTTATAACTATATAAGAAGGGATCATCAGATCCCTTCTTTTTAAATTTATAGATGTAAATGATTTTCATTTAATGAAATTATGTTACTCTTAGGCTATTTCGAGGGTAAGACATCGTGTTAAAAAAACTGACTATTTTAATGTTATTAGGCTTGGGAACTATAGGTGCGGCATCCGCACAAGTGGACTTTAAATATAAAGACCAAGTTGTTGCTTTAAAAGAAATACCTAAAACTTTGGCGGTATATGACCTATCTGCTTTAGATACTTTAAATGCATTAGGCATTGATGCCAAACTCGTTCCAAATTCAAGTTATCATGGTGATTTGAGTCGCTATCAGACTGCACAATACACCAAGGCAGGTTCACTTTTTGAGCCAGATTTAGCGGTCTTAAAACAAGCCAAGCCTGACTTAATTATTGTGGGTGGTCGCTCTGCCTCTAAAGCCGAAAGCTTAAAAACGATTGCACCAACATTAGATTTATCGCCTGACACCTCGAACTATATGTCAAATTTAGAAGAGCGCACGAATACGCTTGCTCATGCATTTGGTCAACAAAAAATTGCAAATGAAAAATTAGCACAGCTTGCGAAGTTACAAGCAGCGCTTAAAGCAAAAACCAAGGGGCAATCTGCTCTTATGCTGTTTGCTGTCGGTCAAAACTTTATGCCGCATGCAGAAAATGATCGTTTTGGCTTTGTTTATGATTTTGCCGGATTGAAGTCTGTTTTAGACTTATCTGAAAAATCGGATGCACCCCGTCCTGAAGCAGGTAGTCCTGAGGCTTTAAAAATCGCTGAAGCCAATCTCAAACGCCTTGAAGCGGCAATCGCAAAAAATCCAGATTACATCATTGTTTTAGATCGTGGTGCTGTCAATACTCAAAAGTACACTGCACAAGAGAATATTTTGAAGCACCCAGCCCTTAAAAATGCTCAAGCTTTAAAGGATAAAAAAGTCATCTATGTAAATGCTGATGCTTGGTACATTACCGGTGCAGGCTTAAACAATACTGCATTTATGCTTCAAGAATTGATTCAAGCAATCAAGTAAGGTTGGTTTAAAACACTCTAGAAGGAAGCTTTGCTTCCTTTTTTTAATTGAAATATCTCGTAATAAATTAACCATACAGTTGGCAGTTATTGCCAATCGAGTGCTAAAGTTAGCAGCGATAATGTATACATCTGTATATTAATTGCGATTACGCACGAGATATTTTGCATGTCAACATCGATCGATGGTCTTCAATTCCCCCTTGCTCCAAATCAACAAAAACCAAGTAGTTCTCAAGTTGGACGTTCCATTGTTGCAGCCGCTTTAGCACACGTTGACCCAAACTCATCCGCGCAAGCAAGTGCTGAAAAAAACTGGCGTAAACACTACCCACGCCATTTTAAAAATTTAGTGAAGCATGGACTGCAGTCTTCTGAGTCTGCATTAGAAATCGCAAAAGCAGGCTTGCAACACGCACATGCAATTTTTGAATTTTATCGTGATGGACAGAAATATATCCTTAAAGATGTGATGTCTTTACCAACGCAAACCTTAGAGACTTATGTGCTTCAAGGGCGTTCTACTCAAGCACCTGAATGGTACGTTCCCTATCACGGACAAAAATTACAAGGGGATGCCCTGCTTAAGCAAATTCAGCAATGGCAAGAGCGCGGTATTGTTGAAGCCTCACATGCAGATGCACTACGCCAATGTATTGCCCATCCTGAATGGTTTGACTTGTCTGATCGCACCACTGTTTTATTTGGTGCTGCCTCAGAAGCAGGTCCACTCACATGGTTAGCCAAATGGAAAGCCAATATTGTCGCGGTCGACTTACCCAATACGCGGGTGTGGGGCAAAATTCTAGACACAGTGAGTGCAGGGAATGCCACCCTTTATGCACCGTGTACAGAAAAGCTTGATGCAGACACTGCAATTGACGTATTAAAAGAAAAATTAGGTGCAAATTTACTGACACAAATTCCTGAAATTGCACAATGGCTGCTCCAGTTTGAACAAGATCTCGATTTAGCTGCAATTGCATATTTAGACGGTGAAAAACATGTGCGTGTTTCCATGGCGATGGATGCCATCATGCAGCATGTGAGTGCGGAAAAAGCCAATACCAGTCTCATGTATATGTGTACGCCAACTGATGTATATGCTGTTCCGCAAGAAGTCATTGAAGCATCCACACAAAAATACAAAGCACGTTCAAAAGCACATTCACTGATTTCAAAAGGTATTGCGACGCTCTCAAGAGAATCTTTCTTTCAGAAAAATGATCACCAGTTGATTCAAAGCGGTGAAGCATCGTACGGGATCTGTGACTGTTTAGTGGTTGAACAAGGTCCAAACTATGCTTTGGCAAAACGCATTCAACAATGGCGTGCCACTTTAGCGCGAGAAAACGGTCAACGTGTCAGTATTAATATTGCACCGTCGACCACCACACATTCAGTGACCAAAAATCCCCTGCTCAAAGCTGCATTTAGTGGTGCACGTTTATTTGATGTGGAATCGTTTGCACCAGAGACGACTAATGCGATTATGGCCGCACTTTGGATTCATGATCTGCGCAATGCTGAATCCGTTGCCAATCCAGAAGTCAAACTGAACCATCCTTTAGAATTAATGATGCACGGGGCTAATCATGGCGGTTTATGGCGTGTTGCCTATTTAGCCCGTACTGCACTGCCCTTTGCAGCCTTATATGGTTTTGCAGAAGAGAAACTGCCGAAAGGCTTAATGAAAAAGTTTGGAAAATAGTATTATTCCCTCTCCTAAGTCCTCTCCCAAATGGAGAGGACTTTTCTATGATCCAAAAAAAAACGCTGCCAAAGCAGCGTTTTTTTATAAGTGAAAGATTAGAATACTTTCAGCAATAACCAATACAAACCACCTGATAAACAGATCGTTGCAGGTAGTGTGAAGATCCAAGCTGAAAGAATAGTTTTCACCATTTGGAAGTTCAAACCTGACTTATTCGCCACCATCGTACCTGCCACTGCAGAGTTTAATACGTGTGTGGTGGAAACTGGCATACCAAAACCATCTGCCGCCGCAATCGTCGACATTGCGACAAGTTCAGCAGACATACCTTGACCATAAGTCATATGCTCTTTACCAATACGCTCACCCACAGTCACAACGATGCGCTTCCAACCCACCATTGTACCCAAGCCAAGTGCCAATGCTGTTGCCACTTTTACCCATGTTGGAATGTACTGTAAGAACGAATCAAGATTATTACGATACGCTTTAACTGTTTGCTCTTGTGTTTCCGTCATGGCTGGCAATGCATCTGCTTTATCAAGACGTTTAAAGGCCGTTGAACTTAAGTACATATCATTACGGAACTCTGAAACTTGCGCTTCAGGCACATCTTTAATGTTCTGATATGAACCTACTTTTTCACCCAAATGATCGGTGAGACTTGCCAATGCTGGCACAACATCAGGCGTGATTTCTTTGGTTTGAATGTATTTGGTAATGGTTTCGCGTGCCACTTCGTCTGGAATTTCCTCATGATTTGCATAAATCACTTGCGAAGTTTGTGCAGACAATTGCCCAAAAGACTGTAGATGTTCTTGATCTAAGTTTTTGTTTAACGAGTAAGCCAACGGCACACAACCAATCAAAATCAACATGATTAAGCCCATGCCCTTCTGACCATCATTTGAACCATGCGCAAAACTGACACCGGTACAGGTAAAAATCAAAATCGCACGAATCAGTGGCGGTGGTGGTGTATTACCCTCGGGTGGCTTGAACAATTCAAGTTGCTTACGAAAGACTTTTTTCACCAACAGGAAGAGTACGGCTGCAAAAGCAAAACCAATGAGTGGTGAAAATAACAGTGCTTTACCAACTTTCATCACCTGTTCCATATCTACACCCGAAGCACCTGTGCCTGCGTGTAAAATATAGTTCATGATGCCCACACCCAAGATTGAACCAATCAAGGTATGTGAACTTGATGCAGGAATCCCCAAGAACCAAGTCCCTAAGTTCCAAAGAATTGCAGCGATGAGCATCGCGAAGACCATCGCGAAACCAGCCCCAGAACCGACATTCATGATCAGTTCAACAGGCAATAAAGCAATAATACCGTACGCTACAGCACCGCTTGCCACCATCACCCCAAGGAAGTTACAAAATCCTGCCCACATCACAGCAACAGGTGCAGACAAGGCATTGGTATAAATGACAGTTGCTACAGCATTGGCGGTGTCATGGAAACCATTTACAAATTCAAAGCCTAAGGCAATGAATAATGCTGTTGCAAGTAACACGAGGGTATAGAGATTAAGCGCTGGAACATGCGACAAATCTGCCGACAATTGAAAGCCAATATAAATCAGCGTAGAAATAATGAGGGTTAAAAACACCGGCATAAAAAATTTCGGTGTGGGCACATGAACATTGGTCGACGACTGCGAAGAGGTCGATTGTTGTGCAGTATCTACGGGAGTTTGATTAGAATTCATTCAAGCAGGAATAAAAGATTCAGAATGACTCTATTGTTCATTTTAATTGTGACAATTATATGACAAAGCACTGTTATCGGTCGCTGATTGCAGGGGCATTTTTCTAAAAATAAAAGCCCAAAAATAATGTATTCAAACCAAATTATAGTAATAAATATCAATAATTTAATAAATATTTAAATTAAAACCATCATGACTAGGTTATCCCTTCAAGATATGTCAGTTTTGCAATAATATATTGTCATATTTATGACAAATCATTACGGCTGTGCAATCTGTCATCGAATCAATGCTTTAGGATGCGCATATCTATGTATTTTAAAAAAATGCTCAGTTCAATCTCTTATCACTTATACAAACAGACTTCCAACCCAAACATCAGTCTCATTTGAACTGAATGATATAGATTCAATGCATAAGACAATGCCCTAAATCACTAAAATAGACAAAAAGACTTATCAAATTTTCATATCATGTATATCCATCTTTCTGAGGAATGAGCCGCAGAATTCACGGTTTAATTCTGCTAAGATGACCGATGTTTTTGATTTCTGCTGAGAAAGTTTGAATGTCCACACTTGCCACACTAAAAGAACTTCTTACCAAGAGAATTTTAATTATCGATGGTGCGATGGGTACCATGATCCAACGCCATAAATTGGAAGAAGCCGATTATCGTGGTGAGCGTTTTGCAGATTGGGCATACGACCTTAAAGGTAATAACGACTTACTGGTTTTAACTCAGCCGCAGATTATTCAAGGCATTCACGAAGCTTATCTTGAAGCGGGTGCAGACATTATTGAAACCAACACCTTTAATGGTACGCGTGTTTCGATGTCTGACTACCACATGCAAGATTTAGTGCCCGAAATTAACCGTACTGCTGCGCGTCTTGCCAAAGAAGCATGTGCCAAATATTCAACGCCTGAAAAACCACGTTTTGTGGCAGGTGTGATTGGTCCGACTTCACGCACCACGTCTATTTCGCCAAACGTAAACGATCCTGCATTCCGTAATATCACTTTTGATGCACTTAAAGTCGACTATATCGAATCGACCAAAGCCTTGATTGAAGGTGGTGTCGATATCATCCTGATCGAAACGGTCTTTGATACCTTAAATGCCAAAGCTGCGATCTTTGCGGTTAAAGAAGTCTTTAAAGAATTGGGTTATGAATTACCAATTATGATTTCAGGTACGATTACCGATGCCTCAGGTCGTACTTTAACTGGTCAAACCGCAGAAGCGTTCTGGAACTCGATGCGCCATGCTGAACCAATCTCAATTGGTTTTAACTGTGCGCTTGGTGCAGATGCAATGCGTCCACATGTGAAAACGGTATCTGACGTTGCCGATACCTTTGTGTCAGCACATCCAAACGCAGGCTTACCAAATGCCTTTGGTGGTTATGATGAAACACCTGAAGAAACCGCCGCATTTATTAAAGAATTTGCAGAAAGTGGTTTAATTAATATTACCGGTGGTTGCTGTGGTACCACGCCAGACCATATTCGCGCGATTGCGCAAGCTGTTGAAGGCATTGCACCACGTCAAATTCCTGAGATTGCGCCTGCATGTCGTTTAAGTGGTTTAGAAGCATTTAACATCACGCAAGATTCACTCTTTGTGAACGTCGGTGAACGTACCAATGTCACGGGTTCTAAAAAATTCCTTCGCCTCATTAAAGAAGAAAACTTTGCCGAAGCCTTAGACGTTGCACGTCAACAAGTTGAAGCCGGTGCGCAAATCATCGATATCAATATGGATGAAGGCATGCTCGATTCACAAGGTGCAATGGTGCACTTCTTGAATTTGGTCGCGTCTGAGCCTGATATCTCACGTGTGCCGATCATGATTGACTCATCAAAATGGGACATTATTGAAGCCGGTTTAAAATGCGTGCAAGGTAAAGCCATTGTGAACTCGATTTCCTTAAAAGAAGGTTATGACGAGTTTGTAGAACGTGCGCGCCTTTGCCGTCAGTATGGTGCAGCCGTGATCGTGATGGCATTTGATGAAGATGGCCAAGCCGATACCGCAGAACGTAAAAAAGCCATTTGTAAGCGCTCTTATGATGTGCTGGTCAACGAAGTCGGCTTCCCTTCTGAAGATATTATCTTTGACCCGAACGTGTTTGCAGTGGCAACGGGGATTGAAGAACACAACAACTATGGCGTCGACTTTATTGAAGCGACCGGTTGGATTAAACAAAACCTACCGAATGCGATGATTTCAGGTGGTGTGTCTAACGTATCCTTCTCATTCCGTGGCAATGAGCCAGTACGTGAAGCGATTCACTCGGTGTTCTTATACCATGCGATTCAGCAAGGTATGACCATGGGGATTGTAAATGCCGGTCAAATGGCCATTTACGATGACATTGATGCGGAACTCAAAGAAGCGGTTGAAAATGTCGTTTTAAACCGTAACCAAGGTGAAAGCGGTCAAGATGCAACAGAAAAACTACTCACTGTTGCTGAAAAATACCGTGGTCAAGCAGGTGCACAAAAAGCCGAAGAAAACCTTGAATGGCGTAATGAGTCAGTTGCAAAACGTCTTGAATATGCGCTTGTCAAAGGTATCACCACGTATATTGATCAAGATACTGAAGAAGCTCGCTTAGAAGCAACGCGCCCATTGGATGTGATTGAAGGTCCACTGATGGCAGGTATGAACGTGGTTGGCGATTTGTTTGGTGCCGGCAAAATGTTCTTACCGCAAGTGGTTAAATCGGCACGTGTCATGAAACAAGCCGTAGCTTGGCTCAACCCGTACATCGAAGCTGAAAAAACCCAAGCCGAAGCAAAAGGTAAAATCTTGCTTGCAACGGTTAAAGGCGACGTACACGACATTGGTAAAAATATTGTTGGTGTTGTACTCGGCTGTAACGGCTATGACATCGTTGACCTTGGCGTGATGGTGCCGTGTGAAAAAATTCTACAAACTGCGATTGATGAAAAAGTCGACATCATCGGTTTGTCAGGTTTGATTACCCCGTCATTGGATGAAATGGTTTTTGTTGCCAAAGAAATGCAACGTAAAGGCTTTAATATTCCATTGATGATTGGTGGTGCGACCACTTCTAAAGCACATACTGCTGTGAAAATTTCACCACAATATCAAAATGATGGTGTGTTCTATACAGCAGATGCTTCTCGTGCTGTGGGTGTTGCAACACAATTACTTTCTGCGGAAATGAAACCGCAATTGGCAGCCGACTATGCTGCGGATTATGAAAAAATCCGTGTGCGTTTAGCCAATAAACAACCGAAAGCTGCCAAATTGGCGTATGCACAGTCGGTTGAAAATGGTTTCAAAATTGATTTTGAAAAACATGCACCTGTGAAGCCGAACTTTATTGGTTCGGAAACATTTACCAATTATCCATTAGAAACGTTGGTTGACTACTTCGACTGGACACCGTTCTTTATTTCTTGGAGCTTGGCGGGTAAATTCCCAAAAATTCTTGAAGATGAAGTCGTGGGTGAAGCGGCTCGTGATTTGTTCGAAAATGCACAAGCCATGCTAAAAGACATTATTGAGAATAAACGTTTTGATGCCCGTGCCACATTCAGTATTTACCCTGCCAACCGTGTTGCAAGCGACACTGTTGCTGTTGCAGATGAAACGGGCAATGTGACTCATACCTTCGAGCATTTACGTCAGCAGTCTGACAAAGTGACTGGTAAAGCAAATTACTCTTTGGCTGACTTTGTTGCACCGAAAGATGTCGCTCAAGACTACTTGGGTGGCTTTACAGTTTCGATCTTTGGTGCTGAAGAAATGTCGCAAGACTACAAAGCCAAAGGTGATGACTATAACGCGATCTTGGTACAAGCCTTGGGTGATCGTTTTGCTGAAGCCTTTGCCGAGCATCTTCACCAACGTATTCGTAAAGAGTTCTGGGGCTATCAAGCTTCTGAAACTTTAACGAATGATGATTTGATTAAAGAGAAGTATGTGGGTATTCGTCCTGCACCGGGCTACCCTGCTTGTCCTGAGCATTCGGAAAAAGCACCATTGTTTGATTGGTTAGGTACGACTGATAAGATCGGGACTTACTTAACGTCTAGCTTTGCAATGTGGCCACCTTCAAGTGTCAGCGGTTTCTACTATGCCAACCCTGAAACCGAATACTTTAACGTGGGTAAAATCTCTGGCGATCAGCTCGAAGATTATGCGAAGCGTAAGGGTTGGACGTTGGATGAGGCGAAACGTTGGTTAGCGCCGAATTTGGATGATTCAGTGGTTTAAGTATCTCTAAATCCTCCCTAACCCTCCTTTAATAAAGGAGGGAATAAAAAATCCCCTCGATTGAGGGGATTTTTTAATTCAGTAAAATTTAAAATTAATTCTAGATGCAACAGTCCAATTCAGAATTTAAATTATAAAATTCCTATACCTGTTTGATTTTTTAATAGAGCCGCAAGTTGAGATCCTGATTTTAATTTTTCAATATAGTTGCAACCTTGGTCATTTTGAGCCCAATGAGCACATCTTAAATAATATTGGTCTAAAAGCCCCACACCATTTCTTTTTTTCTGTAGAACCATAGGTTCTGCATGGATTGGACAGCAAACTATATCAATCCCTTTTTTCTTTGATCTCAGATCAGCTTGAAGATCATCCATTCTTTCAAGAATACTTTCAGATGTATTTGGATCATGAAGAATGATATTAAAATCTTGTGAAGATAATTCAAACTCAGGTGCAGAGACATCGGTCATCAATGAAAGGTCATCTTTAGTTAGCCTTTGAGTAAATTTACATCCTTTTATTTGATTACTTTGAAAATACCAACCTGTACATCCCCAGTAAAAATCTGTTGGACTTACATATGAAAGTTCTCTAGCCCACTGTAATTTCATAGGTCTAGAACATTTAGGGCATTTCTTTGCCATAGTATCCGCAAAGGCATTCCATTGCAGAACATGTGTTGTTTCATGTCCTATGTCAACTTTCTCAATGTTCTGCACATTTGATTGAAACTTGTCAGCAGATAAAATTTGGCGACTCTGATTAATTTCATCTCGAATATATGTTTGCTTCTCCTCCAGGTCATTTATTCTTTTTTTCTGTTGCTCCGTGATGTAACCATAGTCTTTCACCTTACGTTTTAGATAAATCAACTCATCGTTAATATCATGAATTTCATCTATTTTTTTATTCTTATTTTCGTTAACGGTTTTAGTTACAACGTCTTTAGCAGAAAAAAAGTTTTTACTGTAGAAACGACTTCCGAAACCACACTTACCGCAGCACTGAATAATGATCCAATACCCGAAAACAACATATCGAAAAAACCCATACTACTATCCCTACAAAAATTTCTAATCGTTATTTTACAAGATGAAAATCAATTAACTGTATTAATAAAAATCTTATTAAGTTGGAAAATTCTGTACTACTCCTTAAAAATATTTTTAGCGCAACTCACACAACACTTGTTTTAAGTTTTTATTGTAGGGTTTCATTTTTATTTTCCTTTATTTTAAATCTCCCCTAGCCCTGAGCCATATATGGCGCAAGGGAAAAGAGGGGAATTCCACGTAGCAAATGAATTACGTGACAGCTCCTCCCTTTATTAAAGGGAGGGATTTAATTTATCAAATTAACGCCCTTTTTCTAACCGCTCAACGTCAAATCATCTGTTTTTACATTTTTAGTTCTGCAAAAAACCTCACTTTCTAGGATAATAGCCACATTTAGAACTCTCCCAAATACACGTGAAGGTTTCCCTCCATGAAAAAACTCATCAACAACCCTGAAAACTTGGTTGTCGAAATGTGCAAAGGCTTCGTGCTGGCACATCCTGAACTTGCATTTAACGAATCTTATAAAATCGTGTCACGCAAAGAAAAACACAACAATGTGGCACTCATCAGTGGTGGTGGTTCTGGTCACGAACCTGCACATGCAGGCTTTGTCGGCACAGGCATGTTAGATGCTGCTGTGTGTGGCGATGTCTTTGCATCACCGTCACAAATTCAAATTTATAAAGCATTGACCCAAGTCGCAACCGACAAAGGCGTGCTGATGATTATCAAAAACTATTCTGGCGATATGATGAATTTCCAGAATGGTGCAGCTTTAGCAACAGACGACGGTATTAAAGTTGACTATGTCAAAGTCGCAGATGACATTGCAGTTAAAGACAGCCTATACACAGTCGGTCGTCGTGGTGTGGCAGGCACAGTATTCGTCCATAAAATTGCCGGCGCAGCAGCATCAAAAGGTTTAGACCTTGCAAAAGTGAAAACCGTTGCGCAAAAAGCCGCAGATAACGTGATTAGCCTTGGTTTTGCCTATAGCTCATGTACCGTTCCTGCCAAAGGTACGCCAACGTTTACCTTAGCAGATGACGAAATGGAATACGGCGTCGGTATTCATGGTGAACCGGGTATCCGTCGTGAAAAAATCTTACCATCGCAAGAACTGGCTCAACGCATTGTCGATGACTTGTTCCTTGACCGTCCTGACCTGAAGGAAGTTGCGGTATTGGTGAATGGTTTTGGTACAACGCCACTGCAAGAACTGTATGTATTTAACAATGATGTGTGCGAGCATTTGGCGCGTAAAGGGATCAAAATTTACCGTACATTCGTTGGCAACTACATGACCAGTATCGACATGAACGGTGCATCGGTGTCATTACTTGCGGTTGATGATGAACTTAAAGGCTACTTAGATGCCGAAGCCAATACCCCTGCATTTAAAATGGATGGCTCACCTGCGTTAGCATTTGAGTTTGCAGCCAAAGATAGCAAAGCTGCACGTAGCGCAAATATTGAAGTGGAAACACAGCCTGAACACGCGGTCATTAGCAATGAACAGTTCAGCATTGAAAATATGCGTTATGTGGTCGATGTGATGTCTGCTTGTATTATTAAAAATGAAGTACCTTTCTGCGAGTTAGATGCTCACGCAGGCGACGGCGACTTCGGTATGAGCGTGGCAAAAGGCTTTAAACAGCTAAAACGTGAATGGCAAGACTTAATCCAAGCACAGCATATGGATGAGTTTATGTTGAACTGCTCAATGATCATTATGGAACATTGTGGCGGTGCGTCAGGTCCAATTTGGGGTTCAGCATTCCGTGCTGCAAGTAAAGCCATTAAAGGCAAAACCACTCTAAGCGTGGCGGATTTTGCTGAGATGCTACAAGCGGCAGTTCAAGGCATTCAAACCACAGGTGAACGTTCATTCGGTCGCGGTGCTGTTGTGGGTGATAAAACCTTAATTGATGCTCTAGTACCATGTGCAGACTCATGGTCAGCAAACACAGACAAAAGCTTTAAAGAAAACTTTGTCCTTGGTGCTGCTGCTGCTGTTGCCGGTGCAGAGTCGACTAAAGAAATTGTCGCGCGTATGGGTCGTGCAGGTACGGTCGGTGATCGCAGCTTAGGCTATCCTGATGCAGGTGCACATGGTTTAGGTGTGATCTTTAGCGATGTTGCTGAACACATTAAATAAACCAAACGCTATATAAAATCTCTATAAAAAAGCCCTGAATATTCAGGGCTTTTTTCTTGTACTCTGCCATCGATTTATGACGTTTCTATGTATTCAATGTCGATCACATTCAAGTGATGCATCATTTCTCGTATAAAAATAAAATAGAGAAAAATAGACAACTGATCTGTATCAACTTTTCTGACATAGTATTCAGTCCGCTCAATAAATTCGTTAAACGCATGTTCGAGCATCAAGCGGTCAATTTTATGCTGATCTTGAAAAAATAAATGAAAGATTTGCTTGAGTACAAGATCATGACTCACGCCTATACGCTGCACAGCATAATCAAGGTGCAGTTGCTCTAGCATCTGCTCAATGACATCTATCGCATGTTCAATGGCTAAGGCATTCAAGTGTTGTTGCTTTAAGCTCTGCGCCGCAATATGAGACAGCCCTTTTGAGATTTCAAAGTTTTGTCCATCTATATGTAGCAAAAGCCTATCAGCACTTAAACTAAACTCAAACGCTAAGGCACTCATTTCTTTTCTTCAAATTGCGCGAGATAGTGTTCGAGTGTGTCGTTTACCACCAAACGTTTATTGCCCTTGACTTGTTCTTCGCTGAGCACTCCTTCTGAATCTACGACAATGACCTGATGCCCATCTTCTTTTAGGCGCTTTACGCCTTCAAACAGCATACGTGCACCGACATCATGAATTAAAGTCAAATTAGTCAAATCCAAGATAATCTTATTTTTAGCCTGAGGTTCATCCTGCAAGAAACGCAATAACATTTCCGATTCAGTAAATTGCAAGACACCGCGCAGTTCATAGACAATCACATTTTGTTTTTTGCCGATGCTATAACGGCTTTGCAAAATGGTCTGTGCCGAAGGTGTCCCTTCCATCAAATGTAAACCCATATCGCTCGAGAGTCGCTCAAAAATCTCGACACCGCGCACGCTGTTACCATGGCTGTCGAGCTTCGGTGAAAACACCGCAATGCCGACTTGACCGGGGAGCACCCCCATAATGCCACCGGCAACGCCACTTTTGGCAGGAATCCCGACCGTGGTCAGCCAATCGCCCGCTGCATCGTACATCCCACAGGTCATCATCACACTTAACACTTGGCGCACAATGGCACGATCTAATAAGCGCTTGCCTGTTTTTGGCTGTATCCCCCCGTTCGCAAGCACACTTGTCATGGCAGCGAGGTCTTTGACCGTGACCTTAATGGAACACTGCTGAATATAACCATTGACGATTTGTTCAGGGTCTTCATCCATCACACCGACGGTTCTGAGCATATAACCGATAGACATATTGCGAAATGCCGTTTTGACTTCCGATGCATAAACATTTTCATCAAACTGCAATTCTCGTCCTGCCAGTTCACTCAAAAAACGGCGTAAATGCTCTGCTCGAGATACGGTTTTTTTATGCGGCAGCAATGCGTGTGTGGTGATTGCCCCCGAATTAATCATCGGGTTTTTTGGCAATTGGTCTTGCCCAAGCGAGATTTGATTAAAGGCTTCCCCTGATGGCTCAACCCCGACCTTTTGAAGGACTGCGTTTAACCCTAAGGTTTTTAGGGCTAAAGCATAAGCAAAAGGTTTTGACATCGACTGAATGGTAAATTCAAGCGTGTCATCGCCTGTGGAATAGATCGTGCCATCAATAGTCGACAATGCTAATGCCAATTTATTGGGGTCAGCTTGTGCCAGCTCAGGAATATAATTTGCCAATGCCCCAGATTGATTGTTATTACACGCAGACAGCACATGCTGTAAATAATCGGGCACAGGTGTTTTCATGATGATGTACTTATTGTGATTAATCTTATCCTTACATTAAAGCGCTGTGCTAAAACTACAAGTCTTAAGTTGTTACTGCAATGCAATCCAATATTTCAGACATGCTCCCAAGATGTTGATGGCACAAGTTTTACTTCACTTTCATTTTACGAATCATTTTATACAAGGTTTTTGGCGATAACCGCGATACCCACACTCCGAGCTTTTCTTTAGAACCGCCAATCACCACATATTCTTGACCTGCCAATAGCGCTTGCACCGACTGACGCGCAAAATCATCTGCTTCTAAACCATTGGCGGTTGCGTCATTGTCATAACCTTGTGGTTTCCCTGCCCCATCTAAGGCATTGATTGAGACATTGGTTTTGACAAAACCGGGAAATAACACCGAAACATCGACACCTTGCGCTGCGACTTCGGCACGTAAACTGTTTGCCCACATGTGAATCGCGGCTTTGGCTGCCGAATAAGACGCGCGATATTGTGTGCCCAATAAACCTGCAACACTGGATACAAACACAATACGTCCTGATTTCTGCGCTAAAAATGTAGGTAATACCGTTTTGGTTAAAAAAACTTGCGAGAAATAATCGAGTTCCATAATCGCACGTTCAGTTTGCATGCTGGTGTCTGCAATTAAAGCGCGCTGGCTTAAACCTGCATTATTGATCAGCCAATCAATGCGACCTTTTGCGAGCAACACTTTTTGGTAGGCAGCTTCGACTTGTGCATCGTCGGTAATGTCTACGGCAATCGAGACATGCTGCTCAGGTTTAGGCAAACTCAGACGCACATTTTCGAGTTCTTCATAACGACGTGCAGTTAAAATGACTTGCGCGCCTTGGGCTGCACATTCATAAGCCAGTGCTTTACCAATCCCTGAAGATGCACCTGTAATCCACACCACTTTGCCTTGTAAATTGTCCATATTCTTTGTTCAATCCTTGAGATACGTCTATTGTATTAAGCCTGCTGCGGAATTTCATCATCCAAAAATGCCAAGAAATGATCGAAATAATGACTGATGGCTGCGGCATCATAGATTTGCCCGAGCTTATCAAAACGCTTATAGCCCAATTGCGTGGTCAAATTGATGACACCATTTAAGGTTTTATCGACCACGACATTAAATTTCAACATCTTTTTCGGTTCACGGATTAAGTACGTCACCCCAACATCGACAATTTGGGTAAAGGCTTTCAATGCTGGCTTGGTATATTGATTATTGCCTTGCTTCATGTGTTCAACGCAGCCAAGCAACTCGGTGACTAAGGTTTGCTCGACAGGATAATAAATATAATAATGTCCATCATTTTGTTGGGTCATGTCATATAAATAATTGACCATCGGCAATAAACGTTCATTGCCAAAAAAGGACACCGACCACGGCATATATTTACGGGTGGTCTCTACAATTTGTTGTACGATTTTTTCTGACTCATGGTCTTTAGACGAAGATAAGCGCGCAATGCGACCAAACACTTGATCAATAATTTCACAGGCAATATCTGCCAAGTTATCCCCTAACGGTTTAGACAAACTTTCAGCAGCGCCCGCATTTAATTTTCGATGGATATCTTGAAAGCGTTGAAAGGTTTCAGGTTGTATTTCTAAGTAAATGTGATGACTCATCGCGCGCTCCTATTGGTTTTATTATCGTTATCGTGGTCTACACGACATGGTCATGTAATGCTCTATCATACGAGGAGTTTTGCACGCTGCCAATCAGATAAAGTTTGCATTTGGTTAAGCTGCCGCACTACGCTATTTTTTTGCTACAATAGCTGCAATTTTTTAGCTACTTTTGAATTGTTCGAACTATGACTGATTCAGCGCAAAATATCGCGACAACCTACGATCCTACTGAGATCGAGAAAAAATGGTACCAAACTTGGGAAGAGCGTGGTTATTTCAAGCCTTCTAAAAACGGTGAATCGTTTTGTATTATGATTCCGCCGCCAAACGTCACTGGTAGCTTGCACATGGGTCATGGTTTCAACAATGCCATTATGGATGCGTTGACCCGTTATAACCGTATGTCAGGCAAAAATACGCTTTGGCAACCGGGGACTGACCACGCAGGTATTGCAACCCAAATGGTTGTGGAACGTCAGTTGGGTGCAGAAGGCATTAGCCGTCATGATCTTGGTCGTGAAAAGTTCATCGAAAAAGTTTGGGAATGGAAAGAACAATCTGGCGGTAACATTACTCGCCAAATTCGTCGTCTAGGCTCATCTGTAGACTGGTCACGTGAACGCTTTACCATGGATGATGGTTTATCAAACGCAGTGAAAGAAGTGTTTGTTAAACTGCATGAAGATGGTTTGATCTACCGTGGTAAACGCCTTGTAAACTGGGATCCGAAACTCCAAACGGCGCTTTCTGACTTAGAAGTTGAGTCTGATAAAGAAGAACAAGGTTCGCTTTGGCACTTCAAATACTTCTTTGAAGATAAATCGCTTCGTACCCACGATGGTAAAGATCACATCGTTGTTGCAACCACTCGTCCTGAAACATTATTAGGTGATACTGCGGTTGCGGTTGCGCTTGATGATGAACGCTATGCCGACTTGGTGGGTAAAAATATTATCCTGCCAATTACAGGTCGTGCGGTTCCAATCGTTAAAGACGAATATGTCGATAAAGCATTCGGTACAGGCTGTGTAAAAATTACCCCTGCACATGACTTCAATGACTATGAAGTGGGTAAACGTTGCGAATTGCCAATCATCAACATCTTCAACAAAAATGCGGAAGTGTTGAGCGATTTTGAATATATCGCAAAAGCGGGCGAACAAATTTCTAAAACCATTCCTGCACCTAGTGACTACATTGGTTTAGAGCGTTTTGAAGCACGTAAAAAACTCGTTGCTCAAGCGGAAGCTGAAGGTTGGTTAGATCAAATTCAGCCATATACGCTTAAGCCACCTCGTGGTGACCGTTCAGGTGTCATCGTTGAGCCGTTATTGACGGATCAATGGTATGTGAAGATTGCGCCACTTGCTGAACCTGCAATCAAAGCCGTGAAAGATGGCGACATCAAATTTGTACCTGAGCAATACAGCAACATGTACATGGCTTGGATGAACAACATTCAAGACTGGTGTATCTCGCGTCAATTGTGGTGGGGTCACCGTATCCCTGCTTGGTACGATGCAGAAGGTAATGTTTACGTTGGTCGTAACGAAGACGAAGTTCGTGCGAAAAACAACATTCCTGCTGATGTTCAATTAGATCAAGATGAAGACGTATTGGATACATGGTTCTCTTCAGGTCTTTGGACATTCTCAACTTTAGGTTGGACTGGCGATGCCAAAAAAGATGCTGAGAATTACTTCTTAAATACCTTCCACCCGACTGATGTGCTTGTAACAGGTTTTGACATCATCTTCTTCTGGGTTGCCCGCATGATCATGATGACCATGCACTTCATGAAAAATGAAGATGGTACACCGCAAGTGCCGTTTAAAACTGTGTATGTACACGGTTTGGTACGTGATGGCGAAGGTCAGAAGATGTCTAAATCTAAGGGTAACGTGCTTGACCCATTAGATTTGATTGACGGTGTGGATCTTGAAACTTTAGTACAAAAACGTACTACAGGTTTGATGAACCCAAAACAAGCGGCGAAGATTGAAAAATCTACTCGTAAAGAATTCCCTGAAGGTATTCAATCTTACGGTACAGATGCCGTTCGTTTCACATTCTGTGCGCTTGCTAACACCGGTCGTGACATCAAGTTCGACATGAAACGTGTTGAAGGTTACCGTAACTTTGCCAACAAAATCTGGAACGCAACCCGTTTCGTGATGATGAATTGCGAAGAGCAAGTGATTGGTCAAGAAGTACGTCAAGACCTTTGGGAATTGCCTGAACAATGGATCGTGAGCCGTTTACAAAAAGCGCAACAAGCGGTGCAAACAGCATTTGCGACCTATCGTTTAGACTTGGCTGCACAAGCGATTTACGAGTTCATTTGGAATGAATACTGTGACTGGTATGTAGAGCTGACTAAGCCTGTTCTGAATGATGAAAATGTATCGGTTGAGCGTAAAGCTGAAGTGCGTCGTGTGCTTCTTTCTGTGATGGAAGCGTCTTTACGTTTGGCTCACCCGTTAATGCCTTACTTAACAGAAGAAATCTGGCAAACACTTGCGCCGAAACTGAACATCGTTGGCGAAACAATTATGTTGGCGCAATACCCAGTTGCTGACCAAGCGCTTATCAACGACCAAGCTGAAGCAGATATGCAATGGCTTCAAGGTCTGATTGGTGCGGTACGTAACATCCGTGGTGAGATGGGTCTAGGTAATGCGCGCTTGTTGCCTGTTCTGCTTCAAAACACCACTGATGCTGAAAAAGCGCAAATCGCACGTATTGAACCGTTGTTTAAAGCATTGGCAAAAGTTGAAAGCATTACTTTCCTTGCAGATGCTGAACAACCGCCATTGTCTTCATCAAGTGTTGTTGGTCATGTGTCTGTATTCGTTCCTATGAAGGGCTTAATTGATCCTAAAGCGGAATTGGGTCGTCTACAAAAAGACCTAGACAAAGTTCAAAAGCAACATGACCAAATTGCAACTAAACTTGCCAATGAAGGTTTTGTGGCGAAAGCACCTGCTGCTGTGGTTGAAGGCGAGAAAGTGAAGCTTGCTGAGTTTGCTGATCAGTTAGCGAAGATTAAAGCGAATATGGAGCAAATTGCAGCGCTTTAAAGTGTTGTTAGTTTGATCTGATTTGTAGTATAAAGGGCTGATTATTCAGCCCTTTATTTCTCACAATGAATCATATAGATACTATTTTATTCGAAAAAAATGAAATTCCTTTACACGGTAGAAACTTAATTCTGACAGGGAATAATGGTTCAGGAAAAACATACTTTTTAAACAAAATTAGAAATCATTTAGCTAATGATAAAGTTGGTTTAGGCATAAACCTTGAAAAAGAGAACACTAATAAACTTATCGAACTATTAGAATATACTTTAGAAAAATTCCAACAGCCTCTTAAACTTAGTGAAAACAGCATTTATTTAATTGAGCAAATAATCCAAAGAAAAAAAGCATCTGATCTTTCCTCTATTTATAAATCTTAGATTAGCATTTGAAGTGCAACACCATGTTGTTGCCATAATACCTGACTCGGACTTTTAAAGCCGAGTCTTTTTCTTGGACGATGATTGATACGGGCTGTTATTTCTGAGATATATTCATCTGTATACTGATTTAAGTCACTTCCCTTTCTAATGTATTGTCTGACTAAGCCGTTGGTATTTTCATTCGTACCTCGTTGCCAAGCGCTATAAGGATCTGCGAAATACCAGTCTATTTCTAATTCTTGAGCAACACATTCATGCAGACTAAACTCCTTACCATTATCTGCGGTAATCGTCTTGAGCTGATCTTTGATTGGCTCAAGTAAACTGATCGTTGTTTGGCAAACTTCCTCTGCTTTACGTGAGCTACACTTCTTTAGCCACAAATAACCTGTCTTACGATCTACAATCGAGACCAATGATTGCTGATGATTCTTACCCACAATCGTATCTATCTCTAGATCACCGAAACGATGACGCTGTTCAATCTCAATCGGTCTATCATGAATGCTTTTACGATTAGCCAGCTGACCACGAGTTTCAGGAGAGCCGTATTTCCTCTTTCTTTGATTTCTGAAACGTAGATGATGAAAGAGAGTACCGCCCTTATTTTTATCCTGTCGTATTAAGCGATAAATTGAATGCAGACTGACTGAAACACGGGAAGCAATCTGTTCAGGACTCCATTGAAGTTCAAGATAAAAGATGACATTTGCCCATATTTCATCAGGGATTCTTTTAGGATTAGAGCAATGGCGTCTTCGAGCGAGTTTACTAGCATGCTTAGCGAAATAACCATTTCTAGCTCGATTACGATTGATTTCTCTAGAAATAGTGGAAGGTGAACGATTCAGTCTCCAAGCAATATAACGTTGAGAAAATCCTTCACGTAACAATGTAAAAATCTGATATCTTTCTTCTTGGGTAAGATGAGTATAGTTCATGATGCAACTTTGACTTTGGTCGGTCGGAAGCAAAATGCTAGCTCATCTTGCTTCTTTCCAAAATTTAATCTCTGTTGCACTTCATTTGAGAATCTAAGAATTAAATAATATCCTGAAAAATAGTTACAATATTTTTTTGATAGAAAAAGAATATTTCTTCAGAGATAATCCGATACTTAACCAACAAGACTATATTATTAAGACAATTGAAGATCCAAATTTAGAACAATATTTTCATTATTACTCACCTGAATTTTTAGAAAATCTAGTTAATAGAATTTTTGATCATATAAATAAAATTATTCAAAAAGATACAAAGTTTGCTCTTATTCCCATTCACAATAGAAAAATAGCTTTTAACTTTTTTGACTCCTCACGTGTCCCTTCCCTTGAAGGACTAAGTATGAAAGTGTTTCAAAGTTATGAGCATTTAACTAAAAATCCAGAACTTACAGATCCACCAAATCTTTTAGAGGCTTATTTAATATCTATAAAAAAGGATATCAACAATATTCTTAGCAATCGTTCCGGAGAAAAAGGACATACCATTTGGATGGTCAATGAAGTTCAGAAATGGTTTCTTAAAGTAGAAAATGACTTAAAAAATATATTTGAAAATGATTCGATCGAACTATCTTTTTCTAAAGACGGAAATGAAGTCCTTATAAATTTAAGAAATCGAAATGTTAACTATAGTTTTGAACAACTTTCTTCTGGTTTTAAGGCAATTTTTTATATTTACTCATCTCTTCTTATGAGAGCAGAACGAGAAAAAATTAGTCCAGAAGAACTCTCAGGTGTAACTATAATTGATGAAATTGATGTCCATCTACATATTTCATTACAGAAAAAGATATTACCATTCTTAATTAAGTCTTTCCCCAAAACACAATTTATTGTTAGTACTCACTCACCTTTTGTTATTACTTCAACGAACAATGATACTGTAGTTTATGATATTTCTAGTGGTGAATTTTTTGATGATGATTTGAGTCTTTATTCACATGAATCAATTATTAAAGAACTATTTCATATTAATCCAGAAAGTAATGACACCCTTTATATTTCTAAATTGATTGTCGAATTTATCGAACAGGATATGCATAGAGATAATTTGATGGAAATCAAAAATACTCTAGAAAGAATAGAAATGGATTTGCCAAAACTTTCTATTGAGTCTCAATTACAATATATTGTTGCAAAAAATAAACTCGAAAAAATTACTCAAGAAGGGTCCAAGTAATGTTTTCAGTTAGTAGACCAAATACAGTCCCACAGAGTCTGACAGGTACCAACAAAGATTATAGATCCGAGGAAGTTCTGCTTACCTTAAAAAAAATGTTTCATGGGAAATGTTATCTATGTGAAAGAGCTAATATTTCAGACATTCAGGTTGAGCATCTCGATCCACACCAAGGAGACCTAATAAAAAAATTTAATTGGAATAATTTATTCTATAGTTGTAGTCGTTGTAACAGTATTAAAAGTCATACTCATACAAACATATTAGACTGTTCTATAGCTAACCATGATATATCTCACTATCTTATACTTGAGTGTCCTCTAACAAATAATAGAGATATTAAAGTAACTGTTAGAGAAAATAGTCCTTCAACCCAACAGTCTGTCAACCTTACACTAATGCTATTAGATGAATGCTATAACAATACATCAACTGGAATCAGAGGCATTAGTCGGAGCGAACTAATCAAAGATATTCAAAGATATAGTTTTCAACTACAAAAAATCAAAAATGAATTGCTATTTCCTACAGAACCGTTAGCTCAATCCGAAATTGATTTAAAAATCGAAAAATTAAAAGCTATGTGCTCACCTCAATTTGCATATTCTGCTTTTTGGAAATGGGCTATTACTTTAGATGAAGATCTATCGGAATTGGTGGGCAATGTTTTCTAATAATCCCTCTCCCAAAGGGAAAGGGAGAAAAGTTTAAAGCACTTGATGCTCCAACAACATCTCCAACCCACTCTCTTTCCCCATAAAACTCAGCCTTTGCTTTTCCGCTTTTAACTGTTGCTTTACCGCAGATACATCCGCATCAATCTGCTTATATAACTGCTCAATATTCAGTTGACCTTTTGATTTTTGCACCGCAATTTTGGCTTTGGTTGACCAAAGAAGTGAATCAATGAGTTCCTGAATCTGCTTTTTCAAAGACTGACTTTGCGCTTCTAAAGCCTGTTGGTAAAACTTCACTTGCTCCGCACTTAAACCTTTATTTGAGCCATTCTTACTTTGCTCCACTTCAAGCTGAAGTTTAAGTAAAAAGAATAAATCTTCCTGTTCATAGGCTTCATTGGCACGTTGTAGAAGTTCAGTCTTTTCCGCTTTTTTAGATTCATCAGGCTCACGGTCAGGGTGAATGATGGATGCAATTTTTAAATAGACGGTTTTCAGCGATTGATTCACCAACTTTTCGGCTTGGGCTTGTTTAGCCTGCTGACGTTTGAGCTTGGCTTGCTCACGTTCTTGTTGATATTGATCGCTGTTCCAATCTTCAAGCTCATCACCACCTTGAACGGTTTCATTGTCAGGCTCATCAATAGTAGCTGAGTTTTTCCTCTTGGTTTTTTTCTTATCGTACTCGTTTGCCTGCACATAATACGCATGCATCTTTTCCACTTCATCGACCTGCTTTTGAGTCAACAAATGTGAACCTTGCAGTAAACGCGCTAAGGTTTGGATTTTATCTTCTACTACCACCGTATCTGATTTGCTTAAATCATAACAACTTAGGCTATTCCAAAGGGTTTGCATCTGTTCATACAAGGTACTATATAGCTCACAATATGTAGGTATGAGTGCCTTTAGACTATAGGTGCGGATCTCATCTTTAGCACTTTGCCACGCAAGCAATAATTGTTTTTGCTGTTCGATCTCATCAATTAAACGGTTTAACTTTGGATGCTGTGGTGAGACTTCAAGTATCGTAGGTGGCGTGGTTTTTAGCGCAAAAGACATCATCAAAATATCAAACAAATAAAAAGTATTTTAACGTGAGTAGTCGATGTTGATGCTGAATTTTTAAATGCTTAAACAGAACGACTTAAAGAATGATGATTTACAAATAATTTTTAGGCATCAAATCACTACATAAATACCAACATCATCATCGATCTTCACTTGATACACTCACCTTAAGATAATAATAAACGGAGCTTCTAAGTGGAGTGGTCAACCATTTTTATTCATGACACCACATGGTCATTTGCCGCAGAAATTTTGCTGCGCTGCTTGGTCATGTACATCATGATTATTTTGTTCTTGCGCCTGACAGGTAAACGCGGCGTGCGACAATTGTCGATCTTTGAAGTCGCGATTATTTTGTCTTTAGGTTCGATCGCCGGCGACCCGATGTTTGATGAAGAACTGCCGCTGTTACAAGCATTTTTGGTGATGGCAACTATTATTGTGTTGTATCGCATTACCACCTTACTCACCATGAAATACCAACCATTTGAAGATTTGTTAGAAGGCAAATCTTTATACATTGTGGAAGATGGCAAGATGGTGCTTGAACATATTAAGCGCGGCAAAATGTCGCATGACGAGTTCTTTGCCGAAATGCGCCAACAAGGAGTCGAACATTTGGGACAAGTCCGTGTGGGTCTGCTTGAAAGTGATGGCAAATTTAGTATTTTATTTTACAGCCCTGAACAGGTCGGTTATGGTCTGCCACTCTACCCCAAGGCACAGCAGTCCATTCAACACATTGAAGCGCATCAACATTATGCCTGTCTACACTGCGGCAATGTCTGTCTGCTTACAAGTGCCAACCAAGATTGCCCACGCTGCCAACATTGCCAATGGACGATAGCCATCAATACCCAACGCCAAACCTGAATAGAACTTACAAATACTGCCACAGCTCACTTAACTGTTGAATCTTACGCTCGATCGGTTGGGTGGCTGGATGAAAGCCTTCGATCCAAACGGCGCGCATACCGGCAGCACTTGCCCCTTGTATATCGTTAATGGGATGATCGCCAATATAGACACAATGTTCAGGCGCCACGCCCAATGTGTTGGCCGTCAGATGGAAAATTTCAGGATTGGGCTTACTGACGCCGACTAAGCCTGAACTGATAATTTCATCAAAATAATGCGCAAAGCCAAGCCCTTTCAGAATATTCAGGCGGGTCTCATGCCCACCGTTCGAGATAATACCAAGCTGATAGCCTTTATTTTTCAACTGCGCCAAAAGCTCTTTGCGCTTGCGGCATGGCTACGGCACATAAACCATTGTTCAAACCAAAAGGTAGACAGTTCCTCTAAACTTGGAGGATTTTTCCATTGCAGTTCTTGCAATAGTGCATAGGAAACCGATGCGCCAATGCTTGGATGGGTCAGATGTTCTTTCTTGGGATAACCCCCATTATCAATGCGACGGACAATCTGCGTCATTTTTTCAAAATCAATATGCGCTAAGTCAGCTGCATAGGATTGCCATAAATGTCGGGTAAATGCCTGCACACTTAAGTCACGGTGGGTTAAGGTATTATCGAGGTCAAACAGTACAGCAAGGATGGTCATGTGATATCCAATTTTTTGTTCTAATGTAGCATCTCTGCCTAGCTTTCCTTTTGCATTAATTCGATAAGCTATTTAAAACCATGCATAAAAAAGGCGATGTTTTCACATCGCCTTTTTATTTAGATGACAAAGTCTACATTAGAATTTGTATTCTAGACCTGTACCTACAACAGGTTGTTTAGTTTCATTTGAACCTTGTTCAAGCGTTAAATAACCTGCATAACCGTATGCTTTCACTTGTTTATTGAATGCATAGTCTGCACCTACAAAAATTTGTTCAGCGTCAAAGTCTGCTTTACCATTTGTGAATGAAGTTGTGTTTTGGCTATATTGTGCTTTCACAGTCCAAGCTTTCGCAGTTGGGATATTGTATTCAGCACCAATTAACCAACCTTGAGCATCATCGATAAACTCTGAACCATCTGCATTACCGTCTGCTTTTTCAACTTCTGATGTTTGATAAAGTGCTTTCAGTGCAAGACCACCGTCCAAATTTACACGACCAATCGCACGTAACGTATTTGCCGCAGCAAATAAACCCGCTTGACCTGCTTCTGGGTAAGTTGCGTTATCGAAACCACGACCTGCGAAGGTTGTCGGTACAGCTTTATCATAAGCAAGACCAGCAACCACAACTGGGTTGTTATAGACTAAAGAGGCTGACCAAGTATCGCCTAAACCACGACCTGCTGATTTCGACGCACCATTGCCTTTTTCAATTTTTTTGTTTTCGCCCGTAGCTAGCAAGACATTTGCTTGAACTTTACCTTCAGCAACTGCAAAAGCTGGTGATTCGTAAACTACAGCGTTAGATAAACGGGTTTCGCCTGTCATGATGCCTGTTACGTCAGCTTTGTTACCAACATAGTTATTAAACGTATCGACTGGGCTAGACAGTTGTTTTAACGGTGTATCGTGTGCACCAATTTTCAATGTACCTAATTTCGCATCTTTTAAACCAACAAAGCGGTTACGTTGTGACCAATCAGAGCCTTCGCCATCTGAGTTAAACGCCCATTCAATGGCATACACTGCATTTAAACGTTCAGTAAGTTTCTCTTCACCTTTTAAGCCAACAAATGAACTGTTCGAACTAAGTTCAACAACGTCTTTATCCTTAAATGGTGCTCGGTTATCTTCAGGTAAGTAATCAATTGATGCATCAATCTCACCATAGAATGTTGGTGCTGCAAAAGTTGACCCCGCCAAAAGGCTTAATGCAATTGCTGTCGCTAACTTAGTTTTCATCTAAAAAATTTCCTTGAATTATTTTGTAACGAATATTACACACACTGCTTATCTTACAAAATTATTAAAATATTATTTATATATTCTATTTAGTACTTTAGGCTAATAGCTGCTTTTTTAGCTCATATTCGTCGGATTAATTATTTTTTGCGGCTTTTTTCCAAATCCAAATTGGAATAAGACTTAAAAGACTGCATACCACAATGAAGTTTAAATAAAGACTATAGCCAAAATGGTCAGCAAAAATACCGCTGATACTATATAAACCACCACTTACCGTCGCCATAATTGCTACCTGAAAAGTGAAGTCTGTAGCCGCATATTGCTTACGGCTGTATTGCATGATTAATGTCAGCATCACCACCAATAACATCGCTGAGATCATGTCTTCTAAGGCATTGATGCTATAAATCACCCATTCATTCACCGTATGTTTTGCTTCATATTGCTGAGCTAACCATGCATAACCAAACATACTGATAATTTTTAGAATCGAAAAAATAAAGAGTGTATGAGCACGAGATATAAATCGCAGACACAGACCGGCAAGTCCCGCCCCCAGCAGTGCTGCAAAAGCCCCCAACATCGTGATATACACACCAATTTGGCTTAAACTTAAGCCTAAATCGACCATTAATGGCTTTAAAATGGGTCCTGAAAGACCATCAACCAGCTTAAATGTGATTAAAACCAAGAACCAACGTTTCAAGGTACGATTGTTCAGAAAATATTGAAAATAAGATCGAAGACTAAAGCGCGCTTGATCTACTTTTTCGGTAGGATTTTGGCTTTGAACCGATGATTCTTTAAACAATAAAATGGGCAGCGTATTCAAAAAAACCAAAGCAGCCAGTATTAAAAACGTGGTTTGCCATTGCAGTGCATCAATTAACCACAGAATTGCACCACCACCGACAATAAAACCTAAACGTGAACCCACAACTTGAAAAGTATTACCCCAATGTTGCTGCTCGCCTTTCAATCTTGTCACCGCCAATCCATCGGTCGCGACATCCTGAGTTGCACCAATCGTATTCATGAGCAACAAACTCATAAAGAAAGCTAGCAAATACAGTGGTTGATCTAAAGCAGTAATGGGTAAAAATGACAGTCCAATGAGTACAGCCACGGTTAATAATTGTGTCGGAATAATCCAGCTACGATAATGCCCCCATCGTTTTGATCCCACACGATCGACCAACGGCGCCCAAAAAACCTTAATGGACCAAGGCAACATCAACAGTCCAAAACCACCGATATGCGTCAGCGACACGCCTTCAGCGCGCAAAATAACTGGCAAAGCATGCGTCATAAAGCCAACGGGTAAGCCCTGCGCCCAATATAGGCTAAACAGCAACAGATATATATTTTGCATCGTGTTCGCATCAATCCTTTGATCAGTATTATCGTTTTGGTGGTTTTGAATAGATATTTTGCCAATGAAATCCTGTTTTAAACAGCTCAAAATCATGAAAACAATAAAATGAAGATGAGCTATTGCTTATGCCTACAGCCAAATTTCCACATTTACCCCCACGTGTTCCGAGTCGTGGTAGCAAGTTAAGACGTCAATTATTTAAACAACTGTTCTTAGCACAGGGTTGGACATTTCAAGGGGAGTTTCCCAATTTAGCCAAAGCGGTTGCCATTATTTCACCGCATACCTCCAATATAGATGCTTGGTATGGTTTTAATGCGCTGTTAGGACTTGGGCTAGACATTACCATCTTTGGCAAAGACAGTTTATTTCGCACCCCACTTAAGCCTCTTTTACAATGGATTGGCGTTGTTCCTGTGGTACGTGATTCTCCGCAAGGAAAAACCCAACAAATTATTCATGCCATTCAAAATAAACAGCAAATTTGGGTCGGCATGGCACCTGAAGGCTCAAGAAAAGCACCAGAGAAAATCCGTAGCGGCTTTTATCATATTGCACATAGTGCAGGGTTACCTATTGTCATGTTTGGCTTTGATTATGAGACGAAAACCATTTTGATTTTGGGTGTGTATCACACCACAGGCAATTATGAAGCTGACTTAGAGCAGATTTATGCCCATTATCATGGCAAAATTTCAGCAAAACATCCTAAACGTATCGCAAAACCGTTACAAAAGCATGCCAAAAAAAGCTAGGAAAATATGTCAATCTTTGCTCATATAAGCTTAATTTTGTTTCATTATTTGACTGATTACAATGAAATTTGCTTTTTACGCTCCGATTTTTGCTGCGGTATTTGCTTTAACTGCCTGCGATAAAGCCACCCAAATCCCCGCTAAAACCACAACCATTCAAGCACGCCAACCTGTAATTGGGGTTGCCCTTGGCGGCGGCGGTGCTAAAGGTTTTGCGCATATTGGGGTATTAAAAGTACTTGAGTCGCATGGCATCAAAGCGAAAATTGTGACAGGCACCAGTGCGGGGAGTTTCGTCGGCAGTTTATATGCCAGTGGTAAATCACCTTATCAATTACAACAAATCGCACTTAATTTTAAAGAATCTGATATTCGAGATTTGACGTTAAACCGTCAAGGCATCATTCAAGGTCAAAAGCTGCAAGACTTCATTAATAAAAATGTTGCGAATAAACCGATTGAACAATTTCCTATTCGCTTTGCTGCGGTTGCGACACGTTTAGACAATGGTCGTCGAGCTGATTTCATCAAAGGCAATGCAGGTCAAGCCGTACGTGCATCTTGCAGTATTCCAAATGTATTTGTTCCTGCCACAATTGCAGGTACTCAATATGTCGATGGTGGCTTGGTCAGCCCTATTCCGGTCAAAACTGCAAAAGCGATGGGTGCCGATATTGTGATTGCTGTCGATATTTCAGCGCGTCCGGACAGTTCTAAGGCTGTGAGTATGTTTGGTTTGCTCGATCAAACCATCAATATTATGGGACAGCAAAGTATCAATGAAGAATTGAATCAAGCGACTGTGGTGATTACACCGAAAGTTGGTCATATTGGTACTTTAGACTTAAAGGCGAGCAATGAAACCATTTTAGAAGGTGAAAAAGCAGCGCAATTAAAAATTAAATCGATTCAAAAAGCGATCACTGACTTTAAAAAATCACCCGCCGCATTTAGACCTGTACCGCAATCAAAATTTTAACTGATTCAATTGTATGTAATTTAACCCCAATCTGTTACATTGAAAAAGAGATTGATTTAACTTTTACAATACACGAGTAGATGTATGGAATTCGTTTTTGAACCATGGCATTGGTTTGTCTTGGGCGTGGTGCTGATTTTATCAGAACTGGTTTTGCCCGCATTTGCTGCACTTTGGTTTGGTGTGGGTGCCATTTTAGTCGGTGTGTTATTTTGGATGTTCCCGTCAATGGGTATCATCTTACAAGTGCTGATTTGGATTTTCTTTTCTGTGCTTTGCACCGTGGCGTGGTTTAAATACATTAAGCCACTTTCAACAGATAAAACCAAAGCAGGTTTATCTCGTGAAGCGACTATTGGTCAGGTCGGCATGGTGATTCAAGTCAATCTAGCGCATGACCAGATTAAAGTACGGTTCCCGATGCCAGTCCTTGGCTCAGATGAGTGGAACTGTCGTACGCTGAAAACTGTTCAAGTGGGTGATCGTGTCCGTGTTGTGGACATTCTCGGTAATGAACTGGTCGTTCAACCCCATACAAATAATTATGAAAATGAGAAAGGTATTTAATTATGTCTGCTGGCACTATTATTGTTATTGCGTTTTTGGCTTTTGTCGCCATCACCATTTTTAAAGGTGTACGTATTGTTCCACAAGGTTATAAGTGGATCGTGCAACGCTTGGGTAAATACCACACCACTTTGGGTCCAGGTTTAAACTTTGTTATTCCGTATATTGATGAAGTAGCCTATAAAGTCACTACCAAAGACATTGTATTGGATATTCCTTCACAAGAAGTGATTACCAAAGATAATGCGGTGCTCCTCATGAATGCCGTGGCATATATCAATCTGACTACACCTGAAAAAGCGGTGTATGGTATTGAAAACTATACATGGGCAATTCAAAACATGGTGCAAACCTCACTGCGTTCAATTGTCGGTGAAATGGATCTCGATGATGCTTTATCTTCACGTGATCATATTAAAGCAAAACTCAAAGCTGCTATTTCAGAGGATATTGCTGATTGGGGGATTACCTTAAAAACGGTTGAAATCCAAGATATTAAACCTTCACATACCATGCAAACAGCAATGGAAGAACAAGCTGCGGCTGAACGTCAACGTCGTGCGACGGTGACTAAAGCCGATGGTGAAAAACAAGCGGCTATTTTAGAAGCGGATGGTCGTCTGGAAGCCTCGCGTCGTGATGCTGAAGCACAAGTGGTTTTGGCTGAATCATCGCAACGTGCCATCGAAATGGTCACTTCTGCGGTCGGTGATAAAGAAATTCCTGTGGCTTACTTGTTGGGTGAGCAATATGTAAAAGCCATGCAGGATATGGCGAAATCGAACAATGCCAAAACAGTAGTGTTACCTGCCGATATTATGAATACCATCCGTGGTGTCATGGGGCGTAATCCATAAAATCGCATGAAGTTTCATCCAAATAGGTAGCCTTCGCGCTACCTATTGTTTTTTCCCGCAATAAAAACTCTGCAATTTGTTCGAATTTATGGTTAAATTTCGCGTTAATTTTTTGTAATCTTCTGGGCTGGGTCGCTTGTGTAATGTTGATTTTACACATGGTTGTCTAAACGTAGTCCTTATTTCGATTTACAGTCCAACTCGAAAATGGATATTGTATGAGCTCCCTCAATCCAACATTAATCACCTTTCTTTTATATATTGTGCTGATGGTCGTCGTCGGCTTGATGGCGTACCGTGCCACCACTAACTTTTCTGATTATATTTTAGGGGGTCGCCGTTTAGGTAGTTTTGTCACTGCATTATCTGCAGGCGCATCCGATATGAGTGGTTGGCTTTTAATGGGCTTACCCGGCGCAATTTATCTTTCAGGTTTATCTGAAATGTGGATTGCGATTGGTCTGATCATTGGTGCATGGCTCAACTGGCTTTTGGTTGCAGGTCGCTTACGTGTCCACACCGAAGTGCAAAACAATGCCCTGACCCTGCCCGACTATTTTTCAAATCGTTTTAATGATCAAAAGAAAGTCTTACGTATCGTGTCTGCGGTTATTATCTTAATATTCTTTGCGATTTATTGTGCTTCAGGTATGGTTGCCGGCGCGCGTTTATTCGAAAGTATGTTTGCAATGCCGTATAGCACAGCACTTTGGATCAGTGCGATTGCAACCATCAGTTACGTGTTTATCGGTGGTTTCTTGGCTGTTTCATGGACAGATACCATTCAAGCGGGCTTTATGATTTTCGCGTTATTGTTGACTCCAATCGTCGCAATCTTAAGTTTCTCCGACTTATCGCAAGTGACTTTAGCGCTTGAAGCCGCTCGTCCTCAAGCGTTCGACTTTATTGGCAATCTGAGCTTCGTTGCGATTTTATCGTTATTGGCATGGGGCTTAGGCTACTTTGGTCAACCGCATATTTTGGTACGCTTCATGGCGGCAGATTCAGTGAAATCAATTCCGAATGCACGTCGTATTGGGATGACATGGATGACGCTGTGTTTGGTCGGCGCTGTTGCAGCAGGTTTCTTCGGGATAGCTTATTTCCAACAACATCCTGAACTGGCAGCAGTTGTTAATGCCAATCCTGAAACAGTGTTTATGGAATTGACTAAAATTCTGTTTAATCCATGGATTGCGGGCGTTGTACTTGCCGCTATTTTAGCTGCCGTGATGAGTACACTTAGCTGTCAGCTTTTAGTGTGCTCGAGTACCCTGACTGAAGATTTCTATAAATCATTCTTACGTAAAAATGCCTCGCAAAAAGAATTGATTTGGATCGGTCGTTTGATGGTATTACTAATTTCGATTCTTGCGATTTGGATGGCGGGTAATCCTGAATCTAAAGTACTCGGTCTTGTGGCGTATGCATGGGCAGGTTTCGGTGCGGCATTTGGTCCACTGATTATTTTGTCTTTAATGTGGAAACGCATGACATTAAACGGTGCTTTAGCCGGTATGGTCGTTGGTGCTGTGATCGTGATTGCATGGAAAAATCTATTTGCCGCAACTGGCATTTATGAAATTATCCCCGGCTTTATCTGTTCATTCATTGCAATTATTGTGGTTAGCTTAATGGGCAAAGCCCCAAGTAAAGATGTCACTGATCGTTTTGAAGAAGCAGAACGTCTATATAATGAAAGTAAATAATCCGTAATATGCGTGATTAAAAAAGAGGACATGATGTCCTCTTTTTTTATGTCTGATTTTAAGTTGAAGTCTTAGCTTTTACGATGCAATAAAAATTGCGTGATTTGCAATAATTCATCGGCATGCGCATCCAAATGTGTCAATGCCGCAATTGCTTGCGTATGTAACGCTTGCGCATATTGCTGCGCCGCCTCTAAGCCCATGAGTGCAGGATAGGTTGATTTATCGACTTGTTCATCTTTACCGGCAGTTTTACCCAACACTTCTGTCTCAGAAATAATATCCAAAATATCATCCTGCACTTGGAATGCTAAACCAATCGCTTGAGAGAACTCACGTAATTTCGGAATGGCAATATCCGTACCTTCAAAAATCGTGACCGCTGCCATCATCACTGCTGCGGTAATCAATGCACCTGTTTTATTGCGATGAATCTTTTCTAAGGCTGCTTGATCAATGTGCTGACCTTCTGCTTGTAAATCCATGACCTGACCATTGACCATTTTCGACGAAGCCGTTGCCAAAATTTGCATTTGCTTTAATACAATCGACGCTTCAACTGCATAAGTTTGATCAAATAAGCGACTACCTAAAATCTCGAATGCCATCGATTGTAAAATATCACCAGCAAGCAACGCCGTATCTTCACCAAACGCGACATGACAGGTCGGTTGTCCACGGCGCAGTAAATCATTGTCCATACACGGTAAATCATCATGGACCAATGAATAACAATGTATAAACTCAATGGCCACTGCAGCACGACGCACAGCCGCAGTATTTTGATTGGGCTTAAGTGCCGCTGTGGCATAACAAAGTGCTGGACGAACACGTTTACCACCCAGCATCACCGCATGATGTACAGCAGACTTTAATGGTTCAGGAATGGCAAAGGCATCTAATGCTGTCAGTAAATCTTGATGAATACGATGTTGTGCTTGCGTCAATGGATGAGTTGACAGATCAGGAGTAGATGACACATTCGCCTCGAATACGTTGTCCAATGTATAAAGATCACAAGTTCAGGAAACTTGTTTCGGTTGCGCGACATTGTACCTAGTTTTGACGCGTATTTTCAGCAATAAATCTATTTCAGCCGATGTTTCAAACAGAACCTTGGCGACATATAAAAAAACCGCTGCATCTGCAACGGTTCTGATGAATTAAAAATATTTATAACGATCAATCTTAACCATTAAGCGCTTAATACATCTTCAGGAACGTGCACCCAACCTTCCATTAATACCCGAGCACTGCGGCTCATGATGGCTTTTTTTACCGTCCATTCACCATTAATTTGTTCTGCTTGTGCGCCTACCGTCAGTGTGCCTGATGGATGCCCAAAACGTACCGATTCACGTGACCCTCCACCTGCAGCCAAATTCACCAAAGTGCCCGGAATAGCTGCAGCTGTACCAATCGCCACTGCTGCCGTTCCCATCATGGCATGATGTAATTTCCCCATTGATAAAGCACGTACAGATACATCAATTTCTGTTGCAGCAATATTTTTACCACTTGAAGAGGTATAGCTTTTAGGTTCCGCCACAAAAGCAATCTTTGGCGTATGTTGGCGTGTTTCGGCTTCAGAAAGGGTTTGAATTAAACCCATCTTTTGTGCAGCATGAGCACGAATGGTTTCAAATTTCTGTAAAGCTTTAGCATCACTATTAATTGCATCTTGCAATTCTCTACCGTCATAACCCAAATCTGATGCTTTCAGAAACACTGTTGGAATCCCGGCATTGATCATGGTCACTTCAAAAGTACCGAAATCAGGCACATCTAACAAATCTGTGACATTGCCTGTCGGAAACATTGAGCCGCCATCCGCATCATCTTCGGCAGGATCAAGAAATTCAATTTTTACTTCTGCTGCAGGAAAGGTCACACCATCGAGCTCAAACTCTCCCAATTCTTGCACCTGTCCGTTAGAAATAGGCACATGTGCAATAATGGTTTTTTCAATATTGGCTTGCCAAATGCGTACCGTACATAAACCATTTTCAGGAATACGCTTGTCATCAACTAACCCATTACGAATGGCAAAAGAACCGACGGCGGCGGTGAGATTGCCACAGTTTCCGCTCCAATCGACAAAAGGTCGATCGATCGCGACTTGTCCAAATAAATAATCTACATCGTGATCGTGACGTTCAGATTTGGTAATAATTACGGTTTTACTAGTACTTGAGCTTGCTCCACCCATGCCATCAATTTGTTTAGCATAAGGGTCTGGACTCCCGATAACACGCAGTAAAATTTGATCTCTAATGGTTCCCGGCTGCTGTGCGGCAAGTGGCAAATCATCACGTTTAAAAAATACGCCTTTACTGGTCCCACCACGCATATAAGTTGCAGGAATTTTGATTTGGCTTTTAACACTCATGAATATTGTTATCCTTAGGCTATCTTTGTTTTAAGGCGTTATTGATCATTTCCATACTCAGTATAATATTTTTATTACCAAATACGCTGACTTCATGAGCTTAGTCTAAAAAAACAACATTTGTATCTAGACCAAAGGTGAAGTTCACTGTATAAAAATTATATTAATAAAATTAATAGATTGATTCATTTGTATTTTATTTGGCTTTTTTTTATAACTTCTCGTTATAAAATCACCAATAATTTTTCATCAACTGGCGCGTACTAGGCTTCTTATGCGCGATCTATTACAATCTCAAAACTTACTATTTTTCATCGTCGGGCTGAAAGAATTTGAATAACAAATCGTCACAACTTCAGCGTGGCTTAAAGAACCGTCATATCCAATTGATCGCCATGGGCGGTGCAATTGGTACAGGCTTATTCTTAGGTTCCGCACAGGTCATACAATCTGCTGGTCCTTCCATTATTTTGGGCTATGCCATTGGTGGCTTCATTGCATTTCTAATTATGCGTCAATTAGGGGAAATGATTGTTCATGAACCAGTCGCAGGTTCGTTTAGTCATTTTGCTTATAAATATTGGGGCAAGTTTCCGGGATTTCTTGCTGGTTGGAACTACTGGATTTTATATATTTTAGTAGCCATGACCGAGCTGACTGCCGTTGCCAAATATATTAACTACTGGTGGCCTTTCATTCCTGCGTGGGCATCTGTACTGTTCTTTTTCGTCGTGATTACGCTGGTCAATTTGGGCAATGTCAAATTTTATGGTGAATCAGAATTTTGGCTGTCGATCATTAAAGTGACTGCAGTCATTTCCATGATTATCTTCGGGGTTTACTTACTAGTAACTGCGGGTTCAGATTCAACTGCATCATTTAGTAATTTATGGACCGCGGGTGGCTTTTTCCCGAATGGCTTTGAAGGTCTGTTCTACATGCTAGCATTCTTAATGTTTGCTTTCGGTGGGATTGAACTGATTGGTATGGCGGCAGCTGAGGCTGAAAATCCTGAAAAAACGATTCCTAAAGCTATTAATCAAGTAGTGTTCCGGATCTTGATTTTCTATGTGGGTGCCTTGACTATTCTCTTGTCACTTGTGCCTTGGAATCAACTTGAACTCGGTGGTTTAGATAAAAGTCCGTTCGTTATGATCTTTAGCCAATTGGGTATTGATTGGGCTGCACACTTACTTAACTTTATTATTTTAACTGCTGCACTTTCTGTTTATAACAGCGGTATGTATGCCAATAGCCGTATGTTGTTTGGTTTAGCACAGCAAGGCAATGCGCCAAAAGTATTCATGAAAGTGAATAAACAAGGGACTCCGATTCCTGCTGTTTTATTCTCAGCCGTTTTAATCTTTGGTTGCGTGATCTTGAACTACTTTGTTCCTGAAGATGCGTTAAGTCATTTGATTTACGTGGTTGTGGGTGCTTTGGTCTTAAACTGGGCAATGATTAGCTTAACCCATTTCAAGTTTATTCAAGGGATGAAAAAATTAGGGCAAACGACTAAGTTCCCTGCACTTTGGTCGCCATTTAGTAATTTCTTGGTATTGGGCTTTATTGCAACCATTTTATATATCATGTGGACACAAGGCTTTAAAGAATCAGTTCTCATGATTCCGATTTGGGTTGTTGTCATGTTTATCCTGTTTAAATTATTGAACACAAAAAAAGCATAAGTTAAATTAGCTTATGATTTATAAAGTTATTACTTCGGTAATAACTTTTTTTTTGGCTCAAAATAGCGTACATTGGCAACGCTTGGTGCCCTTAGCTTAATTGGATAGAGCAGTTGCCTCCTAAGTGACCGACGTGGGTTCGACTCCCACAGGGCGCACCACCCTACTTTTAAAATGTGACATACATAACAATTTATTTAGAAAATCTTAGAATTCTTTTCCATGTTTCTTATTTTTTTGAATACTATTTTTTTATTTTGAATTACAACTACATAAACCGTAAAAACACATCAAATTTAGTACAAATACTCTATTAAGGTTATATTTTAAACTTTATATTTAATATAGAGCATTTACTCTTATTTTAATTGTGTTATTTTTGACACATGGAGTAACAAATTTGCCATTGAAGGCGAGTCAAAAACTCCAAAAACAATACTAAATATTTACCCCAAATGTTTAAACCCAATGTGTACCTCAAGGGATAATGAAGAATGAAATTAAAAACGCTTAGTACAGCAATGATTTTAGCAGCGCTACCAATGTCAGGTGCATTTGCTGCTGCAATGGATCGCTCAGGTCAATCTATCTCGGCATTTTTACAACCCGGTAACTACTTTGAAGCAGGGATTTCTGTACTAGATGCTGATGTTTCTGGTAATTCATCTAGGATTGTTACGCCTACGGGTACTGTTGTTCCATCTCAAGCAACTGGTGATATGGCAAGTTCTTATTACTTCCCTTCAGCAGCACTTAAAATTCAAGCAACAGAGAATTTTTCTGTTGGTTTACTCTACGACCAACCATTCGGTGCTAAAGCTGAATACAAAAATCAATCAGGTGCATTCAATCCAACAGGAAATGAGGGTACCGAGGCTGAAGTTCATACAGAAAACCTTTCTCTTTTGCTAGGCTTTCAACCAAATGTAAATTGGAATATTTACGCAGGTGCTGTTTATCAAGAAGCTAAAGGAGAAGTAGCGCTCCGCGGTGCAGCTTATTCAGCTTTAAGTGGTTACGATGCTAACTTAAAGAGAGATAGTGAGGTGGGTTGGCTTGCTGGTTTAGCTTATCAAATTCCGGAAATTGCGCTGAAAGCATCTCTAACCTATCGTTCTGAAATCGAACATGAACTTAATGTTAATGAAACTATTGGTGGAGTAACTCCATTCGATGCAACTGGTAATACCGTATTTGGTTTAACCTATGCTGGTGCATATGCACAGTATATTGCAGCTGGAGCAACCCCAGCACAAGCTCAGGCAGGGGCTGGTGCAGCTGCTACAGCTGCAAGAAACAACGTGGATGCATTTACTGACGGTAAAACCAAAGTAACAACACCCCAATCTGTAAATCTTGATCTTCAATCTGGCATCATGGCAGATACAGTTGCATTCTTAAATGTACGCTGGGTGGACTGGAAAGGTTTTGCGATTCGTCCTAATCAATTTGGGCAAGTATTAGATGCTCTTTCGACATTACCAGGTCAATCTGCTTTGAAAGGTGGCAATTTAGTTGAATACAATAAAGAGCAATGGACTGTTACTGGTGGTCTAGGTCGCAAATTCAGTGAAAAATGGGCTGGTAATGTCTCTGTAGGCTGGGATTCTGGTGCAGGAAATCCTGTTACAACTTTAGGACCAACTGAAGGTTATTGGAATCTTGGTCTAGGTTTGCAATTTAGTCCTGCTCCTAACTACTTTATTGCAGGTGGTGTGAAATACTTCTGGTTGGGTGATGCTGATGCATTGACTGTTGCCAACCCGAATGTTGGTAAATTTGAAGATAATAATGCGATTGGTTACGGTCTTAAAATCGGTTACAAATTCTAATCCAATTATTTTCTAGAAAACCACCTTCGGGTGGTTTTTTAATATCGTATAAATATTTTTATACACTTGTAAACTATTTGCCTAATTTTAAAACACTTAGAATATTTTAATTATTTCCGTCAATTCAGCCAATGCAATTTAATTATCAATATATAATTCATAACTTTAGTCCAATTGAATTAGTATAACTACTCTAAGCAAGCCTTAACTTTATCCGATACAGTTCATTAACAATAGAGAACTGAGCATTTACTCTTTTTGAAATTATGTTATTTTTCCACCACTTTTTAAATCTGTTTATGCGACATCAAGGATGAACCATGAAGCTTAAGCCATTATCGATTGCACTTTTTGCATGCACTTTATCTACTTCTGCCGTATTTGCGGGTGGTTTAGATCGTTCAGGTCAATCAATTCAAGCATTTTTACAACCGGGAAATTATGCTGAAGCGGGTATTTCTATCCTTGACCCCGATGTAAAAGGCACTTCAACTGTTAAGAATGATTTTGGCGATTATACCGGTGATAAAATTAGCGATATGGCTGATGATTATTACTTCATCAATACCGCAATCAAAGTTCAAGCAACCGATAAGATTTCTCTAGGCCTCATTTATGACCAGCCTTATGGTGCAGACGCAATATATTCTGTAAATGGACCTGTATCTACTTTCTCTCAAGCAGGCGAAGGTACATCTGTAGAGGTTGAAACTCAAAATTTGACAGCACTAATTGGTTTTCAACCCAATGAAAACTGGAATTTTTATGCTGGTCCGGTTTGGCAAACTGTAGAAGCGGATATTAAATTACGTGGTGCTGCATATAAAAGCTTATCTGGTTACAATATTAAAGTTGAGCAAGAAGAAGCATATGGTTGGTTAGCTGGCTTTGCCTATCAAATTCCAGAAATTGCGCTTAAGGCTGCTGTAACTTACCGTTCAGAAATCAAACATAATGCTCAAGCACATGAAACTTCGAAAATTGCTGTTCCTGGTCTCATTGATCTTCGCGAAATTGATGGAATTGTTAATGCTACAACACCGCAATCAGTCAATATTGATCTACAGTCTGGTGTTAGTGAAAATACATTAGTTTTTGCTAATCTTCGCTGGGTACATTGGGATCAATTTACTGTATCTCCGCAACTATTAAATAGCTTAGGAAAAATTCCGGGTCAAAGCTCACAAGACCTTATTTCTTATGACAAAGATCAATGGTCAGCAAATCTTGGTTTAGGACATAAGTTCTCTGAAAAATGGTCAGCCTCTACAACCGTAGGTTGGGACTCAGGTGCAGGGAATCCTGTTACGACACTTGGTCCAACTGAAGGCTACTGGAGTCTTGGTCTCGGGGCACAGTATAGCCCTGCTGCAAACTACTTTATCCAAGCGGGCGTTAAACATTTATGGTTAGGCGATGCTCATGCTCAAACAGGCGGTAACATCGTCGCCGAATTTGAAGACAACAATGCTTGGGCATACGGTATGAAAATTGGTTACCGTTTCTAAGCTCAAACTGTAAAAAAAAGGATGCTTAAGTATCCTTTTTTTACTTTGAAAGAAATATTAAAAGGTAATAGATCAAGTGTAAAAATTTCTTAGATTTATTGCCCTTGCTACTTTATTTAATTATTCTAAACAAATCTTATTTCTCAATACATTTAAAATAAGCATTACTTATTTTTATAATTTTAAAAATCATTGGATTTTCTTAAAAGACTTACCCTGAATAATTCTAAATTCTAGATAAAATCAAAGTTACAATTATTCTATTAATTATATTATTTTTAACAATAGAACAAAAAATAAACAATTAAACTCAAAGTAATGCACTTCAAATGATGATCATCATCATTAAATATATTATTAATATTCATAATGTTAAACATAAAAAAAAACCAAATAATTCGTGTCAATATCTTTAAAAACAAAAAACTTATCTTTTAGAGTCTTTACTCTTTTTTTTGTTCTGTTAGCTTTATGTACATGGTATGAAAAAAAATGTAATACATATCAGCTTTTACATAACAGAAAGATTCTCGTTATTAGTAACAAAAAATGGACATTCGTTAAGATGAAATTAAAAACATTAAGTACTGCGATTTTATTATCAAGCTTGCCAATTTCTGGAGCATTTGCTGCTGCTCTTGATCGTTCTGGTCAATCGATTCAAGCTTTCTTACAGCCTGGCAACTACTTTGAAGCAGGAATTTCTGTTTTAGACGCCAACGTTTCTGGGAAAATAAACGACGATTTTCTTATCCCAAGTAGCACTAATAACACTATTACAAAACCTTTAAAAGGTAGTGAATTAGGAGACATGGCGGAAAGTTATTATTTTCCTAGTGCTGCATTAAAAGTTCAATTGAATGATAATTTTTCATTTGGTCTAATATATGATCAGCCTTTCGGTGCTAATGCGAAATACAATCAAGCCGATACAAGACATGGTGCTCCAGGTTCAACTCTTCAAGGTAATCTAGGCACTAATCAAGTAGGGGCATTTACTTTAGGTGAAGAATCTACAGAAGTAGATGTACAAACTCAAAACCTTTCTTTCATTTTGGGTTATCAACCAACTGAAAACTGGAATATTTATGCTGGTCCTGTTTATCAAACAGTTAAAGGTAATGTTCAACTGCGTGGTACAGCCTACGGCCCACTTGCAGGTATCGTTTGCATAGCTGCATGTAATTTACAAGCCTACGAAAAAGGTTCAAAAACCCTTTATAAAGGATATGAAGCTTCTATTTCAGAAAACTCTTCAGTTGGATGGCTAGCTGGTTTAGCATATCAAATCCCTGAAATTGCACTTAAAGCTTCTTTAACTTATCGTTCTGAAATTGATCATAAAGTTAATATTGAAGAGTCTATGCCATGGAATAGCACTTTAGGAGGCAGTTTAGGCGGCATTCCTTCAATGGCTGAGAAATTTGTCTTTGAAGAAGGAAAAACTAAGATAACGACTCCTCAATCTGTAAACTTAGACTTCCAAACAGGCATTATGGCAAATACTGTTGCATTTGCTCAATTACGTTGGGTTGAGTGGTCTAATTTTGCAATTCGCCCTTATAAATTCGGTCAATTAGCTGCTGATTTAACAAATAAGAAGACTACTGAAAATCCAAACCCTTCTAAGCGTGGTTTTGATTTAATTGCATATGAAAAAGATCAAATCTCAGCAAACGTAGGTATCGGTCGTAAATTTAATGATAAATGGGCTGGTACAGTGATGGCAGGTTGGGACTCTGGTGCAGGTAATCCAGTTTCAACTCTTGGTCCAACTGAGGGTTACTGGAGCGCAGGTATTGGTGGTCAATATTCACCTACTCCTCAATCATTTATTCAAGCAGGTGTGAAATACTTCTGGCTAGGTGATGCTGATTCTCAAGTAGCAAGCTATTTTGGTACTGAAAAAACTGCAGCTAAATTTGAAGACAACGATGCTATCGGCTATAGCTTGAAAATTGGTTACCGTTTCTAATTCATTTTGATGGGGTCAAAATGGGTTAAACGAAAAAAAGGGCATCTTCGGATGCCCTTTTTTTATCGCTTAAATATTAAATTAAGCCGGAATGTCACGCACTGAAGCATTACGAATGGCTTCTTTAAGTGCTGCATAACCGTGAATTGGTGGGAATTGCGGGAACTCCGCAATCACATTTTCAGGCGCATCAAACAAGAAACCTGCGTCAGCTTCACCGAGCATCGTCGTGTCGTTATATGAATCGCCTGCTGCAATGACACGGAAATTCAAACCATGCAAAGCTTGCACCGCTTTACGTTTTTGATCAGGTTGACGCAGTTTATACGCTGAAATCATGCCCTTTTCATCTGTCTCTAACTTATGACAGAAAATCGTTGGCCAACCCAATTGCTTCATTAAAGGATGTGCAAACTCATAGAACGTGTCCGATAAAATGATTAATTGAAAATGAGTACGTACCCATTCAACAAACTCGCGTGCACCTTCAAATGGACCCATTTCAGCAATCACGTCTTGAATATCATTTAAGCCTAAACCATGCTCTTTTAAAATATTTAAACGTTGAGTCATCAGTACATCGTAATCAGGAATATCACGAGTCGTTGCTTCAAGCGCTTTAATACCGGTTTTCTTTGCAAAGTTAATCCAAATTTCAGGAACCAGAACGCCTTCTAGATCAAGACAAACAACTTCCATGAATATTCCCCTCTGTTGTATTGAAAAAATTTTGCACTATCATAGCCGAAGATCACACATTTGCATTGCTGTTTTTTAAATCTATTTTTTTCATAAGTATTTATTTTTTAGTGATAAGTCGGTGTTATCTATTCTATTAAAATAGTTCTGAATTAAACTCATATAAGCCATCTTGTTTCACGCCTATATCGCCAGGACTCCCATGACTACAATTCCAAGCATTGATCTCGTAGATGCGCTTGCATCTGAATATGCCGATAAATCTCCAAGTGAAATTTTGGCACTTGCGCTTAGCCAACAAGGTGAAATTTCCATTTCATTCTCAGGCGCTGAAGATGTTGTACTGATTGATATGGCATCACATTTGGGTAAGCCTTTTCGTGTGTTTAGTTTAGATACAGGACGCTTACATGCCGAAACTTATCAATTTATTGAAAAAGTGCGCGAGCATTACAAAATTGATATCGAGATTTGCTTCCCTGAATCTGACGCTGTACAAAAACTCGTGACTGAAAAAGGCTTATTTAGTTTCTACAAAGATGAGCATAAAGAGTGCTGTGGTATCCGTAAAGTTCAGCCATTACGTAAAAAATTGGCCACTTTAGATGGCTGGATTACGGGTCAACGTAAAGATCAAAGTCCGGGTACACGTGATGATATTCCGGTGGTTCAAGCCGATGTGGGTTTCTCAGGTCCAGGGAAACAACTGATTAAATATAACCCGCTTGCCAATTGGTCAAGTAGTGATGTTTGGAATTATATTCGTATGATGGAAATTCCATACAATTCACTGCACGAGAAAGGTTATATCTCGATTGGCTGTGAACCATGTACTCGCCCAGTTCTACCCAACCAACATGAGCGTGAAGGTCGTTGGTGGTGGGAAGAAGCAACCCATAAAGAATGCGGTCTACACGCAGGCAACTTAAAATAAAAAATATTAAAACCACCGATTAGACGGTGGTTTTTTTAACCTTTGCATACACATTAATGTGTACCTTTCTGTGTCAAAATCGCTATACTTTGTATCAGTAATATTAATAATTCTAACAAGGCTATTCCAACAAGAACAGCCGTAGAAAGTTCGATGAGGCAATCCACGCTATGCGTCCATTACATCCAATTGACTTTATTTTTCTCTCGCTCGAGAAACGGCAGCAGCCTATGCATGTGGGCGGACTTTTTTTATTTCAAATTCCTGATAATGCGCCTGCATCTTTTATTCAAGAACTCGTCAGCGATATTCGCCAATCAAAATCTGTTCCAATCCCACCTTTTAATAATTATTTAAATGGACTATTTTGGGATGAAGATGAACATTTTGATTTAGATCATCATTTCAGACATATTGCCTTACCTAAACCGGGGCGTATTCGTGAACTTTTGACGTATATTTCCCAAGAACATAGTGCCTTAATTGATCGTGCTAAACCACTTTGGACCTGTCATATTATTGAAGGGATTGAAGGCAATCGTTTTGCCATGTATTTTAAAATTCACCATGCGATGGTGGATGGCATTGCAGGTATGCGTTTGGTTGAAAAATCATTGTCACATGATCCAAATGCAAAAAGTATTGTGCCGCCTTGGTGTGTAGAAGGTCCGCGTGCAAAACGCTTAAAAGCCCCTAAAGTCAGCAAAGTAAAAGGAATTTTAGCGACCATTAAAGGTCAACTTGAATCAACGCCACGCGTGATGTACGAGTTGTCACAAACGGTATTAAAAGACATGGGACGTAACCCTGATTATGTATCGAGCTTCCAAGCACCCAGTTCAATCTTAAATCAGCGTGTCAGTGCAGCACGACGTTTTGCAGCACAATCATTTGAGTTTTCACGTTTACGCCATATCTCCAAATCACTGGGTGTGACGATTAATGACATTGTGCTCGCGATTTGTGCCGGTGCTTTACGTGAGTATTTAATTAGCCAAAATGCCCTGCCGAAAAAGCCTTTAATTGCGATGGTGCCTGCTTCTGTACGTTCAGATGATGCGGAATTCTCTAATCGAATTACCATGATTTTAGCTAATTTAGGCACACATAAAGATGATCCTTTAGAACGTTTGAAAATTGTGCGTCGTAGTGTCTTAAATGCCAAAGAACGCTTTAAACGTATGAATGCGAGCCAAATTTTAAACTATAGTGCTTTTATTTATGGTGCTGCGGGTTTGAATATTGCGTCTGGTTTAATGCCAAAACGCCAAGCTTTTAACCTTGTGATTTCCAATGTGCCGGGTCCACAAGAACCGCTATATTGGAACGGTGCGCGTTTAGAAGCGCTTTACCCTGCATCGATTGTGTTAGACGGTCAAGCATTGAACATCACCATGACCAGTTACCTCGATAAGCTCGAAGTGGGTTTAACCGCATGTCGCAATGCCCTACCAAAAATGCAAAACTTGCTTGGGCATTTAGAAGATGAAATCCAACGGTTTGAAAAAATTGTGGATGGCGAACAAACCCCAAAGTTGGTTGCAGTCAGTTAGACATCGCATTGTGTCATGAGCAACCAACAGCAATTGACTAAAAAATTACCTTGAGCATTTTTGCCACTCACATGCTCAACAAATAAAAGGGACATTTGAAGTCCCTTTTATTTATTTGTTTATTTTTAGTTCAATACGCTATTAATTTTTAACAGTACGACATTGCTTTAATAATTGGTGACATACATGACGCACCATGGAAGTGGTGATCTGAACTTCATTACCACGTTCATCTACAATATATCCAGCATGTACGGTCTTTGGTTCTAATACGTGTTTTAGACCTTTATTGATTACTGATTTACTCATACTCATCGGACACCTCTAATTGGCTAAGCCTCAAATAATGGGAGATTGGCTTTGGCTATTTGATGTATCTAGTATTCGCAATTCAGCACTCAATGTAAAATCAGAGATGTAACAAGTGTTTAGCGATATCCTGTTACAATTTCAGCTGAGAATGATATCGTATTGCTCTTGCGTGTATAAATTTTCGACTTGGAATTTTACGACACGCTGAATAAAGTGCTCCAAATCAGCAACTGCTGTAGCTTCTGCGGTCAGCAATCGATCAATCACTTGCGGATGAGCGACTACGGTAAAGCCCGTCTGCGATTCAAATGCGCGTGCATAACGCAAAATCTCACGGAATATTTCGTAACACACTGTCTCGGCAGATTTGACATAACCGCGCCCCTGACAGGTTGGACATGATTCACACAGCAAATGCTCAAGTGATTCACGGGTACGTTTACGCGTCATTTCAACCAAGCCGAGTTCAGAGACTTGAGTGATTTTGGTCTTAGCGTGATCCCCTTCTAAGGTCTTTTCAAACTGATTTAAAACCTCTTCACGGTGCTGTGCTTCTTGCATGTCAATAAAATCAATAATAATGATGCCACCTAAATTGCGTAGGCGTAATTGCCGCGCAATGACTTGGGTTGCTTCCATATTGGTTTTAAAGACTGTATCTTCAAGCGAACGACCACCGACATATGAACCAGTATTGACATCAATGGTGGTCATCGCTTCGGTCTGATCAATCATCAGGTAGCCGCCAGACTTCAGTGCAACACGTGTTTGCAGTGCTTTTTGAATATCATCTTCGACATGATACAAATCAAAAATAGGAGCTTCGCCCGGATAATGCATCAAACGTTGTTTCATGTTCGGCACAAATTCATCAACAAACTCGACTAATTTGCCGTGAATTTCACGTGAATCAACATAAATTTTGGCAGTCTGCTCATTGGCTAAATCACGAATGACACGTTGGGGTAACGGCAATTCTTCAAAAATCAGCGAAGGCACAGCGATGCTTTTTTGTTTACGTTGAATATATTCCCAAAGCTTCGCTAAATACGCCATATCTTGCGCAATGGCTTCTTCTTCAATGCCTTCTGCTGCGGTGCGCACAATGACAGAACCGGGCAGCTGATGCAGCTTTTGCACATTTTCAATAATGGAACGTAAACGTACTCGCTCTTCCTCAGACTCAATACGCTGCGACACACCGACATGATTACCATACGGCATCAGTACTAAATAACGTGAAGGAATGGACAAATCGGTGGATAGACGTGCGCCTTTGGTGCCGAGCATATCTTTCATGACCTGTACCGTCAGCACTTGCCCCGGTTGCAGTAATTCAAAGACATTCGGCATCGGTTGGTTACGTGGCCAGACCATATCATTGATATGTAAAAATGCAGTTCTCGAAAGGCCAATATCAACAAAAGCCGCTTGCATACCCGGAAGTACACGTACGACTTTTCCTTTATACACATTACCCACTAAACCACGTTTGGCACTACGCTCGACGAACAACTCGTTCACCGTACCGTTTTCAATCAACGCCACCCGACATTCGGTCGGTGTGACATTAATCAACAACTCATTAGACATAACTACACTCAAAACATTTTAAAATTAATTTTTTTAATCAGCAGTTAATTTAGTGCCTTAACTGTCTGTAATAACTGTACGGTTTCATAAAGTGGCAAACCAACAACGTTGGAATAACTGCCTTCAATTTTGGGAATATAGCGCGCTGCGATGCCTTGAATGGCATACGCCCCAGCTTTTCCAATCGGCTCACCTGTTGCCCAATAACATTCCATGTCATCTAAGCTTAATGCTTGGAAATGTACCTGCGTTCGAACTACTATACTGTATTTTTCATTTTTTGAAAGAATGCAAACACCACTATATACATCATGCTGACGACCAGAAATACGTCGCCACATAGCAAAAGCATGTTGTTTTGATTCAGGTTTGCCTAAAATCTCACCATCGACACCGAGACTGGTATCCGCCGCAATGATAATCGCATCGGGATACTGCGTTGCAACGGCATCGGCTTTAGCACGTGCGAGACGTTCAACATACGCTGCAACCGATTCACCGGCTTGAACAGATTCATCAATATCTGGACTCAGAATATCAAATTCGAGTCCAAGCTGTGCGAGCAGTTCACGTCGACGCGGTGAACTAGAGGCGAGAATTATATGCGCCATTTGCGCAACATATAATAAAGAACAGGCCAAATGGTGACACTTGTAATTAAGGGTAACCAATGGCGTGGGAATGAGAACTGAACGCCGCTAAAGACTTGTGCAAAAAATAAAATCATTAAATGCACAACCATTGCCAAAATCGTAATGATCCAAATATTAGCAAAGGTTAAAATACGGCGTTCACGGGTTAAAAAGCGCGCTGCAAAAGCAATGATGGTGAAGCTTAAGGCATTTAAGCCAAGCGGTGCATCGAGTAGTAGATCCGCAAAAATACCTGTACCAAATGCAAACCAAATACCACACCATGTTGGCTGACACAGCACCCAAAATAGCATGACCATCAGCATAAATAGCGGACGCCAACCCGACGTTGAATAGGACAAGGGATAAACCATCAACATGGATGCCAGTACGACGGAAATAATAATGGCAAATAAAGGATCACGTTGACGGTTGGATCTCATTTTAGCGATCGACATGCGGTTGCTCCATCGCTAATGAATCTGAAAATAACACCACCACATGATGACCACCGGCAAGCTGTGCTGCAGGAATAACATCAATTTGGGCAAATTCACCAGAATTATGACGCTGAACTTTCGATACAGTACCCACAAAGTAGCCCGCAGGGAAATGCTGACCTAAACCTGAGCTATAAACTTTTTCACCCACTTTAATATTGGCACTGGTTGGCACGTATTCCATTTTCAGTCGACCTAAATCACCAGTTCCCGTGACAATAGCACGCATGCCCGTATGCTCTAAACGAACCGATAAAGAATGCTCTTTGTCCGACAGCAACATGACACGGCTACTATGTGGATAGACGTTAATCACCTGCCCCATGATCCCTTTGTCATCAAGGACGGTTTGTCCAACACGCAACTGACTGTTAGAACCGCGGTTAATTACAATAATATGACGCAATGGATCGGCATCTGTCCCAATGACTTCAGCAATTTCCATACGACCATCAATAATTAAAGGCGTGTCCAATAATCCACGTAAGCGTGTGTTTTCAGCAGAAAGTTCAGAAATTTTTTGTAGACGTACCTGAGCCTGTAAAAGTTCAGCTTGCATCGCGGTATTTTCACGACGCAGTTGCGCTTCAGACTTGGTTTGTTGTGTCAGCCATTCTCGCGACAACACAGGATAACTTGCCACGGCATAAATTGGATTATATGCCGCGTACAGGACATCCCTTGCAGGTTGAATCACATGTGGCATGCGCCAATCGAAGAAGAGCACCACGAAACATGCAACCAACGCTATGATGAAGGAGCGAAAAGATGGCGGTTGTCTTGAAAACAGATGTGCTTGCACCCGCCGCGTCCTTTTCTTAGCCTACAAACAACATATCATGATTTGGGTCATCGAAGAATTCGAGGACTTTACCACCACCACGGGTTACACAAGACAGCGGATCTTCTGCAACAACCACAGGAAGCCCTGTTTCTTTCGCAAGAAGCTTGTCTAGGTTACGTAGCAATGCACCACCACCTGTGAGCACAATACCGCGTTCTGCGATGTCTGAAGACAACTCAGGTGGGGTTTGTTCAAGTGCTGATTTCACCGCTGCCACAATATATTGCAGTGGATCTGTAATAGCTTGAGTGACTTCATCAGAAGTGACTGTAATGGCACGAGGTACACCTTCAGCCAAGTTACGACCACGCACTTCAATTTCAAGTGGTTTCGCACCTTCGTCAGGTAATGCCATACCCACTTCTTTTTTAATGACTTCAGCCGTGGTTTCACCAATCACACAACCATGCGCTTTACGCACATAGTTAATGATTTGCTCATCAAAGACATCACCACCGATACGTAGCGAGTCTGCATAAACACAACCTTGTAATGAAATGATCGCGATTTCAGTGGTACCACCACCAACATCAACCACCATTGAACCACAAGCTTGCTCAACGGGCATACCTGCACCAATTGCCGCAGCCATCGGCTCTTCAATTAAACGTACTTCACGTGCACCCGCGTTATAGACCGCTTCACGGATTGCACGGCGTTCAACCAAGGTTGATTTACACGGTACACACACCACAACACGCGGTGCCGGTGGGAATAAACGTTTTTCATGCACTTTACCAATAAACTGGTTCAGCATCGTTTCAGTGACTTCAAAATCGGCAATCACACCATCTTTCATCGGGCGGATTGCAGAAATATTCGCAGGCGTACGACCTAGCATTTGTTTCGCGTCAAGACCTACGGCAGCAACAATTTTTTGTGACCCACTATGACGGATGGCAACAACCGTGGGTTCATTTAAGATAATGCCTCGTCCTGGCGCATAGATAAGTGTGTTAGCAGTCCCTAGGTCAATTGCTAGGTCCGGCGAAAACAAGCCAATTAGTCGTTTTAGAATCACGGGGAAGTTCTCAGTTAAACTTTTATATGGACGCAAGGTGGCAACTTTAACTAAATGTGATGATTTGGACAAGTCAATCGCTTATCATAAGGCATGATAATTTGAATTTTTTTTAATACTGATTAGGTAATATTATGTCTACATCGGATGCACAGCATTCTGCAGATTTAAATGCAGAAACAGTTTCAGCCATTGCTCACCTTGCAAGGTTATCTCTTGATGATACGCAATCTGCTGAATATGCTCAAAGTTTAAATAAAATTTTAGGCATGATGGAAACATTGAAAGGCATTAATACCGACGGTGTTGAGCCACTTAAGAGCCCTTTCGACAATCCACAGCCCCTACGTGAAGATGTCGTGTCTGAAACCAACCATCGTGAACAGTACCAAGCAGTTGCACCTGCAACGGAAGCAGGCTTGTACCTTGTACCACGTGTGATTGAGTAATTGTTATTCAGTTGAAACTTTTTTTAAATTAAACGTAAAGAATTATTTCTCATGACAGATTTACATCGCTTATCGATTCGTGAAATGACTGAAGGTTTGGCAAACGCTCAATTTTCTTCACGCGAATTGACTGAACACTATTTAAACCGTATTGCTAAAATTGATGCGCAAGTTAAATCATTTGTCACCGTTACGCCTGAATTGGCATTAGCAGAAGCTGATGCGGCAGACGCACTTCGTCAAGCAGGTGGCGCAAATGTACTCACAGGTGTGCCAATTGCGCATAAAGACATTTTCTGTACCCAAGGTATTAAAACGACTGCCGGTTCAAAAATGCTCGACAACTTTGTTTCACCTTATGATGCGACTGTGGTTGCCAAAGGTAAAACAGCAGGTCTTGTGACACTTGGTAAAGTGAACATGGACGAATTCGCGATGGGTTCAACGTCTGAGAACTCATATTACGGCGCAACTGCAAACCCATGGAACTTAAGCCATGTACCGGGTGGTTCATCAGGTGGTTCTGCTGCGGCTGTAGCAGCTGATTTGGCTCCCTTTGCAACAGGTACAGATACAGGTGGTTCAATCCGTCAACCTGCGTCATTCTGTGGTCTTACAGGCTTAAAACCAACATACGGTCGTGTATCGCGTTTCGGTATGATTGCTTATGCATCATCATTGGATCAAGGCGGCCCAATGGCACGCTCTGCGGAAGACTGTGCGTACCTGATGAACGTGATGGCAGGTCATGACGCGAAAGACTCAACTTCAGTCAACAAAGAAGTAGATGACTACGTTGCGAACTTGAACGGCACATCTGTAAAAGGTTTACGCATTGGTATTCCAAAACAATATTTCAACGTTGAAGGTTTATCTGCGGACGTTAAAGCGCGTGTTGAAGAATCATTGAAAAAATTGGAAGACATGGGCGCAACGTTGGTTGAGATTGACCTCAACATGACAGAAAGCTACGTTCCGACTTACTACTTGATCGCACCTGCTGAAGCATCATCTAACTTGTCACGTTTTGACGGCGTGCGTTATGGCTACCGTGCAGAAAATCCTGTGGATTTGATGGACTTGTACAAACGTTCACGTTCAGAAGGTTTCGGTAAAGAAGTGCAACGTCGTATCTTGATTGGTACATACGCATTGTCTGCGGGTTACTACGATGCGTACTATGTGAAAGCACAAAAAGTACGTCGTTTGATTCAACAAGACTTCTTAAAAGCATTTGAATCTGTAGACGTCATTGCTGCCCCTGCTGCACCAACAACAGCGTATAAGATTGGTGCCAACCTTTCTCCTGTTGAAATGTACTTGGGTGACATTTACACCATCGCGGTGAACTTGGCAGGTCTGCCTGCAATTAACGCGCCTGTTGGTTTTGACCAAGACAACTTACCGGTTGGCTTACAGTTGATTGGTAACTACTGGTCAGAATCACAATTGTTGTCTGTGGTTCATCAGTATCAACAAGCAACAGATTGGCACACCAAACGCGCTGCAATTGCTGAGGAGAATGCATAATGGCTCAAGCTCAAAACAATGCTACAAAAGCGGCTAAACCAAAATCTAACCTGATTGATGGTTGGGAAGTAGTTATTGGTATCGAGATTCACACTCAGCTTGCCACCAATACCAAAATTTTCTCAGGTTCATCGACTGTTTTTGGTAATGATCCAAATACCCAAGCAAGCCTTGTTGATTTGGCAATGCCGGGCGTGTTGCCTGTACTCAACAAAGAAGTGGTTGATCTTGCGATTCGATTTGGTTTGGGTATTGATGCGTATATCGACCAAGCTTCTGTATTTGCACGTAAAAACTATTTCTATCCTGACTCTCCAAAAGGCTATCAAATTAGCCAAATGGACAACCCAATTGTGGGCTTGGGTCATATCGACATTCAACTTGAAGATGGCATTAAACGCATTGGCGTGACACGTGCTCATTTAGAGGAAGATGCAGGTAAATCGATTCATGACCAATTTGAAGGCATGTCAGGCATCGACTTAAACCGTGCAGGCACACCGCTGTTAGAAATTGTATCTGAACCAGATATGCGTTCGGTTGAAGAAGCGGTTGCTTATATTAAAGCGATTCATACCTTGGTGCGTTGGTTAGGCATCTCTGACGGTAACATGGCGGAAGGTTCATTCCGTTGTGACTGTAACGTGTCATTGCGTCGTCCGGGTGAAGAATTCGGTACACGTTGTGAGCTTAAAAACTTGAACTCATTCCGTTTCATTGAACAGGCGATCAATGTTGAAATTGAACGTCAAATGGAAATCTTGGAAGATGGCGGTAAAATCGACCAAGAAACTCGTTTGTTCGACCCTGTGAAGATGGAAACGCGTTCAATGCGTTCGAAAGAAGAAGCGAACGATTACCGCTACTTCCCTGACCCTGATCTTTTGCCTGTCATTATTGCAGATGAGCAAATCGAAGCGATTAAAGCAACGATGCCTGAGTTACCAAAAGCACGTCGTGAACGTTTCGTGGCGGACTTTGGTGTGACTGAATACGATGCTCACGTTTTAACGTTGACTCGTGAACTTTCAGACTTCTATGAAGTTGTCGTGAAAGCTGCTGGCGGTGCTGCACAAGGTAAGATTGCGGCTAACTGGGTGATGGGTGAATTCTCAGGTGCTTTAAATAAAGCAGGCTTAGAATTGACTGATTCTCCTGTATCTGCGGAAAAACTTGGCGGTATGATTGCGCGCATTGTGGATAACACGATTAGCGGTAAGATCGCGAAACAAGTGTTTGGCTTTATGTGGGAAGAAGGTAAAACTGCGGACGAGATTATTGCGGAAAAAGGCTTGAAACAGGAAACTGATACAGGCGCAATTGAAGCAATTATTAAAGACGTGCTTGCTGCCAACGAGAAGATGGTTGAAGAGTATAAATCTGGTAAAGAGAAAGCTTTCAACGGTCTTGTAGGGCAAGTGATGAAAGCATCACGTGGTAAAGCCAACCCTGCTCAAGTGAATGAATTGATGAAGAAATTGATTGGTTGATCTGATCAATTCTGAAAAAGAAAACCCGCTTTAGAGCGGGTTTTTTATACAATATAAAAACAAATGTGATACATTTAAATTATCTAAGCATAATAAAACAGGAATATATAATTTCATGTCTTACTTGATATCAGACAGTAATTCTACAGTTAAACAAAAAACTCTATCTACACTGAATTTAGCTCTCAAAGAAGTTCAATATAATGAGCTAATTCAAGAAAAAACCAATTACTTAATAATTGTAATTGACAGAGATCTAACATCCTTTAAAGATATAATTATTAGAAATGTTAGAGCCTCTCAGTACGTAATAGGTGTTTGGTCTACAACAGCATTAACAAGTTATCTACCTAAAGATATTAAAGATCTTTTAGATTCTTTATTATGCGAAGACAATATTGTCCTTATACCTTCACTGATACAATCATACGATACAATCATACAGCTACCTGACTGCTCAGAAGAAGAAATTAAAGATATAAAGCGAGTAAACTGTAAAACAGGAAAAAGATTATAATGAATTTCTTTTCTTACATTGTAGATAGAGATTTCGGATTCGCACCAAATCCTTTTTATGGTTTTTGTACACTTGCTAATTGTAAACCTAGGACAAGAAAGTCTGCCAAAGTGGGAGATAAAATTTTTGGTCTAGCTGGTAAAAAGTACCGTGGAGATGGTGGACATAGATTGATCTATGCTATGGAAGTTACTGAAATTTTAACATTTGAAAATTATTTCAATGACAAAAGATTTAAATTAAAAAAACCTACGATAAAGTCACATCCCAAAAGACAATTTGGTGACAATATTTATTATCAAGATAGTTTAAATAGATATGTTCAACTTGATTCACACCACTCTTTCCCGAATGCAATAACTCACACAGGAAACAGAGATCATGACACTCAAGTGGATAAAGTCTTAATTAGCGATAATTTTGTTTACTATGGAAATAATGCTATCCTCTTACCTAATAATTTGCTAGATAATGTTATTGCAAATAAAAATATTACGGTAAAACGTCATCACAAGAATAGATTCCATAGCGATTTTATATCTGAATTAGAAAAATATTGGCAAACCTTACCAAGAGGTATTTATGGCAATCCTAATGAATGGAAGTGATTTTATTAGTGAATATCAAAATTTAGTCAAAAGTACATGTCAAATTAAAAAAGATAAATTTAATTATTCCTTATTGGGTCTCTATGGTGAAATTGGTGGACTACTAACTATTTCAAAAAGAAAAATAAAAGAAAAAGCTTTATCAGAAATGTCAAAGATTACGGAGTTAGAAATAGAAGAAGAACTCGGTGATATACTTTGGTATTTTACCTTATCCTGTATAGAGTTAGAGTTTGATCTCAACACATTAATACAAGAAACTAGTCAAGTTTTATACCAAAAGGAATATTTCAAAAAAATTGATCCCAAATTTCTACCCCTAATTGTTGAAAAAGAATCAATTGAAAATCACCAAGATTTTAAAAATAAATTATTATTTAATTTACACGAAAAATCCTTAACCTTAAAAAGTAAAGATAAAACAGCTTATATAAGCTTTCTCAGGACTTTTTGGAGAATTTTATTTTTTGTTAAATGTGATTTTGAAAGAATCATCAAAACAAATTCAAAAAAAATTAAAAATGATAATTTTGCATGGAATGAAATAATTTCAGACTATCCTAAAATCCAAAAACCTTTTGATAGCTCATTCCCTGAGGATGAACGGTTTCCCGATAATTTCGAAATTGTTTTTGTTAAAAGATCTTCTGGCAGAATTCATATGAAATATGGTGAAGTTTTCTTAGGTGATCCATTAACTGACAACCATAAAGACAAGGATAATTACAGATATCATGATATCTTTCATATATCATATGCTGCAATTTTACATTGGTCTCCTGTCTTTAGAGCTTTATTGAAAAGAAAGAGAAAAAGTAATCCGGATTTCGATGAGAATGAAGATTCAGGCAGAGCCATAGTTGTCGAAGAAGGGATCTCGGCTTGGATTTTCAATCAAGCTAAAGCTTATAACTACTTTAGTGAACGCAAAGATATTTCAACCAAGTTGATTAAAAATGTACAACTTTTTGTCAAGGGATATGAGGTAGAGAACTGTCCGCCTGCCCTATGGAAAGAAGCAATTTACGAAGGCTTTAGAGTTTTTACATTATTATCCAAGCATAAAACAGGTACCATTAGAGTAGACTTAAATAATAGATCAATAATATTTGAACCACCGAATGATGAAAAATAATCTAAAAAGTATAATCAGTGACTTATCTAAAAAACAATTTACCAACACTTTCAATCCCTATAAAGATATATGTGATCTCTATGATGTTCATACGGCTAATAAAATAAGATTAGAAAATTTAAAATTGTATTTAGAATATTTTTCCACTCTAGATTCGATTGATTTATGGATAGGTCGAGATCTTGGATATAAGGGTGGAAGAAGAACAGGCATTCCTTTTACCAGTGAAAATAATATTAACTCTTTAAACAGTAAGTTGAATCTTAATCTACAAATAGTTAGCAAAGAAAAGAATTTATCATCTGAGGTTTCTGCAAATACAATTTGGACAATGTATGAAAAATTACCTAAAAATATATTTTTTTGGAATATTTTCCCATTTCATCCTTATGAAAAAGACAACCAGCAAAGTAACAGAAAGTATAATCGTCTTGAAGAAGAGTTCGGTATTTATATACTTACCAAACTAATTAATAGTCTAAATATTTCTAGAATTATATGTATTGGGAATGATTCTTTTGAATCTATAAAAAAACTAGATATACCAGATCATATGATCCAACATCATGTTCGCCATCCAAGCTATGGAGGAGTTAATATATTCAAAAACAAAATTTCTGAAATTTATAATCTTACAGATAAAGCACAGTATGATTTATTTGATTTATAATGCATGTACAGTTTAGCCCACCTCTCCTGAGCAAGTTTTAAAGCATTGCTTTTAAAACGAAGCGCAAGAAAAAAAAAGGCTAAGGAGAGGTTGTTCTATTTTTAGAAAAATCTGATCCAGTTTTTGGGCTTATGTAGCTCCGTTTCCCCTGCCTATAATCCTGCCATGATTTAAAAAACCAAGGCATCAACATGAAATCAACAATACTGATTGCACACGAATATGGCGCACCTGACGTGCTTGAATATACACAACAAACATTACAACCACTTGCTTTAGGCAACGCACGAATCCAAGTCAAAGCCGCAGGCATTAACCCGATTGATGCACGTCGCATGACGGGTGAATTTAAACATGCAGCCCTGCCGCAAACCTTCGGCACTGAATATGCAGGCATCATTGTTGAGGTTGATGAAACTCAACATACATGGAAAGTGGGCGATGAAGTCCTTGGCTCAGGCGGTGCATTTACCCATGCTAGCGTGATCGATGTGCCTTTAGCCAATTTAGTGAAGAAACCACAAAATATAGATTGGGCAGTTGCAGGTTCATTGGCAGGTGCAGCACAAACCGCGATGACCATTTTTGATGAAATAGGTGATATTCAGTCTTTACTGGTGCATGGTGGTTCAGGTGGTGTCGGTTCAATCGTGGTTCAACTTGCGGTTGAAAAAGGCATTGATGTCGTCGCAACAGCATCGAGTGCCAATCAAGCTTATATTAAAAAGCTCGGTGCAACCGCAGTGGTCTATGGTGATGGTTTAATTGAGCGCCTTAAACAAATTCATCCTACTCAATTTGATGCTTCAATTGATTTAAGCGGTACAGAAGAAGCAACACAAGCAGCTTTAGCTATGGTCAAAACAAATGGCTTTATGGGCACGATTGCCGGTAAAAAAGTATCATCAACTCAGATTCGACCGGTGTGGGTCAAACGTAATCTTGCCAATTTACAGCATGTGGTAACAGGTGTGAGTGAGGGTCGTTTTCATTGGGAAGTCAGCCGCGAATATCCTTTTGAGCAAGCACAAAGCGCTTATAGCGATATTTTATCGGGGCATACCAAAGGTAAAAGTGTATTAATTTTTAATTAATCTTAGATCATTTAAAAATAGCCGAAAGCGAAGTAAAATGGATGCAAATACTGATATCTGCATCCATTTTTTATGCTATAAAATCAAAAAACCAAAGAAAAACAATAATGACATCATTTTCAATCATGTACTTTATGCTAGGGCTAGCCAGCTTATTTCTATTGATTTTAACAATTATGCTACTACATCCAAAATGGCGTAAAGGTTTATTTCAAGCATATCCCGAAACTGCCCGACGAAGTAAACTCGCCCACTTAGCAGACGGTTTAGAACTACTGATCTATCCAATCATTTGGCTATTTAAAATCATTGCGGCTATTTTTAAGTAAGTTTTAGTAAAATTACAGCCCTCGAATCGCGCCCAACTTATTCCAAATATCTGGCGTTAAAAAGGTCATGACTAATTTATTTAAATCGACATATTTCAGCACGCCTTTGAGCTGCGCTTTAATTTCAGGATTTTTTAAAATTTCGTCGCCCGTGATTTGCCCAAGCTCTTGGAAACTTGACCCAATACCTTCAACACCATCGGCTTGAATCACAGCTTTGGCTTGAGCTGAACATTGCTCCACCAAAATCCGTTGCAAAACCGCCGCAAAGTTTTTATCCAATTGTTCTTTTTGTGCAGCATTCACTTGAGCGAATGCTTGTAAATCAGGATGCGTTGACAGCGCAACAAACGTCCATTGTAAAACCGCAGTCTTATCTGCCGCAGTCGTCGCCTTCACTAAGCAACTACTGAGCTGATCTTGTGCAGTACTCGCTGCGGTCATTTGCACAGAACTCAGTAAAGCACATGCCAGAACGGCAGATTTCACTGCAGGATGAATATTTTTAATCGTTTTAAAAAGACGAAAAGACATTGTATAAACTACTCCATGCTGATGCCTTCTTTGTACCACAAAGCACCATACATAGCCTGTTATGGCTCTGTAAAAAATAAACAGCAATTCATCTATAAACGCATAAAAATGCCTATCTTAAAAGATAGACAATTCATCAAAATTTTGCTTTTACTTCATTTGGCGCAGCATATTTTTTGCACCCGAATGATTATAATTATTAGCAAGATTGGTCAAAATCCGTTTGGCTTGTCCTTTGGCATTTGGAATACGGCTGCCATATGACGGAATGTTATTTAAACAACGTGCCACCAACATCCCCGACTCCGTATAAACACGTGTTCCCTCAGTACCTTGCAATTTACCGAAGCTATAGGCTTTTTGTGCATTATTACAGGCATTGGTGATGTTTTTACCCGTGTTAATATCACGACGGGCTGCAACATATAAACGTGCCTGCTGCTGTTGTACGCTCTCGGCTGCATGGTTATTCGGTAATACCGTAGGCGTCGCCACATCAACTGTTGGCTTTAAATCTTTGCTTGGGTTTTCTTTTAAGTGCTCTTTTAAACTTGTTTCTTTTTTTGCGACCTCTTTTTGGGTATTTTTGGCACTATTTTTAGGGGATTCTATTTTTTTATCTAGAGATACTGCCCCACGATAAAACTGACGTGCTTCATGCATGCTCATGACTTTGGTCAGTAATTTAACCGAACGTGTGGCGCTATTCTTCTGCACAGCTTGCTCACTCATCGGCTCAATGGATACCAACCAATGTGTGCCATCTGCAAATTTGCACTGATACGCACCAATGCCTTGTGCCAAACTTTTATCAGCTGCTAAACGACGCTTTTGTGCCGCATTTTTCACTAAGCTCAATTGGCTTTTATACGACAGCACCAAGCGACCTGACTTCGCATGACAATACTGGCTTAGTGTGGTGCGCGGAAGTAAAGATTGTGTGCTATTGCCTTTTTGTTTTGCATCCCAAACGTAAATATATTCCTTGGCAGTCCCATCTTGATTGTTTAAATTTTTTTTGGCAATGAATTCTTGTGGGCTTGCATAATTCGGCTCAGCGCCTGATTTTAAACGCTCGACCTGTGTACAGGCGGTTAAACTTGTCATTATTATCGTAAGGGTAAATACCTTGAGCTTCACATTCTTATTCTCGAGCTATATTATGCACATAACATAACCGAATTAGACCAAAACAACAATCGCAATAGATTGATTTTATAAGCATTTATTGCCAAATCACGATGAAGCATAGATCACAAAAAAGCCTATAACAGACATTAAAAAATAAATATAAAAATATTAGTAAATCAATGATATAGCATTTTAAAAATCTCAAATCTAAGCTTAATACAGATTTATTGTGGGACATCTAAATCATTGAATACGTTCCATAAGCATTTTCAACTATCTTCTCCTTTTAATCAAAAGACAAATCGTATCTTCAACAATAAAAAATCGGATCAAGTGTTGATACCTGATCCGATCGTGATGTGCTATTTACAATTAATCAATATGCGACTCAAAGGCTTTGAGACGTTTATAAATGGAGAGTAATTCAATAATTTTTGGCCATGACATAATTAAGTACTGGAATGATTCACGGACTTTGCCAAAGACATTCAAAATCTGCATCATCAAACCAAGTGTAATGGCACCCGCAGCAATACTTGGGAATAAAATAAATAACCCGTAAATATTATCGAGTTGCAAATACCAAATACGTACCATGTTGAAATAGGCATAGTGGAAATAAAGACGGAAATAATTGAAACGTACTTTGCTAAATAATTCTTTTAAGGTTTGCGGTTGAGCACGTTCTGCATAGTCCTCGCCATACACCAATTCTTTACGATATGCCGCTTCCACTTTTTGGTTATTAAACTCAAGTCCCGGCAATTTTATACCAACGGTCATCAGTACGATCGTGCCAAATACTGCCCAGCCAAGCGATGCCCACACCAAGGCATGACTGATTTCTCCAATGATGGGTAAGGTTTTAACATGACTCGACAGCGTATACAGTACGGGTAAAAATGCCATCAGCAACATGAGCGACTCAATGAGAGATACACCCAATTCTTCTGTGGTACGTGCAAAACGCATTGTATCTTCTTGAATACGCTGTGATGCACCTTCGATATGACGTAACTGCTCCCAATGCGCCGTATAATAGTCATTCATTGCGGTACGCCAACGGAACACATAATGGCTCACAAAGAACAGGTTAAACACCGCCAAAGTGACATAAACCATCGCGATATATATGAAAGTCACCGCTCCACTGTAGAGTGACTGTACATCACCTCCACCACTGGTCAGCATTTTTTGAATTAAATCATAAAATGGGCTGTACCATTCATTCAGCACGACATTGACTTGGACACCAAACCAAATGTTAAACAGAATGAAAGAAGACCCCCAAATCGACCAACGTTGCCATGGATGATGTGCTTTAACATGCCAAAACCATGCAAATAAAACCGTTGCAACGAAATACCACAAATAGAACCAAAGAAATTGCGCTGACCAGAATCGGCTCACACCAATCGGTAATGTCACCTCGTGGTAGTCTTTAGCAAAACCTACGTAGCTGCCCCATCCTGAGCCGCCACTGTGCCAAAGCCATAAATTAATCACAAACCATAGCACCAAACTGCTAAAAAACCAGACTGGCTTTGGGAAAAACGACTTAAACATGTTCGGTGAATACTCCTTATTCTTTTATTTCAACGTAAAAAAGATAGTTTATTATTTTTTAAGGGAAATACTGCACTAATCTTCAAATTTATGGCAACGGGATCTATGCATCACAATATAGCTGAAAGATGGAAGATGACGTTGATTAATTTAATGAAAGCCAAGAAATTTAGCATTTTGAGCGAGCAATGGTATCAATACACGGTTGAATGAGTGGCGTTAAATCAGATGCAATGAAGTTCATCTAATGGGTGAAAGAACCATATTTGTATTACAAGCTGTATTAAATTTCCTGATGATGCGTGGCTGAGAACAAGTACAGAATTAATACGATATGACCAATACATTTGTCATGATTATTTTTATAATTCTTAGACTTAAGTCGCTACAATTTCACAATATCAAGCGATAAACAGGCTCATTTTTTGGGTCAAAGCATGCTATCATCTGCGAAAAATACCAACATCTATTGGGGAATGAAAAAATGGAAAGCTCGGTCATTGAATTACTCAAGCCTATCACGTTGGAAAAAGAAAATTGCGAACCATTGATCTTTGAAGCAGGTACGGTTTTAAAAGTGGTCATGCATACCCCGACTTCATTACTGGTCAGTACAGACGATTCATTTAATTTTACGGTTTCTCTAAAAGATGAAAATGATGTGTGGCGTGAGCTTTAAGTTTTAAGCGGTATCGGTCATTTTTTATTGCTGGGAACTGCATGTTCAACCTGATTTAATCTTGCCTATCTTTATCAATTTAATTTAAATGATCCGCTTTGATCGTCATATGTTAAAGATCTGAAAAAAATGCCTGAATCAATCAGGCATTTTTTATAATCAGCACAATCAAAAGGCTTAGCTTAGTCACGTTTCAGCGCTTTCGCATCTTTTAACAATACGAGAAGCTGCTCCATTTTCTCAGTGCCTAAACGGTCTTGAATATGCTGATAACGTTGTTCCATACGTACCGACATTTCGGCAAACATGCTATGTCCGGCATCACTCAACGAAATATAACTAAAGCGTTGATCTTGCTCAGAGCGACGACGAATAATTAGTCCTGTTTCTAGCAACCGATGAATAATACCAGTCAAACTTGGTTTCAAAATGCAGGCTTTATCGGCAAGTGTTGTGCTATCAAGTTCATCAAACTCTGCCAGCGTCCGAATAATTCGCCATTGTTGTTCAGTCAAACCGACATCATTTAACTCAGGGCGAAAATGCGTCATTAAGGCTTCACGCGCCTCAAGTAATGCTAAGGTTAAAGAAGGTCGTATTTTTTTCATAAATAAAAGTTGGCAATTGTATTCATATAATAAATATTCTAGCAACTTTTTGAAAAAATACTAAAAAGCTAACGGATATTCAACGATGACTCGTCATTCATCCATATCGTTACAACGATAGTCTTTGGTTGCACGATGATTCTTTGATTTAATTTAATAACCAAAGCTTTGGCAAACCAGTCGATGTTTTATAGCCGAGCGCTAAGCCACACTTCAACTGAGTAAATTGTTCAATAATGACATCAAACATGCATTCGTCATTTTTTAATAATGCCAAACACATAGATTGATTGACTGTCACAGAGCTTATCTTTTCAGAAAATTGATGAATAACTTGAATAATGATTTTTGGAGATTCAACAGGTTGCTGTTCATCTGTTTGAATAAATCATACGTAGTAATTGCGGTGATAAAGATTCGTGAAATCCTATCAATTGAATATCGCTGTGTTCGCTGTCATGTTGACTCATGGTAAAATCCTTTTACTTTTTCAGAATTACTTAATTCTGGTTATGATTTTCAAATATCTGACCGTCTCAGATAAATGTAATTTCCACGCTTTAAAGGGTATTTCTCAGCCTAGCTTGATCTACTCTATTATTCTATTAATTAACATATATTTAACGTAATGATACTTTAGTTCAACAGCCATTTTTTGAGTGCGATTCCCAAAAAGAATAGCTAAAAAAACACTGTCAAAAACACCCATGCCAATAATAGAAAATAGATCTATCTCTTCTTTTTATAATTTTATTCTTTAATTTTTCTTAAAAATATATTTTCTTATATATCAAATGGTTATATTATTAATATGATATACATATCTTTTAATCAGTTTTTTGGCATTTTTGGTTATAGTTAAAAGCTATCTTAAAATAAGAAAAAGTGACTGTCTTAGGCTCGATCGACTCTTTAAATTGTTTTAATCAGCTCGATATTAAGTGATGTGAATATGATAAATTGATTTATAGATTTGATTTCTAGACACTCAAATGAATGATTAATTCAAGAATAACGATCAAAACCACATTTGATCATCATAATTTACACCCACCTAATTAATATATTTTAAGTCTATCCTGATATATTTTATGTATTAATAGCATACCCAATCATCTCGTAGAGCTCATCAAAGAAAATAGAATATTTAGCATCTACATTATTTTTCTTTTGTAAAAACAAAAAAATAAGGACTCGAAAGTCCTTATTTTAAATGCCTGAGCGAATCTAAAGTTAGATGCCCATACACATATATTTAATCTCTAAATAATCTTCAATACCGTATTTAGAACCTTCACGACCTGAACCTGATTCTTTAATCCCACCAAATGGTGCAACTTCAGTTGAAATTAAACCTTCGTTAATCCCCACCATGCCATATTCAAGTGCTTCACCCACTTTCCACGCACGACTTAAACTTTCAGTATAAATATAAGACGCGAGACCAAACTCAGTGTCATTTGCCATGAAGATTGCTTCTTCATCTGTCTTAAATTTAAATACAGGTGCAAGCGGTGCAAACGTTTCATCTTTAGCAACCAGCATATCAGCTGTCACATCTGTCAAAAGTGTCGGCTCAAAGAAGGTTTGACCGAGTGCATGACGCTTACCACCAACAGCAATTTTCGCACCTTTTGCCACAGCATCTGCAATGTGTTCTTCAATCTTCTCAACCGATTTCTCGTTGATGAGAGGACCTTGCTCAGCGCCTGCCTCAAATGCAGGTGCAACTTTCAATGCTTGAACTGCTTTAGAGAGTTTCTCTACAAAGGCATCGTGGATGTTTTCTTGAACCAAGATTCGGTTGGTACATACACAAGTTTGACCTGAGTTACGGAATTTAGAGGCAATTGCACCTTCAACCGCTTTATCTAAGTCTGCATCTTCGAACACGATAAACGGTGCATTACCGCCCAATTCCATGCTGACTTTTTTCATTGTTGAAGAACATTGTTCCATCAACAATTTACCGACACCTGTAGAACCTGTAAACGATACTTTTTTCACGGCTGGATGTGTCGTTAATACACCACCAATTTCACGTGAACTACCTGTCACCACGTTAACTACGCCTTTCGGAATACCCGCTTGTTCAGCAAGTGTAACCAAAGCCAAAGCAGAAAGTGGAGTTTCTGAGGCTGGTTTAATAATGACAGTACAACCCGCAGCTAACGCAGGACCCACTTTACGTGTGATCATCGCATTCGGGAAGTTCCATGGTGTAATTGCAGCAACAACACCGACAGGTTGTTTGATGACTACCAAACGACGACCCTGTTTATCGTGAGGAATAACATCACCGTAAGTACGTTTTGCTTCTTCAGCAAACCATTCAATAAAGCTTGCACCGTACAGGATTTCGCCACGACTTTCAGCCAATGGTTTACCTTGTTCAGTACTTAAAATCACAGCCAAGTCTTCTTGGTTTTCAACGATTAAATTAAACCATTTACGAAGCAGTGTTGAACGCTCTTTCGCTGTTGTTAATTTCCAAGTTTTAAGTGCTGATTCAGCTGCTTGTACTGCTTGTTCAACTTGTAGTGCTGAAACACTCGGAACAGTCGCAATTTCTTGACCCGTTGCAGGATTCGTCACTGCAATGGTTTTTTGATCTGCAGCATCAAGCCATACACCATCAATGTAGACTTGTTGTTTGAGTAGATCTGGATGATTGAGTTGCATCTATATTCTCCTGAATAGACGCTAGGTGCTATGTGAACATCAAGCGCGACACTGTTTTTAATATGTGGATCGTCATTAAATGATGACAAATTAATAGAGCTTATATTTTCATCTAAAAGCCTTTAGGCTTTCTTAATTTACATTTTTTCGTTTATCAAAAAAATAGTTAACTACTTTATAAATTTTATGACAACCGGACACTGCTATAATTTAAATAATTGAATGAAATAGCTGAATATCGATTATGAAAATCATCATAGGAACATCATGTATAGATTCAAATGATCAAGCTATCGCTATATTTCATACACTTCTAAAAATTTGACTTGAAAATAATATCGTGCTGTTTACTTAAATAGTGTAGCCGTTTTGAAAAACTCTATTCTCTTCGTCATATATTTAGTTCATCAATCGGATGCCATAAGTTGCCTTGCTGTATAAATAGTTTTCGTATATTTAAAATAAAAAAGACCAAAACATTTATCATTTTGATCTACTCGTTCTCAGCACGTTTATTTGATCAATCTACAGAAAGGAAAAATTCCCAAATGATATACCCCAAACTAAAACCAATCAGAGCATAGAGTGTGATAATAAAAAATACAAAACTGGCTTTATTTTTCTTTTTCAAAAAATCAAACATCACAATAACTCTCAAATCAATTTATCTTATTCTAGCCCAAAAATAGAAGATGGGTAATCTTTTATAATTATGATTTAAATCAATATATTTTCTTAAATAGAACAGGAAAAAAACCCCAAAGCATCCTTCGGGGTTTCTGTTCAGGTCTTTAAATTGAATCGATATTCACGCTGAGGACATGTTGATTCAATGCATACATCAGGTGCTGCATTCATACAAGCGGCTAAGCTTGTCCTTTGCTGATAAAGGCGGTAATTTTTTGTGCTGTTTCCTTAAGCGTTCGAACCTTTTCATTTTCGAAATCCATCGGTAAACAGGCTTCACTGCCTAATGCTGCAATACAAAACTCAATTTCACCATGTACATTAAAAATCGGTACACAGAATGAGTTTACACCTGCCAACATATCCCCTGAAACAGTCGCTGCGCCTTTCGCTACAATGCCCTGCTTCAGTTCTAAAAATTCGTTCCAGTTTGCAGGATACACCGACAAACCTTGTTTTTGTTTCTCAAGCCATTCACGTTCTAAAATTGGACGCACAACGTTTTCAGGCATAAAGCTCGCATACGCACGACCCGTTGCCGAATTGAGCAATGGCATGATGGAACCGACACGGGTAATGACAGATACCGGTTGATCAGGTTCCATAAACTGTACAATCAATGGGCCTTGTGATGACCAACGACTGATTTGCAAACCGCACTGAATATCGCGGTGTAATGCGTAAATATAAGACTGTACTGCTTGGATCACATCGGTACGTTGAATACATTGCAACCCTAAACGCCATGCTTGATCACCCAAGCCATAACGCCCATCAGGCAATTGCTGCGCATAGTTCATACGCACCAAACTCACCACATAACGGTGCACTTTTGCAGGATGCATCTGTAATGCTTCTGCCAATTCTTTCAGCATCATCGGGTTACGATGAGCAATCAGCGCATCCAATACACCTAAGCCAACCTCAAGAGATTGCACACCACCTTGTACTTTTTCTTCAGACATTCGTCGACAACTCTCATTTCAATTGACTCGTATTCTACTCGAAGCCAGTTCATTACCAAGAATCAAAGCCAGTAGATGTGTCGAGAATACTTTAGAAACCTGATCACAATCGCATTAATTTACGAATTACGTAATCAATTTATGTATTGCGTAATTTGTGAAAATCAGTATGATGAGATTAATCCTAAAAATCAATAGGTCTTAGACACAAGATGAATGAATTTTTATAAAAATATATAAGCAACTGTTTATGCATATTTTTATTTCAAATTCATGCGCGATTTAAGCCTGATTTTGCTGAAATTTTATGACTGGGTTGACATAAAACCCACGGTTTTACATAAGGAACATGGAAATGACTAGCCAATTAAAATCGTTTATTGAGGTTGCTCAAGATTCAGATTTTCCAATTCAGAACTTACCCTTTGGTGTATTTAGCACATCAAAAGATGGCGAGCGTCGTATCGGTGTGGCATTGGGTGAATGGGTGGTTGACCTTGCAGCTTTGGAAGCAAATGGTTATTTAGCCCTGCAAGCAGGCGAAACATTTTTTAATCAAGCGATTTTGAATAAGTTTATTGATTCAGGTAAAGCCAACTGGTCGAAAGTTCGTGCGGAATTACAACGCTTACTTTCAGCGGACAATGCTGAATTACGTGACAATACTGCACTGCGTGAGCAAGTATTTTTTAAGCAAGCGGATGTAACCTTACATTTGCCTGTACACGTTCCGGGATATACCGATTTCTATTCGTCTAAAGAACACGCGACCAACGTGGGCTGCATGTTCCGTGACCCTAAAAATGCACTGCTTGCAAATTGGTCAGAACTTCCAGTGGGTTATAACGGCCGCGCAAGTTCTGTGATTGTGAGCGGTACAGACATCGTTCGCCCTTCAGGTCAGATCAAACTGCCGAATGAAGAGCGTCCGCAATTTTCAGCTTGTCGTAAACTTGATTTCGAATTAGAAACAGGTTTCATCGTGGGTAAACCCAATAAATTGGGCGAACCAATTTCGATTGAAAATGCATGGGATCATATCTTCGGTATGGTGCTATTCAATGACTGGTCGGCACGTGATTTACAACAATGGGAATACGTACCTCTTGGTCCGTTCAATGCAAAAACCTTTGCCTCTTCAATCTCACCATGGATTGTGACTTTAGAAGCGCTTGAGCCATTCAAAACAAGCTCACCTGTGCAAGAACCACAACCATTGGCTTACCTACGCGAAGATCATGCGGCAAATAGCTACGACATCAACTTATCTGTTGAGATTCAAGCTGAAAATGCGGAACAAGCAGATGTGATTTGTGAAACCAACTTCAAATACATGTATTGGTCGATGGCACAACAACTGACGCATCACACCATTGCGGGCTGTAATGTACAAGTCGGTGATTTGATGGGTTCAGGAACGATTTCAGGTCCTACACCAAATTCGTATGGCTCATTACTTGAGATCACATGGAATGCAACCAAGCCACTCACACTTTCAAATGGTGAACAACGTACCTTCATGCAAGATGGCGATACGTTGATTATGAAAGGTCATTGTGAAAAAGACGGTTTACGTATCGGCTTTGGTGAAGTGACAGGTAAAATTTTGCCTGCAGTTCAATTTGATTTCCAATCATAAGGAAATTAAAGCATGCAACTGTATACCTACTTCCGAAGTTCAGCCGCGTATCGTGTACGCATTGCACTGAACTTAAAAGGCTTAAATACAGAGCTTATTCCTGTGCATTTGGTCAATAACGGTGGCGAGCAGCACAGCGAAGCATATAAAGCAATGAATCCATCTGAGCTTGTGCCAACTTTCGTTGAAGATGATTTTAACTTAAGTCAATCACTCAGCATTCTTGAATACTTAGATGAACAATATCCTGAGGTGGCGTTATTGCCACAGGGTGCTCAGCAACGTGCGTTGGTTCGTGCATTTAGCCTTGCAATTGCTTGCGATATTCACCCTCTAAATAACTTACGTGTTTTGCAATATCTCACGGGCACATTAAACGTGACTGATGAGCAAAAGACCGAGTGGTACAAGCATTGGGTTGAAACAGGCTTTAAAACATTAGAAGCCTTACTTGCAGAATCAAATGGCAAATTCTGCTTTGGCGACCAAGCGACTATTGCCGATTGCTGCCTAATTCCCCAAGTCTACAACGCCCTACGTTTTAATATTGATTTATCAGCATATCCAAAAATTACCTCGATTTATCAACATTGCAACACCTTAGCAGCGTTCCAAAACGCTGCACCAGAAGCCCAGCAAGAAGCGAAATAATTCAAAATAAGGATATTAAAATGGCTATACAAATTGAAAAAATTCACCACGTTGCATACCGCTGTAAAGATGCAAAAGAAACAGTGGATTGGTACAAAAAGAATTTAAACATGGACTTCATTTTGGCTTTTGCTGAAGACCATGTGCCATCGACGAAAGCGTTTGATCCATACATGCATTTGTTTTTAGATGCAGGTAATGGCAATGTTTTGGCATTCTTTGAACTGCCAACCCAACCTGAAATGGGTCGTGATGAAAACACGCCAAAATGGGTACAACACATTGCGCTCAAAGTGAAAGACCGTGCCGCTTTAATCGAAGCGAAAGCGCATTTAGAAGAAAACGGTGTGGATGTATTGGGCATTACTAACCACGGCATCTTCCATTCCATTTACTTCTTCGATCCAAACGGTCACCGCTTAGAACTCGCATATGATGATGAAAAAGCACCTGAAAAAATTGCCATGATCACTGAAGAAATGAAGCATGAAATGTTGGCTGAATGGTCGAAGACCAAACGTGCCCCACATCACACGCATTTCTTACATGCGGATGAATTAGAAAACAATTCAGCAGATGCAAAAATTGATCACTAATTTAAAGGATTAAACACGTGAATAAATTGGTTGCAAGTGCAAATGAAGCACTTGAAGGCATTGTTGCCGATGGTCAAACACTCGCAGTAGGCGGTTTTGGTTTATGCGGTATTCCAGAAGCCTTGATTGACGCTCTAAAAGACACAGGCGTTAAAAACCTCACCTGTATTTCCAACAATGCCGGTGTCGATGATTTTGGTTTGGGTAAATTACTGCAAACCAAGCAAATCAAAAAAATGATTTCATCGTATGTCGGTGAAAACAAAGAATTTGAACGCCAATACTTAAGCGGTGAACTTGAAGTTGAACTGACCCCTCAAGGGACTTTGGCTGAAAAGCTTCGCTCAGGCGGTGCAGGCATTCCTGCGTTCTACACCCAAACAGGTGTGGGTACACTTATTGCCGAAGGTAAAGAAAGTCGTATTTTTGATGGTAAAGAATATATTCTCGAGAATACCTTAACCGCTGATGTGGCTTTGGTAAAAGCCTATAAAGCGGATAAAGCGGGTAATTTAGTGTTCCGTAAAACGGCACGCAACTTTAATCCTGAATGCGCTGTTGCAGGCAAGTTCACTGTGGTTGAAGTGGAGCAAGTGGTTGAAATTGGTGAGATCGATCCTGACGACATCCATTTACCCGGTATTTATGTCAATCGTATTGTCTTGAATGCAACACCTGAAAAGCGTATTGAACAAATGACGTTAAAGGCGGAGGCATAAATCATGGCTTGGACACGCAATGAAATGGCACAACGTGCCGCGCTTGAACTTGAAGATGGTTTCTATGTGAATCTCGGGATTGGTTTACCGACACTGGTTGCCAACTATATTCCGGAAAATATCAATGTATGGCTACAGTCTGAAAATGGTCTACTCGGTATTGATGAATTTCCAACGGCTGAAACTGTTGATGCTGACTTGATCAATGCAGGTAAACAAACCGTGACTGCACGTAAAGGCGCAGTATTTTTTTCGAGCTCTGAATCATTTGCCATGATCCGTGGTGGTCATGTCAATATTGCGATTTTAGGGGCGATGGAAGTGTCTGAAAAGGGCGACCTTGCCAACTGGATGATTCCAGGTAAAAAAGTCAAAGGCATGGGCGGTGCAATGGACTTGGTTGCAGGTGTGCAAAAAGTCGTGGTACTGATGGAACATGCGGCAAAAGACGGCAGTCCAAAAGTTGTGAAAAACTGTGCTCTACCACTTACAGGTCAAGGCGTCGTAAATCGTATCATTACTGAACTTGGCGTCATGGACATTACTGCCGAAGGCGTGAAAGTGATTGAGCTTGCAAAAGATGTCACTCTTGAACAAATTCAAGCGGCATCAGGTGTTGAGTTGATTACCACTGACCTTGTCGCAGTTTAATTCGTGTATTTTAAAAAGCAGCTTAGGCTGCTTTTTTACACCTTAATATTTACATCGCTACTTTTAAATATGAAATTTGACGTTTCGAACGGATCGATTAAGGCTAAAGGATAAATCATTTTTTCAGCCAAAACTGAGATAATCACTACCAATAATAATGAACATCTTAGAGGGTTAAACTATGTCACAACAAGATTTTGAAAATGGACTAAAAGTACGTAAGGAAGTCATGGGCGAAAGTTTTGTGAAACGTGCACAAGACAATACTGTGCCTTTTACTGAGCCTTTGCAAAATTGGATTAATGAACATGCTTGGGGCTCAACGTGGCAACGTGAAGGTGTATTACCACGCAAATACCGCTCACTGATTACCATTGCTTTTTTAACCGCGCAAAAAAGCCCAACAGAACTCAAGGGACATGTACGTGGTGCACTGAATAATGGTGCGACGGTTGAAGAAATTCAGGAAGTGTTACTGCATAGCCTACCGTACTGCGGTGCGCCTGCAACTCAAGAAGCGTTTCGTGCTGCGCTTGAAGTGATTCAAGATTATGAGCAAAATAAGTAAGTTGCATATATTGAAAAAGCACTGAATATTCAGTGCTTTTTTAAGACAGAGTTCTTTCATCATTCAAAAATGCTCTATCTTTCCTCAATAATTTATTCCAAAGCGTTTGAAATATTCGTGTCTTTATTTAGATAAGATTCAACACTTCAATTACTCAATAAAAATTAAAAATATGGAATTAAAAAAACGAAGAAAAGAGAGCTTAAAACGTTATTATTCAAATGTAAAAAGTTGGGCATATCGCCCAACTTTTTATGATTCATGATGCTATTTTTTCTAATTAAGACTCAGCAACTGCATAAGTCGATTGTGCGGCTTTTTGCTTCATGCGTTTAATCATGAACAGTGCAAAGGCTGCAAAAACGGCAGGGATAGCCAATAGCGACAAGATCTCAAAGGTTGATAGGTTTAATGACATTAACCAACCACCAATAATTGAACCCACCACAGAACCTGAACGACCCACAGCATTCGCCCAACTTACACCCGTCGCACGGCAATGCGTTGGATAGAAGCTAGAAGAGAATGCATTAACACCCACTTGTGAGCCACTAATCCCCACACCGACACCAAACATACCCAACAACAGTAATGGCATCATGGCATTTTCGATACCAAAACCAAGGCAGACAAGGAAAACTGCACCTAATACATAAGCAATGCTCAGTACTTTGGTTGCATCTTTCTTATCCATTAAGTAACCAATCACAATTGCACCGATCGTGCCGCCAATTTGGAAGACTGAAGTCACCCATGAGGCATTTTCAAGGTTAAAGCCGTGATTGGTCAGCATCGTTGGCATCCAGCTCGAAATGAGATAGATAATCAACAAACTCATGAAGAAAGTACACCAAATTAAGAATGTACCGAGCGCATATTGACGACTAAATAAATCACGAATCCCCGCATTATTGGTTTCATTCTGTGTTGGAACCAAATGAGGAACAGTTTTTACATGTGGTGCAATCGAGCGGACAATTTTATCAATCTTCTCTTTGGCTCTGTTTTTTAAGACCAAGAAACGTAAAGATTCAGGAAGGAATATCATCAAAAAAGGAATGGTCGCTAAGGGTGCAATACCACCAATCAGCAAAATCCCTCGCCACCCGACCGTCGGTAATAACTGTGCGGATAGAATTCCACCTAATGCCGAACCAATGGTAAAGCCACAGAACATTAACGTCACTAAATTAGAACGACGGCGTGTCGGACTATATTCAGAGGTTAATGTAATCGCATTTGGCATTGCGCCGCCTAGCCCTAACCCAGTGATAAAACGCCAAATAATCAGTGAATTCATATCTGAGCTGTAGGCTGCAATGACACTGGCAAAACCAAACACTAAAATCGAACCGATTAAAATGGTTTTTCGACCGAACTTATCTGCTAATGGACCGAAGAATAAAGCACCCGCCATTAAACCAAATAAGCCCGCACCAAACAGTGGCGCGAGCCCTGTTGCTTCAAGCGCCCATTCAGCTTTTAGCGCTGGTGCAATAAAACCAACGGCTGCGGTATCAAAACCATCAATGGCGACAATGATAAAACACAGCCACATAATCATTTTTTGAGCGCGTGAGAGTGGATTACCATCAATGAAACTCTGCACATCAACGGTATTTTGAATTTGAGACATACGATACCCTCATGAAAAAAACGTATCCCTACGTCTTTGCATTACTTAGCAATCAAAGATGGCTTATTGTTTTGATTGTTCAGCCATCTTTGATGATGTAAATGTTAGATTACATTTACAGTGATGCCTGTTAAGCCCGCGATTTCAGCACGCATAACGTCACCTTTTACCACAGCACCCACACCTTCTGGTGTACCAGTGAAGATCAAATCACCTGCTTTTAATTCAAACAATGTTGATAAGTTTGCGATAGTTTCTGACACATCCCAAATCAGGTGGCTGACGTCACTACGTTGCTCAGTTTTACCGTTTACGGTTAAGTGAATGTCAGCTTGGTTGATTTCACCTGTTGCAGCGATTGGGTGAATTGGACCAATCGGTGCAGAGTAATCAAACGCTTTACCAATTTCCCAAGGACGACCTTTTTCACGCATGCCCATTTGTAAATCACGACGTGTCATATCTAGACCAACGGCATAACCAAAGATGTAATCTTTCGCATCTTCTACCGAAATATCTTTACCGTCTTTACCAATCGCAACCACTAATTCGATTTCATAATGGTAATTATTGGTTTGTGTTGGGTAAGGAAGATCAACCGCTTGGTTTGCAGGAACAGCAACAATGGATTCTTTGTCATTTGGTTTGCAGAAGAAGAATGGCGGTTCACGATCTGGATCGAAGCCCATTTCACGTGCATGCGCTGCATAGTTACGACCGACACAGTACACACGACGAACTGGATACTGTTGCTCAGAATCTACAATCGGGAGAGCTGCTGTTTCAATGGGTTCAAAAACAAATGACATATCTATTTCCTTGTCTTAATTTCTTAGGTTAAATCTTTAAATTGCATCTGACTGTTGTGCAGGATCTGCCTGTTGGAAGGCAGGCAATTGCATACAGTGCTCATAAATCGAAACAATAGTTGGGTAAGCGGATAAATCCACATTGAAGCGTTTTGCTGAATACACTTGCGGAATGAGATATACATCCGCCAAAGTTGCTGTATTGCCGTAGCAGAAGTTTTCACGTGTTGTATCTTTGGCTAAAATTGTTTCTAAGGCTGCAAAACCTTTTGAAATCCATTCAGCACACCATGCCAATACGTGTGTTTCATCTTGCTGTAAGTTTTTACGTAAGTATTCGAGTACACGTTTGTTATTGATCGGATGAATATCACAACCCACCAATGCCGCTAAAGCACGTACTCTAGCTTTTTCAAATGCACCTTCAGGCAATAGTGCAGTTTCAGGATAAACCTCTTCTAACCACTCTAGAATTGCAGGGCTCTGCGTCAACACACCTTGTTCTGTTTCTAAAACCGGTACAAAACCTTGCGGGTTTAATGCCTTAAATACATCTTCATGATGTTGGTTTTTAGCCAAAGACACCGATACCTGTTCGTAGCTCAAACCTTTAAGATTGAGGGCAATGCGTAAACGGTGTGAGGTGCCACTACGGAAGAAACCATACATTTTCATGCGGCATCTCCTGTGTGTTCAGCTGCTGCATCAGTCGCTTGACCCGTGTAGTAATTTGCTGCGCTTAGACAGTTATTCACATTCCAGCTGTACAGCCACTCCATTGCATCGTAGAAACGTTCACTTGGACGGTTACGCCATAAGTCGTTACGCACCATGCGTTGTACGCCTTTGGCATGATAAATTTTACCCATTTCACGTGAAGACAATACGATACGAGCAGTACGTGCGACACGCGCTTTTTGGTATAAAGCAAAGGCTTTGTGAATATCTTTTTCGCATACGCGTAATGCTTCACCAAGCGTTACTGCATCTTCCATCGCCATACATGCACCTTGCGCCATATATTGCGTCGTAGGATGCGCTGCATCGCCCAATAATGTAATACGACCATAGCTCCATACATCAATAGGTTCACGATCAGCAGTTGCCCAACGACGCCATGATTTTGGCAGTTCAATGAGCTGACGTGCTTTCGGACAGATTTCTTGGAAGTAAGATAAAACTTCTTCTTTAGAGCCGTCTTTTACGCCCCATTCTTCTTGCTCACGACTGTGGAACGTCACCACCACGTTGTATTCTTCACCACCACGCAGTGGATAATGCACGAGGTGACAGTTTGGACCGACCCAAATACTTGCGGCATTCCACTGTAAATCTTCTGGGAATTCTTCGCGTGGCACAACAGCTCGGTAAACCACATGACCGGTGACCAGTGCTGGATCACCCACGTATTTCTCACGAATCACCGATTTCACACCGTCCGCACCAATTAATGCCTGACCTGTGTAGCTATTGCCTTTATGGTCGATCACAGTCACGCTGTTTTCATCCTGATCAACCGCAACAATACGACAGTCGGTAATGATTTCGATATCACCATTTTCCTGTGCACCTTCCACCAATGAGGTGTGAATGTCAGCACGATGAATTACTGCGTAAGGGTTGCCGAAGCGTTTTAGGAAGTCTTCACCCGTATCAATACGACCGACACAATATTCATCGATGGCATCATGCATGACCATATAATCGGTATAAACTGCACGACCACGTGCGCGATCACCAATACCAAGCGCATCGAAAGCGTTGAAGGCATTTGGCCCTAACTGAATACCCGCGCCAATTTCACCAATTTCAGGGGCTTGCTCTAAAACTTTAACGGTGAAACCTTGTTTCGCCAAAGCCAATGCTGCAGCAAAACCACCAATACCACCACCAGCAATTAAAATAGGACGTTGATCGATAGACATCTTGATTCCTTCCAAAACTTTAGATACGTGCACGTGTTGAATAAAGCCCTAACTTCTTCTGTAAAGGCGCTTCATCAGCAACAAAAATATAAGCGGGTTCATCACCATTATTGATTAAATCAATTTGTGCAAAACAAGGTGCACATGCGGTATCAGAACGTGATAATTCATAGGTATTTGCATTGATGTCGATGTGCATCTGACCTTCAATGACATGAAAAACTTGCGCGGCTGAACGACGTTCCAATTGAACCACTTCTTTCGGCGCTAAACGAATCGCTGAATAACCAATAATTTTTTGGCAGTCTTCACCTGTTTCAGGATTCACATAGCTAATTTGTGCAGGACCTTGGTGCGCGGCATCAGCGGCTAAAGCATCCAATACTTGTTTTGCATCTTTCCAAGAGTAACGAAGCAGTGGATAACCTGAGTTTTCACGCACAAAATGCACAGTCGGAACGATGCCCTTAGCATAGCGATGACCACGATCCGTTCCTTTGACTTCTTGGACATCTCCGCCTTCAACGAACGATGCTTCCATGTAGTAAACCAAAGGTAAATCGAGAACATCGAGCCAGATCACAGGTTCATCGCCATCATGACCATGTTCATGCCATAAGCCTGATGGCGTTAAGATCAAATCACCATGCTCCATCGTGCATTTTTGACCTTCAACTGTGGTATATGCCCCTGTGCCTTCAACAATTAAGCGAACTGCATTTGGTGTATGACGATGTGAAGGTGCCCATTCATTCGGTAGTAGCAATTGCATACCCAAATAAATAGACGATGTTGCCTTCATGTTTTCTAAACCATGACCGGGATTCGCCAGTACCAATACACGACGTTCAGCTTTTTCAATTGGTGTTAATTCGCCTGCTTGTAATAAAAGCGGCTTAATATCTTTAAAATGCCAAGCTGTTGCTTGTGTTTGCGGGATGGGCTGATTCGGCGGTAATACATTACGTAGACTCGGCCAAAGCGGGACAAGATTTGATTGCGTCAGAGTTGACACATACTCTTTCGGTAAATCTTCTAATGTTGCAAGTTGTTCCATCTTTCAGCCTCTTCCAGTTTTGTAAAAGCAATTTTTAGCTAAAAATTGCTCGTCCACCCTTCATTTGGCTCAATTTATCAACAGCAAAACCTTGTATATATAGCCCGAAATGAATAGGCTATATTGATAAAATCAATACAGTATGATGACGCAGATGGATATTGATTCACGACTTATACAAATTTTTTATGAGATTTACCGCCATAAAAGTGTCTCAAAGGCAGCAGCTTCATTAGGCACGGGACAATCCACATTAAGTATTGGCTTAAATAAATTACGTGAACATTTTAATAATCCATTATTTGTTCGTGTCGGTAATAATATGGAACCGACCGATCTTGCCAAAGCGATTTATCCTATTACGGTAGAATGCTTAAATCATCTAAAACTGATTAATCAATACAATGTCGATTTTGATCCTACAACATCAAATTACGAATTTAAGATCAGCATGACCGATATTAGTCACTTGGTGCTGCTCCCCCAATTGGTTAATTATTTACGAGAAAATGCTCCCAATATTCGTTTAAGTATTGTGCCAATTGATGCGGATACACCTACGAAAATGGCTGAAGGGAAAATTGATCTTGCGATTGGATTTATTCCTCAAATTGAAGCAGGGTTTTATCAACAAACGCTTTTCAAACAAGAATATACCGTGATTTGCAGTCCATTCCATCCAAGGCTGAATCATGAAATGCTGACCCAAGAAGATTATTGCCGTGAACTTCATATTGATATTATGGGCACTGGCGGGCATTACATTGTGAGAAATGAATTACAAAAATTAGGTGTGAGTCGCAATATTTTGATGCAGCTACCCGGTTATTTAGGGGTCGGTCCAATTATTAAAACCACCGATGCCATTGCCACTGTACCGCGTTATTTAAGTGAATTTCTTGAATCACGGGGTGATATTAAAATCTTTAAACCACCCTATACATTCCCAAGTTATAGCGTGAAACAATATTGGCATTCTCGCTCACACAATAATTCAAATGTGGAATGGTTAAGACGTATTTTTTTCGAGCTGTTTTCAGAATCTTAAAAAACATCAGCAAGATTAAAATACATTCTCCCTAGCTCAGCAATTCTTCTGCACTAGGTTTTATTATGAAGTTTTATTGATTAATTTAGACGTATTACCTATAAGAAAATCCCTGATTTCGAATCAGAACTTCATACTCTATCTCATTTAAGAATAGACTAAAGTCCATACGTTTTGTTTTAGACAATTTTCGTAATCTTAGGCAATACACATAGTCACGATAAAAAGAGGTCATACACCTTTTTGTATATTTAACTGCATGCTGAAGCAGATCATGTGATTTTATGCCCCAAATTTATCTAACAACCTCTTTATGCCGAGCTTGATCAGAACTGATCTTGTACTGTTCCTCTGCAAAATGGAAAAGCTGTATTAAGAGATGCTTAAGCTTTTTGCTCATCCAAGATTATTGTTTTTTGTGAATCCCTTAAAGACTATTAAATATTATTTCAAATAAAAATTAGAGAAATTGAAGATTTCTAAATAAAGCATGAGGAGTTCAATCTCAATTGCTTGAGATTGAACATTCTTGGAAGAAAATTTGGCAATAAAAAAACCACTTAATATTAGTGGCTGATTTGTAACAAGAATTTTGGTGGAGATGGCGTCCGGCTAACTCAAATATAAAACAATGTTTTTATTAACTTTTATTTGTTTGGAAAAAATAGATTGTACATACTGTGTACAAGGACATCCCTGCGGAAAAGGAAATTGAACTCGGGAACTTTTCTTCTTTTTATATGTAACAAAACATATTTATATGCGGATATTGTAACATAAACTACGATACCCCAGCATGCCTATGAGCCAAAGATGTTGTATTGAAATTGTCATCTGTTCAAGCTAAAGCAGCCATAGCCCTATCCAGAAATAGGATTAATACAGAACCATCAAACGTCCTATTCGATTTACATTCTCCTGCATAATCGCAATTTGGTTCGTTTTAATGTGATGAAATAGCTCTCTTAAAACTATAGGTTCTTCTTGATCAACGGCGAGATCACGACTCTGAACAATCTGCTTCATGTATTTATGTATATTGTTATCGATGTGAGTTGCTCTAATTTCCTTCCAAATATACGGTACGATCAGTGCTAAAGGGCGGATTTTATAAAAATGAGAGGCAATATTAATCCCATAAGGATCAAAATCACCATAAAAAGCTACCAAGCAACTCATCGATACTTGTTTTAGTAATTTGACTACCGTTTTAATGTTGCTGCCATGCCCACGATAAACAAACAGGCTCGACTGCCATTCAATAGGTAACTGCATATACCAATCAAATACCCGACTCATCATGGCACCATTCTCAATAATAATGATGCGCTGTATTGCCGGTATATCAAGGTTTTCAATCTGTGTAGTCGCTAACATCCCCGCAAAAGCAATCGTCGCCTTACCTGTTTTTAATGGTAAATCAGTTGATACCGATGCAAAGACCAATTGATCTGCAAATACGTTAAATCCACCAACTTTTTCATCTTTCAAATAATCCACCAAGGTCATACGATCTTGCTGAAGTGTGATATTCACTGATGGTGCAACTTTGATATGACGCTGATAAATTGCTGTGAGCATCTCATAATCACGATGACTTAAGAGCAACTCTCGTCCCTGTTTAACACCCACTTGAAAGTCCTGATTGAGCATGAGCCATGTCTGGTTCAGTTCTACCACTTTCTTTTTAGACTGAATGGCATGTTTAATTACATTTAACTGTTTACCATTCATCATGAGCGTTCCACTCTAGAAATGACCACATTGGTGACCTGACTATTACCAGTAAATACTGGATCAATCTCTTCGATAAATTCGATCTTTAAGTCTTGTGGATAATCATTACGACAGCAGGACACCAAACTACTGACCCAATAATCTAACTCACAGTCTGGTGATAATTTTTCAAAAGTCGACCTTGCATCCAAAGTTTGATACCCACCTGTCTGAGCTGGCATAAGTGCTTCAAAGAAATGATTCAGTGCAATTTCAAGCGGTGATTCTTGTTGAGTCATAATCTCTTCTTTCGTAATGACCGTCTCTAGGACTTGCTCAGCCTTTTGCTCAAGTATTTGCTGATCCTGCAATGCTTTCTTCATTACTCCAGTACTGATCTCGACTAAGTCATCCGTGAGCTGATTTAAATCAGCTCGGCAAACCAAATCTTTACGCGGAATACGATAAAAGCTATCTGGTAGGTCATAAATATCTACATCATCGCGGATAGATGCATGTTGCTGACAGTATTTCAGCCAAGCATCTATCATATTGTTTTGTCGTTGATAGACCTCTTCTTGCTTCCATTCAAAAAGTTGCTTTTCAAGTTTTCCAAGACTATCAATCAGATCAATTTTACTCTGACGAAATACTGGCATGAGATAGTGCCGAATCGAATGCTCTAAGTCTTTATCTCCCACAGCCAGTTTAATCATTTCACTATGCGATAAAACCCCATGCACGGACAATAGCTCATTGACCACTGCGATATGACGTGTAATCCGCTTGATGCGTAACTTTAGGTTATTAAATAAAGTTAAATCGCGCATTGCTAAAATTGCAAAGTTGTAAGAGCTTTCATGGATGGCATTTGACAGTGAAATGACCAAATCGATGATTTCTTGTTTAAGCAAGTCGACACTCTCAGGTGTTTCTATTTTAGCCTGTACCAAATCATAGGTCGCATGTTTAATCTCATCCAAAATTTGATTGATCATTTTGGCATTATTGATAATTTTTCTTTTTTTATAAAAGCTGACAAAATTGATAATGATGTTGTGCAACTGGAAACTGTTGTTCTCAGTGTTGTAATAGCCCAATTCAGCATTATTGAGTGCATCCAGCATTACTTTATTATTTTCATCAATGACAAAGCCAGAATTATGAAAATAGACCGCCTCACTAATCTGCTCAATGTAGTTTAATAAGACTCTTGCTGGTTTCTCTGCATAATTGATTAAGTCTGTCACAGCAATTCACCCTGCTCAGGCTCTGGTGTGTCAAAAGAGAGCTGATGATGTGAGCACATAAACTCAAGCTCATCGTAAAGAACTGACCACTTACCTGTCGCTAGATAAGCAACACCATTATTTCCCGTCGGCACTAAATATTCATGATCGACTAAATATTGTAAAACAGAACTGAGTTGATCTTTAATCGTGGTGGTATTTCGTTTAATACGTTTAATTAAATCCGCCAGCTTGGCTTTAGCAATACTCGATTCATCAGTTACACGTAATAAATCGGTATAAGAAATAATATCGCCACTTTGAATTGGCAAACTATTTTTACTTAACTCACTGCGACAAAACTCAGCCCAAGCACTTACGAACTCTAATCTAAATTTACTTTCTTCAAATTGCTTACGTACAATCTCTGCTTCTTCTTTCGTTAAATTTTCTCGTGTATACACACAGTAGTAGGCTGAATTTTGCGTACTCATGACACAACGTTTATCTAGCATGGCCAAGGCAGTATTGATTTCTTCTAAGGCATGTACTTGTCTTAAAATTGCAAAAAACTCTTTGTCCGTATACTCACTAATAATACGCCCTGCCAATAGCGCGTTCAGGATCTGACTTTTTAAATGGTGTGGAATCATCATTCAACCTCAGCAACTGGAGTTGGCTCATTATTTTGCGTGCTTTCATGTGCCAATAAGGGATTGGCTAACAGACTTTTCTGTACCACAAATCTACGGATACCGAAATTACGATCAATATCATGCTTATGTTTGAATCGCTTACTCAGCTCGGCTGTGAGTCCCGGTTGCGCACAAATCAAATGTATATTTTGATCCTGCATCAATTGGAATAAGCGCGTGGTATTTTGTGTATCAAATTGACCAATTTCATCTAAAGGCATGTGAATCGCAGTATTAAGATCAGGGCACATATCACGAGTTAAAGCAGTAAAGATGATGATAATGATGAGCCGAGATAAACCAGTACTACTGCCCTGTGCCAAATCCGAATCATTATTGACTACAACAGTACGCCCGTTTTCCTTATAACCAATACGTAGACGGACTAATGTTTGAATATCATTAGTATCCACTTTGGCACTTTCTAATGCGGTGTATGTACGCTCATAAGACTCAATAAGTCGTTCTGAAGGCAATAAAGTCGAATCTTCTAAATTGGATTCTTGCAACTCTCGGACATAGCTCTTTAACTGTTCATACACATCCAATCCATCAAGTACCGATACCAATTTCGTTTCAATTTCAGTGAGCGCTGGGAATGGGTTGGTCGAGTTTGTTTTATAATTTAAATCCTTTGAGACTTTATTCAGTTTCGCATTGAAGCTTAAGACTGCTTCAGCATAATCACGTAAGCTGTAGGCTTTTAGACAGAATTGCGCACGAATCAAGGCCTCTCGGCTTGGGATATCGTGATAGAGCATTTCTTCAATTTCAAACATACTCTGTAAATCATAGGCAACACCTGTTAAAGCACCATAACGGTCAATACGGCTCTTCCATAATTTATACAATTCAAGATCCGTATCTTGGCGAATGATCGACATGATCACATATACCGACTGTTTGAGTTCTTTGTATTGTTGTGCTCGACGTGAGATTAAATCCTCGGTATAACGACACAGCATCTCAAAGTTAACTGGTTTGGCAACATCAACAGTTGTATTGATCTCAATGGCCTCTACATCGCCAAATAATTGATCGAGCATGGAAGCAAGTGCCGTCAGTTTTTTATTTTCGGCTTCAACGCTCCGAATGGTTGCACTGATCTTCTGACTATCATGTTGAGCCAATTGATTCACAGACTCTAATTTATCTTTTAATTTTTGTTTTTGTAAATTAACTCGATACAGCTCTTTTTCATAAGCGCTGATTTGCTCTGACAAATAGTCTTTTAATCGATATTCATTTTCTAACCACTGTGCATATTTCTGTAATTCATCGCGATAGTTTTTAATACGTTCATATTCATCCCGCAGCTGTTCAAATCTTTGCTTCGCATTGCGTTGTACTTGCACATCAAAACCACGTTGTTGCAGCTCACTTTCATACATGACACTCAAGTCTTCCAGCTTACGCTGGCAATCTTCTTGAATATTAAGATTTTGCTGTTTTAAGGCGATTTGCTGTTCAGTTAAAATATTTTTTTCATCTTGAATGGCATCTTCAATCCGTTGTCGTTCTTGCAAAAACCTCACATTAATTGCCTGGCGCTCTTGCTCAACAGTCCGTTTGAATTCATCGTATTGTCTTTGCGTTGTTCTGAGAAAATCTTCTGCAACCTGTTTGCGTTCCTGAATGGCCAATTGCAGACGATCTTTAAAAGATTGATATTCAATATGTAGACTTTCAAGCTCTGATTTTAAAGCATTGAGTTCAGTATTGAACTGGATGGTATGCAATTCCGCATCATGACGCTTTTTATGCAGTTTATTAAATGCGATCTCCAAGCTTTGCACTGTTTTATGCAGTTCATCTATATTTAGCGATACTTCAGCAAGTCGTGCTGTTTGGATATCTAAAGAATCTGCTTCCTGCGGAAGAGATAACTGATCAAGATCTAAGTTGAGGCCATAGAAGCTACCAAAGCCATCTAATTCTAAATCCCAATACGGACTTAAATCCTTACGTGCGAGTAATTTAGGGTGAATGACTTTTGCAATATGTTCACGCCAATTTACATCTGGGTTTTGATTTAAAAAATGTAAAATAGTGTCATTCGACTCAATCAATTCGATCAAGGACTTTTTTTCAGCCTCGAGTTGCTGCAACCTCTGTTTTTCTAAACGCAGTTCTTCGCGAAGATGTTCATACTCATCGCGTAAAACAGATTGATTTTGATAGTACTGTTTAATTTCTTTGTCTTTGTTCTGAATTTTGATGTTCTTTAAATCAATATCAACGCGATAAGCACTGTCCTCTTGTTCTTCATTTGCCTCCATACGCATGACAGTTTCAATGCGAGTTGTACAGCGGGTAATTTTAGCCTCAAACTCCGAACGTTGTTTTTCGTGACTTTGATTAAAATCCAACTCTTCAGCATGTTTGGCTTGTAAAAGCTCATCCATTCGTTGTTTTTGCTTGATGCTGAGCTGTTCTTTTTCATTTGCGAGCTGTTCTAAAGTTTCTGTGTTACGACCAACATCACGGTCTTTTTGCTTCAGTATCTCCAGCTCTAATTGGCTGAATTTATTTTTGACATCCTGATAATTTTGTTCGAGCTCACTTAAATAGTTTTTAGCATCCAGCATGTTCTGTTCATGAGTCGCTAAATGATGAAACTCCTGTTGTTTTTTTAAAATATTATTTTGCTTATAAAATGTTTCAGTATCTACAATCCGCTTTAAATGTGCCTGTGATGCCGTTAATTTTCCTTCGATAGATGCAAGCTCAGTACTATTTACAGCAATTTTCTGATTGAGTTCAGCTACATCACGCTGTAACTTTTGCTTTAGGTCAGCTAAGTTTGTTTCAAAAAGATGAATTTGATCTTCATTGTTTATTTTCCATGTTTGCACATGTGATTGATATGCTGACAACTCTTCATAGGTATTGAGAAGTACCGTTCTACGCTCAATCCCTGCTTGAATCTTTGGCTTTTCTTTTTGTAATCGATATAAAACACGCAGCTCATTCGTCACTTCAGCAAAATCATGACTGATTTTAAATTTGGTCACAGATCTTTCACTATCTAAATATAGATCAATTAGCATCTGTTTAAAGCTGTCTAAGAGATTCAATTTATTTGAGGTAATCTGCGTTAAATCACCGACATGTTTAATTTCCAATTTTTGCCCAGCTAAGGAAAAGAGTACTGCCAACTCTCGCAATTTCGGATTTGCTTTTAATCTAAACCGTTCATTGGTAATAACAGCTTTGTAATCCTTGGTGTGTTCTATTTGCAGACTGACATTCACCCCTTGTTTATACAAGTGGGAAAATAGCTCCTTAGCACTATTATTTTCCGCATGGAATTGAAGGTTTTCTTGAGTTAATAAAGTCTTTTCTGCTGCGCCTTGGATAAATCGAGTACAGAGTCGCTCTTGGGTAGGATGGCGATAGAACACGGCACAATTGATGCCCAGCGGTGTTGCATACTCATAAATCAACAAACTACGATCATGTGGCAAATAATAATCAGTAAAATTGAGTTTATTGGCAGATCGATCCATCATCCGATCTGGTCTAGCACCATAAAATACAGGTATAAGATTGAGTGCTGAGGTTTTCCCTGCGCCATTTTGTCCTGTGAGATTGGTATGCCCCCCAAAAACTTCTAGCTTGGTTAATGAACCTTTTAAATAAGAGTCATATAGATAGATCGTTAATAAGCCATTGTTTTTTGGAGTTTGATTTTCGTTATTTAGCATAGTACTCACAACTGATTTATGTATCATTAGACAAGTAATTTTTCCTATAAGATACTAATTTTTTTAAGTTATTGGAATTTAAAATACTGATATGCCGTGTTTACATTGAAGCATGATCATAGGATCAAAAGATGTCAGTACTTCTATAAAGACGATCTAGAATTTGCCCCACAATACGCAGTAGATTTAAGCCACAAATAAAACTTTGAATATGCTCGTATATTCATGAATCTAAAAACTGCTACTTATTTATTATCAGAACTTTTGTACTCATTTTACCATTCCCCCCAAGAATATAATGTGATGCTATATCATTACATTTTTTGATATTTCTTTTTCATGTATCATTCATTAAAACACATTCAGGGATAAGATCATGTTTGAAAGTATTGATGATTTGAAAACAAAGTTAGATCAGCATCGCCCTCTTTCACCTGCAATTGTAAAAAATCTACAAGAAGACCTTATTCTACGTTGGACATATCACTCAAATGCGATCGAAGGCAATACACTTACCTTACTTGAAACAAAAGTTGTCCTAGAAGGTATCACTGTCGGTGGCAAAGCATTACGAGAACATTTTGAGGCGGTCAACCATAGAAATGCTATCTACTATGTTGAAGATATTATTCGAAAAGAAGAACCTTTCTCTGAATGGCAGATTCGAAATATTCACCAACTCATTCTAAAAAATATTGATGATGAAAATGCAGGTCGCTATCGTCAACAAAATGTTTTAATTTCAGGTGCTACAACTACGCCACCAGACTATACGCTGCTAAATGACAAGATGGCCCAGTTAATCAATTGGTATAACACGGAAGCACATAAGCTTCATCCTATAGAACGTGCTGCTAAAGTACATGCGGATTTTGTAGGTATCCATCCATTCATTGATGGCAATGGACGTACATCACGTCTATTAATGAATCTCGAATTACTTAAAGCGGGTTATCCACCATGTGTTATCACTGTTGAAAATCGCTTGGCCTACTATGAAGCTTTAGATCAATGGATGGCTTATGGCAAAACTGATGCTTTTATTCAATTGGTTTCCGAAGCTGTATTAGCAGGGTTTAAACCGTATCAGGTTGTATTAGCTATTTAGTAAAGCTTGTACCTTAGCTTGATGGCTAGCATCTCAACTGAAAATTGCATCTAGAATCATCTGCAAAATAAACTCAATAAAAAGTGCTGAATCTGAATTATCCAATTAGTTTCTGGATACTGTTTAGAAGGATTTAAGATATAGCAGACCGTTCGAAATTTTTAAAATTAAAGGGAGTATTAATATTCCATAATATTCCCTTTAATACTTTACTAAATAAAAAAATCTATAATTATCTAAAGTTCAATTTAATTATAAACTTTAAGTATTATTTAACTTCAATCAGTTCTACTTCGAAAGTTAATTCGCTATTTGGTGGGATCGTACCTGGTACTCCTTGTTTACCATATGCTAAATGAGATGGAATATATAAAGTAGCTTTACCCCCTTCTTTCATTAACTGAAGACCTTCTGTCCACCCTGGAATAACTTGATTAAGAGGGAATTCTATATATTGACCACGTTGATATGAGCTATCAAACACTGTGCCATCAATCAATTTACCCTCGTAATGTACAACTACAATAGAATCCTCTGTAGGCATCCTACCTGAACCTTCTACAATTGACTCATATCCTAATCCAGAACCCGTAACTATTTTATTTGCTTCATTATTAGTGTCCAAAGATGTACAGATATTTTTCTCTGCGATCTCCTTTAACTCTTGTTTATAGCTATTAGGGTAATAAATATCATGAATTTTACATTGTCCGTTAATACATTGGATATCAAAATCTCTGATAATATTTTCATCATCAGCTTTAAAAAGGGCACGAACGAGACCGTTACTTAATAAGGAAATATGAATATCATTAATATTTAAAGTTATATCTCCATTCCCAGGAACTAAAACACGACCAACCCAATCACACATTTCTCCTTGATTTCTATCGGAGATAGCATCACGCTGATTGAACAGTTCACGTAACTCTAAAGAGGAATTCTCCTCTATGACATGATATGAATTCTCTGAAATTTCTTTTATATAGAGTTTTTTAACAAAACTTATTTTTTCTTCCTCTAAGTCTATTTCACTTTCAGCATTAGACCACTGTAATACACCATCTAAACTATAATGCTCAATTATACCATTCGCTTTAGTCACAATATAATAAGCCTCTACATCATCTGTAGCTTCGACTTTTTGATATATGTCACCCGGCTCTAATATAAATGGTAAATCGTTTTCTGTTGTATTCACTTCTTTTGTAGATATCTGAGAAGTATTAGTTAAACCTGCTATGACCAAGCTTGGAATAGGTAATATCATGATTAAAGATAAAATAATTTTACTTATAGGATTATCTAATGGTGGTGGTGGCGGTGGTAAGCCATTCGACTTATTTATCGACAATCTGGAATTTTCATATTCGATTGCATTATAACCATATTTATTTTCACCTTTCTTTTCTCTAGTCAAACCAATAGCAATTAAAGGAACAATTAGAATTAATGCTGGTATTGACCACCATCCTGAAAAATTAAAATCATGTAATCGCTTAATGGTTAAGATAAATAATCCATAATATGCGAGTATGTATAAGCCTAACCCTAAAAATCCAAGGCTAGCATCGTTAATTACTCCCAACCCTTGCAGTATTATCAAAACAAAAAATAAACCAATAACTCCACAACAGCCTGTAAAGAATGACTTCCAAAAAAGACTACGGCTAATTCGCCCCTTAGCTGAGAAATAAAGCGTAAAAAAATTCTGCTTAAAAAGTTTGTTTGATAACATCACAACCTCATACTGCTTTTTCAAACTGAGCTGAGATTAGTTGACTAGAACCAATTTTCTTAAAATCTTCGGAGATCTTAATTAGTTTGGCTTTACGTATCTGTAAATCTTCAAGATCTTGTTTTTGTTGGTCAAGAAGTTGCTGAAAAACACCTAATTGAGGAGCAAAATTAGCAATTGCATCTTTATCATTACTTAACAAGTCGTATACCGTTTTAAAATGTTCCATTACTAGAGAGTTAATTTGGTTTTTAGCTTCATTGAACTCTTGTTCAACTTTCTGTTTTTGATATTGCTCATGAATTTGTGAAAATATTGAAATACCTATTCCAATTGGCCCAGCCCATTTTCCAATATTGGTAGCTAAATTTACTGCTCCCCAAGGTTTAAATTTCAAAGATAAACCAGTCATACTACTGAGAAGATCCCGGGCAGTAAAAACAGTTGTTTTAATAGTATTTACAGGCATTTTACCGAGTTGCTTTAATGCAAAGCTAGAAGAGCTAAAAGCAGCTTTAGATAATGAGTTTGCGTATTGTTCAGATTGATATAACTGATGCTCAACCTTAATAGTCAAATCCTGAAGAATACCAGCAGCGTAATTAAAATGTTTTTGGCAAACTAATTCAATATTCTGTCTAAGTTTATAGCCCACATCATTATTTGAATAACCAATTTCCCCATCAACAAAGATTTTTAAATCTTCAGGTGTTAATACATAAATAGCTCCCAATAAACTTTTTTCACTCAATTGTAAGTCTGTGACCAAATCAAACTTGGCATCTATAAAAGCTCTTCTAGCCTTAGCTAAATCATTTGTTATTACTTGAATTTCTTGATATGTATTACTTATATACGCATCGATAGAGGAATATTGTGATTGTGCCATTGTTAAATTTTGTACTAATATATCCTTAACAACATCTATTCCTGTCTTATTAATTAAATCTTTCTTAGTATTATTAGTAAGAATCTGATTAGTTAATTTTTTTAGATTACCTATTCTTGAACGTTTTTCATAAACATCTCTTTTTTCAAGCCAAAAATCTAAACCTCGCCCATTTGGATTTGATGCCAAACACACAATATTTATTGCTTCACATTCAGCAGCAGTAAGATCAACAAAACGTTTCAATTTTTCTAGTAGATTATCTTTTTTGATAGCAGCATGATGAGCAAATTCATCTTCATCTCTCAAATCTGCAACCTCATCCATTTTATTGATCACAAATACAGTGGAGGATAATTTATTTAGATCTCTCAAGACCCATTTAACAGTATCTTTATGACTCTCTTTTAGAGGATTCACCGCATCAACTACATAAAAAATTAGATGAGCTTCGGAAATATACTTTCGTGTGATATCACTATATTGAATTAGATTTCCGTTCCCATCTAATTGTTGCTTATCACCAAACAATCCTGGCGTATCAACAATTTCACATTTTTCAGGTAAATGATTTGGTTTATAAATTGCTAACTCATTAGAAGACTCATCACTGTCGATCTTCATGTCATCCATCACATGGCCCAGCCAACCTGCAATTACACTCGTTTTTCCATCAGAAAATGCACCTAGCAATGCAATTCTAAGCGTATCATCCCTTACGCTAGATATAGAGTTTTCAATTTTATTTAATACATCAGTTGAATCAATTCCAACATCCTCTAGCTGCTCTACTAATTTTTTTAACTGGCTAAGTTGATAGATCACATCATCTTTTTGGATATTGTATTGTTTAAATTGTTCCATAACCCTTCCCCTTAATTTGATTACTTAAATTCGATAGTTTATTTATTTGTTCATTCAAAATACGTTCAATATCACACATTTTTTCATATTCAATGTAGATTTTTTTAATAATGTTGACATCCACATAATCTCTAACGGAACTTGTCGTTTCACTCAGTGTATCTCGCAACTTGGATTTAAATCCCGATTGTTCATTTTCAACATTTCCCCTAAATTTACTTTGTGCTTTATTAATTTTTGATTTTTCACTACGAAAGAAATCTAGGCCGGCTTTAATTAATCCAAGCAATCCACCTAGTAGTCCACCAACTATATTTCCTATTACGGGGAATACTGTTCCAATACTTGCACCTAATGCCGCCATGCTACCAATTTCAATTAAGCCTTTTCCTATGGTTTTTACATCAAACGTGGATGCACTTGAAAACTTTATTGATAAATCTTGATCTTGAGAATATTCCAATTCACTATTAATTTGAACTTGTTCAATACTTCGCCCAATTCTCTGTATTATCTCTTGTAGATTATCTTGAAAATACTGACTTTCTTCTGTCTTAATTTTCTCTAATTCTTTGAAAAGATTGTGAGTTGCATAATCTACTATATCTTCAATATTTGAAGATATTTGTTCTTGGTTACCAAAGTATTTTTCAATTATCAAACATCCTTCATCTGCAATATTAATAAAAGCCGAACTCACTGCATTATTAGATTTATTCGATAACTTACTTTCAAAATCGTTTAAAGCTCGATTAATTGAATCTCGACCAACGTCAAGCTCCTTCTTAATCTTTGTTTGCAATTTCAGATGATCGTTTAGTTGTTCTTGAATAACAGCTTTAATTTGTTCTATTTTTCTAACGATTTTATTTTTATTACTTTCAATAATATCCTCTTCAAACGTAGAAAATTTTGAAATTATTTTTTGCTCTAACTCATCTATTTGACTAAATTCTTTCATTTTTTCTAATGAAGGAAAGTCACGCATAAATGACTTTTGTGTTGCAATTAAATCTTTACGACTAGATGAAATTGTAGTTTCTTCTTCACTCTGATCGTAAGCTAATGAAGAGAATGCCATTAAGCCCTGAACACACGTACCTCCGTCTATCAAATCGGCTCCTACAGCTTGATTTAATACAATTAAAGTCTGATTGTAAACATCATCCATTTCTTTATGGCTATGTTTTAATGAAACTAGTTCATCTATTTCTGAATCATATTTATCGGCTTTACCACGCAAATTACAAACTGCATATATTTTTGCATATTGATTCAGATAACTTTTGATTTTACGAGCAGTAAGTTCTTCAGGCTTCTTATTAGTCCCGTTTACATAAATTACTAAATGAGCTTTTTCTACTGCTTCTTTTACAAACTGCTCATACCGTCCTTCATTTCCTTCAATACCAGGAACATCAATCAACTGGAATGTTTTATTTTGATAAGTAAACTCATAAGGAACGTTATCCTTGGTAAAGTCAGCTTCACCAGTACCTATAATCAACCCATCTGGTTTATTTGGTGATAATCGAAAACTTTCTAACCTCTTTTGTAAAGCTAAACTTTCAGCGATTTGCTGTGTCAAACTTGTTACATTCTGTTTATGATTTTCAGATATCCAATTCACGCGATATGGAGCTGTATAATCGATATTATTTAATTCTTGCTTTTCCACAATTTTAGAATTGCTTAATTTAGAACTATTTAAATCACTTTCTTTAGTTACTGATTCAATTTGAACCTGTTGTTCTATAATCTTTAATTCTTGATTCTGAATTGATGGGCGTACATCTTTAAATCTTTTCCAGTCTTCAAAACCTTCTTTCCAAACATAACTGCGATTTGTAAGAATTTTTCTTTGATATAACTCTAATAATTGTTGTGAATTAAAATTACCTAAAGTTTCATGTTTTTTATCTAAATAGAACCATCTATCATTATTCAGATTTGTCATCTTATTTCTCCTAAATCACTGCCTGATAGATCAGTGTTAGGATGATTCCCAAGAATATCCCAGCTGCAGCAAATATCTTATTATTAAATGAAGAATTACTTTCTTTTTTGATTAAGGTAATTTGTCTTTCAATATTTCGTATTTCATTCGTATAATTTTGCAGACTTGTATTCAAGTCTGCAATTAAAGCACCCGAATTTTCAGAAAACGTTTTTTCCAACTCATCTAATGAAGCTTGACCATTTTCAATGTGTTTTTGGCGTTCTTTTTCTTTAAAAATAATCCTCAAGGACTCAATGATCGTACTTTTTCCAGCATTTGTCTCCCCAAAAAAGGCAATAGTAAATTTTTCCCATTCTGAGTTCTTTTCTAGACTATCAATCTCTTTATTGAAGCTTTGACTAATTTCACTTAATTTATCTTTGATTTGTAAGATATGTTTCTGCTCCTCCTCACTTGATAAAGATATTGAACTAATATCATTGATTGCATGATTCACACTATCTTTTACTTCGTTATATAGGCTAACAATTTCTTGCTTTGCAATTGACATCAATGCCCCCAGTGTCATTTAAAAAAATATAATTTTAATTTTCATAGATTATTGTAATTATATAATAAACTTTAATGATTACATTATCGAAGAATAGTCTTGGTGAACCAAAAATACATCTTGACTTAAGACAACTTACTTTTTTCTTTTAATAAATGAATTTAGGGAATTGATGTATTAGAAGCCAATGGCGATGGCGTCAATTGAACTAAATACCTAAATAATTGAAATATATAAATATTAATTTACTTAAAAAAGCCAATGTACAAACCAGTGTACAAATCAATCTTCCCTAAGCTCCTTTAATTCAAAGCCCCGTATAAAAAGTCTGAATAAACTTTCTTGTCTTATCCCACAGTTGGTTAAAGACATTTTCACGTTCAAACAGCTTCACTTTAAAGTTTGGCAAGTCTTTAAGTTCTTCTTTTCTCGGTAAACGCTTAGTGAACTCATAATTATCCAAAACTGTTTTCATTACTTCAGGCTTTAGATTTTCTTGTTCACACAAATGCTGGTATGCCTGTTCCTTCTGCACATCCCAATACTCTGCAAAGGCATCTTTGACACTTTGCCCATTGAGCATTTTTGGCATGTTTTCCTCGATGAACTTATTAATCAGTTCTTGCTTGTCATGTAGAGTTACGTCCCCACCAATAAGATCATGGATTTGAGCTTTATACTTCTGACGTTTTTCATCCGTATCAGCATTGACCATCATCTGGAGCAGATTCAGGATATAGCCCACATTGATACGATCACTGTGCAATAAATCAAGTTGGAAATCGACATCATCTAATACAGAGACTTTTTCTTTTTTGGTGGTCTTTCTCACCTCACGGCATAGATCACTATACTTGGATGCAAAATTTGCAAAATGCTGTTTATCTAACGCCGTAACATCTTGGTCATAATCCACAAAAGTCTGTAGCTGAGCGTTGTAACGCATTACCTCACGGAATGCCTTAATAAACTCTAATTGAGCTTCTTCTGTGATCAGCGTATCAACCGACTTATAGTCTGGTGTCAAAGCCAATAGCTTAGCGACAGCATTCTCATAATCATTTTTGATTTCATCAAAGCTCGGCACAAGGACAATTTTCTTGGCATCTTTATTTGAAAAAAGTGCCAATGCTTCATCCGTTGCTCGTTTTAGATTACGGAAACACACGATATTGCCAAAAGGTTTCTTATCATTGAATACTCGATTGGTACGTGAAAAAGCCTGAATCAGCCCATGGTATTTAAGGTTCTTGTCTACATACAGCGTATTCAACGGTTTTGAGTCAAAGCCTGTTAAGAACATATTAACTACAAGCAAAATATCAATCTGCTTTTTCTTCACTCGGTCAGCAATATCACGGTAATACGCATAGAAACGATCACCAGAGTTAAAGTTTGTGCCAAAATGCTCATTGTACTGACTGATATAGCGATCTAGCTTGTCTCTGCTCGATTGATTCACCTGTGATGGGATATCAGCACTCTCTTCATCAATCAGCCCATTCTGCCCCTCTACAGGTACAGCTTCATTGGCTGAATATGAAAAGATCGTTGCAATGGTTAAAGGCTTAAATAATCGACCTTGCTCTTCATCCTCAATTTTCTTTTCAGCTTGGACTTTTTCAAATAACTCATAGTATTGAGTCAAAGTATCTACGGAGCTGACACAGAACATTGCCGTAAATTCACGATCTTTGGTTTTCTTGTCGTGTGTATTCACGATATAACGAGCAATCATTTCCAAGCGTTGAGGATTGTCATACAGCTCTTTGGTATCAATACCTTCTACATCTTCATCGTATTGATCATTGGTCTGCATACCTTTCGCCGTGTACTTGCCACGATAATCAATCTGGAACTGCAACACGTTACGGTCACGAATCGCATCAACAATCACATACTTATGTAGGCACTCATTAAACAAGTAGTCTGTTGTGAGTTTTAAGCCTGCTTTCGATAAGCTATTTTCTTCAAAGATTGGTGTTCCTGTGAAGCCAAACATCTGAGCATTTTTAAAGAATTTTTTAATGTTCTGATGGGTTTCACCAAACTGACTACGATGGCATTCATCAAAAATAAAAACGACTTTTTTCTCTTTCAGGTAATCAATATATTCCAAGTAGCGGTCTGTACTAATTGCCTTATTCAGCTTTTGAATCGTAGTCACAATGAGCTTATCGTGACGCTGATCGAGCTGATTCACTAAGGTAGAGGTATTATCGGTGCTATCTACACTTTCGGCTTTAAAGGCATTAAATTCTCTTGCGGTTTGCGTGTCTAAATCATTACGGTCTACGACAAATAGAACTTTCTCGACATCAGGCATCTGCATGATGATTTGACTGGCTTTAAATGAAGTCAGCGTTTTACCTGAACCAGTCGTATGCCAAATATAGCCATTCTGCTTGGTATTTCTAACCTGCTCTACAATCTTCTCTACGGCGTAAATTTGATATGGACGTAAAACCATGAGTTCTTTTGAAGTCTCATGGATCACCATAAACTGTGTCAGCATTTTGGTGAGATGCTGTTTATTTAGAAATACGTCAGCAAAGTCGACCACTTCATTGATATGTTGGTTCTTGATATCCGCCCATGGGAAGGTGAAATCAATGTGTTTTGTGCCATTCGAATAGTAGCGAGTATTTGCGCCGTTGCTGATGATAAAAAGCTGAATAAAGCGGAATAAGCCCTGTCCTGCCCAATAGGCTTCTCTGGTATATCTTTGAGTCTGATTAAATGCTTCAGCAATCTCCATGCCTCGCTTTTTCAGCTCGATTTGTACGACTGGCAAGCCATTGACCAAGAGCGTGACATCAAAGCGACTGGTACGACCATTATGGTCACGATGGTCTACAGTAATTTGATTGGTGACTTGATAACTGTTCTTATTTGGATCATCCGATAAGAAATAAATATGCTTGCTTGTGCCATCATCAAATTTAATAGGAAATTGATCACGAAGCTTTTTAGCACGTTCAAATACTGTGCCGTTATTTAGGAAGCTAATGACTTGTTTCCACTCAGTGTCAGAAAGTGGTGAGAGTCTATTCGCTTTTTCAAGTTGGGATTTGAGATTAGCCAATAGCTGAACTTCATCCTTAATAATGACTCTGCTAAACCCTAAGCTTTCTAGTTGTGCTATGAGTTCATTTTCAAGTTGTTGTTCACTTTGTGCTGTCATTTAACCCTCAAATCTTATATAAAATACTTGTATAATTAATAATTTATGAAAAGATTATATCTTTAATTTTTTTTGTATAAAAGTTGAATAACACTTAAGTATAAAAGTATTTTTAGGGGAATCTCATGGATGGATACAACATCTATAATATAGGTCTATTCATAGGCTTTAGCATTATCATCATTGGTATTTTTTTGGGAGCAGGCAAAAACCGTACTATCATTGTATTCAAAGATTATGATGATCTGGGACTCACTTTTCTTATTCCTACTTCTTTTTTCGGTATTATTTTTATTTTCCACATGTTTGGCGGAAGCCCTAAGTTCAGCCTACCACTTGCTTCCATTGTATCTTTTATTCTGTTCTGTTCTGCATCATGGTTAGAAATAGTTATATCGATAATGATCGTGTCATTTGGAAATTACTCATGGCATTAGTAACCAAATTACCATTAGCCTTTTTATGGGTAATTAACCTTATCTCACTTATCAAGCCAAGTGGTCAAACTGCAAAACAACGACGTGAAAGTCGTGCAAACGCACTTCTTATTTTTAGCTATTATCACGCCCATTATTGGGCTTCTAGTTGCGGATAAATCTGGTGAATTATTTAATCCAAAACAATGGATTAAAGGCAAGCGTGTTGGAAATATTCGAAACCATATGTAAAAAAATCCCTGCTTAAGCAGGGATTTTTTTAGTAATCGTTTAAGTTACTGATATCAACCAATGGTGGCTCGGGTGAATACATTCCATTCGCAAATAATCCGAGAATCCATTTAGTGATAAAGAAGATAATAATTGCTGCAAGCCCTGACAAACCAAATATATAGTTACCTGCTTCATAGAACACAAAGTTACTGTAGTCTTTAAACAATTGAGCTGCTCCGACTTTATAGTCATTACATAAAAATTCAAATACTAAAGCCCAAGCAACAAAGCCTAGAATCCCTCCTAAGCCTTTTGCTGCCCATCCATGAAACTCTTTCCATCTACTTTGTGGTAAATACTCTAAATATTCTTTAGTCTCTTTCAGGCTTTGCCATTCAGGAACAATATCATCTAAACGATCCTGTACCTGCTTACCCACTTTACTTTTACGACTGAAGTTACCATTTGCATTAATTGAAACTCTATTTCGTCTTGCTAGGCTGTGCAATTCTTCAATTTCGTCATCATAAACAATCCAGCTTTCATAGCTTCTCAAGAACTGTTGTTTCTCTTCTTCATCAAGCCAGAAGTCTGAATAGTTTTTATTTATTTTTTGATATTTGAAATAGAACTTCAAAATGAAGAACAATCCATATAACAGTATAAATATTGGTGAAACGGAAACAACAAATAGCACAAGGATAAAACCAAAATATAAAATTGCTGCACCACCAGATTGATCATTCTTTTTACGCCGTGCCATATCTTCCCCTCAATATTTATCTATTTAATTTATCGTAAAGTCTTTTCTATCTGATCTAGTAACCTTGCTTTTTCAAGTATTAACTTTTCAATTGCTTCAAAAGTTGGTTCAGGTGAATCCCAATAAATACATAACCAACGTTCAGCTCCACCCTTATATTTTTCTATTTTCCAATTTCTTAAACGTGAATCTTCATGACAGTTTAAGATTTGAAACGCCTCTTCTTGTAACTCTTCAGATAAATTTAAAATATAGGTTGTTACCCCAAAAATTGTTTCACCTTTATGTTCGCGAATATGCAAAGTTGTATTTGTTAAATTGCCCCATGCATGATTATAAAAACGGATGCCACCCCATGACTCATATTTGGTAAAAGAGGCATAATTGTCGATCATTAGATTCAATTGCTGGCTAATTTTTTCAACAACTTCTTTAATCGTATTGGTCTTGAGCTTCTGTAATTCTTGAATCTCTTGGTAATGATCAAAAATAAATTGGACACGGTTCATATCTAAGTTCTGTATTTTGTAATAGCTTTCAAGATGAAGTAAGAATTCACGAGCAAATAGGTTCCATTTATTCATGGGTTGACTGAGCATCTGCTCCGCCAAATATGGACGTACCGCATTTACCAATTGTTGATAAGAAATACCATACCAATTAAGAGCTTCACTTTTACCCGAAATGCTCAGAATCAGCCCTAAAATCTCTTTCCCTTTTGTACGAGTCTTTGCATATTTGACATAGTCATCAAAGGGATTGTTTTGGTGATGATAGATCTTCGCTTCAACAAGCAATAGATGCGAGTCAGTTTCGAGCATCAGATCTATACGATTACCGCTATGCGTTACACATTCACGCTCTAATCGTTCAATTTGACCCATTGAAACGTCTGTATCCTGCTTTAGTTCAGCCTGAACGACATCGGCAAAGCCTTTCCAAAAGACATCTCCCAACTCGTGAGATTCTTGCGGATTTAAGAAGAACTCTAATAGCTCAGTCGTTGGATTTTCATAATGATTACGGATCGCCGTGTCAAAGAAAGTCTTTTCACGAGGCTGTTGCTTAAATTTTTTAGCAGACTCAAGTAGTGCTTCAAAATACTTCAATTTATTTTCTAACAGCATAGCTCTTACCCAAATTTCGAGGTTTTCATTCTTCAAAAGTTTGTCTAAGTGGGTTATTAAGAGAATATTTGTAAAAAACTTTTAATTTCTCTATCGTCATTGGAATACCATCTACAGTTTTATGGAGCATGGCATGACAATTTGGGCAAACAGGTCGTAAATCCTTTTGCGGATTTACTTCATACTCTTTAGCGATAGTATGTAACGGCTCGATGTGATGCACATGGATAAAATCTTTAGCAAATGCACCATAGGTATGTTCAAAGCTCATGCCACAGACATAGCAACGAGTCCCATAAAGCGCAATACATTCAGCTCTCGCTTTAGAGCATCTTTCATAACCATTTACAGTGACGGTTATTTTTTTGCCTTCAAGAAATTTGGGACTATTCACACCTGCTTCATCAGGATAGTTGGTCTCTCCAACATTCCTAAACTGCTCAGCAATATAACTAAGCAATTTTTTATGTGCTTCAACCTTATCTAGAGATTTACCTTTCACAAATTTGGTTGTTTTGTGCGACTGCAAGGTATCTTTTGCGGTGATTAGACCTTGTTCGGCTAAATATCGTCTAGAAAGTGAGGCTTTCTCAACTTTTTCAATTGGTTGAATTAGAAAGTAATCACCTTTATATGCCTCTAATTCTTTTTGATCTAACCAATATTCTCTATCTTTTTCTGGCAAGTCAGAGTGACCTATAAAACCAATAACTTGATATTGATATTGGATTTTTCCTATTGGTTCTGTCACATATAAAAATAGAATATCATTAATTTGGAATTCAAAATCGTATTTTGCCCAACATATTTGATGTGCATCATGATAAGCACGATCTATATCATAAATATCAGGATTAACAGGAAACAGCCATTCAGACATAAGATCCCTCTACACAAACATCTGCTGTAACAAGCCTTTTTTCCACTGTTTCGCTTGTTCTATTTGCTGTGCCACGACTTCAATTTTTTGGTCAATGGCAGATAGGAAATTGGCGATTTTGGCTTGTTCTTCTAGGCAAGGTACTTTAAAAATATAACCAGAATATTCCTCTGCATTAATGCCCGGTTGCCCTGATCTCATTGAGTTCGTAACTACCCATTTATCAAATTCTGATGTCAGTGTTTGAGCAAATATAAAATAAGGATTTACTAAATCTAACTTCAGTGAAAACTTTATTAAGAATCCTGCAAAATAAGCAAGTCCATCATCTACGCTGTAAAGATAACTCTTCCCAACACTTGCTCCAGTCCTAGCAAAAAGTAAATCACCATAACCTAATTTATATTTTTCTCCTAACTCAGCATTAGGAGATGTCAGATTATCCCTTTTTAATTTATGAGATATTTCACAAATATCGGTAATTCTCAGGTACTTATTTAATCCGTCATATTCGGTAGCTGACGCATTCATTCCATACATAGCTTTTTCTGATAATTCTGAGAGAGGCTTATCTTCCCACTCCCCAAACTCCCTACCATCATCCGATTTAAAACGAATCTGCTGACTAAACAGCTTTTGCATCATCCCCTGTTTATATTGGCTCAGCAGTTCATGTTTTTGAGTCAGTTGGCTAATCTTTTCATCCATAGCGGAAAGAAAAGAAGCGATTTTGATTTGTTCCTTTACTATTGGAATCGAGATACTAAGCTTTCTCTGAGTAGTAATGGGAACTTGATTTCGAGTCGATTGGCTCATAATGCCAAAATATTGCTGTACAAAAAAATCAGATTCAAAGTAATTTTTTAAATAATAATTATTCAAAAAACTACCATTGCAACGATAATAAGTAGCTGTTGTACTAAGTACAACAAAATCCAATTCCGTTTTTAAAATAGCAACAGGACCAACCGTGGCATTGTGTGCAAATAGGACATCACCATTTTTCGCAATACCCTTTTTAAATAATTTCGCTCGTTCTAAAGGGAGTCTTTTACATTTAGAAAAATCTAATGTTCCTGAACTAAAATCAGTTGCACTCACATATGGTATGCCACATGAACTAAATTCTTCGGATTTAGGATAAAGTTCTCCATGATTACCATCCATTTGATCAAGAATAAATTTCTTATCCAAAAAATGCTGAATGGTATTTGCTTCCCAATCCCCATTAAACTCTTTAAAGCGTAACTTAGGTAAAGTCATTACTTCACCTCCACAAATGGCGAATCAATACCTAGCTCTTTACAAAAATCTGCAATCACTGCATCGGTCTTTTGACTTTCCACTTCTAAAGCTTGAAGCTTTTTCGCAATCGCATCTAAATCAATCTCAGCTTCGGCTTCAAAGGTATCGACATAACGAGGAATGTTTAAATTAAAGTCGTTGTCTTTCACTTCTTGCAAAGTGGCAACTTTGGCATATTTCTCAATATTCTGACGCTTTTCAAAAGCACCAATAATATTGTCTAAATGCTCAGGCAATAATTTGTTCTGGGTCTTTTGCTTTTCAAACTCATTGCTGGCATCAATAAACAAAATATTGTCTTTATGCTCACGGTTTTTTTTCAGCACCAAAATACAGGTCGGAATAGACGTACCATAGAAAATATTGGCAGGTAGACCAATGATGGTATCAATTACATTCATCTGCTCGATCAAGTATTGACGAATCACGCCCTCACTTGAACCACGGAATAAAACGCCGTGGGGCAAGACCACTGCCATCGTCCCGTTTTCATCTAAGTGATGAAGCATGTGCTGAACAAATGCCATATCCGCTTTAGAACTTGGTGCAAGTTTGCCGTAACTGCTAAAACGCTCATCTTGTAAAAATAGCGGATCGGCTGACCATTTCGCAGAAAATGGAGGATTCGCCACCACGGCGTCAAAACGTTTATCGAGATGCTGAGGACGGATTAAAGTATCTTCTTGCTTAATGTCAAACTTGGCAAAATGCACATCATGCAGAATCATGTTCATACGTGCCAAGTTGTAGGTGGTACGATTCATCTCTTGACCGTAAATCATATCCACATCTTTCACTTCACGTTTTACACGTAAAAGCAGTGAACCTGAACCACACGTTGGGTCATAGACTGAGCGTAAACGCTCTTTGCCTTGGGTGACAATCTTCGCCAGTAAAGTCGATACGGTTTGCGGGGTATAGAATTCCCCCGCTTTTTTTGCCCGCACCTGATGCAAACTCACCAATCAGGTATTCATAAGCATCACCCAAAATATCCGCTTCTGTATTGGAGATATCAAAATCAATATCGTCTAAATGACTCAGGACTTTTGCCACTAACTCATTACGGTCACTTGCGGTATTGCCCAACTTACTTGAGTTGAGATCCATATCTTCAAACAGGTTGGCAAAGTCATCTGCTGAATCTGTGCCTAGAGTGCTTTGTTCAATCGCTTTTAATGTTGCCGCAAGATCATCTAAGATGAAATTCTCAGCCTTATCTTCACTGCGACCACGTTTAGCTAGGGTATGGAACAGTTGCTTTGGTGTTAGTGCATAGCCCACTTCGCTAATGGCATTCTTTTTAATTTCTTCAATATATGCCACATGCTCTTCGTTACTTTCATCAAGCTCTAAAAAGCTGATATCTTCACCTTCGAGAAGCTCATTAGCAAAAGTAACCGATTTTTCAGATAAATATTTAAAGAAGATGAAACCCAAAATGTAATCACGGAACTCATCCGCTCCCATCTTGCCACGCAAAGTATTTGCGATATTCCAGAGTTGTTTTTGGAGTTGTTGGAGTTGCACTTGGGTCATAAATCGGATTCCGAAAATTATTATGTATATATCAGTGGGATATAGTAACGTTTATCTATAAATGAGCAATCATGCTTTGGCTTAAGATGAATAAATAAATGTCATACTTCTCAGATAAAGCTCTCTCTAATTTGAACTCAGAATGTTCTTAAGATTTTATCTAACGTTAATCTTTAGAGTAATTCTCATTTTGAACTGATCAGACATATCAATTCAATGAAGTGCTTCATTAATTACCTTATCAATTTTTTCTTGTATTTGTTTCAACTCCTTAAATAAAGAAATGACAGCATCATCTATATCAGATTCTATCTTTTGTTGAGACTTTTCATCAGGAAACTTTAAATTTGTATAAGTGAAATAATGAACACCCTCAAATTTCATATACGGATTGTTATTGATATAAGTGTTCTCATGAAGAGCCATTTTTATGTCATTTTCATTATTAGATACACTATGCTTAGAACGCTGTTGAGAGGTATAGTTCAAGCTATGACATTCTCTGCATAGAAATATACAAACTTTAAAGTAAAGTTTAGCTACATGCTTATGACAAGATGGACATCTAAACCAATAACGTGATCCACCATAGTTGCATGATGTTTTCACAACATTCACATCATACTTAAATTTTTCATTATCTATTCTATAACCAAGCTTGAGAACTTGATGATCTGATATATACCAATATGAAATACAACATTGCATCTCCTTTGAGTCAATATCATGCCATTCCCAAGATCCAATATTTTCACATCGAAAAATACCTAGTTTAGCCATAATGCGACAATCTAAAAAAATATGATCTTCTAATTTTGTATGCGTCTTTCTCATTATTACCTCTATAAATAGCATCCCTCTTAAAAGTGATGACTTCCTAATAACAATTTGAATAGTTTGACGTGCTGATTGGCGTGTTCATCCTATTGATTTAGGTAAAGCATAAAGCCTAACAGCATCTCTGAATATAAAAGGCAACAAGGGCAACACAGGCAACATCACCACCACATAAGCCTTTGCGCCGTTGCCTGTATAAAATCGACTCGGGAAACACAGGCAACAATCCATTCAATGTTGCCCTCGTTGCATCTGTATTATTTATCAGGCAACACATAACAAGCCTTTATTCATAAGCCTGTTGCCCCCGTTGCCTGTGTTGCCTTATGAATGATCTATATTGCAACTAAAGATTGATTCTTTAATGGCATACACACGGATGGACTGACTTCTATTCGGTAATCGGACGGTCTTGGTTTTCTTCGCTGTGTCATGCTCAAGTAGATCATGCTCTATCAGTACCTTTGCCACCTTACGACTGTCATACCCCTTACAGACTTCTTTTTTAAATTGTTCAGGCAATACATAGAAAATCTTTTCATTGTTTTCGATTTTCCAATAACCGACACGATTTACGACACGTTCGATATTGTCTGCATCAGGTGTAATGGCTTCAAAACGACTGGATTCATTCGCCTCGAAAAATGCTTTCACATGAGCAATGATTTCTCGATTTTCATAGTCTCCAACATGCTCAAAACCACTTAACCAATGCTGAAATACTTTAACAACGGCGTTCAATGCTGTACCTGTTTGCCATCCTGTAATCTTGGCTTGTGTTGCCATTTCTCCAGCCACCGCCACCACTGCAAAGTAGTTTGCAACTCGACTGATATGCCCTTGCGTATGCTCACCGACTAGAATTTCACGATATTGGTTTAAAAGCTGTTTGGCTTGCCCCATGCGCTCAGATTTATCTTTGCTGAGATAATCTAACCATACTTCACTCGCCACGCCGTAGCAGCCACTCATACGCTGGCTTAATTCAATCGCTTGCTTTGCGCCATCTTCAGCAAAATTTAAGCAATCAAATACACCATATTCAGATTGATCTATATCAATATCGGCAAGTCTAATTTCCTGCCCTAGCTTGGTCTTTTGACCTTGCTCGAGCATGATTTCTTTCATGCTCTTTTCACCACTGGATAGAAAGATCACTTTCCATTGGTGCATGGGCTTGGCTGTAATTTGCTTAGTCATGCGACCTTTACCTATGCCATTGGCAAGCATATAGACAATATTGCCCAGTTCTTTTGGATTATTAATTTCTCCAATTTCATCAAGAACTAAAAAACCGTCATTGTGCATACAAGCTGTATGCTCAAGAAAATTACCTGTTGCTCTCCACGTACGATAAAATTGTTCAGGATTACCCCATACAGAACAGGCAAGATTTAAAGCTGTACTTTTTCCCTTGGATGATCCACCTTTTAGGTGAAAACCACCCCCCTGTTGGTTCAATGGTCTAAGTAACTGCCCTGTAAACGCAGTACACAAGGAAAAAACTAGAAAGCTATGTTGCTCTACCAATTGTGCTACTTGGTTTCGCCATTGCTCTAACGTGCCTTTGCTTTTATAGCGATTGTCTAAGCCTGTCACTGCCTGATAAACAATGTGTTCATTCATCTGTCCATAGTGTTGGTGAGGCAATACAAATACATCGCCATGCCAACCGACACGATCAACACACAAGGCATATTGCTCGATTGGATAATTCATCAAGTAACACTGGAATAAGTTTCTGCATCGCTGATCAGAGGAAATCCTCACGCCCTGATTAGCTAATGTGGTGCGAAGTTCTTTTCCATCTGTTTGGAAGAGTTCCATTGATACTGCTTGAGTATGTTTAACCTGTTTGTCATCGTGCCACTCCAACAACACCCCCCAATTGTTACTAGCCTCATCTCGCGTTTTTGCTTTAACTAAAATAGGACTGCAAATGAAACGGCTTTGCATATCCCCTTTAACATTTTTATTCACGTAAAATATGCCATCTTGGCGGATACAGAAGTATCCCATCCCCCATTTCATAAGTTTGGCTAGATGTCCTTTAGGCAACAATAACGCTATCGCCATCTTTAGAAATGCTTCGACTTCCAAAGGATCTTCATCCTGAGATATTTCCGTGTAATATTCATTTCCCTCTATGACTTGAAATTGATTAAGCAGTCTAAGTTCTGTGTGTTGTTCCAGCTTTTGAAATGGCTCAAGCTGTATATGTTCGGCTCTGACTGGCATGTATAAGCGTTTATATCCAGCTTTGGATAATTGATTCACCACAGATTGAATCTGCTCAAAATCGAATGCTTTGAGTTCTTTTAATGGCTGTCTGCATAAGTCTTGTAAGATCACCAATACAACGGCGTAACTCGTTTGAGCGATTTTGAAAAATGCTTCCAAACTATATGTGATGATGACAGGATGATCTTTTCGCAATTCGCCGTAGTAAGCGAATCCTTTTTCCATGCCATCAGGAATGACTTTTACAGGCTGTTGATTCTGTAATACGGCACATTGCACCAGTTCAAGCTGTGCATTATGTACAGGTAAAATCAAAGGCTGTTCATATTTAACACCATATAAACTGACGGTCATTTCATCCATATAAATGCTTTGTTCAGGACTGCCAAAACGGTTTATCACAGGATGACGCAAATAAGCGTTATCTTGTGGATTATATTTTCGGCAATTTGCTAGAATGTCTAAAGGCTGTTCTAAGCTCGGGGCTTCTTGAATTGCAGTCATGTCGCCCCCTATTTAGTTCCAGCATCTTGAAATAAATCGAGCTGTAAGTGCTTTTCCAATGTTGCAAGAATATTTAAAAGGACTGGCTTTTCTTGCTTCCAAAAAACCATGCTTCTAGCACAATCACTGATTCCATCTTTTTTGACATTAAAATAAAAATTCACTTGGTTATATTGTTGCTGAGTACTTTGCAAATACTTTTCCATTTTGTTGAATGCCTCAATGTATTGGATTTTAAACCCAGTGGCATACTTCCCTGTAAATCCCATGACCAGCAAAACAAAGCCATCTTTTGTGATGAGATAACTCGGTTGTTTCTTTCCTTGTTGGTCAACATAGTAGGTGTGTGCAAAATTGTGCAGTCTAAATTCTTCTGAGCAGTTTAAGTTTTTAATTGCTCGTCTAACTGAGCTTGGACGTTTATTAAATGCTTTGGCAATCAGAATATCCGTTGTCACTGCCTGACCATTTTGAATAGTGATGAGTTCTTGCATGATTAAGCCTCCTCTTTAGCAGAAGATTTTTGGCTTTCATGCCACTGCATAAGCTCAACATAGTCAAAGTAAACTGGACTCTGTTTTGCTTTTCCCTGCTTCATTGCTTTAGGAAAAGTTTTATCTGTACGAACGATATGCCGTAAAGTTTCACGGCTAATATCTAACAACTCACAAGTTGTTTTAAATTGGATTCTGATTGGTTTAATTGTCATAAAAAAGCCTATACATGAAAGAATATAGGTATTTTTTAAATTAATAGGTTTCTAAGAAAAAGATAGCAAGTGGTACTTAATAACCATTTACCTTTAGTTGCTCACCTTTTTAGTTCTCCCTGGTTTTCTAGAATGTGGATATTTTTCAGCTATCTCTCTTATCCATACTTCTAAACTTTCCACACTCTCTGGCAATTCCTTGTGATGATGTGTTTGAGTTAATTCAGCATATACATTCAGAGCCATTTCAGCGATTCTGATGGATTCTCCTACATCCTTTCGCCATAAGTAATCTGCTAAAGTTTGAGCAGCTAATTGAGCATTTACTTTTGCAAGACTTTTTCCTCTTTGACTATCGCTACTTGAAGTAAGTAAATTGGTATTATCAATTGGAGCTTGCTGTTTAATTGTAAGTTGATTATTTATAATTTTAGATAATTCGAATGCTGTTATTACAACATCATTGATATCAACTAATGGTCTAATATATTTTGAATCATCTTTTATTTCTTTAAAATCATCATCTATTCTTGGCAACAAAAAAATATCGTCACCCTCAAACGATAAGTAAATATCAATGCTATGAATACAAATATCATATATTACAGAAAGTCCTATAGCACCTTCCATAAAACTAATTTTATGATTTTTAGGCTCTCCAGTAATAGCATGTTTTAGGCTTAAAATATCGACAAAAGCCTTATCATTATTACACCACCTCCAACAGCCATAATTATATAATTTTAATATCACATCTTCACCCAGCTGTAATAAACACCCTGAATTCAGCTCAATCTCGATATATCTTTTAAAAAAATCATCAGCTTTTTTTAAAATAATATCAGAATTAAAATCCTCATTTTCAATATCAACTTTCAAAAATGAAGAAATATGATCCCCCTCCCAGTTCTTGGCTATCACATATAATTTGAGATCATATAAAAGTGCTATAGCTAATATATTTTCTCTGGTATATATTCTCGTTTTCAATTTATTATTTAGTATCTCTACAGCTGATTCTAATTTATAGAATGGAATCATTAAATCAATTGACATTATTTACCCCTAATTCAATTTAAAAATTACAATATTTTATTTTTATCTAAAAACTAGTTACGTAATCCGCATACCACTGCATCATCTGTTTACGATCTTGTAAATATTGCGCCTTGTTGTATACACCAGCCACGCCATCTTTTACGTGTGCCAAAGCTGACTCAATATGCCTTTCATCAAAACCACGATTGTTTAACAAGGTACTGGCAATATGCCTAAAACCGTGTGGCGTTTGTCTGCCCTCATAACCCATTCGGCGAAGTGCCATAATAAAAACGGTGTCTGACTTTGGCTTGTTCTTGTCTGATCGACTTGGAAATAAATAATCAGAATTGGTCTGATAGCTCTTTAACTCATTTAACAAGGCAATGGCTTGAGTCGGTAAAGGAATCACATGCTCACGGCGTTTTTTCATCCGATGCTCAGGAATATTCCATAAACCTTGATCTAAATCGAACTCGTCCCATGTTGCACCTCTTAACTCACTCGGACGGCAAAACAACATTGCCAAAAGCTGCAAACCGATTTTCACATCATGAGTCGGATAGTTATTAATGGCTCTGATCAAGGCTGGAAGTTCTTGCTCACTAACGTGAGCCATGTTTTCTTTTTTGCCCTGTTGAAGATACTTTTGCAGTCCTTCTAAAGGATTGTAATCAATGCGCCCTGTCACCTTTGCAAAATCATAAATATCACGGCACATGGCACGAATACGATTGACCTGTTCAAAGATGCCTTTTTCTTGCTGAATACCTTTTAAATGATTCATCCATTCGATCGGTCTGATTTCTGTATATAAGCGTTTACCAAACACAGGGAAGATATGCTTTTCTAATGCCCCTTTGTTTCTCACCATTGTGTCACTCACCCAATGATGAAGTTTAGTATCCAACCATTCACGGGCTAAGGATTCAAAGGTGGCATTATTCTGCTCAAGTTCCTGTTGCTTTCTTTGTTGCTTGGTAATGATGGGATTGTCACCGCCTGAAATATCATTCATGACCTCTTTAGCTTTTTTTCGGGCATTCGCCCCTGAGATTTCAGGATAAGTGCCAATGCCTAACCATGACCATTTGCCATCAGGTTTTTTATAACGGAATAACCAGCCTTTTTTGCCATCGGGCTTCACACGGAAATACAAGCCTTCGCCGTCGAGTTCTCGGTATTCTTTTGATTCAGGTTCGAGATTGGCTAAGACAGTATCGGATAAAGGACGGCGTTTAATATCTTTTCTTTTCATACCTTGTACACCCGTGAGTTCAATAAAACCTACAATGTACATGACAGTGTACATACTAGGTGTACACTATAGCTAGTTATATTTTGTTATGTATAGGCATAAAAAAAGGCTTGATCCCTTTAGAATCAAGCCTTTCAGTTCTAAAACTTGGCATGTAATGCCATGTTTTGAGAGGTATTTGGTGGAGATGGCGGGAGTTGAACCCGCGTCCGCCAGCATTACGCTCGAGAATACTACATGCTTAGATATCGTCAATTAGTTTAACCCGTTGCGACCCGACGAACAGGGTGCTAGGGCGATCCTCTAAATTTAGTACAAAGCCCCGAGGCGTGGCTTTAATACGGACTTGTGTGCGTGCGCTTCAGTCGGACTCTCTAACCACAAGTATTCGGAGAGGCGGACAAGCTGCCCTTAGGCAGCTAGAGCGTATGATTCGTCGTTTGCGACTAAAAAATGCAAATTTGATTTACGAGAGAAAATGCGCTCTCGGCATGCATCTATGAGTTTCATCACCAGCGTCGAAGCCAGAAACATCCCCAAAGTACAAATGAATCATAGCACAAATGAAAGAAAAATCAGTGTATTTTTTACACATTCACACAAGTTAATGCGTTTAATTGAAAAATTGCGTTAATATTTTGTTTTTAAAGTCTTATAACCAAAGCATATGAGTTACTTATTGGCTCTCGATCAGGGCACAACCTCAAGCCGCGCTATTATTTTCGATGAATGCGGACATATTCACGCCAGCGCACAGCGAGAAATCCAAATTCAAACCCCACATTCAGGTTGGGTGGAACAAGATGCTTTAGAAATTTGGTCAACCCAAATTGCGGTGGTGCAACAAGCCCTTGCGAATGCCAATATTTTAGCCAAAGACATTAAAGCCATTGGTTTGACCAATCAGCGTGAAACAACTGTTGTTTGGGATAAACGCACAGGAAAACCGCTCGCACCTGCTATTATTTGGCAAGACCGTCGTGCAACCGATTGGTGCAATCAACTTATTCAAAATAATTTACAAGACAAAATTCAACAGCTCACAGGCTTACGCATCGACCCTTATTTTAGTGCAGGGAAATTGGTGTGGTTACTCGACCATATTGACGGTTTGCGTGCCCTCGCCCAACAAGGACATATAGCTTTTGGCACAGTCGACAGTTGGCTCATTTGGAATTTAACCCAAGGTGCAGAGCATGTCATTGAAGCCACTAATGCCTCTCGTACCATGCTTATGAATCTAAAAACACAACAATGGGATGAAGAACTGCTGGCGCTATTCGATATTCCACGCGCTGTTTTACCCAAAATTATTGCTTCAGACAGTTATGTCGCTGATACCGCGACGGGTTTGCTCGGGGCAGACATTCCGATTACTGGCATTTTAGGCGATCAACAATCAGCGCTCTTTGGTCAGTCTTGCTTTGAAGTCGGTACAGCAAAAAACACCTACGGCACAGGCTGCTTTATGCTGTTTAACACTGGAAGTGACGTACAACTAAGTCAAAATAAATTACTTTCGACTTTAGCGTGGCAAGCCCAAGAGCAAGCGACCTATGCATTAGAAGGCAGCGTCTTTATGGCGGGTGCTGTAGTCCAATGGCTGCGTGATGGTTTAAGCATTATTCAAAAAAGCGCAGATGTAGAAAAACTTGCCTGTAAAGTCTCGAATAGTGATGGTGTGGTACTGGTACCTGCTTTTACTGGACTTGGGGCACCGCACTGGGACAGTGAAGCCCGCGCCATCATGTGTGGCATGTCACGCGGCACAAACAAAGCGCATATTGCACGTGCTGCGTTGGAATCCATTGCATTTCAAGTCTCTGACGTGCTGACCGCTATGCAATCGGATATTACTCAGCCATTAAAAGAATTACGTGTTGATGGTGGCGCAAGTCAAAACGATATGCTGATGCAATTCCAAGCAGATCTATTAAATGTACCTGTCCTCCGCCCCAAAATGCTTGAATCAACGGCATGGGGTGCAGCAGCGATGGCAGGCTTAAAGGCAGGGGTATTTTCTAACTTAGATGATATTGCACAATCTTGGCAACTTGAACGCGCTTTTGAACCTAAAATGCAAGATGATGAACGCCAGCAGCATTTAGATAAATGGCAAACCGCATTACGACGCGCTCGATCTGATATCTAAATGTTGATGTAAAAAACCGCTGAATGATCAGCGGTTTTTTCTACTCTTTTTAAATTAATGAGATGGCATATCCCCCATACCTGATTTGGGTCGCGGACAGAGCCAAATCATCAGCCCTGCAAAAATGAACACCGCAGCAAGCACTAAAAAGACATGATTGGCGGCTAATGTAGAGGCTTCTCGATCGACCAAGTTGGAGATATACGCCAAAGCACTGCTGTCACTCATCCCCTGCTGCATCAAAGTATTTTGCGATTCAGTCACATGCAAGTTGCCCACCAATTCGCTACGCGCAACCTTGCTATGATCATCCCAAATGGTGACCGCAAGCGATGCACCAATCGCACCTGCCATCGTTCGCAGGAAATTCATTAAACCCGCAGCCGATGCCATTTCCTGTGGTAATACCGATGCCAATGCCATATTTGATAAAGGAATAAAGAAGAATGGCACAGCAAAGCCCTGCAAAATTTGGGGCAAAGCCAATGCCATAAAGTCGGCATCCGTCACCCAAAAGGCACGCATTAAGGTCACGCCACCGAGTAGACATAAACCAAAACAGGCTAAAGCACGCTGATCATATTTGGTTGCCATTTTCGCGACGATGGGTGACATCAGCAAACTACCAAAGCCCATCGTTGCAGTTAAATACCCCGCCCATGTCGCGGTATAGCCCAAGTTAATTTGTAGCCACTGCGGGATCAACACAATACTGCCAAAGAATGCGCCAAAACCAAATGCCAACGCTAAAACAGAAATGGTGAAACTTCGATATTTAAAGATATGAATATTCACCATAGGATTGCGTTCTGTCAGCTCCCAAATGGTAAATATAATCAAACCAAGCAATGCAATAATGGCAAGAATCACAATAGATGGATGATTAAACCAATCACGCTCATGACCCAAGTCGAGCATTAACTGTAAAGCACCAATCCATAACACCAATAAAAATAGACCACCCATATCAATTTTAAGACGATGAATGGGGGTTTCTACTGATTTTAATAAGCGCATTGCCGCATAGGCACAAACTAAACCTACAGGAATATTGATAAAGAAAATCCAATGCCACGACCAATTATCACTAATCGAGCCGCCTAAAATGGGTCCAAGAATCGGACCTACTACTGTGGTCATTGCCCACATACCCATCGCTTGCGATTGCTTTTCAGGTGGGAAAATACGCATAAGCAAGGTTTGACTGAGTGGCATAATTGGACCACCAAACAAACCCTGACCAATTCGGCAAATCACCAACATCTCTAAACTGGTCGAAAGTCCACAGAGTATGGAGAACAATGTAAAACCAAATAAACTGACGCTAAAGGTACGCACTGCACCAAATCGACCGGCTAACCAGCCCGTTAAAGGCACACAAATCGCTTCGGCAACAGCATAAGAGGTAATCACCCATGTGCCCTGCGATGCAGACACTGCGAGGCTCCCCGTAATATGCGGTACAGAAACATTGGCAATGGTCATATCTAAGACGACCATAAAATTGGCAAGCGCCAAAACAAAGGCAGCCAGAATCAGCTTGCCACCTTTGAGCTGAGGGATCACTTCTGTCGGATTCATCAGCGCTTACTTCTTGCTTAAATCAACAGTCGCTTCCATGGATAAACCCACACGTAGCGGATGCTCAGCCAATTGCTTCGGGTCGAGTTGAATACGGACAGGTAAACGCTGAACCACTTTAATCCAGTTACCTGTCGCATTTTGGGCAGGAATTAAAGCGAACGCTGAACCTGTACCGCCAGAAAAGCCAACCACCGTACCGGTATATTCCACATCATCGCCATACAAGTCAGAAATCAATGTCACTTTTTGTCCGGGACGAACTTGTTTCAATTGGCTTTCTTTAAAGTTGGCATCCACATACAGTTGGCTCACAGGCACAACCATCATCAACACATTGCCCGGTGCAACACGCTGCCCCACTTGAATACTACGGCGTGAAATCACACCATCAAAAGGTGCTTTAATTTCGGTACGTTCTAAATCTAATAGTGCTTGTTTAAGTTTGGCTTGCGCAATTTGAACATCTGGTGTTGAGTTTTCATTGCTGCCTTGAATTAAAGCGTCATTGGCCGCTAAGGTACTTTGTGCCGCTTTTTGGCTTGAACGTGCCTGAGCTAAACCAGCTTGAGCTAAGTCATAACCTGCTTTTGCATTATTCAAGACACTTTGCGCGGTACTCAATTCTTCTCTCGAAATCGCACCACTAGCCGTTAATTTTTCACGACGCGCCAATTCATCTTGGGCTTTATCTAAAGCGGCTTTGGCTTGTGCGACTTGCGCTTCGGCACTGTGAATCGTATCATCACTGACACCGACTTGTGAGTTTAAAGCACCACTATTTGCAGAGGTCTGTTTATATTGACGCTTGGCTTTCATGAGTTCTGCTTGGGCTTGATTGACGGCAATCTCAGTATCACGCGCATCAATTCTTAGTAAAACTTCGCCTTTTTTGACCGTTTGCGTATCACTGACCAGTACTTCTGCCACTTGTCCACTCACCATAGAAGTGACAGACGCTGTTTCAGCACCGACATAGGCATTGTCTGTGGTCACCGAACTATTGAAAAATACCCGCCAAATGGCAAATATAATCAGCGCAGTCAGTACGAGCATTGCCACAATACTCAAGGCTTTTTTACGTTTCGATTTGAGCTGTTGCTCTTGCTGTAGATCTGCTACTGCATGTGGTAGCGGTTGTTGAACATCTGTCATTGATTTTGTCCTAAATCAAACAGACTTGGTCACGCGGCATGATCCGATTTTACTGACACTCTTTTTTTTGCAAAAAGGTCATATCAATGGTGTCGATGAGAAAGTCATTTTTACTTTAAAATTGTCGGCATTTTAAAGGCAAAAAATCATCATTTGAGAATAAAAAATGTAACTATCCAGTCGGATGTTTTATTTAGCAGGAAAAATCTTATATTTTGAATATTAAACAAACGTTTTAGATATTTTTTGGACTTGTATTGATACTTAAGGAAGAGACCTTCTGTTGAAAATCATCTCCCTAACAAGACGAAACAAACTGTCAATTAATAAGCATAAGAGGCAATTGCAGTTGCAATCGGTTTCGCTTCATCATTAATTAAAGTCATACGCATGGTGCAGCCTTTACGCCCTAAACGTAGGGTTTCAGCCCGTGCAGTAAAGTATTGACCACGCCCCGGTGCTAAATAATCGACCCGCATATCCACGGTGGCTAAGCGTGATGCTTTTTTTCCAACGTCATCAATATCATCCAAAGTCGCTTTTTTATAAAGCTCGCCCATTGCCGTGATGCCGCCAATACTGTCTAAAATTGTGGCAGCCACACCGCCATGCAAAATCTGATAAGCCACATTGCCAATCATAAAATCTTGCATATCAATATAAGCTTCAATCTGACCGTCCACCACACGCATTTGCATACCCGCATGTTGAAAGAAGGGAGAGGTGTTAAATGCTTGAGTTAATTTGTCAAAAATGCGGTCAATATTGATCTCTGAACCGTCTTGAACACTACCGGTCCAACTTTTCTCTGCTTGCGTCATTGTTTGCTCGAATCAAGGTCATTAAATAAAATAATGCAACCATTTGCCCTAAAAGCAAATTAAGGCACTACAATAACCATAGTTTAATATTGATCAATGAGATTTTTATGACCTATACGTTCAATCGTCCAGCGTTTCCTGCAACTCGCATGCGTCGTATTCGTAAAAATGAACATTTACGTTCGATGGTACGCGAAACTCATTTATCGACGGATCATCTCATTTATCCGGTATTTGTGTTGCCTGGGCAAAATCAGGTTGAAGATATTCCCAGTATGCCAAACGTTCAGCGCTTATCTGCTGACTTGTTGGTGAAAAAAGCAGAACGTTTACTTAGCCTTGGCGTGAGTAAATTAGCGCTATTTCCTGTCACACCACAAGAAGACAAAAGTCTGACAGCCGAAGCGGCTTGGCGTGAAGATGGTTTAGTGCAAACGACCGTTCGCCTACTGAAAAAAGAATTACCAGAAATGGTGCTCATTACCGATGGTGCACTTGATCCATATACCACACATGGTCAAGACGGCATTCTCGATGACAGCGGTTATGTACTGAATGATGAAACTGTTGAAGCTTTGATTAAACAAGGTTTAAGTCATGCCGAAGCAGGTGCTGATATTTTCGCACCCAGTGACATGATGGATGGTCGAATCGCCGCCATTCGCCAAGCCTTTGAAGCCAATGGTCATATTTATACTAACATCATGGCGTATTCTGCGAAATATGCCTCAAGCTTCTACGGTCCATTCCGTGATGCAGTCGGTTCATCTAGCAACCTAAAAGGCGGCAATAAATATACCTATCAAATGGATATTGGTAACCGTGCTGAAGCTTTACATGAAATCGCGCTTGATATTCAAGAAGGCGCAGACATGGTGATTGTTAAACCAGGTATGCCGTATTTAGATATCGTACGTGAAGTCAAAGATACCTTCGGTGTGCCAACCTTTGTTTATCAAGTGAGTGGCGAGTACGCGATGCTTGCAGGTGCAATCCAAAATGGATGGCTCTCAGACAATGTGATTATTGAGTCACTTATGTCATGTCGTCGTGCAGGTGCCGATGGTATTTGGACGTATTTTGCTGAAGAAGCAGCACTTAAGCTAAAAGAAATGGCTTAAGTTCGCCGATAAAAATTGAGTATAAAAAAAAGCAGATATTGTCGTGATATCTGCTTTTTTAACGCTTTCAATTTCATTTAAGATGAAGAAAACATTTTTTGTGCCATACGTTTGGCTTGTGGACCATAAAACCAATAGGTTAATACATACATTGGAATCGCAATCAGCAAGCACATTGTCAGAACCATCGTCATGAATTGTGGCTCTTGGAGGTACAATTGAAAATCACTCCATGCATTTGGATTTGAAAATGTCGCCACCCAAATACCTAATAATAAAAACGTAAGGTTGTATAACCAATAAATCAGGCTAAATCCCCACGTTATTTTCTTACGCTCGGCTTGGGTGGGAGCGCGTTGTTCACGTTTTAAAAACTTGAATAACACCCAAATCATCGGAATAAGATAAGGAAAAATGGTTAATACTGCGCCCATTCCCTGTGGCATCAGCGCTGCAAGCACGCCACAAACACAGGTAAAAATAAAGCACAGACAGAAAAACCAAATAAAATAACGAGTTAATGACACAGTAGTTGTGACCTTCAGTATATTTAAGCCCTAGTATAAAAAAAATTGAGTTTTTTTTCATTTTATTGTCAACCAATCGTCTTATAGCAACGTTATAGAGAGTACAAGGTTGGTACATTTGTACTGGCATCCACAATTTACACTGACCTTGGCTAAAGCAATAAGTCTCGTGACCGTGAAAATTTTGAATAGCAGCCAGAATTTTCATCCTCCACGATTTTGACCGACGATTTACCATCACTCGAATCGTCGGTCTTTATTTTTTCAAATCTTGTAAAATGTTGTTGTATGCTGATTCTAAAAATAACGTTGCATGCGTCCAAACACTCCTATTTATATTGTCTCTTTATATTGGCCCTTCATTTTTATTCGTTCTATTTCTTCAATTATCAACTGGCTTCGCGACATATGCAGACGCGAAAATAAAACTTTCAGTAGATTTTAACGGCTTATCTTTTCTATAGTAAGCAAGCAATTGAGGTTTTGGGGCATTAGGACATGGCGGTTCATTTTTTACATACATCCGATTGGCATTTGGGTCAGTTCTTTCACAATCATGATCGTGAATTTGAACACGCTCAGTTTTTAAGCTGGTTACTTGAGCAAATTAAACAAAAACAACCCCATGCGCTGCTGATTGCAGGTGATATTTTTTGATGTGATTAATCCTGCATCGAGCGCACAGAAACAACTGTACCAATTTTTAGCCGATGTACATGATATTGCGCCGCATATGCAAACCTTGATGATCGCGGGTAATCATGACTCGGGTTATCGCATTGAACAAGTTGAACCTTTACTGGAAAAATTTAATGCCAAAGCGGTGGGCGTGATTGGTCGCAACAGTGAAAACACCTTAGATTTGGATCGTCTGCTTGTCCCGATTTATGATCAGCAACATCAAATCATTGCTTGGTGTCTCACCCTACCCTATTTACGTAGTGCCGAAATTACTGGGCTGAATGAACATACAAACAATAGCCAAAATGCCATCGCCTATTTGCACCAACAACTTATTGCAGAAGCTAAAGCCCGTAAACAGCCCGATCAAGCCTTAATTTTGATGTCACATGCGCATATGCAAGGTGGTGAAACCTCAGATTCTGAGCGCCCGATTATTGTCGGAAATGAAGAAGCCTTATCCACAGCGTTATTTGACGAGGTGATTGATTATGTCGCGCTTGGACATTTACATAAACCGCAGCAAGTGGGAAAGCCGCATATTCGCTATAGCGGTTCACCGATTCCACTGTCGTTTAGTGAAATTAACTATAAACACCAAGTGGTTGAAGTCAAAATTAATCCGATGCTTAAAGATGAGCAACGCTTTCAATTTGAAGCGTTACACATTCCTCGTACAGTCGGATTAGTACGTATCCGAGAAGAACTCCCTGAGCTCATTGAAAAAATCAAAGCTTTACCGAATGGGGAAATTGATCAACTTAATGCGCGTGATTTTTTAGAAATTGAATACACGACAGATGCCCCGCCACCCGTCGATTTACGCCAACAAGTAGAACTTGCTCTGCCCCCCAATCGTTATCGTTTATTACGCATGATTCGGATCTATCAAAAACAAGCGAGTGATGCTGCTCAAGCTACAAAAATTGATTTAGCCCCACCTACACCGGAATCTTTATTTGACACGATTTGGGCAAAAATGGGCTATGAAGCGGATAATTCAGTGCAACGTGATTTTCAGCAACTGCTGGCTGAAGCACAACATGATCTTGATGAAAAACAGGCTTAAGGATTTGCCATGAAAATTTTACGACTTAGTTTAAATAATTTGGCATCTTTGGCAGGCACACATCATATTCATTTTGACCATCAACCGCTTGCTCATGCAGGTTTAATTGCGATTACAGGTAAAACGGGCGCAGGTAAATCGACTTTACTCGATGCGATGTGCTTAGCGCTGTATAACGAAGTACCACGCCTGAAAGGTGCCGCAGGAAGTTTAAAAGATACCGGTGGACAAGATATTTCAATTAAAGATTCTAAAAATATTCTGCGTCGTGGCACCACATCGGGTTTTGCTGAGCTTGAATTTATCGCCCTTGATGGTAAGCGTTACCAAGCCCGTTGGGAGATTCGCCGCGCACGCAACAAAGTAGATGGTAATTTAAAAGTCGAACGTGCCATCACCTGTCTGGATGATCAACGTGTATTGAATCAAAAAATTTCTGAAGCGACACCGATCATCGAAAAATTGATTGGTTTGAGTTTCGAACAATTCACTCGTGCAGTGCTGCTTGCTCAATCTGAAGTCGGCGCTTTTTTAAAAGCCAAAGACAACGAACGTGCAGACTTGCTCGAGTATTTAACTAACTCGCATATTTTTAGTTTGGTCAGTATCAAAGCCGCAGAAAAATACAGTCAGGTCAAACAGCAACGTGCTGAACTTGAAAACCTGATTGGGCATATTGAAATTTTATCTCCAGACAACATCGAGCAGTTAATTCAACAACAAAAACAATTCGGATTAACCTTACAGAATTTACAGCAGTCAGAAAAGCTGCTTGAAAATGAAAGAAAATGGCATCTGGATCGGCATAAAATGTATGCCGATGTACATGCAAAAAAAGAAGTGTATGACGTTCAGCTTGATGCTGTCACAAAATCAGCACCACAACAAATCTTGTTAGAACAACTTGATACGTTCCAATCCATTCGTGAGCAATTTGTGCAACATGCGAAATTAGCCCCGCAAAAAGTACAGATTCAACAACAGCAAAGCCAATTTAGCCAAGCATTTGAAGCGCTTAAAACACAAGTCGCGAGTGAACAAAGCCAATTCAATGCGCTACAACACAAACTGCAACAATTTTCAGAGCACCGAGAAGTACTTAAACCGCATTTAGAACTCGGGCTTAAACTTGACCATGAAATCAATACCGTTTCTGAACAGTATAAAAAGTTAAATGCTGAACAAATCAACTTTCAGCGGGATCGTTTACAACCTTTAGAACAAAATATTCAACAGCAGCAATTGAATCTAAATCACATTCGTTCCAAACAACAGCAGCTGACTCAACAACTCAATGAAACTCAGGCATTCAGCAGTTTTGATCAAGAACCTCAAAGCATTTTGCAGCGTTTAAATGACTATGCAATACAGTATCAACAGCTTGAGCAAGACAATGCCGAGATGCTCCAGCTGCCCTTGAATGAGATTCAGCAACGCTCGCAGGAGTATTGCAATCAAATTACCCAATTGACTGAACAATATCAGTCTTTAGCGCATTTAGAACAGCAACTCAGTACGGTTCAACAACAACGCCAACAGCAACAATCGACTCAAGTCAAAATTGAGCATATACAGCAACGTCTACAACAACTTGTGCAACAATCAAAAGACAATAAAAAGCTGCAAACCGAGATTCTGGCTCAAGAGCAGCAATTACAACAGCGACAACATGCTGAACGACAATTACAGCAGCAACTTGAAGCTGAACAAAAAGCGTTTACACAACTTGAAACTGTGCTCATAGAGCAACGTCTTTTACATACCCAAAGCGTGCAAGAATTAAGGGCGCAGCTCAAAACCGATGAGCCGTGTATGGTCTGTGGCAGCCTTGACCATCCTTTTATAACGGGTCATGAATTGCTTGAACAAGGCTTGCAACAACTGCAAGAACAGCAATTACAACAGGCCAAACAAAAGCTTGAGCATTTGCTTGAACAGAAACAGCAAGAAAATATTGAAACCTCAAAACAACACGCGGTGCTTGAACAACAGCAGCAACGTTTCAATTCACAGACAGCGGATTTAACACGTCAAAAAAATGAGTTGATTGGACAGATCAAGCACTTTGCGATTGATGTTAATCATCAGGATTTATCTGTTTTAGCAACAGATATTCATCGCTATCATGCTCAGTTAAATAGCCAAATCCAAGCCGCTCTAGAACAAGAACAACATTTGCAACAACACTTAAATCAATGGCGTGAATCACAGCAGCAACGACATCAACTGCAATTATTACAACAGCAGCGCGAACAGCTTGAACAGCTGATCTCGCCCGTTGTTGAGCGATTGCCGAGCCAATATCAGACCGTGCCGCCCATGACATGGCTACATCAAGTGAAGCAACAGTTAGCGCAGCGTATTCAGTATTTAACAGAACAAAAAAATATTGAACATGATTTAAATACACATCAACAGTCGCTCGAAAAAAGCCAATATCAGCTTCAACTTGAACAGCAAAACTATGCAGATTTAGATCAAAAATTGCAGCAATTGATTCAACAAGGCAAAGATTTACGTCATCAACTGGCAGAACTGACCGAACACTATGCAGGCAAAACCTATCGTATCGCGCTAGATTGGCAAACGGATCTCGATCAGGAACATGCAGCCTTAGCACAGGCACTTGAGCAACAACGTCAAAAAGTACAACAGGCAGATGCCGAATTACATCAAGCCAATTTAAAAGTGCAAGAATTTATCACTCGCTTGCATGAACTAGAACAACAGCTTCATCAAGCGGAACAAGCGATTCAGTCTTGGCAATTGACCCATCCACACGTCACCCAATCGATGATTGAACAGTGGTTAGCGATCAATTTAGCTCAACATCAACAACTCCGTCAGGATTTAATGAATCAAAAACAAATTTTAGAAAATGCTAAAACTGCATGGCAGCTCTTAGAGGAACAATATCAAGCACATTTAAAGCGACAACCCGAGCATGAATTTGAGCTCATTGAGCAAAAGCTGAGTGACATCCATCTTGAAAAAACCACTCAACAAGATGCCTTTAATGAGCTTGATGCCAAACTGCGGATAAATGCCAGTAATCAAGCCACTTATGCGAAATATCAAACTCAAATTGAACAAGTTAAAGCTGAGGAATACCGTTGGGGTCGGATCTATGACTTGATTGGGCATAAAGAAGGCACTAAATTCCAAAAAATCGCGCAAGAGCATCATTTGGATATTCTGGTGGAATATGCCAACCAACAACTACAACCACTTGCACCACGTTATCAATTGCACCGTATTCCGAACAGTTTAAGCTTAGCCATTATTGACCTCGATATGAACAGCGAAATCCGTCCTGTCCTGTCACTCTCAGGCGGTGAAACTTTCCTTGTTTCTTTGGCTTTAGCACTGGCGATTGCCAATATGGCATCGGGTTCAATGAAGCTTGAATCGCTGTTTATTGATGAAGGCTTCGGCACACTCGACCCTGCATCCTTGCATATGGTCATGAATGCACTAGATCATTTGCAAAGCCAAGGGCGTAAAGTCGTGCTCATTTCACATGTTCAAGAAATGCATGAACGGATTCCGGTACAGATTCAGGTCAAGCCTGTAGGTGCAGGTGCAAGTACCATCGAGGTAATAGGTTAAGCTCAAATGGCACATTCCCTCCTTTAATAAAGGAGGGCTAGGGAGGATTTATCTTCTTACTTTGGTGAATAATCTCTTGCCCCAAACAACGCTGTTCCTACACGCACCATGGTTGAGCCTGCGGCAATCGCTGCATCCATATCGCCTGACATCCCCATGCTCAAGGTATCCCAATCTTCAGGATTTTTATGTTGAACTTTCACAGCATCAAATAGTGCTTTGGCATCTTTGAAGGCTTCTGTGTTATTGGGTGCAGGAATCACCATTAATCCGCGTAATTTTAAATTTGGCAGTTGGCTGATTTGCGCAACCAATTCGGCTACTTCCGCTGGCTGGCAACCATCTTTTGTATCTTGCTCATCAATATTCACTTGTAAGCAAATATTGAGTGGCGCTTGTGATGCATCCCTTTGAGTCGATAAACGCTCAGCAATAATCAAACGATCAACTCCATGCACCCATGAAAACTTTTCAGCCAAGTGCTTGGTTTTATTACGCTGTACGTGACCAATAAAATGCCATTCAATCTGTAAATCTTTTAGTTTTTCAATCTTATCTAAGGCTTCTTGCAGGTAGTTTTCTCCAAATGCACGTTGCCCAGTTTGATACATTTCCGACAAAACGTCACTCGGATGAGTTTTAGATACGGCCAAAAGTTGCACCCTGTTTTTATCGCGCTGTGCTTGCTCGCAAGCAGCGTGAATTTGCGCTAAAACTTGATTTCGTGATTGCTGCAACATATTCATTGACGGGGTTCTCATTTCGTTGATCTTTTTTTCCCTTGCCCATCAACAAAGTGTTGGTTAAGCTGTGGGAAAGCCTTATTATTCTATCAAAATAAATAACATTTAAATGATCTCGGGGACTTTATGGATATTACAGAATTATTAGCCTTTTCTGCTAAAAACGGCGCATCAGACTTACATTTATCTGCGGGTATGCCACCGATGATTCGGGTCGATGGTGAAGTTCGTCGTATTAATCTACCGGTATTAGAACACAAAGAAGTCCATAAGCTTGTTTATGACATCATGAATGATAAACAGCGTCGTGACTTCGAAGAACACTTAGAAACTGACTTTTCATTTGAAGTTCCGGGTGTGGCTCGTTTCCGTGTGAACGCATTTAACCAAAATCGTGGCGCAGGTGCTGTATTTCGTACTATTCCATCAAAAGTACTCACCATTGAAGATTTAGGTTTAGGTCAAATCTTTAAAGATATCTGTGAATTCCCGCGTGGCTTAGTTTTAGTGACCGGTCCAACTGGTTCAGGTAAATCAACCACACTGGCGGCTTTGATTGATTACATTAATGACAACCGTTATGACCATATTTTAACGGTCGAAGATCCAATCGAGTTTGTACACCAATCAAAAAAATGTTTGGTCAACCAACGTGAAGTACACCGTGATACGCATGGCTTTAACGAAGCACTGCGTTCAGCACTACGTGAAGACCCTGATATTATTCTTGTCGGTGAGATGCGTGACTTAGAAACCATTCGTTTGGCGCTAACAGCTGCGGAAACGGGTCACTTGGTCTTCGGTACACTACATACCACTTCTGCCGCAAAAACTATTGACCGTGTGATTGACGTGTTCCCTGCTGAAGAAAAAGACATGGTTCGTGCCATGTTGTCTGAATCACTACAAGCCGTCATTTCACAAACCCTGCTCAAGAAAAATGGCGGTGGTCGTGTGGCAGCCCATGAAATCATGATTGGTATTCCTGCAATTCGTAACCTCATCCGTGAAAACAAAGTTGCTCAGATGTATTCTGCAATTCAAACGGGTGCCAACTATGGTATGACCACCCTTGACCAAAGCTTAAAAACCTTGGTGTCTAAGGGCATGATTAGCCCACAAGTGGCACGTACTGCGGCAAAACAGCCAGAATCATTCCTGTAAGCATAAGCGTAGATTTGGGGTCATCACATGGATTTTAATGGCTTACTTGATTATATGATCGAGAAGAAAGCATCGGATTTGTTTGTTACCGCCGATGTTGAACCTTCTATTAAAATTAATGGTCAAATTCATCCAATTGGATCGGTCAAACTTCCGGGTTCTGCGGTAGCACAATTGGTTCATTCAATTATGTCCGATAAGCAGCGCCGTGAATTTGCAGAAACACGCGAGTGTAACTTTGCCATTAGCAATGCCAGTCAAACCGCACGTTTTCGTGTGAGTGCATTTCAGCAACGTGATCAACCGGGCATGGTGTTACGTCGTATTGAAACCACTATTCCGACGATGGATGAACTGAAGTTACCGCCTGTTCTGAAAGAATTGGCGATGACCAAGCGCGGTATTATTATTTTTGTAGGTGCAACGGGTACAGGTAAATCAACCTCATTGGCATCGCTCATTGGCTATCGTAATGAAAATTCCAAAGGTCATATCATTACCATTGAAGATCCAATCGAGTTTGTACACCAACATAAAGGCTGTATTATCACCCAGCGTGAAGTAGGTATAGATACAGATTCATTTGAAATTGCGTTAAAAAATACTTTGCGTCAGGCACCTGATGTGATTTTGATTGGTGAGATTCGTTCACGCGAAACGATGGATTATGCGATTGCCTTTGCAGAAACAGGTCACTTGGTATTTGCAACCCTGCATGCCAACAATGCCAACCAAGCGATTGATCGTATTATTCACTTCTTTGAAGCCGATCGTCATAGCCAGTTGTTTATGGATTTATCCTTAAACTTAAAAGCAATGGTGGCGCAGCAACTGATTCCAACACCAGATGGTACAGGTCGCCGTGCAGCGATTGAAGTGTTGATCAATTCACCTTTAATTTCAGACTTGATCCGTAAAGGTGACGTGCATGAAATTAAAGAAATTATGAAACGTTCACGCGAACTCGGGATGCAAACCTTTGACCAAGCTTTATATGATCTCTATAAAGCCAAGCAAATCACGTACAAAGATGCATTGAAACATGCTGACTCGCCAAACGATTTACGTCTGCAAATCAAACTGTCCGAAGAAGGTGGCACTCATCTCATGAATGCCAATTCAAATATCACCTTTGATGGTCAATCTTAAGAAAAACCCTAAACGTTAAACATAAAAAAAGGCTTCGTTAGAAGCCTTTTTTCATCAGTCTAGCTAGCACTGCATTATTTTTTACGGAATGCTTCTTGGCATTCAGGCGCATCGCAGTAACCATACAAATTTAGTGAGTGACCTGTTAATTCAAAACCAAAGCTTTTAGCAACTGTATGCTGCTCTTGCTCGATTAAATCATTATGGAATTCAACCACTTTGTTGCAGTTTTGACAAACCAAATGATCGTGATGATCATCTTGCATAATTTCAAAAACAGAATGATTATTTTCAAAATGATGACGTTGAATAATACCTGCCGCTTCAAATTGTGTTAACACACGATACACAGTCGCTAAACCGACATCTTCGCCTTGATCGAGTAAGGTCTTGTAAATGTCTTCAGCGCTAAGGTGATGCTGTCTAGAGTTTTCTAATAGTTCTAATATTTTAATTCGAGGTAGTGTAACTTTCAGTCCAGCTTTGCGTAAATCTTGGTTTGAAATTGGCATGTACAAAGGTCTCTCAACAAAATTAAAGTTGGAATATGCAACAAAGTTTAGATGCAGTATGATCTATCCTTGGATCAAATGCATCATAATTAATTTGGGATAGTGTAGCAAAATGCAAAAAATCATGCTGACGTTATTCGTCACTTCATTGCTCACCGGTTGTTCGACCTTGGGCGTATATAAAGTGGATATTCCACAAGGAACACCATTAACTCAAGCACAGGCTGCTAAAATCCAAGTCGGAATGAGCCATCAACAAGTTCGCTTCTTATTGGGTAGTCCAACTGTGACCGATCCAATGAATCCGCTACGTTGGGATTACATCTACAATTATACCCCAGGAACCTACGCTAAAAAAGTCAAGATTCCAGCAGCATCGGGTCAACATTTAAAAGTATTCTTTGATGCAACAGGTACGGTAGAACGTATTGAAGGTTTAGACACTATTCCTGCATCACAACCCGGCCTTCCCGGTTCAAAAGAAGCTATTTTAAATGCGCCACCACTATAAACTTTTTTCCAATAAAAAACCCCTTCAATTCAAGGGGTTTTTTATTATTCGGCATAGATTGATTGAAGCATGCTTAAAATAACGACATGACTTAGTTTTTATCCATGCGTCCTTGCAGGTTCTTGGCACGATTACTCTTACCAAAACGCCCGACAGGATTTTTTTGAGCACGATTACGGCGAATATCGAGTGGATTAATGGTTAATGCCCGATAAATTTCTACACGATCACCCACTGTTAACACCTGGCTCAGCTCCGCACGTACGCCAAAAATGCCCACATTGAGCGGCTCAGGTAAATTAACCTTGGTGGTCAATTCACTTTGCTGAATCGCATCTAAAACAGTCATGCCTTCCACATACGGCACTGCAATATGAAACTGGTGTTCAGGGGTCGCATAAGCAACCCAAATGACAGCAGAACTCGACATTAGATCAATTGTCCCAATACCGCAATGATTGCCACAATAATCGACAGCGGTAATACCACGCGCACTGCAACACGCCATAAGTTATAAAACACTTCTGAACTGAAATTCATCGATTTACGTAAATGGCTGATTTTCATAATCCAACCGGCAAAGACCGCATAAATCAAACTGATAATCAAACCCCATAACAATAATAGTGGATTGAAAACAGTTGCGATATTTGGCACAGCCCACACTAAGGTCGCAATCACGACAATGGCCCATTGAATAACGGTATGCAGCTGACGTTGTTGCAATTGCTCACGCGCCATATTGAACATCAAAGCTGCTGCCGCAACCATTGCAACCACTAAAGCCAATGCAGAAACTTGCGCTTTCACTGCAAAGAAACCGAAGGCAATAACGGCAATAAACTGCGCAATCCAAATTGGTAAAGCAGATTTTGTCGCTTGATCTTGCTGTTGCACTGCTGCAAGGCTTGATTGCCAATACAAGCCCATCCCTAAGCCACTTGCGACTAAAGCAAGCACAGTCGCACTGCCCCACTCAGAGAATTCAATGGCGGTTACGTGCCATGCTGGTAATGCAGTTCCCATCACATTCGCCAATAGCAATGAGGAAATCACCCCCACTGCAGCGATTAACACGAGAATTTGACGTGGAATGAGAGATAAGGCTAATGCCACAACTGCCAATACAACAAATAAAAGATGGGTTGCAATATCAGGTGTCGCGACTGCAAGGACATTGCTGGCATAATTCAGCATTGCACCTGCCAGGAATGGAATAAACACCACGCCCATCCAACCGACAATACGCCATTTTTGTGACGCATCGGCATCACGAGTAAGCATAGACAACGCCTGTACAGCTGTTGTTTTTGAACGTTTCGCAAGCGCAATTTCTAAATAACAAATGGGCAGTGCTAAGATAAACATGGTCACTAACCAGAGGATCCAAAAATCAAGCTGACGGTCGATTTGAATACCTGTTATTGGTGCGAGCGTCGCAATAATAAGAAAGGATAAACAAAATGCCATCAGCGGCGATAACCATTTTGACATAGCTTTGTCCTGCATGATGCGGTCCTATAATAATCTAGCGCTATTTTGCCTTGCGAAGCCCTGAAAATCAAAAATAAAAAAGCAAATCACTGGACCGGTGATTTGCTGCGCAAATTTTCTTGGAGCTTTCGTTATTTTTATGTCTTTGAGTTATGATTATGAGAAGAAACGGGCAAACCAATTTTTTCCTTTTTTGGTTTCTTTTTCTTTAATAATGCCCATCATATTTTCTTTCACAGCACCGACATAATCGGCATCATCGTGTTGAATATGATTAATCAGCCATTTGGACAAGACTTCATGTAACTCCGATTCAATCGACTGCCCCAACTCAAAACGGTCACGATACGATTCAATTTTTTTAATAAAAATATCATGCACACGTTTATGGGGAACACGGTATTTATACCCGGCTTCTTCTTGTAGTGATTCCTCAAAGGTGAAATGCGACTGGGTATAATCAATAATATTTTCAAGGATTTGTTTCACTCGAGCACGATCGGTATGCATATTCACACCTTCGATTTCATTAATATAATCAAGGATGCGTTTATGTTGATCGTCAATCACATCAATACCAGTGTTGTATTCTGGAATCCACTTCATTTTCACTACAACCCCTATAAATTTTAATGATTTATCACATAAAAATAAGCATATAGGGTATTGATGGAAATAAAAATGAAGTAAATTAGTCAACTTTAGATAATTTTCAGCATTAATTTCATAACCAATTGTTATCTATAATAAATAAAATTAAAGCCGACCAAAAACATCAATTATTAATTAACCAAAATTGAATTTTAATCGCGTATTTTTATAAAAGTTTTTAGCGCATTTCAAGCATAAAAAAGCGAGCTAGGCTCGCTTTATATGGGCTTAGTATTGATCTGCTTTAGTCACTCGTTTAAGCGAAGGATCTAAACGTTCACGTTCTAAACGCGCGACATGCGTCATCTCAGCACGGATATTTTGCCCATGTTGGAACAAAATCATCTCGCCGGGTCGAAATGCCGTCCATACTTCATTTTGTGTTAAAGGCTCAGTGGTGATGACCGCCACGCGATCGTCAGGTGTCGTCAGCTCACTAAAATCGACTTCAACATCTAAGTCAATCAATTGGGCGGGCTTAAATGGGTATTCACGAACCAACCAATTCAGTTTGGTAATCGCATAGCTAAACAACGCTTGACCATTGGATAAACAAAAATTAAACGTGCCATGTTCAGCAATAGATGGTGAAATTTCTAATAACAAATCGAAGATTTGATTGAGATTGGGTTCAACATAGCCAAAGCGCTTTACCAATTGTTCCAAGATAAAACAAAACGCCAATTCGCTGTCCGTGTTGCCGACTGGGGTAAAACGCCCTGCTAACTGGGGATTAAAATCATGTAAATCGCCATTGTGCGCAAAAATCCATTGGCGCCCCCACAGCTCACGACTAAAAGGATGCGAATTTTCTAAATTGATTTTGCCTTGAGTCGCTTTACGAATATGCGCAATCACATTGCGAGATTTAATCGGATAGTTACGAACCAGTTCTGCAATCGGGGATTCAACCGCGGATTGATTATCGACAAATAGACGGCAGGCTTTATCTTCAAAAAATGCAATGCCGAAACCATCACAGTGGTCTGAAGTGACTCCTGCGCGTTGCGAAAAACCACGAAATGAAAAGGTAATGTCCGTCGGTGTTGCACAATTCATTCCAAGCAGTTGGCACATAATCTCGATCAAATACAAAAAGGATGCGTGCGTTTATTTTGCATGACTCGAAGGCTACTTTGCAAACAACTCTCTTCAATTTAACGGTTTTTTCGAGACTATTCTATCGTTTAACACTTTCATTCAAAAAATAAGCCCTTTGAATGGCGTAGGTCACATCTAAATGAAGTGATCTTGGCTTTTTATTCTATACACAATAAGATTCAAGCAAACATAAAAAAAGAGCCTCTGATGAGACTCTTATCAATCATAATCACAAATAAATATTATTTTTGATTTGGATTCACACGGTTGGTAATTAACGTTCCCACACCATGATCGGTGAAGATTTCAAGCAAGCTTGCATGCGGTACACGACCATCGACAATATGCGCGCTCACGACCCCACCTTTGACAGCATCGAGTGCACAACCGACTTTAGGAATCATGCCACCATAAATCACACCTGTTTCGATCAAGCGATCGACATCTTGCGTGGTTAAGCCTGTGAGCAGTTGCTTGTTCTCATCAAGCACGCCTGAGATATTAGTGAGTAAGATGAGTTTTTCTGCGCCCAATGCTTCTGCGACTTTACCTGCCACCAAATCTGCATTGATGTTATAGGTATTACCCTCTTCATCAACACCAAGTGGCGCAATAACGGGAATAAAATCGCTATTGGTAAACATCTCTAATACGTCAGTTTTAACACCGACCACTTCACCGACTAAACCTAAATCAATTTTTTGAATTGACCCATCTTCCGCGGTTTTTTCCATGAGCAATTTTTGCGCACGAATGAGGTTGCCATCTTTACCCGTTAAACCAATCGCACGACCACCGTGTTTATTAATCAGATTCACGATAGATTTATTCACGCTACCGCCCAAGACCATTTCCACAATTTCCATGGTCGCAGGATCGGTCACGCGCATACCATCAATACGATCTGACTCACGACCCAATTGTTTCAACATTGCATCGACTTGAGGACCGCCACCGTGGACCACAATCGGATTTAAACCAACGGTTTTGAGCAAAACGATGTCACGTGCAAATGAACTTTCAAGCTCAGGATCCGTCATGGCATTGCCGCCGTATTTCACTACGAGGGTTTTACCCGCAAAGCGTTGAATATACGGCAAAGCTTCTGTCAAAATTTGTGCTTTGTCGATGCCTGTTTGTTGATTTGGCATTCGCCTCTCCTTATTGAGCATCTAAAATATCGCGTGCAATCAGCGGATATTGATCTTGCAACATTGAAACAAACACATGTCGGATTTCATTTAAACGTTCAGCACTATCTGCATCGAAACGTAACGTGAAATACTCGCCTGTATTGGATGCTCGAATAATGCCAAAACCATCATCAAAATCAAGACGTATTCCATCAATTTCACTGATTTGTGCATTTAAATGTTGAGATTGAGATTTCACCCAAGCCAATAATTCATTTGGCAGCGTATGATGAGTTGAAATATAAAGATCTTCGGTACCAAAACGATTGGGATAAACAGACAAAACCTGTTCTAAGTTTTTTTCAATCGAAGATAAATATTCCATAATACGCAGTGCAGCATAAAGACCGTCATCATAACCACCACCGCGCTGATCATTAAAAACGTAATGCCCTGCATATTCACCACCAAAAATGGCATGATGATTCGATTGCGATAAGTAGGTTCGTAAGAATGAACTTCCTGTACGAATCATGACCGGTGTGCCGCCCAAATGGCGTACCGTATTGCGAACTAAGGTCGAACATTTCACATCAAAGACAAATTCATGATTCGGCTGGTCTGATAAGCACATTTCTGCAAATAAACATAACAACTGATCGGCACGAATGATGCGTCCTTTGCCATCAACCATCACCAAACGATCTCCATCACCATCAAGGGCAATGCCTAAATCCGCTTGTTTTTCGACTACGGTTCGACTCAGTAATTGTAAATGTGCATCGACCGAAGGATCAGGTGCATGATCGGGGAACTCCCCATTCGGAGAACAACGCAATTCATCAACTGTACAGCCAGATTTTTTTAATATTCGAGCAGCAATATAGCCAGCCGAACCGTGTAAACCATCAATCACCACATGAAAAGGTTGTTTTAACTGGATGTCATCACAGAGCGCTTGTTCATATAATGCAGCATAGTCATTGTGATATTGATGAGAATCTCGATTATGAATACAAGTTTTGGGATTATACTGAATCGCATTTAAACCAACCTGCTGAATCATCTCAGGGCATGGCGGTAAATCTTGAATAATCCACTTAACACCATTGTCATCTTTAGGATTGTGGCTTGCGGTGACCATGACGCCATTACCGTCAAATGCCTTTGCAATGAAATACAACATTGGACTTGAACAGCAACCAATGATCGTTGCATCTAAAGCATAGGACTGGAAAACATTATGAATCGTGTGTGCATAATCAGGACTGCTTAATCGCGCATCATAACCAATCGCCACACGTGTTTGTCCCGCAGCCAAATATTGCTGTGCAAGTGCATGCGCAATCGAAGTGATCACATTCGGATTTAAAACGGAGACTTTACCGCGAATATCATATGCACGAAAAATATGCATGGGGAAAGCTTGATTCATTACGCCCATCATGTGTTCAGTAAATGTTTATTTGGAATAAATTTTAGACAATTCAATATAATCGTCATGACTTGAAACATGTATTATTGTTTTAAGACCCGCTATATCTATCTGATTTAAAAATAATAATCAATAAACATTAAGTAAAATTATTAAATATCAAAAACTTAAATGAATATAAAGTTGTATAAAAAATAGCAGGCTATTTAAAGTGCCAGAAAAATGAAAAGAGAAAGATTCATTATTTTAAAATATAAGCTGCAACATAAAAACGTGTTTTCTATGCTCATAAAAAAGGCCTATGCATTGCACATAAGCCTTTTGTATGACTTAGTTTGTGCCTGTATGACCAAAACCACCTGCACCACGTTCGGTTGCTTCAAACTCATTCACAATGTCAAATTGTGCTTGCATCACAGGAACAAGTACATATTGTGCGAGACGCTCACCTGGCTCGAGGCTAAACGCTGTTTGGCTACGGTTCCATACCGATACCATCAATTCACCTTGATAATCTGAGTCAATTAAACCAACCAAGTTACCGAGTACGATGCCATATTTATGACCCAGACCTGAACGTGGCAAGATCAAACCGGCAAATGCTGGATCTTCGATGTAAATTGCTAAACCTGTTTTTACAAGTAAAGTTTGACCCGGTTCAATTACAGTTGTTTCTGCGACACATGCACGAAGGTCTAAACCTGCAGAACCTGTGGTGGCATACGTTGGCATTGGCCATTCACCACCAAGACGCGTGTCTAAAACTTTAACTTGGACTTTCATCAATTCATTCCTGTCGAATATATAAACTAAAAATATCTAAAATTAGCGCTTAATTAAGGCACGTAAATTATCTAAATAATGCTGTGCTTGTTGTTTCGGATCGATATTACCGGCAAGCTTTTTCTTACGACCCAGCCATTCGAGTTCATCTTCAGGCAGTTCATCTAAGAAACGGCTTGGGGTCATTTGTTTCATTTGACCACCTGCTTTACGCTGCTCAGCTAAGGTAATGGTCAAACCCTGACGCGCACGCGTAATGCCCACATACATCAGACGGCGTTCTTCCTCAACGGTATCCGCTGCAATCGAGTTTTTATGCGGCAGAATTTCTTCTTCCAAACCAATTAAGTACACATACGGGAACTCAAGCCCTTTTGAAGCATGTAGGGTCAATAAGTTGACTTTATCGGTGTCTTCTTCTTCCTGTTGCTGTTCAAGCATATCGAGCAGTACCATTTTGCGAATGACACTTTCAATATTCTTTTCATCGACATCTTCAGCACGATTAATCAAACTTTGAATACTGCTATACAAGATCTCAATATTGTCGAGCTTGGTTTTTTCCTGTGCCGGTGTCGCTGCTGATTCTTTGATGTAATCGATATAACCCGCTTCTAGCATCATCTGACGAATAATTGGAACAGGTTCATCATCTTCAAGCAAACGACGGGTAAAGTTTTCGATAAAATCAAAAAACTCTGCCAGTTGCGAAGTCGCTTTTTTAGGAATGACCATCGTCAGACGCTGATCGCCTGCTGCCGCGAGCAACGATAAATTATTTTCTTGTGCAAATAAACCCAGTTTCTCTAAGGTGACAGGTCCAATGGCACGTTTTGGCGTATTGATAATCCGCAAGAATGCGCTGTCATCTTCAGGGTTAATGATCAGACGTAAATAACCCATCATGTCTTTAATTTCAGCACGTGCGAAGAAGGACTGACCACCAGAGAGCTTGTACGGAATCTGCATTTGACGCAGTTGGGTTTCCAAAATACGTGCTTGGAAATTACCGCGATATAAAATGGCGTAATCTTTCCAACTCTTACCGTTCATCAGCTTATGCGTAATCAAATCTTTGACCACGCGTTCTGCTTCATCGTCATCGTTTCGGCAGGTAATCACGCGAATAACTTCACCATGCCCTTTGTCTGACCATAATTTTTTTTCAAATAAATGTGGATTATTACCAATAACAGTATTCGCTGCTTTCAAAATACGGCTGGTTGAACGATAGTTTTGTTCAAGTTTAATGACTTTTAAATTACGGAAATCTTCCTGTAATAAGCCCATATTTTCAGGTTTTGCACCACGCCATGCATAAATAGATTGGTCATCATCACCTACTGCCGTGAACTGCCCCATCACACCAACAAGCAGTTTCACTAAAATATACTGTGCGGTATTGGTGTCTTGATACTCATCGACCAATAAATAACGCACACGGTTCTGCCATTTATCGCGGACTTCTGCATTTTCTTGTAAAAGACGCGTTGGCATGACAATCAAGTCATCAAAATCTACCGCGTTATAGGCACGTAAATTACGCTCATATAACTGATACAAATGCGCAAACTGAACGTCTTCGGCAGTTTCACAGGTGGTATGCGCTTGTTCCGGTGGAATCAAATCATTTTTCCAGTCCGAAATCATGCGCATGGCTTTGGCGATGAGTTCTTTGCTTTCTGCACCCGATAAATTATCGCGATGCATTAAATCCATTAAAATACGTTTGCAATCGTCAGCGTCTAGAATCGAGAAATTATTTTTAAGCGGTGTATGTTTCAGCTCTAATCGTAATAAATTTAAGCCAAAGTTATGGAAAGTCGAGACTGATAGCCCTTTTGCTTCTTCACGCGTCATCAGTTTCGTCACACGCTCTTTCATCTCTCGTGCGGCTTTATTGGTGAAGGTCATCGCGGTAATACGATGCGCAGGAATACCACAATGCTTGACTAAGTATGCGATTTTTCTTGTAATTACTGAAGTCTTACCTGAACCCGCGCCTGCAAGTACTAACAAGGGTCCTTGAGTATATTTCATGGCTTCAAGTTGCTTGTCGTTTAATTGACTTGCGAGTGACATAGTGCTTCCTCTTCTAGATTCGGCTGTGATTATAGTCATCTCACGCCCACTTGCCTAATCCAAATTCAGATTTCCTTGTATCATTGTTCAGATACAAAAAAACCACCCGAAGGTGGTCTTTTTAGATATCAAATTCAGGAATTATTGAACTTGGTATACTGAAATTTCAACACGACGGTTTTGTTCTTTGCCCGCAGCAGTTGTGTTATCTGCGATTGGGTTTGCTGAACCAAGACCTTGTGCATTAATACGTGTACGTGCAACACCTTGACCTGCAAGGTAGTTTGCTACTGATTGAGCACGCGCTTGAGACAATGGTAAGTTGATTGAATCATTACCAGTACTGTCAGTGTAACCTGATACCAAGATACCGCTTTGGCTATCTTCAGTCAGTACTTGAGCAACTTTGTTCAATGTTGCATAGAAGTTTGGTTTGATGTTTGATTGGTTTGTATCAAATGTGATCGCACCTGGCATAACAAGGTTGATCGAACCATCTGGATTACGGTTAACGTCTACACCAGTACCCGCTGTTGCTGCGCGTAATTTTTTCTCTTTATTGTCAAGGTAAACGCCAGTCGCGCCACCAAGTACAGCACCGATTGCAGCTGCACGGTTATTTTGACGGCTTGAGTTTGCATTACCTTTAGAAACGCCGTAACCCGCTGCTGCACCAATTAAAGTACCTAAAGCCGCTTTATCATACTCAACACCACCGATGTTGTTGCCTGTTGATTGACAACCAGTGAGTGCTACAGCCCCTGCCGCAATTGCTGAAATTACTAGTGCACGCATCGCATGCCTCCTTAACTTGTGATTGTTGTATGTCAGAATAATGGTCGATAATTCAATGGATAACCATATACGATTTGTTAATAATAAATCTTTTAGTAACATTTTGTAATGTTTATGTGTAACCAAAAGGGTTAACTTCATCACAATTTCTTCATAGTTTAAACTCAGCGCTTTAATATTTGCCAAACAGCTACTATATTGATAAGTCTATAACTAAATTTAGTCGACTGATTGTTTAGGACCATTTTCATTATGTCATCTGAAAGTAAAAAACAGCCTGCTTTAAAAAAAATTACACGCGGACTTGCCGTAACCTCGGTGATGACAGGTAGTACCTTTTTCCATGGTCCACCAGTATTGGCTTTAGGACTCACCAAACTCTTTAAAAAATCAGCCAAAGTGGATCAAACCAATATCAAAATTGCTAACAATTGGCTTACCGTCAATAATTGGTTGATTGACAATGTCTTAAAAAACACCCAATGGGATATTAGTGTTGACGATACGTTGGACTTAAATATGCAAGGTCGTTACTTAATGACCTGTAATCATCAAAGTTGGGTCGATACCACAGTTAATCAATATTTTGGTTTAACTCGTATGCCACTGACCCGTTTCTTTACCAAATGGGAACTAATCTTTATTCCATTCGTGGGACAAGCCTTTAAAATTTTGGGCTTCCCAATGATGAAACGACACAGCAAGGAACAGATTGCCAAGAATCCTGCACTGAAAGATCGTGACATGGAAGAAGCGCGTAAATCTTGCGAACAGCTGCTCAGTCAGCCTTTTACCCTACTCAATTATTTGGAAGGCACGCGCTTTACCCCAGAAAAGCATGCCCAACAAAAGTCTCCGTTTCAGCATTTACTGAAACCTAAAGCAGGTGGACTTGCCTTAGCACTGAATATTTTGGGCGATAAAATTGATGCGTTAGTCGACATGACCATTGTTTATCCAGATGGTGTGCCAGGTTATAGTGAATTTTGGTTGGGTGAGGTACCACGTATTGCGGTAAATTTAAGAAAAATCGAGATTCCAGCATGGGTATTGGGCGGAAATTATGAAGATGACGCAGAATATCGTGGCAAATTCCAAAAATGGGTCGATGAACTGTGGACTGAAAAAGATCAACTCATTGAGCAAATGAAACAAAAGCTCAACGCCCCATCTAAAGCTTAGAGCCTTGATCATGAAAGAAAATAACCCAAGCAGCAGCTCAAGCACCGCTAAGTTTTTTGAAAAAGGCTCTTGGGGCTGGAAAGTCGCTTTGATCTACGACATTTTGATGATGGTGCTGATCATCATCAATTTGGTGTGCTTAAGTGCCAACGGCATTTTACTCAGCGATTTTGGGCATTGGTTATTTGATTTCACCCGTTTACCTGAAGTTTTAGAGTTTTATAAAACAGAACTCCGCCCTTGGGTCATTAAAACTGAGGGCTGGTTTACCACATTTTTAATTATTGAATTATTTGTGCGTTGGATCATTGCGATCAGTATCAAACAACATCAACGCTGGTGGTTCTTCCCTTTTATTCATTGGTATGAAGTGCTTTCCATTTTACCGCAATTGCGTTTCTTGCGTCTGTTACGCGCTGTGGCGATTGGTTACAACCTGCATACGCATGGTTATCAAGTCATTCCCAAAGCTTGGTATGCGCGCGCAGCGTTCTATTACAACTTGGTCATGGAAGAACTCACCAGTCGTATCGTACTCACCGTTTTAGATGGCATTAAACGTGAGATTTCTACCAGTACAACGCATAAACAACTGATTGATGAATTGGTGGAAAGCCATCGTCAATTATTAGCTGTGGCATTGGCGGATATTTTGCAAGAATCCTTAGGCAAAGAATTACAAGCACAGCGTTTTATGATTGCGAAAAATGTAGGTCAAGTGGTGAATCAAGCCATTGAAGATACGCCTGAACTGACCCAACTGTTACGTCTTATTCCTATTGTCGGCAGTCGCATCGAGCAACAGATTCAGAGCATTGGACAACGTTTAGGCGAAAACATTACCCAAGGCTTAATTGATCCATTTACTCAAACCACTTCATCAAAAGAAAACCCGACATTTGCCATGATTTCAGATAAAATCAGCCAAATACAAATTGAACATAATCCACATATTGATAAATTAGTAGAATCGGCTGTTTTTGATACAATTGAAGCGATCCGAAAACAAGTCAAAGTCAAACAGTGGAAACAATTTTTAGAAGAACATGAGCAAAATCAGCGTTCAACAGACTAAGGATTTCTTGGTTTTGAATAGATTCATATTTTTAGCTTCTATTCGCATAAAAAAATAACGACGATCGCTAGAGAATTAACTGAATTTGCTCTAGGATTTGCACTATTTACAACATTGCTTCGACATGAAAATCAATTAGGTCAGAAGTATTTAAGGAAGAACTATGGCTGAAATACGGATTAAAGGCAGAATGGTCAATGCAATTCGCATTAGCCTTGATACAAATGATCATGATGTCATCCGCCAACAGCTTGCACCAAAATTATCAACAGCATTTCCACCCGGCACGCTGGTGGTCATTGAAAGTAGCGTTGAACAAGAACTGATTGCGCTGATTCAACTGTTAATTAGCCTAGACGTTCAACCGATGGCAGTAACAGAAGGTTTGCTCGGCGACCAAGCGCGTTCGATTCAATTCCCGGTGTTACCACCTGATCGTCAGCTGCAAGAAATTAAAGCCACTAAAGAACAAGTGGTTGAGCTGAAAGTCGAACCGAAAGTACAAGCCAATGTTGAGGCGGTTGCAGCCCCTGTCATTGCACATGTGACCTCTTATCACGATGAAATTTTGCGTACTGGTCAATGCATCGTGCAAAACCAAGGTGACATTATTATCAGTGCCGGTATTAATAGCGGTTCAGAAGTCATTGCATCAGGCAATATTCATATTTACGGTAGTGCACGTGGGCGTGTGATTGCAGGTGCAGGTGGCAATACGGCTGCACGTATCTTCTGTCATGCTTTAGAAGCTGAACTGGTCTCTATTTCAGGAACCTATTGTGTTGCAGATGATATTCCGCAAGATGTAGTGAAGAAACCCGTACATATTTATTTGAATGATCAACAAGAGCTTGTATTTGAAGCTCTACAATTTTAATGTATAAATAAACACCAAAAGCCCTATTTAAATCAGGGAATTTGAAACCATAACAGGAGTGGATTCGGTGGCGAAAATTGTTGTCGTAACATCAGGCAAAGGTGGCGTAGGTAAAACTACAACAAGTGCATCTTTTGCAACAGGTTTAGCCCTACGTGGTCACAAAACTGTTGTGATCGACTTTGATGTAGGTTTACGTAACCTTGATTTGATCATGGGTTGTGAACGTCGCGTTGTCTATGATTTTGTAAATGTACTCAACAATGAAGCACGTCTACAACAAGCATTAATCCGTGATAAAGATATTGAAAATCTTTATGTATTACCTGCATCACAAACGCGTGATAAAGATGCCTTAACTGACGAAGGCGTTGCACGTGTGATGGATGAATTATCGCAAGAATTTGACTACATCATCTGTGACTCACCTGCGGGCATTGAACGCGGTGCAATCATGGCGATGTACCATGCAGATGAAGCGATCATTGTGACCAATCCTGAAATTTCTTCAGTACGTGACTCGGATCGTATTATTGGTATGCTCGACAGCAAAACCAAAAAAGTCGAACAAAATGAAGGTCGCATCCGTAAACATTTATGTATCACACGTTTCAACCCTGAACGTGCGGACAAACAAGAAATGTTAACGGTTGACGATATTTCTAAAGATATTTTACGCGTGCCAACTTTGGGCGTGATTCCTGAATGTCCAAGCGTATTACAAGCATCGAACGAAGGTAAGCCAGTGATTAATTTCACTGAAACTGCAGCAGGTCAAGCTTATGATGACCTTGTTGCTCGTTTCCTAGGTGAAGAGCGCCCTTATCGTCATTTAGACGTTAAACCTAAGGGTTGGTTAGCACGACTATTTGGAGCGTAAATCATGGCTGGATTCTGGAGTAAGCTTTTTAGTAACGAAGATAAACCTTCGAGTGCGCAAACAGCGAAAGACCGTCTAAAGGTGATTGTCGCTTCTGAACAAGGTTTAGGTCGTCGTTTAAGCCAAGAAAAAATCGACCAAATGAAAACTGAAATCATGCAAGTGGTCAATCGTTATGTTCGTGGTGTCGATGAACAACACATTCAAATGCAAGTGCGTTCTGAAGCGAACATCGAAATGCTTGAAATGAATATCAATTTACCTGAAGAACGATAATCTGATTTTTGATTGGTCAAGGATCATGATTCAAGGCAAAATATGAGACCAGATCAGCGAAGCACTGCTTCGCCTGGTCGCAAGACGAGAAGCTATGCTTCGAGTGGAGTGGATTAAAGTATGATTTATCCAAGCTCAAAACGGGAAGCTCTGCTTCACGTCAGTTGGATTATATTTCGATCTATCCATAAAACGAAAAGCCTTGCTTTTTAGGCCACGTTTTTTTAAACGTCGTCCCTTGCGTACTCATATTTTGCCTTTTTCATATCTAAAATTATATCAAGGAGATTGCGATGGCATTGTCTCAACCTGCAACGTTTAACGAAGAATGGTCAGATGAGCGTGTATTTGCCTACCTGACTCAGCTTCCTCCTGCCGATGTGAATGCAGATTTCCATGTGTTGTACCATGCGTATAAACACATGCGTCCATTCGATTATGAACGTCTGCTCACTCAATTCGTTGCTGATGGTCGCGATGTCAATGCTACAAATCCGGAAGGTCAGCGTATTCATGATGTGATTGCAACATTCCCACGTCATAGCGCGGAATTTTTAGCAGTTTTAGCCAAATTTGCATAAGTTTTTCAAATAAAAAAGCCTGCATATTGCAGGCTTTTTTATGACTAAAATTTGGCAGTGTTACACTAAAATTTCGCGTTTACCATTGGCACCCATACTGCTCACAATGCCATTTTCTTCCATTTGGTCAATAATTCGTGCAGCACGGTTATAACCCAAACTGAACTTACGCTGTAACGACGACGTCGATGCTTTACGGGTTTCAAGCACGAAAGATACACATTGATCATACAGTGCATCACGGTCAGAGCTGCCATCTCCATCCTCAAAACCACGACTTGTGGGTTCCTCATCGAATGGGGTTAGAATTTCATCGACATAGTTTGGTGCACCACGTTCACGCCATGCGTCACAAATGCGGTTGACTTCATCATCGGCAATAAATGCACCATGGACACGCTCAGGCTCAATTTTACCCGGGCCGAGGAATAACATATCACCATGACCGAGTAAGTCTTCTGCACCTCCTGCATCCAAAATCGTCCGTGAGTCAATTTTAGAGTTAACACGAAGTGCCACACGCGTTGGAATATTGGCTTTAATCAAACCGGTGATGACATCGACCGATGGACGCTGTGTTGCAAGTAACAGATGAATACCAGCCGCACGTGATTTTTGTGCCAAACGGGTAATCATTTCTTCGGCTTTTTTTCCCACTTGCATGATCATGTCGGCAAATTCATCCGCCACAATTACAATGGATGGCAATGATGTTAAGCGCGGTGCACGTTCACCCACCACGGAATCACTCGCCTTCCACGTCGGATCAATCAGGTCTTCACCGTTGGCAATCGCTTCTTCAACTTTACGGTTGTAATCGCTGAGTTTACGAATTTTTAAGAAGGACATGAGTTTATAACGGCGTTCCATTTCATTAACACACCAGTTCAATGCATTGACTGCATCTTTCATGTCGGTCACAACAGGCGTTAACAAATGTGGAATATCGTTATAGTTTGCCAATTCCAATTGTTTTGGATCAATCAGAATTAAACGCAATTCATCAGGGGTGTATTTCAATAACATCGACAGAATCATCGAGTTTACGGCAACCGATTTACCTGAACCTGTGGTACCTGCGACCAACATATGTGGTGCTTTACCTAAGTCTGCAATCACGGGATTACCCGAAATATCTTTACCCATCGCCATCGATAAAATGCTATTTGGATCGGTAAAGGCAGGAATGGTGAGTAGCTCAATCAAACGTACCATCTCACGGGTACTGTTTGGCACTTCAATGCCGATATAAGGTTTACCCGGAATCACTTCGACCACACGTACCGATGCCATCGACATAGAACGAGCAAGGTCACGTGAAATATTAGTCACTTTAGACGCTTTGACACCCGGTGCTAGATCAAGTTCAAAACGTGTCACCACAGGACCCGGCTGCGCCTCGATCACTTTGGCTTTCACATTAAATTCTTGCAATTTAATTTCAAGCAACTCAGATAAGCGTGACAGCTGTTCTTCGGTAAAGTTGACCTTTTTATTCGGATCGACTTTATCGAGCAAATCTAAACCCGGTAAAGGCGATAAATCTTTACGGCGTTCTGCCACTTGCATTGCGCGTGACATTGGTCGACCTGAGGCATCCGTTAAAGGTGCATCGAAGTCAAAATCATCTTCGTCTTTTGGCGCACCTGCGGTTTCATGCCATGCTTCAATAAACGCTTCTTTAGACAATGGTATTTTGCTTTCCGGTTGATTCAAAGATGGCGTAGCTGTAGCCGTATGTTCAGTCGCTTGAGGCTGAATAGGTGTTTTTGATTCAAAATTTTGATGATGAATTGGTGCTTGGACGAAAGCCGAGGATTGTGCATAACTGGATGTCTGAACAGGTTTAATATCTTCCGCTTCCTCAATGAGTAAATCATCAAGATCTTCAAAAGCGCTCTCTAACCCGCTGTTTTTTGGCGACATCGGCTGAGATGTCGCTGCTAAAGGTGCAATCACGGAAGCAGTAGCGGCAACTTGAGGTAAGTCTTCTACAATTCTAAGTGTAGGTTCAGCATTTGCGCCATGATTAAATGGAGTGTGTACATCCGTTGCTGTCTTGCCTTGAGGTACTGCTGCCAATAATTCATCGAAGATTTCATCATCATCCCAGTCGACTGTGGATTTTTTTGTACTTTCAATAGACACAACAGGTGTTTCTTGAACAGGAATCTGAGCATTTGATACGCTGTGTGTATGATTTTGATGCTGTTCTTCTTCAGCAGCTGCAAGCAAAGCATCGATATCTTGTTTATGGCGTAAATCTTCATCTGAATGCAATGCACGCCATACTTCACCCGTCGGCACAACACGATCTGGATTTTGAATCACTTGATGCGCCTTAGCGATCACTTCTTCAATTTCAGCTTCATGTTTAGCATATTCTGCATCTATGTCATCACGTTGTTGTGCTTGATATTCTTTGTCCGCGATATCATCAAATAAACGCTCTGCGACCTGATCACGCACTGATGCATCCACTTCAACAGGAATATGCTCATCTACAGGCGTAATGGTCGCAATTGTTTTTTTAACAGGAATTAAAGGTTCTTTTTTGGGAGCGGCAGCAGTACGATCAAAATCAGATTCACCTTCAGGGATATTGCGATAGAACAAATCTTGCAGATAGGAAGGCGTTGCCTTCATGCTGCTCCAAGTTTTGTTCCATTTCACCCCAAAAGCCAGAGTAAATAACATCACCCACAGCACAACAAGAAATAAAACAGCACCATACACCGTGATTAAAGACTCTAAACTTTGCCCTAGTTCGTAACCAATAATCCCGCCCGATGAGTTATCGAGGGTATCCGCCGGCACTTGCCAGAATAAAAACAATAATGCTGACGTGGTCAACAGCAAGAAGAATTGCGCAGCATAACGGAATGGTCGGTTCAAGAAACTACGCGGCCACCACACCTGAATTGCTTCTAAGAACAAATACACAGGAATGAGTAAGCTTGCCCAGCCTAAAAAGCCAAACAGCAAATCTGCAAGCCACGCCCCTGCCACACCACTGGCATTTGACACAGTTTGCGTATCACTTGAGATATGCATCCAACCCGGGTCAAAAGGTGTATAAGTGACTGTCGCTAGAAACAAATAAATCCCAAATGAGACTAAAAATAATGTCATTACTAAGCGCTGTGCGTAAGCACTCGACACCGTTGTCATATACTGTCCTGTAACCAATTCTTCATGAATGTTCTTTTGTTTTTTGCTGCAAAAAAACGTCGCAATAAAGTGCATATTATGCACGTGTTCCGTGAAAAAAGATGCACTATTGTGTATGCGACATGCCCTGTTATTCTATATAGCTCAAATCGATTTGCTTGATCAATAATATCGTCTTGAATCTCACACAACTGTTATACAGTTTCACGTATAATTCAATAAATTTCTAAATAAAAAAAGGATACGACCGATGAGCGCTCGTCACTCACGATTGATTATTTTAGGTTCTGGCCCTGCAGGTTATAGCGCAGCGGTTTATGCGGCACGTGCAAACTTAAAACCAACGCTGATTGCAGGTTTACAATTGGGTGGTCAATTGACTACGACCACTGAAGTCGACAACTGGCCCGGTGATGCTGAAGGTTTAACAGGTCCTGCATTGATGGAACGTATGCAAGCGCATGCGGAACGTTTTGGTACAGAAATCGTGTATGACCATATCAATGAGGTGGATTTAAGCCAACGTCCATTTGTGCTCAAAGGCGATATGGATGAGTTTACCTGTGATGCACTCATCGTGTGTACAGGTGCCAATGCGCAATACTTAGGTCTTGAATCAGAAGCTGCATTTATGGGTCAAGGCGTGAGTGCATGTGCGACTTGTGATGGTTTCTTCTATAAAAACCAAAAAGTGATGGTTGTAGGTGGTGGTAATACTGCGGTTGAAGAAGCGCTTTATCTATCAAACATTGCATCACATGTGACTTTGGTACACCGTCGTGATTCACTTCGTTCTGAAAAGATCCTTCAAGATCATCTTTTTGCGAAAGAAAAAGAAGGCAAAATCAGTATTATTTGGAATCACCAAGTCGAAGAAGTGTTGGGCGATAACACTGGCGTAACAGCGGTTCGCATTAAGTCAACTCAAGATGGCTCAACTCAAGATGTTGATGTAACAGGCATGTTCGTTGCGATTGGTCACAAACCAAACAGTGCGATGTTCGAAGGTCAACTGAACCTACGTGATGGTTATATCCAAGTCCAAAGCGGTACCGCAGGTAATGCAACAGCAACATCTGTTCCCGGTGTATTCGCTGCCGGTGATATCGCGGATAGTATTTATCGTCAAGCAATCACTTCAGCAGGTTCAGGCTGTATGGCTGCTCTAGACGCTGAGAAATACTTAGATGCATTAGGCGAATAATTTTCATCTGCTTCAACAAAACCGTCCTTAGGGGCGGTTTTTTTATGACTATAAGTCGACCCTTTTTTTCATTATGATAAGACCATTGCCTAGTCGACTCGATGTATATGCAAAATCTGCCACCTTCTCAATTTTTATTTCCCGACCCGATTGAATTTGACCCTGAAGGTGAAGGTCTGATTTGTATTGGGGCTGACCTCTCCCCTGCTACTTTGTATGAAGCCTACAGCAATGGATTATTCCCGTGGTTCAATGAAGGTGAACCGATTTGTTGGTGGAGTCCTGAACCGCGCTGCATTATTCGACCAGCGGAATATCATCCCAGTAAGTCGTTACTGCGTAATATGAAAAAGCGCGATTTAAGAATCACCATCAATCATGAATTTGAAAAAGTCATTCGTTCGTGTTCTCTGCCGCGCAGTTATGCCGATGAAACGTGGATTTCAGAAGATATTATTCAAGGCTATTGTGCGCTATTCAAAGCAGGTTATGCCTATAGCATTGAAGTTTGGGATGAAGATGATGTCGTCGGTGGACTGTATGGTGTAACCATCGGCAAAGGTTGTTTTGGCGAATCGATGTTTAGCACCCAAACCGATGTGTCAAAAATGGCGTTTTATACTTTAATGCTACTGGGACAAGAAAATAATTTGCCATGGATTGACTGTCAATTGGTCAATGAGCACTTACTTAGCCTTGGCGCCTGCACAGTTTCTCGCCAAGAATATCTTAATTCGTTACAAGATGTGATAAAACAACCATCTATCAATTGGCAAAGTTACAAAGAGCGTGTATTTTCAAGTAAAACAATAGCGTTAATCTCGCAATTATGTGAATGAAAATAATAGAGGGAATTTGCCATGAATTCTTATCACCCCAAATCCCTGTTGAATGATTTACAGTATTACATTACGCCACCGCATGATTGCAGCTATTTGCCCAATAAATCTGCACGTATGGTATTTCTTGATCCAGCACACCGTATTGACGTTTTAACTATTTCCGAACTTTCGCGCTCAGGTTTTCGTCGTAGTGGCGATTTTGTCTATCGTCCCGAATGTCATTTATGTCGCCAATGCTTATCTTCACGCGTGCCTGTACGCGAATATGAAATGAATAGCGCACAAAAAAAAGCATGGAAACGCAATCAAGATTTACAAGTTCGGATCAGCAGCCCGCAGCAAGCAGGTGATGTACACTATGATTTGTATGAACGCTATATTAACGAACGACATATTGATGGCGATATGTATCCGCCAAGTCACGATCAATTTGAAAAGTTTTTATTACAAAGTTGTGCGGAAAGTTTCTTTTTAGAATTATGGCAAGATGATAAATTACTGAGTGTATCGACCTGTGATTTACTCGATGATGGTTTATCGGCGGTATATACCTTCTTTGATCCAAGCGAAAAACGTCGTTCACTGGGTGTATTTGCCATTCTCAAGCAAATTGAACATATTCAAAAATTGGGTCTGCAATATATATACTTAGGCTATTGGGTGCCGCATTCGAAAAAAATGAATTATAAATCGCAATATTTACCGCTTGAACTCCTGATTGATGGTCAATGGCGCAGACTCAACCGCACCCTAAACAGCGTAGAAATTCAGCACCTAGGCGAATCCCTCATGACGACATTACCTTCAGGTTGGAATAATCCAATTATTAAATAATATCGCCATGCGTTTCGATCGCGCTTATTTAAACAGCTCGGCAAAATCATCGGTGCAGGTTTTTACCATAATAATGGCATGCTCTTTAGTTCCATTCGGATTTGGATAGTAATTTTTACGCAAATCAATTTGATGGAAACCCGATTTTTGATATAGATTAATCGCGGCAATATTGCTTTCGCGTACTTCTAAAAAAATTTGAATCGGATTGTTTTTTAGCATATTTAGAGATGCGTCTAGAATTTGATAACCCAAACCTTTACCTTGTTGAGTCGGATCAATCGCCATTAACAATAAGTTGGCTTCATCGAGCACGGGCTGCAATATACAAAATCCGACCACTTGACCATTTTGTTCAATGACCGTGCTTTGGTAGCTGCTGACTGCCTCCTCAAACTGCTTTACGCTCCAAGGATGACTTTGTACCAATCTTTCAATCTTTGCCACAACTGACACATCGGAAGCTTGCATCAAACGAATCATCTTCGTTCATCTTATATAGAATTAACTTTGGCATTATAAAAACTTTGCAGCAAAAATCGAGTAAAAAAAAGAGCGATTAACATCGCTCTTTTCTCATATTCAATTTTATAAACCTAATTTTGCTTTCCATTTTTCAAGCAAACTGTTTGTATCTAAATCATTTGGGTGGAATCCAGGTTTGAAATACATCAGCATTTCTTTACCCATGCCAGTAATCACACCTTTTGAAGGACTGTACGCGTAGGTGTAAATTGATTTGAGCGAGTCGAGATTCAACTGATTATCTTGTTTAAGCAAACGTGCAAGGAAATAACTTTGCACAATAAGTAAAGTTACCATCGCAATAACAAGTGATGAAGTGCGCAGCGCATAAGATTTTAAGCCTTTGCCAAACACCCCTTCAAATACATCATAAGCTACGGCTTTATGTTCATTTTCTTCAATCGCATGCCACATCCACATATTTTTCATGGTTTCATCAGTCATAAGTTCTTGAATGTGGGTATTGGTCAAGAGTTGCGAAGCAATCGTTGCGGTAAAGTGCTCAAGTGCTGTGGTTGCCGTTAGATCAACCATTTCCTGAGTAATACCCACAGGCTTACCCAAAATTGCCATAAATTTGCGCGTGCCTTGAATGACTTTATCTGTGTAACAATCTAAAGTATCAACATCGTGACCGTACTTTTGTGCAGATGCATTGAAACCGACATGCTCTTGAGTATGCATCGCTTCTTGCCCAATGAAAGCAGAAATTTCTTTTTGTAATGCTTCATCATTTGCAATAGCAGGATGCTTACGTACCGCACGGACACTATCAATAAAGAATTTTTCACCTGCTGGGAAAAGTGCAGATAAAGCCGTCATAAAATGGGTTAAGCCTGCATCACCTTTCATCCAGTATTCAGGTACTGCATCAAAATCAAAATTCATACGACGCACTGGAAAGCTTGCACCAGCACGATTGGTAATATTCACTTTAGCGTTCATGCGATTACTCCTTACAAGTCAATCCTGACCCGAATGTAATATTTATATTCTGTTAGTTATATTACCGAGTTATCAAATTGACATAATCGCAGTTAAGGTCAGTGAAATATCAGTTAAGGACAGCTTTTAAAATAATTGTCTGACAATTTCTGTTTATTGAGATCAAAAAAAAGCGCCCCAAAGGAGCGCTTTTTTTTCACACAATTAATACTTATGCAGTAACTTTAGCTACAACACCAGCACCAACAGTACGACCACCTTCACGGATTGCGAAGCGTAAGCCTGCGTCCATTGCGATTGGGTGGATTAATTCTACTGACATTTCTACGTTGTCACCAGGCATAACCATTTCAACGCCTTCTTGAAGAGCGATTGCACCAGTTACGTCAGTTGTACGGAAGTAGAACTGTGGACGGTAGCCGTTAAGGAACGGAGTATGACGACCACCTTCTTCTTTAGAAAGTACGTATACTTCTGCATCGAATTTAGTATGCGGTTTGATCGCACCTGGTTTAGTCAATACTTGACCACGTTGAACGTCTTCACGTTTAGTACCACGTAGAAGAACACCACAGTTCTCGCCTGCACGACCTTCGTCAAGCAATTTACGGAACATTTCAACGCCAGTTACAGTTGTTTTAACTGTATCTTTAATACCAACGATTTCTACTTCTTCGCCTACTTTAACGATACCTGATTCAACACGACCAGTTACCACAGTACCACGACCAGAGATCGAGAATACATCTTCGATTGGCATCAAGAATGCTTTATCGATTGCACGTTCTGGTTCTGGAATGTAAGAGTCAAGCGCTTCAACTAGAGCAACTACTGCTGGCTCGCCGTATTGACCTTGGTCACCGTTAAGTGCAGCTAGAGCTGAACCACGGATGATTGGAGTGTCATCACCTGGGAAGTCATAAGTAGAAAGAAGTTCACGAACTTCCATTTCAACTAGTTCAAGAAGCTCTTCGTCGTCTACAAGGTCGCATTTGTTTAAGAATACAACGATGTAAGGTACACCTACCTGACGAGAAAGAAGGATGTGTTCACGAGTCTGTGGCATAGGACCATCAGTCGCAGCACATACAAGGATCGCGCCGTCCATTTGAGCAGCACCAGTAATCATGTTTTTAACATAATCGGCGTGACCCGGGCAGTCTACGTGTGCGTAGTGACGAATAACTGAGTCATACTCAACGTGTGAAGTATTAATTGTAATACCACGTGCTTTTTCTTCAGGTGCAGAGTCAATTGCAGCGTAGTCTTTCGCTTCGCCACCAAAAGTTTTTGCACATACAGTTGCAATTGCAGCTGTTAAAGTTGTTTTACCATGGTCGACGTGACCAATTGTGCCCACGTTAACGTGTGGCTTATTACGTTCAAACTTAGCCTTAGCCATGAGATCTTCCTTTTTAAACTGCTTATGGAGGAAAAACTCCATAAGCGATTTTGGTTTTTAACTATGAATTAGTTTGGCGCTTATAGTAATCGAAAGATTACTCGTCGTCACCTTTTTTACCGCCAGACTGGAACTTAGAAATGATGCCTTCAGCCACGTTACGTGGAGTTTCAGCATATTTAGCAAATTCCATAGAATAAGTCGCACGACCTTGAGACATAGAACGCATTTGAGTCGCGTAACCAAACATCTCAGCAAGTGGAACTTCAGCTTTAATTGCTTTAGTACCGCCAGGAAGATCGTCCATACCTTGAACCATACCACGACGACGGTTTAAGTCACCCATGATATCGCCCATGTAGTCTTCTGGAGTTTCTACTTCAACTTTCATGATTGGTTCAAGAAGGATAGGATCCGCTTTCATGAAACCATCACGGAAGGCATAAGAACCCGCCATTTTGAACGATAATTCGTCAGAATCGACATCATGGTAAGAACCATCAAATAGTGTCGCTTTGATACCCACAACAGGGTAACCAGCCAATACACCATTCTTCATACGTTCTTGAATACCTTTGTCAACTGCGCCGAAGAATTCTTTCGGTACAACACCACCGACAACTTCTTCAACGAATTCGTATTCTTTACCTGATTCGTCAACATCCATAGGTTCTAAACGAACATATACGTGACCGAATTTACCTTTACCACCTGTTTGACGTACGAATTTACCTTCTTGCTCAACAGTCTTTTTGATTGTTTCGCGGTAAGCAACCATTGGTTTACCAATGTTCGCTTCAACGTTAAATTCACGTTTCATACGGTCAACAAGAATGTCAAGGTGAAGCTCACCCATACCTGCAATAATTGTTTGACCAGATTCTTCGTCTGTGCGAACACGGAACGATGGATCTTCTTTTGCCAAACGACCAAGCGCGATAGACATTTTTTCTTGGTCAGCTTTTGTCTTAGGCTCTACAGCTAAAGAAATTACTGGCTCAGGGAATTCCATACGCTCAAGTGTAATGATGTTTTTCTCATCACAAAGTGTATCACCAGTGGTAACGTCTTTAAGACCTACACATGCAGCGATATCACCAGCGCGGATTTCTTCAACGTCTTGACGTTCGTTCGCATGCATTTGCACGATACGGCCGATACGTTCACGTTTAGATTTCACTGGATTGTATACTGGGTCGCCTTGTTTAAGCACACCAGAATAAACACGTACGAATGTTAAGTTACCTACGAATTTATCGTTCATGATTTTGAACGCTAACGCAGAGAACGGAGCTTCGTCAGATGCTTCACGAGTCGCTTTAGTTTCAGCTTTGTCATCAAGGATACCCTCGATCGCTTTAACTTCAGTCGGTGATGGTAGGAAGTCAATCACAGCATCCAACATACGTTGAACACCTTTGTTCTTGAACGCCGAACCACAAAGCATAGGTTGAATTTCACAAGCCAAAGTTTGAGCACGAAGACCAGCAACGATTTGTTCTTTTGTCAAATCGCCATTGTTTAGGTATTCATCCATCAACTCTTCAGATGCTTCAGCCGCAGCTTCAACCATGTTAGTACGCCATTCTTCAGCAGTAGCAACAAGGTCAGCAGGGATATCGCCATATTCGAATTGCATACCTTGAGACGCTTCGTCCCAAATGATTGCTTTCATTTCGATAAGGTCAACAACACCTTGGAAGTTATCTTCAGCACCAACTGGGATAACAACTGGTACAGGGTGAGCACCTAGACGAGTACGCATTTGTTCAACAACGCGGAAGAAGTTTGCACCTGTACGGTCCATCTTGTTCACGAATGCTAAACGAGGCACTTGGTATTTGTTTGCTTGACGCCATACAGTTTCAGACTGAGGTTGAACACCACCTACAGCACAGTAAACCATACATGCACCATCAAGAACACGCATAGAACGTTCAACTTCAATTGTGAAGTCTACGTGTCCCGGGGTATCAATTACGTTGATACGGTGTTCTGGGTACTGTTTAGCCATACCAGACCAGAAACAAGTTGTAGCAGCTGAAGTGATTGTAATACCACGTTCTTGCTCTTGTTCCATCCAGTCCATGGTTGCTGCGCCGTCATGTACTTCACCAAGTTTGTGAGATACACCTGTGTAGAACAGGATACGTTCTGAAGTGGTTGTTTTACCAGCATCAATGTGCGCAGAAATACCAATGTTACGATAACGAGAAATTGGGGTTTGACGAGCCATGATTTCTTGCATTCCTAAATTTTGTTGTTTAAAACAGGACGCTTTAAGTTGCTAGCAACTTAAAGCGCTTTGATGACAGTTGAGTGAAACCCAAACCATCACTGTCCTGATAAGGGCCTGTTTTATTTGCTTAGAAACGGTAGTGAGAGAAGGCTTTGTTGGCTTCAGCCATACGGTGCACATCTTCACGTTTTTTAACCGCTGCGCCTTTACCTTCAGCTGCATCAAGCAACTCGCCAGCAAGACGTAAAGCCATAGTTTTTTCAGAACGCTTAGCAGCAGCATCTACTAACCAACGCATAGCCAAGGCAGTACGACGGGATGGGCGTACTTCCATAGGTACTTGGTATGTAGCACCACCAACACGGCGTGCTTTAACTTCGACCATAGGACGAACTTTTTCAAGAGTAGTCTCGAAGAATTCAACTGGGTCTACTTTAGATTTTTCTTGAACGCGGTCTAAAGCACCGTAAACGATACTTTCAGCAATAGATTTTTTACCATCTTGCATTACGTGGTTCATGAATTTAGCGATTGTTTGGCTACTGAATTTAGGATCCGGAAGGATTTCACGAGCAGCGACTACGCGACGTCTTGGCATTTTAAACTACCTATAAATATGACACTTCAGGTTTATCCAGCATGAGTACAAAGTGTCATGTACCTTTAGCTGGCCTTACTACACGTCGCTTGAATTTCACAAAATTAAATGCAGAAATCAGACAAGCGAGACGATAAAGGATTGCGGTTCTAGACCTTAAAAATAATTCTTAACGAATTATTTCTTAGGACGTTTAGTACCGTATTTAGAACGAGACTGGTTACGATCTTTAACACCAGCGCAGTCTAAAGAACCACGAACGGTATGGTAACGCACACCTGGTAAATCTTTAACACGACCACCACGGATAAGAACAACACTGTGCTCTTGTAGGTTATGGCCTTCACCACCGATGTAGCTAGACACTTCAAAACCTGAAGTTAAGCGAACACGGCAAACTTTACGCATTGCAGAGTTAGGTTTTTTAGGTGTAGTCGTGTAAACACGTGTACAAACACCACGACGTTGTGGACAAGCCTTCAACGCAGGAACTTTAGATTTTTCAACTAAAGTCGTACGACCCTTGCGGATCAACTGATTTGTTGTTGCCATTTGGCAATTCTCCCGTTAATAAAAAGCCCCAAAAAACTACTACTTTTTGAGGGCATGCAATTGTAAGTCAAGATGTAAAATTGGTCAACATGCTCAGGCACGTGAAGTCGCATTAATACTGAAGCCTAAGACCTTGATTCAAATCAAGGTCAGCATATTGTTCAAGTTTTATCACTTATCTTTTGTAACATCTTGATCCTGTTTATTTAAGCTTTTCTTAGAAGAAGACCCATCAAGATCATTTTCAGTATCAGCCTGTGCTTCAGAATCAGTTAGTTCTTGTTCATTTTGAATTTCAGCCTCATCTTCAAGGTCAAAACTTTCGCTTGCAGTTGAGGCAGAAAGTGCAGGTTGTTGAGTTTGCTTATCTGCAACAGGCTCAACCAATTTTTCTGCAAGCGCATCTAAACCTTTCCCGACACTTTTTTCTTTTTCAACATCAGCATCAGTATTTTCATTCACTTCCGCGACAGACTTCTTCACCAATTTGACTTGACTCATGTTGCTATTGCCAGCCATTGGAATATCTTGGTCGAGAATGAGCTCATGAGTTTCATTCGGAGCAGACTGATCCGATGCTTTTTCAGAAGTCTCTAAAAGTTGAGGCGCTGCTTGTTTAAGTAATGAGATCGATTTTTCGTAAGCTGCTAATATAGAAATGCCATCATCACCGTGCTGTAACACATACTGACGCGCATTCGAGAAAATCTCTTGTGCTTTTGCGTTTACATCTTCAACAAAACGACGACTATAGACCACACCTACGCCTGCACTCGCAATTGGCGTGAGTTTGGTCAATTGTTCCAAGATCGAAATCTTAGGAATGCTATTCAGCCACTGCCATTTTTCTTGGAGATCTTCACGACCAAAGAATTTCTTTAATAATTCCGCATCATTACTCGACCCCAAAAGTGACTGCAACTGTGAAATATCATGGGTTTTAACCGTATTGCTGAGCGCCTTTAACCCTAAAATCAAAGCTTGTTTTTCCGCAATTAAGCCCAAATCAATTTGTTTAAAAATATGCTGCACGATGTCTTGATCTTCCTGCTTGGTCAAATCAAAACCATATGATCGTCCCACTTGATAGATCGTTCGTAACGCAAGTATCAATGAAGCAGGAATATCAACTGCTGTACCGACAAGACCCGTCGCACCGCTCACCGCACCTTGAATGGAAGCAATCCATTTATTTTGTTCACCCAATGCCTGTGCGATACGCTGCGAACGATCAACATCTTTCGTGAGCTCTTCTAAGTCACGCACCCCTGCCTCATCTAACACTGCATCAACAGAACTCATGTCGTTACTGAATTGATTGAGATGATCAAAGAAATAGTCTGAAATTTTGTCACTCAATTGAGGTGAGACAAAATGCGCCACATTATTCACTTTATTGTAATGACGACCTAAAAGTTGACGTGTGACACTCGGCAGATGCTCTTTCAACATTTGTTGTGGATCATTGTACTGTTTTGCTGAAAAAGGAGTCTTGGTCTGTGCAGCGCCTTCAATCGCTTCATTGACATTTAACGCACTATTAATTTTGCTCACAGAGTCTGGTGCAACGTGACTCAGCAAGTCCAGACCCGTCGTGCTGAACTTTTTCGCCACTCCAAAAGCACCTGAAATCAAACCCTTCGATTGTTTATTATTGGTGTTCGCCATTTATAACCTCGCGCTTTAGATGCTTGTATTTTGTATAAATACTAGGTGCTAGCCACGTTTAACTCAACATCATTATGTAGCATTTAGTAAAGACTTGTCTTCTTCACTTTGCACAAGGATAAGTCGCTAGGTGGCATAACATTTGCCATAAGATTTGAAAATTCTTTCTGTTATGATGTTTCTCATTGTGAAACGAGCGTCAGCCCCATATTTATTTGTTGTATAAGCAATAAATATCTCCACTGACCACAGAGATAAACTATAAGGATCTGTAGATGAAACGCGTTGTCATCACTGGCATGGGTATTCACTCATGTATTGGTAATACATTAGAAGATGTGACTCATTCTTTACAAAATGGCATTTCAGGCACACGTTTAAATCCAGTGTACCAAGAGCTTAACTTTAAGAGTCATGTCAGCGCTGCTGCAGTTCAAGATTTTGACAAAATTGACCGTCGTGCTAAACGCTTTATGGGTGTGTGTGCGATGTATGCCTATAATGCTGCAATGGATGCGGTTCAAAATGCAGGCTTAACCGTTGAACAACTCGGTGGCAACCCACGTTATGGTATTGCCGGTGGTTCAGGCGGTAATTCAACAGCCTCTGTTGCCGAAGTGGTGAAATTGCTTGAAGAAAAAGGCGCACGTAAAATCGGTCCTTTCTTTGTACCACGCAACATGTCTAACACCATTACTGCAAACGTAGGTGTCGCACTCAAACTTCAAGGTATCGCACATTCAATTACCAGTGCATGTGCAACTTCTGCCGACGCGATTGGTTATGCTTACAACATGATTCAATTGGGCAAACAAGACCTAATGCTAGCCGGTGGTGGTGAAGAAGACCATTGGTCTCAAAGCCTACTCTTTGATGCAATGGGTGCATTGTGCTCAAAATACAACGATACCCCTGAAACAGCGTCTCGCCCATACTCTGCTGACCGTGATGGTTTCGTGATTGCGGGTGGTGGTGGTTTTGTCGTACTTGAATCACTTGAACACGCTCAAGCACGTGGCGCGAATATTTTGGCTGAAGTTGTGGCTTATGCAGCGAACTCTGATGGCGCAGATATGGTTGCGCCAAGCGGTGAAGGTGCAACACGTTGTATCTTAATGGCACTTGAAGAAGCAAAAGCACACGGTGTTGACAAAATTGACTATGTAAATACACATGGTACATCAACCCCTGCGGGCGACATTACTGAACTTAAAGCCATGGGTCGTGCATTTGGTGAAGATCAAGTTCCACCACTCAGCTCAACCAAATCAATGACTGGTCACAGCTTAGGTGCTGCAGGAGTTCAAGAAGCGATTTATTCTGTTCTCATGATGCAAAATGACTTCATCGCACCAAATATTAACGTAACCGAACTGGATGAAGGCGCGAAAGGCTATGATATCGTGCTTGAAAAACGTGACGCAAAATTGAATACTGTCATGAGTAACAGTTTCGGTTTCGGCGGCGTGAATGCATGTCTCATCTTCAAAAAATGGGAAGGCTAAGCCGCCCATTTTAGGGTGACTTAATGGATGCTCCTTCAGATGCTTTCCTTTGGGTAAAAGCATTACATATTATTGCTGTGGTGTGCTGGTTCGCTGCATTATTTTATCTTCCTCGGCTTTTTGTGTACCACGCCATGAGTGACGATACGATCAGCCACCAGCGCTTCCAAATTATGGAACGCAAACTTTACCGCGGTATTATGTGGCCTGCGATGGTGGCAACACTCATCACCGCGCACTTTTTAGTGGATTGGGGCGATGCGACTCGGCATTACCACGAAGCAGTATGGTTTTATCTCAAAGTCGGCTTAGTAGGACTGCTAGTGATTTACCATTTTGTTTGCGGTCATTATCGTAAAAAACTCATGGAAAATGCGCATTACAAATCACATAAGTTTTGGCGTTACTTTAATGAAATGCCAACACTGATTTTATTTGCAGTGGTTATTTTAGTGGTGGTTAAACCTACTTTCTAATTATTTCATCCATGAAAAAAGCCATCAAATGATGGCTTTTTTATTCAGCATATTTATGCAGGAATACGCAACACCTGACCCGGGAAAATATCATCCGCATTTTTCAATAATGGACGATTCGCCTCAAAAATCTTATTGTATTGATTAGCATCGCCATAAAATTCTTTGGAAATTTTAGACAAATTATCCCCTGATTTCACCGTATAGAATTTACTTTCTGGCTCAGGGCTTGAAACAGTCAATTGATCATCGACTTTTGCCACATGATCAATATTACCCACTGCTAAAATAATTTTTTCGCGATCTGCCTGACTTTGCACCTGACCCTTAACGGTCGCTAAATCTGATGCACCGTTATAGCTTACAGAAAGCCCTGTAATCGGCAGCCCTAAGCTTTTAACATGACCGAGTAGCTTATTGGCAACTTCTTGCGCTGAAGGCTCTACAGGCGTTGCTTGTGGTGTGGTTGGTGCTGCTTGTGGCTCTGGTGCTGCTGTATTTTTTTTACCAATACCTTTTACAAAATCAAAAAGACCCATGTGTTACTCCGTTATAATTTTATGATTAAAATTTGTCTTATTTTTATAACCAATAAATACCGTTCTTAAGTTACTGATTGGTGATGAAAAGGTAAAGGAATGTAAAAAGAAGATTTTATAGGCGCAAAAAAACCACCCGAAGGTGGCTCTTTGTTCAGCAAAGCTGAAAATCAACCATTAACCAAGTTTCTTAGAAACATAGTCAATCGCAGATTGAACAGTTGTGATTTCGTTAGAATCTTCATCTGGAATAGTGATGTCGAAGTCGTTTTCGAAAGACATAACAAGCTCAACAAGGTCTAAAGAGTCAGCACCTAAGTCATCCATGAAAGATGCTTCGTTTTTGATTTCTTCGATTTTGATACCAAGTTGTTCTGCAACCGCTTGTTTAACACGTTGTTCGATATCGCTCACAGGAATTCTCCTCATTGCTTGTGGCGTTTTAATGCCGTTAGTTTAATTGAATCTAAAAATTTTGGAAAGTTTATACTTGGGCTGTTTAGCTCATGTATAAACCACCATTTACATGAATTACTGTACCTGTAATGTAACTGGCTTTGTCTGATGCCAAGAAACTTACAGCATTCGCGATATCTTGTGGGTCGCCCAAACGGTTCAACGCCACTTGATCACTCATTTTCTTACGAATGTCTTCACTCAACTGTTCAGTCATTTCCGTTGCGATGAAACCTGGCGCAACGGCATTGACTGTAATTTGGCGGCTGCCCATTTCTTTCGCTAGGCTACGACCAAAGGCTTCGATTCCGGCTTTCGCAGCAGAATAGTTCGCCTGCCCCGGATTGGCAAAATGCGCAACCACAGAACTGATATTAATAATACGTCCAAAACGCGCTCTCGTCATGCCTTTGAGCACACGCTTAGACAAGCGGTAAACCGCTTTCAGATGAATGTTCAGGATATCATCCCAGTCATCTTCTGACATACGCAGCAATAAATTATCTTTGGTGATGCCGGCATTATTGACCAACGCAAGAACCGGACCGAAGTTTTGCTCAATATCTGTCACTAAGGCATCAATTGCCGTTGCATCACGCACATCTAAAACACGACCTGCGCCATTTTCAGCAAACTGTTCAGACAGTTTGGTCGCACCCGCTTCAGATGTCGCAGTACCCACGACAAAATAACCATCTTGAATAAGTTGCGCTGCAATCGCGGCACCAATACCACGACTTGCACCTGTTACTAAGGCAACTTTACGTTCCTGTGTCATGCAATTTTCCCTTCTGCCACCAAGACAACATTCAAGGCATCTTCCATACGAGATTTCGTATCTAAAGGAAGTGCTTTTTCGATATTCGGTAATCGTTTTGCTAAATTACTCAATACATTGCCCGGACCACATTCCACGATGTATTCAACACCTTCATCTTGCAGGAACTGCAAGGTTTTGGTCCATTGCACAGATTGATACAATTGTGCAGTTAAAGCATCACGCAATGTATTTACATCTGCAGCTGCTTCCGCACTCACATTTTGTAATACAGCAACATGGGGGAGCTCAATGGCAGTTTGTGCCAAAGCGCTTGCAAACTGTTCAGCCGCAGGTTTCATAAGTGAACAATGCGAAGGTACAGAGACAGGCAATGCAATGGCTTTACCACCATTTTCTTTTGCAAGTGCCATCACTGCTTCAACACGGTCTTTATTGCCTGCAACCACAACTTGCCCTTTGGCATTGTAATTTGCAGCCTCAACCGAACCTTCGGCGGCTTCGGTTGCTTGGGCACAAAGCTCAATCACCTTGTCATCATCTAAGCCCAAAATCGCTGCCATTGCACCCACACCTTGTGGCACAGCATCTTGCATAAACTTGCCACGCAAGTTTACCAATTTAACAGCATCGCCAAGGCTTAAGCTGCCCGCAGCCACTAATGCACTGTATTCACCCAGTGAATGACCTGCCATATATTTTGGCTTAACACCACCAAGTTCTAACCACACGCGCCATAAGGCGATACTTGCGGTTAGCAACACGGGTTGCGTAAATTCTGTTTGATCTAAACCTTCACCACTTTGTGCAATGTGCCAAAGATCAAAACCGACTGCTTCAGATGCTTCTGCAAATGTTGCACGGATACTGCTAAATTCTTCTGCAAGGTCAGCCAGCATGCCGACTTTTTGCGATCCCTGACCCGGGAACACAAATGCTGTTTTCGTTGCTTGAGCAATTTGTTCAAGTTGTTGAGCAGACATCGTTCATCCTTTTCATCGCGAGTCATTTACTTTTTATTATGCCAAAAAATCAGCATATAAAATTCGCTAACTCAGTATGGGGCGCAATTTAGCATGTAATTTCGGTTTGAGTAATTGCCAAAAAGAACAAATATTGCAAACAAAAAAAGGGAGCTTAACGCTCCCATTTTTTCTACTAAGCTTGACGCTTAATACATCGAAAATTATTCAGCAGATGCTTTAGCGAATAATTGACGACCACGGTAGATACCATCTTTAGATACGTGGTGACGACGGTGAGTCTCGCCAGTAGCTTGGTCTACAGTTAATGCATTCTCGGTTAAAGCGTCATGTGAACGGCGCATGTCACGGCGAGAGCGACTTTTACGGTTTTGCTGAACGGCCATGATGGCTCCTTACAAAGATCGAAAAAATGGATCAGAACAAATTCGATTGTCTTATACGTGTGAGTATAACACAAAAATTAGTTAAGTTTACCCTTTAAACCAGCCAAAACATCAAACGGATTATCCCGTTTTTCTTCAACCAGTTCTTCAGTAGCAGGCTGATGCTTATGTACACAAAACTCATGTTTTGGTGACAACGGCATCAACAATAACAATTCATCTTCTATCAGCGCGAGTAAATCGGCCATCGCAGGTGCATCGAATGAACCTTTGGTGGTGGCTTCACTTTCACCTAAAACGATGAAATCAGCATCCTCATCCAAGCGCTCTATCAGTGACTCATCATCCACAAGAGCCAGATGAAAATCTGAAACAAGCTCAATTTCAACAGGACCCAAACAACGTTGGCATTCCATTGGAACTGTCGTTTCAACATGACCATCTAACCAAACAACGCGATGATAGGCATCCATTGATAGCTTACAGTCTACGTTAATCAATTGATCATCAATTGATCCAATAGCTTCACGAGCAATACGAGCAAAGCGAGATAATGGCAGTTGACCTGACCATACAAAGCCCTGCTCAGCCCATTTAAACGGCTCAATCTGTGCCGGAAAGGTATTTGCTGACATAATTAAGGCGGCAATTCTACAAATTCATGAGTACTCTGTCAAAGATTAAGATACAATTTTGCACTTATTTAGACAGTCCATTTGGGTAAAACAAGATATGCATCTGTTGCAGCCGCAAACAGAAGTGAATGTTTCATCACTCGTTAGCACACTTTCAAGCGCTGATTCTGACAGCTCATCTCGGCAAGTGCAACTCTCACCGTGGCCGAATTTGTTAGCAGAAGCAGCTCAAGTCGATTGGCTCATCTTACACTTTAATCATTGGTTTTCCCATCTGAATGTCACATTAGTCCGTGGCGACTTCGAACCTGAATACTTCCCAGCGACAGATCATGTCCCTGCACGTATACAATTTGCGCATGGTTTCTTTAATAGTGCACTGCATGAAATTAGCCACTGGACCATTGCAGGTGAGCAACGTCGCACCCTTCCCGACCTAGGTTATTGGTATGCGCCTGACGGACGTACAGCCGAACAACAAGCCTTATTTGAGCAAGTTGAAATTAAACCCCAAGCCATTGAATGGTTATTTTCCAAAGCTTTCGGGCATAAATTTCGTGTCTCATTGGACAATTTAACCGGCGATGGCGGTGATGGCTCTATTTTTAAAGACAACGTTTATGCCCAAGTTCAACGGTATTTTAACGGTGAAGCCAAGCTGCCACGCGATGCAAAACGCTTCATTGATTGCATCTGTATATGCCTACGTAATGGCAAAACATTACAACCTGATGAGTTCAATCGAAAAGATTTAGATGCTTAAAATCACTTCGATTAGTTTTAAGCACATTGATCATCTCGCTATCCAGAGCGTTTGAAAGATCTGACTAGATGAGATCAACAGCAATTTCAAACCGAAGATTGAGCATAGCGTTAAATGTGAGTCTTGGTTTTAGCCGAGAAGATGTTGCGTCTTGATTAAGCGTTTCATCTTCTCGTGTATTATTCATTTTAAGTAAGTCGACATTTAATGCGTGACTCTGAACAATACTGATCATTAGATCTAGATTAAAGATGCCCTAAATATTGATCATCGTTTTAGTCCTTATAGATCTACTTTTGCATGAGCGATCAAAACATTTTCTCAACCTTAAAAAATTGCACTAAAGTCACTGTAAATATTCAAAAAATTACAAATAAAGGTGTTTTATCCGTTCTGATTTCAATACCATAAGTCATATCACATGAAAATCAGGAGAATAATAATGCTGCATTTAAGAGTACATCCTGACAATCCTCAACCACGTTTAATCACTCAAGCGGTGGAACGAATCCGCGCTGGCGATGTTGTGGTTTATCCCACCGATGCGGCTTACGCCATAGGCTGTCAAATTGGAAATAAAAGTGCGATGGAACGGATTGCGCAAATTCGAGGACTCGGTCCGAAGCATCAATATGCCATTCTATGTTGTGATTTATCCGATATTGCGACTTATGCCAAAGTCGATAATGCGATGTATCGCCTGTTAAAGAACAATACGCCTGCGGTGACGACTTTTATTTTGCCTGCCACAAGCGAAGTACCAAAACGTTTAATGCATCCGAAAAAGAAAACCATTGGTCTACGTATTCCCAACAACCCCGTGTGTCAAATGCTATTAAAGGAACTCGGTGAACCGCTACTGACGTCCACTTTAATTTTACCCGACCAACATGATCCGCTCGATGACCCTTACGAGATTGAAATGCAACTTGCTAAACGCATTGATGTCTTCATTGATAGTGGCTTGGGTACATTAAATACGACGTCTATTGTCGATTTATCCGGTGATCATCCTGAAGTGATTCGTCGGGGTGTGGGCGATGTCAGTGCGTTTGAATAGCCTATTCAATTCATATCTTTTAAGCCGAGATCAAGATACGTATATGCACGAGCAGGAAACAATTTCTTCAATAAGACGTTTTATTTCATGACTTACTTTTGACTATCATGACTAAATTCAGGGAATTTTCAGCAAATTCCCTACAGAATCTCAGGTTTTTACATATTTCAGTACATAAGCAATTTATTTAAAGTGCGTTTTCATTTACACTTAGATACATTAATTTCCTGCTTGTCTTTTCGATGTGAGATCGAAGATAAAGCCTTTCATGCCTTTGAAAATTCGCGTGGCTTATAACTGCAATGAATCAACTCATCCATAATCCTATGGAAGACATGCCGCAAATCCGTGTTTTGGATGAATGGCAAAATAATATTCCTGAGGATTTATATATTCCTCCGGCCGCGTTTGAAATCTTATTAGAGCATTTCGAAGGTCCACTCGACTTCCTCATTTACCTCATTCAAAAAAATGGCTTTGACTTGCTTCAAGTCGATATTGCCCCGATTGCTTCGCAATATCTGTCGTATATGGATGCGATGAAATCCCTGAATATTGAATTGACCGCAGATTATATGGTGATGGCGGCACTCTTAGCCGATTTAAAATCGCGTTTACTACTTCCAAAACCCAAAAGTATTTCAGCAACTGAAAAAGATCCAAAACAAGATCTAATTGATCGTCTTGAAACTTATTTAAGAATCAAGCAAGCCGCTGAACGTCTTGGGCAAATGCCGATCTTAGAGCGAGATACGTTTGAAACCAATGTGAGTTTAGGTGCACTGCCGCAATCAGAAGAAATTCACAGTGCAAATTTACTCCGCGATGCAATGCTGTGTATTTTTAACCGACCTGAACCCGTTATTCATCAAGTACAGCATGAGCCTGTTTTGCTTGAAGACCGTATTTCTTATATCGAAAGTCGCATTGAATCGGGTGCTGTTTTAAGTTTTGATGCACTACTCAACCCACGCCAAGGTCGCATGGGTGTAGTGGTTACATTTATGGCAGTGTTAGAACTCACGCGCCAGCAAAAAATTCAGATTATTGCTACAGGCATTGAAGCACCGCTCGCAATACGAGGAGCATCTGTATGAATAATGAAAAACCTGATTTGCTTTCACAAACAGAAGATTTACACGAAATCTTGATGCAGCTTGAAGCGATTATTTTCGCTAGTGATTCGGCTGTATCTGTTGCACGTTTAAAAGAAGCGTTTCAGGATCGTTTTAGCAAGCAAGAATTACGTCAGTATTTACAACAATTGTCGATGCTGATGCATGGTCGCTCGATCGAACTGGTTGAAACCGCAGAAGGTTTTCGTTTTCAAGTACGTGCAAAATATCGTAATATTATTGCACAAACATGGCCAGAACGTCCAACGCGTTTGTCGCCATCTTTACTTGAAACGCTTGCCGTGATTGCTTATCACCAGCCTGTCACTCGAGCAGACATTGAACAAATTCGGGGTGTCACGAACAATAGTCAAATTTTGCGTACGCTGTTTGACTCGAACTGGATTAAAGAATCTGGTTTTCGTGAACTCCCAGGAAGACCTGCGTTGTTAGTGACAACGCCTCAGTTTTTAAATGCATTTGGTTTAAATAGTTTAGGCCAATTGCCTCCCCTGCAGGATGCCAAGGAAGCTTTTATGGCGCTCGATGCAAATGCATTGACGTCATAAATAGGTGAACTGTTGATAATTATTTCAAAGGTTATGCTGTCATGAGTGAAAAGTTGCAAAAGGTGCTTGCACGTGTTGGTTTGGGTTCTCGCCGTTATATGGAAGAAGTCATTGCCGCAGGTCGCGTGAGCGTAAACGGGCAAGTTGCCCAAGTGGGTGAGCGTATTGAACCTACCGATGAGCTTCGCATCGATGGTCGTAAAGTCGCATTCCAAATCGAAGACGAAATTCGTCGTCGTGTGATTATTTACTATAAACCTGAAGGTGAAATCTGTTCACGTAGCGACCCTGAAAACCGTCCTACTGTATTTGAACAATTGCCACAAATTCAGGGTGATCGTTGGGTAATGGTCGGGCGTCTTGATATTAACTCAACAGGTTTACTCCTTTTCACAAATGATGGTGAGCTTGCAAACCGCTTGATGCACCCTTCAAACGAAATCGAGCGTGAATACGCGGTTCGTGTCATGGGTGAAGTAACACCACAAATCAAAAATACGATGCTCAAAGGCGTGGTATTAGATGATGGTCCAGCGAAATTCGAATCATTCTCTGAGCTTGGTGGTGATGGTATTAACCGTTGGTTCCAAGTGGTGGTAAAAGAAGGTCGTAACCGTGAAGTACGTCGTATCTTTGAATCACAAGGTCTGAAAGTTAGCCGTTTGCTACGTACCCGTTATGGTACAGTGATTCTGCCACGCGAACTTCGTACTGGTCGTTGGATCGAACTCGATAAGAACGACATTGATAACCTGACCAAAGCTGTGGAACTTAAACCACGTCAAGGTACAGGTCTATATGGTATGGCGAAACGTCGTACTGAACGTATGCAAGACAAACCGCTCATGGCACGTCGTGGCGGTTTCTTACGTCAACAACGCCGCGACAGCGATGATCAACCGCAAGCCGCTTTTGGTCGTGAGCGCGAACGTCGTGATGACAATGCTCAAGCTCGTCGTGAACGTCCTGAGAACCAAAATGGTACGCAGTTTGTCCGCCGTGACAACACTCAAGCACCTCAGTTCAACCGTGGTGGCGCTCGCCCTGAACAAGGCTTCGGTCGTCGTGACGAACGTGATGAGAATGCACCACGTCGCCCATATGGCGTAAACAAAGGCTTCAAAAAGTTCTAATTCCATAGAAGCAATTTGAAATTAAAAAAATCCCGCTCATTGAGCGGGATTTTTTTCTGATTCAATCTTACATTTGCGATTGAATATAGTTTTGTAGACCAATCAATTGAATGAGACGCAATTGTTTCTCTAACCAATAAGTATGGTCTTCTTCGGTGTCTGACATTTGCTGGCGCAACATATCACGGGTGACATAATCGCCTTTTTCTTCGCACAATTTCACGCCCTGCGCTAGTTTTTCGCGTACTGCATATTCAAGTGCTAAATCGGCTTTTAAACAAGAAATAACATCTGTACCAATCTCTAAATCATCTTGCTTCATATTCGGTGTGCCTTCCAAAAACAGCACACGACGAATCAAAGCATCAGCATGCTGTGCTTCTTCTTGCATTTCATGGTCAATACGTTCAAAGATTTTGCTTAGGCCCCAATCTTCATACATACGAGAGTGAATCAAATATTGATCACGTGCAGCAAGTTCTCCACCAATCAACATATTTAAATAAGCCACGACTTCTGGATTACCGCGCATTTGAATCACTCCCTTTACTATATATTGATATTATGGAGAAAATAAAACCGATTTGCAAAGTAAAATATTTGTAAACATATGATTTTTATAAAATTAAAATGAGAAGTACTTTCATTTACACTTCTCTTAATCGCAATTAACATATATAAAAGAACATCTTAAACATCGTGCCTCGCTTCGGATAAAAGGATCAACGTACTTTTATAACGTATTGCTTTTTTGTAACGAGATTCAAAATTATGGCGACGCACATTCATTTAGCTACAAGCGAATCAGATCAAAAATATTTAAGGCATCTGTAGACGCGAATCAATGAGCGAAATTGAGCTTACTGATTCGCATCCACACGTTCAATTCTACTCATGTATCTTCAAACTCAGGATTCTTCAGGCAGCTTAAGCTGAAGTCCAACGCGCATTTTTCCATGCTTGTTGTTGCTTGGAATCAAGGAAAGTCCAAGCAACAAAACGGCTCTCTTTTTGCCCCTGCGTCATTTTAATGGTTTTCACATCCACTGCGCCGCTGTTACGCAAGGTCTTCAACAGCATCGGCAAGGTTGTTTTCTTCGAAACCAGTGTCGTAAACCAAAGACATTGCTCAGCAAACTGTGTACTTTCGTGTACCATTTGGCAAACAAAGCGTTCTTCGCCACCGTCACACCATAATTCGTTTTTTTGCCCGCCAAAGTTTAACACCACCTTGGTTCGATCAACGGGTTTGCCCAACTTTCTTAATTTTTGCGTTGCTGTGGCATTTGCTTCATCTTGCGATGCATGAAATGGTGGATTACATAGGGTCAAATCAAAACGATCTGAAGGTTTAATCACCCCTTTGAAAATATTGCTCGGGGTTTTCTGTAATCGAATCTGAATGCCCTTTCTGAGATTTGGATTGGCTTCCACAATAAATTGAGCACTTTTCACAGATGCGGCATGAATGTCTGAACCGACAAATTTCCAACCATAACTGCGATGACCAATGATCGGATAAATACAGTTCGCACCCACCCCAATATCTAATACCTGAACTGTGCGTCCTGTTGGAATCTGTCCATTATTATTATCACCTAACAAGTCAGCCAAATAGTGAATATAGTCGGCTCGACCCGGAATTGGTGGGCAAAGATAATCTTGGGGAATATCCCAATATTGAATGTCATAAAAATGCTTGAGCAAGGCTTTATTGAGCATTTTTACCGCTTGTGGATCAGAAAAGTTTATCGATAGATCGTTATACTGATTGGGGCGGACAAAAGCTGCAAGTTCCGGACAACTCTGGATGAGTTGAGGAAAATCGTAACGACTGCGATGCAGATTTCGTGCATGTAATTCCGATTTTTGCTGCGGAAAAGATTTCTTTGCTTGCGCCATGGGTATGCCAATCATCAACGGGAGAACAGAATCAATAAGGCAGGATCAATACCTGCAAATGAATCGATATTGTACGTCAATTCAACTCATAATGACGAACCCGTCCTGTTATTTGTCTGTCCTGTACACACTCACCCGCTCTTATTATTTTGAAATCGCGATAAAAAAGACACCAAAAGATTCATCATCCTCGGTGTCTTTTTCATTTAAATCTTTGTAGAAAAATCAGTCTTGAATTTGACCATGTTCTTTCATCAGTGCAATAAACTGTTCTTCATTTAAAACAGGAATGCCCAATTTTTCAGCTCTATCTAACTTAGAACCGGCTTTTTCACCCGCCACCACACGTTTGGTCTTACTTGACACACTACCACTCACGCGCGCACCTAAGGCTTGTAATAGTTGTGTGGCATCATCACGCCCCATACTTGCAAGTGTGCCTGTCACCACCCAACTTTCGCCATTTAATGGCTGACGTGTCGGTGCTGTTGGTGCATCCCAATGAATACCTGCAGCGAGTAAGCGATCTAATACCTCTAAATTATGCGGTGCTTGGAAGAAATCAATAATCCATTCTGCTGTAATATCACCCACATCAGGGGTTTTCTTCAATGCTTCTAAATCCGCTGTACGTAGCGCATCTAAAGTTTGGAAAGTATTGGCGAGCATACGTGCGGTAGTTTCACCGACGCCACGAATGCCGAGTGCAAAGATAAAATTCGAAAAACTGGTTTTCTTACTGTTTTCAATTGAATCCATGAGATTTTGAACTGACTTTTCACCCATTTTTTCAATGGTTAAAAGTTTTTCACGATGTTCATGCAAATGATAAATATCGGCCACATCATTGAGTAAATTTAAATGCAGTAAAGATTCTGCCCAACGATCGCCCAAGCCTTCAATATCCATGGCTTTACGAGAGACAAAGTGACGAATCGCTTCAATACGTTGTGCAGCACAATATAAACCGCCTGAACAACGTGCTAAAGCTTCGCCTTCAGGCATCACAATCGGTGATTCACACACAGGACAGCATTTAGGCAATTGCACTTCAACTGCATCTACTGGGCGGAATTCAGGCCAAACTTTCTCAACTTTAGGAATCACATCGCCGCTACGGTACACGCTGACGGTATCGCCCACACGCACATCTAAACGATGAATTTCACCGATATTATGCAAGGTCACATTTGAAACCGTTACACCACCAACTGCCACAGGATTGAGTCGCGCGACAGGTGTAATTGTGCCTGTCCTTCCGACTTGCCAATCAATGTTATCTACTGTCGTCAATGCTGCAACTGCTGGAAATTTATAGGCTGTTGCCCAGCGCGGTTCACGACTCAAGAAACCTAAGGTTTGCTGCTGTTTCAAGTCGTTGACCTTAATGACCATACCATCAATTTCAACCAACAAACGTGGACGATCAATAATCATTTGTTCATAGATGGCTTGGACATCTTGAATACTGTCGCAAATGAAATGCTTTTCACCAATGGCAAAACCAAACTGGGTCAACCAATCTAAACTTGCTGACATGGTGGTCTGCCCATGATGCGGCTGACATTGCGCAATGCCATAGGCATAAAATGCCAAAGGTCGTGAAGCTGCAATATTAGGGTCTAGCTGACGTAAGCTCCCTGCCGCAGCATTACGTGGATTAGCAAAGGTCTTTTCACCCTTTGCTTCATTCTCGCTATTCAGCTTTTCAAAACCTGCTTTCGGCATGAGCACTTCACCGCGCACTTCAAGCAACGTCGGAACACTGCCTGTCGTCGTCGATAAAACTTTGGGTAAATTACGAATGGTTTTTACGTTTTGAGTAATATCTTCGCCCATTTCACCATCACCACGTGTGACGCCTCGGACAAGTACGCCATTTTCATACCACAGCGAAATAGCAAGTCCATCAAATTTGAGTTCAACGTCGTATTCAATTTTTTGATTCGGCAGACGTTCTTCAATCCGTTTCGCAAAGGCAAATAGGTCTTCTTTGTTAAAGACATTACCCAAAGACAGCATCGGTACTACATGGGTAATGCTATCAAATTTAGAGAGTGGCTGACCACCCACCTTATTGATCGGGCTATCTGCTTGTATAGCCTCAGGATATTTTTGCTCTAATGCTTTTAATTGGTGAAACAGCTGATCATATTCACTGTCTTCAATGGTCGGTTGATCCATCACATAATAAGCATGATTATGCTTGGCAATGAGTTGAATCAATTGGCGCATTTGCGCAATGACAGTGGCGTCGTGGGTCATGAGTTTCACCATAAAAAAGGGCGGAAAATCCGCCCTATAAAATATTCAGCTTTTGGCTATTATAAAAATCAGCATCCGCAGTTTCAACAGCGAAACTTAAACTTCTACTGGTTGTCCAACACGATAATCAATCGCTTGATGACGCCAGAATTCACGCAGCTGTGGGGTAAATTCTTGATGGTTTTGATCATAGACCAGACCATCGACTTCACGGGCAATTAGACGCGAGATACTGTCCATGGTATCGAACGCATTTTGCACATCGCTATGTGGCAATGCCAAGAAGAAAGCCAAACCTTTCACTTCTTCAGTCGATAGCGTTTCAAGGTCAAAGCCTTCCATACCGGTATCGGTCATTTGCAATACTGAGAAAAGTAGTTTTGAGCCATCTTCGCTATAACGATGGAAACATGCCAATTCGCCATAACGCAGACCATATTTCAACAAAACTTTCAGGGTTTTTTCACCTGATAAAACACGACCTTGCGGATAAATATGCAATGAAATAACCGTTTCAGCATTGGCTAAAGCACTTTCTTCATCCACAATTTTTTGTTCATGTAGATGCGCATCTAAAATACTGCTTTCTTCGTTAAAGTCAGAAATTTCAGCTTTTTCGATATTGGCATTTAAACTAAATTCAGCAGCGACCGGCTTATTTTCTTCAACCGCCTCGACTTGAGGCACTATCTCAGCTTTTATTGGCTCTACAGGTGCAGTTTCAATAACAGATTCAGTCTTTTCAACTTCATCTACTTTTAGCGTTGCTGTTGTTTCAGTATCTACCTCTGCTTTTTGTTGAGCATCCGGCGTTAACTGAATAAATGTCGGTTCTTTCTTTTCGGTTTGAGCAGTTTCAGCTGCCGTTGCATCGCTTAAGCTAGGTTCAATGCGCGCTGTGTCTTGCTGTGCCAACTGCGCACGCACATGACGCGGAATGATTGGTGTCTGACTGTCTGGATCAATATGCAAATCAGCATCCAAAGACGGTGCATCCGCAGGTTTCTTAATGATCATTTTAATGCCCAAGAGCATGATCACGACCGCTATAACAATCCCGATCAGTGTTGTGATTTCCATTTTAAGCCTCCGCAGCTTCGCCGTATTCTTTTGCTTGTTCCAAATTGACTGAGACTAATTTCGAAGTACCTGCTTCTGGCATGGTTACTCCGAGCAAATCAGTTGCCATCATCATTGCAAGCTTATTGTGGGTAATGTAAATAAATTGTACGTGTTCAGACAATTCTTTGACCAAATTACAAAAACGTCCAACGTTCGCATCATCAAGCGGTGCATCGACTTCATCAAGGACGCAAAATGGTGCAGGGTTCAGTCTAAAAATTGCAAACACCAACGCCAATGCTGTTAATGCTTTTTCACCACCAGAAAGCAGTGCCAATGAGCTATTGCGCTTGCCCGGTGGTCGTGCCATCAGTTTTACACCCGATTGCCATCCATCTTCAAGGCTTAAACTCGCTTCACCGCCATTAAATACTTTCGGGAATAAGTTTTGAAGCTCTTTATTGACCTGATCAAAGGTACTCATAAACAGTTTGCGGGTTTCTTGGTCAATACTTTTCATTGCAGCTTGTAATTGCTGCACGGTATTTTCCAAGTCTTGCATTTGATGACTGAGTTCATTATAGCGTTTTGAGACTTCTTCGTATTCCTCAGATGCTGCAAGATTCACCGCTCCGAGCTTATCAAACTGTGCTTGTGCTTTTTCTAGCTTGGCTTGGTGCGCTTGAATATCAATCTTCAAGCCTGTGATGATTTCACTATTCATCTCTTTAAGCTGTTCTGAATAGTGCTGTAAATCTGATTGCGCAGATTGCCATGCTAAACGTTTTTGTTCCAAATCCGTTCTAAGCTTTTCGTCTTGCTGTTGGAAACTTTGACGTTTTTCGGTCAGTAATTTTTGCTTGGCTTGAACATCATTCAGTTCCAACTGCCACGCTGACCACGTTTTTTGTAGCTTGGCAGTCAAATCTGCTTGCTGCTGATATTGCGACTGCAAACTAGGCAGTTCAAGCTGTACAGGATCAATTAAGCTCTTCGCTTGTTCCATCTGCGCCAAAATTTGCTGCTGTTGCTGCTTCAAGAAGTTTTGATCTTTCTCTAACAATTCAACTTGTTGTTTGCTCTGCACGGTTTGACGGCGCAGTAATTCAAGCTCTTGTTGCGCTAATTGATACTGTTGTTGAGCATCTTCAAGTTGAAGATTTAATTCATCAAGTTGGAATTGCAAGGTTTTATAGATTGGTAGGCTCTGCTCAAGTTTGATGTTTAAGGCATGCAGATCAATTTCAAGATCATCTTTTTGCATGGCGTCTTCTTCAAGCTGTACATCCAGTTGCTGCAACTGGTTTTGCAATTGTTGCTTTTGGACTGCAAATGCCTGTGTCGCACTTTGAACTTTGGCAATAGTTAAGTCGAGCTGCTGTACTGCCTGTTGCGCTTGTTTCAGCTGCGCTGTCAAACTTTGGTGTTGCGCATTGCATTGATTCAAAGATGTATTACTTTCGAGTAATTGCTGTTCAGCCTGTAATAATGCGGCTTGCAGCTCACTCAACTGCTGCTCAATTTCATCTAGACGAATACGATGACTTAACGCACCCTGACCTGCTTGACTTGACTCATCATAATCTAGCCCAATGATCCAATCTTGCCCGATATGATAGCCGTCCAAACTGAGTAAAGTCTGACCTTGAGCCAACGCTATTTGCAATGACAAAGCTAGGGTTAAGTTTTCAACCACAGCAACATTCTGCCAAAGTGAATAATGCGGCGCTTCAATCCAATCTGCCAAACATGTGCTATTGGCAATGCAAATTTTGTCTTGAATCTCAGTTTGTTTCAGTTGACGCGCTTGCTGAGTGAAGAAATCTTCATCTTTTGCGAGAACTTGAGCTGAAAGCCATTTCGCTAAGAATTTTTCAATTAGCGTCGCATGTGCTTTACCCTGTTCATTCAGCTTTAACACCTGCATGAGTTGTACAGCATTGGGATTATGCTTTGGATTGGCTTTGGTCACGAGCTGATCAAGATGCTTTTGCTCTGAACGCAATACCTGAATTTCTGATTTCAGCTGCATCACTTGTTGTTGTTGCTGATGTTGCTCAGCGTGAAGCTGTGCTTGTTGCGTCTTGCAAATATTCAGTGCGTGTTCAATATCTGTCAGCGTTTTTTCAGCTGTGATTTTGTCTTGTTGCTGCTGTTCCAGTTCATCTTGTTGCGCTTCATGTTGAATTTGTTGAGACTGCTGTTGCAGCACTGCTTTTTGCTGCTCAATACGTGCAATATTTTTGACCAATTGCTCGCTTTGGGCAGACATTTGCAATTGACGTTGTTGCTGCTGCTCAACTTGCGCTTTCATTTGAGTAAATTGCACTGAGAGATTGGCATGTTGGGCTTTTAGATCAATGACACTTTGCTGTTGGTTTTGATTTTTTGCATCTAGTTGCTGCAACTGTGCGGTTTGATCTTCAAGTTGCTCATACAAGGTTTCTAATTGCAGCTCAATCAGTTGTAGGCGTTCTTTGGCTTGAGCGCGTTGTTGTTCAAGTTGCAGTAAATGAGTTGAATTTTGCGCTAACAATGACTGTTTTTGCTGCACAGTCATCTCAAGTTCAGCCAGTTTCTTTTCTGCTTGTTGCCATTCGTTTTGCAATGGGGTCGACTGCTGAATTAAACGCTGGAACAATTCACTGGTATTACTTAAATCATGCTCAAGCGTGGTCAACTCAGAACGAACCAATTTAAAGGTTTCACCCTGCGTGTTCAGTTGCAGGGTATATTCTTCTTGCAAGCGCTGACTTTGCTCACATTGGAATGATAAGGTCTCAATCTTAATCGTGCGAATGTGTGCTTCAAGTTCTTTGTATTGAATCGCTGATTCAGCCTGACGCTTTAAAGTTTTGAGCTGAGATTTGAGTTCTGAAGCAATATCTTCAAGGCGTGATAAATTTTGTGTGGTGTGATCCAAATGCAGCATAGTTTCACGGCGACGCGCTTGATAACGCGAGACGCCTGCTGCTTCTTCAATATACACACGCATTTCTTCAGGTTTGGCATCGACAAGTCGGTTAATCATGCCCTGCTCAATAATCGAATATGAACGTGGACCTAAACCTGTACCTAAGAAAATATCGGTAATATCACGACGGCGACATTTGGTGCCATTCAAAAAATATTCGGACTTACCATCCCGATTGACCTGACGACGTACCGCAAGCTCTGTATAAGCGTTATACATGCCGCCTAATTTGCCATAGGTATTATCAAAACGCAGTTCAACACTGGCCAAACCGACGGGTTTACGCTTTGCAGTGCCTGTGAAGATGACATCTTGCATACTGCCACCACGCAGTTGGCGCGCGTTCGACTCGCCCATGACCCAGCGAATGGCATCAATGACATTGGATTTACCACAACCATTCGGACCGACGACTGCGGTGCGGTTGTCTTTAAAATGTAAAGTCGTGCTATCGGCAAACGATTTGAAGCCTGAAAGTTTTAAACTGCTTAAACGCATAATGTCCTGATGTTATCGTCGTGAACGTCTTGCCCACGCGAGTTCAATTTGTTTCATCCGTGTCAGCGATTCCAACACAAGGTTGCGCAAGTGTCGACAAAAATCTTCCATAAATAAAGTCGCTTGATGTGATTTTCGCGCTAAAACAGCATCTGTAATCGATTTAAACAACTCAAAAGATTCTTGCAGCTCACGCTTAGAAATATTCAAGGTTAAAAAATAGCTACGGCGTAGTGATGGCAACATTTCTTGGTAGTAACGCATCAGGTATGGATTACCGACCATTTCATGCTGATCTGCCAATCCTTGAAAGATCAAATCATAAAACTTTTCGGTGTTACCTTGGCGAGTTTCAGCGTCTAATTGTTCTAATAATAGCTGAACGCGCTCCGCTTCATGGGGACGCCATGTTTCTGCCATCCGATGGACAATCTGCCCAAGCAACAAACAGGTCATTTCAAACAACGCACGGACTTGTAACGCAGACATTTCCGACACGATCGCGCCACGTCTGGGGAAAATCTCAATAAGTTGAGTACGTTCAAGCAATAACAATGCTTCACGCACAGAACCACGACTGACATCAAGCTCAGATGCAATCCGAAGTTCCTGTATGCGCTCACCTTCGACCAATTCGCCACGAATAATCTGTTCACTAATATGTTTGGCGATATGCTCGGATAAACTTTGCGTTTCGACCTGTTGCATAGCATTCCTGTTTTATTTTTTATTGATGCGGTGGCAACTCAAAAGATGCACTGTTTTATATTTAACGTATTTTGCCAGGTCATACTTTGACATTGTCAGACAATCTTCTGTCTATACAGCCAATTTTAAAGATAAACCTCTATTTCAAGTCTTTTACAGCGACCTCATTCCAAGATGATGATCTATAAAAAAGTATCTACTTGGATTAAGCGAATGATGAGAAACCTTGCACGATAAAATAGATCCCCACAATACTCAGCAAGCTCGCAAAACATTTTTTAAGCATTGCAGGTGATAATCTATGTGCGACTTTCGCCCCCACTTTGGCGGTAAAGAAGCTCATCATACTAATACCGATAAATGCATAGATATGGATATAACCGAGTGTATTCGGTACATCGACGTTTGATTGCTGACCAAACCAAATAAAGCCGAGCGCACCTGCGATTGCGATAGGCAAGCCACAGGCAGCTGAGGTCGCTACTGATTTTTGCATCACCACACCACATTTATTTAAAAATGGTACCGTCAGACTACCGCCACCAATACCAAAGATGGCTGAAGCAATACCAATGCCACCGCCTGCTGCCATTTGCATAGGTGTTGATGGTAATTTTTTAGTGGGATCAATTTGAGTATTGGCACCCATGAACATCTTGAAAGCAACCCATAAGGCAAAGAAACCAATCAAGAGTTGTAAACCGTATCCCGACAGATAATCTGCAATTCCTGCACCAATAAATGAACCGACAACCAAACCAGGGGCTAAATGACGAAAGACAGTCCAAAGCACCGCACCTTTTTTATGATGCGCCATCACAGAACTGATTGACGTAACAATAATTGTGGCAAGTGATGTTCCTACCGCCATATGCATAATCACGTCAGGATCGTAATTCATATGAGTAAACACGATATACAGAATCGGCACAATAATCAGCCCACCACCAACCCCAAAGAGTCCTGCGGTAAATCCTGCAATTGCACCAATCAACAGATATATGATTAACTCCATACCGACATTTCCCACGTTTAGATTCAAATGGATGTAGAAACTCGTGAACTGCAACAACTATTGATGGCTGCAGATCAGCTTCCTGAAGTGTTGCTGCTTAAACCAAGCACAGCATCAACCAATGATGATGTGCGAGACATTGCTCAAAAAGGCATTCGCCACGTTCTCGTGAGCAGTCGTGTGCAAACCCAAGGTCGTGGTCAACGACAACGACAATGGATCTCTCCTGAAGGCAACATCTATTTAAGCACATTGCTGAGCACTGATATAGCGATTGATGGTCGTCTTGCACTTGAAATTGCTTTAAATATCTTACAAATACCGAGCCTGCAACAGTTAAACATTCAGGTGAAATGGCCGAATGATTTGTATAGCCCACAGGGAAAATGGGGCGGTATATTGGTTGAACCGCTTAATCAACACCAAGCGATTATTGGCGTTGGGATTAATTTAAGTCCGATTCAAGACCCGAGTATTGATCAAGCCGTGACGTCATTGCATGAGCTTGGGCTTGAAGATCGTCAGCGTATTAAATTAATCAGTGAAATTTATTTAGCGATTCAGCAAGCTGGTCAATGGTTTAGTTATAACAGTCAAAATTTAGCCGCACGTTTTAATTATCATGCAGCATTTATGCAACAAAGCGTTGAATTTACCGATCAACACGGTCAATATCTTGGCACTTTTATTGGTATTCAAGCCGATGGTGCTGTGCAAATTGATACAGCAATGGGTATAAAAGTTTTTTATCAAGGTCAGTTACGCTTAAAATACCCTTGCTGATGGAAGGCAAAGAATGAAAAAATTATGGTTAGATATTGGCAATACCCGACTAAAATATTGGATCACTGACCATGAGCAAATTCTTGAGCATGGTGCAGAATTGCATTTGCAATCCCCCGCGGATTTACTTTTAGGGCTAGTACAACATTTTAAACGCTTATCGATTCACCAAGTAGGCATCTCTTCGGTGCTCGATAAAAAAAATAATGACCGCATTTTTAAAATTCTAAAACGCTTAAATGTGCCTGTCATCATCGCGAAAGTTCAGGCGGAATATGCAGGCTTAATCTGCGGCTATGATGATCCAACACAGCTCGGAATTGACCGTTGGTTACAAGTATTGGCTGTCGCGAAGGACTCAACGCAGAATTACTGTGTGATCAGTTGCGGTACTGCTCTCACCATTGATTTAGCGCAAGGTCAGACTCATCTTGGCGGCTTTATTTTACCGAATCTGTACTTGCAGCGTGATTCACTCATTCAGAACACCAAAGGGATTAAAATTCCTGATGCTGCATTTGAAGCACTTTCACCGGGACGCAATACCATTGATGCTGTGCATCATGGCATTTTATTGGGGTTGCTCAGCACCATCGAAAAAGTGTTACACGACTTCCCAGCCCAACTCATTTTGACAGGCGGTGATGCGCCTTTATTCGCCCAAAATTTAGCCCAATTTAACCCTGTGATTGAGCCTGATTTACTACTTAAAGGCTTACAACATTTTGCTGCGCGTTTATCAGAACCGAATACAAGTTCAGTAAAAGTTTCATCAATTGAATGAAATCGAAAGAAAAGCGTGATTCAAGCTCAATTCATCTCACGCTTTTTCGCATATCGCTAGTAAAGTTGAATTAATTAGGCTCGATCATCTTTATTTATTTGGCTTTAAGTACAAGATTTTTTGCAATCGCCTGCCAAACTTCAGGTAATTCAGTACAGCCTTCTGAATCAATAAAATGTCCTTGATGCTGTGCTGGGATGACATCTGCATCTAAACTTTTGGCTTGCTCTAAACTGAAATGTGCTGCGACACGATCATCTCCTTCGGAATAAATCACCACACGCTGTTCAATCTGACGTTTAAGCAATTCAAAATCAATTTTCGCAGCGTCTATAAATGGGTTGACCTGCTCTAAGCGTCCTAAACGACCATTAAAACCAGCTACCAAGACCAATTGTCGAATCGTCTGCTTTTGTAATACCCGTGATAAATAATGCAGCGTGGCAATACAACCTAGACTATGCGCAATAAAAATGGTGTGTTGATCGATGCTTTCAATTTGCTCATCAATTTGCTGCTCCCAAACCACTAAACTAGGTGTCTCTGTGGGATCGAGTCGCAATACTTTTAAACTTGCACCTGCTTGATTTGCTTGTTGTTGCATCCATGGAAACCAATTCTCTTCAGGACTTGCGGTATAACCATGGATCACGAAAACCTGTGTCATTACTCTTTCTCCTTATTCTAAGCATTAGTGTGCCTGAAGCCATCTTAAAAATGAGTAAGCATCTGTTGTGTTTTCGATAGCGCATAAAAAAGGCGCTTAACGCGCCTTTTCGAACAGGAAATAATGAGATTATTTCTTGTCGTTACCACCGAACAATGGACCCATACCGCCACCACCGCCGAATTGTTTTTGCAAGCCGCCTAATGATTTGAGCATTTTCGCCATACCTGATGGATTGGCAAATTTCTTCATCATTTTCGCCATTTGTGCATGTTGTTTAATCAATTTATTGACTTCAACCACATCCATACCACAACCTGCTGCAATACGCTTTTTACGGCTTGGATTCATCAGATCAGGATTACGGCGTTCTTTAATGGTCATCGATTGGATAATCGCTTCCATTTTTTTCACTTGTTTTTCTGGGTTAGCTTGAGCGAGTGCATCTTGTAGACCTGCATTGCTCATACCGGGCAACTTGTCTAAGAAGCCCATCATGCCGCCCATTTTATTCATTTGCTCAAATTGCATCAGCATATCTTCAAAGTTGAAGCTACCGCCTTTTTGCAATTTTTTCGCCATTTTTTCGGCTTTTTCTTTGTCGACTTTACGTTCAAGTTCCTCGACTAAAGACAGCACGTCACCCATACCCAAAATACGCTGCGCAATACGTTCAGGATGGAATGGCTCTAAGGCATCGAGTTTTTCACCCATACCTAAGAATTTGATTGGCTTGCCTGTGATTGCACGAACAGAAAGTGCTGCACCACCGCGGGCATCACCATCCGTTTTCGTTAAGATCACACCAGTCAGTGGTAACGCATCATTAAAGGCTTTTGCTGTGTTTGCCGCATCTTGACCTGTCATTGCATCGACAACAAACAAGGTTTCAGTTGGGTTAATCGCAGCGTGAAGTTCTTTAATTTCGTCCATCATGTCGTCATCGACATGTAAACGACCTGCGGTGTCGACAATCAAGACATCCGCAAATTGAATTTTTGCTTGCTCAATTGCACGATTGGCAATATCAATTGGGCGTTCATTGGCATTCGAGTCAAAGAAAATCGCGCCAACTTCACCAGCAACCGTTTGCAGCTGTTTAATTGCAGCAGGACGATAAACATCTGCAGAGACCATTGCCACTTTTTTCTTTTGACGTTCTTGTAAAAAACGTGCAAGTTTTGCAGCAGTTGTTGTTTTACCCGCACCTTGTAGACCTGCAAGCAGGACAACAACTGGTGGTTTTGCTGCAAGGTCTAGGCTTTCGTTCGCCGCACCCATCATTTTGGTCAATTCGTCGTGAACGATTTTGACGAAAGCTTGCCCCGGTGATAACTGAGTCATCACTTCTTGGCCTAATGCCTCTTCCTTAACTTTCGCGATGAATTCACGAGTGACAGGTAAAGCAACATCGGCTTCAAGAAGCGCCATACGCACTTCACGTAACGTATCTTTAATATTGTCTTCGGTTAGCTGCCCTGAGCCAGTAACATTTCTTAAACTCTGCGTGAGTCGTTCTGTTAAGGTATCAAACATTGCAAAATCCGCTTAAAATAGCCATGAGCAAAAAATTGTTTCTTAAAATAGAAAATTTATGCATAGAATGCTATAGGATACTGTAGTTCGCATCGAATTTATATAAATGAATATTCATCATCCTGAAAAAGGTTTGACATGATTAGCCTGCCGTTGGTTTATACGATCTTAGCATTAATCGCTTATACCTCATCTTTTTGGTATTTGTTTATTCACTTAATGTCTAAACGCATCCCGAATCAATGGTTTGTCAGTCTTACCGCTGCATTGGGCTTGATTCTGCATGCTTTAGTTCTATCGGGCGATCTACTCACACCGCTTGGCATGAATTATGATGTTTTTGTGCTGCTCTCGTTTACCTCCGGTTTAATGCTTTTGCTTAGTGTTATTTATAGCACTTATCGACCGACGCTTGCCCTAAATTTACTGGGCATTCCTGTGGCTGCGACAGGTCTCATTTTAGGTTTTGCTTTTAGCCAACCGCCAAAATTTACCACACAAAACTCTTTGGGATTGGATATTCACATTATTTTGTCCCTCTCTGCCTATGCTGTACTTCTCATGGCGACTATTCAGGCTTTAATTCTTCGTTTTCAAGATCGTGAACTCAAGAATAAACAAAAACGTCGTGTTTGGGTCAGTTTATTACCATCTTATCAACATATGGAACGTTTGCTCTTTGATATGTTGATGACTGGCTTTGTACTGCTTACTGTTGCACTTGGTTTTGGTTTCTTTACTATTGATGATTTCTTTGCTCAACACTTAGCGCATAAAACCGCTTTCAGTATTATTTCTTGGCTCGTCTATGGTTCATTGTTGATTGGTCATTACCAATTTGGTTGGCGTGGACAAAAAGCAGTGCACTTTACCTTACTTGGATTTGGACTTTTAGCTTTGGGTTTTATTGGCTCAAAATTTGTACTTGAAATGATTTTAAATAAGTAAGTGAAAGTTACAATAATTTGAGAAATGATGTTTTTCAGTCTATTTTTATCTTAAATTTAATATCGAAATTGCCCTTATAATAGATCTCTTTCATAAATCAAAAAACGATCTATCTTTTGCTGATTATCTGTACCGAAGAATTTTAAATATTCATGCATAATCTGCGGATGAAATACATCGATTTGAAGAAGCTTTCTGAAACACAGTTTAAGCGATATACAGGCATCAGTTTTTCAACCTTTGATTTAATGGTTGAACAACTGAAAATACATGTCCCGACTAAAGGTAGACCACCTAAGTTAAGTGTAGAAGATCAGGTTTTACTCTGTCTGAGCTATTGGCGTGAATACCGAACTTTATTCCATGTCGCAACAAGTTATGGCGTGTCAGAGCCTACTGCTTCAAGAATCGTCCGCCATGTAGAGGATTGCCTAATCAAATCCAATCTGTTTAATTTACCGAAGAATTTGCCTGAAGGCGAAGGTATTGACTGGAATGTGGTGATCGTAGATGCCACAGAAATTCCAATACAAAGACCTAAAAAAACAGAAGAAAAGCTATAGTGGCAAGAAGAAGGCACATACTTTTAAAGTTCAAGCCATTATCCATTATAGAACTCGGCAAGTTCTGAGTTTATGCACGAGTCGTGGTGCTGTACATGATTTCGAGCTATTCAAACGTAATTTAAATCAGGTTCCTAAAGGGTCTTTTATCCTTGCAGATAAAGGCTATCAAGGGATTTACGCAGTGTATCCAAATAGCTTATTGCCTCTTAAAGCAAAGAAGCGCTGCAAATTACATCCCGAACTAAAAGTCTACAATCAAGAAATCAATAAAAGAAGAATCGGGATTGAGCATGTATTTGGCAGTTTGAAAACCTTCAAAATCCTTACCGAGCGATATCGCAACCGCGGCAAAAGATTAGGCTTAAGATTCAATTTAATTGCTGGAGTCTACAACATGGAGCTGAGTAAAAAATGACTTATGAAAGAACTCTAATATTAATAAATCTATCAGCATAATAAATAAAAAAATCACCCATTTATTCAGTTAATAAACAATATTATAAATTATATAAACATAGAGCATAAAATAATATTCAAGCTCTAGTAACGCTTTGTACACACCTTTACTAAATAAAATTACACAACAATTAGGCTTGATAACAAATAATCCTTTTATCTCCAAAAGATCACACTTCATCACATTTTGATTGAGAATCTTAGCGTTAATACCTAATTTATAGTGATAACTTCAATTACATAACACTTTTTTGATTATACCTATACGAAATAACTGAATTTAAGAATAATGGCAATGTGAGGTACTTATGAATACATATAAAGGTTTCACACTGATTGAACTCATGATCGCAGTGGTGATCATTGCCATACTTGCAGCAATCGCATTGCCGAGTTATCAAAACTATGTCACTCGGGCGAAGATTAAAGAAGCTCAATCAAATCTAGTTGCATTATCACTTGCTGCAGAAAATATATACCAAAGAACACTCAGTTATCCCTCTACACCTACAACGACCACATTTGAAACAAAAACGCAATTTAAATCATGGAATCCTAGCTCAAATGATTTTAAGTATACCTATGCAACTGATACTACTGGTTATGTGCTAAGTGCTGAAGGTGAAACAGAAACTAAATTTGTAGGTTGCACTTTGACACTCAAATCAGATGGATCAAAAGCAGCGTCATCATGTAGTCACGGCTCAGGATGGATTTAACATGATAAAAAAAAGACAGCACATAATGCCACAGAAAGGACTTACGTTAATTGAACTAATGATTACAATTAGCTTAATAACAATTGTACTATTTATGGGTAGCTCTCTGACAAGTGCTTGGATTGATCAAAGTCAGGTCAATAATGCGACCTCAAGTATTCAAAATGCAATTTCGCAAGCAAAAGCTATTGCTCTTAGGAATAAGAATAATACCACATTGAATGAAACAGCAGCCTCTGTATGTCTTTATCCATGGCAAACCTCCCCTCCACCTAGTTCACCCAATCCACCTGCCCCTAAAAAAGTAATTAAAGTTATTTACGGTTCATGCCCCATAAGTGAGCCGAGTGAGGCTATTTACAGCGTAATTCTTCCAGATATTAATGTTATACAAGGGGCAACTTACCTTAATTGTTTGGATTTTAACTATATTGGTGTACTTACGCCTAGTTCTACCTGTTCAGCAACAGCTAATCCAACATTGACTATAGGAAAGAATAATGAAACAGCCACTATCGTTATTCGCTAAGCAACGTGGGGTTACCCTCGTGGAATCATTAATCTCTTTGCTACTATTTTCTATTATTGTTTTGGGTAGTGGTGCTGCGATTAAGAGTATGATCACTACGCAAAAAGATATGAATATTGGGTTTATTATAGTCAATGAAATGCAAAATAGGCTCCAAGCTGCACAGACTCAAACAAGCGTTGCTAATCTTTGCAGCCGTATTTCTACAGCAACTAAATCCATTGGTAACACCACTTACTACTTTAAATGCTTTACTCAAAGAATGAGTACAGATTGGACAGTAGAAATGCCTATTTTAGTTGCAAGCCAAAAAGCTGATGTTCTAGATAGCTGTATCACCAATGGTCCCGATCCATCATGTTATGTCGTAGGGAGATAAACATGAAAAACAATGGATTTACTATGTTAGAAGTTCTCGTTGGGTTAGTCATTGCTATGCTCTGCATGATCATGATGCTCATGACTTTTAAGCAGATTTCCAAAATCAGCTTAGAGTCATCTTTAGATGCAGACTATGACACACAAGTTCAATTAGGCATGCTTGTTTTACAAAAAATTATCCAAAATGCAGGTTATGGTTCAGGCAATGTAGGAGACATTGCAGTAGACAATAACACTTTATATTTACGCTTTACTCCCGACCTAGCAGAACCTACCACCCTAAAATGCCAAGCATTGACCTATCAAAATGATGTCTCAAAGAAGGAATACAAACTTTTTCTACTTGAAAACACCAATTGTGGCACAGATACTGTACTTAAGGATCTTCCATGGACAAATAGCAGCACCAACAAAAGTCCATTAATTACTATTAAAAATCAAGAAATCACAGAGGGTACAGCACCGATCTTTACTTTCAGTTTACAAAGTTTAGTAAGTCCACAAAAGTGCACGCCTTACGCTATTAGTGAACACAATCCTTCAGGGAGCAAAACTGTCACGATTACTGCACAGGGACAACATATTAACTCCAAGCAAATTCAGTCTTCAATTTGCTTAAACAATATTTAATGTCGATTAACCTGAATGTGAGGATGAGCAATGCAAACATTTAAAAAACAAAACGGCATGGCAACAATTCTTTTAGTATTGCTCATAGGAATCACAGTCATGTTAATTACGGCTTCGGTTGCACGAGCACTGATGACTAAAAAAGAAGCGGCAACCGCTGCACATGCACAAACCAATGCACAAATTTTGGGTTGGGCGGGTGTCAGTGCATTTAGGGAATATCTCACAAAAAAGGGATCCGAAAACTTTAAAAATATTCAACAATTAAGTGGTCAAAATATTACTTTAAAATATTCAGACAACCATAAAGTAAATGCAACTGTCACTAAAATCATTGGTTGCCATACTGCAGGGGGCACATGTACCGTTATAGCAGATATTGCAGCAAATAATAGTAGCGCTCAAGCAGCCACCACAATCACTGTTACATATGACATCACTATTGTAAATGGTAGTGTTAATGTCGTGGACCAAGCCATCCAAGCAAGCTTAGGTGGTAATGTTCATTTTAGTGGTAACACAATAAAAACAGAGCTACCTAATTCAAAAGTAACTATTAATGTAGATGGTAATGTAGCAATATTAGCAGATTTTAAACTGGAAAATATCAGTGAACTAACTATCAATTCCAAAGGTAATATAGATATAAATTGTATTGCTTCCGAATGTGAAAAATTTCGTAATGTTCATTTGAATGCCAAAGGTTCGGTTACTATTCATGAGGGCATAATTACTAAACCTGCTCAATTTGGTAATATTAGCGCTGAAGGAGATGTAACACTTCAAACCCATGTCCATGCACAAAATGTAAAAACTTTAGGAAAAGTTTATATTGCGACTAGCTCTTCAGCACAAAATATTGATGCTGTAGGTCAAGTAAAATTATACCAAAGTCAAACTTCTGCAAATATTAATTCGAATAATGATGTTATTTTAATCCTAAGCTCTTCGGCAAATAATATTAATGCGCGTAATGTTCAAATAGGCACAGAATTAGGAGGAGGAAATACTGTTAAAGGCAATATTATTGCTCGAGGGTGGGTAGAAGTCGGTAATTCGTTATTACTTGATGGTAATAATACGGTTCAAGGAAATATTTACGCTTCAAATTATGTAAAAGTTGGACGTGGAATACAGTTGAGAAGCAAGGTTTTAGGTAGTATTCAGTCTAACCAATATATACATTTAGATAATGCCGAAGCTACAAGTGAATCTAGCCAGTACTTAAGTGCAGGTACGTATATTCGTTTATATAATGCTGAAGTTAAAGGCTCAGTATATACAAAGAATGGAAAAATTGATGCAGATTTAAGCAGTGATGTGCGTCAAAGTGCGTACATTAATGGAAATATTGAGATAAGCATAACTTCAAAAATTCATGGAAATGCTATATATAGCGGTAGCATAAACAATATAACAAGAATTGGTGGTAATCGATCTAAAAAAACTACAGCTGAGATACTTACATACATGAAAGATCATTATGTAATTAATATGGAACCACCAGTTAATTCAATAAGTATCTACAATTCAATTAATGACCTAATGAACTTTGGAATGCTCATAGACGTCAAACAATATAAGCTTGATGCAAATTATATATTTCAAAGAAGCATCGGCGGATTTACCCGAGTATATTTAAACCATTTAAAAAATAAAGTAACAGGCGATATTTACATATATGGGAAAAATGCAACTACAGGTGCTTACGAACAACAAGTCATTAAAAATGGTTCTTTCTCACCTATTCAAGAGAACAATGGCAATCCTTTCTATCTAGCAGATTATGGGATAGATAGAGTTAAACCTTGGTGGGAGATTATTACACTGAATAGAAGTGGAGCAATATGTGCACAAGTCAATGGAAAAAAATGTAGTAGTAAAATAGTTGGCTATTTACCTCGTTTGGATATTACTAGATCTAGTGAGGGTTTTACTGAAGACTATCATTACGATGGCAGCTACTACAACTTAAGATCATCCAGTGGTATATCTTCACTAGATAATGCGGCTTTTGCTCCTGGAATTTTGTATTTCGATGGACCAGTGACCATTGCTGGAGCTCTTGCAGGTGGCAACTCAAAATCAACTTACACAAATACCATCTTGGCTGAGGGTCGTATCTCTGCTTCAGCAACATCACCAAGAATCTACTCACCATATAACATATTACGGGAAAAAAATGATGCAGCAATCATCTGTAACAGAGCTTTAAAAACAGCAGATGGATCACAAGATTTCTCAAGTCTATTGCCAAATACTAACCCTGAAACTATTTCAAATGTATATTTAATTCCAACAAATCTATGTAAAAATGAATCAGAATTTTCTTACTCTATGGATCGCGATCCTTCCACGGGTAAAATTCTAGATGTGAATATTGATGACAATAACAATATATCCAGATTAGTACCTAAACTAGATTTAGGCTACGTAGCATTGATGTCCAATGATTATATTGATATCGGTACTTGTACCTTAATCTATGGCGATACCCTTGCACGTAATAAAATGAAATCACATAGTATCGATGCAGGATGTATTACCAAAGGTGGTTTAGTGGGCAATATGAGTAGTCAGGGATACGATAAAGAAACTAATACTTTTGGTACTGGTTTTGTTTATACAATTCCTAAAGAAAATCATACTGGGATTAAGACAGAAACAGTTACTTCTACCGACACTGGTATAAAAGTCGAATCAACTACTTCTGGGTGGGCACGGTATAAATAACATCATCAAATATACAAGATTGAAATAGCGTATCTGAGGATGCGCTATTTTTATTAGAGATCATTCATCATGTCATAAATTACCATCGTTTCTGACTCTTGGAATTTTCAATCTCAAATCAATTTTCACCCTTGCCTAGACATTCCGTGCAAAAAATCGTATAACCCTGTTTTTCTCTTTACAGGTCTGACCCTTTGAAACTTGTTCTTGCACCGATGGAAGGCTTAACCGATCCCATTATGCGTGATGTACTTACGTCTGTTGGAAGCTTTGACTGGTGTGTGACTGAGTTTATCCGTGTCACCGATTCAATTCTGCCCGATCATGTCTATCATAGTTATTGTCCTGAACTGTTAAACGATGGAAAAACAGCATCGGGTACGCCTGTGCATGTACAGTTTTTAGGCAATAATCCTGACATAATGGCCGCCAATGCGGTAAAAGTAGCTGAAATGGGTGCACCTGCAATTGATATGAATTTTGGTTGTCCTGCCAAAACTGTCAATCGACATCGCGGTGGTTCGGTTTTATTAGATGAACCTGAAGTGGTTTACCAGTTAATTAAAGCCGTGCGTGATGCCGTTCCAAGTCATATTCCTGTCTCGGCAAAAATGCGTCTAGGCTATATGGATCGCAATTTCATGATGGAAAATGCGCATGCGATTCAAGGTGCAGGTGCTGCATGGGTCACCGTACATGCACGCACGAAGGCGGACGGTTATACTCCCCCTGCTTTTTGGGATCAATTGGCACCTATTCGTGAAGCTTTAAACATTAATGTGATTGCGAATGGTGAAATTTGGAACAATACTGATGCAAAGCAATGTCAGCTTGAATCAGGTTGTGAAGACCTTATGATTGGTCGTGGCGCTGTGACCACACCGGACATTACTCAATGCATTCGCCAAAATAGTGATGATGCATTACTGGGTTGGAATGATCTATTAGCATTACAAATTCGCTTCTTAAATGGTGCGTATAAAAAAGAAATGAATATGGTGGGACGTTATAAACAATGGCTTGGCATGATGTCTAAGCACTATCCTGAAGCCAAAGCTTTATGGGACATTGTAAAGCGCATCAAACCGCTTGATGAAATTGTCGATCATTTAAAGTTTTCAAAAATTTAATACGATGAGCCTTTGCATTAAGCAAGGGCTTTTTTATGGCTGCTTGCGCTGTCTTAAATTTTTTACGTGCTCTCGATTGGTTTTCCAAGATTTTTCTAATGATGCAATTTCTAATCGTTGATGAATCATCATAAGTTGATCTGGCGAAATAACTTCAGATTGGAATGTTTTTATATATTCAATCCAATCTCGGTCTAAAAAAACACCCTTAGGTAACTTGGACTTAAACTCAGCACTTCCCACAAAAACAACAATACTGATAAACACATTAGGTGGAACTAAATCTGCGAATAAAGATTCCAAAGTTTTAATATGCTTATAATTTTGATGAATTGGGTTCTGAAATTTATGCTTCTGCCGATAGATCGTTTGCGTCCACTGCTTTTGCCTTTCACTGCCAAAGATCCAACCTTTATAATTTTTAGTTTCGATCACAAACAAGCCATAAGGGCTCATCACAATATGATCGATTTGTGTCGTACCACCTTAGTTATCTGGCAAGGTCACATCATTTACAAGCACATAAGGTTCAACTAAATATTTTTTAAAATCATCCCGAATATACTTTTCTCCCAATTTACCTTTAATCATCGGTAGAAAAATACGGAAAAGTATTCCCACTAGACCTGCACCTAACACCCAATAAGTTAGGAAACTAAACATTGCTGAAAATGGATTATCCATAAAATATTTCTTCTACTTTTAAATTTTATTTGTCTTTTCAAGATTCAATAGTATTTCTTTATTCGCTAAACCGCCGGCAAAGCCCACTAACTTACCATCAGCACCAATCACACGATGACAAGGTGCAATAATCGAAATTGGATTACGTCCAATAGCACTACCTACAGCACGTACAGCTTTTAGATTTCCAATGGCTAAAGCAATTTCTTTATAAGTGCGTGTTTCGCCATATGGAATATTAAGTAAAGCTCGCCAAACCTGCTGCTGAAAATCTGTACCATTCAATTTCAAAGGTAGATCAAAGCGTTGTCTGTAACCTTGGAAATATTCACTAAGCTGCTTTTGGGTTTCAATCAAAATAATATTGTTCTGATTTTCAACCAAGTGATGCAAGCGAACGCGATTGGCTTTTTCGCACTCCCAAAGCACAGCAACCAATGCTTGTTCATCAGCAACTAACTGCAATCTGCCCACGGGCGAATGCATATAAAGATAATTTAACGTCATGAGCATGAAAATCTGTGATACAGGCGATTGATCTTAGCGCAAATATCACAGATTCCGTGATTCGTTTTACGTTGAAGATAATTTCATCAACACTAAACCCGATATGATCAAAACAGCAGCCAACATACGCATCGCGGTTGCAGGTTCACCTAATACCATAATGCCGACTAAAAATGATCCCACTGCCCCAATACCTGTCCAAATGGTATATGCCGTCCCTAAGGGCAAAGTACGCATGGCATAAGCCAATAAGCCGAAACTCAGGATCATAAAAACAATGGTAATAATACTAGGCGTTAATTTGGAAAAACCTTCGGACATTTTCATTGAATATGCCCAAATAATTTCAAATAATCCTGCCAGTATGAGGGTAATCCAGGCCATCACGCCTTACTCCTTTTCAAGAATCAGGTCGTCCTGAATATTACACTTGTCAGATTCACATGAATAACAACAAGGGAGGTCGTTCCTCCTATTATTCCAAGTATTTTATAAAATCGTGGTTACAAATTGAAGATCAATTACAAAATTGCCTCAATTTTTGAAGGACTCGTGCGACATCATTTAATAGCGTGAATGGCAGAGCTTGGATCCACATTAGGTAAATTTCACTTGATTTATCTATTTAATTGACTACTTATCAAGCTAATTGGTGTGGATAACAACACAGCACTGAGCAAGTTATACACATTAATCAAATGATTAAATCTGTATTTATCCCTTAATTTAAAGTCGATTTATTTTTAGTAATGCTCAATTAATGAGTAGCAATAACCTCACATAACGAATATAAAATAAACAGATATTTTCAGTACTTAGAATGTATAAAAAGAACTCATTTGAGTTCTTTTTATACATATAACGTCTAATATTTAAACGTAATGACTGCAAGCGTCTAGATTTTAATCAAGATATCCATATGGTTATCAACATAGATATCTACATAGTTATCCATAAACTTATCCACAAAAGCAATCAGCTTAAATTTAAAAACGATTACAGCTGAATTTGACCCACTTTTGATAATTCTAAACGCATTTCATCAATCACTGTTTTGTAATCAGGTTTACCAAAAATTGCTGAACCAGATACAAACATATCCGCACCCGCTTCAGCAATTTCACGAATATTTGCAGGACCAACGCCGCCATCCACTTCTAAGCGAATATCACGACCTGATGCATCAATGATTTTGCGTGCTTCACGTAACTTCTCTAAGGTCATTGGAATAAATTTCTGACCACCAAAGCCTGGGTTCACGCTCATTAAGAGTACTTGATCGACTTTATCAAGTACATAATCAAGGTAATGTAATGGTGTTGCAGGGTTAAATACCAAACCTGCTTTCGCACCACCTGCTTTAATCAATTGCAATGAACGATCAATATGATCTGACGCTTCAGGGTGGAACGTAATAATATCTGCACCTGCTTCAAGGAAATCGCCAATCATACGATCCACAGGTTTGACCATCAAATGCACATCAATCGGTGCTTGGATACCGTATTTTTTTAAGGCTTTACATACGCCCGCACCAAAAGTCAGGTTCGGTACATAATGGTTATCCATCACGTCGAAATGCACGACATCTGCGCCTGCTTCCAACACTTTTTCAACGTCTTCACCAAGACGTGCAAAGTCGGCAGATAAAATTGAAGGTGCGATTAAAAATGGCTTAGACATGGGACAACCTGAAGTATATGGAGATCAATGTCCCATTATAGCAAATAGTCATGAATCCTGTCGGATTGAGCAAATGCATCTATATACTGCGCTCAAGACCTTACAATATTTTAAATAAAAGCTGTTTGTGTTGACTAAAACACACTTTATGATAGATCGATCAAGACATAGGCGACCTTATGAAAAGCTCAGCTCACATTGCAACACTACAAGCCGCACGTATTGCAAAACGCTTATCTAAACATTGGGAACATAAGTTCCCTGTGAACACTGCGACAAATACAATTGAAATTGAGATGCCAAAAGCACAACTACGCCTATCACCGACATTGAGTGATCTATATGTGGAGATCAAAGCGCATGACGAAAGTGTTGATCTCGTTCATTTACAACAAGTCGTAATTAATCATTTAGAACGTATGGGAAATGAACGCTTAACAACCGAATGGCATTAAAGCATGCATCAAGGATTAATGTCCTTGATGCTGCATTTCAAAATCTTTCACCGCTTGAATACGATCCTTGGTTGCAGGATGGCTACTTAAAAATTCTAGAATTGATTTTTCGTTCTCGTCTTGTTCGCCATTATGCTTTGCCAAACGCTCTAAGAACTGCGCAAAATATTGAGTCGAAATCTGATGCTGATACATGGTTTTTAAAGCGTACTGATCTGCTTCAGCTTCAAAATCACGCGAATAACTCGAACCGATCATAGCAACAGGAACTGTCGTAATTAAGTCCGATGCGTCACCCGTAATCAAAATTACAATCGCACTAAAACCTAAACTGCTGATGGCTTGTTGCAAACTATGTCGCTCTGCTAAATGCCCCTGCTCATGAGCAAGAACACCAATGATTTCGCGATCATCTGCTGCTAGCTTCACCAGTTCATCAGTCAGCACAATCGTATTATTGGGAATTGCGAGCGCATTCGCACCAATACTATCCCCCTGTCTAAATAAAATTTTCGCAGGTTTTTGCTGACCAAACAACTTTTGATAATCCGCGGTAATTTTATCCTGACGCGCTTGAGGTAATTGACTTGGCGCAGTGGCGTTTATTAAATATTCTTCAGCTTGGTCACCGATACTTTTTAACGTGTCGGCAGGTAAATATTTTGCCACTTGATAGGCCGCTGTTGGAATTCCCCATTTAACAGTCGCAAAAGCAAAAGCTGCCACGAAAATCACACTAAATAAAATAAGTGAAGGTGAACGCTCTAATTTCCAAATCGAATTGTTTTTATTTTTATGATCCAAATCAAACCAAGCAGGTAATGGTTCTGAAAACTCAATGCGTGCATCATCTTTGAGTTCAATCACTGGATGAATTTGACCTAGGGCACCAATCAAAGTCATGTCTTTGTAGGTATAGATCTTTTCGACCGTACCATGGTCTTGATATTCGATTTGCACAGAATGCTTATTCCACGCATAGAGTTTTGCTTGGCGTGGTTGTGACACAATCCCATCATAGAAAATCACATGAATTGGCTGCAAAGACATGACTGGGCTTCCTATTAAAGTGAAATATCAAGATCAAAAATATCGCTAATTTCTTCAGCAATCGCACTATGATCTTTTTGCAATTGATTCATCATCGTGTTCGGATCATTATTTAAATATAAACTGAGTGATTCAACCTTGTAACGATAAATACGAATTGCAGCCCATGGTGTAAGCAAGCCTAAACTGATGATTCTTAAAACCCAATTACTGATTACAATCCAAACAAAAGTCACTTGACTACAATCGGTTTGAAACTTACTACGACTTAAAACCACGTTATTCCATGTCGCCATAAAAATACGCGCTTGAATCCATGGCCAAAATACAAATAACAACACGACATAAGCCAACGCGATCAAGCCAACTAAGCCGCTTAAGGCAACAGGGTCATACATCACATTGCCCAATTTTGGCATGCCAACGCTCATCAATAACATCACTGAAAATGCCATCAATGCCAACACAGGAACATAGACGGCTTTCATGAAATCGAGCCATGTTGCGGTAAAGCGAAATTTAAGCTGACCTGCATACAAATGATCAAAACAATAGCGCTTATAAAATAACAGTAACACGGGAAAAATAAGACCCGCTGTCAACAGAAACAACACCATGGATTTAAAAAAGATCCAATAGGCTTGTTTATTGCTACCCGAAAAATAAAATCGTGCATTACTAAATTTACTATTGCGTGCATTAAAGCGGATGGTGGCACGTAACAACCAAGGCACGGCAAGATAAACCACGAGTAATCCAATCAACATCCATTTGACAGACAAGTTTGAAATGACTGAAATGGCAAAATAAATAGCGAGTGCAATCAAACGCCCTTTTAAAATTTTGCTCGGTATACCGGTAAAGTCAAAACGCCGTTGTATAAGTTCAGTATTACCGTAAAAATAGCGCAGACGACGCACTTTTGCCCACGGCGAATATAGCCCTAAGGTCACAATCATCAATACAATATTAACGATCCAAATACCAAAATATTCTAGTCCTGTGCCATGAAAGCCAAAGCGTTGGATTTTATTCAGTCTAACCGCATAGCGGTCATCTGTAGGAATCTCGGGTGGAAAAGGTGAATCAAATGACGAGGGTCGTACTGGATTAAACTCTTCGTTATTTTGCATAGATGACCTAATTTTTATTATTTAATGTATTTTACAGTAAGGATTGAGTGCGATGATGTTTATTCACACTCAGCCCTTCACACATAAAATTTAAAATGAATGCAATAGCGTTTTAAGCTTGTAATTGAACCGCATGGAATTGCAAATGATCATCAATAAAGCTTTGAATGAAATAATAACCATGATCATAGCCTTGATGTTCACGTAAACTCAGCTTTTGTCCGACTGCATCGCAGGCTTGTTGCAATAAAGCAGGATTCAGTTGACTATAAAATTGATCTGAAAAACCTTGATCAATCAAAATATCACTAAAGAGCGCACCTTTGGCTTGGATCAATGCAGTCGCATCATGTTGCAGCCATTCTTCACGATCATCGCCCAAATAATTTGAAAAAGCTTTTTCACCCCAAGGGCATTGGCTCGGTGCACAAATGGGTGCAAAGGCTGAGACAGATTTGAATTTTTCTGGATATTTAAAGGCTAAGGTTAATGCCCCATGTCCACCCATTGAATGCCCAAAAATACCAATACTGTCTTGTTGAATGTCGAATTCTTGATTCACTAATTGATAAAGCTCATCCACTATAAAGCTTTCCATTTGGAAATGCTCAGCCCATGGCGCTTGTGTGGCATTGATATAAAAACCTGCTCCCTGACCAATATCCCAATGGTCACCTTCTGCCACACCCTCGCCACGCGGTGAAGTATCTGGCGTAATCAAAATGAGACCCAACTGCGCAGCCAAACGTTGTGCATGCGCTTTAATGGCAAAGGTTTCTTCATTACAGGTTAAGCCCGCCAAATAAAATAAGGCAGGACAGCTTTGTCCTTGTAAGGCTTGAGATGGTAAATAAATCCCAAACTTCGTGCTATTTTTTAGGACGTGCGATTCAAAGGCATAAATACGCTGCTCGCCATCAAAGCTTTTGTTGTTCTGTAATAATTCCACGTGCATTCCCCTCTTTGCCTACAGGCATTGATCATGACATTTTAAGGTGTTTTTAATGCGGTGGTCGCAGGTGGAAATAAGCGCTGCTCTAATTGTGGCAGCATCAATTCCATATTTTTACCAATCGACCACTGTGGCTCAGAAGGTTCAAAACCTTGAGCCGCTTCCCATTTCGCAACGGTTGTACGCGCTTGCTCAAATGCGCCCTTAAATGAACTTTGCTCACGCATCGCTTCATCAAAGAAAGCCCGCCCAAAGTAAGTATAGTCTGCTTCGTTCGAACAACCAAAAGACTGACGATCTGCTGCAGATGCAGTAATAATCAAAGTATTGTCATCTTGTAATGCGGGTACAAAACTTCCCGAATAACATGAACCCACCACAATCACACGCCAACGAATACCTGAAGCATCTAAAGTTTGCTTTAACCATTTTGGATCGACTTGCGCCAAATCTAAGGGCGCATTTTCCATTTCAAAGGTATTCGGCAAACCATGTGAGGTCATATATAAAAATAACACATCGCCTTCACGGTTCATTTGCTGCCCAATACGGCGCAGTGCCAATTCCATACTGGTTTTGGTAGCAATGGGAACTTCTGTCCGCGTAGCAGGATGATTAATCAGTGAAATTGAACGACCAAAAGTTCCAAAGCGAGTATCAAACTGTTCACGTATCCGTGAAATTTCAAATTGGAAAACATCTTGATAACTCGCACCCGCAACGCCCATAAAGTACCAATGCGACTGGGCAAACTCACCAAACTGAATATTATCTAGTGCTTTATTGAGTAAGGTCGGCTGAGCATAAAAGGCATCTTCAGCAAAACTCGGCGATTGTTGCTCAACCTTCCAAATCGGTTGATCTTTGACGGAAATTTGCCAGACAACTAAGGTTGCCAAGGTTGCCAGCATAATTAAGGCACGTTCCCACCATGGCCACTTTAATTCACGTGAGAACACCCAAACCACAGCCAAACTTTGCCAAACAAACAGTCCGACAAAAAGCGTAGGAACATAGTCATATAAAAAATAAGGCAGATAATCAATGTCACCCAAGAACTGAATAAGACATTGAAACAGCATGATATGCGTGTCGAGTACCAACCACAGTAAGGCAGGCACCAACATCAAACGTGGGTTGTTAATGCGTTGGGATAAGAAAATCCCCACAATAAGCGCAATAAACGGCCAAAGTGCGTAACTAATCAGACCTTGAGAGTTAAAATCTCCCATACGACCTGAACTGAGCCAGCTAAATAAACTATTGGCACAGCCACCTAAGATTCCCCAGAACACCAATTGCATGATGGATGGTCGAACCAGTTGTAAAGAACGCCTTGAACCGAGAAATAACCATATTCCGGCAGTTTGGTTGCTCTTAAAATCATGCCAAAAATTAATGGAAGGTTTAAAATCGATCATAGGATGTCGTGGAGATAAAGTGGCTCGCTGATTCGCTCAATAAGTTTATGCCTGATAAAGTATTAATCAATGCTATTTTTCAACTATATAGCAAATCCTTGGTTAATTTAGAAGCAAATATCCCGCTAAGATACAAGATCATGCTGAAAATACGCATCAAAACGACACGCATCCCCTTGCCATTGATGATTTGTTTCTTTTCCTGCCAAAAATACGGCTAATCGAGGACGTTTGACCACCACACGTTTGGCAATTTTTTGTGCCAATTCGAGTAAATTATCGCCCAAATCCATCTCACCATGTTCAGGCAATAACATATGCAAGAGCTGCATTTGTTTTTTCACCTGTGCTTGTTTTTTGACGGCTTGTTGGTTTTGGTCGCGCTGTGGGAACATCGGATCTAAATACACTACATCAAAGACTGCTTTTTGTTGTGCTTGCGCTGTTAAATAGTCTGCTGAATCTGAAAAAACCAAATGAATCCGCGACACGACATTTGCCAAAAAGGCATCTTGTTGTGCACGCGTATGACTGTCTTCAAGCAAAGTAAACAAAATAGGATGACGTTCAACCAAAGTAACATTTGCACCCAAATGCGCCATCAACAAACTGTCATGTCCTAATCCTGCCGTAGCATCCACTAAGTTTGGTTTTTCCCCAAGATTACAAGCGCGTGCAATCATTTCAGACTTCAAGGAAGCACGTTTCAAGCGTCCAACTTCCGCATGCCAATCAGGTTGCATTTTCATGCCATTGGCACACAACCATAAGCCCGCAGCATCGACACAAAGCGCCAAATCAGGATGCAAACGTAAAAAGCGTGCATTCAATTTGTCGATCTGCTGTAGCTCGACGTCTACCCCACGAGCAAAAAGCACAGCCTTAAATTGCTGTGCTTGTTCGAGATCGTCAGATTCAGTATATAAGCGAATCACGCCTACCATAAATTCCAACCTGTATATGCAAATAAGAGGATCAAGATACCCGACACAATGCGATACCATGCAAAGACCATGAAATCACGCTTTGCCACGTAAGCAACTAAGGCACGAATGAGGATTAACGCCGAAACAAAAGAGACCAATGTTCCAACACCCAGCACCCACCAGTCTTGAGTCGCATCAAATACATCATAGCTTTGATACAAATCGAGCAGCCCTGCACCAATAATCACAGGAATACCCAAGAAGAAAGAAAACTCAGTCGCAGCCTTACGTGAAACGCCTAAGAACATTGCACCAATAATGGTTGCCCCTGAACGTGATGTCCCCGGAATTAAAGACAAGACTTGAATCAAACCAATCCAAATAGCATCTTTAATACTTAAATCTTCTACTTCTTGCGCACGGACTTTAGGTGGATGTTTCTCAATCCAAATAATAATTAAACCACCAACGATCAACCCAATCGCAATGGCAATATTATTAAACAAGAGCTCTTTTACTGTTTGCCCTAAGGTGAGTCCAACCAAAATAATAGGAATCGATGCCAGAATTAAACCAATGCCCAATCGGCGACCTTGCGGCTCACCACTCACAATCCCTGTTGCAGCACCCCAAAGACGTGCCCAATATTCATAAATGACCGCAGCAATCGCACCCATTTGAATCGCAATCACAAAAACATCACTTTTTTCTTTTGTCCAGAAATTCATGAGTTCTGAGGCAAGAATCAAATGCCCTGTACTGGAAATGGGTAAAAATTCAGTAATCCCTTCCACAATACCCATAATGGCTGCTTTAAGGAGCAGTAAAAGATCCATGCTTTATCCTAATTAATTATGCTTTACCTTGTTCTGGAATTTTTTTCCACGCGTTGTCCCGTAAATATACAGGCAATGCCAATTCAGCGCTGACCCAATTTTGCGAATTGGCTGCAATACGTGCAATTTTTGCAATGTCTTGTGCATTCGCAGTGACATTTTTATATAAAGATGCGTCAGCTTGAACTAAATCGGCACCCGAACCAATCGGTGTATACACAACCGCTTCAGCGCCTAAGTTGTAATTTAACAACTGTTCTTCATTGACGGCTTGCATAATGCCATTGGCATCTAGCTGATAACTTGCGATATAGACTTCACTCATACGCGCATCGAGCACCGCAGTCACTTCAGTCAAACCATGTAAGCGATGGGCTGCTTGAGCTAAAGCTTGTAATGTCGATACCGGAATAACAGATAAATCATTCGCCCATGCCAAAGCCTGCGTCACTGCCGCATTAATACGCACCCCACTAAATGAACCGGGTCCACGGCTAAAGGCAATCGCGCTTAATTCTGAAACGTCGATATTCAGGCTGTTTAGCCCTTGCTCGATCATAGGGAGAATCGTTTGTGTTTGTGCCTTCGCGCGCGTATCGAGTTGGAAGAACAATTCTTGAGTGTCATCAATAACAGAGACGGAACACTGCTCATTGGCAGTTTCCAATGCCAGCACTTTCATGCACAACCTTAATTCGGAGAGTAAAAAACGTGAATTATAATACTCCACTCCCTGCAACTACGCGACATTTTCCATCGTGCGCTACAATTTCATTCAAATCGGGGCAACGACATCGACTATTCAAGTACGAAAAACGATTTAAAGTTGGATTTCGACCAGTTCTTTAAAATTTTGGAAATGATTGGCATAGTGCATTGCACTCATTTTCAACTTTTCAATGGTCGCCTCATCAACCGTTTTGACAATTTTACCTGGTGAACCCATCACGACAGAATTGTCAGGAATAATCTTGCCTTCTGGAATTAACGCATTCGCGCCAATAATACAGTTTTTACCAATCACAGCATGATTCAAAATCACAGCTTGTATGCCAATCAAGGTGTTATCGCCAATGGTGCAGCCGTGTAGCATCGCTTGATGACCGATCGTGACATAGTCACCAATATTCATTTCAATCCCTACATCGGTATGTAGCACTGCATTTTCTTGCACATTACTAAAATGCCCGATCCGAATTTTACTGTTATCGCCACGCACGACAGCGCCAAACCAAATACTGACTTGTTTACCCATCTCAACTTGACCGAGTACGGTTGCATTAGGTGCAATCCAACCATCCCATGGCTGATGTAATGCTGTGGGACTGTATCCTTGATAGCGATAAATCATCGAATACTTCCTATTGATCTTTAAAGAGTTTTATCGGGCGGAATGCAGGCGAATTAAGCAAGAATGGCCATTCTTTTTTATAATCTAAACCATATTTAAAGAGTGCGATGAGCATCCGTGCGGTCAAACCCCAAACCACTTCATTTTCAACCCGTATACTCGGAAAATACACCGATTGCTGCGCAAAGCGTACTTCATACGGAGTTGGTTTAGTTTCAATGATTTGGCGCAATGAGGCAAAAAAGATGCGATCAATTTCAGAAGGCTGAGGTGTGAGTTGTACCTGTGGCGGAATCAGCCCCACAATCGGCTTTACTAACATGCCATTTTTGGCTTTTTGCATCGGCAAATCACCAATCAAATTGACATCAAATGGATTAAGTGCCGTTTCTTCAAAGGCTTCTCGCAATGCCACGACAATATTACTGGTGTCTTCAGGATCGCGCTTTCCTCCAGGAAAAGACACTTCACCCGGATGATTATTTAAATAAGCAGAACGGCGAGTCAGCAATACTTTCGGATCGGCTTCATCTGTAATCGCAATTAACACCGCGGCATGCGCAGGCTGAATACGTTTCGAAAACCGTAAACGCTGTTGCAACTTTAATGTTAATTCACGCTCATTCATATACACCGCATTCCATTATTGTTTGATTTTTATCATAGCTGATTTTTGAATCATGCGGATAGAAATGATGCCAAAATTTGATTTTTCAGTTATCCTGATTCTACTTTTTATCCTTGATGATGAATATGAACTTTTGTGTAGCATGCGGGCATAAAACAACAGAAAAGATCCCTTTAGGCGATCAGAAAATACGGCGTGTATGCGAAAGCTGTGGTTATATTCATTATGTCAATCCGAAAGTCATCTGCGGTGCATTGGTACTCTTTGAAGATAAAGTCCTGTTGTGCAGACGTGCCATAGAACCTCGTTATGGCTTATGGACCCTCCCTGCAGGTTACATGGAAATGCTAGAGACTATGGAACAAGGTGCAGCCCGTGAAACGCGCGAAGAAGCCGAAGCGGAAGTAGAGATTGAACAACTTTACTGTATGTACAATATTCCACGTATTGGACAAATTTATGTCCTATTTAAAGCCAACCTAGTCGATGGAAAATTTGGCGCAGGTGAAGAAACCATTGAAAGTCGACTCTTTGATGAAGCTGATATTCCTTGGGGTGAATTGGCTTTTCCAAGTGTAGAACGCACGTTGAGACATTATTTTGAAGATCGTAAAAATGCAGTTTATCCGATGCATTTAGAAACCTTAGGTTCACGTTTAGACCAAACTGGTTAACTCATCATTTCAATGAAGCTATAAAAAAGCCCATCAATTGATGGGCTTTTTTGATTGGTTTTATTTTTTCTTCACGCGATAGCACGATGCCAATTGTAAATCGAGTTCACCACCCGAGAGTTTCGCCAATTCTTTAGACTGCGTATCATCTGGATTCTGCCCGCTAAAAACTTTATTGAAGCTCGCGAAGCTATTTGCCCATTTGACAGTCGCACCCGAGGAATCAGTAATTGGCGTACTTGTACTGCTTAATGCCGTATTTTCATCAGCTTTGAGTAAGTTTTGAAGTTTAACTAGCGCACCACCGATCACAATCGCATCTGTATTCGCTGTTGATGTTTTGATGGTTGAGTTCATGCCAACTAATGCACCATTCAAATTCCCAAATTTTTGATTGCCCAAAATTAAACGAATTGAAATGGTATTATCCGTCGGCTGAGAGGTCGCATTTGCTACAAATGCACGCGACACTGTACCAATTGGGTACTGCTGCTCCACAGTACCGCCATAGTTACTTTGCATCGTTGCGGTATCGTAAGTTGCAGAACATTCATCAACTGATGCTGAAGATGGTTTGAAATTGGTACGAATATCACCATTTTCATCAATCACGACAGGTACCGTTTGTGATGCAATACTCGTATCCGTGAATTTAAAGTTTAAATTGGCATATAGCGGAAAAATATAAGTATTTCCAGACTGCACATTATCTTTGGTTTTAAAGACACGATTGTCTAAATAGCTGATTGGATAAATTTTATAAAGATCCATCGTTCCGGCATAGTCTTTTGAACCGCCCGATTGCTTCCATAAGCCAAGCTCATTTTTCTGCGCAGGTGTCAGTACATCCTCAGTTTTCTTGCCCGTCAAAAGTTTATAAAAACGTTCTGTACCCGCAATCATGTAATCGTTATATAGACGCCCTTGATAAATGGTCATTGTCTCAGCAGTCGAATCATGCGTTTTAAAGACAAACCCTGGATTTGCAGGAATTGCTTTATCTTCTTTACCAATCCAAGACTTTTGTGGAGCTGCGGTCATTTGAACAGGTGCTACTTGACGAATCAACTGTGCATTTAATCCACCGAGTGTTTCAAAACCAGTGGTACTACCTGCTGCACTTTGTGGAATACCACGCCATTGTAAACCACTACCAAAAGTACGCCCCTGACGGTCTGTCATGAGCATAAAGTGACCGAATAGATGTGAAACAGTGGTATTGCTTGCTTTACATTCTTTGCCTGCCTCGCAACCCACCAATCCCTCGGAACCACTCAGATAACTATTGATCAAATCTGAAGTTGAGAACAGTGAGAATTCAGGTTGATAGACGGCGGCATTTGAAATAATCAGGAGTTTATCAAGGACGATTGCAGCGTCTGCATTGGAGACTTTGGAAATATCTAACCACTTAGACAATAGACTTTCAAACTCTCTATCTGTGGTGTTTTTAAATTGATCGACTGTGATATTACTCAGCATCAGATCAAGTTTAGTTCTTACCGAATCATTAATTAAAATCGGTTGTATATCTGTATTTGAATTTAATGCTGCACTCGATTGTGGCGGGTTTACATTTAAACCAATACTTTGAATGATACGGATTAAGCGAATGGCAATTTCACGTGATGTTTTTAGGTTTGCATTGCCACCGGTGGTGCGAATGCCTTCTGCGATATCTAAAATACTCAAACGTGGCATCTGTGAAACAGACATGTTACCGATTTTATCGAGTGAGAATTTACCCAATTCTACTTTATGCTTGTCTGATCCTTGTAAGAAGAACGTGATTTGATCACCGGCTTTACACGCACCACTTGAAGTTCCATCATTCAAGTCATACAAAGTGACGTATGAATTTTCGGTATCACTACCGCAGTAGAAATTTAAACCATCGATAGGATAATCAAGTGCAAACTCAAAGCAGCCATTGCTACCACTCAGACATGATCCATTAAGAGAGGTCGTTTCATTTTTCTCAGGAATGACATTTGCACTTTCACCACCACATCCTGTGAGTGCCGAAGCTAAAACAGTCAGTGTAAAAGCTAAAATTTTTTTATTACGTTTCATCTTTATTCTCTTTTTCATTATCCCTAACGGATGACGCTCAGTTTGAGTTGACCTTGATTACTCAGTCCATGTTGGTCAACATCAATGGCCGATGCTAATGGCGTCATTAATATGTAATGGCTGTTTTTGGGTACTTGCACAATGCCTTCGATATGCATGTGCTGAATGGCATTTGATTCTAATTCTTGGTTTTTGTAGCCGCCTGCACCTTCTAGAACACAAGCTTGATCATCTAAAAACACCACGAAAGGCCAATAGAACGTTGGATTGTTTTCACGTGCTGCATAAGAATGAATTTTGACATTTTGAACAGGTGCTTCTAGTTTGACCACTTCATAATCAAAATCATTGGCTAAAGGTGCACGTGGCCACAAATTGACATCTTTATCTTTCACCAAGACTTTAGATTTTTTGATTTTTTTGTCCGAGAAACATGCTTTACCCAAGCCTTCAATACTGTCATTTTGAGATACACGATAATAAGTCGATGCTAAAACAATCGGACCAGTGTCCGCTACACGATTGTTCCTAAACAGTGCTTGTATCACTGATTTTCCAACGCCTTTTTCACGTTCAATGGTTTGTAAACGAATACTTCCACCTTTACTGTCCATCACTCCTTCAGGCATGGTGTAAAAACGTTTTTTGCCTTCAAGATTAAATTCTTTATCTTCTAAATATTCATTACTGACATATTGTTCACCATCTAAATCATTAAAACCTGATGGGGTTGTTAACTTTTGAACCGGTTTTGATACAGGCTCAGCGACCTCTGCTTCAACCGATTTCTGTGTTACGACGACCTCAGTTTTAGGTGGAATCTCAGGCGTTTTATCAACCTGAATAAGTTTTACAACGACTTCTTGTTGAGACTGTGGGAATACAGCAACAGAAGGCACGATTGGTTTGTCTTCAAGTGGTTTCGGTTGCTGTCGTGCAGGCTGCTGTGTAGGTGATGTTGAAACGCCAGGCGGTTGGGTCATTGGTTGATTTGATGAAGGTGTGACCACTGTTGGCGTGGTCACTTGAGGCGTCACATTTTTTACTCTTTCATGTTTTGGCTTGGGTGATTCATTCCGTTGAACCACCAGTGGTCGACCATCTGGGCCAATAATGGTATGAAATGTACCCGCGTATACAACCGTGCCTTGTAAGACAGCAAGCGATAATATTGATTTCATCCCTAAATTTATCATCGTTTTTTAATCTACCATCGAGTTCTATAATTCAGACCTAGAATGGTCACTTTCGTATCGGTTTTTACATTTAAACCCGCGTAAGGGTTAAGCAGTAAATTGTTGACGCCGGTTTGGTTTGCCAAACTACTCGTGTTAGCTGGAATATTATCTTTACTGCGCAAATGCCCAATGGATAAATCTAGTTCCGTATCTGCATCAAATTGATAACCAACACCTAGACCAAACAGTTGAGCGTTGTTAATCGGCACCATAGTATTTCGTTTGTTATCTGGGATCGCACTACCACGTGGTTCATAGCCTGCGCGTAGTTTTAAACGATCCGTCACAGAGTATTCCATACCGATACCAAAGTTCCATGCAGATTGGAAACCTAAAGGTAAAGCGAGTGAGGAATCTGTGACATCAGCTGAAAGTAATTTTGCAATTTTAAGTGCCGAAATTTGACGATCAAACTCAAATTTAAATTTATCCCATGCTTTAAAATCAGACCAACCGACATCAAAGTTAATCTGTAAATCTGGCATGATTTTATATTTAATACCGGCTTGAATATGGGCTGGATATTCAAAATCCATGGATACCAAACCAGATTCACTCGAAGGAATATAATTAGGAAAACCTAAGATGGCTGCCAAGATTTGACCTGTCGGTGATGACATCAAACCATTAATCAGTTCTTGTGGTGCACGCGCGTTATCAATGTGATATTTGCCTTTTAAGCGCATTTTTGCTGCACTTTGATAGACCAAACCAAAACCAAAATCTTCAGTCGGCTCCCACAAAATACCTAAGTTGAAACTTGGACTTAAGGATTGTTCCAAAGCCAATTGCATTTGACCAAACTTGCCAAATGGGTTCATCCCCTCTTGGGCATTACACATCCCCAAGAGCAAAATGTCAGTAATAATATCGGAGTTGTCTTTAAAGGGTGTACACACCACTTCATCAATCATCCGCAACATACCAATCAATTCATTGGGAAAACGTAAATCTGTTTTCATGGCAACGGCTTGATAGGACATGCCGATCCCACCACCAATGGAGAGTTGATCATTCACTTGATAACCCACACTTGGTGATAAATAGGTAATCCGTTCTAGCGCAACTTGCTGTCCCATAAAGTTACCCGGATTACCATCTTCAGCACCGAAACCTGCCATCAATGGTGCATATACGGCTGTCGCATAGGTTGCTTTAGAGCCTGGCGGATTGTAGGCAATACCCATCGTCGGTGCGACCATCGGTACACCTTTACCTAAATCCACCATTTTTTTCAAAATTGGAACATATAGACTGACATATTCTACATCGCCAGATACGGGTCCTTTAAAATCTGTACATAAGTCAGAATTGACTTCTGGGCCATCATTACAGACCAAAGGGTCATCTGAATAACCAAAAACGTTATATCCAGCAGGCACAGTAAATTCGCGCTGAATATCAAAATCCGCGACAATAATTTGCTGTTCAGTCTGCAAGCCTTGAATTTTAGTCAAGCCAGCCGGGTTAAAATGTACCGCATTAACACCGGGTGGATCTGCGGTTACCGCATTACCCAGAGCCAATGATCTTAAATCAACTGATAAATTTGTCCCCAATTGCGCAAATGCAGCACTGGAAAAGCCCGTTAATAAAATCGCAGAGACTAAGGGGCGAAGTCGACTTCTTTTCATACGACTGCCCTCTTAACGGATTTTCTTACCGAAGCCTAAAATATCCAATGGGAATGACAGACCTAATGACACATCTGGTGCATCTTCAGTTAAGCCAATTCCCAGTGTGCCATTGACAATGGTCTCTGGTGACACACGTACGCCAAGTGCAATTGCAAAAGTAGCACTGGTTTGATCTGCCGGTGAATAGCTTTCACCTGTGTTATATCTAAACTCTGAACCCGTATTGAAACTCTGTTGATATGACATCGTCATCGAGACATCATAGTTAAACGAGTAAGCAAAACCGAAGGCAAAACCACCACTAATTCCTGGTTCAAATTCTTCAATGATGCGAGGACCGCGTATTTGATTTAAACCCGATTCTTTAAAGCCATAGTTGGCTGAAACAGAGGCGAATAAAACCACAGGGTCGATATATTTACGTGTACTTGCGCCTGCTCCGACTGAGTAATAGCCCTTACCTGTTGATAAATCCCGATTAGGATTGATTTCATAAGGACTATCGCCTGTTTTGGTCGAGACATTACCAAACAGAATTAATGGTAGACGTCCAGCCTTCAGTGGGAATGGCTCCCAACGTGCACCTAGGCTAATATCTCCTAAGCCTGCCGCTGTGGCATCTTTGAGAAGATCCGATTTCGCAACCAATGGCACAGATGCTGTCAGGGTTAAGTTGTCTCTTAGCCCATATTGAGCCGTAAATGTATTGGTTAGGGTATGCGTAGCATTTTCTTGGACACGTAATTGATAAAGCTGACCTTGCGCCATTTCCATATCAAGTTGTGTGTCACGATAGTAGGTATAATCTAAGTCATAATAAGATGAAATATCACCTTTTTTAATCAACGAGTATTGACGCTCACTTGAGGTAAACACTTCCTGTAAGTTAGCTTCTTGGGTGGTATCGCCTTCTTGTTGTTGTAATGCAGTTGATGCCTGAGAAGTCGTATCAGCAGCCGTAGAAGCTTGGGTTTCTGCAACAGTTTCAGCTTCTTGTACTGTTTCGTACTCGCCTAAACTTGTATCACTTGTAGGTTCGGTTGATGATACAACGGTCTGTTCTTCCATTGCCTCATATTCACCTAAACTCGGTTCATTCGCAGCATATGCCGCGCCCATGACCAGCTGAATACTCATCGCAAGTAGTGTTTTGTTCATCCATTTACTCTTCATGTTTCATCCCACCAAATTTTTATTTTTCTTTCTTTAAACCCAATAAAACTTACTTATTCTTATAATAAAGACGTAAGAAGTTATAATTTGATTGCCCATAAGACTCTGAATCTTTATTGGTATTTTTATCTAAACGAATGGTCGATGCTTTATCTGCAATTTTTTCAACATAGAACTGCGGATATTGCATATCAACAAAGGCATAACGGTTTACGGTTGCATCATCAACATGACGCATATCACGTTCGTTTAATGCCAATAAATTCTTACGCTTCTCTGGCGCAACATTAATTAAGAAGAGGGTGTTGTTTTCCCAAATTTCTTGAAAGCGAATTTCATCAAAACTGATATTGCCTAGAGCCGGATCTGCCACGTACACACGTCCATCTTTATAGCCTTTATAGACCACAAAATGTTTGAAGCCTGCATATGAGATCGGCACGATTGCGGGTTGACCTTGCGAAACCAAGTCACTAAATTCGCCTTTATAGCCACCACTTTCTAAGCCAATGGCAGTCACAAAGCGTTTCATGTCAAGTAATGAAAAGCTACGGCGTTCAATAATTTTTTCAGTTTCACCGAATTTGAGCAAACCATTCATCACGTTTTCTTCGGTGAGTTTAACGTCTAAATTGGTATAGCCATTCAGTAAAGTGGTGAGTGCAGCAGAACCGCAACTGTAGTCATAGGCTTGACGGACAATGCCACGAAATTGATCTGCAAGTGCAGGTTGAATCAGCACAGGCTCGCGATGCATACGCACAAAAGAGTCCTGACGGGAATCTAGAGTTTCCGTATAGCGAACCGCCTCTGCAGGTTGTTCTTTTATATCGAAGGCTTCTTTGGCAGCGTAATAGATCAATGCCGAGCCGAGTGCAATCTCTAACATAATTTTTACTTTTCAAGTCTGACGCTGTGCGTCTTTTCGTTATTATTCTAGAGTGAAAACTCTACATCCTTGTCACATGAAGATACTTCTTTTTATACAAAAAAAATAGTGTTTTTTACAATATAAGATGAATAGAAATTTTGACATAAAAAAAGCGCGTCGAAACGCGCTTTTTTTAGATGAGATTAGTGACCAGAAATAGTAATAACCGCGCCTTTAGTGTAAACGCTAGCGGATGGAGAGTAGTAAGTTTGTAGACCTTGAATTTCTACATCACCAATTGAAGCAGCTGTACGGCTTCCTAAACGAATACCTTTAATATATTGGTCAGTTGCACCTGTATCATTACTTACGATACGGATATGTGCTTCTTTTTCTTTTCCAACGGTAGTATCAGTGTTAAATACAGAAATATTAGAACTAATAGTTAGATCTTTCTTGCCTTCATCTGCAATTTTAATACTTTCAATAAAGATTTCACCTGCTGTACGTTTACCAGTAGCAACCCCAGCGTCATCACGAGCAATTGTTGAACTATCAAGAATACCTAAATTTTTGATTTCTAGACCACCAAGCATTTTAGTATCAAGCTTGATCATAGCACCCTGTGGCGCAGCACCTAATTGAATATTTGCTTCAATCTGACCTGTTAAAATACTTAAACCACTTAAGATTGCATTATAGTTACCAGTCGTTTCCCCTTTACCAGCAACTTGTGTAAACGTAGCACCACGGCGAATAGAGTCAGCAGCTTGAGTTGCAGATGCTGCAACACCAATCTCACCAATATGAATTTCAAGACCTGATACTTGAGCCGCAACATTAATGAATGCTCCGCCGTTCTCTTTAGTACCAGCATCGCTATCAATCTGTAAATCTGCCAAATTTCTAGAAGCGAGTAAATATGCACCACCATCAGAATAGTTAGCACCAATATACAAACCATGATCCGCAGTATTGAATGTCTGATCTGGAAGTGAAGAACTTGCTTTCGTTAATGTATGGGTTACGGCACGGCTAGCATCTGTAACACCTTGAATAACAATTGCACCAGCTACACCTGTACCCTTTAAACTACCTGTTATTGCAGGATTTCCTACATTAGCGGTTCCGTCAGCATTTTCATCAACAAGGTTACCGCCCTTTAGTGTTGGATTTAAACCATCATTGTCGTGTATAAATAACTTATCAATCGTGATCTTAGATATACCAATACCAATATTGATACCGTCTTGACCAGTCGTCGCACTTAGCGTTGAATCGTCCATTGCTTGCATTGCCATTGCGTTTGCGCTAAGTGCAACTGAAGCAGCCAAAGCTAATTTAGTGAATTTTTTCATGTGTACTCTCCCAAGAGTATTATTTTTTTGGTTGTGAATCACTCTATGCCTGTGATGTTTTTTTTGTTTTTGAACGTCACAAACAACCAATCCTTGAGTGATTTGCTCGCCCATTTAAATTATATGGAACTCAAAAATTGATCAACAGTTGTTGGTCGTAAATTGCAGTTACCCGACAAACGGTATTTGATTATTTTTATCTTTTTTTCATTAGGCTTGGGCTAGAATAGCGCATGATGCTTCACGATTTTAGCCAACATGACTTCTCCTATTTTTCGCCAATCTTTACAAAGCACTGCCGCACCTGCCGTAGTTTTAGCTGCATTACAATCATTGCATCATGTGATTTATTTAAATAACAATGGGCAGCCGTTTATCGCCTTGAATGCCACGCGATTTCAAATCATTCAAAACAATACCACGCAAGTTTTTGCTGCCCGTGCTTGGAATGAATATGTCGCATCGACACAACCCTTTGATGTCGCACTTAACCCATATCAGCAGAACGAACAGACACAACACAATGCTTATGTCGGCTTTGTAGGCTATGACCATGCCGCAGCGCAAGAAGTGAATGCATCACAGCGCGCGCAACCTGCATTTTTTATGGGCTATTTCCAAAGCTTTTTACGCTTATGTGATGAAACTTGGATCTTTGAAAGTTCTGATCCAAATGCAGTGAACATCTTCCAACATATACACCGTTTAATTACAGAAAGCGCTGCTCAACGTCCTTTTAAACTCACTGAGCAATGCAAAGCACGCTGGAACAAACAGCAATATGTAGAAGCGTTTCGAAAGGTTCAGGACTATATTGTCGCAGGCGATTGTTACCAAATTAATCTGACTCAAGAATTTAAAGCAAAAGCACAAGGTCCATTACTCACAAGCGCAAATGCTTTTTGGCAACTGACCGATGCACCCTATGCTGGCTATTTACGTATTGACGATTTTGAGCTTTTAAGCTGCTCGCCTGAGCTGTTTATCGACTTTGCACCCCATCGGAAAATGATCACTAAACCGATTAAAGGCACGATGCCACGCTATGCAGATCCACAACAAGATGAAGCATCCAAACAAACGTTAATCAACTCCGAAAAAGATATGGCTGAAAATGTCATGATTGTCGATTTACTGCGTAATGATTTAAGCGTATATGCCGAAACAGGCTCGGTGAAAACGCCAAAGCTCTTCAATATTGAAAGTTTTAATCAAGTGCATCACATGGTCAGTGAAGTAGAAGCGACTTTAAAAGCTGACATTCATCCATTTGATGTGCTGATGGCTGCCCTGCCCGGTGGATCGATTACAGGCGCACCAAAAATCCGCGCCATGCAAATTATTGAAGAACTTGAAGGTGCACCACGCGGTGCATATTGCGGGTCAATGGGCTATTTTAATGAAGATGGGACGGGTTCTTGGAATATCCTGATTCGGTCTATTCAAAAGTACCAAGAAGAGGTTTCACTCTGGGCAGGTGGCGGCATTACCATTGCGTCCGAGTGTGATGCCGAATATCAAGAATGCTTTGATAAAGTCGAAGCGATGTTAGATTTGTTAAATACTTATTATAAAACTCAATAAAAAAGCGACTCAATTGAGTCGCTTTTTTATGAATCCCTCCTAACCTCCCTTTTCAAAGGGAGGAGAAAGCCCCTCTTTCATAAAGAGGGGTTTGGGGAGATTATGCTAAAATCTCATTTTTCAACGTATCCACTAAACGCTGATTTTGCTCATCTGTACCAATCGTGATGCGCAAGAATTGATTGATACGTGGCTTGTTAAAGTAACGCACAATAATGCCACGTTCACGAAGTTCCGCAGCTAATTCGCCCGCATCTTTATGAGGCAAGCTCGCAAAGATAAAGTTCGCTTTCGATGGTAAAACGTTAAAACCAATCTCAGTCAGTTGAGCGACAAGCTTTTCACGGCTCGCAATCACTTTAGCATTTTGCGCTTCAAAGTAGGCTTGATCTTCAAATGAAGCCACAGCTGCGGCAATCGCAAAACGATCCATCGGATATGAGTTAAAGCTATTTTTGACTGCTTCAAGTGCCGCAATTAAGTGTGGCTGTGCAATGGCGAAACCAACACGTAAACCCGCAAGTGAACGTGATTTAGAAGTCGTTTGACATACCACCAAGTTTTCGTATTTTTCAACAAGGCTCACCGCAGATTCCGCACCAAAATCCACATACGCTTCATCAATCACCACGACTGAATTTGGATTGGCTTGTAGCACTTCCTCAATCGCAGACAATCCTAATGCAATACTGGTTGGCGCATTTGGATTGGTAATAATGATCCCGCCATTGGGTTGCTTATAATCATCAACTACAATTTCAAAATCATCATTGAGTGGCAAAATTTTGGTATTTGCCGCAATCCCGAAGAATTGGCTATAAACAGGATAAAAACTATAGGTAATATCCGGATAAAGCACAGGCAATTCTTGCACAAAGAATGCTTTAAAGATGTGTGCAAGCACTTCATCTGAACCATTACCCACAAAAACATGTTCAACAGGTACATGTTGCTGTTTTGCAATGGCTTGTTTGAGTTCAGATGCATCTGGGTCTGGATATAAGCGCAAAACATCTGCTGAGTTTGCTAATACCTTTTGTACCGCTTCCGCCACTTTCGGTGACGGTGGATACGGGTTCTCGTTGGTATTTAATTTTAAAATATTTTGGATTTTCGGTTGTTCACCCGGTGTGTACGGTTCTAATTCACGTACATCGGGACTCCAAAAGCGCATTTTTTCATTTGTAATAGACATTTTTTATCTCAATATTCCCTCTCTTTTTAGGAGAGGGTTAGGGTGAGGTCAAAATCCCTCTCCTAACCTCTCCCACAGGGAGAGGAACACTTCATTTCTAAATTGAATTCATCTAGCTTTAGATTTTGCTCTACTCAAACATTTATCTAAAAGATGAACTAAATAAATGAATCTTGATAACGATAACGTGCAGAACGCGCATGCGCATCAAGATTTTCTTCTTGAGCCAATACATCTGCTGTTTTCGCCAAAGATTTCACACCTTGTTCAGAGCACATAATCAAGCTTGAACGCTTTTGGAAATCATACACGCCAAGCGGTGAAGAAAAACGTGCTGTACCCGAGGTTGGCAGTACGTGATTAGGACCTGCACAGTAATCACCAATTGCTTCTGGGGTATAACGCCCCATGAAGATCGCACCGGCATGACGAATATCTTCTGCCATTTGTTTGGCTTCATCTAAACACAGCATTAAATGCTCAGGTGCAACTTGGTTAATCAGTTCAGCACCTTCAGCACGGTCTTTGACTAAGACCAATGCGCCGCGGTTTTCAATTGAAGTACGTGCAATCTCGGCTTTTGGCAAAGCTTCTAAGTGTTTTTCAATCCATTCACCCACTGCATTTAACAAGTCTTCATCAGGCGTAATAAATACTGCTTGTGCAACGGTGTCGTGTTCAGCTTGTGACAATAAATCCATTGCCAACCATTCAGCATTATTTTGACCTTCGGCATAAACTAAAATTTCTGAAGGTCCAGCAATCATATCAATGCCGACTTGACCGAATACTGCACGTTTCGCCGCAGCAACAAAGCGGTTGCCCGGACCAGTAATTTTATCCACACGAGGAATGGTTTCTGTACCGTAAGCGAGTGCGGCAACCGCTTGTGCGCCACCAATGGTGAATACGCGATGCACGCCTGCCAAATACGCAGCCGCCAAGACCAATGGATTTAAATCACCATTCGGTGCAGGAACAACCATAATAATTTCAGAAACACCTGCCACATGCGCAGGAACAGCATTCATTAAAACGGATGATGGATAAGACGCTAAACCACCCGGCACATAAATACCAACACGATCGAGCGGTGTGACTTTTTGACCTAAGGTATTGCCCAAAGCATCCACATAAGTCCAACCATCTTGCTTTTGCGCTTGATGGAACTCACGCACACGGTTTGCTGCAAGCTCTAACGCTTCACGCACTTCGGGCGTTAAACCTTCAAATGCTATTTTTAATTGTTCTTGAGTCAGTTCTAGCTCAGAAAATTGATGCGCTGGATGTCGATCGAACTGTTGTGTGAGTTTAAGAACATGAGCATCACCATGCTGACGAACATCAGCAATGATTTGATCTACGGTTTTTAAAAGTTCTGGGTCACTCACAGTTTCAAAAGCCAACAAATCGGCAAAGACTTGTTTAAAATTTTGATCTTGAGTCGATAAACGTCGCATCAATTTATCCACAATGGAAATAAAGGGAAGCTTTAGTTTACCTGTTTTATCGACATTTGTCGGCAGCTTGATGCGACTATCCGTATGAGTTTTATTGGAAATGACATTCGCTAAAATTGATTGAACCGCTATTCATGGAATTTTAGGCTGACATAAAAAACCGCCCTTATGGACGGTCTTTTTAAAATCGCAAAAATTTAAGCTTTTTTCGCTTGTTCACGCGCTTCCACTGCTTTTTCAAGCTGCGCAAGAATCGGATTCAACAAGGTTTGCTTACGCTTGAAGCTGGCTTTATTCACGATTAAACGTGAAGACACTTGGCAAATTTCTTCCAATGGCTCAAGACCGTTGGCACGAAGTGTATTACCTGTATCGACCACATCCACGATGTAATGACCTAGACCTACAAGCGGTGCTAACTCCATTGAACCATAGAGTTTGATCACATCCACTTGCTCACCAAGGCTTGCATAATATTGACGAGTTAAATTGACGTATTTAGTGGCAATTTTTAAACGACCTTTAGGACGTTCCATGCCGACTTTACCTGCTGTCATTAATTTACATACAGCAATTTTCAAGTCCAATGGTTCATACACGTTTTGCGCGCCATGTTCCATCAAAACGTCTTTACCCGCAACACCAATGTCTGCTGCACCATTTTCAACATAAGTCGGTACATCAGATGCACGTAAAATCAGGATACGTACCTGTTTATGCGTGGTTGGAAAAATCAATTTACGTGATTTATCCGGATCTTCTAGCAAATTAATGCCTGCAGTCTCAAGCAAAGGCAATGTTTCTTTTAAGATACGACCTTTGCTTAGTGCTAACGTTAAACCATGATCAAAATTGCCCATTACGTCAAAGTTTGGATCATCGTTTCTCATATCGCTCATTAACTTACTCGCTTAATTTTGGCACCTAAACCTTGTAACTTTGCTTCAATATCTTCATAACCGCGGTCAATATGATAAATACGGTCAATCACGGTTTCCCCTTCAGCGGCAAGTGCTGCCAAGACCAAAGAGAATGAAGCACGTAAATCTGTTGCCATAACCGGTGCAGCTGAAAGCTTTTCAACACCTGTTACAACAGCATCATTACCTTCAACCTGAATATTCGCACCCATACGCGCAAGCTCTGGCACATGCATAAAACGATTTTCAAAGATCGTTTCAGAAATGGTCGAAAAACCACGAGCAATGGCATTGACCGCCATCAGCTGTGCTTGCATATCGGTTGGGAATTCTGGATGTGGCAGTGTACGGAAGCTGACTGCTTTCGGACGTTTACCCATCATATCCAGTTCAATCCAATCATCACCACGGGTCACTTCTGCACCCATTTCCTCGAACTTTTCGAGTACAGATTCCATCAATGCTGGATCTGTATGTGTGGTTTTGATTTTACCGCCAGTGATTGCCGCAGCTGCCAAATACGAACCCGTTTCAATACGGTCTGCAACAACAGCATATTCACAGCCATGTAAGCTTTCAACACCGGTCACGACCAATGTATCGGTATCTAAACCTTCGATTTTCGCACCCATTGCGATCAGCATTAATGCAAGATCGGTAATTTCGGGTTCACGTGCTGCATTGCGAATTGTGGTTACACCATCCGCCAATACTGCTGCCATCAAAATATTTTCAGTACCGCCTACAGTCACCATATCAAAGATAACTTCGCCACCTTTTAAGCGACCGTCAACTTTGGCATGTACATAGCCTGCTTCAACTTCAATTTCCGCACCCAAAGCCTCTAATGCTTTTAAGTGTTGATCGACTGGACGTGAACCAATCGCACAACCACCCGGCAAAGACACTTGTGCACTACCGTAACGTGCCAATAATGGACCGAGTACTAAAATAGAGGCACGCATGGTTTTAACCAATTCATAAGGTGCGAATTGATTATCCAAGGTTGAAGTATCAGCAACAACGGTATCCCCTTCATAAGACATGGTAATACCAAGACCAGCGATCAGCTTGACCAAAGTATTCACATCTTTCAAATTCGGTACATTTGTCAGTGTGGTGGGAGTCTCTGCAAGAATCATTGCAGCGAGTAGTGGCAGTGCAGCATTTTTCGCACCTGAAATGCGTACTTCACCTTCGAGCTTGTTGCCGCCCTGAATTAAAAATTTATCCATTAAACTATTAAGCTCCGAATAAGCTTGCTTTGCGCCATTCTTCTTTGGTCATTGCTCGAATTGTAACTGCGTGGACTTCACCGCTGGCGATCAAGGCATTGAGAGGAGCATAAACAGCTTGTTGACGTGCAACTGGGCGTTTACCTTCAAATTCATCATCAACAATACGCAAATCGAATTTTCCGCCCTGACCACTCACAGCAACATCAGCCACTGGGAAAGCAGCTTTTAAAATTTCAGCGAGCTGTTCATTATTCATCACAAGACCTCTTATAGGACTAAGGGTGTAAAACAAAGCATTTTACTATAAATGAAAAAAATAAATCATTAATCGCATACATTATATATGTAAAAAAAGAGGCTTTTAAAAACCTCTTTTTTTCAGCGTGGCGTTAAATGGCCAATTCTTGATGGTTTAATTGCATTTTTCGATACCGATCAAGTTGCTTGCGTAATTTTTCCGTCAATAATTTAATTGAAGTATACATGTCATCTGCTGTTGCATGTGCAAAAAACTCGATACCGGGCAAACGAATAATCGCTTCAGCAATATGATTGCTACTTCCCGGTCTAGAGCGCTTGTCAATCTGATGATCTTTTGAAAGCTTAACCTGCATACTGTTCACCTGATCAAGGTGTTTGGTAATGTGCTTAAATTTTTCTTTAATATTGGTTTCTATAGCAGGCGTAATCGATAAATGATGTCCACGAATTGTTAGTTGCATAGTACGATCCCTCACCTTCGTTAGGATTGGAGGAGCCATAGTCGATGAAATTTAATGAAAATCACCAATGCAATTGCAATTTTTAGCGATTAAATTAAATCATTAGACTATTTCTCAAAACAAAAAAGGATTCATCATGATGTCATAATGAACCCTTAGAATAATCAGATTTCAAAATCTAGATCAAGACTTTTCGCTCTGAAGATGAAGCAATATGTAACGATTCTCGATATTTCGCCACAGTGCGTCTTGCGACATCAATGCCATCCGCTTTCAGTAGAACTGCAATCGCATTATCGGACAATGGTTTACGTGTATTTTCTTCAGCAATTAACTTTTTAATTTTGGCACGAATGGCAGTCGAAGATGCTTCTCCACCAGACGTTGTCCCCACATGACTCGAAAAGAAATATTTCAATTCAAATAATCCACGTGGTGTGAGCATATATTTATTGGTGGTCACGCGCGAAACAGTCGATTCATGCAATTCCACTTCTTCTGCAATATCACGCAACACCAAAGGCTTCATACCTTCTGCACCAATTTCTAAAAACATACGTTGATGTTCGACGATACAGGTTGCCACCTTCAGTAAGGTTTTATGCCGCTCATCAATACTTTTAATAAAGTTTTTAGCTTCCAACATATTATTTCTAAGATACTGATTATCTTCACTTTGATCAGCACGTTTAATCATATTGGCATAGAAAGAATTAATACGAAGTTTCGGCATAACATCAGGGTTTAACATGACTTGCCAACAGTCATTTTTCTTCATCACGACAACATCAGGAATTTGATAATTCGATTCTTTATCTTCAAAATCAAGTCCCGGATGCGGTTTCAATGTCTTCAACAAATCAACAGCTTTACGTAGTTGATCTTGATTTAGGCCTGTTTGCTTAATGAGTTTTGGAAGTTCATTACTAATCAGTAATTCATAATGCTGCATGAGTTTAATTGCATCATTTCGGCAAGGCACATCTTCAGATAAAATTTCTAATTGGACCAACAAACATTCAGCTAAATTACGTGAACCAACACCAATTGGATCGAGGCGTTGAATATGCTTTAAGACCACTAAAACTTCATCATGTTCGACTTCATCTTCATACGAAATAGATTGTAAAAGATGCTGCACTGATGCAGTAATTTCAGTCAAATCAACTTCTAAAAAGCCTTTGTCATCAATAGAATCAATAATACAGTGTGCAATCAATTGATCAATCTTAGAAAAATTCAATAGATTGACTTGTTCTAACAAATGGGCTTGTAAACTTTGATGCCCTTGGCGATTATCTTCACGCTCTTCAAATTCAGCTGAGCCTAAACTGGTCGGTTGATGGGTATAGACATCATCCCAATCCGTATCAACGGGTAAATCATCCGGCAAATGATCGGCATTTAATTCAGTGGTCAAATCTTTATCTGGAGATTCAATCTCTAAAATGGACAATTCTTCAGAAGTATCTTGATCTTCAATTTTCTCAAGTAAAGGGTTGCTATCAAGTTGGACTTGAATTTCTTGCTCAAGCTCCAAACTCGAAAGTTGTAACAAGCGAATCGCCTGCTGTAACTGAGGAGTTAAGGACAGCGAGTTTGCAATTTTTAAGCCCACTGATAACTTCATTTTCACCCCTATAGATTTAAAAGTTTGCTTTATAAGCAATTATTGTGCCGTTTTAATTTTTATAGCATACATTTGTCAAAAAACATACATATTCATGCTGAGTTTTTTAGACGCAACCGACCAATTTTATGTGATAAGTTTATATTTTTAATCAATAAATATAAAAACTTTCTTCCGGGCATAGAAAAACCCCCTCAATCATTTGATTGAGGGGGTTTTTGAATTAATGAGCTGGCGATGACTTACTCTCACATGGGTAATCCCACACTACCATCAGCGCTAAGAGGTTTCACTTCTGAGTTCGGGAAGGGATCAGGTGGTTCACTCTTGCTATTGTCGCCAGCACAACTGTTTATGATTACTCGCTATGGTCTTAGTTGCTTTCGCATGCCTAGCTTTGGTCAAAAGAGTTATTAACAGAGATATTTGAGTATCGATGTGTTGCTTAATTTTACTTAGCTTTCAAACTAAATCAAGTTGTTTTGTAGTGATTTCGACTACAACACCAACTGTTTGGGTGTTGTATAGTCAAGCCTCACGAGCAATTAGTATTGGTCAGCTTCATACATCACTGCACTTCCACCCAACCTATCAACGTCGTAGTCTTCAACGGCTCTTTAGAGGACATAAAGTCCTTGGGAAATCTTATCTTGAGGTAGGCTTCCCGCTTAGATGCTTTCAGCGGTTATCCCTTCCGAACATAGCTACCCGGCGATGCGACTGGCGTCACAACCGGTACACCAGAGGTTCGTCCACTCTGGTCCTCTCGTACTAGGAGCAGATCCTCTCAAATTTCCAACGCCCACGGTAGATAGGGACCGAACTGTCTCACGACGTTCTAAACCCAGCTCGCGTACCTCTTTAAATGGCGAACAGCCATACCCTTGAGACCTGCTTCAGCCCCAGGATGAGATGAGCCGACATCGAGGTGCCAAACACCGCCGTCGATATGAACTCTTGGGCGGTATCAGCCTGTTATCCCCAGAGTACCTTTTATCCGTTGAGCGATGGCCCTTCCATACAGAACCACCGGATCACTAAGACCTACTTTCGTACCTGCTCGACTTGTGGGTCTCGCAGTTAAGCGCGCTTTTGCCTTTATACTCTACGCGTGATTTCCGACCACGCTGAGCGCACCTTCGTACTCCTCCGTTACTCTTTAGGAGGAGACCGCCCCAGTCAAACTACCCACCAGACATGGTCCTCGCTCCAGATTATGGAGCAGAGTTAGAACCTCAATATTACCAGGGTGGTATTTCAAGATTGGCTCCATCGCAACTAGCGTCACGACTTCAAAGCCTCCCACCTATCCTACACAAGTAAGATCAAAGTTCAATGTCAAGCTGCAGTAAAGGTTCACGGGGTCTTTCCGTCTAGCCGCGGGTACACCGCATCTTCACGGCGAATTCGATTTCACTGAGTCTCTGCTGGAGACAGCGCCCCCATCATTATGCCATTCGTGCAGGTCGGAACTTACCCGACAAGGAATTTCGCTACCTTAGGACCGTTATAGTTACGGCCGCCGTTTACTGGGGCTTCGATCAATAGCTTCGCTTGCGCTAACCACATCAATTAACCTTCCAGCACCGGGCAGGCATCACACCCTATACGTCCACTTTCGTGTTTGCAGAGTGCTATGTTTTTAATAAACAGTTGCAGGGGCCTGGTTTCTGTGGCTGTCAACCGCTCAGGAAGTAAATTCCGTCACCGTCGACAGCGTACCTTCTCCCGAAGTTACGGTACCATTTTGCCTAGTTCCTTCAGCAGAGTTCTCTCAAGCGCTTTGGTCTACTCGACCTGACCACCTGTGTCGGTTTCGGGTACGATTCCTGTGTAACTGAAGCTTAGAGACTTTTCCTGGAAGTATGGTATCAGCCACTTCGCTGTACAAGTACAGCTTGCTATCAACTCTCAGCATAGAGCACCCCGGATTTGCCTAAGATGCATGCCTACTGTCTTTCACCTGGACAACCAACGCCAGGCTGACTTAACCTTCTCCGTCCTCTCATCGCATTACACAGAAGTATTGGAATATTAACCAATTTCCCATCGACTACGCCTCTCGGCCTCGCCTTAGGGGTCGACTCACCCAGCCCCGATTAACGTTGGACTGGAACCCTTGGTCTTTCAGCGAACGAGTTTTTCACTCGTTTTGTCGTTACTCACGTCAGCATTCGCACTTCTGATACCTCCAGCAGACTTCTCAATCCACCTTCATCGGCTTACAGAACGCTCCCCTACCACTTGCAATAAATTGCAAATCCGCAGCTTCGGCATATAGTTTTAGCCCCGTTACATCTTCCGCGCAGGCCGACTCGACTAGTGAGCTATTACGCTTTCTTTAAAGGGTGGCTGCTTCTAAGCCAACCTCCTAGCTGTCTATGCCTTCCCACATCGTTTCCCACTTAACTATAATTTTGGGGCCTTAGCTGGCGGTCTGGATTGTTTTCCTCTTGACTACGGACGTTAGCACCCGCAGTCTGTCTCCCGGATAGTACTCATTGGTATTCGGAGTTTGCATCGGTTTGGTAAGTCGGGATGACCCCCTAGCCGAAACAGTGCTCTACCCCCAATGGTATTCGTCCGAGGCGCTACCTAAATAGCTTTCGGGGAGAACCAGCTATCACCGAGTTTGATTAGCCTTTCACCCCTATCCACAAGTCATCCCCTGGCTTTTCAACGACAGTGGGTTCGGTCCTCCAGTTAGTGTTACCCAACCTTCAACCTGCTCATGGATAGATCACCCGGTTTCGGGTCTACACCCAGCAACTAAACGCCCTATTAAGACTCGATTTCTCTACGGCTCCCCTATTCGGTTAACCTTGCTACTGAATGTAAGTCGCTGACCCATTATACAAAAGGTACGCAGTCACCGGACACAATGCCGGCTCCCACTGCTTGTATGCATGCGGTTTCAGGATCTATTTCACTCCCCTCACAGGGGTTCTTTTCGCCTTTCCCTCACGGTACTGGTTCACTATCGGTCAGTCAGGAGTATTTAGCCTTGGAGGATGGTCCCCCCATATTCAGACAAGGTTTCACGTGCCTCGCCCTACTCGTCATCATTACATAAGCCCTTTCGTGTACGGGAATATCACCCTCTACGTTCGCACTTCCCAGAGCGTTCCACTAAAGCTTATGTAACTTAATGGGCTGATCCCCGTTCGCTCGCCGCTACTAAGGGAATCTCAATTGATTTCTTTTCCTAAGGGTACTGAGATGTTTCACTTCCCCTCGTTCGCCTTGCATGACTATGTATTCATCATGCAATACCTACCTTATGGTAAGTGGGTTTCCCCATTCAGACATCTCCGGATCACAGGATATTTGCCGCCTCCCCGGAGCTTTTCGCAGGCTATTACGTCTTTCATCGCCTCTGACTGCCAAGGCATCCACCACATGCACTTAATTACTTGACTATACAACCCCAAACAGTCGACGGTACCTACAAGGAGCACCTTCAACATACAGTTCGAAGTACTGTGAATTTAATCACTGTACAGCTTCAATCAAAATCATATACCAAAACGCTTGATTCAGTTAATCGCTAGTTTCTCATTCCTCGTAATTGCTTACTTGAAATGAGCCTTAAACAATTTATTTCAACTCAAATATATTCTGTTAATGATTGTCTACGTCCTCATCGGATCGTAGCAACTGTGATAAATCACAGAGATTACCAAGTGCGCGTATCATAACGCTTATACTTGTTAATCTCTAGGATCTAAACACTTGATAGCTTAAGGACTAAACACTTATTTAACCAAGTGGTTATTCTTAACTCATTCACTTCGTTAGAAGTGATGGTGGAGACTAACGGAGTCGAACCGTTGACCTCCTGCGTGCAAAGCAGGCGCTCTACCAACTAAGCTAAGTCCCCAGCTTATCATTTAGATCAATGTATTCTGATTCTCTGTCTTACTCTGCAATTGCTTGCTTCGTCAGTAGTGGTGGGTCTGACAAGACTTGAACTTGTGACCCCACGCTTATCAAGCGTGTGCTCTAACCAACTGAGCTACAGACCCTCAGGTACATCGTATGAAGAACAACTTGTTGTGGATTCTTACCAATCGTCAATCTTTCGTTAAGGAGGTGATCCAGCCGCAGGTTCCCCTACGGCTACCTTGTTACGACTTCACCCCAGTCGTCGGCCACACCGTGGTAACCGCCCTCAATTAAGTTAGGCTAGCTACTTCTGGTGCAACAAACTCCCATGGTGTGACGGGCGGTGTGTACAAGGCCCGGGAACGTATTCACCGCGGCATTCTGATCCGCGATTACTAGCGATTCCGACTTCATGGAGTCGAGTTGCAGACTCCAATCCGGACTACGATCGGCTTTTTGAGATTAGCATCCTATCGCTAGGTAGCAACCCTTTGTACCGACCATTGTAGCACGTGTGTAGCCCTGGTCGTAAGGGCCATGATGACTTGACGTCGTCCCCGCCTTCCTCCAGTTTGTCACTGGCAGTATCCTTAAAGTTCCCGGCTTAACCCGCTGGCAAATAAGGAAAAGGGTTGCGCTCGTTGCGGGACTTAACCCAACATCTCACGACACGAGCTGACGACAGCCATGCAGCACCTGTATGTAAGCTCCCGAAGGCACCAATCCATCTCTGGAAAGTTCTTACTATGTCAAGACCAGGTAAGGTTCTTCGCGTTGCATCGAATTAAACCACATGCTCCACCGCTTGTGCGGGCCCCCGTCAATTCATTTGAGTTTTAGTCTTGCGACCGTACTCCCCAGGCGGTCTACTTATCGCGTTAGCTGCGCCACTAAAGTCTCAAAGACCCCAACGGCTAGTAGACATCGTTTACGGCATGGACTACCAGGGTATCTAATCCTGTTTGCTCCCCATGCTTTCGTGCCTCAGTGTCAGTATTAGGCCAGATGGCTGCCTTCGCCATCGGTATTCCTCCAGATCTCTACGCATTTCACCGCTACACCTGGAATTCTACCATCCTCTCCCATACTCTAGCCAACCAGTATCGAATGCAATTCCTAAGTTAAGCTCAGGGATTTCACATTTGACTTAATTGGCCACCTACGCACGCTTTACGCCCAGTAAATCCGATTAACGCTCGCACCCTCTGTATTACCGCGGCTGCTGGCACAGAGTTAGCCGGTGCTTATTCTGCGAGTAACGTCCACGCACCTAGAGTATTAGTCTAGGGCGCCTCCTCCTCGCTTAAAGTGCTTTACAACCAAAAGGCCTTCTTCACACACGCGGCATGGCTGGATCAGGGTTCCCCCCATTGTCCAATATTCCCCACTGCTGCCTCCCGTAGGAGTCTGGGCCGTGTCTCAGTCCCAGTGTGGCGGATCATCCTCTCAGACCCGCTACAGATCGTCGCCTTGGTAGGCCTTTACCCCACCAACTAGCTAATCTGACTTAGGCTCATCCATTAACGCAAGGTCCGAAGATCCCCTGCTTTCCCCCGTAGGGCGTATGCGGTATTAGCAGTCGTTTCCAACTGTTGTCCCCCATTAATGGGCAGATTCCTAAGTATTACTCACCCGTCCGCCGCTGAATCCAGTAGCAAGCTACTTTCATCCGCTCGACTTGCATGTGTTAAGCCTGCCGCCAGCGTTCAATCTGAGCCATGATCAAACTCTTCAGTTTAAAATCAGTAGTAGCTTAAAGGCTACCAATCTTGGCTCATCAATTTTCTGACAAATATTTCTCAAATAAACTTCGAGTAATTTCTACCATCAATCAATGAAAATAATTTCGATCAATCAATCAGTAAAAATCCACACAAGTTGTTCTTCATAATCTCTTAATGATCTTCTTGTTGGTTCGTCACCAGCAAGCTAGGTCGGCTATATTACACTAGATTTATCTAGTGTCAATCAGTAATTCAAATTATTTTTAAACTTTCTTTCTAAAATCAATTCTTAACATCTTGTACTAAGTCATTGTTTTATCAGAAGTTTTAATCTTCATCACTGCCGATGGATGTGCATTCTACAGGATTTCAGATCCCTTGCAATACCTTTTTAAAGTAAATCGTTTTGCATGCTCTTTTTTTGTACATTTTGCGTGTATTTACTTAAAAAACACACAATTTTTACTTTAAACCGTTAATTTAATCGGATTATGTTTATAATTTTTATACAATGCATCGCTATCTTGTCTCATAACAGGCATCAGGGTTTATTATGCGTCCTACGTCATACCTATATATAAGTTTATTTTCGATTCTGTCTGCATCTACCACATTTGCCAATGACAACGTCGATCGTGATGTCCATTCATCTACAAAAATAAAGCAAAAAATTTCTGAAAACTACCAACACTTGAAAACTCAAATCAATGTGGATGCAAATGCGGCTCAGGAAGAGGAAGTCAAAGATCCGTTTCAACCTTTGAATCGTCAGGTTTATGCCTTTAATGATGTCCTTGACCGAAATATTGCTCGACCTTTAGCAGTGCAATACACCAAAAAGATTCCATCCGATGTTCGTGCCTCCACCCGTTTGTTCCGTAAAAACTTAGGTGAACCTTGGAATGCAGTCAATCAGTTAGCGCAAGGTCGCTTTTCACGTGCTGCACAAACCTTTGGACGCTTTACGATTAATACCGTGACTAGCTTGGGCTTTGCAGATCCAGCAACTCGACTTGGATTAAGCACTGAAGATGAGGATTTTGGTACGACCCTCGGTTATTACGGTATTCCATCGGGTCCGTATGTCATGCTACCGATTTTAGGACCAAGTACGTTTCGTGACAGCATAGGACGTATTGCCGATAGTCAAGCACGTCCTCAAAAGTACCTATTAGATGGTGATGATCGTCTTTATTATAGTGAGCAACTTTTACGAGGTGTTGATGCCCGTTCACAAGTACTTGATGTCGAGCAAGTCTTACAAGGCGATAAATATGCGCAACTACGTGATTTCTACTTACAACGTAAAAGCTATTCAATTGCTGAAAAGAAAGGTCTCGAACAAGAAAACTTATTTATGGACGATGACTTCGATTCTGAAGACCTGACCGAACAAGAATCTAACCCATCTGAGTGAATGCTATAATTGAACACATCATTGCTAGTGAAATATCTTCGCTAGCAATGATTTGCTTGATATAGTACATCTTATAAACAACTCTAGGATCGAATCATTCCTGTATGTATTTTATTCGCCCAACTCGTGATATTCCTTGTTTAGAGCAAGTCATTGATGCCCTACCCCAAGTGCAAATGATTTATCTTGATGATCGTGAGTTGTATGATCCAACGATTATCGCCATCGCAGATGTCCAAGATTTTCTAAAATACCAGTGGAATTTACCCACGATTGTTCTTGCATTAAAAAATGAAGGCACAGAATTGGCACGAGCTTGGGAGCAAGGGGCGCTTGCGGGTTGGATTTGGAATGATTTACCTGCTGAACCACTAAAAGCATTAAAAAGAATTGATGCACAATATAAACGCAATCAAGACAGTCGCGATTTACCTTCCGCTGCCGAATTACAACAACGTCTACTTCCTAATCCAATTGATCTGATTAACTATAAAGTTGAGACTTTTTTCCAACCCTCTGCTTATTTATCAGGTGATTGGTACGATTATTGGAAAATCAGCGATAAAGAAATCATGTTCTATTTGGCTGATGTCTCAGGACACGGGGTTACCAGTTCATTATTGACCTCATGGATGGCAGCATTCCATGGTCGCTCCAAGACACCTCGCGAACTGATTAAAAAGCTCAACGGCATGTTGATGCAGGAAAATATTGAAAAGCACATCACCATGATTGCTGGGGTATTAAATCTGGATTCGCATATTTTAAAATGGTCAAGCGCAGGTCATTACCCGCCTCCGATCATCTTTGAACCCAATCAAGCACCTAAAATTTTGTCGACTAGCAGCTTCCCTTTAGGTCTTACCGAGGAACTCGAAGTGGAAGAACACGAGTGTGTTTTGACCAAACAAGCCAGATTCATTGTTTGTTCCGATGGTGCGCTCGAACCTTATGAAGGTGGCTTAAGTGAACAATTTGCACAATTGGTAAATCACTTACAAAATCAATCATTTGAAGCACCAGAACACGTCGCAGATGATATTGCAATTCTCAGTCTAAGAAGAATGAATTGATAGTATAATCATAAGCTTAATAACAACTTAAATTGACTTAAGTGGACAGCCACTTGAGTATACATCTGCCCTATGGGATAATTTAATATCCTTCTTTGCAAATGGCATTTATATGTCAACAGGTCATGTTGAATATGCAAGCTTGAATGGAACGCATATTTTTAAGCTTATTGGCGAAGTGCGAGCCCAATCTTGTATTAGTCTAGACAAACTTTTGAACAAAATTGAACACCAAGATGGCGTTGTCGGCGCAATTGTTGATTTAACTCAAACCAGTTTTATTGACAGTACGGTTCTCGGTATTCTTGCAAAGTTAGGGCTAAAGCTCAAACAAGCACACCAAATTCAAGCCGTGATGCTCTCTACAAATTCTGATATCACCACACTTGCAAACAGCATGGGTTTAGGACAAGTATTTGTTATTTTAGATTATTGCGGTGATCCAAATGTATGTACTCGTGCATTGGTAGACGAACACATTACCCATCGTAATATGTTACACACTGTGCTTGATGCACATAAAACTTTGATGAAATTAAATCAAAGCAATCAAAACATGTTTGAACCTTTGGTCAAACAGTTGCAAAAAGAGAAAGAAAATTTAGATAGTCTGTCTCAGCAAAACGTATAACCCTCTTTTCTCGTCCGAGAACATTATGACTTTACTTTCTGTTGCACAAATGAACTCACAAAATAAAATTGAAACCAATTTTATTGTGGTCGAATCGCTTATTCAGCAAAGTAAAGCCAATGGGGCAGAACTCATCGTTTTACCTGAAAATTTCATTTGTTTTGCTGCAGGTAAGCAACGTGAGACGGCAGCTCGTTTTGAAGACGTCCAACATCGTCTTGAAAGTTTAGCGCACAAATACCAAATCTGGATTGTTGCGGGCACTCTCCCATGCCCATTTCGTCCAGATGGTTCAATCATTCAGGATGGACGTGTGCGTACCGTTAGTTTATGTATTAGCCCTGAAAGAACCGAAGCACGTTATGACAAAATCCACTTGTTCGATGTGCAAGTCGGTGATGCTGTTGGGGGTTATCAAGAATCCAAGTTCTTTGAACCAGGTACTGATTTGGTTGTTGCAAAGACACCTTTTGGTCAGATCGGCTTGATGGTCTGTTATGACCTACGCTTTCCCGAACTTGCACTTAAGCTACGCGCTCAAGGTGCGAACATCCTCACCGCACCCGCTGCCTTCACCTATACCACAGGTCAAATGCATTGGCAGTTATTGTTACAAGCACGAGCTATGGACAGCCAGTGTCAGGTTTTAGGTGCAGCACAGCAAGGTTGGCATGGTGAAAAACGCCAAACTTGGGGGCATGCAGCCGCGACGAATAGCCGAGGTCAAGTTCTAGATATAGTTCAAGATGAGGGTGCGCAACTGATTACGGTTCCCTTTGACTTAGAGGAACAGCAGCACTTACGCGACTCAATGCCACTCATTCAACATCGCAAACTCATTCAACTCTGATATTAATTCCAGCTCACCACCTTCGTCATTCCACAGTTTTATCCTATAAAATTACAAAAATACTGCTTCATCTATGCGCAAAATCCCACAGGATAAAGCTCTAACATAAATGAAGGATCTTAAAATGAGTTTGGAAAAAACAGTCTATACCGCGCATGCAAAAGCCACCGGTGGTCGTGATGGTCGAGCGACATCTTCTGATGGCAGTCTTGACGTGCAACTTGCTGTGCCGAAAGAAATGGGCGGATCAGGCAATGGTGCCAATCCAGAACAGTTGTTTGCAGCAGGTTATTCTGCCTGTTTTTTAGGGGCAATGAAGTTTGTCGCAGGGCGAGATAAATTAAACCTACCTAAAGATGCTTATATTGAAGGTGAAGTTGGCATTGGTCCAATTCCAACGGGCTTTGGAATTGAAGCAACGTTGAATATTCATCTAGAAGGGATGGATGCAACTGAAGCGCAGAAGCTTGTAGATGCAGCACACATTGTTTGCCCTTATTCAAATGCAACACGTGGCAACATTGATGTAACGCTGAATGTTCTCACTTAAGAGTGATGTGCCCTGAAGTCATCCTTGAGGGCATTTTTTCAGTGATACATGTATTTTTAGCGAAATCAAATTATTAAAAAACCGCATTCATGCGGTTTTTTTCTAACTACTCAGCAGCTTCATTGGTCACGCGTAGCACTTCTTCAACTGTGGTTTTTCCTGCAAGGACTTTACGTAAACCATCATCACGAATTGAACCTGATAGCTGACGTGCATAACGTTCAATGTCATATTCAGCCGCATTGCCATGAATAAGACGGCGCATATGATCATCGACAGGGACAATCTCATAAATGGCAGTTCGTCCCATAAAGCCAGTATTAGAACAATGTTCACAACCATTTGGCTTAGGCAATTCTAAGGCTGTTCCTTCATGCACATGAGCAAATAAGCCTTGTTCAAACTCATCGGCTTGGTGCCAAGTCGTACAATGTGAACATAAAGTGCGTACCAACCGCTGTGCAATCACCCCAATTAACGAACTCGATAGCAAAAATGGCTCAATCCCCATGTCTTTTAAACGCGTGACTGCACCAATCGCAGTATTGGTATGTAAGGTTGAAAGAACCAAATGACCTGTGAGTGAGGCTTGAACGGCAATTTCTGCTGTTTCCAAATCACGAATCTCACCGACCATCACCACATCAGGGTCTTGACGTAGCATGGCTTTTAAAGCGCGCGCAAACGTCATATCCACTTTGGTATTGACCTGTGTTTGTCCAATACCTTCTAATTGATATTCGATCGGATCTTCAGCAGTTAAAATATTTTTTGAGCCGTCATTTAAATCGGACAATGCCGCATAAAGCGTCGTGGTTTTACCCGAACCTGTTGGACCCGTGACCAAAATAATGCCATGCGGACGATGAACCAAGGTCTTTAGTCGATCATAATCGGGCGTTTTTAACCCCAGATGGGTCATGTTTAAACGACCCGCTTGTTTATCCAGTAGACGCATCACCACACGTTCACCATAAGACGATGGCAACGTTGATACACGGACATCCACTTCACGACCGGCTAAGCGCAATGAAATACGTCCATCCTGAGGAATGCGTTTTTCTGCAATATCGAGTTTTGCCATGACTTTAATACGTGACACCAAAAGCGGTGCAAGTTCACGACGCGGTTGCACAATTTCGCGTAGTTGACCATCGACACGTAAACGCACAGATAATTTTTTTTCAAAAGATTCGATGTGAATATCCGAAGCACCAACACGAATGGCCTCTGATAACAATGCATTAATCAGCCGTACAATCGGAGCATCATCTTCCTGATCCATCAAATCTTCAGCTTCAGGGACAGAGTCGGCAAGACTGAGTAAATCGGGATGATCTTCTAAACCTGCGGCAACTTGTTGTGATTCACCACTATCGCCTGCAAAACTACTACTTAAAAGCTGATTAAATTGTTGTTCAGTACACAGTTGATACTGTGCAGGATGTCCTAAAACGCGACGTGCTTCTTGCAATGCCAGCATCGATGTATTTTCACGACGCACAATGAACGCTTGATCACCTTCGTAACGCAACAACACCCCATGGCGCTTGGCAAAGGTATAAGGAATTTGTAATTGTTTAAGTACGTGCATCGCAGTCTTATAATAATGATGAAAAAATTTAAATTGAGTGTACTCTAAGCATATGACAGCGTGAAGTATGTTTGCAAAGAATTCATCAGAAAAGGACTCAGCATTGCCGTTCGATCACACCGAATCACCCATAGAAACTGCACCCATTCAGCCTTGGTGGGGCGAGTATGCATTTGAAATTAATCAATCTAAAGCATGGCAATTCGGATCTTTATTGTTTCGGATCACGCGTGGCTTACAAGAGTGGCGTTTAGAATATTATCGCCCGGTTGTGCAGTACGATTACGAACAAAAATGGCATACGATAGAAGATGCAAATTTCGGCTTCCCGCAACCAGTAAAAATTGAACGCTATATGTTCAAATCGACGCAAGACAAGATTCAACTGATGCCGCGTCTTGCCGATCGCTCTGTTGTGATTAAACCCGTAGATCCGATTTATATTCCTGCGGGTCAGCGTGGCACGCTCTATATCAGTACACCGTTATGGATTGCAGGTTTTATTGAGGGGCAAAAAGAGCCAATCTTTGATATTCCAGTGATTTTACCCAAAGACACTTGGTTTGGACCGAACCATCGTACTGGTGAAGTTTGCTATGCGACAGCAGTTGATGGGCGGACTGAATTGCAACTGCTCCGCCCACGTGCCTTTCGTGCCGTAACGCCGATTGAATTTCATAATACCAGTCATCAGCAATTACGCTTTGATCGGATGAATGTGCCTGTACCTGCATTACCGTTATTTTTCAGTGAAAGTACCCAACGCTTATGGACCTCACAAATTAAAGTTATGCATGAAAGTTCGGAACGCCCTCCTCGCATTCGCGTTGAAAATAGAACACCGCCCAATGCAGGTGAAGTTGCCTATTTACATCCACCGCGTGACCCCGCGGGCACACTTTTCAACATGTTTGACTCATTTTTCTAAGGGTGGATGATGGCTAATTCTACAATTTCAGGCGAAGTCACCAATAGTATTAAAGGGATTTTTACCAATATTAATACCGATCGTTTAACCGAAATCTTGGTGGCGATTGTGCTATGTTTCATTGGTTTTTTGATCGCACGTTTTGTCTCTAATGCGTTTATTCGCACCATTGGTACACGTTTTAATGCCCATCAACAATTGGTATGGCGACGCGGGATTTTCTATTTCATCTTCTTAATTTTTGTGATGGCAAGTCTCAAAGAAGCTGGATTTAAACTGAGTGTCTTCTTAGGTGCGGCCGGCATACTTTCGGTGGCGATCGGTTTTGCTTCGCAAACGTCTGCCTCGAATTTAATTAGCGGTATGTTCTTGATTGGCGAAGGATCATTTGAAGTGGGTGATACCATTCAATTGACGTTGCTTCGCGGTCATACGGTTGAAGGTGAAGTCATTTCGATTGACTTATTGTCAGTTAAATTATTAACGGTTGATAATGTCTATGTCCGTGTCCCGAATGAGCAGTTAATTCGCGCGCCTGTACATAATTTATCTAAATTCCCAATACGGCGTATTCCGATCACACTCGCGATTAATTTCCATGAAGATATTATTAAAGTGCGTGAGGTGTTGTTAGACGTTGCGAGCAAATATCCATTGGTTCTTTCCGATCCAAAACCTGCGGTTACCGTCACTGCCTTTCGTGAATCATCGATTGAATTGTTATTCGCTATCTGGTGTCAACAAAATAACTTTTTAAAAGTGAAAGATGAAATGCATGAACGGATTCGTAATGGCTTTGTCGAGAATCAGATTGAAATTCCAGTGCCGAAAATGGGCTTTGTCGGTCAACCACCTGCGCAACCTTTAGACAATGAAGAAATTGATCAATATTCCAATGCAGAAGCAATCAAACGCGAGCCTGATCTAAAATAATTTAAATTCTATTCCTCATACCCCTCTCCCCACGGAGGGGGCGTACTAGTGACATTATTTTTATATTTCTCGTAACTGACAGTGGTTTAGAAGGCAGGTCAGGAACCGCTCACTACTCCTTCTCTAAACTCTCTGGCATCGGTGCGATATACGCAATGATGAGCATTACACCGCCTGCCATTAAGAATGAAAGTACGCGCGTTAATGTGCCCGTATGTGATAAATCTAATAATACAAGTTTCAGTGTCACTACCACCAAAATGCTTCCACCCAAGATCCAAAGTGGTTTCAGTTTTTTGAATGTAGCTATCCACATGGTCATAAATGCCAACAATACCCACAGGATGGTCAGACTCAATTGCACTGTGGCATTGCTCCAAACATCAAGGCTATTTAATGGGGTTTGAACATAAATATGTAATGCGCGAAGTACAATATAGCTTGAGAGCCACAGTAAACTAAGTACCATCATCACAGCGATTAAGCCTTTATCTTGCTCTTGTTTCATGTGTTGCAACAATACCCACATAAATGCGGTCAACATAGCAAGACTCACCAAATCGAATGGATTCAAAATAGGCAAAAGATAAGCGCTAAAGGCGTGTTGACTAAAGAGCTGAGAACAGATCATCCACGTGAGCATCAGTGCAACACTACTCTTAGTTTGCCAAATCAAATGCCAAAGCGATTGCGCTTTCTGCTGATAACTCCAACCACAAAACAGCAGCAGTAAAATGACCATACTGATATAAGGCAAGGTCGGAATAAAACTTAAGCTACATAAGGCTAAGCTGAGGAGTACCCCAAAACTTACGACTTCTTTCGATAGATGTAACGCTGAAATTGGATGCACCCATAATCGGCTGAGCAACAATGCCGCTAGCGCAAAGGTCCAACGTTCTTGATGGCTATCCCATATGATCATGGCATTTTGGCTCTGATCAAATATGAGAATAATGGCGATTAGCATTAAAGGTGCAATCCCACTCCATTTTGGAAGTGACCATGTCCAAGTTTTATTTTGTCGCGAAATCAGCTCATTCATTAAGCTAAAGATGATCACCACAATCAGTAGACTCAATACATCATTGTCTTGAAATGGCAATTGGTCTTGAATGAGTATCAGCAACATTAAACTGCCCGAAAAACTGAGCAGGCTGAGGAAACTGACTGCTAAAGTATCGAGTTGTTGCTCATACTTGGCTTTAAGCTGACTGATGAGCACCACCATCAAATACACACTGCTTAATAGCCAGAAAATATGATTGGGGCTTGGATTCATTTCAACTAAATAATACAAACTTGACGCGCCTGCCATGAGTAAAAAACCCATACTCAGATAACGCGCTACATTTACATTCCGTTCTAAAGCCCATACATAAATCACTGCGCCCTCCAGTGCCCATCCGATGACGCTCCACTCTCCTTTCAACAAAATCGGTGGAATCAAGGCCAAGAAAATCAGCATTAAACTCAAATAACTCTGTGCGACAAAGGCAATCGTTTGACTACGCCGCGTCCACATCCAACAACATGCAAAGACAACAGCAAAAATTAAGCTCAGACCTGCCTGCCAGATAATGTCGTTAAAATGAATGAGATATAAAAATGCATAAGCAGTAATGGGTGCTGCAAAAATAAGGGCAATGTCAAGAATAGGTTTGAGTTTAAATTGATGTAAATCGGATTGAGCGAGTAATTGACTGAAACGTAGTCCGAGCCAAATAAAGACCGCACTATGCGCCAAAATCAAAGCGGTCAGCATAAACCGATCTGACTGCTGGATATGCAGCAAACCATAGATTCCACCGACAATGGCAGTGATCAAAAATGCAATTTGATTCAGCATTTTCCAAGGTCTTAAACTGCTCAAGACCGCAACAGCAAGATTAATCACCAAGTAATAACTGATAAATTCAACAGAAGTTGCTTCACGGATGGGCAAGGTAAAGGGCGCGATATAAGCAATCAACATCGCCATTAATGCCAATTCAACACTTTCTTGTTTTAAGCTTAAAAAAAGCGTGACGAGCATAATGCCCAAGAATAATACTGCTGCGACAATAAGCACTGGAATGACTAAGTTGTAATAGGCGAAAAACAGCGTCAGGAATAATACCCCGAGCCCTAAGCCTTCTAAAGCTAAGGCAAAACTTCGGTTTTTGCGCTGTAGCATATACCCCATAAAGGTCACTGCTGCACTGACTAAAGCAACGATGCCAAGTTTAGTTGCTAAACTGATCTGCCAATTTTCAGTGGCAAAACGCAATAATAAAATCACCCCAACCATTAAAATCACAATGGCAGCTTTTAAAACCGGATTTCCCTGAAAAATCCAAGCTTGGATTTGTTCTACAAAATTACTGTCTCTATTCTCTGACGTAGCTGTGACTTGTTGCGTGTCTATATGTTCAGTTAGCGCTGGCAAAACCACAGATTGATTTACAGTATGTTGATGTTGCAGCCGCGTTTGAATGCTCAGCATCGAAATTTCTAACCGTTGCAACCAGCGTAATAGAAAATAAATCCATGCTGTGATACCAATTCCCATGAGCCAATTTAAGCCGCTCACAGCACCAATTACTGCCACAATAGAAGCAATATACAGAGGAACTTTGGAATTACGCCGAATAGGAACGTTAAGCGCTTGCGCCATCGACTCCGTTGGGACTTGAACAGCCGTCACGTATTGCATCACGCTGACCAAAAAACCCAAACCACAAAATAAACTTAATACGCGTTGATCTAAATACCATGTACTTGCCGCTAAAATCAGTAAACTGACCAGCCAAATCATGCGCAATTCATTTCGTCCTGTTGTCATTCTTGTCATTCCACATCCTTAGCGTTCCATGATATATCAGCTTTCGTTGCTTATTTCATCTTCGCACAATATTCGATAAGCTGTGTATCGTGTTGTCTCTGCGTACACCCTAAAAATCACGTACAATAACAAGGTTATTTGGATAAGGAATCTTTCAATGCCACCATTTGTTTTGGTCGATGGCTCATACTTTTTATTTCGTGCCTACCACGCACTGCCACCATTAACCACTTCAACCGGTTTGCACACCAACGCAATCCGTGGTGCGATTTCTGCCATCCAAAAATTGATGCGCCGTATTGGACCAACGCATATGGCGGTCATTTTTGATACGCCTGAACCGACATTTCGTCACGTGTTGTCACCGATATATAAAGGTGATCGCCCTAGCATGCCGGATGATTTGTCCGAACAAATTCCTTATTTGCATGCACTGATTCGTGCGCTTGGTATTCCATTGCACACCTTACCCGGTGCAGAAGCCGATGACGTCATTGGCACACTTGCAAAACGTGCTGAAGCTGCAGGTCATCAAGTCCTAATTTCGACTGGCGACAAAGACATGGCGCAGTTGGTCACGGAAAAAGTGACCTTAGAAGACAGCTTTAAAGATAAACCGATGGACGTGCAAGGCGTCTTTGATAAATTTGGCGTATGGCCACATCAAATTATTGATTATCTAACGCTGATGGGTGATGCCTCTGATGGCATTATGGGCGTTCCTGGTGTTGGGGCAAAAACTGCAGCCAAATTATTGACGGAATATGGCTCGATTGGCGGTATTTTAGAAAACGTCGATAAAATTAAAGGGAAAGTTGGTCAAAATATTAAAGATAGCGTTGAAGGCATTACCCTTGACCATCAATTGGCGAGCATTGTTATTGATCTCGACCTCAATCTGACTTATGACGATTTACGCATTACTGAACCAAATGTCGAAGCACTACGTGCCTTATATACTGAACTCGAATTCCGTAATCAGTTACAGTCTTTAGATCATCCCAATAATCCAAACAATGCCAATTATAAACAGGCAGCGAAATCGATCAGTGCCAAAACCCCTGAGTCTGTTGCAGCCATTGAAGATCAAGCAAGCCAAACTAGCGGTGATGATCAACTCGGACAAGCGACCTATCATACGGTGTTAATGCAAGCCGATTGGGATGCCCTCTTTCAACGTTTAAGCACTGAAAAACGTTTTGCCTTTGATACTGAAACGACGAGTTTGGATTATCGTATTGCAGAAATTGTCGGTTTCTCAGTGGCATTTGATGGCAAAGACGCCTATTACGTGCCACTTGCACATGATTATGAAGGCGCGCCTGCGCAGCTTGACCGCGACACCGTTTTAAACCAAATTAAACCAATTTTAGAAGATGAAAGTATTGATAAAATTGGGCACCATCTGAAATATGATGCGCATGTGTTAGAAAATCATGGCATTCATTTAAAAGGTTGGTATTTCGATACCATGTTGGCATCGTATGTGCTGAACTCTGTAGCAACACGTCATGGTATGGATGATGTTGCACGCTTGTACTTAAGTCATTTCACCACGACTTTTGAGCAAGTCGCAGGTAAAGGCGCAAAACAAAAAACCTTTAATCAAATTGAGATTGAAACAGCTGCACATTATGCCGCTGAAGATGCGCATGTTACTTATCGTTTGTATGAAGTATTGGATGAAAAACTGAAAGCTCATCCTGAACTGAGCGAAATTTTGCATCGTATTGAAATGCCTGTGGCACGTGTCTTAACGCAAATGGAAGAAAATGGCATTCAATTGAATGTGAATTTCTTAGATCAACTCAGTGAAGAATTTGCACAAACCATTCAAAATTTAGAAAATCAAATTGTTGAATTGGCAGGTGAAAGCTTTAATGTCAGCTCACCGAAGCAAGTCGGTGAAGTCTTGTTTGAAAAATTAGGCTTAAAAGGCGGCAAGAAAACCTCGACGGGTCAATACAGCACCAGTGAAAGCATTTTAGAAAAACTCGACCATCCGATTGCAGCGCTGATTTTGGAATATCGGGGCTTATCTAAACTGAAAAGCACCTATACCGATGGCTTATCAAAACAAGCCAACAACGATAGCGGACGTGTACATACCAGTTATCATCAAGCACTCACTGCAACCGGTCGTTTATCGTCTACTGATCCAAACTTGCAAAATATTCCAGTGCGTGAAGAAATTGGGCGCCAAATTCGTAAAGCCTTTGTTGCCCCTGAAGGTCGCGTGTTACTTGCAGCCGATTATTCGCAAATTGAATTGCGTTTAATGGCGCATTTCTCACAAGATGAAGCTTTGGTACATGCCTTCAATCACGGTCAGGACGTACATCGTCGTACTGCGGCTGAAGTCTTGGGAATTGCGTTTGACGATGTCACTAACGATCAACGTCGCCAAGCTAAAGCGGTCAACTTCGGTCTACTTTACGGTATGTCTGAGTTTGGTTTAACCCGCCAATTGGGCTTTACCCGTCAAGAATCGCAGGACTACATCAAGCAATATTTCCATCGTTATCCGGGTATTTACGAATACATGCAGCGCACGCGCCAAGTCGCACTAGATCAAGGTTTTGTCGAAACTATTTCAGGTCGCCGCTTGTATACACCAGACATTGATGCACGCAATATGATGGTGCGTAAAGGCGCGGAACGTGCAGCAATTAATGCACCATTACAAGGTTCTGCGGCAGATATTATTAAAATGGCGATGATTGAAGTCGAAAAAATGCTCCCGAAAGATCAAGCCAAAATGCTACTACAAGTGCACGATGAATTGGTGTTTGAAGTGGATGCCGATATCGCTGATGAGTTAGCACCAAAACTGGCTGAAGTGATGCAATCTGTCGTGACGCTCTCTGTGCCACTGATTGTGGAAGTGGGTAAAGGCATGAATTGGGATGAGGCACATTAATACGCCTTTAAGCCCCTCTTTGCTAAAGAGGGGTTTGGGGAGATTCCAACTTTAGCTCCTCTTTACCTTGCACTTCGTTAAAAGCAATACTTTTAACTTGTTCAGGGTTAGGAAGATTTTAAAATCCCTTCTAACCTCCCTTTAAAAAGAGAGGTGTTAAAGAAATAAAAAAGGACGCCGGGGCGTCCTTTTTTTATGATCTTTTAAATTACAGACCCGTAAGCAATACAAACGCCACTTTACTCATAATCATTTCAATGAGGAGCAAGGTTAAAATCGCTAAAATTGGAGATAAATCAATCATGCCCATGTTCGGCATAATTTTACGAAACGGTGCAAGTAAAGGCTCAGCCAATTCTTGAATCACTTCAATATAAGGTGAACGCGATTGAGTAAACATCACCACCCAACTTAAAATAATCGTGGCAAAGATCAAGTAACGGCAGAAGCGAATTAAGTCCTGAATCATCGTCACAAAGGTCAGAATTACAAGATGAACAGGCCCACTTAAAGACGTACCTGATAGATGATTCTCACCGAATATTTTCAGTAGATACAGCACGACCAATAAGACCAGTGCCGCAGTATTCACACGCCCCTTGCCTAAAGTCGGAATAATACTGCCAAAAATATCCACGATCTTGGTTGCTTTCACAGTGGAAAGAACAACAGGATTGTATGGACTTACGGCAGCCAACTGCATTAAAAAACGGAAAAATACGAGCAAAATCGCAACGTTAATGATAATGCCAAAAATTAGCGCAGAATTTGCACCCATAATGGAACGTTCCTAAAAATTAAACTGATGATTTGCTACTGTCGCTAAGCTCTTGAGCAAGTTCTTGACTGCGTTTTTGTGCTGCGGCCAATGCGGCTTGAATATTTTGTGAAATCTGTGCGCGATCAAAGACTTCAAGTGCAGCTTGAGTCGTGCCATTTGGCGAGGTAACATTTTTACGTAATTCTGCAGGCGAATTTGAACTGGTAATCGCCATTTGTGCAGCACCTAAAGCTGTTTGTAAAGTCAGCTCTGTTGCCGTTTTTTCATCTAAACCTAAGTTTTTACCTGCACGAATCATGCTTTCCATCATATAGAAGAAATAAGCAGGTCCTGAACCCGATACCGCGGTCACCGCGTCGATTTGTGCCTCATTATTCACCCAAATGGTTAAGCCTGTAGAGGCAAGCACTTGGCTAGCTAAATCACGGTCAGCTGTATCAACATTCGAATGAGCATATAAACCATGTGCACCTGTTTGAACCAAAGCCGGTGTATTTGGCATCACACGTACAATGCGATCTGTACCTAACAACGCAGCGAGCGTCGAAATTTCTGCGCCTGCCACAATTGAAATTACCAATTTGTCATGAAGCAAGCCTTTCAACGGCTCAAGGACTTTTGCCAAAACTTGAGGTTTTACGGCAAATAAAACGATGTCCGCATCTTTGACTGCAGCAATATTATCATCTGTGACTTGTACATCTTTTTCTTGAAGAAGTTGACGTACTTTTTCAACAGGATCTGAAACTGTAATACGTGTCGAGGGTAAACCACGGGAAATCAAGCCACCAATTAAGGCTTGAGCCATGTTACCACCACCAATAAAACTAATATTACAATTTAAAGCTGCACTCATGTTTAATGCTCGTCGTTGAGTTCTCAGGTTGAAAAGACCGAAGGGGTAGCCAACCATCTGCCACGCAATAGGCGGATGCGGCTAACCAAAATCCATTGGGCGTAAACACCCCTAGGATAACATTATCTTTGCTCAATATTTGAATTGTATGACGTTGCCATGGAAATATTTGCGCTTCTTGAATAGCTTTTTTCAGCGGCCATGTCCCGACACGCCCCTGTAAATGAATCTTCTCTCCACCTTCACGGGGGGTCAGTTTTAAATCGGTATTGAGCAATTCTGCTGAGAGCCCCATCGCTGAGCTTGCAATCAAAAATGTGCCTGAAGGTAAAGTGAGTCTAGCGTTGAGGTGTAATTTAATGCTTTGAGCAATATTTTTTTGCTGCTGTTCAGCTAAGTAATCCGCAGCTTTAAGACGATATAATTGCTGTTGATAACGCACATAATAATACCCTTGGCAATGCAACGCAGCTTGTGCATCAGCTTTGGCATGAATCACTTCGCGCTGAATCCGCTCCACCATGTCAAAGGAAGGACGATATTGACTGTCACCTTTCATCCAATAGGAAAGCAATTGACGTTGGCGTGCTACAGATAAAGACATCAGCTGAGCAAGTGACAAAACATCTGCTGTGCCACACGCTGCTAAATCTTGATGCAATACGTCTTGCAAAATACTTTGCGCATCTTGCATTAAATCCGAGGTACGTACCAAGGCGGATTGCATTTTTGGAAATCGTTCCGTCAATAATGGCCATACGCTTTGACGCGCCCAAGCACGATCATAATGTGTGTCGAGATTGGTTGGATCTTCAATATGTGAAATATTTAAATCATGTGCCCATTGGCAAATCTGCTCACGGGAAATATCTAATAAAGGTCGCCAAATGCTGAATTCTTCACGTACATCGACACGTTTCATTGCAGATAAGCCATCGACCCCTGCGCCTGAAAGTAAACGCAGCATCAGGGTTTCTGCTTGATCTTGCTGATGATGCGCAAGTACAAGAATTTCATTATCTTGAAGATGCTGCTGATAAGCTTGGTAACGAGATTGGCGCGCTTGCTGTTCTAAATTACCTTCAGCCACATGCACCGCTTGAACGATACACGGAATATTTAATGTCGCACATTCTGCTCTTACAAATTCACCCCAACTTGAACTGAGGCTTTGCAATTGATGATCAACATAAATAGCGCGAATTTTTTCAGGGCACAAAAAAAACATCAGATGCAACAGCAGCATAGAATCTATGCCGCCACTACATCCAATGAGAAATTTTGTCTCTGCAGGAAAGTCCTGCAGTTGTTTTAAGACACGAGACCTGAGTTGTCGCTGCCAAACTTCATTAAACGTTGGTAACGTGCTTCGCATCGTTGTTGTGCTTCCATCGGTTGCAATTCGCTTAATGCTTCTTTAAGCACAGCTTTAAGACTGTCCATCACCTGTTGTGTATTTAGGTGAGCACCTTCACCTTCATCGACAACATATTCCACAATACCCATATGCTTGAGTTTATCGGCAGTCAATGCCAAAGCTTCACTGGCTTGCTCTGCTTTATCTGCTGTTTTCCATAAAATAGACGCACAGCCTTCAGGTGAAATCACCGAATAAATACTATGTGACAGCATAATCACACGGTCAGCCACACCAATACCGAGTGCACCACCTGAACCACCTTCACCAAGTACTGTCGCAATCACAGGGACTTTTAAGTTTGAAAGTTGCGCAAGAGAGGTTGCAATGGCTTCTGCCTGACCGCGTTCTTCTGCACCGACACCCGGATATGCACCCATGGTGTCAATAAAGGTAAATACAGGCAGATTAAAGCGTTCTGCCATATCTAAAAGACGCTGCGCTTTACGATAACCTTCAGGATTACTCATCCCAAAGTTATGTTGTAATTTTTCACGTGTGCTACGACCACGATGCTGACCCACAATCATGACAGGTTGACCATCTAAGCGAGCCAAACCACCAATCATTGCGCCATCATCGCCATACAGACGGTCACCATGTAAAGCATCAAATTCAGTGAATATTTCACCCACATAGTCCAAAAATTGTGGACGTTCAGGATGACGTGCTATTTGCACTGTCGCCCATGCTTTTGATGGAGTCGCTTTATTCTTCATAGCTCAACCGTTTTCATCCTTACCGAGGTATTCATCAACAAATTGTTCAGATTGAATGGAGAGCTCAATCTCCCAATTCTTAAATTGCACTTGTTCGTCGTGCAATTCAGCAACCAGCAATGGCCATTGTTTGGCATCACCAACCACACTGAGCTGCCATTGTTGCGCATTCTTGACCTTAAGTTCAATGGCAGGAAGCATCTCATCGCTACGACTGTGATTGACCAAAATCGCCAGACGAAGCAGTAAACAGAGCTGTAAAAGTTTCGTTCCACCCACTTTCATCACATCATGCTTGGCATCTGAGCGCAATTTGCGACGATGATGCGCGACCAAATGTGACAAATAGTTTTGATCGACTTGCGAGAAACCCGCAATATCTGAATGCTGTAACAAATAAGCGCCATGACGATGATAGCCACTGTGACTGATCGCTAAACCAATCTCATGCAAATAAGCTGAACGACGTAATAAATCACCATCATCACTGTTTAAATGTAAATCTTTAGCGACGTTATCAAATAAATGCTGTGCGGTTTGTACCACACGCTCTGCTTGCTTAGCATCGGCATTATAACGCCCCATGAGCGCATGTACCGAACGATCACGGATATCTTCATGTTGGAAACGACCTAATAGGTCATACATGACGCCTTCACGTAGCGCACCATCTGAATACACCAAGGATTTAATATTTAGAACTTCAAATACTGCATATAAAATGGCAATGCCCGCAGGTAGAACTGCGCGGCGGTCTTCTTTAAGACCTTCAAATTCCATTTCTGATACATGCTTATATTTCAGTAATTTATCTTTGAGTTTATCTAAGCCTTCACGGGTGAGCTGTTCTTTGTCATTGCTCCACCCCATATGAATACAGATTTGACGACAAGCTTTAATCGTACCGCTTGAACCCACCACTGCATCCCAACCCGCAGCTTTATAGGTGTTCACAATGCCTGAGATTTCTTTACGTGCCGCAGTCATGGCTTTTTCAAAGGCTTTGTGGCTAATTTCACCTTCTGGGAAATATGCTTTGGTAAATGCCACACAGCCCATTTGCACCGATTCAGTATGAATGGGCTCAAATTCTTCACCAATAATCAGCTCGGTTGAACCACCGCCAATATCGACCACCAAACGACGACCCGAATTTGCCATAGTATGCGAAACACCCAAATAAATCAGGCGGGCTTCTTCACGACCGGCAATAATTTCAATATGTTTAGGTAGAATTTCTGCGGCTTTTTGAATAAATTCATGCCCATTTTTGGCTTGGCGCAAGGCATTGGTTGCCACAATACGTAAGCGCTTGGGTTGCACTGCCCCTAAACGTCCAACAAAACGTGCCAAACATGCCAAACCACGTTGCTGTGCGGCTTCTGTTAAATTTTTATTTTCATCCAAGCCTGCCGCAAGCTGAACTTTTTCGGACATCGATGCCACTTTTTTCACTTCGCCATGATCTACCCGTGCGATCGCTAAGTGGAAACTATTTGACCCCATATCGATGGCTGCAAGTAATTCTTCATCAATTAAAAAATCAGACATTACGGAAATAAACCTTGAACGCATTGTGCTTAGAGTAATTCACCTACAAGCAATTGAAAAGTCATTTGTATCGACATTTGAATACGTTATTATTTTGCCTATAGATCTGAGCATTGTGTAACACGATTGTATCTATCGTGAGCATCAATTAGACAAAATATGCGATTCGGTTGAAAATTTGCATATACCTCTACATTGTTAAAGTTGGCTATGTAATACTTATATCCATATAGCTATCTTTTTATAAAATATTTTGGAGCATTCCATGTCTGCTAACATCGTAAATACAACTGACGCTAACTTCGAAGCGGACGTACTTCAATCTGACGTGCCTGTACTGGTAGATTTTTGGGCTGGTTGGTGTGCGCCTTGTAAAGCCATTGCACCTGTACTTGAAGTGCTTTCTGAAGAATACCAAGGTAAAGTGAAAATCGTTAAAGTAGACGTGACCTCTTGCGAACAAACAGCTGTGAACTACAACATCCGTAACATCCCTGCATTATTGATGTTCAAAAACGGTGAAGTTGTCGGTACTCAAGTGGGCGCTGCACCTAAATCTAAATTAACAGCGTTCATCGAAGAAAATATCTAAGATACGCTTTTCATTTAAAAATACGCGACCAACGGTTGCGTATTTTTTTCGCCTATAAATTGACAAACTTAGTGCGATCTCTTATATTGCATGTTCAAGAGATCAAGGATGTCAAATCCTGTCAATTTCTTACAAGACACAATACATAAGATGCCGCTCGGCAATAGAAATTGTTTTTCACATTTTTCATTGAAACAATCAATCAGACCTCTGAATTGTTCTTGTGCAAATTCAATTGCTTTCGTTTGAATGCTTGTATGCGGCCGAATGTTACTCCCTAATCTAACCTGCACCTTCAGAATATTGATTCTATCTGACCACCTATGAATTTAACCGAACTTAAGAAAAAACCGATTGGCGAACTCATCAAAATTGCTGAGTTTATGGGCCTTGAAGGTATGGCTCGTAACCGTAAGCAAGATATCATTTTTGCCATCCTAAAACGTCATGCAATGAATGGCGAAGAAATCTTTGGTGATGGCGTTCTAGAAATCTTGTCAGATGGTTTTGGCTTTTTACGCTCTGCGGCAGGTTCATATTTAGCAGGTCCTGACGACATTTATGTCAGCCCTTCTCAAATTCGTCGTTTTAACCTACGCACTGGCGACACCATTACCGGTACGATTCGTCCACCAAAAGAAGGCGAACGTTATTTTGCTTTACTAAAAGTAAATCAAATTAACTACGACACGCCTGAAAACTCACGTAACAAAATTCTTTTTGAAAACTTAACTCCGCTTTTCCCAACCGAGCAATTGGTGATGGAATTGGGTAACGGTACAACTGAAGATTTAACCACACGTGTGATTGACTTGGTTGCACCGATTGGTAAAGGTCAGCGTTCAATTATTGTTGCACCGCCAAAAGCGGGTAAAACAATGTTGCTACAAAGCATTGCGCAATCAATTGTGCGTAACAACCCTGAAGCAATTCTGATCGTTCTTCTGATTGATGAACGTCCAGAGGAAGTGACAGAGATGGAACGTACCGTTCGCGGTGAAGTTGTTGCATCGACCTTTGATGAATCACCTGCTCGTCACGTACAAGTGGCTGAAATGGTGATTGAAAAAGCAAAACGTTTGGTTGAACACAAAAAAGATGTTGTGATTCTACTTGACTCAATTACCCGTCTTGCACGTGCTTACAACACTGTCATTCCTTCATCTGGTAAGGTACTTACCGGTGGTGTGGATGCACATGCCCTAGAACGTCCAAAACGTTTCTTCGGTGCTGCACGTAATATCGAAGAAGGTGGTTCATTGACGATCATTTCTACTGCCTTGATTGAAACAGGTAGTAAAATGGATGAAGTGATTTACGAAGAATTCAAAGGTACAGGTAACCAAGAGATTACGCTTGATCGCCGTATCGCTGAAAAACGCGTATTCCCTGCCATGAACATCAAAAAATCAGGCACACGTCGTGAAGAACGTCTCATGTCTGAAGATAATCTACGCAAAGTATGGATTCTTCGTAAGCTCCTGCATACTCAAGATGAACTTGCAGCAATGGAATTCTTACTAGATCGCATGAAAGAAACCAAAACCAATGATGATTTCTTCGATCAAATGAAACGTAAAGCATCAAACTAAGCTAAGACTTCAGTTTATATTCAAATGAAAGGTCATCTAAACGATGGCCTTTTTTTTGGTTGACACAACTTACATAAAGACACAAAGCCATCTATTTAATGTAAGTTTATTTGCAAGTAAATGATAAATAAAATATTTGAACAAAAAATTGTTTTGTTTTTATATGCTTAACGCGCCTTTCTCCAATATAAAGCCACCTATTAATTGTTATTTTCTGTTAAGAAGTTCGCAATATTTCGTGTTTTTTATCGTTTTTTTGATGTTAGGCAGTAGCATTTAAAAAGGCGCAGTGATAGCATATTTGCAGACCAGTTAGACTGCTCCTGCGTTGTTAGTACCTAACACAATTAGGAATAATAAAAGCACACAACAGGCTAACGTCGGTTATTTTTAATCTCATATTTTAGAGAGTGATGCCATGTTATTCAAAAAAATCGCTATTGCTGCTGCAGTTGCTACTACTTTAGCTTTCGTTGGTTGTGCTAAAAAAACTGAAGAAGCTGCTGCTGACGCTAACGTTGCTGCATCTGAAGCTGTAGAAGCTGCTTCTGAAGCTGAAGCTGCTGCTGACGCTGCTGCTGTTGAAGCTTCTGCTGCTGTTGAAGCTGCTTCTGAAGTTGCTGCTTCTGAAGTTGTTGTAGAAGCTGCTGCTTCTGAAGCTCAATAATCTGTTATAGATTATTAAGTCAAAAAAAGAGAGCCATTGGCTCTCTTTTTTTATGCCTAGAAATCGAGATTTCTAGGCAAAGTACACGAATCAAAATAAAAAAGCAGATCAATCGACCTGCTCTGTCCCCACACGTTGACGGAACTTCTGTCCCGCACGGAAAGTGACGACACGGCGTGCAGAAATTGGAATCTCTTCACCCGTTTTCGGGTTACGGCCTGGGCGTTGACGTTTATCACGCAACTCGAAGTTACCGAAACCAGATAGTTTGACTTGCTCGCCAGAGATTAGCGCTTGGCTAATCTCATCAAAAAACAACTCGACCATTTGTTTTGCTTCACGACGATTCAAACTCGTGAGCTCACTTAAATGATCAGCCATCTCTGCTTTAGTTAGTGCTGTCATGAAGCCCTCAATGTCGCTTGGTATGTGTTTTCCAACACTTGAAGGATATTATCCATACCGGATTTAATTTCAGCATCTTCCAATGTACGGGTCGGATGCTGCCAAAGAAGTGCAAATGCAAGTGAGCGTTTACCTTCTTCTACCCCTTGCCCAGTGTACACATCGAATAACCAAGTAGAACCTAAAAGCGCTCCGCCTGTTTTTTCGATAAGTCCCTGAATTTCGCTAACATTAATCTTATCACTAATTAAAAGCGCAATATCACGTCGAACCGATGGAAAACGTGATAATTCTGTAAAATTAGATACATAAGTTTGCAAAACAGCCTTTTGATCCAATTCAGCCACCCAAGTGGTCGCTAAATCAAGTTCAGACTCTAATGAAGGATGCAAACGCCCCAAGTAACCAATTGATTTTCCATCGACTAAAATTTCTGCAGACTGTCCAGGATGCAACCAACTACGCTTTGAACGAACGTATTCAACATTTAAACGTCCAGCAGCTAAGATCTCTTCAATATCACCTTTGAAGTCAAAGAAGTCCATTGGCTGTGCTTTACCATGCCAAGATTCAGTCGTGCGTGAACCTGTTGCCACCAGTGCAAAGGTTGGAATCTGTTTTAAGTCATGAATGCTTGCTGCATCTTGATAATCAAAACGTAAACCCAGCTCAAAGAAACGCACACGGCTTTGCTGACGATTGACGTTATGTTGTACACATGGAATTAAGCTTGAAAGTAAAGTCGAACGCATCACCGCTAAATCGCTTGAAATTGGGTTTGCCAATGCCAATGGATTGATGCTTGGGTTCAATTGTTTTTCAAGTTTTAAATCTGCAAAGCTAAAGCTGATCGCTTCTTGATAACCCAAAGTGACCGCAGTTTGACGCAATTGACCGAGCTCAAACTGATCTTGGTATTTTGCCAATTTCACATCAATCACAGGCAAGCTGATTTGAATGTTGTCATAGCCGTGAATACGTGCCACTTCTTCAATCAAGTCTTGGTAAATGGTCATATCAAAACGATGCGATGGTGGAACAACACGCCATTCACCTTGCGCCTTAACTGTTACATCACAACCTAAACGTGTTAAAGCATCGCTGATAAAGTCTGATTCAACTTTATAACCAAGCAGTTGATCCACTTGTGCTTGATTCAGCTCAATTGCTTCACGTTTCGGAAGCAACTCTGCTTTCTCAGCGACAGTAATTGGACCAAACTCACCACCAGCAAGTTCAGAGATTAACTGTGATGCACGGTGCATGGCCATCAATGGCAATTCAAAGTCCACACCACGTTCATAACGCTGAGAGGCATCCGTGTGTAGACCGAAACTACGCGCACGACCTGCAATATACAATTGATCGAAGAATGCAGATTCTAGGAAAATTTCAGTGGTGCTATCAGACACAGCTGAAGACAAACCACCCATAATGCCTGCAATTGCCAATGCTTTAGTATCATCCGCAATCACCATCACTTTTTCACTCAGCTCGACTTCTTGTTCGTTCAGAAGTGTAAGTTTCTCAGCGGCTGTTGCTTGACGCACATAAACAGCACCTTCAACCTTACCACCGTCAAAAGCATGCAGTGGTTGACCAAGTTCCATCAAGACATAGTTGGTAATATCGACCAAAATGCTGTGCTGACGAATACCTGCACGTGCAAGCGCACGTTCCATCCAAACAGGCGTAGCTGCTTTGGTATTCACATTTTTGATGACACGACCTAAATAACGTGGGCAACCATCCGTCTCAACCACAACTTTCTTTTCATCAGAAATCGTTGCAGCCACTTCTTTAATTTCAGGCGCAGTCACAGGCAATTGGTTAATCACCCCAATTTCACGTGCGATCCCGCGAATACTGAAACAGTCACCACGGTTTGGCGTGATACTGATATCAATGACATTGTCATCAAGTTCTAAGTATTCACGTACGTTGACACCAACAGGTGCATCCGCAGGTAATTCTAAAAGACCATCAATTTTGTCTTCTAAATCAATTTCAGATGCACCGCAAAGCATGCCTTGTGATTCAACACCACGGAGTTTGCCTTTTTTGATTTTGAAATCACCCGGCAATACCGCACCAATGGTCGCAACCGGTGCTTTCATACCTGCACGTACGTTTGGCGCACCACATACAATTTGTAATGGCTCACCTGAACCAATATTGACAGTCGTTACACGTAAACGGTCTGCATCGGGATGTTGCTCTACAGTCAGCACCTCACCAACAACAACACCGGTAAATGGTTTTGCAGCAGGCGATAAATCATCGACTTCTAGACCCAACATGGTTAATTGGTCAGACAAAGTGTCGCTATCGATGGCTGGGTTGACCCATGTGCGTAGCCAATTTTCGCTAATTTTCATATATTCATTTCCTGAATCTCCCCTAACCCCTCTTTAACAAAGAGGGGAAGCACCCACACTTCTACTTATTGCGTGTAAGTCCCCCTTTTACAAAGGGGGATTTAGGGGGATTTTTAAAATCTAAAAATATCAATTTTCCTCTCACCCAATCTTAGGGAGAGGATTTAATAAAAAGTTTTAAGCAAACTGGCGTAAGAAACGCACATCATTTTGGAAGAACATACGTAAGTCGTTCACACCGTAACGAAGCATCGCAAAACGTTCTACACCTAGACCAAATGCAAAGCCTTTATATTTATCAGGATCGATGCCCGCAGCACGAAGTACATTCGGATGCACCATACCGCAACCGAGAACCTCAAGCCATTTACCGCGTTCATCCATAATATCCACTTCTGCACTTGGCTCAGTGAATGGGAAATAAGATGGACGGAAACGTACTTTTAAATCTTTTTCAAAGAATTCATTCAGTAAGTTAATCAACAAACCTTTGAGTTCTGCGAAGCTGGTATTTTCAGCCACGTATAAACCTTCGATTTGATGGAACATCGGTGAATGGGTTTGATCTGAGTCACAACGATAAACACGACCTGGGCACACAATGCTGATAGGCGGTTGTTGTGTTTCCATGGTACGGATTTGCACACCAGACGTATGCGTACGTAGCAAATGATTCACGTCAAAGTAGAAAGTATCGTGCATGGCACGTGCAGGGTGATGACCCGGAATATTCAACGCTTCAAAGTTGTGATAGTCATCTTCAACTTCAGGACCGGTGGCAACCGTAAAACCTGCTTTGGTAAAGAACTGACAAATACGCTCTTGTACTTGGGTCACTGGGTGGATACTGCCCACCTGTTGGCCACGACCGGGCAAAGTAATATCAATTGTTTCGCTCGCAAGTTTTTGTTCTAGCGCAGCTTTATGCAGCTCAGCTTGACGCGCAGTTAAAGCCGCCGTAATTGCTTCACGAACCGCGTGAATTTGTGCACCAAATTCTTTACGTTGTTCAGGATCCATTTTACCAAGCGACTTAGATTGTTCCGCGAGCTGGCTTTTTTTCCCCGTAAATTGCACTCGTACTTGGTCAAGTGCAGCAAGGTCTTCCGCTGCTGCAATCGCAGCGAGCGCTTCAGTGGTCAGGGCTTCCAGTGACATAGTAACTCTCAAAGCAACAGGTTAAAAATATTTTTAAAAACCAGATATTCTAACAGTTTTTAGACACGAGGATGAAGTATCGTTTTAATGAAAATTAGAATAGCGTGGGCAAATATAAAAAGTATAAGATAAACACATTATCAATCAGATCAAATCACTATGGCAATCGATCAAATTTGGAAGCAGCAACTCACGCTAGTGACGTATGGAAATGAATATCTCAACCAAGATTTAAGTTTCAGCCGTTGGGTGCAGCATTCTATTTTTAATCAACATCACTTTGCTTTTCGTGATTTACTTTCGCAGCATTTATTGGCGCAACATTTTCAAATTTGGCTCGAAGGCTTAAAAAAACAAGGGGTTAAACGCTTAAGCTTACATCGTTCTACCTTATTAATCGATGAACAAAACCCCAATGCCAATGTTGAACTTTTGGCTTTAGAACACTTCATTGTAAGCCATGAAGTACATAAAAAACACGCATGGATTATTGGTAAAGAATTACCCGAATGGTATAGCGCAGATAATGATTATGAAGCGCCTCAAGCACAGCAGTCCCCGCTACGTCATGAAGTCTTTTGGCGTTATGAACTGACGCCTAAATTTGCTAAACGCATTGATCATGATCTTGAGCAACCGAATTGGAAAGATATCCAAGTCTTTACACAACATGAGTTATTTGATGCACCATTTGCACGTGATTTTGTAGATCCTACGCAAATAGGTCAGCCTTACTACGGTTTAAAGTCCGCTTTAGATGTAGGTAGCAGCAATAAATTGGCACTCATGCCAACCGACTACAACGCGGATTATGCGCATGAAAGCCTGTATCGTTTTGATGCACTGCACGATTTTATTCAAGCCCAAATCCAACATCCCTATAATGATGAAGGAGAAGTGCTTAATCCTCAACAACAATTAGATTTAAGACATTTCGCTGAGAAAATTGAAGATCTACACTCAAAATTTATTGTGAAGGTCGCAAATCATTATCAAACTGCACAGATTCAAGCGCAGGCAGCAGCAGATCCCCTCGCAGGTGTGAGTACTGAAAATCGCCATACATCAGCCAAAATTGAACGCCCCAATACGTCACATACAGGAGCATCAAGTGTCATTAAACTCATTTTAATTACCATTGTGATTTGTGTGATTGGTTATTATTTTGGGCTTTAAATCTTTGCCAGAAAGGTATTCATCTCTCGGACAGATTGCAATCTAATCCATCGGATATGTTGATATTCAGGTGATTGCATTAGCTGAAGATAATGTTTTTGATTCTTGCGATGTGTCTTAATCATCCACCATACAATGGAATCTTGACTAAAAAGCTGTTTTAAACTTTCTGTATTATTTGAATTTGACCAGAGTTGCTTTTGCATCAAGCTGCGCTGTATTGCTCGTTTCACTGAACGATAGAAATTCACAGAAAAAGGTAAATCGAGCCAAATGACAGTGTCTAATTCTGCCCATTTAATGGGAATACTACGAGTATAGTTGCCATCAATCACATAACCATGTGTAGCTGAATCAATTGCCTGTTGAATCTTGGCAAAAAACGCCGCATCGGGACTTTGTTGCCAATCATCAAGCCAAAATAAATTATCCAATTCAATATAGGCAAGATTTAAGTGCCCTGCGAGCTGACGAGAAAAAGTGGATTTACCTGATGCAGATGTTCCAACCACATTGATGCGCTGCATATTCGGAGCTGATCATTATTGATGGAAGATCAATTACTGTAATAGATTTATACGGGTTGTAAGTATAAAGAACGTAAAGCTTTGCTGTGATTTTAGTCACCCTTGAATGCGCCATCTCCCTTTTATATTTTGGCGCTTTTAAATTGTATAGCAGCGTATTTTCGCCCCCTCTAAAAACTGCAATCTTGTATGAACGCTAGCTTATTGTGTCACGCTATATTTTTCTTTTGAACGTTTTTTAACAGCCATATCAGTAGTGCATATCATCTGTTTTTATGACATTAAAAAATCATAGATATAAAAAAAGACCGCTAAAAGCGGCCTTTTTTTAAGTCATAAAGACTTATGCAGCCAATGCGTCTTTCGCTTTTTGAGCGATAGCAGCAAATGCAACTGCGTCATGCATAGCGATGTCTGCAAGTACACGACGGTCGATGATTACTTGAGCTTTTTTCAAGCCAGAAATCATACGGCTGTACGATAAACCATTTAGACGCGCACCAGCATTGATACGTGCAATCCACAAAGCGCGGAATTGACGTTTCTTTTGACGACGGTCACGGTAAGCATATTGACCAGCTTTGATTACTGCTTGGAACGCTACGCGATAAACACGTGAACGAGCACCGTAGTAACCTTTAGCGCGAGCAAGAATTTTTTTGTGACGGCGATGAGCCTGTACACCACGTTTTACACGAGCCATTTATAATCTCCTTAGATGTACGGGCACATACGGCGAACTGAAGCAACGTCACTTACGTGAACCATTACACAGCCGCGTAATTGACGAATACGCTTAGCAGATTTTTTGGTCAAAATGTGGCGTTTGAACGCTTGTTTACGCTTAAAACCGTTAGCAGTCGCTTTAAAGCGTTTAGCTGCACCACGGCGAGTTTTCATCTTAGGCATAACAACCTCTTTTGAACACCTGTTCGGAACGTCTGCACCATTGCAAAAACGACCTGCAGGTAAGGGAGCGAGTATTCTAAAGCATCTTTGAGTAAAACAAAAGCACTCGGCTTTTTTATTATGGATATTCCGACTAAGTATTATTTTCGATAAAGATTGCATGATGAAATCGCAGCAGCACATAAATAACGTTCTATAATTTGCTTACTTTTTGTTTCATGCCCTGACACATGCCTATCCAATCTGATGCTTTTGCAGCGCTTCGTTATCGCGACTTTTCTATTGTCACGATTAATCAATTTTGCCTGACGTTGGCTATTTTGATTCAAGAAATTATTGTTGCCTATTCACTGTATAAAATCACGAAAGATCCACTGACCTTAGGTTTGATTGGTCTAGCCGAAGCGATTCCTTTTATTGCCCTGTCCTTGTGGGGTGGCTATTTCGCAGATCGCTTTAATAAACAGACCATTATGAAAATCTGTTTATTTTTCTGTATTCCGATGCCGCTGATTTTATGGATGCTGTTTCACCAATACGGGTTAGAGAAAATTTCTGTTACACAGCTGTCACTGGGCATTTATGCGGTGATATTCTGCTTAGGTACGATTCGTGGCTTTTATGGTCCTTCCGCAACATCACTTAAACCGTTTTTGATTCCGCGTGAGTTGTATACCAATGGCGCGACATGGACGACCATTGGTTGGCAAAGTGGTGTGATTATTGGTCCAATGCTAGGCGGCTTTATGCTGGCTTTTTTAGGGCGTGAAACCAGTCTATTTAGTGTGGTTGGCTTACTCACCGTCTGTTTTATTTTGCTGAACTTCTTAGAGAAACGTACTTTTCCAAAAATTGGAACCGACAATGTACTACGTAGTTTAGGTGATGGTTTTCGCTTTATTTGGAAAACCAAAATCGTGCTGTGGTCCATTTCACTCGATTTAGTTTCAGTCTTATTTGGTGGTGTGATTGCCTTGCTACCGATCTTTGCCGAAGATATCTTAAAGGTGGGTCCTGAAGGTTTAGGCTACTTACGTGCTGCGCCTTCGATTGGAGCTTTGCTCACCATGATTGCTTTAACGCGTTTTCCACCGACCCATCATGCATGGCGCAATATGTTATTGGCGGTAGCAGGCTTTGGTGTCTTTACCCTACTGTTCGCATTTTCAAATTCGATGTGGCTGTCCTTATTTGCCCTGACCATGACGGGTGCTTGCGACAGTATTTCGGTGGTGATTCGCCAAACCATTTTACAAATTTATCCACCTGAAAATATGCGAGGTCGTGTTGCTGCGGTCAATGGCATGTTTGTCTCAAGCAGTAATGAACTCGGTGCATTTGAATCTGGGCTGGCTGCCAAATATATGGGCACAATTATGGCGACTGTCTTTGGTGGATGTGTGACGCTCTGTGTGGTTGGCTTAAGTTGGGTTAAAACCAAAGATTTATTTAAGGTCGATATCAATAAAGCCTCCAAGCCAGAATAAGCATTTTCTACTTGCCAGTATTTCTAATTCAAGAAATACTGCGCAGGGCTTGCTCCTTCCCATTTGCATCATTTAAAAAAGATTGATTTATGAAATATGCTCTCAGCTTTGCACTCTTGACCTGTTTACCTTGCATTGCAGTCACCACCTATGCTGAACCATCACAAAAACTCCCAGCACATCAAATTCAAGTGGCAGCAGCACATCTAACCACCCGCATTGAATGGCAAAAATTCCCGCAATTAAACTATAACAACCACGATTTAAAAGATTCGCCACGTTCTGCCGTCGTCAAAGTTCAATCAGACGAACAAGGACAGATTCGCTCAGCACATATTCAAGACAGCACAGGTCTGCAAGCACTCGATACGATGTTACTCAATGCGGTAAAAGCGTCTCGGGTAAAACCACACATAAGTAATGGCATGACTGTGCCGATTATTGGTTATCAAGTATTTAACTTTAAATTGACGACAGATGCGGAAGACCTTTGCCAATATCCATTTGCTTCTAAACAATGGCAGTCACAGCAAAAAGAGAAGCAAACAGATTTCAAATATCTGAGCCAACCTATTTTAACGATTGATCCAGATGACTTAACTACACGTGCCCGTACTGTAAAATTTAAAATTCACACAGATAAACAACACCGTATTGATGAAGTTAAAATCCTCAAAAGTTCAGGCATTAGTACGATTGATCAAGCCCTTATCCATGAGCTAAAGGGAACCAAAATTGCCACCAAACGCTTAGCAAAAACGCTATGGCTATATAAACCAAGCAGTTTTAAAGATGAAATGCAATTCAAGACAGATTTTTGTACGTCTTAATACCGCACGATTGAATCAAAAAAGCAGCGCTAAAAATAGCGCTGCTTTTTAATTTATTTTTAAAAGCCGACATCAAAATACATTGATAAAAATAAGATAGACACAGAGATAACGCCCCGTCTTAGCAAGCGTCACCATCAGCAAAAATTTAAAAAATTTTTCTTTCATCAAACCTGCGATAAAAGTGATTGGATCACCAATAATCGGCACCCAACTGAGTAACAATGACCAAAAACCATATTTTTGATAGGTTTTTTGCGCTTGTACAAGCTTATGCTCGGACACTGGAAACCATTTTTTACTTTTGAAAACTTCAATCTTCAGCCCGAGATACCAATTGATACACGAACCCAAAATATTTCCCAAACTGGCAATAAAAATCAGCAACCACGCAGCATGAACGTCTTGTGCCAATAATGCTAAAAGTACTGCTTCAGATTGCAACGGCAATAATGTCGCTGCACCGAGTGCTGAGATAAATAATAGCAATACGCTCATGTGAAGCGCATTATTTTAAGCCGAGCTTATTCTTGGTTTTTGTATATTCAACACTTGACCAAACGAGCATGATGATAATGATTGCAATACGTGCCCAATGATAAAGCTGTGCAACCGGCTCAATAGCAGCGCCTAACACACCTTGATCGCGGGTATTTAAGGCATCGACGATCTGTTGAATATGCACAATTTCGGCAATAAACAACACCAAACATGCGACCACACCTGCAATAATGCTCCAATACACTTTAGGATTGGCTTCAACAATACGGGTTGAATTGAGAAAAAATGATTTCATAACCTGTTCCAATAAAAAACCACCCGAAGGCGGTTTATTCAATTTCGAATATCTTAGCACAAAGTCGTGTTAAGGCTTGACCATGATCTCCAGTGCTTTTTGTACCGCAGGACGCGCATTGATACGTTGCATATATTTTTCTACTTCTGGATAGTCGGCTAAATCAATGCCTTGCCATTCATAGCGTAATACCCAAGGGAAAATTGCCATATCTGCAATCGAATATTCACCCGCGACATAATCTTGCCCAACCAATTGCTTATTCAGCACGCCATACAAGCGCTTGGTTTCTTCCACATAGCGGTTGGTTGCGTAAGGAATTCGCTCAGGTGCAAAACGACTAAAATGATGATTTTGTCCTAACATTGGACCGAAACCACCCATTTGCCACATCAGCCATTGTTCCACTTGAATGCAGTCAATCTCATCATTTGGATAAAACTGCCCTGTTTTACGACCCAAATATTGTAAAATTGCACCCGATTCAAAAATCGAAATTGCCTCATGATTGGGCCCATCTTGGTCCACAATCGCAGGAATCTTATTGTTCGGTGAAATGGCTAAAAAATCAGGCTGAAATTGATCATTGGCTAAAATATTAATGGGAATAATCTGATAATCAAGCCCCATTTCTTCAAGAGCAATACTGATTTTAAGACCGTTTGGTGTTCCCCAATAATAAAGATCAATCATTGTTTTTTATACTCAATAAAGCCATTTTGGCGATGCACTGACACCTTAGTTTATTTTACTTAAAACAACAAGCGAAAAAAATCCAACTAAAATAAACTTATTTTTATCAAAACCTTATAACAAAATATCAAAAATATTTTTACTTTTTTCTTGAAAAATAGTCAACTCAACATATATCTATTTTGCATAAGGATTGACACAATCTTATACACTGTCGATGTTTAACATGACAGATCTGATTTTCTTGTTTTTATAACTTTGCTTAATTTGAGAGAGTTCTAATCATGAGTAACTTAAATCTTCATCCATTATTCCGTCGTAGTATCGGTTTCGATCGCTTAAATGATTTTATTGATTATGCAATGCAAAGCGACGCACCCAATTATCCACCGTATAACATCGAAAAGACAGCTGAGAATAGCTATCGTATTGTTGTTGCAACCGCAGGTTTCTTGCAAAATGAATTATTGATTCATTTAGAAAACCAGCTGCTCACAATTGAAGGTAAACCTGAATCTATTAGTGAAGAAACAGTTGAATATTTGCATAAAGGCATTGCACGTCGTTCATTTAAGCTGTCTTTACGTTTAGATGAACATATTGAAGTGCAGCATGCAAATTATGAAAATGGTTTATTGACCATTGAATTGCAACGTATCGTGCCAGAAGAAAAATTGCCGCGTCAGATTCCAATTGGTCAAAAAGCCATGTTGGAAAATCAGCAAACGTCTGAAAAAACCATCAATGCAGAATAAGCCTTAAAAGTAAAAGAAAGACCCATTCGGGTCTTTCTTTTTTCATCTAAACATCGTTATCACTTAATGTTTAGCGCTAAAAAAAGCCCTGCAATTGCAGGGCTTTTTTGATCAATGGATGCTTACTTTTTACGTTTAGGTCCAAGTAGCATACCCATTTGACGACCTTCCATTTTTGGTGTTTGTTCAACAACACCAAATTCAACTACGTCAGCTTCAATTTTTTGCAATTGAGCAAGACCCAGTTGTTGGTGAGCCATCTCACGACCACGGAAACGAAGGGTGATTTTGACTTTGTTGCCTTCTTCAAGGAACTTGACAATTGAACGTAGTTTTACGTTGTAATCACCAACATCAGTACCAGGGCGTAGCTTGATTTCTTTCACCTGTACTTGATGTTGTTTTTTCTTCGCTTCTTTCTGCTTTTGCTTAAGATCAAACAAATGCTTATTGAAGTCCATGATTTTACACACAGGTGGCTCAGCATTAGCAACGATCTCTACAAGATCAAGCTCAACGCTTTCTGCAGCGCGTAATGCATCTGCAAGAGCTACAATACCTTTTTGCTCACCATTTTCGTCTACAAGACGGACTTCTTTCGCACGAATTTCATCATTCAAGGCAGGACGGTTTGATTTGTTACCGCCCTGTTGATTACGGTCAGGCTGTTTAATCGCTGTTACTCCACAATGTACCGGCCGCGTTCGGCTACGGCTGCTTTTACTAAGTCAACGAAAGCATCGATTGACATAGTACCCAAATTTTTGCCAGAGCGGGTACGTACGTTGACAGTACCTTCCTCTACTTCGCGGTCCCCAAGTACCAATAAGTAAGGAATACGCTCTAATGTACGTTCACGAATCTTAAAGCCGATTTTCTCATTTCTCAAGTCAGAAATTGCACGAATACCGCTTTCTTTAAGTTTTGCGACGACTGACTCACACGCTTCTGCTTGTGAATCTGTAATATTCATTACACACGCTTGTGTTGGTGCAAGCCAAGGTGGCATGAAACCAGCGTAGTGTTCGATTAGTATACCAATAAATCGCTCGAAACTACCAAGAATTGCACGATGTAACATAACGGGTTGATCACGATCGTTATCTTCGGTTACATATGAGGCATCTAGGCGTTCAGGCAAGTTAAAATCACACTGAATTGTACCGCATTGCCATACACGACCTAAGCAATCTTTCAATGAGAATTCAATCTTAGGACCGTAGAATGCGCCCTCACCCGGTTGAAGTTCCCATTCAAGACCTGCAGCATCTAAAGCATCCGCTAAAGATTTTTCTGCCATGTCCCAAAGTTTGTCATCACCCACACGTTTTTCAGGGCGAGTCGACAATTTCATTTGTACTTCTTCGAAGCCAAAGTCTTTGTATACGTCTAGTGTCAATTTGATAAAGTCTGCAACTTCAGAACCAATTTGTTCTTTGGTACAGAAAATATGCGCATCATCTTGGGTAAAGCCACGCACACGCATAATACCGTGTAAAGAACCTGATGGTTCGTTACGGTGACATGAACCAAACTCTGCCAGACGTACAGGAAGATCGCGGTACGATTTTAAACCTTGGTTGAACACTTGTACGTGACAAGGACAGTTCATTGGTTTAACGGCATAGTTACGGTTTTCAGAATGCGTGGTGAACATGTTATCTGCATAGTTTGCAGCATGTCCTGATTTTTCCCAAAGCGAGAAATCAACCACTTGCGGCGTACGGATTTCTTCGTAGCCATTCGCTTGCTGAACTTTACGCATGTATTGTTCTAATACTTGGTAAATTGTCCAACCGTTCGGATGCCAGAACACCATCCCCGGTGCTTCTTCTTGCATGTGGAACAAGTCTAACGCTTTACCAATTTTACGGTGATCGCGTTTTTCAGCTTCTTCAATACGTTTTACATACGCTGCAAGCTGTTTCTTGTCTGCCCACGCTGTACCGTAAATACGTTGTAATTGTTCATTTTTTGCATCACCACGCCAGTAAGCGCCTGACATTTTAGTCAGTTTGAATGCTTTTAAGAATTTTGTGTTGGGTACGTGCGGACCACGGCACATATCCAAATAGTCTTGATGGTAGTACAAGCCCATTTCTGTTTCTTCAGGCATGTCTGCGATCAAGCGTAATTTATAGTCTTCGCCACGTTTCGTGAACTCAGCAATCACTTCATCACGCGGTGTCATTTTTTTGATGACATCGTAGTCTTGATCGATAAGCTTTTTCATGCGCGCTTCAATCGCAGCCATATCTTCAGGTGTGAATGGCTTTTCACTGAAGATATCGTAATAGAAACCATCTTCAATGACAGGACCAATTACCATTTTTGCTTCAGGGAACAATTGCTTCACCGCGTGACCTACAAGGTGCGCGCACGAGTGACGGATGATATGTACACCATCTTCATCTTTAGGCGTGATAATTTGTAGGGTTGCGTCTTCAGTGATTAAGTCAGATGCATCAACGAGTTGACCGTTAACACGACCTGCAACTGTATTTTTTGCAAGACCAGGACCGATGCTAAGCGCAACGTCCATCACAGATACGGCTTGATCAAATTGTTTTTGATCGCCATTTGGCAAAGTGATAATTGGCATAAGAAATCCTTAAGGAGTGATGCCCCGTACAATAGAGCATGTCACCGCGAGATTATGATCGAGGCACAGCCTCAAAAATATAAAAACGGCGGATAAATAAAATCGATACGAATTTTACACGTCTTAAGCCTTTTAATAAACCGTTAATCCTATTTCCTTCATCTATAGCGCAATTCGCTGAAAATATAAGCCGTTACATTTTTCGGCAGAAAATCCCTGCATTTCATATTATGTTGATGAATACGCTTTATACAAATAAAAAAATGTCCATTAATTTTCGCCCACCCACATGATGACAGGCAGGCATTATGACAACACAAGCCCTTCTTTCTTTCTCATCTCTTGAACCTTTAAAACCGACTTACGCCTTAGCAGCCAATGTTGACCTGATTGTCCTTCGCCTACCCGATGACGACCCCGAACAAGTCATCGTGATGTATGGTCGCTGTCAGCACCGTGGTGCATTGATGTCAGATGCGCATATTCAAGGCGATAAAATTGTCTGCGGTTTACATGGCTCGCATTACATTTATAAAACTGGCATTAACCCCCGTTATCTGAATAAAAACTTACAAAAGTTTAAAGCGTGGATTGAGCATGACCAAGTCATGGTCGATGTCGAAGAAATTACCGCATGGGAACAACGTAATCCGCAGCAATATAACCGCGAACGCTACCAAGGTTTATATGCTGACTCGCAGCCCGCGCCTGAAGAACCGCATAATCGTTTCATTTTAGATTTAGCACGTCATGGATTGAAAAATGTCGGTCACCATGGTCCAACTGCGGCAATGGGCGTGCCTTTCGACAAACTACCAAAATGGGAAGATATCCAACTGGTCACAGCACAGCTCTGGAAAGTACCGCTACTTGATGATGCTGCTGTAGCAACCAAAGTGGTGATTGGACCAAATGCCAAAAAACCATTAGTACTCGATATTCCCCTATTTGTTTCAGATATGAGTTTTGGTGCATTGTCACAAGAAGCGAAAACTGCTCTTGCTATGGGTGCTGAAATGGTGGGCACAGGCATTTGTTCAGGTGAAGGTGGCATGTTAGATGATGAACAAGCCTCCAACTCACGTTACTTCTATGAACTCGCTTCAGGTCGTTTCGGTTTTGATATCGAGAAAGTCAAAAAATGCCAAGCATTTCATTTCAAAGGGGGACAAGCTGCCAAAACCGGTACAGGTGGACATTTACCCGGGCATAAAGTGGTGGGGAAAATTGCTGAAGTGCGTAACTTGCCTGAAGGTGAAGCAGCCATTTCCCCTGCCACATTCCCTGATTGGACGGAACTGTCGCAGTACAAAGAATTTGCAAATTATATCCGTGAACAAACAGGCGGCATCCCCATTGGTTTTAAGCTTTCCGCGCAACATATCGAAAAAGATATTGATGCCGCGCTTGCCATTGGAGTCGACTACATTATTTTAGATGGTCGTGGTGGCGGTACAGGTGCTGCACCGACCTTGTTCCGTGACAATATCTCTGTACCTACGATTCCTGCTTTAGCGCGTGCACGTCGCCATTTAGATCGTCTCGGACGGCGTGACGTAAGTCTTGTGATTACCGGTGGTTTACGCGTGCCTGCTGACTTTATTAAAGCATTGGCATTAGGTGCAGATGCGATTGCCGTGTCCAATTCAGCCATGCAAGCGATTGGTTGCTTAGGCATGCGTGCTTGCCAAACCAATGACTGCCCTGTTGGGGTTGCTACACAGCAAGATCATTTACGCCGACGTTTAGAAATTGAAAAATCAGCACAACAACTTGCCAATTTCTTCAATGCTTCGGTTGAACTCATGCAAGTCATGGCGCGTGCATGCGGGCATGATCATTTGAGTAAATTCAGTATTAATGATTTGACCACGTGGAAACGTGAGATGAGTGAACTCACAGGCATTCAACACGGTGGGGTTGAATAAATTGAGTCAGGCAGCTTTTATCTAAGACTGCCTATTTACAAATTTTCATTGGCAGGAGATGACAAATATAGATGTAAAACCCAAGGGTTCAGTTTTATTGAGCATACAAATAAAAATATGAATAATTTTAAATACTTGGTGATTACTACAAAGAATGTACTCGACCAAAGGATAAATGCAGTTTTTCACAGATCTGCTATTTCTTATTCAATTTATAACAAATAAAGACGAGGATGCTATGGTTAGCCCTTATGATGAATTGCCACGGACACCGGCGAATTTTGTTGCGCTTTCACCTTTACGCTATTTAGAACGTGCGGCTTATATTTACCCTGACCAAGCTGCCATTATTCACGGTCAGCGTAAAATCACGTGGCGTGAGACCTATCAGCGTTGCCGCCAATTTGCCTCTCAATTACAAAACTTAGGCATTCGCAAAAACGATACGGTTTCTGTCCTTTTGCCTAATATTCCGGCCATGATCGAAGCACACTTTGCCATCCCTATGGCGGGTGCCGTGCTAAACACGTTAAACACACGCCTTGATGCAAAAACCATTGCATTTATGCTCGAGCATGCTGAAAGTAAAGTCCTATTGGTCGATCCTGAATTTGCCGATTTAGCCAAAGAAGCGCTTGCATTGATTGATCAAGAAATTTATGTGATTGATGTTGCAGATGCCGAATTTGATGGCGTGAGCAACACCATTGGTCAAGTCGAATATGAAGCTTGGTTACAAGGTGGCGATGGCTCTTTTGACTGGCAACTCCCACAAGATGAATGGGATGCCATTAGCTTAAGTTACACCTCAGGCACAACAGGCAGTCCAAAAGGCGTGGTTTATCATCATCGTGGTGCTTATATTAACGCTGCTAGTAATATCATTGCTTGTGGTATGCGTCCGCGTGCGACTTACTTATGGACATTACCGCTATTCCATTGCAATGGGTGGTGTTTTGCGTGGACGATGGCAGCCAATGGCGGCACGAACGTTTGCTTAAGAAAAGTTGACCCTGAACTGATCTTTGCTTTAATTGCAGAGCATAAAGTGGATTATTTCTGCGGTGCACCGATTGTCTTGTCTATGCTGATCAATCTCCCTCAAGATAAAAAAGCCCAGTTTGATCATCCTGTCGAAGTAATGGTGGCGGGTGCTGCACCTCCTGCTGCAATTATTGAAGGCATGCGTAATACCGGTATTAATGTGACCCATGTGTATGGATTGACAGAAACCTATGGTCCATCTGCTCTCTGTGCTTCGCAAGCAGGCTGGTCTGATTTGTCTATTCAGGAACAAGCGCAACTGCATTCGCGTCAAGGTGTCCCTTATCCACTACAAGATGGCATGAAAGTGCTTGACCCAGACAGCATGCAAGAAGTTCCACACGATGGTCAAACCATGGGCGAGATTATGTTCCGTGGCAATATTGTCATGAAAGGTTATCTTAAAAACCCTGAAGCGACTGCTGAGGCCTTTGCGGGTGGATGGTTCCACACCGGTGACTTGGCGGTTTGCCAACCTGATGGTTATGCCAAAATTACCGATCGCTCTAAAGATGTGATTATTTCTGGTGGTGAAAATATTTCATCGCTTGAAGTGGAAGAAGTGCTGTATCAACACCCTGCTATTTTAACGGCTGCGGTGGTGGCAAAACCTGATCCTCGTTGGCAAGAAGTTCCTTGTGCTTTTATTGAGTTAAAAGCAGGACAACACGCGACTGAAGATGAAATTATTGCATTTTGCCGTCAACATCTTGCGCGCTTTAAAGTACCGAAAGATGTTGTGATTACCGAAATTCCAAAAACGTCGACTGGCAAATTACAGAAATTTGTTTTGCGTGAATGGGCAAAAGAACGTGCTGAATGCGAATTCAGTTAAAAAGTTGAAATCTTAAACAGAAAAAAGCATCCATAACGGATGCTTTTTTTAATGCTTGAAATGAGTGATCAAGTTAGATTTTTTAACTTATGACTGCAACACAATTAGTCTTCAGGATACTCAAAACGATATCCTACGCCATACACTGCTTGAATCCATTCATGACGATTCCCTGTTTCCGCAGCGTCAGAAATCTTACGGCGTAAGTTTTTAATATGGCTGTCAATGACGCGGTCAGCGACATCAAAACTGTCAGGGTTAATATGATCAAGCAATTGCGCACGTGAATAGACCTGACCGACATGTTCTAAGAACAATTCCAATAAACGGAATTCAGTTGGGGTCAAATTTAAAGCTTTTTGTTGATACCAAATGCGTTGCTGTGATTTATCCATACGGAATAAATCATTATTTTCTGGTTCAGCTTTTCGATCTAAACGGCGCAACACCGCTTGTACACGTGCCACCAATTCTCTCGGGCTAAATGGTTTACAGATATAATCATCTGCGCCCATATTGAGACCTAAAACACGGTCGATTTCTTCAGTACGTGCAGTGACCATGATGATGGGTAAATCTGACTGCTCACGGACTTTACGGCAAATGGTTAAGCCATCCATACGCGGCACCATTAAGTCTAAAATCATCAGACTTGGCTTACGCTGGGTAAAGCTATTGTAAGCTTCTTGACCATCATGAAACATACTGACTTCAAAACCAGCCGCTTCTAAATAATCTCGTACTAATTGTGCAAGTTCAACTTCATCTTCAACCAGCATGATATGTTTCATGAATCTATTTCCTTATGCTTTCATTTGTTTTGGAAAGGTCAATTTGCAACGTAAGCCACCCAGTGGTGAATGTGCAAATGTCAGTTGACCACCCAAGCTTTCAGTAATTTTACACGATAATGCCAAACCAAGTCCTGTACCACCTGTGGCACGGGTACGTGAATCATCAACACGGTAGAAGCGCTCACCAATACGTGCAAGCTGTTCATCCGTTAAGCCAAATGGACTGTCATCCACATACAGTGTCCAAGACTGTTCATCTTGTTCAGTATGAATATTCACCTGACCACCAGCTTCGGTATAACGAATACTATTGCTGAGCAAATTCGCCACAATTTGCTTAAAGCGATCTAAGTCTAAACTTAAGCTTGTTCCCTCACCCGATGCAGTGACCGTTAAATCAGCTTGTGCAAAATTGGCTTGGAAGTTCATCAATTCATATTGCACGATATCCCAAGGATTGACCGTGGTGTAATACATTTGCAATTGCTGTGCATCGACTTGTGCTAACGCTGCTAAATCTTGAGTAAGCTTTTTAAGACTAGTCACTTGACCAAGCATTGAAGCAAAATGTTCAGGCGTTGGTTTACGGATCCCATCTTGCATCGCTTCAATCTGCGCCTGTAAGACCGCAAGTGGCGTTTTCAGCTCATGCGATGTATCGGCAACCCATTGACGACGTGACGTTTCATGTTGATCCAAAATGGTAGCTAAGGCATTCACTTCATTGGACAAATCACCCAATTCATCATTTCGGTTTACTTTAACCTGATACTGATAATTACCTTGAGTCAGTTCACGTGTGCCTTTTAACAAACGTTGAATGGGCTTTTTAAAATAAGTCGCCAATAATAATGCCGCAATTAAACTTGAGAAGAAACTTAAGCTATACACCAAAAACAAATAACGTTTTTGATTACTAAAGAAATTAATACTGAGCGCATCATCTTGATCTATGACGGGTTTTAAACCCAAATAACCGACAATTTTTTGATCCACCATAATCGGACGATACGATACTTGGTCTTTAATTGGCTCACCGACAATAAAGCGACGTTCAACATCATATAAAGACAAACGTGAGCTGAGACCTAAACGATCTGGCATTTGAATAAACTGTTTTTTCCCGGCAGCAGGCATATCGTTGACGTTCACATTGCCATTTTCATTCTTATTACGATCTGTTCGAAATAAGTTTTGATTTGAACTGAGTGGGAATTTCAAACCATCAAAGGGCTGAAATTGGGAAGGCAGATTGAGCGCTAAAATACGTAATTCTTCTTCATTCACTTCGCGCTGTACAGGATCTGATTCCACCAATGCCGGTGCAACGCTTGCTAAAGTATGTTCCTGAAAATAACGTTGCTGTAAGGCAATATCATACTGACGACGTAACCACCAACGTGATAAACGGTCATAGTCATCTGGTGCAGCTTCGCCTTCAATTTGCAGAATCTGCGCCTGAATAGCATTGCCCCAATCGTCATAAACCTGATACACCTCGGCTAAATTTTCAATTACATGATCAAGCTTTTGCATTTCAACATCGGCAACATACTTGGTAAAGTTACGTTGCATATTCAAATGCAAAACACCAACGCTGACTGTCGTAATCACAAGCGTGGTAAACAGCACGGTCAGAAAGAGTCGTAATGCAATCGGAATGCGGCGAATGTTCAAATGCAGGATCTCAATTTTTCTTGTCTATAGCTTATTGTAGCGAACAAGGAATCAAAAAACTCTTCATTGTTTCTACATCATTATTATTTATTCTTTATTCATCGAAAAATGTATACCCACAGGATATTAAAAATGAAAGCAATGCTAAAAATTGCCTTAGTCGGTACAAGTGTGTTGAGTATCGGTGCCTTGACTGCATGTCAATCGACCAATAACGTTCAAAGCCCTGATCAAGCGCATATGATGAAACATCATGCTGATAAACAACATCACAAAGATCATCGCCTAACACCTGAACAACGTGAAAAATTTGCGGCTGCACGTCAACAACGTGCAGAACTCAATAAACAAATTCGCCAAGCGTGTGACAACAAAGCGGTAGGTTCAAGCGTTGAAATTAAGTCGGGTGATAAAACCCTTGCTGGCACATGTGCAATTCATTTTAAAGCTGACCCAAAAGCATTAAAAGCAAAACATGATGAAGCACGTGCCAAAGGCGAACATCGCCCAATGGCAAAAGAAGGTCGCACATTTACAGCGGTAAACCGTGGTGAACCTTTGACAGACGCTCAGCGTGCTGAACTCACCAAGAAATATGACGAACGTCTAGCAAAACGCCAAGCACAGCAAAAAGCGATGCTTCAAGCGTGCCAAGGTAAAACAGATGGCGCAGTCGCGCAACTTAAAGTCGGTGAGCAAAGCATTGATGGCAAATGCCATGTCCGCTTCCAACCGAAACCTGCTGTTGTTGCAACATCAACTGCTAGCAAATAATTTTAAGTTTATATAAAAAAGGCACTCATTTGAGTGCCTTTTTTATTGGACATCACTGGTTACGTTTTTTGACCATTCGTGTCATTTATTTCTCCATAAAACCGTTTACACTCAAGACATTTGACGGTTTCACTGTATTTATCTTTGACTTTACAGTCACCAACAATTTACCCTTAAATGCTTGTGCCTTCAGGGAAGATGTAGCACGATTAGACCCATTCCAATACGTGTCAATGAAGATACGTTTTATTGTTTATTTAGGATTATAACGCTGGTAGAAACCAGTATTGAGGAAACAGCTATGCCACAATACAAAGCGCCTTTACGTGATATGCAGTTTGTTCTTCATGAACTTTTAAATGCTGAACAACATTATGCAAATCTCCCTGCATTTGCTGAAACAGTCAGTCGTGAATTGGTCGATCAGTATTTAGAAGCTGCGGCTGACTTCTGTGAAAATGAACTTTCTCCTTTAAACCAAGTGGGCGACCGTGAAGGTTGTACTTGGAATGATGGCGTTGTAACCACACCAACAGGCTTTAAAGAAGCGTACCAAAAATACATTGAGCTTGGCTTCCCTTCTTTGTCTGCTGAAGAGCAATACGGCGGTCAAGGCTTACCAAACTCTTTAGGTATTACCATTTCTGAAATGGTTGGTACTGCAAACTGGGCGTGGGGTATGTACCCTGGTCTTTCTCATGGCGCAGTCCGTACTTTAGAACACCACGGTTCTCAAGAACAAAAAGATGCTTACTTGCCTAAATTGGTTTCAGGTGAGTGGACAGGTACCATGTGTTTAACAGAATCTCATGCAGGTTCTGACCTTGGCATTATCCGTACTAAAGCTGAACCACAAGCAGACGGTAGTTATGCAATCTCTGGCGAGAAAATCTTTATCTCTGCTGGTGAACACGATATGGCTGAGAACATTATCCATATTGTTCTTGCACGTCTTCCGGGTGCGCCAAAAGGCACCAAAGGTATTTCACTATTCATCGTACCGAAATTCAACCTGACTGCAGATGGTTCTGTAGGCGAACGCAATGGCGTACGTTGTGGTTCAATCGAACACAAAATGGGAATTCACGGGAACGCGACTTGTGTGATCAACTTTGATAATGCAAAAGGTTTCTTGATTGGCCCTGAAAACCGTGGTCTAAACTGCATGTTCACTTTCATGAACACGGCACGTATTGGTACAGCGGTGCAAGGTTTATCAGCAGCTGAGTCATCATTCCAAGGTGCGTTGGCATATGCTAAAGACCGTTTAGCAATGCGTTCATTGTCTGGTCCTAAAGCACCAGAAAAAGAAGCAGATCCAATTATTGTGCATCCAGCCGTTCGTAATATGCTTTTAACTCAAAAAGCATATGCAGAAGGTGGTCGTGCATTGGTTTACTTGCTTGCGCAATACGCCGACGTAGTTGAACAAGGTGCGTCTGAAGAAGAACGTAAATTTGCTGACAATATCTTGTCATTGCTTACTCCAATTGGTAAAGCATTCTTAACTGAAACAGGTTCGGAAGCTGCAAAACACGGTGTTCAAGTGTTCGGCGGTCATGGCTTTATTTCTGAGCATGGCATGGAACAAATTGTACGTGATACACGTATCGCTTGCTTGTACGAAGGCACAACTGAAATTCAAGCACTTGATTTACTCGGTCGTAAAGTATTGGGCACACAAGGTGCAATGCTGAAAGACTTCACTAAAATCATTCATAAATTTAATGAAGCCAATAAAGACAATGCTGCAATGAAAGAATTCGTTGAGCCATTGGCGGCATTAAACAAAGAATGGGGTGACCTCACCATGCAAATTGGTATGCGTGCAATGCAAAACCCTGAAGAAGTAGGTGCGGCTGCAGTCGATTACCTATACTTCTCTGGTTATGTGACACTTGCTTACCTATGGGCGCGTATGGCGTTAGTGGCTCAAGAGAAACTTGCAGAAGGCACAACCGATGTTGACTTCTACAACGCGAAAGTGACCACTGCTCGCTTCTACTTCAAAAAAATCTTGCCACGTGTTCGCTCACATGTTGATGTGATCGCAACTGGTTTAGAACCATTAATGACATTAGATGCTGAACATTTCGCATTCTAAGTTGATGTTGTTTTAAATGAATCAAGAGAAAAAGGACGGTCATGTTATAGACAGTCCTTTTTCTTTATAAAAGTATCAAAGAATAAACTTTAGTCTTCTAACAATATGATTTTAGTTAGATTAAACTAAGTAAAACGATATATGAATTGCCCCTAATTAAACAATAAACAGGTGAACACTATGCCAATTTATAACGCGCCGCTTGCCGATATGAAATTCATCTTAAATGATGTTTTTAATGCAGAGCAATTTTGGCAAGCCAATGAAAATTTAGCGCACATCGATGCAGCAACAGCTGAAGCCATTCTTGAAGAAATGGCGAAATTTTCTCAAAATGTTACCCTTCCTTTAAACCGCACGGGTGATGAAGAAGGCGCAACTTATAATAATGGCAGTGTGACGACGCCTGCTGGCTTTAAAGAAGCATTCAAACAATATGCCGAAGGTGGTTGGATCGGTTTAGGTGCTGACGCTGAATGGGGCGGTCAGGAAATGCCAAAAATGCTGACCGTACTTTCTGACGAAATGCTATTTGCGACCAATCCATCCTTTATGCTCTACCCGCTTCTTTCCGTAGGTGCAGGTATGGCGCTGAACAGCTATGCATCACAAGAACAAAAAGAAACCTATTTACCTAAAATCTATTCAGGTGAATGGTCAGGTACCATGTGCTTAACCGAACCTCATGCTGGTACAGACTTAGGCATTATTAAAACCAAAGCTGAACGCAACGAAGATGGTAGATATAGCATTACAGGTACCAAAATCTTTATTACCGGTGGTGACCATGACCTTGCTGAAAATATCATTCACTTAGTCCTTGCAAAAACACCAGATGCACCTGCAGGTTCTCGTGGTATTTCACTGTTTATCGTACCGAAATTTATGGTAAATGCAGATGGTTCTTTAGGTGAACGTAACCTAGTGGCTCCTGGCTCAATCGAACACAAAATGGGCATTAAGGCTTCTGCGACATGCGTCATGAACTTTGATGGTGCAAAAGGTTACTTGGTCGGTAAAGAAAATGAAGGCTTAGCGGCAATGTTCGTGATGATGAACTACGAACGTTTATCGATGGGCATCCAAGGTTTAGGCGCATCTGAATATGCGTATCAAAATGCAGCGCAATATGCGACAGATCGCCTACAAGGTCGTAGTGCATCAGGTGTTCAATCACCAAGCAAACCTGCCGACAGCATTTTAGTGCATGGTGATGTACGTCGTATGCTACTTAATGCCCGTGCTAACAATGAAGCGTCTCGTGCCTTTGCTGTATACGTGGGTCAACAGTTAGATATCACCAAATTCTCAACAGATCCTGAAGCGGTGAAAAAAGCCAATGACCGTGTCGCGCTATTAACGCCAATTGCAAAAGCCTATTTAACCGATACCGCATTTCAAGCAACGCTTGATGCACAAATGGTGTTTGGTGGTCATGGCTATATCCGTGAATGGGGTATGGAACAATGCATCCGTGACCTCCGTATTGCACAAATTTACGAAGGCACCAACGGTGTTCAGTCACAAGATTTAATTGGTCGTAAAACCATTAAATGTGGCGGTGAGTTCATTGCAGAATACATCCAAGAAATCCGTGATTTCGCGAATGATTTAGATGCAGACCTCAACTTCATTAAAGATGCAACCTTAGATGCAGCAACTGAAGTCGAAGCCGTGACGCAATACATTATTGAAGCTGCACAAGAAAATATCAACTTCCCGAATGCTGCAGCAGTCGATTATCTACATGCAGTTGGTCTTCTTAGCTTCTCGTACATGTTTGCACGTATTGCGAAAGCCGCTAAAGCAAAAGATGGCGAGTTCTATCAAAACAAAGTCGCGCTTGCACTTTACTTCGTACAACGTATCTTGCCTGAATTGGCACTACGCATTACCAAAGTAAAAGCAGGTGCGGAAGTGATTATGAACTTCTCTGAAGATTACTTCACCCACCAATCTTAAAGATCAGTCGTAAAAAAACGCCTGCAATTGCAGGCGTTTTTTTATACATATTAAGCTCAAAAAATTAGACTTTTTCAATCAAAATGGTATCTGGCTGATTGTTGGTTTTCGGATTCAAATGTTTGTTCACAATTTTAATTTCGCCAACAGATGCTAAGGATTCACACAGTTCAACCACCTTTTGCATATCATCAGATTTAATCCCTGAGCCAAGAATCAATTTTTTACCGGCTTCAAGTTGGCTAATTTTTGTTTGAATTTTATCTAACATTTTGTTCTCCCTTTTATTAATGTCTAACTCATACAATATAGCAATTTGTTATGAAAAAACTATAAAACTTTTAATTATTTAGTCATTATTTTTTATGAAAATATTCTGTGCATAAAAATTGCTAGTCATTCTTTGGTTACACTGTTCGCTCTATCAAATAAGGAGGATAAAATGTCAAAACCTGATCCCAAGTTACATAAACTAGAATCCATCCTTGACCGTTTCGGTAATTTTGCGGTTGAAAGTTTCCATTACATTGCCCTGTTTATTATTGGTTGTATGGTCATTTGGTCTGCAGGTCATACAGTGGTTGAAATTTTAACCATCAAAAAATTTGCCACCATTGATGATATTTTGCTGTTGTTCATCTATTTAGAACTGGGTGCAATGGTCGGTATTTACTTTAAAACCAATCACATGCCTGTTCGTTTTCTGATTTATATTGCAATTACTGCACTCACCCGTTTACTCATCGCAGATATCCAACACACACATAAAGCCAGTATTGATCAAGTGATTATTACCGGTTCTATCTTAATTTTAGCGTTTTCAATTTTAGTCGTTCGTTACGCTTCATGGACGTATCCTTCGGTCATGCGTGATAAAAATAGCGATAAACCACTTCCACCAGGTAAAACTCCACGCCCTGAAGATGATGAACTTGCATAATCAACTGTGCTGTTTTAAAAGATAAACTGACCTAAAACCCTCTCCTTAAAGCAGAGGGTTTTCATGTTCTAATTCGAATGTGTGATAAACAACTTCATACTTCAGCAATTTTAGAGCAATGACATCAATCATGAGGCACTAAAACATAGCGACCATTGTCTAAAATCCAATACATGCCTGTCGGTGGTGCAGGCAAACCTAAACGTTTCCAATCGGTAATGAGAACATAGTTCGAACTTTCAATACTGGCCACATTGGGATCCCCGTTGACCCAACTATAACTATTCGATGTTTGATAGACCGTTGTTGGGGCACGATACTGAATATTGATGCCATTTTGAATAGAAGGATGATGTGGATATTGCGGTGGATACGGATGATGTCCAAAGGGTGGCATCGGACGCTGTGGTCTTACAGGATAAAGTGTCTGCTGCCTTTGCGGCAAAACCTGATTGCGATACGCATTCGGATTATTGACGATCGTGCCTTGATTTGCGGCAAAACTTTGCATCGGTACAACTAAAAATAGACTACTCAGCAATCCACCCGATATTACAGCTTTCATATCAGTCACCTCTTATCATTGGGTATATTTTAAACAAAATTTAAGGAGGAAATATGGGCAAAACCGAATGGCATGCAATTTTTTGTAATAAAGCCATTTAATCAGCAGAATCATCTAAATCTTAAGCGCGAAGCTTTATGATAAAATCTAATTTTTACATAAAATGGATCATTGCCCGTGTCAGATTTAAGTTTTGATCGTTTATATGCATTTTTCTCTAAAGTTCCGAGTATCCAAAAGAACTTGATTGATTCATATGGATCTGATGGTAAACAAGCATGGTGGTTTAAATTTCAAATTGATGTGGATCATCCGCTTGCTTGGCAAACCGTACAGGAACTGGGTCACGTTCTTAATTATATTTCTAAAAATGAGCGTTTACCGACGCAGTTTTTACCTGTTTCACCACCACCGTATATGAATGGTGAAGCGAAGCAGTTCTTGTCTTGGGTGATCCAATGTAATCATGCAGACTTCCCACCCGATGTGGTATGTGATTGGTTAGAGGCACGTTTACCGAATCCAGTCGATAACGTCGATCAATGGAAAATTAAAACCGATTTAAAAGAATTGGATCAAATGTCGGATAAAGATTTGGATACGATTATTCCGCCAAATCCTGAGCCATTACAGCAGGTTTAAAAATTCCATAACCAATTAATCTCCCTAAATCCCTCTTTATAAAAGAGGGACTTCCTCCCTTTTCGAAAGGGAGGTGAGGTGGGATTCAGGTCAATTAAAACGTCGACATCCCGCTCCACTCTAAGAAACGATATTTAAGATATTTCCATGTCGATTCATCTGCATACTTCGCATAATCAACACTCATCTGCTGAGCATTTTGATTCGACCACGCCTGATTAAAGTAGCTTTTCGCATCCATAAAGACTTTCGCTTGAGCAGTACCAATCACGCGTAAATCAGTTTCTAAATTATAATTCTTTAAGTTACGCGCAGTAAAATTGGCAGAACCCAAAATCAGCTCAGCAGCATTTGCTGAATGCTTGATAATCATTTTACTGTGGCATTGCTCACCTTGCGTATTACACCAACGTACATCAATCCCCGCATTATGTAATTCCGCTGCCACAGGGCGGTTCGGTATGCCATTTTTAGTACGACCAAAGGCATCTTTATTCGGGTCAAGTAAAACTCTGACCGCCACACCGCGCTGTTTTGCTTCAATCAATGCCTTGATAATACGACGCTCGGATAAGTAGAACATCGCTAAATCAATCTGCTCTTTGGCTTTAGCCTGTTTAATCAGATTTAAAGTTGCTTCATAAATCGCAGCTTCAGTTAAAACTTGCACTTGAGGCAAAGATTTTTCAGCTTCGAACTCACCAATCACAATGCCTGACACATCTGCTTGCGACATGGCTGCAACAGTTTGTTCTGATTTAAGCACATCAATTGCGGTATTGCCATTTACTAGCAAAGCCACATTCGAATGGCGCGAACTGCCATCATGTAGGTTCATTGATGTTACTAATGTTTTCCAACCTTCATTGGTATCGACCACGATGGTTTTGCGATGATTGGCTTTAAAGTTAATGAGATTGCTATAACTACGTAAAGTCACTTTACCTTTGCCAACTGGATTCGGTAGCCATCCCCCTTCTGGATTATTGCCTAAACCTTGACAGCATAAATACCAAATACCTGACCACGTTGGATTGGAAGCACGTAGAGGTAAAAGATTAGTTTCAATCACATCAATGCCGCCTTGACGCAAAGCACGATAATGCTCAGGCAGCAATCCACCATAAACCGAATTAATCGGATCCGTAATAACTTTAATTTCAATTTGATGTGCTGATTGGCGCTTATTCAGTAAAGCATCAGTCAGCTGTTGGGTGAGCTTTTCATGGACTTGTTTCGATTCACCTATTTCTTGATTAAATAGGAACATATCAATCACAATCAAACTATTGGCTTCATCAATCAGTTTCAGCATTTGTTTAAAAATAACATGCTGCTGTTGCTGACCTTTTGCATCGATATAAGTTCGATCCGCCAAAAATTCGACATCTGCATGGCGTAATTTACCCGTGACATTTAAGCCATCGGGTAAAGGTTTATAGACATGATAGATGGCAGACGATAGATAACCGATTGCCAACATCCCCACAATCAGTCCGACATACCCACGAGTTGACCAATTCAATTTCTGATGAATTCGTTGAAAAATACGCATAACAAAAAACCTAGTCCAATACGCTCAGACTAGGTTTTATGATGCAATATATCAAGAGCATTTCTGTGATTACTGTTTTATTTCAATCACATCATCGGTTTTGTTTAGCATATTTTAGAAACGATATTCTAAGCCCATGCTGAAATTACGTCCCACTTGTGGAATAGTCGATAAGAATGATGTGTGTGAATAAACTTGATCATCCAATAAGTTATTCGCTTTTAAATACATGCGATAACTGTTTTTATCAGCAATACGATTCGTATAACTTAAGCCCACATTGACCATGTTATAGCCTTGCGTTTCAGTCTCATAATCAGCAAATTCATCTTGATTAAAGACATGGTAGTACTCTGCCACCGCTGACCAACCATCCGCAAAATCAGATTCAATTTTAGCCCCTAAACGACCTGCAGGTATACGTGGTGCATTTTCACCTTCAATTTTGCCACGCACATAGTCACCAAATAATCCAACTGTGTAAGTGTCATTGATGTGATAAGAGACTTCCGCTTCAGTTCCATAAAATTTCGCACTGTCTTGACGATAGTTAACTTCGCGGTAGCCGTGATCTTCTTCGCCTGTATCAGCTGCATAAATATAGTTATCAAACCAGTTATGGTACAGATGCACATGATAGTCGAGCTTATCGCCTTCATAATGTAAACCAAGCTCAATGTTATTGGATTTTTCTAGATCAAGTTGGTCATTACCATGTTCAATGGTTTGCGTCGCATGATGTTTGCCTTGAGCATACAGCTCTTGCGCAATCGGTAAACGTTGTTGATGTGAGCCAACCATCGATAATTTATAACTTGGAGCAAATTCCCAGTTTACCGCTGCAGAACCTGAAAAAGCCGTATCTGAATGATTTTTCTGATTCGAATCAATTTTAATTTCTTGATGATCAGCACGTACACCCAATTCAATGTGCACATCACCCATTTGCTTATGCTCTAAGGCAAATAAACTATATTTTTGAGTCTTGTTATCTGCCATTAAAAGATCATGCTCGTGATCCTCTTCTTCAGCTTCATGCTCATGACCTGTACCAGAAATTTTAACTTTTTGCTGACTTAACTGTAGACCAATCACACCTTCCCAATCCAAGACTGGAACATGAACCAACTCTAAGCGAGCATCATAAGCTTCACTTTTAAAGTAGCTTAATGCCTCTGCCCCTTCTAATTCAGCATGTTTATAATCTGTAAAACTAGCATGTGCACGGAGTTTTTCAAAACCAGCCATTGGGTTATATAACTCTGTTCGAACATCGTAGCGTTCAGACTTCAGATCAATCCAAGCACCTGCTTCTTCATGTTCATCATGTCCATGTTCTTCATCGCCATGACTATGCCCTGGTAAACCATATTGATCTTGACGGTTGCTATAAGACGCACCTACAAAGCCACGATCGTGAATCCATGAACCACCAACATTAATGGTTTCACCTTCTGCAAAGGTATTATCAACTCGACGTTCTTTATTAAAATGTGAGTGATCGCCATGTGGCTCTTCAACAACATAACCAGCATGAGCAATATAGTCATTTGCTTTACGTTTTGAGCCTTCAACACGTAAGGCAAAATTCTCACCAATTCCTGCAGTTACACCTGCACTTGCAAGTTTTTCGTCACTGCCTGAGTTATAACGCACGCCAACTGAACCTTCCAAACCATCTTCAGGCATTTGGTTTGGAATTTTTTGATCAGTGACGTTTACCAAACCACCCACCGTGCCTGCAGCATAAAGCAGGGTTGACGGACCACGAATGACTTCGATTTGTTTCGCTAAAATAGGGTCAACCGTGACAGTATGATCAGGTGATAAACTTGATACATCTGCAGTTTCTGAGGCATGTTGCAGCACTTTGACACGTGGACCATCTTGACCACGAATCACAGGACGGCTTGAACCTGAACCAAATTGATTTGAATACACCCCAAGCTCATTGGCTAGTGCATCGCCAATTGTCGTTGCGCCTGTTGATAATTTTGTTTGATCAATCACTTGGTCTGCAACCGCAAAATCCGCAGCAGTTTGCGCAAGCGGATGTGCAATCACCTGAATGGTCTCTAAAGTTTGTACACTATTATTGTTTTGTTCTGCCCATACCTGTGGCGTGGCTGCAGCAAGAATCGAAACTGCTAAGAAATTTTTATGAAAAGCCATGATGCAAACCCAAAAGCACAATAAATCAATAATGTTATAATATAACATTTCAATCGTTTTGCAATAAAAAACATCTCGTTTTTAGAAGTTCCGCTATACTCAAGCATCATTGATAGGTTTTATTTAAAAAATTTTAGCAACGTATGCCTTTTACTTTATCTCATGCTGCACTCGCCCCACCCATTTCTAAGCTTACAGGCGGACGTCTACCGATTGCAGCACTGGCGATTGGTTGTATGGTGCCAGATTTATTTCGTTTATTTACCAATGCCAATTATGGCGGTTCGCATCAATGGTCGGGACTCATTATCCCCAACCTACTCCTTGGACTCGTTTTCTGTCTGATTTGGTACACTCTATACCGCCCAATGATTTTTGCTTTTTTCGGTTTAGAGAAGCCCTTAAACATTACTAGTCTGAATCGTTTTTGTGGTTTTGTGCTGGGTATGATGATTGCCATTCTTGTGGGCACAACAACCCATATTATTTGGGATGGTCTGACCCATGTGGACTTTCGAACCTTCGCATTTAAAGAAATTTTAATGCAGCCTATTCAGATTTTGACGCATAGCTATCCCTTACATCGTGTCTTACAAATTGGTTTATCGGCATTCGCACTGCCTGTTTTAGCTTGGATGATTTATCGTCATAACGGACATTATCGCAGTACGGTCTGTGTCCATCACAATATTAAAATATATCTATATGTCTTGTTTGCGCTGTCGTTCCTAGCAGGGATTGCAAGCTATCTCTATTTTGCTGAAGGCAGTTATTCAGATGCATTTTCAAATGATTTATATGCCTACGTGGGTAAATCGATTAATTATTTCTTTAGAGCATTTTTAGCTGTGTTTACAGTGGGTAGTATCGTTTTCCATATCTTGAAAGTGTTTACCGGTTTTTTCTCAAAATCGGTGAAATAAAGCCTCTTCTTGAGTTAAATGTAAGGTCTTTTTTCTTGCTTTAACAATAAGTCTTTGTGACAAAATAGCCAAAAAGAGGCATAATCCTAGCTTTACTCAAAGCGGTACGCTGTTTACGTATTCGCTGACCTTAACCCATATAGTTGGATTTCTAACGCTATGATGCGAACTCATTACTGCGGTTCTTTAACCGAAGCTCAAATTGACCAAACCGTAACATTATGCGGTTGGGTTCACCGTCGCCGTGACCACGGTGGTGTAATCTTCCTTGACATGCGTGACCGTGATGGTCTTGTGCAAGTGGTAATCGATCCAGATACCCCTGAAGCATTCGCAACTGCGGACAAAGCACGTTCAGAATTCGTATTAAAAATTACAGGCCGCGTACGTCGTCGTTACGAAGGTACTGAAAACGCGAATATCACCAGCGGTCAAATCGAAGTGCTTGGTAAAGAAATCGAAGTGCTTGCTGCATCAGAAACTCCGCCATTCCCATTGAATGACGAAAATACCAATATTTCTGAAGAAGTACGTTTGAAATATCGCTTCCTTGATATTCGTCGTCCTGAAATGATCGATCGTTTACGTTTCCGTTCTAAATTGACCAACTTGATTCGTAACTATTTCGAAGAAAATGGCTTCTTAGACGTTGAAACACCGATTTTGACCCGTGCAACACCAGAAGGTGCGCGTGACTATTTAGTCCCTAGTCGTGTATCAAACGGTAGCTTTTATGCACTTCCACAATCACCACAATTGTTTAAACAGTTGTTGATGGTGGGTGGTATCGATCGTTACTACCAAATCGCGAAATGTTTCCGTGATGAAGACTTACGTGCTGACCGTCAGCCTGAATTCACCCAAATCGACGTTGAAACATCGTTCATGAGTGACGATGACATCATGGATTTGATGGAAACATTAACAGTGAAGATGTTCAAAGAACTTCTTAATGTTGAATTCGACAAATTCCCACGTATGACCTATGCAGATGCAATGCGTGACTATGCATCTGACAAACCAGATATGCGTATTCCTTTGAAACTTGTTGACGTTGCAGATATGATGCAAGACGTTGAGTTCAAAGTATTCGCAGGTCCTGCAAAAGATCCTAAAGGTCGTATTGTGGCACTTCGCGTACCGGGTGCAGGTTCACTTCCACGTAGCCAAATTGATGAATACACTAAATTTGTAGGCATCTATGGCGCGAAAGGTTTGGCTTACATTAAAGTCAACGAACTTGAAAAAGGCATTGAAGGTCTTCAATCTCCAATCGTGAAATTCATCGAGCCAATCGTGCTTGATTTGTTGAAACGTGTTGGCGCTGAAAATGGCGATATCGTGTTCTTTGGTGCGGATAAAGCGAAAGTTGTAAATGATGCAATGGGTGCTTTACGTATCAAAGTCGGTCATGACATGAAACTTGCAACGTGTGAGTGGGCGCCTCTTTGGGTTGTAGACTTCCCAATGTTCGAAGAAACTGATGATGGTAAATGGACCTCTGTGCATCACCCATTCACGCTACCAAAATCTAGCGTTGAAGAAGTGAAAAACAATCCAGGCGCTGCGTTGTCAGTTGCTTACGATATGGTATTGAACGGTACTGAAATCGGTGGTGGCTCACTGCGTATCTTCAACCTAGAAATGCAAAAAGCGATCTTTGAAGCTTTAGGTATTGGTGAAGAAGAAGCAGAAGAGAAATTCAGTTTCTTACTTAATGCATTAAAATTCGGTGCGCCTCCTCATGGTGGTTTGGCATTCGGTCTTGACCGTTTAGTGATGTTGATGACTGGTGCATCTTCTATTCGTGACGTGATTGCATTCCCGAAAACAAAAACTGCTGAGTGTCCGTTGACTCAAGCACCTGCACCAGTTGAATCAAATCAATTGCGTGATTTGGGTATTCGTTTACGCGAAAAACCAAAAGCTGAAGAAACTAAATAATCTTTTATCTCCTTCTTTTTCTCCCTTAGGAAGAAATATAAAGAAGAGATAAAAAAAGCCCTGCTCTTGCAGGGCTTTTTTTGTTGCATTGAGTAGCGAGTTCAACAGTGGCATAATAGCTTTTGATTTTTATTCTAGGTAAATCGCTCATGGCAATGCGTCCAGCAGTTCGTAATCGTGGCATTATGCTGATTGTATTCTCTGTGGTGCAGTGGATGTTTATGCGCTATATCCTTGCGAATAACCTGTTCCAACTTGATACCAATGACCGTATTGTTTACTTTTGCTTGAGTAGTATTTTAGGCGCGCTCGTTATTTTTGTCGGTTTGATTTATATGGTACTCAAAGGCAATCCTGATAAAGATTAAGATTTAATCGCATTTATGTACGCCCTACTCAAAAATTTCTCTAAGCTTCCGCTTCGACTGATTCAAAATCTTGCACAAATGGCAGGATCATTTTTATATCTCACGCATTCGTCTATGCGTCGTGTGACTGAGATTAATCTTCAATCTGCTTATCCTGAACTTTCTGATTTAGAAAGAAATCAACTGGTTGAAGCCAGCATAAAAAGTCAGTGCATGACGTATGCTGAGTCGATTAAAATTTGGGGTTCAAGCCCAGAATATGCGCTGTCTTTAATTAAAGATGTTCAAGGCGAAGATTTATTTTTAAAAGCCATACAAAATCCGAATGGCTGTTTAGCTGTTGTCCCGCATTTTGGCACATGGGAGATTTTAAATGCATGGTTAAATCAGCATACTTCTCCTGTGATTCTGTATAAACCGAGCAAAAATAAAGATGTTGATCGCTTCATGCTCGAAGCTCGTCAGCGCTTAAATGCGACATTAGTACCGACGGATGAAACGGGTGTACGTGCTTTATTTAAGCATTTGAAGCAAGGTGGTTTTTCTGTCATTTTACCCGACCATGTACCTAAAGAAAGTGGTGGAATCTACTCGCCTTTTTATAACCAAAATGCGCTTTCATCCACTCTACTGTCCAAACTTGCCGCAAAAACGCAATGTTCTGTTGTCGGTTTAAGTTGTTTAAGACGGGAAGATTTGTCAGGTTATGATGTTGTCGTAACTGAGCTGTCGCATGATATTTCGTCAAAAGATTTACAGCTTTCTGTTGATACCTTAAATAAAGAAATGGAGCGCATGATTAATGTCGCTCCAGAACAGTATTTGTGGGGGTATAAGAGGTTTAGGAGGTTAAAAAATAAAGAAAAAATTTATTGATTAAGGATTTATAACTAAGCCGCTCTTTTCCTCTGATTAATCTGTTGGGGCAAATCTTTATAGTCATATACAATATAATCTGAATGTAGAATTTCATCAGAACACGTATAGTCAAAAATAAATTTTTCATCTAGTTTATAGCCCATTGCTTCAGCAATTAATAGAGAGCTTATATCATTTGCATAGTTACCTGAGTTCTTTCTGTACTTTTCTATATTAAAGTTAAAATTACTATTATTTAAAATAACAAATGGCACCTTATACTGTTGGTATCCCCCAAAAGTAAGACCATGTTCCAAACCACCACCTTCATCCTCAACAACCTCACCATGATCAGATGTATAAATCAGCATATAATCTTCTAGCTGCCTATCTGCTAATTTCTTAATTTCATCTAATAATCTATCTGTATGGTGTATAGATAAATCATACTCATCTGCCCCTTTTAGGGCAATTTTATCAATTTCATCGCTTCTAATTGAATATGGAGCATGACTACCAACGGTATGAATAACGAATAAATTGTTTGATCCGTTATTCGCCATGCCATACTGCTTAAATTCATTTTCGATTGCATGTAATAAATCTAGGTCATCTTTTGGAGTAAAGGGAAATCCTGTGGAAGTATGATCGCGTGACAAAACTAAATCCGCACATTTTGCAATGGGACCATAGCTCGAAGTAAAAAGACTATCAATCGCCTGATTACCTATCCAAGAAGTATGTATATTCTTATTTTTAGCGAGATCAAAAATATTTTTACAGGTATAAGCTTTTGAGAAATCATGTACTTCTGGATATGAAATCAAGAAAGGTAAAGCTGTTCTTGTCATATTGGATAGAGAATGTACCCCTTCCAAGATGGTTAAATTATTCCACTGCTTAATTCTTGGTGTGGTTAGGAAATCGGAATAACCATATAGACTAAATCTATCAGGCATTGCAGATTCCCCAATGATCAGAATAATATTTTTAACCTTTGTGCTTTTATCATCTTTTAAAAAATCAGGACACTGACGATTTTCATGAAAATTTATCTCTCCACTGCCACGATAATTTAGCAAATAAAATAAATTTCCAAAAAAAATAGGATACTTTGTTCTAATACTTGATATTACATTTTTATCTAATTTATCTAGAGAATTAAGCACATTGAAAGCACTGCTATTTTGTGCGTATTTCTTCAACTTTCTATCTACACGTATCAGGCGAACTTGTGATGAAAAAAAAGCGATAAAAAAAGGAACTAATAGTAATAGGCCAATTCTAAGATTGGATTGTATCTGAGAAACTATAAGAAAATTAATAAGTAAAATTAAAAAAGCTGCAGGAATAAGTAAAATTAAGTTTTTACTTAGAACCTCAAGAAATTCATTTTTATTGGTATTTAATATTGATTCTAAGATACCTTCATTAAAGTCCTTATATTTTAAAACAACATAGATTTCGACGGCCATAAAACAAACAGCAAAGCTAAGGAAAAACAAAGCTAAGGGTTTATATAAAAAGAAAAATGAACATAACATAGATGAAACAACTAGTATGTTGCTTAATCTATATCTATCATTCTTAAAACTAAATAAGAAGCTTTGCAATAAAACCGAAATAAAGACAATCAAATAAATCATTAAATAGATCTTAATAATAAAGAGTATAAATACGATCAATTAATAAATTGATTTTTCCAACGAACAATCATATCAAAAGGCAATTGAATATTTGGCTGCCAATCGGCTTGAATACGCTGTTTGAGCAAGACAAAATCATGTCTTTCAACCACTGGCAAATTAAAATCTTTATGCATTTCTAATGCTCGATTATCAATACCAATAATGATAACGCGCTTCTTTAATTGTAAAGCACGAATACCTGCATGTAGGCGTGTTCCTATAAAATCAATATCTTGATCTTTTAATAAAGTATTATAAGCACTCAAACTTGTCGGTATACGAACAATCTTACTGAAAAGCTGTGGATACTGTTGCGCAAGTTGATCGAAATATTGATTATCATCAGAGCCCTGTGCCCAAAAGTACAAGGTTGAATAGTGATCGTTAAGACACTGGATTAATTTAACATCTGCCTCAAGATCACGGCTATAATCCGTTAAAGTAAACACTACCGACTGCGCCTTGTGATTGGGCACTTGTTTTAAATGTTCAGGTGTCAATTGCCACAAAGTTGGACAGCCTGTATTGATCACATTATCAATACCACAGGCTTTGAGTTTCTCCAAAGTATATTGATCGCGCACTGAATGCAGATGCTCTTTAGACAATGCATTGTTATAGAAAATCTTTGCCTTCCATTCAGGTTTTTCTGCATAACTATTCCAACCAGCCCCCATCAAAATAGCAGGTTGCATTTTGAACCCATCAAAAAAACCAATCGACCATTGATTTTTACGAGCACGATAACGCCAGTAATTACGTAATAAATTGGTTCCCCCCACAAAGGCTAACTGATTTTTCCACGCTTTTTTTAGCGTTTTGGCTGCCAATGCATAATGTGTTGGGTAGCGACAGAATTGATCATGACTAAACATGGACTCTAGCTGCATCATCACAGCATCCATGATGATTTCATCCCCCATATTTAGAGAACCACATGCTGTATCGTAAACCGTTATCATTTTGACTCGCTTATTAAATTTAAATACAAATTAACAGCCTTATGTAACAAAAATTTATCATCTATTCTTTGATAAAAATCTTTTTCATTTTTTACAGCCATTCCCATTTTCTCAGCCATAGCACTGAAATCTTGTAGTGGTACTAAATTTGATGGAAGTAATATCTCATTTGGCCCAGATGGACAATCCGTACTTATAACAGGCTTCCCAAGCGCCAATGATTCCAAAATCGCTATACTAAACCCTTCAAAATCTGAGGATACAACCATCAATTTTGCATGTTTTATATACGGATATGGATTCTTTTTAAACCCTGCAAAAATCACTTTATCTTCGATATTCAAAGATTTTACTAAGGCTTTAGATTGCTCCATCAATTCACCAGTACCCACAAGTACTAATTTTTCTTGGATGTTTGCTTTGGCATAGGCTTGAATAAGAATATCATGCCTCTTTTGTGCCTTAAATTTACCCACATTTACAATATAAGGACCATTGATTTCAGGAACATATTCATTTGCAGCAGCATGAATACTATCTAAATCTATTGGATTATAAATGGTTGTAATATTTTCAGAGCCAAATAGTTTCTTGAAATCATCTGTAACCCCTTGGCTTACACCCACGCAAGGCTTAGATAAATAAATATTTTTTAATTGTGCAAGTGTCTTATTATCTAAACGACCCGCATATTCTTGGCTTGTCGTATTATGGATAACCATATGTACATTCGGTAATTGGCTGCGGCATAAAATAAAATCGACTGGAAATAAATTGGATAGTACTAAGTCTGGTGTTCCAATCTGTTTTAATACAAACTTATCGAATGCTTTTGATGCAATACCCGCACGCATAAATTTAGGGATCGCTCGAAATTTCTGATAATCAAAAAAATGTGTTTGTACGCCTTCAGGAATAGGTAAATCAATTATATCTTTAAAATATACAATATGTGCTTCATGACCAGCATCATTAATCCCTTTTGCCAAAGTTAAGGCAAAACGTTCAGCACCATTACCCTGCAAAGTAAAAATCGCCAATACGACTTTCTTTTTCATTAAGATTTAACCTTATTTAAATTGGTCTCTATCTAAAAATATAAACCGCTTTTGTGCTTTAAACATTACTTGCAAATAACGACAAGCCATGTGCCATTGCCCTAAAATCCTACGCTGTTTAAATGCTTTCTTCTCAGCGACAGATCGATAAATGGGGTTATGATGTTCAGAACGCCCAATTGTAGAGTCAAACTGATTTTCTGCTATTAGACCATATGCTTGTAATTGATCTTCTTGAATAATCAGTGCTGGCTCAGCTTGTAATGCACTTAATTCATATGTACTGAAAATAAATCCATCTGCAATTGCAGGTGCAGTTTTTTCAAGCCGTTTTAATAACTTTTCGGCACCCGATGGATAAAGTAAATATCCTGCTGCCCCAGTTCGGTCTTGATATAAATCAAACAGCTTTATTTGACAATCCTTCAACACTTGCATTGGCTGCTTAGAAATAATTTTTTTACGGCTTCTTACTTCAAAATTAATTAGATCAATATCTAAAAAATTTGCAGCATCAATTTTGCCTAATACTGCTGCCATCGTTTGAGCAACGACGGCATCATCTTCTAAAATCAGAGCAGGCTGTTGAGATAATATAACTTTCTCCCAAGCCTTTTTATGACTCAGAAAACATGCAACTTCAACTTTTCGTAATGGACGCTGCCAACCAAAACCTAATCGTTCGTAATCTTGGTCACTGATATCATTGGTGGAAACTGCAGCAATACGCTCAAAGTTTAAATTTAATGTTTCGAATTGATCTTTTTGAAACTCTAAACGTTGCTTCGATGATTCTAGATTAATAATGAATATTTGCATGTTTTACCACCAACGTGTTTTTTCACGTATATGGCGCTGCTTAAAACGTGAATAGACATTATTGTTTTCTTCGCGCTGTAAACGATCAAAGATTTCAATCACCAGCTGCCCTAGTGGATGAACAGCACAAATTTGGTCAAGTCGCCAACGCATGTTTCGTAACGTATCATCCGTTCCAACAGCAAAAGCTGAAGTACCATCAAACAACGCATAACGTTCTGTTTGTAATTTTGTTTGGTGTTCTAAGTTGACTTGCAAGGATTGATCACACAAATAACGTTCAGTTTCTTGGAGCTTCAAAGTATTAATCAATACTACAGCATTCATTAATATTGCTTTGAGTGTCATATCATCATGTAAATCTAAAAACGTATCACACGCTGAAATTAACCATCGAATATTTAAAGACCTTAGGAGAAAATCTCGTTCAGCAGTCCAAAGCGCTTTAAACTTTTCAAAATTTTCTTGAACGTCCACTTCACGACGGATCAAGACAATCAAGCTTGCATGATAATGGTTTAGAGCAGGCTGCCCCACAAATTCATGTTTAAGTTGCTCGATATGCTCATTGAGATCTTTTGCTGAGCCATGAGTATATTTAAGCTCGTTACCCTCAATCACTTGAGATTTTAACGACTCAATGTCAACACCCTGAAGTTCAGCATATAGTTTATCTGCACCAAAACGACGTTGATGTCGACTAAATGAAAACCACTGTTCAAATTTACTTTTTTTTCTTACAGGCATGTTCAAAAAACCAATTTATGACAGCTTACTGCCAAGCATCCTTAATCCATTTTGATGGCAACACATAACGATACCATTTCCCACCACCACCATTGACTGCATCAGGTGGGTTAATTTCACCATGGAAAATAATAATTTTCGCGCCTTCAGGCTTGACGGGTGGCTTAAAGAACGCCATCGGAATTTTTTGTAGGCAATGATATTTATAGCTCTTACACCAACTCTCAGGCCAGTAAGTTTGCTTGGCATGTTTATCGACATACCAAGACAAATATGCCTGTTCATTGCGGAACTTTTGACGAATTTCATCAAAGTTTTCACGGAAATATGGCAATAGACCTGGGAAAGCACCCAATTTAAAGCGATAGACCGAGCTATTACCGGTAATACGCCAAGGACGTTTCCAGTCATGAATAATCAGAAAATCACCCGGATAGGTAAAGAATTCATCGATATTATCGACAATCACGACATCTAGATCGAGAAAAAGTGCATTGCCTTCTAGACCATATAAATCTGGTTCAAAAGTTGAAAGTTTATTCCAACCACGTTCAGGTGCACCTTCAGGCAGCGCTAATGGTGGAATAGGAAAACATTGTACGTCAGGATGAATACCCTCTGTAAGATCCGTCAAACATACCATTTTAAAGTCAACTGTAGTGTGTCGTTTCACCATATTGTATAAACGATTGACATACTCGGAACCATATTTGGTTCCCCATTTCATACATATAACAATGTTACTCATTGCGTATGCTTACCTACAGCTGCTTTCTATATGAATATGATGACACAAATTCAAAAAAAATGATGCGTCATCCATAAAAAAACCTCTCTACTGAGAGGTTTTCTAAACACAAAGTCTAAGACAATTTCGTTTAAGAAATTATTTTACATACGTTAACCAGTGTGCGTATTTCGGGTCTTTACCTTGAACCGCATCAAAGTATGCTTTTTGGATTTGTGTTGTGATTGGACCACGAACGCCTTCACCAATTTGACGGTCATCGTATTCACGAATTGGGGTTACTTCTGCTGCTGTACCTGTGAAGAATGCTTCATCGGCAATATAGAACTCATCACGGGTAATACGACGCTCAACAACGTCATAACCTAGATCTTTCGCAATAGTAATGATGGTTTGACGGGTAATCCCATCAAGCGCACCACCTGCGATATCAGGGGTATGGATCACGCCATCACGTACCAAGAATACGTTTTCGCCTGAACCTTGGCAAACATAACCTTGTGGATCAAGTAACATTGCTTCGTCATAACCAGAATGCGCAACTTCTTGATGGGCAAGAATCGATAACGTGTAGTTACCAGACGCTTTTGCTTTGCACATCGTTACGTTTGGATGATGATGCGTAAACGATGATGTTTTCACGCGAATCCCCTTCGCCATTGCTTCATCACCAAGGTAAGCCCCCCAGCTCCATGCAGCAACAACTGCATGAATCGTATTATCAGTCGCTGCAATACCCAATTTTTCAGAACCGATAAAGATAATTGGACGTAAATAGCAAGATGCTAATTTATTTTCACGAACCACATCAATTTGCGCTTGTTCTAAAGTTGCATGATCAAATGGAACTTTCATTTGATAAATTTTTGCAGAGTTGAGCAAACGCTTGGTGTGTTCTTTTAGACGGAAAATAGCCGTTCCATTCGGAGTTTCATAGGCACGGACGCCTTCAAACACACCCATGCTGTAATGCAATGTATGTGTTAATACGTGAGTTTTCGCCTCACGCCAGTCTACTAGTTGTCCATCTTGCCAAATGAAACCATCACGATCAGCCAAATTCATGCCACAAACTCCAATTTTTCACAATTATTCACTATCCAATGCAAATACTGCATTTGGATCAATTAGTCTTTGCCATAACTTGTAAACGGTCATTCGGGTATCGTGCCAGTCGCTTGCAGACACTTGCATGGATTGATTTGCAAGGGCTAAGCGGTGGCTCTCGGCGCGTTCACGGAGATAAGCTTGAATCAGAGCAGTCGCATCGTCGCTGGGTAAGCAACCTGATTTTGCGGCATCCTCAAGAATTCTTACATTGTCGGAGAAATGGGCGAGATCTTTATTCGTCCCACTCCAAGCCAACACCGCATACTGTGCCATAAATTCAATATCTACGATACCACCTGCGTCTTGTTTTAAATGAAAAATTCCATCTTTTTTCTGATCAGGCGATGATCCAAGATGGTCTTTCATCTTCTGACGCATTTTTAAAACTTCCGTACGCACGGCAGATGCATCTCGTTTCTGAGTCAAAATATCACAGCGTAATACTTCAAATTTTTCCCGAAGATACAGATCTCCTGCAATCGGTCTTGCACGTACCAAAGCCTGATGTTCCCACAGCCAAGCACTTTTTTGCTGATACTGTGCAAATGCTTTTAAGCTCGTCACCAACAAACCGGCTTCGCCTGATGGACGCAAACGTGTATCGACTTCATAGACACGCCCATCGAGGGTTTGTGTAGTCATGAGCGACATAAACTTCTGTGCGACCCGCATGGCAAATTCAAAGCCACTAATCGGCTTTAAACCATCAGTATCTGCTTGTTCATCCATAAAGTGAATAAACACTAAGTCTAAGTCCGAGCCATAACCCAGCTCTATACCGCCGACTTTGCCATAACCGATGACAGTAAATGCCATATGATCAATCGCACAGCGTTGCCCTTCAGCATTAAGTGGATAACCATGACGTTTTGCCACCATTTGATAAGCCAAATGCAAAGTGGCATTGACCGATACTTCGGCAATATCAGTTAAGGCATCAGAGACTTTCATCAAAGGGCTTTCAGCCAAGACATCACTTGCTGCAACCGCCAAAACATTGGATTTTTTAAATAAACGCAATACCCGCATTTGATCTTCGATTTGATCAATTTCGATGCGCAAGAGTTGCTGACGCAAGGAATCCTCTAAATCTTGGCGTTTAGGCAGTTCAAAGTCCATCGACAAGAATTCATCAAGCAGCACTGGATATTGTGATAATTCTTCACAGATCCAAGGACTGACCGTTGCCATTTTGACTAAACGTTGTAGCGCACCTTTGCTTTCAATCAACATGACCAAATACACAGTACGACGCATCACAGATTCGATCAACGGCATAAGGCGAACCAAAGCGACTTGCGGATTTTCGGAATCTAAAACGGCTTCGACTAAATGTGGCCAGAATGTTTTGAGACGTTCGACTGCTTTGGCGGGTAATTTTTTTAAGGCATGGCTATGCCAAAACTCATAAACTAAATTTCGCGCAGGATCATCGAGTACTTCATTCAATTTTTTTTCTAAATGCGAAAAACTTTCGACCAAGGTATCTGGTCCATTTTCTTGAATCAGATGTTCAAATTGATAAATGACTTTCGCACGCTTGGCATTCAGCGTTGCCATAAAATCATCCCAATCTTTAAATCCAAGCGTATCTACCAAACGTTGCCGTGGCTCATCTTCTGTCGGTAAGGATTGAGTTTGTTGATCATTCAACGCTTGAATGGCATGTTCTAAACGGCGTAAAAAGAGATAAGCATCATCAAGGTCTTTGACTGCTTTTGAATCTAACATTTCTGTAGTTTCAAGATGATGCAAACTGGTCAGACATTGTCGATCTTGCAGTTCGAGTTTCGAACCACCGTAAATCAGCTGGAAGACCTGAACAATAAACTCAATTTCTCGAATACCACCTGCACCAAGCTTAATATCATCTTCAATATTACGACGTGCAACTTCACGTTCGATCATGGCTTTCATTTCACGCATCGCCTCAAATGCGCTGTAATCGACGTATTTACGAAAGACAAAAGGACGTGTCATTGCAAGCAACTGATCGCCTGCTGGGCTAGGATTGACAATACGCGCTTTAATCCATGCATAACGCTCCCACTCACGACCATGTTGGCTTAAATACTTCTCCATTGCCACATGACTGATCGCGAGTGGTGAACCATCACCCCATGGACGCAATCGCATATCGACTCGAAATACAAAACCATCTGCAGTAATGTGATCGAGCAAATAAATCAGTTTCTGCCCCCAAAGAATACAAAACTGCTGCACGTCTATGGATTTGCGACCGCCCTCGGTTTCGCCTTGTTCATCAAAGGCAAAAATCAGGTCGATGTCACTGGATAAATTTAGTTCTTGTGCCCCGAGCTTACCCATCGCAATCACAATCAGCTCTTGGACTTTACCGCTATAGCTGATCGGTTCACCATATTTAGCAAGCAACGGCGTCAGCGCGAATGCTTTGGCAGCCGTGATACAAGCATCGGCAAAATCGGAAAGTTCTCGGGTTAAGGTCACAACGTTGGTGAGTTGATTAGCATCTTGCCAAATCCAGCGAAACATAAGACGAGCACGCAAAATTCGTAGTGCACTCATCCATGCCGCTTCATCTTGAAGATGTTCAACCGTTTGTTGAACAGTCGCGTAAATTTGTTCAGTACTTAAGCCAAGCGCAAATTGGTCAATTGCATAATCTTGTTCTAATACACTTTGATGATTACTCAGTACCTGTTCTGCGTATTGACTAGCTCTTAGTGTTTTCTGCAATTGTTCCGCATTCATGATTGACCCTTAACTCTAACTTTTTTCATAGTTATAGCAGGTGTAACACAACACTAGGAACATTTATCTTAAAAAAATAGGACTAACTTTCCGCATGATGCGCTTCTAAATTCAAGACCTGATGATCACTGGTCACTTTTGGCAAATGGACATAAAACTTCGTGCCTTTACCCTCTTTCGATTCAACATGAATTGTGCCTAAATTGAGATCGACAAAGCGCTTACATAAAACCAGCCCTAAACCTGCGCCTTTTTCTTCAGCTGTACCTCGAACACTCACTTTCAGGGTTGGTTTAAACAGATTTTCCATCTGTTCTTCAGTCATGCCCAAGCCTGTGTCTTGAATCACAATCTTCACTTGATCAGCTTCCATTTCTGCACCCAAAATCACTTTTCCACCTTGATCAATCGGGGTAAATTTAAGCGCATTGGAAACCAAGTTTTGCAAGACTGAGGTAATCATATTGATATCCGCATGCACTTTGATGTCATTCGGAATATCATCAATTAATTCAATTTTTTTATTTAATGCAAGGCTTTGCAATACACTACAAACAATCTTGCTCGATTGTTTCAGCTCATAATTAATCGGATGGTAAATAAAGCGACCACCTTCTGCCATTGCCCACGTTAACAGGCTTTCAAGCAAATTATAGGTCGATTGCGCATTGTCATATAAATAATCGGCAATATTCTGAATACTCGACTCATCCAAAGTCTCACGTTCTTGTGCCAATACTTCTGAAAAGCCGAGCAGTCCATGAAATGGCGCTCGTAAATCATGGGCGATAATTTGGAAAAATTTGGTTTTACTAAAGTTCAGTGCACATTGCTGCTCGTACAATTCTTTGAGCTCATTATAATTTTCATGCAAACGAATGAGACCGACCAAGCCTTCAGTAAATTCTTTAACCAGCGTTAAATCTTCAGGATCAAATGCTGTAGTGTCATCATCATAGAAAATCACTTGACCAACTGAATGCGTGTCACTGACTTTTAAGTTAAATGCGACCATACGCTCATGCGTCACACCCAAACTTTTCAGGTAACTCGATAAGCCTAAATATTCAGCATGTGTCGGATCAATAAAATCATGATTTTGTAAATAGGTCCATACGCCTAAATTTGCAGGGGTTTGAATGGCATAAAAACCTTCAGACGAGCTATGCCAAAGATAAGCTTCGTTATAAAAACCCAAAATACTGCTTCTCACGCGTAAAAGTTTACGCACCATTTTTGAGAAAGTATCGACCAAATTATTAGAAGAAAGCACCCCTAAAATGAGCGAAATGCGGCATGAGCCCAGTAACTCAGTTTTATCACCAAGCTCTAGAAGATTTAATTTCATGCTTGCCTCTCTAATTATTTTTAATAGGTCAATGAAACATTTACAATCAATAACAAACTCACCCCACTCTCTCAATGACCAAAAATATCAAAGCGACCAAAGGGGGATTTCATCTGTAAAGCGCCTAACATATCATTACAAAATGATAATATCCCTGAAAAAATAACACATTTACTGCATTTAATTAATGATGCAATGTGACAGTTTACTAACTTTTTGTATAAATATTCATAAATATGCAATGGGGTGTATCCAAATATACAGCTTATTTACACTGCACCTTTGATTTGTAATGAAGTTATTTTTCTTATGATAAAGTCTCAGCAAGAATAAAGATCTTTCTCTGCGCTATTCTCATTAATCACTTCATCTATTCTTATTTTTATTAGATGCTTTTTCACTTTAATATCAATATATTTCTCAAATATGGCATATAGAAAAACCATGATGACAAAAAAAGAAAATCATGGCGAAAGATGACAATCAATGGGTGTATAGATGAAACTGTTTACATAAAAAAAGAGCGATTCTTCAATCACTCTTTTCTTTATTAATTATCTGAAATTAAAGCCACTTGCTGAATGTAGTTAAATAATTTCAACTTCGATGCAGCAATGTCCTCTTCAGGTAATTTTTTGTTGATATCACGATGAATACGCAAAATATGCTGACGAATTGGGTGATGTTCCGCCGCATTATGCGATTTCATAAATTCTTTAATCGCAGGATCGCCTTGAGCAATCATACGATCGACCCAACGATGCAACTGTGCAGTTTTCTTCAAACCTTGCTGCGGTGTTAAGTAAGATAAAATGACACTTTCATCTTCGTTACGTAAAAGTTTACCAATACGTAAAAATTGGCGACGGCGTGCTTCACCTGAGGTGATATTGCGTACATCTTCCAATGCTTCAATAAGACGCTCTTCCACCGGAAGCTTTTGAATTTGCTTTAGACTTAATTCAGAAAGTTGTTCACCTAAAGCAGCCATACGCTGAACTGCTTTCTTTTGTTCGGTTTTGCTTGCACGCCCCTCTAAAGATTCAAAGTCATCTTCAGTAAAACGCTGTTGCGGTCGACGTGCCACGATTAATCTGCCTCGTAAAATTTTGCTGCAAAGAGTGCTTGAATTTCAGATAAGGCTTTCTCCTCATCACTCCCTTCAATCACCAAGCGTAAAGTTGTTCCTTTGCCTGCACCGAGCATCAGCAAAGACATGATATTTTTTGCATCGACCAATTTGTCCGCCTTACCAATCTGGATATTGGCGCGAAACTTGGTAGTGACCTCAATGAGCTTACCAGATGCACGCGCATGTAAACCCAGTTTGTTAATTACGTCAACAGTCGTATCTATCATGACCAGTGCTTCATTTCTCTATGTAGGACTTGGATAGACCATTTTGCCTCAAGTGCTTTTTTTAGTCTATCTACAATATAAACGGAACGGTGTTGACCACCCGTACATCCAATTGAAACCGTCATATAATGACGATGCCCTTCAGAAAATGCAGGCAACCACTTATTTAAAAAACCATAGATGTCATTAAACATCTCATTGACCTGCTCACTTTCTTCTAAGAAGGTTTGCACAGGTTGATCTAAGCCTGAAAATTCACGTAATTCTAAATTCCAATGTGGATTAGGCAAATGACGTACATCAAATACATAATCCGCATCGAGGGGAATGCCATGCTTATAACCAAAAGATTGTAAAATCAAAATCAGGTTATCGTTTTGACCCAACTTATGTAATAAGGTGTGTTTTAAATCATGCACACTTTTATCAGTGGTATCGATATGTACCGTAGAGCGAAACTTGATTGGAATGAGAAGATTCTTCTCTTCTTCAATACATTCCACCAAACTCTTAAAACGTGATGCCAATGGATGCGGACGACGCGAAGCACTAAAGCGTCGAATCAGTTCCTGATCCTGCGTGGTCAGATAAATAATATCCACTGAACCATGCTTTTGAAGTTGTTCAAAGACATCATCAAAAGCTTGCAAGTCGGCACGCGTACTGCGTACATCGACACCAAGTGCTAGCAATTCAAGATTATTTTCAAGATCAAGTTTTGCCACAATTTCAGGGAGCAATGCTAACGGCAAATTATCGATACAGTAATAACCCAAATCTTCAAGCACTTGTAATGCTGATGATTTACCTGAGCCAGATTGACCGGTCACGATTAAAATGCGTTTCATCTGTGTCACACTCCCTGCAGCAACTTATGGATTAAACTTAACCTGCAAATTATCAATGAGACGTGTTTGACCAATTTTTGCTGCAATGAACAACACGACATCTTGATTGAACGTTTCAATCTTTTGCAATTCAGGCGTGCGTGCTTCAACGTAATCAATTTCAAAACCAGCAGCACTTAAAGTCTGACGAATATTTGCCAACACAGTATCTAAGCCAATCCCTTGTTGTAACTCAAGTTCTGCCGCTTTTAAGCTTTTATAAATGGTCGGTGCAATTTGACGATGTTCAGCACTTAAATAACCATTACGTGAACTCAATGCCAAACCATCTTCCGCACGTGCAATTGGCACACCAATTACTTCGAGCGGAATATTTAAATCTTGCACAAACTGACGAATGACCGCCAATTGTTGATAGTCTTTTTGCCCAAAGAATGCATAGTTTGGTTGTACGATGTTAAATAGTTTTGTCACAACGACAGCCACGCCATCAAAATGCCCCGGACGTTGTAAGCCACATAGGTCATCGGTAATGTCTGAAACACTAATATTGGTCAACCGTGGTTTTTTCGCATACATTTGCTCAACACTTGGGGCAAAGACAATATCACAGCCCACGTCTGCAAGTAGCTGCTGATCTTGATCTAAAGTACGCGGATAGCTATCGAAGTCTTCATTGGGTCCAAATTGAATTGGATTCACAAAAATACTCACCACCACCACATCACAAATTTTGCGTGCTTCACGAACTAGGTTTAAATGACCTTGGTGCAAATTACCCATTGTAGGCACAAAACCAATGATTTTACGCGCTGTACGAGCAGGATTAAGCGATGCAGATAATCCTTGGATGGTTGTTTCTGTTTTCATGTTACAACTCAACTTGGAAGGTATGTTCAGGTGCTGGGAAAGTGCTGTCTAAAACGGCTGCATGATAGGCTTTAATGGCATCCACAATGGCGGTCGCACCTGATTGTTCTGTCATAAAGTTGCGGACGAATTTTGCGGTATGTCCAAAGTTCAATCCAAGCATATCTTGCACCACAAGGACTTGACCATCGGTGTCTACGCCCGCACCAATTCCAATCACTGGGATATGTGGGAATAATTCAGTAATTTCTTGACCTAATTGTGCAGGTACACACTCTAATAACAGGATTGCAGCACCCGCTGCAACCACTGCCTGACAGTCGGCAATCAACTGATCTGCGGCAGCACGACTGCGTGCTTGTAGTTTATAACCACCCAACACATGTACCGATTGTGGTGTAAGCCCCAAGTGTACACAGATAGGAATACCATTACGCGTCAAAACTTCAACCGTTTCAGCAAGCCATGCCCCACCTTCCATTTTGACCATTTGCGCGCCTGCTTGCATCACTTTCTTAGCGCTTTGCAAGGCATCGTTTAAAGTTGCATAGGTCATAAATGGCAAATCAGTCATGATAAATGCATGTTGATTGCTACGGCGTACAGCAGCGGTATGATAAGCCATATCCTCTAATGTCACAGGTAAGGTCGAATCATGACCTTGAATGGTCATTCCAAGTGAATCGCCGATCAAAATACTATCAATTTCCGCGATTTCAAACGCTTTTGCCATACTTGCATCGTAACAAGTCAGACAGGAAAATTTACGGCCTTCGGCTTTAAATCGTCTTAAATCACTCAGACTGATCATAAAGATGTTCCTCTATTATTGCAGTTCCCTTGAACATACCAACAATTCAAAAATTTAAATGTGTGCCCAATCTAAGCCATCGAGTACGCTGAGCGTCGATTGCTTGACGATATCGAGGTCTTTTAATAACTGTCCATTTAGCGTTAATTCTGCATCAATATCCAACAAGGGAATCAGCACAAAATCACGCTCTAATACACCCACATGCGGCACGGTCAAACGTTCATTTTGAATCGTTTCATCGCCATAAAGGAGCAAATCTAAATCCAAAGTACGTTCGCCCCAATGACGTAACCGTACTCGACCCGCTTCCTGCTCAAAACCCTGTAAGCGGTCCAAAAGTGCTAATGCTGCTAAATCAGTTTCTAACTGCACAACAGCATTGAGATAATTCGGCTGATCTTGTGGTCCCATCGGTGGACTTTGATACAACTTCGAAGTCTTGATTGTACCCAATGTGGCAAGTTTACTCACCGCCTCAGTCAAAATCTGACGCGAATCACCTAAATTACTGCCTAAACCGATATAACAACAAATCATTGCGTTGGTCCAAACACCACTTGGCTTAAATCACGTTTTACGCGTTTACGCTTCATGATTGGATGATCCGCTGTTACCACGCTTAAATCGGTCGGTGCTGCACGATGTGCACCACTGTCACGTTCACGCGCAGGTTTATCTTTACGAGGACGACGTGGACGCGCTTCAGGTTCATTTACTAAAGGTTCAATTTCAGTCAAATCTTGCTGCGGCTGTACCTTTTGCTCCACATGATCATCATGTGATGCTTTGCGACGATTCTTCGCACGTTGACGATTATATTGCGCAATGGCACGCTCTTTTTCATCGCCTGTCATTTGTTGATACGCATCCCACCATGTACCCATGCCTTGGGTTGTGTTATCACCAGATTTTTCACGAAGCAATAAGAAGTCAAAGCCAGCACGGAAACGCGCGTGATTCGATAAAGCCGCAATTTGCTGTGGTTTTGGATTCAGCAAACGGGTTTGCATTTCCCATACTTCACGAATAAAGGTTTCAGCAAAACGCGGAATAATGGTTCGTGTTGCTTGACGTTTTAAAACATCCAAGCCAGCTTGTGCACGTGCTTCAGCCGCAACGACACCTTTCGCCAAATAATACTCACAACGTTCTTGGAACGGTTTCCATAACAACACGGCATAGAAGAATGCCGGATTGATGGTTTTGCCAATCGAAATGCGTTGATCGGTATTTTTTGCAGCGCGTTCGATAAATTCAGTGACTTCAGGTTCAATATCGGCAAACAATTGTTGCCAAATACCAAAATCAATCAGCATCGGTAAAACGCGATTTAAATGCCCCATAGTGAATAGCTTTTGCGATTCGTCATATAAACGATGTGGTGATACATCACGCAGCAACTGAGTCATTTCAGGAGTAAAGATATCTAAAATTTTCTCATCAATAGAGAAATTTAATTTTGCTGCAAAACGTAATGTTCGCAGCATACGCACAGGATCTTCTTCAAAGCGGAGTGCAGGATCACCTAATAAACGTAAAGTTTTATGTTCAATATCACTGACTGCATCGCAGAAATCGAGTACCACGGCTTTACGTGGTTGGTAATACAAAGCATTAATCGAGAAGTCACGACGTGCAAAATCTTGCTCAATCGTGCCCCAATTGTTGTCGCGTAAAATCATACCGGCAGCAGAAGTGACTGCTTTTTTTGGCGGTGCACGGAAAGTCGCAACTTCAACCAATTCACGACCTGAATAGACATGCGCCAACTCAAAACGTCGTCCGATAATACGACAGCGTCGACCGAAAACTTCTTTGACCTGAGCAGGCGTTGCATTGGTTACAGCATCATAATCCTTGGGTGCTAAACCCAACATAAGATCTCGGACACCACCACCAACGATATAAGCTTCATAGCCTGCCTTAGTGAGAGCATCAAGCACATCGATAATATAAGCAGGTAATTGTGCGGTTGATAAACCACATTTTGACGCGCGCAAAGTTTGCAAAAGACGCTGTCTCCTACGTCTGAACGTAAAATTCTAAGATGACGCTAATCATATCGCTTACAGGGCTAAAGGGCAATTTGATTATAGCAATCCTTATGTTTGAATAAGGGGATTATACTGAGTAAAAAAAAACGCTATAAGGCTAATCTGGCTTTGTTTTTATTAAAGATTGCAGCACCAATGCCTTTGATGAGCTGAATCTCTTCAATATTCTTGAATTTCCCATGCTTGTTTCGATACGCCACAATGGCTTCGGCTTTTTTAAGCCCAATCCCGTGTAGTTGTTGTAACTGCTCAACACTCGCTGTATTTAAATGAATTTTATCAGCTGATGCTGCGGGATCTAAACTGGGTTTCGACAAATAATGATTGGCAGAGGCAGATGCCGTTTGTTGTTTTAAACGTGCATCTTGCTGCTGTTGCTGTGCCTTCCATGCCGTGTAATCGGTCGAATTGGCAGAGGCAAAATTCAACCACCCAAACATGGTCATCATGAGGATGAGAATAAATTTAATCAACATCCAATTTGGCTGAAGTTTGCTGATCATGTTCATACATTGCCCTTTTTCTTAATTCTAATTTGGCTTGATCCCACAGCTGATCTAGTTCAACTAAGGACAAATTTTCTATCTGTAATTGTTGCTGTTCTGCTTGCTGCTCCATCAAGGCAAAACGCGTCCTGAATTTATGAATCGTGCTCAGCAACGCCATTTCACTCGATACACCTAGTTTACGACCAACATTAATCAGTGAAAATAAGCAGTCACCAAATTCATCCTGAATTTCATCGGAATTTTGATGCGCAATCGCCTGTTGTAACTCATCCAATTCTTCTTCTAGTTTTTCATAGGCACCCGCGACATCGAGAAAATCGAATCCAATTTTTGCAACATTTTTTTGAATTTGATCGGCTTGATTAAGGGCTGGAGCATGCTTAATGTCATCTAAACGCGAACGTGGTTTGCCTTGTTTTTCTTTTTGTTTAATCTCTTGCCAAAGCAGAGAAACATCTTCAGGCGTTAAAGCTGCAAACTGTTCTGCTTGAAATACATGCGGATGGCGACGAATCAATTTATCGGTAATGGCTTGTACGACATCATTGAAATCAAAAGCATCTTGTTCACTGTACATTTGCGACTGAAATACGACTTGCAACAGTAAATCACCGAGTTCATCACGAACATCATCGGTAGAACCTGAGCGTACAGCAGCTTCAACTTCATACGCTTCTTCAATCGCATAACGGGTTAAAGATTCAGGAGTTTGTTGTTGATCCCATGGACATTTTTCACGTAATTCGCGCATTACACTCAACAATTGTTCCAATGTTCATCTCCTATGCTTACTCAACAGTACAAACTTTATGTAGCCCTTATTTGCTATGATAAATGCATAACAAAAAAGGATGAAACCGGATGCACAGTATATTTATTAGTGGTGCAGCACAAGGAATCGGTGCAGCAGTCGCAACATTATTTTATCAACATGGCTACAAAGTCGGCATCTACGATTTAAACCATGACCAAGCCATCGCGCTTGCCAATCAATTGGGCGATCGCGCCAAAGGCGGTCTGTTAGATGTTGCGGATTATGCCTCTTGGCAAACGGCTTTAAGCGAATTTAACGCTTGGGCAGGTGAAATGAATATTTTGGTCAATAATGCTGGTGTTTTATATTCAGGTGATTTTGATCAAAGCAATATTCAAGACCATCACCGTACCATCGACATCAATATTAAAGGTGTGGTGAATGGTTGTCATGCTGCCCTGCCTTTTCTAAAAAAAGCCTCTTTTGCCCGTGTGATTAATCTTTCTTCTGCCTCTGCGATCTATGGTCAAGCCGACTTAGCCAGCTATTCAATGAGTAAATTTGCAGTGCGAGGACTCACCGAAAGCTTAGATATTGAATGGGAAAAATATAATATTCGGGTCTTAGATGTGATGCCCTTATTTGTACAAACAGCCATGGTCAAAGACATGCAGGCTGAAAGTATTAAGAAAATGGGGGTACATTTAAGCCCTGAAGATGTCGCCGCTGAAATCCTAAAATTAGCAGGATTAAAAACAACCATGTGGACAGCAACACATCGACCAATTGGCTTTAAGGGTAAGTTTTTATTCAAACTTTCTCGAATGAGTCCACAATGGTTCAATCGCTATAGTAATCTACTGATTGCCAAAAAATAATGTCACAAATATGGCGGTCACATTTGGACTACACTTCAAATACGATCAGGCATTTTAAATATCATTGATGATTTGAATGCTTGGTCGTGCAAAACCTTTACATGATTGCTCAGAACGCCATGCAACAGTAAGCATGCATCCAGCAAGTTGATAGTTTTGATAAGCAAACACACCAATTTGAGGATGCTCGCACATACCGCCATCATTTAAAGGATGAAGATTGGTATTCAACTCATTCAGATTGATGCGAATACCTAAACCTGAGGCTTTTAACACCGCTTCTTTGGTCGTCCACACTTTAAACCAATATTCAGGATCACAATCCAGTTCATGCCAATGTTGTAATTCTTGGGGGTGAAACGCGTGTTGCGCCAAAGCCTCGAAACGGACTTTACGACTCAGTTCCTCAATATCCACCCCTAAATCCTGAATACATTCACTCATAGCGAGTGCATAAAAGTTTCGGCTGTGGGAATGATTAAAGGTAAATTTTGGATAATCAATTAGATAGGGTTTGCCATGTTCAGTTTTGACAAGCTGATCTTGCAGATCTATCTTAAAGAATTGCTCAAGCAGACGATCTCGAAATTGGTAAATCGCTTGTTTTTTCGCTTTGATATAAGCTGCACGCGCCAAAGAAGTATCGACAGAAATAATTTTCCGAAACGAATAAAGCTGAATCTGAATGTGTTTTGTCACGTGCTTAAAATCAAATTGAATGACAGACGTTTAAGCATACCTGAATCGATACAAAGCATCGTTATTTTCGCGCTACAAAATTAACCAAATTTAAGTTATAAATAAAACTAAAGTTGGATTTCAACATAAACCAATAAAATTAAAATATAATTTTAAAAAATTCTAAATCACAATTATTTATTACTACATAAACTTTGTCTAAGAGGGGCTTCAAATGTATAAACAAATTTTGCTGAGCATATTACTTGGCGGGGTATCTTTATCTGCGTCTGCTGCAAGTTGGTTAGAAGCGGCAACAAGTGTATTAGGCGCGAAAAATGCTGCCATTATGGATCAAGCTGAAGCCAATATGGAACGCAGCCGTGCTCAAGCCAATGCAGCAGTTGCACGTGCTGATGCTGCCTATGCATCTAACTATAATCCAGCATCTCAGAACAACAATAGCGTCTATTCTACAAGCTATTTAAAAAAATTAGATTGTACCGATCTTGCAGTCGAGTCTAAAAGTTTTGAACGTACTTTAGCTGCGGCTCAGGCTGCTCAAGAACAAGCTGCAGCTCAGTCTAACAATAAAATTGCGAAGTTAGCAGGTCTAACGACGGGTGCACTCTCTGCTTTTGCTGGTCAATCAGACTCGGCTGCACGTTTAAGTAAGATTACAGGCGCATTATCGGGCAATACAGCACAAAAAAATGCCCCATCTGATGAAGTCGTTGATGTTGCTTTAGCCAATTTAGAAAATATTCGAATCTATCAAAAAGCAAAAAAATGTAACTTCTAAAATAAAAAAGCCTGCAAATTGCAGGCTTTTTTTGAATCAAAGAAAACAGAACTTAGTTCTTATATTTCTTCTCAGCTTTTTTAAATTTCTGAACGTAACGACGTTTACGTGCTGCGATACGCTCATCCATGACCGTCTTACGACCTTCAAATGGGTTTTCAGAGGTTTTAAACTCAATACGTACAGGCGAACCTTCAAGTTTGTAAACACGACGGAATACATTCTCTAGGTAACGACGATAATCCGCAGGAGTTTTATCCACTTTGTTACCATGTACCACAATGGTTGGTGGATTTTGTCCGCCCATATGCGCATAACGCATTTTGATACGACGACCTTGAACCATTGGTGGTTGGTGTGCTTCAGTTGCATCATTCAAGATTTGGGTGATTTTCGCAGGTGATACTTTCAAATGCGAAGAATCAAAGGCACGGTGAATCGATGGATACATCTCGCCCACACCTGTACCGTGCAATGCAGAGATTAAATGCACTTTTGCCCAAGGAATGAAATCAAAACGACGATCGACATCGAGCTTACATTGTTTACGATCATAATCAGACATGTTGTCCCATTTGTTGATCGCAATCACCATCGCACGGCCTGCTTCTAAAGCATAGCCGATTAAATGTAAATCTTGCTCAACCACGCCTTCACGCGCATCAAGCACTACGACAATCACATGCGCATCTTTAATCGCTTGCAACGTTTTCACGATTGAGAATTTCTCAATCATTTCATCGACTTTACCTTTACGACGTACACCAGCAGTGTCAATCAACGTGTATTGACGACCATCACGTTCGAATGGAATATAAATCGAATCACGGGTTGTACCCGGTTGGTCAAATGCCACCACACGATCTTCACCGAGTAAACGGTTAACAAGCGTTGATTTACCCACATTTGGACGACCAATAATCGCCAAACGTAAGCCAGTCGCTTTGTCATGCTCAGCAGCATCTTCATCTTCAGGAACTTCAGCAAGTACATCTTCAAGCATTTGCTGTACACCACGACCATGGCTTGCTGCCACTTGTAATGGTTCGCCCATACCGAGCTTGTAAAATTCTACAAGTGCAGCTTCAGCGTGTACGCCATCGACTTTATTGGCAACAAGATAAACTTTTTTGCCTAAAGTACGCAGTTCACGCGCAATTTGTTCATCAGATGCCAATAATCCGGCACGTGCATCGACCACGAAGACAATAATATCAGCTTCATTAATGGCAGTTTTAGATTGCTCTGCCATGTATGAATCAATACCGCCTTCGTTTTCACCGATACCACCGGTGTCGACGACAATAAACGATTTATTTTGGAAGACTGCATCACCATATTTACGGTCGCGTGTTAGACCGGCAAAGTCTGCGACCAAAGCATCACGGCTCTTGGTAATCTGGTTGAACAACGTTGATTTTCCGACGTTCGGACGACCAATGAGCGCAATTACGGGTTTCATAGATTAACCTTTTTCTATATCGGCCAGATCAAATGGCCTGAACATCAGAAAGCATAGGAAGAAGTTGAGGACAGATGTCCTAAATAAAAACACGGGGGATTGATTATTCAATCGCCCCGAGCATAAAAATATACGGTTGCTGCTAGTTTAACATAAGGCTCGTTAAAATTAACGGCTCTGCCAAATGCTTAATGCACCCTTACGTGTCGATACATACAATTGGTTATCGATGACACGTAAAGTTCGCACCTCGCCAGAGGTTTTTGAGCGACCAATAAGTTGTCCAGTCGATGGATCAATCAGGTGTAAAACACCATCTAAATCACCCACCACCAATTGACCTGCCAGCATGACAGGATTACTCAATTGACGATTCAGTAACTGGTCATTTTCCCAAATGGTTTGACCACTTGTGATATCAAAAGCGGTGATCTTGCCATCATTTTGTGCAACGATAACAGCATTTCCGACGACTTCAGGACGCTGTGTACTACTTGCATCTTGACTCCAAATCACTTGTTGTGAAGCCAAATCCAGTACAGTTACCTGCCCTTGGTAACTTGTCGTCACGACAAATTGACCTGCAACCACAGGTTCGCCATCAATATCAATCAGACGTTGAATATCAGAACGTCCATCCGATACTGCAACACGACGTTGCATTTTTGGTGTACCTGTTAAGGCATCGAGTACGTAAACATACGCATTTGATGACGCCACTAAAACATTACGCGGATCGAGTACCACAGGCGCAGACATACCACGTAAGCTAAATTGTACATTAGGCAGGTTATAAGTCCAAACTTGCTTACCTGTTGCCACTTCATGACCGTACACAGTACCGTCATTGGTCACACTAATCACACGACCAGCATGAATAAGTGACGGCGCAAGGAGTGCACCTGTCAATTGTGCAGTCCAGACTTGTTCACCACTTTGTTGATTTAACGCAAATAATTGACCTTTTTGGTTCCCTACCACCAAAACACCATCATTTGCTTCAACACCAGCACTTAAGCCGTCCTTACTAATTTTTTTCTGCCATAGTTTTTGCTTGCCGCTAAATGCAGTCACTTCACCATTTGGATTCACCGCAAAAACCACGCCATTTTCAGCATCTAAGCGTAAACGTAATGGATCTGCTGCATCAGTGGCAGCAACACTGGTCGAAAATACAGGAACCAATGATGAGGCTTGTGTCAATTTAGGAAGCGGATTCGGCTTCACTTCAGGCACTTTTGCGCTTTTACCTGCGCAACCTGCCAAAGCAAGGGTTAAAACAGTCAAGGCACATGTGATTTTGTATTTTTGATTCATTCAGTTGCTTCCGCTGCTGTATCTATAATTGGGCGTTCGATCTCAGGATCATCTACCAATACGCCTACACTTTCGAGTTTAATTTGTAAAATTTGACGTTCTTCTTTACGTTCAATCAAAGCATCCCATGCACTTTGATATACTTTTTTAGCATTTTCAATATCGTTTTTCGCAACATAAATATCACCACGCGCTTCATCCGCTGTGGCTTTAAATGCAGGATCTGTCACTGCATCTAAAGTTTTTAACGCTGCATCATATTTTTTCTGAGCCAACTGTGCATAAGCTAAACGTAGTTTTACCACATGTATAAGACCAGCATCATCAAGTTTTGAGTTTTCAACTTTTTGTAATGCTTTTTCAGCCGCTGCAAAATCAAACTTATCATACGCCAATTTAGCCATGACCAATTGGGTTTGAATCGCTTGAACTGAATCAGGTGCTTCTTTTACAATTTTATCGGCTGTATCTGATAATTTTGCAAATGCTTCGCCATTATTGCTGGCACGTGCATCGTCCATCAACTGTTGTACCTTAGCGGTACGCATTTGCGATTCCGCCAAGGTTTTCTTCTGCCAATATTCCCATCCGAAAAAGGCAATCAGCGCAATTAAAATCCCTGTAATGATTGAAGAACCGTACTTCTTCGTGAAGGACTTTAAGCTTTCAAGTTGTTCATCACCACCAATTGCGCTCATGTGATTATCTCTTTCCTAAATGTTATGGATTATTTTGAAGAAATTTTAGTATTAAAAAATGCCACAAAGTCATTAAATGGCACTTCAAATTGTTCTGCTGTTGCCAGCTCTTTGACGGTAAATGCTTTCGCTTCAAGCTCACGCTCACCTAAAATCGCAGCAAATAAAGCACCCGCTTGATCGGCTTTTTTCATTTGCGATTTCATTGAACCTTGTGAACCGACTTTTAAGCGAATGTTGCTGCCTGCCGCTTCAAGTTGGTCACGAATTTGTTCTGCAATCACTAAAGCTTGACCTTGTGATGCTTGTTCTGACACCAAGAAGACTTCGCAATCACGAACAGGTGTATTGTCTTCAACTTGCTCCAGTAAGAGCAATAAGCGTTCAATACCCATCGCAAAACCAACCGCAGGCACAGATTGATCTGCTTTACCTTTCAATTGACCCACTAAGCCATCATAACGACCGCCAGCACATACTGTACCTTGTGAACCCAAATGTGTGGTTGTCCATTCAAAGACTGTTTTGTTGTAGTAGTCAAGACCACGTACCAATTTTTGATTGATGACAAAGCTGACACCTGCATCGGTCAAATATTGTTGTAACTGTGCAAAATGCGCAAGCGTTTCTTCACCCATAAAGTCATGAAGTTTTGGCGCATTTTCCAAAATGCTTTGGGTTTTGGTATCTTTAGAATCCAAAATACGTAGCGGATTCGTGGTTAAACGACGCTGTGAATCTTCATCTAAATCGGCTTTGTGTGCTTCTAAGAATTCAACCAATGCCGCACGGTAATTTGCACGTTCATCAGACTCACCCAGTGTGTTGAGTTCAAGTTGAACTTTATCTGCCACGCCCATACGTTTCCACAAACGCGCAGTCATTAAAATGAGTTCAGCGTCTTGGTCAGGTGTTGCGACACCGAAAGTTTCTACACCAAATTGGTGGAACTGACGGTAACGACCTTTTTGTGGTTTTTCATAACGGAACATAGGTCCGATGTACCACACACGTGGTGTTGCACCGCGCAGCAAGTTATGTTCAAGCATGGCACGTACACAACCCGCAGTCCCTTCAGGACGTAAGGTCAACGACTCAGGTGGATTACCTTTGTCCAAGAACGTGTACATTTCTTTTTCAACGATATCGGTTGCATCACCAATAGAACGTTTAAACAAATTGGTTTGCTCAACGATTGGCAAACGAATTTGCTGATAACCATAAGCATCCATCAAACCCGACAAATGCTGTTCAAGACGTCTCCACGCAGGTGTTTGCGTTGGCAGAATGTCATTAAAACCTTTAATTGCTACAATTGAACTCATGATTTACTCAGAAAAACTTGTGCGAATAATCTCTTTAGACTTAGCTTCATCGAGGTCAGCAACACGCTGACGAACCATCGACTCGATTTCATCAACCAATTGATTGGTATCAATTAAATGGCTCTTTTCACCATTACGATAGACCAGTGAACGTGGACTTGCACCGACCACACCAATATCTGCTTCTTTGGCTTCACCCGGACCGTTGACTTTACAACCAATCACAGACACATCCATTGGGGTACGAATATCTTCCAAACGCTCTTCTAGCGCTTGCATCACTTTAATCACGTTAAATTCTTGACGTGAACAGCTTGGACAAGCAATGAAGTTAATCCCGTTTGAACGCAGACCCAATGATTTTAAAATATCAAAACCAATTTTAATTTCTTCTTCAGGTTCCGCTGCCAATGAAATACGCATGGTATCGCCAATGCCTTCCATGAGCAGACCGCCCAAAGCAATCGCAGATTTGATTGAACCTGTGCGATAAACACCTGCTTCAGTCACACCTAAATGCAGTGGATTATCAATCTGCTGAGACAGCAAACGATAAGCGTCCATGGTCAAGAATACATTCGATGCTTTCACCGAAATTTTAAATTCTTGGAAATCCAGACGGTCTAGAATATCAATATGACGCATTGCAGATTCAAGCAGTGCTTGACCTGTTGGTTCGCCATATTTCTTTTGAATATCTTTCTCTAAAGAACCAGCATTGACACCAATACGCATTGAAATATCATTATGACGTGCGGCAGCAACCACTTCACGGATTTTGGCTTCTGAACCAATATTACCTGGGTTAATACGCAAACAGTCTGCGCCCAAATCGGCAACAGCCAGTGCAATTTTATAATCGAAATGAATGTCTGCCACCAATGGCACACTCACTTGCTTGCGAATTTCACCAAAGGCAGCAGCGGCTTCCATGCTTGGCACAGAAACACGCATAATATCCGCACCCACATCCACACAACGCTGAATTTGCGCAACCGTTGCAGCCACATCACAGGTTTCAGTATTGGTCATACTTTGGATGCTAATCGGCGCATCACCACCGACATACACTGAACCGACACGAATTTTACGTGTTGGACGGCGTTGAATTGGATTTACGATCATGATTTGGTTCTACTCTCGATCCATTAACGTGACAAACGGAATTCTGCTTTTCCGTTCACGGTATATGGAGACAATGAAATACTTTCATTATTTAAAGTCAATGACACAGCAGTCGCATCATCTAAGCGAATTTGGAACGGTGCTTCACCATTGAGTGACAGTGCTGAAGATTGACGACCTGTTGCCAAAACCTTACCCGTTGAATCCACAATATGAACAGACGTTGGACGATTAAATTCCAATTTCAGCTGATTGCCTGACACGGCTGCATCACCATCCATGTTAATCACTTCAACATTCGACGTTTCAACTTCAGTTTCTTCAGTCACATCTGCACTGCTTGACCAGTTTTGTGCAATACCGACAATGGCAGCGATGATCAAGATAATCACCAAGCCAATCACACCACGTTTTAACCATTTACGGTTACGATCACGATTTGAACCTGGGAGTTTACCCATGATTTTAATCGGTGAATTGTTCAGGGCATGATTCGGCAAAAGACCGGTGTCATTGGCATAGATTTCATCAAAACGCTGAATGATATTTGACGCATCAACATTTAAATATTTGGCATAGGTACGATAATACCCCTTAATAAAGGTCGCTTCAGGCAACACTTTATAATCATCTTGCTCAAGCGCAATGAGTGTTTTGACAGGGATATTCAGTTCACGCTCGACGTCTGCCAGCTCACGCTGTTTATTCAAGCGAATTTGACGCAAGTACTCACCAGGACGCTGAACATTTCCTAATGCATTTGGAGCGACGCTCGAATGATTCGATTGTGAATTAGGATTTACTTCCATACGGCCTCAGTACTGTACTGTAATTGCAAATAACGTTGGTATTCTTGGCTTTCCGGGAACAAAGCACGTAATTGGTTCACCAATACTTGCATACCCATCTGATCGCCATCAGCACGCGCAAGACGTATGCCGACCCAGAGTGCACGTGCATTCTGGTTTTTTTGTCCAACGACACGCACGAATTGTTCATACATACGCGTCGCAGCGGGGAAATCTTGCTTTAAATAAGCCAGCTCTGCCAACTCTAACATTGAAATATAAGAATCGCGATTGGCTTGTAAGGCTTGGTTGAACGATTTTTCAGCATTCGCAACATCATTCAACTTAAGATAACTGCGTCCCATGTTCTCAAGCGCACGTGAGCGTTGATCATAACCCAAGGTTGTGCCCGCAATTTGAAACTGTTGGATCGCATCATTATAACGCGCCACTTGGAACAAGTAAGTGCCGTAATTATTGCGCGCTTGGGCATTCTTTGGATCGCTCGCAATCGCACGTTTAAAGTAGCCTTCTGCTTTATCAAGATTGACCTTACTGCCTTCTTGTTGCAGTAATACGCCCATCATCATATTGGCTTGAGAATCACGAGAACTAAGCGCCAATGCTTCATCTAAAACACGTTTAGCTGCATCCAAGTCACCACTTTTTAAATACTCAACAGCCATTTGGGTGCGTACTAAGACCGCTTTTTCAGGATCTTTCTTGGCGATATCCTGTGTTTGACATGCAGTTAAAGCAATAGACACACAAAGTGTTGACGTTAAAACAAGTTGAGACATGAGCTTAGTCAATTGGCGACCTCTTATTATCCTTGTGAGCGCATAATCTCATTGGACTGCGCAATTTTCTTTTTCCACTGTTCCGCACGACGGGTGCGGTCAGCGACTTGTCCGACCAGTTGTCCACACGCAGCATCAATGTCATCACCACGTGTCTGACGAATCGTACACACAAAACCAGCATCAGACAAAGTTTTTTGGAAAGAAATAATGCGGTTTCGGCTTGAACGACCATATGGCGCATGCGGGAACGGGTTAAACGGAATCAAATTAATTTTGCTTGGTAAGTTCTTTAATAACTTAATCATTTGTTGTGCATGTTCAGGATGGTCATTTACCCCATCGAGCATCACATATTCAATCGTCACGTGTTTACGTGAACTTTCATTGCCGTCTTTGGCAATATAGCGCTGACATGCGGCAATCAATTGTTCTAATGGATATTTTTTATTAATCGGTACAAGTTCGTTACGCAATTCATCATTTGGTGCGTGTAAAGAAATGGCTAAAGCAACATCAATGTCTTTCACCAATTGATCAATTTTTGGTACGACACCTGAAGTCGACAAAGTCACACGACGTTTCGACATACCATAAGCAAAGTCATCGAGCATAATGCGCATTGAATTTAAAACAGCATCATAGTTCAGGAGTGGTTCACCCATTCCCATCATCACCACATTGGTCACTGAACGCTCACGTTCAAGGACAGGCACATCTTCCATATAAGAATAGTTTGCCATCCACAACTGACCAATAATTTCGGCTTGGGTTAAATCACGTTGGAAACCTTGTTTTCCTGTCGAACAGAATGAACAGTCCAAAGCACAACCGACTTGTGAAGAAATACACAAAGTACGGCGTAAGCCACTGCGGTGTTCAGCCGGAATTAAAACGGTTTCAACCAGTGAGCCGTCACCATCGCCAACACGGAACACCCATTTACGGGTACCGTCTTTTGAGTAATTTTTATGGACAACTTCTGGTGCTTCAATCACACAAAGCTTTTCTAATTTTTCACGCAATTTACCTGAAATATTGGTCATTTGCGCAAAATCAGTCACGAAGAATTGGTGAATCCATTTCATCACTTGCCCAGCACGGAACTTCTTCTCGCCCATGTCTTCGAAGAATTTTTCCATTTGTGGACGTGACATGCCAAGTAGGTTCACTTTTTCCTGCGCTGGAGCGGATGGAGATGGTTGCTGTTCAGCAGAAATTGCTGATGTAGCGACGACTTCAGTACTCATGTGTATTACCTAAACCATGTCTAAAGATGAAAGGAGAAGCTCAATATTTAAGCGAAGGATTATTCAGAGAATAAAAAAACCAGATAAGTATAATAACACTTATCTGGTTTGAATACTGCGAATTAACGAGTACGTGGAGCAATCTCAGTTTGAGCGAAGAAGTAGTTAACTTCACGATCAGCTGATGCTACAGAGTCAGAACCGTGAGCAGCGTTTTCGTCGATGCTTACAGCGAAATCTGCACGGATTGTACCAGGAGCAGCTTCTTTAGGGTTTGTCGCGCCAAGGATGTCACGGTGAGCAAGAACAGCGTTTTCGCCTTCAAGAACTGAAACAACAACTGGACCAGAAGTCATGAATGCAACGAGGTCAGCAAAGAAACCACGTTCTTTGTGCTCAGCGTAGAAGCCTTCAGCTTCAGCTTGAGTCAAGTGTTTCATTTTAGTTGCAACGATTTTAAGACCAGCTTTCTCAAAACGAGCAAAGATGTCACCGATGTGGTTTTTAGCAACTGCGTCTGGTTTTACGATAGATAAAGTACGTTCGATAGCCATGATAGGCTCCTTAAGTCAATTGTTGACATGAAAATTTTGCCGCATTATACCGAATAATGGCTTATTTTCTGCTTTTACTCTGTAAAAAAATGCATTTTTTCGATATAGCGATTAACGCGCTTCATCAATCCATGCCATTTGAATGCCTTCTAACAAGCCTTCAGTCGATTTTGTCGGATCATCACTGAAGTTTTCAAGCGCACATACCCATGCATGTAAATCGGTAAAACGTACCCATTGCGGGTCAACATCTGGGTGTGCTTCGTATAGTTCAATGGCGATATCAAGTGTATCTGTCCAACGTAAACCCATGTCTATTCCTTATGCGATGTGCTTCGATGCTGTACTTTAACAAATTTTTAAAAATCTGCGAGCGATTCGAGCGTGATGCACCTTATATTCTATCCAAAAAAAAGCTTTTTCTGATTTTTACGCCCGTCTCTTTCAAACTTCATCAGACATAAATAATGTAATTTTTACAAGATTTTAAGACCCTAAAGCAGACCTCCCTGTCGCTTTGACTACATCTTTAAACGCACTTAATTCACCAAAGTTAAAAGCCCATCTTTAACTTGATAAACAACTTTATCGTCATAATGAATTTGTTTTTTCTGCGCATCGAGTTTTGGGAAACCAACGATTTTTTCCATTTGTGGCGAGCGTTGGAATTGACGTGTACTTGGGTTATACACCCAATAGATAAAGCGTTGATCTTCCACTTTATGACCATCTAAATTTGACAGTACTACATCGTAATAACCATCAAAGTTAATATCTAAGTAGCCAATCGTATTTGGAAATGCACTAAACCCTTTCAGGATTTGCATCACTTTGCCATTGGCTTTGTTAATCACATCTACGCGTTTTAAGGTTTTATCACCAAAGAAATTAAACTGTAATGCAGGTTTATCTACTGCTTTAAATGCAGGTCCGAATTGGATTTTTTTATTTGTGCCTTTACCGTTCAACTGCGCTGAAAACTGGCTACTGATAATATTTAAATTACCATCTAAGGCGTACTCTGTACTTGCCACTGCTTTGTCATTCACAGCATAGGAACGTAGTGTGAGTTGCTGCCACTTTTGCAGCCCTTTAAAGTCAATTTTTTGCTTTTGCTGTGTATCGGTCAAATGTGCGTTTGGTGCAGGAATCCCCGCATACAGATCTAAAAAATAACGACCATCGCTGCTTTTCAGCATACGTTGCATCGAAACTTTGACATTTTTGAGTGGCTGTAATGTGTCGTTTGATGTGGTGTTTTGAGCAGAAGAGATTGTAGAAATGCTGAGCGCGAGCGCGCCCAATAAAACATGAGCTTTCACGCTATGCCTCATTTTTTGGGAGAAGTAAAAATAAGGTGGGATTTTAGCACAACTTTATTTTTGACAGTTTGAACAACACATTATCATTAACCAACTTTCTTAAAGTACTCATCTTTATCTGTGAAATTAAAATCATCATATGCCTTCAACACTTCCTTAAACTCAAGTGTTCTAAATTCTAATTTTAAATGTTTGAAAAAATTACTCATTCTTAAATAGGTATGAAAGTGCGATGGTTTTTCCCTATTTTCAGATATATAAATAAACAGAAATTCCAGAACTACATCTTCCTGCTGACTCCTAATAACTTTTATATATTGTTTTAACTTTTCTGTATTTTCTAACCCAAGGATATCTTCCAACATAGAAAATGTTTGAAATAACAATCTAAAATATTTTTTGAAAATTATTCTTTTATTTATTTCATTTCTCAGCCTATCTAGATTTCCATCTGAATAGTACTTACGGCGATTACATTCTTTAACAACCTCAATCTGACAATCTAAGATTTGCTTAAACATAACCGAAAACAAATTATCACTTTGTTGAAAAGTCTGAGTTCTTAACTGCTCATCCATAACTCTTTTTGAATCCTCTTGAGCCTGAGCTGATCTTTCTAAAGCTTTCCTTGTCTCAGCTAATTCCTCACGATTCAATTTCAACTGTTCTTCAGCATTATCCAATTGTTCACGCTGAAGTTTAAGATTTAATAATAAAAGCATAAAACTAAAAAATGCCAAAAGCGGATTTAACGTACCACCTAAGAAGTCCCCAAAGACACCCCAATCGTTTGGATCTAAAGAAATATAATAATCATGAAAATAATATGTGTAAAAACTAACAACCGTCGCCACTATACCCAATACTATGTAATAGACATGGTCAAATGCTCTTTCCCTTTTTCTTAATGCTTTTTCTTTTTGTTTAATCTGATCCATAAAAAAACCCCGCTTACGCAGGGTTTTTTATAGCATAAAAATCAGCTAGATAAGAAAATTAGTTCTTTTCTTTATCAACGATTTTATTTGCTTGAATCCAAGGTACGAAAATAGATGAAAGCACTGCTTTCATCTATTTGAGGCACGAAGTTCAACTCGCAGATCACATCACATAAGTCAGTTTTTATAAGTCATAAAAAAGCCCTTGTAAAAACAAGGGCTTTTCGATTTAGAAATTAGAACTTAGTTCTTTTCTTTGTCTACGATTTTGTTTGCTTGGATCCATGGCATCATTGCACGTAACTTGTTACCAGTTACTTCGATACCGTGAGCAGCATTTTGACGGCGACGAGCAGTCATAGATGGGTAGTTTAAAGCACCTTCTTGGATGAACATCTTCGCATATTCACCAGATTGGATACGTTTAAGTGCATTACGCATCGCTTCACGAGATTGTTCGTTGATAACTTCAGTACCAGTTACGTATTCGCCGTATTCAGCGTTGTTAGATACTGAATAGTTCATGTCCGCGATACCGCCTTCGAACATTAAGTCAACGATCAATTTAAGTTCGTGTAGACATTCGAAGTAAGCCATTTCTGGAGCATAACCAGCTTCAACTAAAGTTTCGAAGCCCATTTTCACTAATTCTACTGCACCACCACAAAGAACTGCTTGCTCACCGAAAAGGTCAGTTTCAGTTTCTTCACGGAATGAAGTCTCGATGATACCTGTACGACCACCACCTACGCCAGAAGCGTAAGAAAGTGCTACGTTACGTGCATTACCAGAAGCATCTTGGTGGATCGCGATTAAATCAGGAACACCTGAACCACGTTGGAATTCTGAACGTACTGTGTGACCAGGTGCTTTAGGCGCAACCATGATTACGTCTAAGTCTTTACGTGGAACAACTTGGTTATAAAGAACAGAGAAACCATGAGCAAATGCTAAAGTAGCGCCTTGCTTGATGTTTGGCTCGATCTCGTCACGGTAAAGTTGAGATTGGAACTCATCAGGAGTCAAGATCATTACTAAGTCAGCTTGTGCTACAGCAGCAGCAACTTCAGCAACTTTAAGACCTGAATTCTCAGCTTTTTTCCAAGAAGTAGAGTTCGCACGTAGACCTACAGTTACGTCAACGCCAGAATCTTTAAGGTTAAGCGCGTGCGCGTGACCTTGTGAACCGTAACCAATGATCGCTACTTTCTTCGATTGGATGATAGATAAGTCAGTGTCTTTATCGTAAAAAATTTGCATTGCTGTCTCCGCGTAAATGCTGGTTTGTTCGTTTAATCAGGCAATGACCCTGTTATAAAACATTGCCTGATACCCTCTTCTTATTGGGATGAGGAAATATTTAAATTAGATAGTTAAAACTTTTTCACCGCGTGCGATGCCTGAAACACCTGAACGCACCACTTCTAAAATGGTATTTTCAGCTAAGGCTTCAATAAACGCGTCAATTTTTTCAGTTGTACCGGCAATTTGAATGGTATATGTCGTTGGTGTCACATCGACAATCTGACCACGGAAAATGTCTGCGGTATTTTTAATTTCAGTGCGTGCTGAACCCAAGGCTTTTACTTTAATGAGCATGAGTTCACGCTCAATATGCGCACCTTCAGACAAATCAACCACTTTCACCACTTCAACCAATTTATTGAGTTGCTTGGTGATTTGCTCGATCTTATGGTCATCGCCATAAGTGGTTAAGGTCAAACGCGAAAGCGTTGGGTCTTCAGTTGGAGCAACGTTCAAGGTCTCAATGTTATAACCACGTTGAGAGAACAACCCCACTAAACGTGAAAGCGCGCCAGCTTCGTTTTCAACAAGTACAGAGATGATATGTCTCATGCTGTGCGCTCCCCTTTGCTTAACCACATATCTTGCATGGATTGACCCGCTACCAACATCGGATAAACATGTTCAGCGCGGTCAACCATTACATTAATAAATACGCATTTATCGTTAATTGCCATGGCTTCAGCAAGTTTCGATTCAAGCTCATCAGCATGATCAATTTGAATGCCAACATGCCCATAAGCTTCCATCAATTTCGCAAAGTCAGGCAGTGACTCAACATAAGAGCTCGAATGACGACCTTCGTAGTTCATGTCTTGCCATTGTTTTACCATACCTAATGCACGGTTATTCAAGCACAAGATTTTTACGTTCAAGCCGTATTGCTTACAGGTTGAAAGCTCTTGGATACACATCTGAATCGATGCTTCACCCGTGATACATACCACTTGCTGATCTGGGAACGCGAGTTTCGCAGCCATTGCATATGGCAAGCCCACACCCATGGTACCTAGACCACCTGAGTTGATCCATTGACGCGGACGTTTGTATTTGTAATACATTGCACCAAACATTTGATGCTGACCCACGTCAGAGGTAATGATTGCATCACCATTGGTTACTTTATCTAAAGCTTGAACCACTTGTTGCGGTTTCATACCACCGTCAACAGCCGCTTCAAAACGTCCACCATGCACTTTGCGCCATTCATTAATCTGAGACCACCAAGCTGCAATTGCTTCAGGGTTCGGCTTAGATACATTAAGCTGTTTCAACTGTACCAACATTTCATTCAATACCGGCTCAACTGCGCCTACGATTGGAATGTGCGCCATGATGGTTTTTGAAATCGTCGCTGGGTCGATATCAATATGAATCACTTTCGCATTTGGACAGAATTTTGCAGGATTATTGGTGACACGGTCATCGAAGCGCGCACCCACACACAAAATCACATCTGCATTGTGCATGGTCATATTGGCTTCATACGTGCCGTGCATACCAAGCATACCGATGAACTGTTCATCATCACCTGGGAATGCGCCAAGCCCCATCAAGGTATTGGTCACAGGGAAACCAAGTAAATGTGCAAGCTCAGTCAATTGTGCTGATGCATTGCCTTGAACCACACCACCGCCTGAATAAATTACAGGACGTTTTGCGTGAATAAGTTCTTCAATGGCTTTACGAATTTGACCTGAGTGACCACGATACGGTGGTTGATACGAACGCATCTTCACTTTTTCAGGATATTCGTACGCAAATTTATCGATCGGATTAGTGACATCTTTCGGAATGTCGATCACAACAGGACCCGGACGACCAGAGGATGCGATATAAAACGCTTTCTTAATGATCGCAGGGATTTCGCTTGCGTGACGCACTTGGAAACTGTGTTTTACGATTGGACGAGAAATACCGACCATATCGGTTTCTTGGAACGCGTCCTCACCAATCAAATGACTTGCAACCTGACCTGACAAAATCACCATTGGGATTGAGTCCATGTAAGCTGTTGCAATTGGCGTCACGGTATTGGTCGCGCCCGGACCCGATGTCACAAGGACAACACCGGTCTTACCTGTTACGCGCGAGTAAGCATCCGCCATGTGACCGGCAGCTTGTTCGTGACGAACGAGGTAATGGTTAATTCGATCTTGCTGAAAAAGCGCATCATAAATATGAAGTACTGCGCCGCCTGGGTATCCAAAAACATGTTCAACGCCTTCGTCCGCTAATGCACGAACAAGCATTTCACCACCAGATAGAAGTTCCAACGTGATTCACCCTAATATTATTTCACTGCACAAATGGGAGGCATTTGCCGTGTTTCATTTGTTAACTCTATGCACTGTTATAGCACATAAATTTCATAGTTTTCAAAGCAATAGGAAAAAAATCTGATCTCTCTGCTGTTCGAGCAATACAAGATCTAAAACATGTTGGGATAAACACATTTTGGTCGCTTTGTTCAATCTCTCGGCTAGAGAAATCGCCCATTGCATGAAATGTCACTTATTCGAAGGGTGATCGAGATAAGGCATATAAAACTATTGCAGCATTCTTGTGTGTTCAGCCATTAATGTCAAGTTTAAAAAACAAGCAATTTCAAGAAAAAAAGTATAGATCTGCTGCATTTCCATCCAATCTATGATTTACCCTCTTAAAACCTTCATTTCAAAATAGTAATAAATATTTATTTTTCATATGTTTAACATTTTTATTTTATAAATTTTTAATATGTTTTATATAAAAAAAATGAATGATTTTTTATAAATGAATATAGGGCGATATCAGCATCTCAAAAGTGGAATTTTAAAATTGTGTTCAATGCGGAATGATTTTGAAGATCAATCCGCTCAACGTCACAAAAAAACAGATAAACATTGCACTGGCATGCGTCAAATTTAAATACAATATGGGTTATATGATCATTAAAATAATGAGGATTCAGGGTCATGCCAAAATTATTATCTTCTTGCTTCGGGTTAAGCTGTGCTGTGCTTTTAAGGTCAGTGAGTAGTACAAGTTTCGCCACCGACTATTATAAATGGGTCGATTCCAAAGGCACGACGCATTACACCAAGACACCGCCACCTGCTTCTGCAAAGAAAAAAGCCAAAGTTGAAACCTATGGTTGGAAAAATTCGGCACCAACGCTGCCACGTACAGCAGAACAACCCGCGTATGAATCAAATACACCACAGCAAGTCCCTGTTCAACAAAGCACACCACAGCCCGCTGAATCGGAACAAGCGGCACCTGCTGAAACTACGACGCCTGCCGTTTAAGCTTTCTCTCTAAAAAAATACCGCATCATTTCATCAAGAAAAGACGGCGCAAAATTCACTTTTAGGTGCATTTTGCGCTATGCTGTGCCTTAAATTTTTAACCGTTCTCTTGTATTACGTATATGACTACTCACATTGACTCAGAATACCAAGCCAGTGCGATTGAGCCTCAAGTCCAACAGGACTGGGAATCGCAGAAAGCCTTTAAAGTTGCCGACACTGTAGAAGGTCCACGTCGTTATATCCTCTCGATGTTCCCTTACCCAAGTGGCAAACTGCATATGGGTCATGTACGTAACTACACGATTGGTGACGTGATCAGCCGTTTCCACCGTTTAAAAGGTGAAACAGTGCTACAACCGATGGGTTGGGATGCTTTTGGTTTACCTGCTGAAAATGCTGCGATTGCACACCAAGTTGCACCTGCAAAATGGACGTTTGAAAACATTGATTACATGCGTAATCAGTTGAAAAAACTCGGTCTATCTGTGGATTGGGATCGTGAATTTGCAACCTGTACACCAGAATATTACCGCTGGGAACAATGGTTATTTGTTCAGCTTTATAAAAAAGGCTTGATCTACCGTAAACTTTCAACTGTGAACTGGGACCCTGTCGACCAAACTGTGCTTGCAAACGAACAAGTTGAAAATGGTCGTGGCTGGCGTTCAGGTGCATTGGTTGAGAAACGTGATATTCCAATGTACTACTTCCGCATCACCGACTATGCGCAAGAATTACTTGATGACCTAGAAACGTTAAAAGACGGTTGGCCACAACAAGTCTTGACCATGCAACGTAACTGGATCGGTCGCTCACAAGGGATGGAAATTACCTTCCCTTCAGTAAATCCAGACATCTATGCAGATGGTTTAACTGTATTTACCACACGTGCCGATACCTTGATGGGTGTAACTTATGTTGCTGTAGCAGCAGAACATCCAATGGCATTAAAAGCTGCTGAGAATAACCCTGAACTTCAAGCATTTATCGAAGAATGCCGTATGGGTTCAGTGGCAGAAGCGGATCTTGCCACTGCTGAGAAAAAAGGCATGGCAACAGGTCTTTCTGTGAAGCATCCTGTGACTGGTGAAGACGTTCCTGTTTGGATCGCAAACTACGTATTGATGTCTTACGGTTCAGGCGCGGTGATGGCGGTTCCATCGCACGATGAACGTGACTTCGAATTTGCTAACAAATACGGCCTCACCATCAAGCAAGTGATTGATGCCAAAGGCGCTGATGATGCTGACTTCTCGGCTACAGAGTGGCAAGAATGGTACGGCTCGAAAGAAGGTAAACTGGTTAATTCAGGCGAATTTGATGGTTTAGAGTTCCAAGGTGCATTTGATGCATTCTTGGCGAAACTTGAACCGAAATCGCTTGCCAATGTAAAAGTTCAATTCCGTTTACGTGACTGGGGTGTATCTCGTCAGCGTTATTGGGGTTGTCCAATTCCAATGATCAACTGTCCAACATGTGGTCAAGTGCCTGTACCTGAAGATCAGCTTCCAGTTGTGCTTCCAACCGATGTGGTTCCAGATGGTTCAGGTAATCCACTGAATAAAATGCCTGAATTCTATGAAACTAAATGTCCATGCTGTGGTGGCGACGCACGTCGTGAAACAGATACACTTGATACATTTGTAGAATCATCTTGGTACTATGCGCGTTATGCATCTCCTGACTTTACGGGCGGTATGGTAAAACCTGAAGCAGGTCAAACTTGGCTTCCTGTGAACCAATACATCGGTGGTGTTGAACACGCGATTCTGCATTTACTTTATGCACGTTTCTTCCACAAATTAATGCGTGATGAAGGTGTGGTACAAGGCAACGAACCATTCACTAACCTGTTAACTCAAGGTATGGTGCTTGCAGATACTTACTACCGTGAAGCGGAATCAGGTAAGAAAACATGGTTTAACCCTGCGGACATCGAACTTGAACGTGATGAGAAAGGTCGTATTCTTTCTGCCAAATATAAAGGTGATGGTCAAGAAGTCACTGTTGGCGGTCAAGAAAAAATGTCGAAATCGAAAAATAACGGGATCGACCCACAAGCGATTATTGACCAATACGGCGCAGATACAGCACGTGTGTTTATGATGTTTGCAGCCCCTCCTGATCAATCTCTTGAATGGTCGGATGCTGGTGTTGAAGGTGCAAACCGCTTCTTGAAACGTGTATGGCGTTTAACCACGAGCTTCCTTGAAAAAGGCAATGCTGCAACTGAGTTTGATAAAGCAAAATTATCAACTGCTGCGCAAGACCTACGTCGTAAAACACATGAAACCATCCAAAAAGTGGGTGATGACATCGAACGTCGTCATGCATTTAACACTGCCATTGCAGCGATGATGGAATTGCTGAATGCAAACAACAAGTTTGAAGCAAAAGATGACAATGACGTGGCTGTTGCTCGTGAATCAATCACTACCCTGTTAACTTTACTTGCACCATTTGCACCGCACTTAAGCCAAACGTTATTGGCACAGTTTGGTATCGAGTTAACATCAGCTCAATTCCCTGTGCTCGATGCATCTGCGTTAACCCGTAATACCCAAACCATCGTGGTACAAGTCAACGGTAAACTTCGTGGCAAACTTGAAGTATCTGTTGATGCATCGAAAGATGACATCTTGGCGCAAGCCAAAGCATTACCTGAAGTTCAACAATTCTTAACGGGTCCAACCAAGAAAGAAATTGTGGTGCCGAATAAACTCGTGAATTTGGTGGTTTAAATTCCTTGTGTTCCCTCTCCTCTCAGGAGAGGGTTAGGGAGAGGTAAATAACAACCCCTCATCCTAACCTTCCCCCTGAGCCATATATGGCGCAAGAGAAGGAACTTCAAGGAATAATCCCTCCAAACCTCCCTTTAAAAAAGGGAGGCTTTACCCTCTTTATTAAAGAGTGGAACTTAAGGATTTCACAATTCCCAAACAAAGCCCGTTGCCAGTCAACGGGCTTTGACTTTACAATCCCCTATAGAATTTTTTAATCATTCCCGTTTGGGAAAAGAGGATAAACATGCGTTTAGGCAACCGTTTAGCAGTCATTGTTTTAACTTGTGGTCTAAGTGCAGGTTTAGTCGGCTGTGGCTTTCATTTAAAAGGCATGAACCCAAGTGTTGCACCCATTGCATATCAAAAATTGAATTTGATTATGCCTGCCAATACTGAAGAACTTGAAGAAAAATTGGTCATGTATTTAGGTGCTGCAGGCGTTCAGCTCAGTAACCAACCCGATGCCTACACGCTTCGCATTTTGGATTACACCCCACGCCGCTTAGAACTCAATGGTAAATTGGTTGAAACATTACTGCGTTTAAATGTGACGTTCCGTATTGAAGATGCGCAAGGTAATCCACTTACTGAACCGCGTACATTATTGGCAACACGTAGTTATCAATATGATATCGAAACCGTGAATACCGATGACCAAGAACAAAAATACTTAAACCAAGTGATTATTGATGACATTGCACAGCAAATTGCACGTCAAATTTCATCAAATCGTTTACCGCTTATCCAAAATACTTCTGCTGCCAAATAAAGACCTCATTATGAAAATTGACTATCTGCAAGCCCTTAAACGTGTCGATGACGCTCGCGGTGCATGGGTTTTGCATGGTCAAGAGCCTTTACTTGAACAGAACTTGATGGATGCCTTCCGTGCGAGTTGGCAAAAGCAAGAGATTGAACGTCAACGTTATGACATTAGCTCGGTGAGTGACTGGAAAACTGTATTTAATGCTTTAAACAGTTTGTCATTGTTTTCAACCCAACTTGCGGTTGAAGTACATGGCAATATCAAACCCGATGCAGCAGGTCTTAAGCTCCTCAAAAGTTTCTTACAGCATAATGAGCAGAACTTGCTTTTGATCGTCATGCCAAAACAAGACAGCAGCAGTTTAAAAACCAGTTTCTTCCAAACCATTGATGCCAATGGCGTCAATGTCGCACTTACTGCCAATTACCCTCGTGATCGTCAACAAATTTTAGCCATTGAAGCAGATAAACTTGGGATTAAACTTGCTAATGATGCGTGGGCTTGGCTTGAACAACATCACGAACATAATTTGCTGGCAGCAAAAAATAGCTTGATGCGTGTATCAGATACGTTTGCTGAAGTCGATGTCATCGAGATTGAGCATTTATATGCATGTCTACAAGATCAATCACGCTATAGCACTTATGACTTAAGTGATGCCTTATTGGCGGGTAATCTTGCCCAGTCGATTAAAATATTTCAATATTTAATGGCTTCAGGTGAACCCTTAAGTTTAATTTTGTGGAGTATTAGTAAAGAGATGCGTTTGCTCATGCAACTGTTTGAACAACCGCAAAATGCTTTACAACTCGGTATTTGGAAAACTAAAGTCAGTCAGTATCAACAAGCCTTACGTCGTTTAAGTCCGCAAACGTTTTTAGCATGGCCTTCGCTCTTAATTAGAATCGACGCATCCATCAAAGGCTTAGGTCACGAGAATGCTGAACACCTTGTACAACAGGCAATTGCGAGTATGTGTGGCAAATCTCTGTTCCATTAAATCCCTTTAAAATTAGATAAATAAAATAATAATCATTCTTATTTGTTAAAAAAATTCACGATTTATCCTCAATTCGATTCTATAATCACAATCAAATCTCCGACTTAAATTTGTTCATCATGCCAAAAATAAAACCGACTAAACTGATTATGGCTGTCGTGATTGCCATTGCTGTCGCAGCGACCGCATGGTACTTCCTCAAACCAAAAGAAAAACCAATGCAATTCATTACGGCTGAAGTCACCACAGGCGATATTGAAAACTCCGTGTTGGCAACAGGTGTACTTGAAGCGACCAAAATGGTGAGCGTAGGTGCTCAGGTCTCGGGTCAGGTCAAAAAAATGTATGTGCAGTTGGGCGATCAAGTTAAACAAGGTCAACTGATTGCGCGTATTGATTCTGTGCGTCAAGAAAATGAATTGAAAACCGCTGAAGCCAGCATTAAAAATCAACAAGCGCAATTGACGGTAAAACAAGCGAATTTGGCGAAAGTAGAAGCAGAATATAACCGCCAAAAAGCCATGTATGCTCAAGATGCAACCTCAAAATCTGAGCTAGAAGCGGCAATGGCAAGCTTTAAAACAGCACAAGCTGAAATCACGGCCATCAATGCACAGATTGAACAATCGCGTTTAACGCTTGCAACAGCCAAAGAAGACTTAGGCTATACCCAAATTGTTGCACCGATGGACGGTACGATTGTCGCGATTGTGACTGAAGAAGGTCAAACCGTGAACGCGAACCAAAGTGCACCAACCATTGTAAAGCTGGCTAAATTAGACAACATGACCATTAAAGCTGAAATTTCTGAAGCCGATGTCATGAAAGTGGAAGAAGGTCAATCGGTTTACTTCACGACCCTTGGCAACAGTGAAAAGAAAATTTATGCGAAACTTCGCCAAGTTGAGCCTGCTCCAAACTCTATTAATACCGACACCAATACGGCGTCATCTTCAAGTTCAGCCGTGTATTACAACGCTTTGTTTGATGTGCCGAATGAAGACGGCAAACTGCGTATTGATATGACCGCGCAAGTGTATATTGTGCTTGATGAAGCGAAAAATGTACTGACCATTCCTGCTTCTGCGATTGAAAGCTCAAACCGTCCACAACGTAGCCGTGGTGAAGGTTCGGGTGCAGCAAGCGAAGCTAGCGCACGTGGTCAACATGCTGAACGTGGTACAGGCGATCGTCCTCAGCGTTTGGAATTATCTGATGCAGAACGTAGTTTGATTGCGCAAGGTAAAGCAACGCGCGCAATGGTTCGTGTGGTACAAGCGGATGGTACAGCTAAACCAACCCCTATTCTTGTTGGTTTAAACAACCGTGTGACTGCTCAAATTATCAAAGGTTTGAAAAAAGGCGATCAAGTTGTAATTGCAGATGGCTCTGATTCTTCTAATAACGCAGCAAAACGTAGCAGCGGTGGTAGCCGTGGCCCAGGTGCTGGTCCAATGAGAATGTAATCATGACCCAATCTAATCAACCTCTACTCGAGGTCAAAAATCTGATTCGTGAGTTTCCTGCCGGTGACAGCACGATTCAGATTTTAAAAGGTGTAAACCTCGAAATTTATCCGGGTGAATTGGTCGCGATTGTCGGTCAGTCTGGCTCGGGTAAATCGACGTTAATGAACATTTTGGGCTGTTTGGACAAACCCACCACAGGTAGCTACAAGGTAAAAGGGCGTGAAACACGCGAACTTGAAGCAGATGAATTGGCAAAATTGCGCCGTGAATATTTCGGTTTTATTTTCCAGCGCTATCATCTACTCGGTGATTTAACCGCAGCGGGCAACGTTGAAGTTCCTGCTATTTATGCGGGTGCCGATGCGGTAGAGCGTAATAAGCGCTCGACTGAACTGTTGACCAACCTTGGTTTGGGTGAAAAAACTGAAAACCGTCCAAGTCAGCTTTCAGGTGGTCAGCAACAGCGTGTTTCAATTGCACGTGCTCTCATGAATGGTGGTGATGTTATTCTTGCCGATGAGCCAACAGGCGCACTCGATAAGAACAGTGGTATTGAAGTCATGCGCATTTTGCGTGAGCTGAATGCCAAAGGTCATACCATTATTTTGGTCACGCATGATCATAACGTTGCCAAAAATGCTACGCGTATTATTGAGATTTCTGACGGCAATATTATTTCCGATCAGCCGAATGTCCCTGAAGTCGAAGATGGTTTTGTCAAACAGGAGCTTGTACCTGCACCACAAAAGAAAATTCCGGCATGGCGTGCTGCATTTGACCGCTTAGGTGAAGCGTTCCGTATGGCGCTCTTGGCCATGAATGCACATCGTATGCGAACCTTCTTGACTATGCTCGGGATTATTATCGGGATTGCATCGGTCGTGTCCGTCGTTGCGCTGGGTAATGGCTCGCAAAAGCAAATTTTAGAAAATATTAGTAGCTTGGGCACCAATACCATTACCGTGTTCCAAGGTCGCGGTTTTGGTGATAATTCTAGATCATCCCAAGCCAAAACGCTGATTCCTGCCGATGCAGATGCCTTAGCTGAACAACCCTATGTGGATGGCGTGAGTCCATCAGTAACCAGTAGTGTCACCGCTCGCTTTAAAGAAGTCGAAGCCTCTGCAACTGTGAATGGTGTGAGTGCTGATTTCTTCTATGTGAAAGGTTTGAACTTTAAATCAGGTCAAGCATTTGATAAGCACAGCGTGACTCAACAAGCCCAAGACGTCGTAATTGATACCAACACCCAAAATACATTCTTTAAAGATGGCACTAATCCCGTAGGTCAAGTGCTGTTATTGGGCAGTGTACCAAGCCGAATCATTGGTATTGTGGAAGCACAAGCTGGAATGGGCAGTTCTGATACTTTAAACGTGTATCTGCCCTACTCGACCGTCATGAGCCGTATGCTGGGTCAGTCTAATGTACGTAATATTATTGTGCGTATTAAAGATGAATACCCAAGTGCTGCTGCGGAAAATGCCATCTTGAATTTGTTGGTTCAACGCCATGGCGCACAAGATGTATTTACCCAAAATGCCGATAGTATTCGTGAAACCATTCAACAAACCACGAAAACGATGACCTTGCTGATTTCAGCCATTGCGGTCATTTCATTGGTGGTTGGTGGTATTGGCGTCATGAATATCATGTTGGTGTCTGTCACTGAACGTACTCAAGAAATTGGCGTACGAATGGCAGTTGGTGCACGTCAAAGTGATATCTTGCAGCAGTTCCTGATTGAAGCCGTTTTAGTCTGTATTCTTGGTGGTATTTTGGGTGTCTTGCTCTCGCTCGGTATTGGTCAGCTGATTACTCATTTTGCTGGTGGTACGTTCCAAATGGCGTATTCAACCACTTCAATTATTGCTGCCTTTGTCTGCTCAAGTCTCATTGGTATTGTGTTTGGTTTCATTCCTGCACGTAATGCCGCACGTTTAAATCCAGTCGATGCTCTGTCTCGTGAATAAGGAATATGTCATGCAAATGAATTTAACCAAACTTGCCAGTGCCCTTGTTCTCGCTAGTTCTTTGGTCGGCTGTGCTGCTGTGGTCAAAACGCCTTATGAACAACCCAGCATTCAGATTCCAAGTCACTTCCAAAACAGTTCAGGTTTGAATCAGCAGATTCATGAACGCGTTTTAGCTGATCAATGGTGGACTTTATTTCAAGATCCTCAGTTAAATGCATTGGTCGATCAAGTGCTCGCACGCAATACTGATTTAGCAGTTGCTGGCATTAACTTGCAACAAGCGCGTATTCAAGCCAAACAAAGTGCAAGCCAACAGGGCATTCGAGTCAGTAATGCGAGTGTCTCAACAGGTCGCGCATTTGAATTGGATGGTGGTGGCAGCTCTTCACGTGGCATTAACTTAAACTATCCCGGTTTAAGTTATGAACTCGATTTGTTTGGCAAACTTGCCAATCAAACGGAAGCGTCGCGTTGGGAAGCCTTGGCGACCGAGCAAGACTTACAAGCGACTGCGCAAAGCCTAATTGGTACAACAGCGCAGTTATATTGGCAGTTAGGCTACCTGAATGAGCGTTATAGCGTGGTTCAGCAAAACTTAGCGACTGCGCAAAAAACCTATGATTTAGTCCAAGTGCAATATCGCGCAGGTGCCGTATCAGGTTTAGATTTAACCCAAGCCGAACAAGCCATTCAAAGCCAAAAATCGAACCTGAGTCAGATTGATCAGCAACGTGTGGAAACTCGCACGGCTTTAGCAGTTCTGTTAAATGAGCCAGTTCAACAGCTAAACTTTAGTGAGCCTTCGCGCTTAGCCAATATTCAGCTACCGACGATTCAAGCCGGCTTACCCGCAAGTTTATTGGCACGTCGTCCAGATCTACAAGCAGCGGAACTACGTTTGCGTAAAGCCTTAGCCAATAAAGATGCTAATAAAGCCAGTTATTACCCTTCGATTAGTTTGACTGGCGCATTGTCGACGGGTGTAGGAACAAGCTCATCACTCTCGAGCGCATTGAAAAATCCTGTAGCAACCTTAGGCGCAGGTTTAACTTTGCCGTTCTTGCAATGGAACGACATGAAGCGTGATTTGCAGGTCAATGAACTCGATTATGAAAAATCGATTTTGCAATATCGTCAAACGATGTATGAAGCCTTTGCTGATGTTGAAAATGCACTTTCAGCTCGTAACGAAATCAACAAACAAGTCCAACTGCAACAACGTAATGTTGAGTTGGCAGAGAAAACGGCGCGTTTAACGGAAGTTCGTTATCGTAATGGCGCGGTTGCATTAAAGAACTTGTTAGATACGCAAGAAACCCTGCGTAATGCACGTTTAACTTTAATTCAAACCAAACAAAGCCAATACAATGCCTATGTCACACTCATGCAAGCCTTAGGTGGTAGTCCAATTCAACAATTGCCTTAATCTTTAAAATGAAAAAAACCGAAGCTCAGGCTTCGGTTTTTTATGCCTAATTGTTAACTATTCATTCATCTCTAAATATGCATTTACATTTTTTAATAAGGTCTGAGAGCCTTCATGTCCCAGTAAACTGCCTTTTTCGAGCCATTCACGTGCGATATTGACATCACGTTCAACCCCAATGCCTTTGGTATATAAACGCCCTAAATGGCTGTACGCATCTGGGTTCACTTTAGCAGCAGCCTGAACATAATAACGAATCGCTTGCTGAATATCAGGCTCAACCCCGAAACCATTCTCATAAGCTTCACCCAATGTATTCAACGCGGAACCATTCATTTGTACTGCACTTTGCTGTACATATTTCAGACCCAACGCTAAATCTTGCTCAACACCCTCACCCATTAAATACATATGACCGATTTTAGCCTGCGCTTGTGTATGTCCAAGTTGTGCCGCCTCATGTAAATAGCGTTTTGCCAATGCTTCATTTTCTTCAAAAATTAACAATACACCGCTCAATGCTTGATAAAAATACCACGCTGCATCTTTTGAGCCTTTTGACACGGCTTGATTCAGATAATGAACAGCTTTAGCACGCGTTGGCAATGGATATTCAGGCAGACTATAAAAACGCCCCACGCTATAAATCAAATCTGCTTCAGAGGATGCGTTAAACTGCCAATGCTCTTTAACCGAGGATTGAATCAAGCGTGTTGCTTGATAGGTATCTTTAGCAATCCCAATACCGCTCATGTAACACAATGCCAAGCCCATCTGGGCATGAAGATGCTGCGGATGAATCTGAAGCGCTTGTTGATATAACTCAAACGCTTTTTCAGCTCCACCCTCAACAATGTACTCCTCAAAATACAAGGCAGCAATCATACACATTGCATCAGGATGTTTTAGTTTTGCGGCTTCATCCCAATAGCGATAAGCCATAGTTTCATTTTTCTTAACATACCAGCCATGAAAATAAGCCAAACCTAATAACGTTTTTGCAGAGGAATCCTTATGTTCTTGAGATTGTTGCTGTAAATGTTGCAATACACGTTGCCGTTGATCAATATCAATTCGACCATTTAACACACCCGCATAATAAGCATACAGACTTTGCTGATCGCCCAACGCCACGCTACGCTTCATAAATTGCAAGGCTTGAACGGGATCGTATTCAAGGATCTGTCCATGCGAATAATAATGTGCAATCTGTTGATTGGCAGCCAAATGATCTTGCTGTGCGGCTAAGAATAAATAATGAATACCCAAGCTCAAATCTTGCTGATCTGAGTCTTTTAAATAATATTGCGATAATTGAAATTGTGAATTGGCATGCCCTTGATCCGCATTTTTTTGCAATAACTCATGTTTCTGCTCGGCAATGCTATGTTCGTCTTGAGCCGCAAGCTCACTGATTTTAAGTTGGGCTTCAACATTGCCACGTGCAACCGCATGTCGATACCAATATAAGGCTTTTTCTACATCTTGATGCGCATAGTCATCTGTTTCATAAATACGCCCCAAATGATAAGCCGCTTCATCACTACCGAGCCGAAAGGCATTGTCCAATAAACCAATCGCACTTTCAGTACTTTGCGGTCGACCCCAACCATTCAAATGCATCAGCCCCATATGCATATACGCTTGCGGGATATCTTGTTGCTGTGCCAATTGATTTAAAATATCGAAACCGCGTTCATAATTCGGCTGAATCGGATCTGAAATTAAACGCAAAGCATGTTTCAGCTGCGCATCAATTTGTTCAATCCATAAGTCATGATGAACTGCTTTGGCTTGGTCACGTTTGACCGGATCTGGACGCTTCCACATCCAAACACTTAAGGCTGCGATCCCCAAAATCAGCACCAATAAAAACCACATAGCGGCTCCAATACATTGTTTTTGTTATATGAATGAATACATTCATTTTAGACTGCATATAAAAAAAAGCACATAGATCGTGCTTTTAATTTTGTAAATCAGGCTTTTGCCCGTTTAGCATCTAATTTCTTCAGGACTTCAGACACAGCCACCATGGCAAAACTTGACGTCACGACCACAGCTGAACCATAGCCACCACAACGTAAGCCCGCGCTTGGACAAACATCCGCACTTGAAAACGGATTATCAATCGAATACACGCAGGTAATACCGAATTTTTCTTTTAGTTTTTTACAAATGCCTTTGCTACGTAGCTGTGCACGAAGCTTTGCAAGCATTGGGTCTTGTTCAGTTTTTGATAAATCTGCGACACGTATTTTCAGTGGATCAAGTTTACCCCCTGCGCCACCCGAGACAATCAATGGAATTTTGTTAAAACGGCAATGCAGCATGAGTGCAAACTTGGCTTTGACATCATCAATACAGTCTAAAATAATGTCAGGACTGCCGGCGAGCACGTCTTTAACATTCTCAGGTGTTAGATAATCATCAATCAAATTGATTTTAATGCGCGGATTAATCGCACGGCAACGTTCTGCCATGACTTCAATTTTTTCATGTCCTAAAGTGGTACTCATGGCAGGCAACTGACGATTAATATTAGATGCAGCGACCACATCCATATCGACCAAAGTAAGCTCGCCTACACCTGTACGCGCCAATGCTTCCACTGCCCATGACCCTACGCCACCAATCCCAATGACCATGACATGACTTTTTTCATAATGACTAAAGCTGTCTTCGCCATAAATTTTGGCAACACCCGCAAAGCGGCGGTCATATTCATCGTCTTGGAGCAAATCAGTCATAAGTCTTGAGGCAGAGTTAAATCAGCGGCTATTTTAGCAAATTCGATGTTTTTTTTCTGACAAAATACAAGTCAAGATTATGAAATAAAAAAAGAGGCTTTCGCCCCTTTTTGAATTCTTATAACTTAGTCTTTATTCATGATAAAGAAATAGTCACGGTAGTATTTCAATTCTGCAATTGAATCACGGATGTCATCCATCGCCAAATGCGATGCATTTTTCTTTAAGCCATCCATAATTTCAGGGCGCCAGCGTTTTGCTAATTCTTTAATAGAAGAGACATCCAAATTACGGTAATGGAAGAATTGTTCAAGTTCAGGCATTAAACGGTGCATGAAGCGACGATCTTGGCAAATCGAGTTACCGCACATCGGTGAAGTCTTCGGATTGACCCATTTTTTCAAAAATTCTAATGTTTGTTGCTCTGCGTCTTGTGCTGTTAATTTACTACGGCGTACACGTTCAATCAGACCTGACTGACCATGTTGGCGTGTATTCCACTCATCCATCGCATTTAACAGAATTGGAGACTGGTGCACCGCAAGCACAGGACCTTCTGCCAGAATGTTTAAATTGTCGTCGGTTACAATCGTCGCAATTTCAATAATTTGGTCGTTATCAGTATCTAGACCTGTCATTTCAAGGTCAATCCAAATCAATCGGCTATCAGGGGTGCTGCTCATAATTGTGCAATCTTAATCAGCTTAAAAACAACATAGTAGCAAATTTCTTATGACTTGGCTGTAATTACCCCCCTGCTTCATGCTATTTTTGCCATCTCGCTCCCATGGTTTTTTAGGATTTGAATGGCTTTAATACGTAAACGTCGTTTAACTGAACAACAACAACGTCGTATTCAGAAACAGCAAAAAACACGTCAAGAAGATCTTGATACCTCTGACGATTTAGAAGGTTTGGTGGTCCAGCATTATGGGCGTCAACTTGAAGTCCAGACGCTGTCTACTCCTGCAATTCATCCCGAAAAACCTGTTGTGGCAGAAGGCGAACCTGAACCCGCTTGGAAAGAGATTGAACTGGGCAGTGTATGGCGCTGTCATACTCGTACCAATCTCGATTTATTGGTTACAGGCGATCGTGTTAAATGGCAGGCCGATCCAAATACAGGTTTGGGCATTATTACCGCGATTCATCCGCGCCAATCTTTATTGACCCGTCCTGACCGTTATCACAAGGTTAAACCGGTTGCAGCCAATATTTCACTGATTGTGATTGTGTTTGCACCATTGCCTGAACCAGCTCCAGGTCTGATCGATCGTTACTTAGTGGCATGTGCGGATGCTAAAATTCCTGCACTTTTAGTGATGAATAAATCGGACTTACTCAAAGAAGATGATCACATTCTCAAGCTTCTGAAAGAATATGAAGATTTGGGCTATGAAGTGATGCAGACGCAATCGGCAGGTGATTTAAGCGAATTATCTGCACGCCTTCAACATGAAACTGTGGCATTTGTCGGTCAATCAGGTGTCGGTAAAAGTACCCTGATTAATGCGATCGTGCCGGACGCTGCACAGAAAACCAATATTATTTCTGAAAATTCTGCGCTTGGTCAGCATACCACCACGTCAACCCGCTTAATTGGTTTTGGTGAAGGTGCAGCACTGATTGACTCTCCGGGAATTCGTGAATTTGGTTTGTGGCATTTGAATTTAGATAAAGTTCAAACCGGCTTCCCTGAAATTGAAAATTTACTCGGACATTGCCAATTCCGTAACTGTACGCATAAACATGAGAAAAAATGTGCTTTGCGTCTAGCCGCAGAAAACGGTGAAATCTTGCAGCGTCGTTTGGACAGTTATTTGCGTCTAATTGATGAAATTACGGAAGCACAGCAAAAAAATTAGTTTTTATTCTGCTGCTGCCCTTGAAGCGGTGATTTTGATCACCATATTTATGAGCTATACTCTTAGCAATTTTAAAATTGTAATTAGGTGAATTGTGGAACGTTGGTTCGAGTTTATGGGGAATCATCCCTTCTTGTTTGGCGCACTTGCGGTACTCGTGGTTTTATTCTTCATCATTGAAGGTCAACGTGGCGGACGTAAAATCTCTCCACAATCTTTGGGTATTTTAGTAAAAGCTAAAAATGCCATGTTGATTGATTTACGTGATGGGAAAGATTTCCGCGAAGGTCATATCAGCGGTAGCCGTAGCATTCCGTATAGCCAACTTACAAAACATGTTGAAGAGTTAAAAACATCTGATCGCCCGTTGGTGTTCATTTGTAATTTGGGTCAAGTTGCAGGAACTGCCCTACAACAAGTCGGTCATGCAGATAGCTACCGTCTTGACGGTGGTGTAAGCAACTGGAAAGCCCAAGGTTTACCTTTGGTAAAAAGCAAATAATCAGCAAGAGGAGATTGATCATGGCTGAAGTTAAGATTTATTCGACCACTGTTTGTCCATATTGCGTTCGCGCGAAACAACTCCTTGAGCGTAAAGGTGTTGCTTATACTGACATCAACTTATCTCAGGAAGCCCACAGGTTCGTCTTGATTTGATGCAGCGTACGAATCATCGTACTGTTCCACAGATTTTTATTAATGATCAATTTATCGGTGGGTTTGACCAACTTTATGCCTTAGAGCGTGAAGGCAAACTTGACGAATTATTGGCGTAACTTAGATTTAAACATCACCTCATATGAAGGAATAAAGAATGAGTGAAGAACAACAAGCTCAGCCACAATTGGCATTAGAGCGTATTTATACTAAAGATATTTCTTTTGAAGTACCTGGGGCGCAAGTTTTTACCAAGCAATGGCAACCTGAGTTAAACATCAACCTTTCTTCTTCTGCAGAAAAAATTGATGAAACTCATTTTGAGGTGGCTTTAAAAGTTGTTGTTCAAGCAACGAATGAAGGTGATACAGCATTCATCGTTGACGTGACTCAAGCGGGTATTTTCCTGATTGATGGCGTTGAAGAAGAACGTCTGCCTTACATTCTTGGCGCATACTGCCCGAACATTTTGTTCCCATTCCTTCGTGAAGCGGTGAATGACATGGTTACAAAAGGTAGCTTCCCACAATTGCTTCTTACGCCAATCAACTTCGATGCTGAATTTGAAGCGAATATGCAACGTGCACAAGCTGCTGCACCTGAAGGTCAAGCTTAATCGCTTTCCTTTAGATCTAAAAAAGACCGCAATTGCGGTCTTTTTTATGCCCCAAAGCCCCTCTTTTTTAAAGAGGGGTCTGGGGAGATTATAAAGTGTTAATCCCCCTAAATCCCCCTTTATTAAAGGGGGACTTCACAAGGCTTATTCAGCATCCAACATCAATTCAGCACTCATACCGACAGTATTAAAGCCGGCATCTACATATAGAATTTCACCAGTAATGCCTGAAGCCCATGGCGAGCAAAGGAATAATGCAGCATTACCCACATCTTCAATCGTCACATTACGTTTTAATGGCGCAACTTTTTCATTTAGATCAAGCATCTTACGGAATGACTTAATACCTGATGCCGCAAGTGTACGAATTGGACCCGCAGAGATCGCATTGACACGAATGCCTTCTGCACCCAAGCTCGATGCCAAATAACGCACGCCTGCTTCTAATGATGCTTTTGCCATACCCATCACGTTGTAGTTCGGCATTACACGCTCAGAACCTTGATAAGTTAGCGTTAATAAACAGCCTTGGCGTGCAGCCAATAACGGTTTTGCCGCACGTGCCATCGCAATAAAGCTATATGCACTAATGTCATGGGCAATTTTAAAGCCGTCACGGTCGGTAATATCAGTAAAGTCGCCATCAAGTGTATGTGCTGGTGCAAATCCAATCGAATGCACCACGCCATCTAAACCATCCCAATGTTTTGCCAGTTCAACAAATGCTTGGTCAATTTCAGCATCTACAGCGACATCACACGGAAAGACCAATTCAGAACCAAATTGTGCAGCAAAATCATCGACACGTTTTTTTAGTTTCTCATTGGGATAGGTAAAAGCGAGTTCCGCACCTTCGCGATGTAAAGCTTGAGCAATACCAAAAGCAATGGATAATTTACTTGCAATACCTGCGATCAAAAAGCGTTTACCCGCCAAAAGTCCTTGTGCCATGTGAATCTCACTCAAAATAATATAGATGCATGATGCCAAGTCTAGCGCATTTTAGAAATTGCATAATGCATCTTTTTTTTCATGTTCGATCAATTGCTAAAACAGCTCACAGATCAATATTGGAAAGTTTAATCTGCTGAATCAAGCTTTAATGCTTGTAATGTGTTATGCCAAAGTTGCTCTGCCAATTGTGCTTGATCTATGGATAAACTTTTTGCCAAACCATCCAAGACATAAGGCAAATTGACCGGTGTATTTCGCGTGCGATGCGCTGTCGAAGACTGACAGCATAGTGGCGTCATGTCTGGACAATCGGTTTCTAAAACCAAATGCTCTCTGCCTACACGTTGTACTACTTCATGTAGTTTACGTGCATTAGGATTGGTGATTTGACCGGTAATGCCAATCTTAAAACCAAGTTTAATAAAAGCTTTGGCTTCCTCTACTCCGCCCCCAAAAGCATGTGCAATACCGCCATGTGGAAACTTTTGGTCTTTTAACATTTTTAAAACATCAGCATGCGATTTACGAATATGCAGCAAAATCGGCTTATCAAACTGTTTAGCAAGGTCAATTTGCGCAGCAAAATACTGTTTTTGCTTTTGTAAAATCTCAGGCTGTTTATGCTGTTTGAGAAAGGTATCTAAACCAATTTCACCAATCGCAATGCAAGGCTCCGTTTGCAACAGTTGCTCTAAATGAGCCAAATGTTCAGGCTGATGATCTTCAATATAAAATGGATGTAAACCCGGCGCTAAATAGCTTTTTGGAGCATCTGTTAATTGATTCAAAAAATGATGCGTTTTAACTAAATCGTTAAATCTATGCTGTAAAAAACCAATCAATACTAAACCCTCGACCCCTGCTTCTTTTGCAGCATAGGCAAGCTGTTCCCGATCATGATCAAAATCGGGAACATCAAAATGGGTATGGGTATCAAATAGTTTAAAAGGCATTAATGGGCTTGAGTACTTGGTTTTGCCTCTGAAGCTGCTTGTTCAGCTTGAGGCAAATATTGTGCTTTTAATACACCTTGTAATTGCTCATACGGAATGACCAATTTGGGTAATCCGACCACATACGGTCCAATCTCATATTCAGCATATTGCAAGACCAAACCTTGTTTAGATAAATAGAAGTTATCCGTCAGGCTAAAAGGCCATGCTTGTTCATATTCGGCAACATTCGTTGCTAACTTAGAGTCTGTCACCCAAACTTTAAAGACCTCATGCGCTTGCTGTTCAAGCTTAGCTTTTTGTTTGGCGACGATAAGATCATCCAACTTCACCTGCTGCTTTTTATCTAAGTCGAAATTGTAAAAAGTCTGAGCCGATGAACCATGCGCACCACCTAAATAGCTACTGCTATTCAAAACAACTGTCGCCAATGGATCACTCGAATTTAAGATCTTCGGCTTTACCATCATACTAATACTATGACTGGCATTTAAGGTTTTGAGTTCTTTATCTAAGTTTAAGAACCCTTGCATATGCGGCAGCATTTGCTTTTCTAAGATTTGTTTTGGCGTTTCAACCTTGGCAAGGCTTGCTTCAGAGGCAGGCTGATCGTTCTCATCTAGCTTAACTTGAGCAGGTTCAATCGCTTCAGGTGAAAGTACACCTTTAACCACTTCTAGAATTTTTTGATCTATGAATGTATCAATAAATGCTTGGTTGCTGCTTAGACGTTCGATGTTGATCTCTGGACAATCTTTACCATCGCAATCAGGTACATTCAGTTTTAGTTTTTCATTTTCGCCAATCAGTTTAAGCTGCTGCTCTGCAATTTGAGCAGTTTCAGTGACTTGCTTATCTTTCGGTTCAGCTTCTTTGGGTTGACAGGCACTTAACATGACCGCAGATGCCAACACAGATAGACATAACACATTCTTATATTTTGGCATTGAATAACCTTTTGACATTATTGCATTTGATTCCGCTCAGCGTGAGTCAGAATCTTAAAAATTAAAACATATGCTGATACACATCTGCTTTCAAGACCTGTTGTGTTTGTTCTTTGCTTAAGTAGATGTCTAATTGTTTCGCCTCTTTGACAATCGCATCACCACGGTAATGTAAGCCAATGCCCTGCTGATCAAAGAACCAGTCTGCTTGTCCCCAATAGAGCTTTTGAGGCGCTTGTTGCTGCACATCTTTTGTGTTGTCTTTCAGCCATTTTTTGTAGGCATCTTGAACGATGTTATCCATATTTACTTGTTGTTTTGCATCTACAACGTCCAAAATTTTCAGATTTTTTTGCGAACGACGATCAGCCACATAAAAGTAATAACGGTCTTTAACACTGACGCCCTCTTGCTCGGTATCCACGCCAATTTGCATGAGTACAAATTCATTGCGCTGGTATGGAATGCGCGTATATAACGATAATGTATAGGCTTTATTGATTTTAAGCTCTGCTTGCCAAGCATCCGACTTTTTCACAAATGCATTCACCGCTTGCTGCAAAGTCATGTCTTGCTTTAAGCCAATTTGATCTTGAATGACCAACGCTTGCTGCTTAGCAATCCATGTATTCATCCATGGATCGACCGTGTTTAAGGTTTGAATATCGATATCAATACAGTTTTTACGTTCACAAAATGGCAAAGCTATTTTTGCAGGCTGTTCCTGAATATTTAAATAGGGCAGCACATCCGCTTTTTCGACCACCACTTCAGGTGGTTGTACATCTGCTTTTTCAGGAGCTTCAGGCTTTTTTGAATCACACGCCATTAAAGCCAAGCTCAAGAGTGAAACAACAATAACATCCCTATTCTGCTTCATAATCCACTGCACTGTTTTATTCATGGTTTAAATGTAGCACAAAATAAAACAGCCTCCTGAGAAGCTGTTTTATATTTATTTTATTTTGAACTTAGTGTTCACGTGTACTACGGAACACTATATCAGGATAACGTTCTTGCATGAGCTGTAAGTTGACACGGCTTGGCGCAAGATAAGTCAGATGACCACCACCGTCGACAGACAATTGGTCATGCGCTTTTTTCTTAAATTCGTTGAATTTTTTCTCATCATCACATGACACCCAACGAACTGTATTAATGCTCACTGGCTCATACACGCAATCGACTTTGTATTCTTCTTTCAAGCGATATGCAACCACTTCAAACTGAAGCACACCAACCGCACCAACAATCAAATCGTTGTTGTGCTGCGGCATAAATACTTGCGTTGCGCCTTCTTCAGAAAGTTCTTTCAAGCCTTTTTGCAATTGTTTCGATTTGAGTGGATCTTTTAAACGTACACGGCGGAACATTTCTGGCGCAAAGTGCGGAATACCCGTGAAATTCAGTTTTTCACCTGAGGTGAAGGTATCACCAATTTGAATGGTACCGTGGTTATGCAAACCAATAATATCACCCGGCCATGCTTCTTCTAAATGCTGACGATCGCCTGCTAAGAAGGTTAAGGCATCACTAATACGCACATCTTTATCTAGACGTACGTGTTTCATTTTTAAGCCACGTTCATATTTACCTGAACAAATCCGCATAAAGGCGATACGGTCACGGTGTTTCGGATCCATATTGGCTTGGATTTTAAAGACAAACCCGGTAAAGCCTTCTTCGGTTGCTTCAACTTTACGATCTGCGGTTGGATGTGCTTTAGGTTTTGGCGCATATTCAACAAAAGTATCAAGTACATGATCGACACCAAAGTTACCGAGTGCAGTACCAAATAAAACTGGGGTCTGTTTACCTGCAAGGAAAAGCTCACGGTCAATCGGTTCATTGGCCATTTGTACCAATTCCAGCGATTCTTCAAAGGCAGCAAAAGCTAAATCGCCAACTTTTTCACGAATATCTGGATAGTCGTAGCCGTCACGAATTTCAATATCAGTAATGGTTGAACCAAAACCTGCTTTATAAACATAAAGCTTTTCTTCGATCAGGTTATATACACCCGCAAAGTCACGACCTGTACCGAGTGGCCATGTAATCGGCACACATTGAATTTTGAGAACGCTTTCAATTTCACTGAGCAGTTCTAGTGGATCACGGATTTCGCGGTCCATTTTGTTCACGAAAGAGATAATCGGTGTATCGCGCATACGACACACTTCCATCAATTTAATGGTTCGATCTTCGACACCTTTTGCACCATCAATCACCATTAAGGCCGAATCGACAGCCGTCAATGTGCGATAAGTATCTTCCGAGAAATCTTCATGTCCCGGGGTATCAAGTAAGTTGATCATGTGATCTTTAAACGGGAACTGCATGACCGACGTAGTAATCGAGATCCCACGCTCTTTTTCCATTTCCATCCAATCCGAAGTGGCTGCACGATCGGATTTACGGCTTTTTACCATGCCGGCAACCTGAATCGCTTGCCCCCATAACAACAGTTTTTCTGTCATTGTGGTTTTACCAGCATCGGGGTGGGAAATAATGGCGAATGTACGTCGCTGAGCGACCTGCGCCGCTAACTCATCTTTAAAACTCATGCAAATTACCTACTGCGACACGCAGTGCTAAAGATCAAATTGATCAATATTAAAAATTGGCGATATTGTAGCAGAAATATGCGTTTGATTATGTAGAGATCGGTATGCCAGATTTTAGAGGGAAAGATCACTTCATCCTGTATAAATTACTCGTTTTAAGCAGTGATTAGGTCATATTTATGCATAAAAAAACACAGGATGATCCTGTGTTTTTTTATCGTGCTTCAATTAAGAAACCAGTTGTTTTTCTGCTAACTGTTCGACTGGCATTGGACGTGCAAGTAAAAATCCTTGTAATTGCTGACAGCCTAAACGGGTAAGAATATCGGCTTGTAACTGCGTTTCAACGCCTTCAGCGGTGACTTTAAGACCAAGTTTAATCGCAAGATGAATGATACTTTCTAAAATCATTTCTTCTTTAGAACCCACAGTTAAATCATCAATAAATTCTTTATCAATTTTGAGTTCATCAACAGGTAAATTCTTTAAATACAAGAAGCTCGAATGACCTGTTCCAAAGTCATCAATCGCCAATTGAATACCCATACTTCGTAAACGTTGCAGCGTTTTAACACTTGAATCGATATGATGCATGGCCGTCGATTCAGTAATTTCAATCATTAAATGCTGCGGATCAATTTTGTATTTCTCGAATAAATCTTCAAGGATTTTAAATAGATGCTTATGTTCAAACTGGACTGCAGATAAATTGACCGCAATTGGGAACAGACCATCGCCTTCTCGCTCCCAAATTTGAATCTGTTTACACGCTTGTTCAAGTGCCCAATAACCCATTTGAATAATCAGACCGGTTTTTTCAGCACCGCGAATAAACATATTGGGCGTGAGTAAACCTAACAGCGGATGACGCCAGCGAATCAGTGCTTCCACACCACAATTTTGTAAACTTTTAGTTAAGAATTTTGGCTGATAGAACAATACAAATTGTTGTTCTTCCACGGCTTTATATAAATCATTAATGAGTTTGGTTTGGCTTTTAGACTCATGCTGATCTTCAGTAAAGTTAAACACTGAATAAGTATTACGCCCTTGATGCTTTGAGGTCAGCATGGCGGCATCCGCATTAATCATTAAATCTTGCACATTACTGCCATGTTCTGGATACATGGCAATACCAATACTGCCAGAAATATTAATCGATTTTCCTGCGATTAAAAAACCCTCTTGGATCATCTCCAAGATCTTTTCTGCCTGTTCTGATGCTTTTTCAATAGATGCCTTTTCAAGCACCATTAAAAATTCATCTCCACCAATACGCAGTAACTTCGAATCATCATTCAGTAAGCCATGGATACGGTTAGCAAGCTGAATCAGGAGCTGATCTCCCACATGATGCCCGAAGACATCATTGACCGCTTTAAATCGGTCTAAATCAATATATAAAAATGCGATTTCATTTTGATTATAACGATGATCTGCGAATAAAAAATGGGCGTATTCTGCAAGATATAAGCGATTTGGCAACTTGGTGAGATTATCTTGTACAGCAAGATTAGCGAGTTCTTTATTGGCTTTAGATAACTGCCGATTGCGATGCTCTAAGCGCTGCTCAAGCACAGCCACACTAAAGGCCGCGACTAAAATAAGACAGCTAATAAAAATTACGGCAAAGAGTAAATCACTCCCTGCCGTATGTGAAACCCCATGTGTAAGATCAAGGGCTTGGAATTGCATGGCTGCCATACCGGTATAGTGCATACCAGCAATGGTCAACGTCAGCATTAATGCCACAACCATTCTCACCGTCAGGGCATGCCTAATCAGATTGCGATTTTTAAATGCCATCCAAAAGGTCAGACCTGCCCCGCTAATCGCGATCAGAATTGAACATGTGGTAATAATGGGATCATAGCTAACAACATGATCTTGCATGATGAGTCCCATCATGCCGGTGTAATGCATGCCCGAAATGCCAAGCCCCATTAAAACCGCACCTAGAACAAGGCGTGCAAAAGGCAAAGTCGAACGTGTGGTTAACCAAATAGCAAATGTCGATGCAATAAAAGCAATAATATAAGAAGTAAACGTTAAGCCCACATCAAACCGGTATTCAGTCGGCATATGACTTGCGGTCATGCCCACAAAATGCATACACCAAATGGCAAGCCCTAAAACGGCACCACTCATGACCAAGATGAGTTTTTCATACTTGGGGCGATTACCTCGGAACAACATTTGCTCGATGGAAACTGCAAAAAAGCAAGCGACCAAAGCAACAACAATTGAACCTATCACCCAACCGACATCATAGTGGATATGAATCATAAATATGTTCCGTATAGGTTTTGACTTTCATTCCAACCGCACTGATCCTGCTTTATTGCTGTATCCAGCATGTCCTTTTTAGGTCGCCACTTTCTCAAATTTTGAATGTTACTTAACCTTTCAATTTATGCATTAATCGTTTTGAAACACCCAAAGGAAGTTATCTTGAACGCTTATGGCATCTATTTATAAGCCATTCAGTAAAAGTACAATCTTCTTGTTATATATTATGAATCTTTGAAATTTTAGCAAATCATAATAATTGTCAGTTATGCGCAATTCTTCGATGTAGATCACATGTTTAGTGTGATGTACTACGTGGGTAACACTTTCCTTAAGAACAAATAAAGATTTATTTACGGTTATAAAACAAATAATAAAAAATCAGCCTATCGAAGTAGACTGATTTTTTAAAAGTAAAACTAATTAGATGATTATTTTGACTTAGTTTGAAGATTTGTATAATCCAACAGCACATTCGCTGCCTCTTTTACAAACACTTCTTCCTCTGGTAATGCGGGACGATCTTTCACTTTCATTTTCGCGCGTGATTCAATCAATGCGTCCATCGATGCTTGATAACTTTCCCAATTTGAATACGGTTTCAAGCCTGTCGCTTGACGACGTGCATTTTCGGCTTCAAGGGTTTTCTTCTCAATCTCAAGCAATTCAGCTTTACGTTGATTTAAGTCTAAAACCACACGTTTCTTTTCATCAGCTTTTTTGACTAAACTTTTGCGCTGTTCCAAATATTTAAACTGTGGATCAAGCGTTACACGCATTGTTGATGATTTAATCAAATCCGGTACGTATTTTTGAATCTCACCTTCACGTTTAAACGGTGCGGTTGGAATGGTATCCCACTTCAAAGCATTCTTGGCTTTACGCTCACCAAACTCTTCATTGTAAATATCAACAAGTTTAATGTCTGGAATCACGCCTTTATTTTGGGTACTGCCACCCGTCACACGGTAGAATTTACGTTGGGTTAAAGTGGCTTGACCATACGCCAATGAATCGAGTTGCACTTGGGCTGTACCTTTACCCGTTGTAGTGCTACCAATCACGATACCGCGTTCATAATCTTGAATTGCAGCCGAATAAATCTCACTTGCTGATGCTGAAGCGAGGTTAATCATGACCGCCAATGGACCCGCATAGGTTTGCGCGCCACCATCATCATCTTCAAAGACACTAACATTACCATTGCCGTCACGAATTTGTACCACAGGTCCTGATTTAATCACTTGCCCAAGCATACGCGCGACTTCTTCAAGTGAACCCCCTGGGTTATTGCGTAAATCGACAATAATCCCCGCGACATTTTGCGCAGATAAATCTTTCAATGCTTTGTTGGTATCTTCAGACACTGAACGATAATCCGTACCTGCACGACGCGCACGATAGTTTAAATAGAACGATGGAATTTCAATCACACCATATTTATATTTTTGACCATCACGTTCAATGTCAACGGTACGGGTACGTACACCCGCGTCTTCTTCTTGAATCACATCACGAGTAATAGTGACGTTGCGTGCTTGGCCGATTGCAGCACCCGCACCTAAAAGACGAACAGTCACTTTAGTGCCACGCTTACCACGGATTAAGCCGACAATTTCATTGCTTGGCCAACCAATCACGTCGACCATTTTGTCGCCATCTTGTGCCACACCAATAATGCGATCACCTGATTTCACTTGACCTGTTTTACTCGCAGGCCCACCTTCAACAATGGTTTCAATCTTGGTGTAATCTTCATTGCCACGTTCAGGACGAATAGATACACCAATGCCTTCTAGCTGTAAGGTCGTTTGACGATTCAGCTCCATCGCATCAACAGGTGGGAAATAGTTACTATGTGGATCATAGGTCAGCATCATTGCATTTAATGTTTTGTCTAAAACATCATCGCTCTTAATTCGACTTAAACGTTCCAATTGACGGGTATAACGCTTGGTTAAGGTCTGTGCTGGGGTTAAATCTTCTGGCCCTGCCAAATCTTGACCATTGGCAAGCTCAGGATTGTCCTTCAAGGCTTTTTGTTTCGCTGCTTCTTCTTCTTTACTAATCGTAAGATTAATCAGCTGAGAGACCAACATTTTATTCCAATGTGACCGCTGTTCTTCACTGGTTTTAAAGAATGCTGCCTTTTCACGATCCGTATCAATATAGACATTCGGTTGATTCAAATTCTGCGGTTTTTTCAACTCAGCCAACATATAGCTGTAGAACTGTTTCAAGCGATCACGATATTGCGCATGAATCTCAAACGACCCTGATAAATCACCTGCTTTTAGATTCGCACCAAAATTAGCAGCAAAGCGCTTTTTATAACTTTCAAGCTCAGGCGCTAAAAATAGGCTATGTTCAGGATCTAGACTGTCAATATAAAAATCGAAAATACGTTGTGAAGTCGCTGCATCTAAGCGTTGATTTAAATAATGCTGACGATCGACCAACGTTGCCAACTGACGAGAAACTAAGGCTTGTTCTTTTGATGGCTGAATCGTGGTGCTGACCACAGCCGCTTTTTCTGCTGCGATGGCATCATTGACGATATGGGTAAAGAACAATCCGCCAGTTGCAAGCGCAACTGCACAAGCTATCGTTTGAAGTTTCATAAATAATTCGTACGTCCTTGGTCTCTAAACCAATTTAACTGTGTTGTTTTTCGATCAGAATTGAAAGGATTCAATATCTTAAACAACTTAATATGTTTATATCGTGTAGTTTTATCATATTCTGTGCTAATAAAGTGTAGCAAATCATTGCGAAATTCAGGTATTGTTTTTGCTGAAAAATTTAAACTCGGATTCCGCATATGATTGGCGCATTGATGCTCGACATCGCTGGCACAACACTGACTCAAGAAGATATTCAACTCTTGTCCGCTCCGCAAGTCGGTGGCGTGATTTTATTTGCTCGAAATATTGAATCACCTGCCCAAGTACGTGCCTTAACCGATCATATGCGCCAACTTCGACCTGATATTTTAATCGCAGTCGATCAAGAAGGTGGACGGGTACAACGCTTAAAAACAGGTTTCACCTTACTCCCTGCGATGGGACGTTTTGGCGAACTATATACAACTGAATCGAAGCGTGCGCTTGAGTTAGCTGAAAAATGCGGTTGGCTGATGGCAACTGAAGTGCTTGCTGTCGGCATCGACTTTAGCTTTGCGCCTGTTTTGGACTTAAATGATGTCAGCGATGTAATTGGCGATCGTAGTTTTGCTAAAAATATGGACGACATTATTCCACTCGCAAGTGCCTTTTTAAGCGGGATGAAACGCGCAGGTATGGCCTCAACAGGGAAACATTTCCCGGGTCACGGCTCGGTTAAAGCCGATTCCCATGTCGCAGCTGCTATTGATTCGCGCTCTTTAGATGAAATTCGTCAAAAAGACATGCAAAGCTTTGTACAACTTCAACCACAGCTTGATGCTCTCATGCCAGCGCATGTCATTTACGATCAAGTCGATCCGAACCCTGCAGGTTTCTCAGAATTTTGGATTCAAAAAATACTTCGTCAAGAACTGGGCTTTGACGGCGTTTTATTCTCAGATGACTTAAGCATGCAAGCCGCATGTGTCGCGGGTGGCGCAGATGCGCGTATTCAAGCTGCGCTTAAAGCTGGTTGCGACATGGGCTTAGTCTGTAATGACCGAGCTGCACAATGTGTGGCACTTGAAGGTATTGCAGATTTACCACTACCGAATCAACAGCGTCTTGAACGGATGCGCGGCAATATTCCAAACATTCAAATCAACGAGATTTTAGACTTAGGTGATGAGTGGCGTCACATTGTGGATGAAGTTTCTGCCTTTAAAAATCAGACGAATTGATCCTTAAAATAAGCCGAATTTAAAAAAGGAACACGACAAGGTGTTCCTTTTTGATTAAGATGTATTTTTATACAATCGACACAATAAAAATAAGGTCAGGATGACATGACACAACCCCTTTCAGAGCATCGCCATATATCTTTTACTGCACATTATACCGGTTATATTTGGTACAAAATGGGCATTTCACATCCCGTATTTGCTACCTCGAAAGGTAAGTTTTTGGCAAAACTGGTGCATCCACTAGAGTCATGGGCGGAGAAAAATGTCGGTGGTAGTATGCGCACCACCCTAAAACAACGCCATCAAATGATCGATGATCATTTATCTACATTAATTCAGCAACACCCTGATATTCAAGTGTTAGAGATTGCCAGTGGTCTCTCACCGCGCAGTTGGAATTTCAGACAAAAACATCCTGATCTCAATTATCGTGAATTAGATCTGCCCGATATGGCAAAAACCAAAACAGCCGCATTAAAAATGATTGATGCCTCTGCACCTGAGGTATTAACAGCTGATATTTTTACAGCGGAATTGGCACAGGTTTTTTCTGTATTCAATCCGAATAAGCCTTTGGTGGTGATCAGTGAAGGTCTGATCAATTATTTCAACCAAGATATGCTACACACCCTATTAAAAGGCATAACACAGTACAGTGAAAACTTTGCTGAAGTGCATTATTTAAGTGATATCTATCCTGAGCCTGTCAGAAATCGCCTTGCGAATTTTATTTGGACCTGTAGTAAATTATTGAAATTTATGTCGCGCAGTGCTTTTACTTTCCATTTTCAATCACCGCAACAATTAACCAACTTTTTTCAACATGCGGGCTTTGACAGCGTTCAAGTCAATCAGCCGAAGCAATATTTTAATAAAGACCACTCAAATCCATCTTCTACGGATATAGAAGAACATTTGGGTGATTTGGTGTGGATGATTCATGCAGTGAAAAAAAACAGCGTCAAATGACGCTGTTTTTTTATACTCAATTAAATGACAGCATCAAAAGCGTCTGCGGTGATCAACGCTTTTTGTTGTTCAATATAATGACCTAAGCGTTCAGCTATTTCGAAACTACCATGTTTAAACAACGCGCGAACCTGTTGATCGTCATGTTCAAAGATCAAACATTCAATTTTAAACTCGCCCTGCTCATCTTCTAAATGTAAAGCGAGGTCACGTGGAAATTCTGCTGCCCGCTCTGCATCACCTTCATTCATGTCAAGCAACACACCAAAGAAGTTGATATCTACAATATTGGCTTGAAGTTGCAATGCAGAATGTCGATGACTTAAGAAACGCTGAACATCTTTCACCTGAATACGTTCTTCACCACGGCGTTCGATCTGTTGCATTTCTTCACGAGTAAATGGAATCACACCCTCAACTTGGTTCAGATCTTTACCACGCAAGAAGGTTGCAAATAAATGCATGGTTTCTTTACGGCGTTGTAGTTGCGGAACATGATCAGCATTGGCAATTTGTACGTATTGCATGTCAGGGCATTGCAATGCGAAATTTGCATTCTCATGTGGCAAAGTGAAACTGTCGTATTGTCCACAAGCAACCAAGACTTTACATTGGGGAATCGGCACATTGGTTAAGCGCAGTAAGCGTTTACAGTTCACTTCATAACGGTCTTTCTCCGTCATGGAAAACTCAGCCATTTGCTTAAAGAACAAACGTTTTGCTGTCGGAGACATGCGGGTTTCTTTTAAACGCGCATGATTGACCAAATATAAAATAACCGCTTGACCAAACTCATCCATGCGCCCTTCTTTCATTAACGCGATAGATTCTTCGAGCAGCATGCGCCAACTCTTACGGGTTTTTTGCATCACACCCATTAAAATCATACGATCAATGAGTTCAGGACGCTCATCTGCTAAACAAGATGCCACCACAGAACCCAAGGACATGCCCAAAACAGACACTTTCGGGAGTTGCATTTGGGAAATCCATTGCCCAAGCATCGAGGCTAAATCTTCAAGCTCAAGTGTGCCTGCTGAAATACCCGTGTCGGCATTGGTCAATTGTTGATTGGCGCCCATGGATGGCATATCAATCAGAATAATAGGACCTGCATCAAAGAGTTGTTCAACACAATATTTATAGGAATTAAAGTTTTGGAATGCCCCACCAATAATCACCATCGGCGTGAGATGTAAGGTATCTGGTCGAGCAATCGCCATATACTCAACTTTCCAACCGTCAATCCATGTGGTGCGTGGCGGTTGTTTGAAGCTGTTTCTATCGTATAGATCAAAAAAACCGTGATGTTGTTTTTGATCGTTTGTTGGGTAATCCATTTGGATAATGGAATTCATATTCCTTTCCTCCATCCTTGCTTATTGTTATTGTGCAAGAAATTTTTTAGCGTTTTCATACATCAAGGTTCATTCACTCGATGATGCGTCCTGCTCTCTAATCGTTATTGGTATGACTTCATGTCGCTTATTTCATTTTATACAGAGGTTGTTTTGACAAGCAACCGATAATACAACCGCTTATCTACTTTTAAGCAGAAAACAATTTCAAAATGTTTACAAAGACTGACTTCTCTGTGATTTTTCTGTATTGCACTTCATTGTCGAGTCACAGACTGTTAATATCGAAGTGAAATTTCTAAGTGATCAAACCGCCATGCAAGAGTCTATTCAACAATATATGCAAACGGTCGGACAACAAGCACGTCAAGCATCTCGTGTGTTGGCTCGCGCGTCTACCGAAATAAAAAATAATGCATTGTCAGCGATTTACACCGCTTTACAAAACAGCCAAGCTGATATTTTGGCTGCAAACCAAGTGGATATGCAAAGAGCACATCAAAACAATTTAGACAGTGCCTTGCTTGATCGCTTAGAACTGACTCCCGCACGCTTTGCAGCAATGTTAGACGGCTTAAAAGATGTCATTAGCCTGAAAGATCCGATTGGTGAAATCACCGATATGGCATTCCGTCCGTCAGGTATTCAACTCGGTAAAATGCGCGTGCCTTTAGGCGTCGTCGGCATGATTTATGAATCGCGTCCGAACGTGACCATTGAGGCTGCATCACTTGCGCTAAAATCAGGTAATGCCATTATTTTGCGCGGTGGTTCAGAAGCAATTGAATCGAATAAAGCCATCGCTATTGCGGTACAGCACGGTTTAAGCGTTGCAGGTTTGCCACAAGCAGCGGTTCAAGTGATTCAAACCGCAGATCGTGCTGCTGTGGGTCAATTGATTACCATGTCCGAATATGTGGACGTGATTGTGCCACGCGGTGGCAAAAGCTTAATTGAACGTATTAGCAACGATGCACGCGTGCCAGTGATTAAACATTTGGATGGTAACTGCCATGTTTATGTGGAAGCGCAAGCCGATCTACAAAAAGCATTACCAATTGCGCTGAATGCAAAAACGCATCGTTATGGTGTGTGTAATGCGATGGAAACCTTACTTGTCGATGAAAAAGTCGCAGCAGAATTCCTACCTTTAGTTGCTGAACTGTATGCAGAAAAACAAGTTGAACTACGTGGCTGTCCACAGGTGCGTGCTATTTTAGGTGACCGTGTCGTCACTGCCTCTGAAGAAGATTGGTATGAAGAATATCTCGGTCCAATCTTGGCAGTAAAAATTGTTTCAGGCATTGAAGAAGCCATTGAGCATATTAATAAATATGGCTCACACCATACGGATTCTATTATTACTGGAAATTATAGCCTTGCCCGTGAATTCTTGGCAGCGGTCGACTCAAGCTCAGTAATGATTAACGCATCGACGCGTTTTGCCGATGGTTTTGAGTATGGTTTAGGTGCTGAAATTGGGATTTCTACCGATAAAATTCACGCGCGTGGTCCTGTTGGACTTGAAGGTTTAACCTCACAAAAATGGATTGTGTTCGGTGACGGACAAATTCGCCAATAATTTACTCATAAAAAAAGCCCTGTTTTCAGGGCTTTTTTTATCACGGCAGATAAAAGAGATCTAGAGATCTGTATCAATGTGTCATTGTATTCACAACAAGCTTTGGATCGGATAGAGAATAAAAAAGATCCATGTTATAAATATTCTAAGTGGTCAATGCGTTTAAATATTCAGCATCATTTTATTTATAAATGAAAACGATCAGCTGATAAATTTTAGTTATTATTGTCACGTTGGTCGATAGTGCTTAAGTCTAATCTGCTAAAGTCTATCTAGAGTCTAGAAAAATCTAATGATAAAACAATGCAACTGATCTGAAATGTTCGCCATTTGCCAGCAAAAAAGATCAACTAATGGATGAGAATTTTAATTAAAAAATTGGGTGTTCAATCGTGTCTAAATCAGTATTGGTAATTAATTGTGGTTCGTCTTCAATCAAGTTTGCGCTACTTTTAGAGCAACAAGATTTCCGTATTCATGGTTTAGCTGAAAACCTAGGGACAGCAGATGCCCGTATTAAAGGGGTCACCGTTGGCAATGAACCGGTCGATATTCATATCCCCTTTGCCGATCATAAAAAAGCACTTGAAGTGGGTTTAGAACGCCTTGCGAATTATAAGCCTGACGCGATTGGTCACCGTGTAGTTCACGGCGGCAGCTTAACCAAAGCTGAACTCATTAACGATGATATTATTGAACATATTCGTGCTGCAATTCCTTTAGCACCTTTACATAACCATGCCCATTTGATTGGCATTGAAGCGACACAACGTTTATTCCCTGACCTACCACAAGTGGCTGTGTTTGATACTGCCTTCCATCAAACCATGCCTGCGCATGCTTATCGTTACGCTGTGCCAAAGTTTTTATATACTGAGCATGGGGTACGTCGTTATGGCTTCCATGGCACCAGTCATGCCTATGTTTCTGAGCGTGGTTCTGCATTAGCAGGCAGTTTTAAACAGGGCGGTTGGCTCACTGCACATTTGGGCAATGGTAGCTCAACCTGTGCCATTTGGAATGGTCAAAGCGTCGATACCTCTATGGGCTTAACCCCGCTTGAAGGCTTAGTCATGGGTACGCGTAGTGGTGATGTAGACCCAAGCTTACATAGCTTCCTTGCGAAAAACCTCGGTTGGGATATTTACAAAATTGACAAAATGCTCAATAGCCAATCAGGTCTCTTGGGGCTGTCAGATTTATCTAATGATATGCGTACTTTGATCGATGCCTCTGAAAAAGGGAATGAAGATGCCACTTTAGCGATTGAAGTCTTCTGCTACCGTTTAGCAAAATCTTTGGCTGCATTAAGCTGCGGACTGCCTGAATTAAATGGTTTGTTCTTCACAGGTGGTATTGGTGAAAACTCAGCTTATATTCGTGAAAAAACGATGTCTTACTTGCCACACTTCGGTTTCAATTTAAACAAAGATGCCAATAATGCCTTAAAACGTGGCACTGAAGGACGTATTGATGCAGGAACAGGTCCACAAATCTGGGTCGTTCCAACCGATGAAGAAGGTCGTATTGCACAAGAAGTCCATCATGTGGTGGATGCTCATGTGGGACAGCAATTACTAAAAAAGTCTGAATTGAAAACTGAACTTGCGTAAGCAAGTTTAGTGTCGCTATACCTTTATTTAAACTTTAAAGATCTTGATCCCTTATGAAAACAATAGTATTGGTTCCAACTGGTGAAGGCGTTGGCTTAACGTCTGCATGTTTAGGTTTAATCTATGCCCTTGAATGCCAAGGCGTGAATATCGGGTTTTTGAAACCTTTTTCACAAGATCAATTTTCTGATGAAGACCGAACCACTGCCCTCTATCGACATTTGTCACATCAGCAAACAGTCGAACCCATTGCCTATAGTACCGTGATGCAACAACTGAGTTTAGGCGAGCAAGATGAACTGTTAGAAGAAGCGGTTCGTTTACATCGAGAAGTCGCAAAAAATCATGATTTTATTATTGTCGAAGGCTTAGTGCCGAATGGGCATGATCGTTTCGTAGATGATTTAAACGCAAGCCTTGTACAAGCCCTTGATGCAAAAGTGGTGATTGTCAGCCAAGCAGATTTGAATCAACCTGCAATCTGTGCGGATAAAGTTGAAAATCAAATTCGTCATTTTGGTGGTGCGGATACAACTCGTCTGTCTGGCATATTGTTTATGCGTACCAAAGGCTTATCTGAAGAATCTGCGCAAATTCCAGTGACACTCGATCCGAATTTACGCTTAACCACAGAAACAGCGCAATTTACTCAAGCCTTGCAAAAAATTCATGCACATATTGGTACAGAAAAATTACCTGTTATTGGTTTGGTGCCGTTTAGTAAAACACTGAGCGTACCGCGCATGAGCGATTTGGCAGCACACATTTCAGCACATTGGATTAATGAAGGCGAAGCGAGTCAACGCCGTGTTCAGCATAGCAGTTTAATTTCTGCCAATATTGAGCACGAATTACATAAATTTGTTGCGGGTGAACTGATTATCAGTGCGTCAGATCGAATTGATGTTTTACTCGCAAGTAGCTTAGCCAGCAGTAATGGTATTCCGCTTGCAGGTTTGGTGCTGACTGAAAATCACCAGCCGAACAACAGTGTACTTAACTTCTGTCAAAGTGCGATTAAGCAAGGCTTACCGATTTTACACACGACATTAAACACCTTTGAAACCGCACAAAAACTTAGCAATTTAAGCAATGAAATTCCAGTCGATGATACTGAACGCGCGCAACAAGTGACACGTTTTGTATCAAGTCACCTCAATCCTGATTGGCTTACAGCTACATTAAACGGCTCTTATCAACCACGTTTATCCCCTTCTGCCTTCCGTCATGAGTTGGTACAAAAATCGATTGCAGCTAAAAAACGCATTGTACTGCCTGAAGGCGATGAACCACGTACCATTCAAGCGGCAGCTATCTGCCAATCGCGTGGTATTGCGCATTGTATTTTATTGGCTAAACCTGAAGCGGTGGTTGACCTTGCAAAAGCGCGTGGCATTGAACTTCCAAATGATCTAGAAATCATCGATCCTGATTTAATTCGTGAAACTTACGTATCTTCAATGGTCGAGCTACGTAAAGGCAAAATCAATGAGTTGCAAGCGCGTGAGCAACTGCAAGATAGCGTGGTTTTAGGCACGATGATGTTGGCATTGGATCAAGTCGATGGCTTGGTATCGGGTGCCGTACATACCACCGCTAATACCGTTCGTCCTGCATTCCAGCTCATTAAAACTGCACCTGATTATTCATTGGTATCATCGGTATTCTTTATGTTGTTACCCGATGAAGTCTATGTCTATGGTGATTGCGCGATTAATCCAGACCCTAATGCTGAACAACTGGCTGAAATTGCAATTCAGTCTGCAGACTCTGCCAAAGCCTTCGGTATTGATCCACGTATTGCCATGATTTCTTATTCAACAGGTACATCGGGCACAGGTGCTGATGTTGAAAAAGTGGCTGAAGCGACCCGTATTGCCAAAGAGCGTCGTCCTGATTTACTCATTGATGGACCATTACAATACGATGCAGCCTCTGTAGAAAGCGTCGGTCGTTCAAAAGCACCCGATTCAAAAGTGGCTGGTCGTGCCAATGTCTTTATTTTCCCTGATTTAAATACCGGAAATACGACCTATAAAGCGGTACAGCGCTCTGCCAATGTCGTCAGTGTTGGACCGATGTTACAAGGTTTAAATAAACCCGTGAATGACTTGTCTCGTGGTGCATTGGTCGATGATATTGTCTTCACCATTGCATTAACCGCGATTCAAGCTGAACAACAAAGCGATTAAATACTAAAAAGAAGCTGCCATTGAACATTTTTTAGATGACAGCTTCTTTTTTTATCCCTTACAAAGGTATTTAATAAATAATTTTAATATATATATCAAAAAACTTGATTATTCATGAAATAGCTGTATAGTGAACTTAACTAGAAAAAAGTATTGTTTCGGTAAATCTTCTTTAAGTATCGTCGTTTTAGTCATAATCCTGCGTTTTTTTCAGATTTTAAGTTTCATTCTTTGTTATTTTTCCAAGTTATAATCAGTCATTAAAATGGCTAAAAATTATTAAAAATCAATAGGATTTATTATGTCTAACTCAGCTGTTGTTAAAGGTACTGTAAAGTGGTTCAACGAAACTAAAGGTTTTGGTTTCATTCAACAAGAATCAGGTCCAGATGTTTTTGCTCATTTTAGCGAAATCGCAAGTTCAGGCTTTAAGACGCTTCTTGAAGGTCAACAAGTTGAATTCAGCGTTGCTCAAGGTCAAAAAGGCCCGAATGCTGTAAATATCGTTGCAATCTAAGCAGCAATAAGCATCTCAAAAAAGCACTTTTAAGTGCTTTTTTTACGTCTGATATTTAATGAATCTATGAAATAAGTTTTGGCAGCAAACATTAATATTTTTGGGAATGCTGAAAAGCGAAAGGATTAAATGAAGCTGATCATCAATTTGAGATTTGAGATTTGAGATTTGAGATTTGAGATTTGAGATTTGAGATTTGAGATTTGAGATTTGAGATTTGAGATTTGAGATTTGAGATTTGAGATTTGAGATTTGAGATTTGAGATTTGAGATTTGAGAAGAATATTATTTTTATAAAATTAAAAGCAAAAAAAAGAAGATAAAGCCTTATGCTTGATCTTCTTGCTGACCGTAGAACCAAGTTGCTGCGATATACATAGAAAAACCAACAACAGAAGCAACGATTGTAATCATAAAAACATCCTCTAGTTTCGATATGTGCATTATGCGAAAGTTATATGACAGTTATATGACAATATGAAAAGCCTTGTAATATTCACTATATAAATAAAATTCAAATACTTACAACAATATTATGTATTTTTGATCGTTTATGACATGAAATATGACAACTTATATGACACTTTCATTGTCATATATGACCATTTTCATCATCAATATGACAGGCAATCATCACATTAAACTTTAGACCCAAATCGGCGTATAAACGCCCACAACTTTGGCTTTTTATCTTATAATTTAGCCCGCTAGCTATCAGCCCGCTCAAGAGATTTTTGTATGACAACTATTATCAAGCAAGATGACTTGATCACATCGGTTAAAGATGCGCTTCAGTTCATTTCTTACTATCACCCACAGGATTTCATCCAAGCGATGAGCCGTGCTTACGATCGTGAAGAAAACAAAGCTGCAAAAGATGCGATCGCACAAATTCTAATTAACTCTCGTATGTGTGCAGAAGGACATCGTCCAATTTGCCAAGATACCGGTATTGTAAACGTATTCGTTGAAGTGGGCATGGACGTTAAATTCGATTTAACGATGAGCTTAGACGATGCGATTAACGAAGGTGTGCGTCAAGGTTACTTAGAAAACTCAAATATTCTGCGTGCATCTGTACTGGCTGATCCTGCATTTGGTCGTAAGAACACTAAAGACAACACCCCTGCTGTGATCTATCACAAACTTGTTCCAGGTAACAAAGTTGATATTACAGTTGCTGCAAAAGGTGGTGGTTCAGAAAATAAATCTAAACTTGCGATGTTAAATCCATCTGATTCAATCGTAGATTGGGTATTAAAAACTGTACCAACAATGGGTGCAGGCTGGTGTCCGCCTGGTATGCTCGGTATCGGTATTGGTGGTACAGCTGAAAAAGCCATGATGCTTGCGAAAGAAGCATTGATGGAAGAATTGGACATGGATGAATTGCTTCGTCGTGGTCCACAAAGCAAACTTGAAGAACTGCGTATCGAAATCTTCGAAAAAGTAAATGCTTTGGGTATTGGTGCACAAGGTCTTGGTGGTTTAACCACAGTGCTTGATATCAAAATCAAAGATTACCCATGTCATGCTGCGGGCAAACCAGTTGGTATGATTCCAAACTGTGCTGCGACTCGTCACGCACACTTCACATTAGATGGTACAGGCGTTGCAAATATCATTGCGCCAAGCTTATCTGACTACCCTGAAGTGACTTGGGACTCATCATCATCTAAACGTGTTGATCTCGATAACATCACTCAAGAAGAAATGAACACTTGGCAACCAGGTGACACTTTGCTTCTGAACGGTACAATTTATACCGGTCGCGATGCTGCGCATAAACGTATGGTCGATATGTTGAATAAGGGCGAAGAACTCCCTGTCGATCTTAAAGGCAAGTTCATCTACTACGTTGGTCCTGTTGATCCAGTGGGTGACGAAGTTGTCGGTCCTGCAGGTCCAACGACTGCAACACGTATGGACAAGTTCACGCGTCAAGTGCTTGAAGCGACTGGCATGTTCGGTATGATTGGTAAAGCAGACCGTGGTCCTGCTGCTGTTGAAGCCATCAAAGACAATAAAGCGACTTACCTCATGGCTGTTGGTGGCGCTGCATACTTAGTATCAAAAGCAATCCGTGAAGCTGAAGTGGTTGCATTTGCTGACTTGGGTATGGAAGCGATCTACAAGTTTGTTGTAAAAGACATGCCTGTATCGGTTGCGGTTGATGTTAACGGTACATCAATTCACGCAACTGCACCAAAAATCTGGCAAGCGAAAATTGGTAAAATTCCAGTAGTTGACGCTGCTGCACAATAAGTGTTGTATCTGGCTTAATAAAAAAGCACCCTAAATGGGTGCTTTTTTATTAGCTCTTTAAAAATCTAAAATTACCACGTACGCGGATCCCACAATTTAAATGGTGTGGTCAATTGTACGTCTTGTTTTGGATCATAATCAGGCTCATGCAATTTCTGTGCTTTCTTACGAATTTTGCCAGTATTTTGATCTTCTGCGACAAAATTATAGCTATCTGATTTCTGTTCCGTAAAGGCAATTTCATTTACGCCCACCTCTTTTGGCATGATCTGCCAAGGACCTGAGGTGGTATGACGTGTACCAATATTTTCTTCATCATATTTAATAAAATACGACTCACCCGCTTGCACACTAAAATCAACATATTTTGGTTTTTGGAAATGCTGTGCGCCAAGTGGTCGACTGGTACTTAAACGATAGCTTCCCGCAGGAACTTCAATCCAATAATGATGATTATTCAATAAACTTGGAATACGATGCTGATTAATAAAAATGCTTGCTGCCACAATTTCTTGGCGATTCCATTTTGAATCTGGGCGATATAAATAGACGATTGCAGCTTGATCATGCTGAGGTTTGACCACTTGGAAGCGTTGACCTTGCTTTTGATTCACCCAGCTGCCAATAGTGAACATACCAATTTTATGTTGCTCAGCAAAGCCCGGTTTTTTGTCTAGATCAATTGCCTTTAATGTACTGGCTAATTCAGGTTGTTGAATCACGGTCTTTTTACCATGACAGCCTAGCAAAGCCAAACTACTGATGAGTACCATTGCGACTACACGCATGTCTTTCCCTCACTGCGTCTTTATTCTTGTATGCACTTAGTTTTCGATTTTATATTTTTACGTCTAGGCATCCACGCCATAATGATGAGATTAACACTGACACTTATTTTTGGAAATAAAAAAACGTGCGGAAACAGTTCATTTCCGCACGTTTCAGACGAATAGCGATTAAGCAGACTTGCTATTCACCACTTTTAAATCGACTTTTGATACAGCTTCTTTTTCAGCTTTCACCTGACGTTCAGATAAAAATGTAGGTGTTGCTTCACCCTTGATCACAGCTTCATTGACCACGACTGTACCAACATCCGAACGACTTGGAAGGTCGTACATCGTTTCAAGTAAAGAGTTTTCAAGAATTGAACGTAGACCACGTGCACCGGTATTGCGTTCAACTGCTTTTTGAGCGACTGCACGTAAAGCAGACTTTTCAAACACCAAATCCACATCTTCCATATCAAACAAATGTTGATACTGACGTGTAAGCGCATTTTTCGGTTCAGTCAGAATCTGCATCAATGCATCTTCATCAAGTTCATCTAAGGTTGCAATCACCGGCAAACGACCAATGAATTCTGGAATTAAACCAAATTTCACAAGGTCTGTTGCTTCAACTTGACGGAACAAGTCAGACAGCTTTTTGGTTTCATCTTTTTTACGCACTTCTGCGGTAAAGCCGATGCCACCTTTTTCCTGACGTTGTTGCACAATTTTCTCAAGACCTGAGAATGCACCACCACAAATAAACAGGATATTTGAAGTATCAATTTGAATGAATTCTTGCTGCGGGTGCTTACGACCACCTTGCGGTGGAATAGATGCAACCGTACCTTCGATCATTTTTAACAGCGCTTGCTGAACGCCTTCACCTGACACATCACGTGTAATCGATGGGTTTTCAGACTTACGGGTGATCTTGTCGATTTCATCGATATAGATAATCCCTTTTTGCGCTTTTTCAACATCGTAATCGGCTTTTTGTAGTAGCTTTTGTACAATGTTTTCAACGTCTTCACCGACATAACCTGCTTCAGTTAAGGTCGTTGCATCTGCCATCGCAAATGGCACATCTAAAAGACGTGCAAGAGTTTGCGCAAGTAAAGTTTTACCTGAACCTGTCGGACCCACAAGCATGATATTACTTTTAGAAATCTCGATGCCATCTTCGGCTTTTTTACCATTGGTTTGCACTTTTAAGCGCTTGTAATGGTTATAAACTGCAACCGATAAGGTCTTCTTCGCGACATCTTGACCAATGACATATTGATCCAACGCCGCACGAATTTCATGCGGTTTCGGCAAAGGACGATTCGCCCAGTCATTGGTTTCAACTTGTTGACTGGTTTGAACCAAATCTAAGCATACATCGACACATTCATTACAAATGTATGCGTCTTCGCCAGCAATCAGCTTGCCAACTTCAGACTGTGTTTTACCACAGAATGAACAATGCTTTTGTCCTTGAGGATGTTCGGACATAGTCACTCCAATATTACAATCTTAAAACTTATGGACGTTTAGATAAAACTTCGTCCACTAGACCGTATTCTTTTGCTTGCTGAGCAGTCATGAAGTTATCACGATCTGTATCGCGTGCAAGACGTTCGTAATCTTGACCACTATGTTCAGCCATCAAACGATTTAAACGTTCTTTAATAAATAAAATTTCACGTGCATGAATTTCAATGTCAGATGCCTGACCACGGAAACCACCAAGCGGTTGGTGAATCATGACACGGGCATTTTCCAAACAATAGCGTTTGCCTTTAGCGCCCGCATTGAGCAAAAATGCACCCATTGATGCTGCTTGACCCATACAATACGTCACAACATCAGGTTTAATAAATTGCATGGTATCGTAAATGGCCATACCTGCAGTTACAGAACCACCGGGTGAGTTAATATAAAGGTGAATATCTTTATCTGGATTTTCAGCTTCTAAGAACAACATTTGCGCGACAATTAAGTTCGCCATGTTGTCTTCAACTTCACCCGTCATAAAAATGACACGTTCACGTAAAAGACGTGAGTAAATATCAAAAGAACGTTCACCACGAGATGATTGTTCAACCACCATTGGAACTAAAGCGTTTTCAATTGTTGGAACATACATACGTTTATTTATTCCTAAATTTTTTGTGACTTAACCCATAATCACAATATGAGGGATAATTGCTTAAATTGCAAAATATTCGCCTGCCTTTCCATGCTTTTTTTTGCATAAGATTTGTGAAAATCTGCAATGGATTAGAATCTTATAGAGAAAAAAAAGGCGCTTAGCGCGCCTTTTTTCATGAGCTGTGAAGCTTAGCCTTGTTGACGCGCTTGTTGCGTTTTCAATAAGTCTTCATAGCTTACTTTAGTTTCAGTTACTTTAGCAGCAGCTAAGATGTAATCTACAACTTGGTCTTCAAGTACAACAGCTTCAATTTGTTGACGTTGTTTTTCATCGTTTTTGAAGTATTCGATCACTTCGTTTGGATCTTCGTAAGAAGAAGCCATGTCTTCGATGTACGCTTCTACACGTGCAGCATCAACTTCAATTTTCGCTTCAGCAAGAATACGGCTTACAAGTACGCCAAGTTTCACTGATTTTTCTGCTTGTTCTTTGAACAAGTCATCAGGAAGCATGCTTGAATCGAATGCTTTCGCGCCTTGCGCACCAAACTGTTGAGTGAACTGTTGGATCATTTGTTGACGTTGACGGTCAATTTCTTGAGCAAGCATTGCTTCAGGAAGTTCAACTTCGTTTGCAGCAACAAGCGCATCAAAAGTTGCACCTTTTACTTGGTTACGAAGACCGTTTTTCACTTCACGTTCCATATTTTTACGAACGTCAGCTTTAAGTTTTTCAACGCCTTCTTCTTCAGTTACACCGAAGATTTTAAGGAATTCAGCATCAATTTCTGGAAGTTTTTGTTTTTCAACAAGTTTCACAGTAATTTTAAATTGAGCAGCTTTACCAGCAAGGTTTTCAGCTTGGTAGTCTTCAGGGAAAGTAACATCGATTACTTTCTCTTCGCCTTTCTTCATACCAACGATGCCGTCTTCGAAGCCAGGGATCATACGACCAGAACCGAGTACAAGTTTGAAGTCTTCAGCAGCGCCGCCTTCAAATTTCTCGCCATCAACAGTACCTTCGAAGTCGAAAGTCACTTGCATGTCTTTTTTCGCCATGCCTTTAGTTTCAGTCCAACCAGCACGTTGTTTTTGAAGATTTTCAATCATCTTCTCAACGTCTTTGTCGTTTACGTCAGCAGCATTACGTTCAACTTCTAAACCTTCGAACTTAACGTCAACTTCTGGGTAAACTTCAACAGTCGCTTCGAAAACTAAAGCGTCTTCTTTCATTTCAGTTTTTTCGATGTTTGGCATACCAACAGCATTGATTTTTTCTTGTTGGATTGCTTCGAACACTGTGTCACGAATAGTATCGTTCACAACTTCTTGGTAAATACCCGCACCGTATTCACGACGAACAACGTTTACAGGTACTTTACCTGCGCGGAAGCCGTTGATTTTCACAGTTTTAGCAGTGCGCTTCAAACGAGCTTCAAACTGTTCGTTAATACGGCTCGTTGGTACAGATACAGTTAGACGACGGACTACGCCAGAAACTGCTTCAGAAGTTACTTGCATGGCTTCCTCAATATATTAGGTAATAACAGGTTTATAAAATTTGCCACATTATATGACAACATTTCAGGATATACAAAAAATACACGCCACATCGTGTTTTTAAATGGGAATTACTGCTAAAAAGTGTGTTTCTGTACACCTTGCACAACATTTCATTGTTTTATTTACGTGGGTTTGAGTTTTTGAAAGGATGAAGTACAACTTTTCATTTCCCAACTTCTTTTTGATCTTTGTCTTCAAATCATTTTTATAGGGTTATATTTGATGCGTAATCTCTTTCTTATTTAGAACGGATAACTCCAAAAGACATAAGCACCCTATCTTTCAAGACCTCACTTCAGTTTTGCTTATAAATGTGGAAGAAAATGCTTTAAAACTGAGCCTTCGATTCATGAAACCTTAAGCCAAAGACTGGCATCGCTATTCCCAATAAAAATCACACTATTTAATTTTTTTAAAAATATAAATAAAAAACAGAATGATAATTCAAAATAAGCCACTCCAATATCTAGTCATACACTTACAAATTTAAAGTTCATTCACAAAACCAATCATATCAACAAGAATATTTAAATAGGAATCATTATTATTCTCATACTATTTTGTCACCCTTCTTTCTAGGTTTTTTATGACCTTCATTAAAACACGTAAAAAGATCGTTTCATCGGCAATCGCGTCTTCCCTCTCAATCATGGCTGCAAATGCTATGGCTGAAGAAAATGTTGTGAAACTAGATACCATTCATTTAGATGTTGCAGCTGAACAACAAAGTCTTAAAGTAGATCAATCTGCCAATAAAAAATTTGTTGCTCCCCTGCTTGATACACCAAAATCAGTGTCGGTTATTTCAAAACAACTCATTGAAGATACGCAAGTTACAACATTAGCTGATGCTTTACGTACTGTACCTGGGATTACTTTAGGTGCGGGTGAAGGCGGTAATCCAAATGGTGACCGTCCATTTATTCGTGGTTATAACTCTGAAAGCTCAATGTATGTAGACGGCGTTCGTAGCGCAACTTCACAAAACCGTGAAATGTTTGCCATTGAACAAGTTGAAGTCACCAAAGGTTCTGCATCTGCGATGGGTGGTGCGGGTACTACTGGCGGTAGCATCAATATGGTGTCTAAAGTCGCTAAAGCAGGCGATGCTTTAGAAGGTTCTGTTGCGGGTGGTACAGATGCTTATGCACGTGTCACTTTGGATGCCAATAAAGACTTTGGAAATGGTATTGCAGCACGTGTTGCAGTCATGGGCCACACCAATGAAAAAGCTGGACAAAAAGATGGTGCTGAATATAAACGTGCGGGTATTGCACCAAGTATTACTTTCGGTTTAGACACTCCGACGCGCGCGACTTTAGGTTATTACTACTTAAAATCTGATGATATTCCTGATTCAGGCGTTCCTTACTGGAATGGTACAAAAGCTGAAGGTAAACCTTTAGATGTAAAACAAGGTATCTACTACGGTTGGAAAGAGCGTGATTTCCAAAAACAAGAAAATCAAATTGGCACAATCAAATTAGAGCATGATTTAAGCGACGATTTAACTTTAAGCAATGTTGCTCAATATTCTAAATCTAAAAATGATTATATTTGGACTCAACCTGATGACTCCAAAGGAAATATTGAAAATGGCAGTATTGCAAGACGTGCCAATACACGCATTACCGATACTGAAGTCTTCACAGATCAACTTTCTTTGTCAGGTAAATTTAATACAGGTGCGTTGAATCACAGTTTCAATACGGGCGTTGAATACTCACGTCAAGAGTCTGATAAAGGCAGCTATAACCTCACTGACTTAGGTGTAACTACAACTACACTTCCTAACGGCACACCCAATTTAAATGCTAATAATGGTTGTTCTGGTCTTGTTGGTTCAGCTTCTAATTTCTGGTGTACTGATGCCTATAATCCGAGTTCGAATGATCCTTGGTTAGGTTCTATTTCAGCAAATCGTGCTATTACGACCACCACAACTGAAAATACCTCTGTATATTTCTTAGATAATATTGAGATTAATCCTCAGTGGTTGTTAGATCTTGGCACTCGTTGGGATAAGTTTGATACAGAACAGGTTTATAACAAAAACTCAGGTTCAGGTAGCAGCATGATTGCTGCCGGTACGAAAATTAGCTCAGATACTGACTTCTTCTCTTATCAAGCAGGTTTAACTTTTAAGCCGACAGAAAGTAGTGCGATTTATACCAGCTTTGCGACCTCTGCCAACCCAGTCGGTGTAGATGCAGGTGATGGTTCTGAAGGCGTTGCGGAAAACTATAGTAATCTTGATCCTGAAGAAAGTCGTACATTTGAAATTGGTACAAAATGGGATTTACTCCAAGATAGCTTAAGTCTGACCGCTGCTGTATTCCGTACTGAAAAACAAAATGCCCGTGTACAATTAACCACAAACACCTATGCCAATGTAGGTGAAAGTAAAGTCGATGGCTTCGAGCTTGGTTTAAATGGTAATCTCACAGAAAAATGGGGAATTGCTGCCGGATATACTTATTTAGACAGTGAAGCTGTTGATAATGGTAAAAAATGTAGTGGTCGACCAACTGTATGTACAAATGAAGATAGTCCATACAATGGCAATCAAATGCCAAATGTACCAAAACAAAGTGCAACACTTTGGACGACTTATGCATTCACACCAGCTTTAACATTAGGTGCCGGTGCTATTGCGACTGACAAAGTCTATGGTGACCTTGCCAATACTAAATATGTTTCAGGTTATGTACGCTACGATGCAATGGCACGTTACAAAGTAAACAAAAATGTTGATTTACAACTGAATGTAAATAACTTATCGGACGAGCGTTACTTCACTAAAGCTTACTCATCTCACTATGCAACGGAAGCTGAAGGTCGCAATGCAGTATTATCTGTAAACTTTAAATACTAAGTTTAAAAGTTAAATGTCATATTTCAATGATGGCATTTAAACTAAAATAGCCTCTATCTAGGGGCTATTTTTATATAAGCTTAAAATATAGAAACAAACTACACTCAATAGGTATTGCTGTGATTCATCACATTCCAAATGTCTTAAGCAAAGAACAAGTACACTATTTTCGTCAAAAGATGGATGAAGTTGAATGGGTCAATGGCAAGGTGACTGCGGGCACACTTTCAGCAACAGTTAAACAGAACCAACAACTGCCTGAAGATCATCCCCTCACTCATCATTTAAGTACCATTATTTTAGAATCACTCGGTCAGCACCCTTTATTTTTATCTGCTGCCATTCCCCTCGATATCATTCCACCTTTGTTTAATCGTTACGAAAATAATGAAGCCTTTGGTTTTCATGTCGATAATTCAATTCGCCGCATTCGTGGCACTAACGAACGTTTAAGAACCGATTTATCCTGCACTGTTTTTTTGAGTGAACCTGACGAATATGAAGGCGGTGAACTCGTTGTTGAAGATACCTATGGCTATCACGAAGTCAAATTGCCTGCGGGTGATATGATTTTGTATCCATCCACCAGTTTGCATGAAGTGACACCCATTACCTCAGGTTGTCGTACGGCTTCATTCTTTTGGGTACAAAGTATGGTGCGTGATGATGCCGAACGTCATATGCTGTTTAATTTGGATCAAACTATTCAAAACTTACGTATGCAATTAGGCGATCAGCATGCAGAAGTCGTCAAACTGACCAATCTTTATCACAACCTCATGCGAAAGTGGGCTGAAATTTAAGAGCAATCATGCCTGAATTTATGGTTATTTAAGATGAATTCAGGCATTTCAAAGCCATTTAGTACTAAAATAAAATGATAGGTATTGAAAAAAATAAGTGTTTATTAAAATTCAAAGGGAACTTCATTTCACAAATATAAATTTTATGAAAATTTTTATCGTGATGTTCACTTTATAAGAAAATCTTTATTAACATACGACTAAAATCCATAGAAAAAGCAAAAACTTTTCGGTTTATCTGGATTAAACTTTAGGTTATAGGTTAAGCATATAGTGTAACTGGTATATCTAAAGTCCCAATATTTCAAAATATTTTAGATGATCTAATATCAATAATGCGCTATATGAAAACGATTATAGACAAAATCTATTTGTAGCCCAGTGACCGCTTCATCCAAGACCACGGTCAGTCTGGTTACACAAGGAGCTCTCTCATGATGTTGGCTGATCCAAGTAAAAAATACCGTCGCATGTATCAACGTGTGGACTTACCAGACCGTCAATGGCCGAATAATGAAATTAATAAAGCGCCTATCTGGATGAGTACCGACCTACGTGACGGTAACCAAGCGATCTTCGAGCCAATGAACATGGAGCAAAAATTTAAAATGTTCCAAATGTTGGTGAAAATTGGTTTCAAACATATTGAAATTGGTTTCCCATCAGCATCACAAATTGACTTCGACTTTACGCGTAAATTGATCGAAGAAAAACATATTCCAGATGACGTGTATATTGAAGTTTTGGTGCAAGCACGTGACCATTTAATTCAACGTACCTTTGAATCTTTACAAGGCGCAAAACGTGCCATTGTGCATATCTATAATTCGAACTCGCCCACCTTCCGCGAAAAAGTATTGAATGTAGACATTGAAGGTGCAAAACAACTCGCCATTAATGCAGCGACTAAAGTTAAAGAATACGCAGCGAAGCAGCCTGAAACAGAATTCATTTTCCAATATTCTCCAGAATGCTTTACCGCAACTGAGTTAGAAGTCGCAAAAGATGTCTGCGATGCGGTGACTGAAATTTGGGAAGCAAGCCCAACCAATAAAGTGATTTTGAACTTGCCAGCAACGGTTGAAGTTTCAGGTCCACATGTTTATGCCGATCAGATCGAATGGATGCACCGTAATATCGCACGTCGCGATGGTGTCTTGATTTCAGTACATTGTCATAATGACCGTGGTTGCGGTATTGCAGCCTCTGAGCTTGCCATTATGGCAGGCGCGGACCGCGTCGAAGGCTGTGTCTTTGGTAACGGTGAACGTACAGGTAATGTCGACGTTGCTGCAATTGCCTTAAACATGTATACCCAAGGTGTTGCACCAAACTTAGATTTCTCAAACATTAATGAGATTATTGCGACCGTTGAAGAATGCACAGGCTTACCTGTTCATCCACGTCATCCATATGCAGGTGATTTGGTGTTTACGGCATTCTCAGGCTCACACCAAGATGCAATTAAAAAAGGTTTTGAGTTCCAAAAAGATCAAGACATGTGGGATATGCCATATTTACCAATCGACCCGAAAGATTTAGGGCGTGACTATGATGCGGTCATTCGTGTCAATTCTCAGTCAGGTAAAGGTGGTATCGCCTACTTGTTAGAATCGAATTATAACGTCGTTTTACCACGTCGTTTGCAAATTGAATTCTCACAAATTGTGCAAAAACGTACCGATGAACAAGGTACTGAAATTTCTGCCACTGAAATTTGGAAATTGTTTAAAGAGACCTATGTGGACATCAAAGATGCCCATTACTCGAGCAAAAACTATAAACTTTCCGATGAAAATGGCAAGCAAGTGGTTGAGCTTGATATTGAAGTCAATGGAGAAACGCAACGTCTACATGGTGAAGGCAATGGTCCAATTTCAGCCATTTTAGATGCATTACAATTGCCAATTGATGTCTTGAACTATGAAGAACGCAGCATCAGTTCAGGTGCACATGCCAAAGCCTTGGCATTGGTTGAGCTACAAGTCAAAGGCAGCGGTAAATCTGTGTTTGGTGCAGGTGTTCACGACAACATTGTGACATCTTCTATCGAAGCGATTATTGCCTGTACCAACCGTTTGATCGAACAAGGTATTTTAAGTACCGAACAAGTGGTTGCTGCTGCAGTGTAAATTCACTATTAGAATTAGCAATAATTCATAGCATTAAAATGACTTTAGAAGGATACCCGCTAGTGGTATCCTTTTATTATTCATACTAAAGATTTAAGGCGAATCATTCCCGTGTCTTTTCCAGCTGACTCAGTGGGTTTAGTAACCCCACAAAAGTTCCAATTCGAACAGCCGTTAGAGCTTGAATGCGGTCGCATCCTCCCCCGTTATGACATCATGGTTGAAACTTATGGCACCTTAAATGCCGATAAGTCCAATGCAATTTTGATTTGTCACGCCCTTTCTGGTCATCACCATGCTGCAGGCTATCATCATGTCGATGATAAAAAACCCGGTTGGTGGGATTCATGTATTGGTCCCGGCAAAGCCATTGATACATCAAAATTCTTTGTTGTTTCGATTAATAATATTGGTGGTTGTAGCGGCTCAACTGGCCCAACATCACCAAACCCTGAAAATGAAAATCGCCCTTATGGACCTGATTTTCCACTCGTAACTGTACGTGACTGGGTCAAGACGCAAGCATTGCTGTCTGACCGTTTAGGCATTGAGACTTGGGATGCTATCATCGGTGGTTCACTTGGTGGGATGCAAGCTTTGCAATGGTCGGTGGATTATCCTGATCGTTTACGCAAGTGCGTGATCATTGCCAGTGCACCCAAACTTTCCGCACAAAACATTGCCTTTAACGAAGTGGCGCGTCAGTCGATTCTATCCGATCCTGATTTCCACAATGGTCGTTATCTAGAAAATGATAGTTATCCTAAACGTGGCTTAATTTTGGCGCGGATGGTAGGTCATATTACCTATCTGTCTGAGGAAGCCATGAAACAAAAATTTGGTCGTGACTTAAAGTCAGGCAAATTTATGTATGGTTTTGACGTTGAGTTCCAAGTTGAAAGCTATTTACGTTATCAAGGCGAACAATTTAGCCGTAACTTCGACGCCAATACGTATTTGATTATGACCAAAGCACTGGATTATTTCGATCCTTCACGTGAGTTTGACCAATCACTGAAAAAAGCGATGGCAAATACCCAGTGCAAATTCTTGGTGGTGTCATTTACCACCGATTGGCGTTTCACACCTGCACGTTCACAAGAAATTGTCGATGCGTTAATTAGCAGCCATAAACCTGTCAGCTATCTAGATATTGATGCGGAACAAGGACATGACTCGTTCTTATTCCCAATTCCATTGTATGTAAAATCTTTACGTGCATTCTTAGGTGGTGAACAACACCTGAAAGCAACACCGAAGGAGGTCGCATAATGCGTATCGACCAACAACTCGCTGAAAAGTGGATTAAACCCGGTTCGAGCGTACTTGACCTTGGCTGTGGCGATGGTGAACTGCTAGCACAAATGAGTAAAAAGCATGATATTCGTGCTTACGGACTCGAAATTGATCAAGAAAAGATTGCAATTGCGGTCAGTCGCGGGTTAAATATTATCCAACAAGACTTAAACCTCGGTTTAAGCCGCTTTGCCGACCAGTCCTTTGACAATGTGGTTATGGCACAAGCTTTGCAAGCTGTAGATGCGCCCGATGTTTTATTAAGAGATATGGTGCGTGTGGGGAAACAGGCAATCATTACCTTCCCAAACTTTGCCCATTGGAAGACACGTTCTTTCTTGGCATTAAAAGGAAGAATGCCTGTATCTGAAGCTTTGCCGTACATGTGGTATAACACACCGAATATCCACTTATGTACATTTCGGGATTTTGAAGCGCTTTGCGCCGAAAATAACATTAAAATTATTGATCGACTCGCAGTGAATGGGGATCAACAAGATAGTTTACTCAGTAAACATCTTCCAAATTTATTTGGTGAAGTCGCGATCTATCGAGTGAGTGCGCTATGAAAAAATTACTACTCAGTACGACGCTACTAGCGGGACTATTCAGCATGCAAAGTCATGCAGACTATGTGTCACCAAGCGCGTCTGTGTCGAGCCAAGCTGCTCAATATTCTGTTATGGACATCAACAGCCTGATTAAATCTGCCAAAGCGGGTCAACCGGGTGCACAGTTTTATTTAGCGACCAAATATCAATATGGTAAAGATGTCGCTAAAGATGATCGCCAGGCCTTTGCATGGTACAAAGCAGCAGCAGATCAAGGTTTAGCGGTTGCTCAGCTGAATGTCGGTCGTATGCTTGCAGATGGGATTGGCACAAAAAAGGATGAAGTCCTTGCACGTCGTTATTTAGAAAAAGCGGCAAGCCGTGGTGATAACCGTGCCAGCTTTAACCTTGCCATGATGGATGAAAAAAAGAAAAATTATATGAGCGCTTATCAGTGGTATGAACTCTCTACCCGTGATGGCATGCTCGATAATAAAGTCATTACACTGTCTGAAGGTAAGAAAACAGCATTGGCTGCAAACTTAACCCAAGATCAGATTCGTCAAGCGCGTGATCGTGCCGACAAATGGATTCAGGGACTTTAAGTTCTTCTTTCAAAAAAGCACCTTCGGGTGCTTTTTTTATTGCCTATTGGAGCGAAATGATCGTTAAAATAGCCCAATTGATATTAAGACAATGAGTTAAACATGGCGTCTACAGATTGGTTATCACAAGGAACATTGGTTCTAGCAAGCAATAACAAAGGGAAAATTGCGGAGTTTGAAAAGCTTTTTGCTGAATTAAATTTACCGGTAGATGTGGTTGCACAGGGTAAACTCAATATTGAAGACGCCATCGAAGATGGTTTAAGTTTCGTTGAAAATGCCATTATTAAAGCCCGTCACGCATCACGTATTTCAGGCAAACCCGCCATTGCCGATGACTCAGGCATTTGTGTTCCAGTTTTAGCGGGTGCACCCGGCATTTACTCTGCACGTTATGCTGGTGAACATGGTAACGATGCAGCCAACAATGAAAAATTACTTGCCGATTTGAAACCACTGCGTAAAGAAGGCGAAGCTATCGAAGGGATGTTCGTGTGTGTATTGGCTTTGGTTCAACATGCAGATGATCCACTTCCACAAATTTTCCAAGGCATTTGGAAAGGCGAGGTTTTAGAAGCTGCTCGTGGCGAAAATGGTTTTGGCTATGACCCATTGTTCTGGTTGCCTGAACTCGGTATTTCGAGTGCCGAAATGAGTAAAGAAGAGAAAAATAAGATCAGCCATCGTGGTCAAGCAATGAAGTTATTTAAAGCAAGTTTGGCGAAGTAAACATTTAACCCCTCCCTTTTTTAAAGGGAGATTGGGAGGGATTATTGACCTCTCCCTAGCCCTCTCCTAAAAGGAGAGGGAATCTATAATGTAGGCATCATCGTATGCACTAATACGCTATAAACCCCAATCAAAATCGTACTGGCAATCGTGCCTGAAGCGATATATTTTGCCGAGATGCCTGTCCCCTGATAATAGGTTTCAAGCGCAACGATATTGGCAGCAGGTGGCAGTAAAAAGTACATCATCATGACGCTATAGGTCAGTACGTGATGCGGAATAGGTAAAAATGCATAAGCACCAGCTGCTAACAGTAAAGCAAATATAAAACGCCCGCTGATGAGTAATAAACTACGTTTTAAATCGCTTAACTGAATACGGACTTGACTGAGCCACATGCCCAATATGCACATACCTGCAAAGGTCACTAAAAATTTGTTGGCAGCATAGGTCCACTGCACAATAGGCTCAAATTCAAACCGACTCAAATCCCAAAACGATAAAATTGCAGCAATACTCAGCGCAATAACGGGTGGAGATTGCAGCACATTTTTAAGAATAAATGTCCAATGTTGACGTGCTTGACTGACCGCAATCACCGCACTGATATTGCCAAATAATGACCCACCAATATATAGCGCAATAATGGTCGGCATCGCATCAGGACCAAATACCGCCAAAGCAAAAGGCAGGCCCAACCATACACCGTTCAGGTAGCTAAAGCATAGCGCACGCAGTTTATCTTTCGCGAAAAAATAAAATAGGCTAAACAGTACAATTGAACTCAGAATACTAAAACCAATGAGCCAGAGACTGCCCTCTTTATAGAACACCATGTTGTAAATGATGACTAAAGGAATGAGCAACCTTGCCAGAAGTGTAGCGAGCAAAGGACGAATAGATTTTAAATAGTGAACACCCCGATAACCGATTAAAAAGGAAATCAAGGGAAGTAACAGCGCCATAGTCGGACAGTCAGAATAGACAGTAAAGAAATCCTATCACATTCAAAGAGCGTCTTAATATGTCTCTAAATAGAAATATAATCGTCACCCTGCTGTCATATAAGCCTGTTGAGATAAAGCTATTTCAATAAGAGGATAACCACATGGCAGGACTATCAATTTGGCACGTACTGATTTTTGCAATCGTCGTCATTTTATTGTTTGGCACATCCAAACTTAAAAACCTCGGCAAGGATGTAGGTGGCGCGGTTAAAGACTTTAAAAAATCGATGAAAGAAGAAGAACAACAAGCGTCTCAAACTCAGGCAGCGCGCACCATCGATGCCGATGTCAACGTTGCTGAAAACACACTTAAGCACTAAGAGATTGCTATGCTCAATATTGGAATGACTGAGCTCCTGATCTTCGGGATCATTGCACTTTTGGTGCTTGGTCCCGAGAAACTGCCTGAAGCAGTACGCTTTATCGGTAAATGGTACGGCAAAATCAAGCGTACCGTGAGCAACATTCAAAATGATTTTGACCGTGAGCTACGTTTGTCTGAACTGCGTGAGCAAATGCAAACTGAGCTAAAACGCATTCAAGAACTTGAAATGAAAATGCAGATGCAAATGAACGAATTACAACAACCGATTCAATCTGGCGCAACTGAAAAAAAACCAACATTATCTCAGGCTCACTGTTGCTATCACCCGATGACACACCCTTTAAATAGCGTGTACTTGCCACAGTATTTTAATGTGAACGTGCCACAAAACAACCATGTTTATGCCGAACTGAAGGTGGCTATATGAATTCACTTCCCTCAAGCCCAAGTAAAGAACACACTGAACGCATTTCGCTTGAAGAAATGCCGATTACGAAACATTTAATAGTGTTACGCAAACACTTATTTAAAATCGTGGCAGTACTGATTGGCTTATTTTTTTGTTTGCTGCCTTTTGCCAATCATACTTATCAGATGTTATCAGCACCGCTGCGCATGCAGCTTCCTGCAAGTTCAACCATGATTGCGACAGATGTAACGGCAACCTTCATGGCACCCTTTAAGCTGAATTTTTTTATTGCACTGATGATGGCGATGCCCTTTATTTTATATCAACTGTGGGCATTCATTAAACCTGCCCTGCATGAAAAAGAAAAAAGTTTAGCAACGCCACTCCTCATAGGCAGTATTGCTTTATTTTATTTGGGCATAAGCTTTGCCTACTTTGTCGCACTGCCTTCCATTTTACATTTTTTTATCAGTGTTTCACCCGAAACTGTCGCGCCCATGACCGATATCAATAGCTATTTAAGTTTCTGCTTAAAGCTATTTTTGGTGTTTGGGTTTACCTTTGAGATTCCAATTATCACGTTGGTGCTGATTTTAATGGGTCTGGTATCGACACAAACGTTGGTCGAAAAAAGACGCTTTATTATTGTCGGCTGTTTCTTTGTCGCGATGTTCGTTACCCCACCCGATGCCTTATCGATGATCATGCTTGCTGTACCAATGTGGATGCTATTTGAACTTGGCTTATTCGCTGGAAAAATGCTAGAAAAAAGACGTCTTAAAACCCTTTAAAATAATGATAACGATCTAAAAATTATAAAATTTAAGCAGCTTCGGCTGCTTTTTTATGGCTTGGCTCATCCATCAATTCATCTGTCATGCGACTGACATATAAGCTTCACCGCGATGTCATATTACGCAGTTAATTTAGTGCTAACCCAATAACAATCCAGCACCAAGCTAGGAACCAACATGACTGATTTAGAAAACTTTAATGATGATTATGACAGTAACAACTCGGGGAATTCAGCGTTTTATGAATTGTTTAACCAACAGATCACACGCCGTGACTTAATTAAAAAAACTGCGGGTGGCGCAGCTGCTTTAGCTCTTGCTACATCATTAACAGGCTGTAGTGATGATGACAACAATGATGATCAACTAAGCCCAACTAATCCAGATACCCCAGATATCAACGCAAAACCAGAATCATTAGAATTTAAACCCGTTGAAAAACATACCCTTTCTAAATTCTCTGTTCCAGAAGGTTATGATTTTAAAATTTTGCATGCTGTGGGTGACCCACTCCATTCAAGCCTTCCTGTATGGAATGAAAATGATATTCCAAGTGGTATTTCTTATGAGCGCCGTGTCGGTGACAACCACGATGGTATGACCTTCTTTGGGCTTAACGTAGCGAAGCAAAACTACGATGCCAATGCATCGGAGCAAGGCTTATTGGTCATGAACCATGAATATATCCAACGTAGTGATTTACATCCACGTGGCCGTAGCTTTAATGCAGCGACAATCACTGAAGATGAAGCACTGCGAGAAATCCATGCGCATGGTGTCTCGATTATTCATTTACATAAAGATCCAAAAACGCAAGAAATCCGCGTTGATTTAAACTCGCCTTTTAACCGTCGTATTACTGCTGCGACTGAAATCGAGTTTCGCGGTCCTGTGCGTGGACATGCATTAGTGCAAACCGCATTTGATCCAACTTCTATTGTGACACGCGGCACCATCAATAACTGTGGTAATGGTTATACCCCTTGGGGAACCTATCTCACCACCGAAGAAAACTTTAACCAATATCTTGCTCGTCAAAAAGAAGGTGAAAATGCCGACTTACGCGACGAAATGACCGAACATGCGTTATCACGCTATAAAGTATCGAATAAAGCAAGCGGTTATAACTGGCAGAGCATTCAAAACCCATCGCTGGTACAAGCAGATATGTTCAGCCGCTGGAATACGGCAGCGGTGGCTGAAAGTGCAAGCCAAGACTATCGTAATACCATCAATACCTTTGGTTGGATTGTCGAAATCGATCCATTCGACAACCGGAGTAAACCGGTAAAACGTACCGCATTAGGTCGTTTTGCACACGAAGATTGCCGCGTAAGCCGTGCCATTTCTGGCAAGCCACTGGCGTTTTACATGGGTGATGATTCTCAAGGCGAATACATCTATAAATTTATCTCGAACGCGCTCTGGAATCCAAGTGATGTCAATGGTGGCTATGCAGCCGGCGATAAATACATGAACAATGGTCAATTGTATGTGGCGAAATTCGATTTCAACGATGCAACTGGTGAAGCGAAAGGCGAATGGTTAGAGTTATCGATGAATAACCCTAAAATCACAAGCTATGAAAAATACAAATTCCAAGACCAAGCCGATATTCTTGTACATGCGCGTATTGCAGCCGATGCTGCGGATGCAACCAAGATGGATCGACCTGAATGGGTTGCGGTGAATCCCGAAAATGGCGAAGTATATGTCACGCTCACCAATAACTCACAGCGTGGTACAGCTCATCAGATTGATGCCGCCAACCCTCGTCAATACGCAGATGATGACGACAAAAACAATCGTCTAGGCGGCAATATTAATGGACACATTATTCGTTTCCGTGAGGATCAAGATGATGTCACTGCAAAATCATTTACGTGGGATATTTTCTTGTTCGGTGCAGAGTCAGATTCATTGCCGGGCGTGAACTTATCAGGCTTAACAGATAACAATGATTTTTCAAGCCCAGATGGTATGTGGTTCGACCCACGCGGTGTGCTTTGGATTCAAACTGATGATGGTGCGTATACTGACACTACCAACTGTATGATGCTTGCTGCACTGCCTGGTAAGATTGGCGATGGTGGCGTTGCGGTAGCCACTGCAGGCACAGGTTCACAAAAGACACCTGTAGGCAGCAAACTCGATGACAGTCAATTACGTCGTTTCCTTGTCGGTCCAGCCGGTTGTGAAATTACAGGTGTGACCATGACGCCAGATTACAAAGCTATTTTTGTCAATGTGCAGCATCCCGGTGGCACTTGGCCGTCAAACCAATCTCAGCATTTAATCAGTACGGGTATTGGTTCTCGTCCACGTTCTGCAACAGTCGTCATTACCCGTAAAGATGGTGGTGTTATTGCAGGTGAAGCATTAGAAACAAAACAAGCTTAAAATAAAGCTTTAAAATGCCGGCTGCATGTCGGCATTTTTTATTGCTGAACAGGAATCTTCAATTCAATTGTCTGTCCTGCATGTTCACCCTGTTGGCTCTTTTCAAGCCAATGCCATTCATCCTTCGTTAAGCTTAAAAGATTAGAACAACGTGTGCCGTAAAGCGGACTTTGAATAAACGTCGATGACAATAAGTGCTCCATCTCTTTAGAAATTCCTGTATTGGGTAATAAAGTTGGAAGGATTTTGCGTTGATCTTCTAAAATATCCCATGCTGCATGGTGTATATCAGAGTTTGGTATCGTATGCTGCTGCAACATCGGCAGAAATTCTTGAGTAAAGCGTTTACGTAAATGTCGTGTTTTTTCCCAATGCTCGGTCATTAAACCATTCGATACCACATATACACCATGGGCAAGCACTTGTGGCGGCTCTCCGCGATTGCTCATGTATACCGCTTGTGCTTGATCGCCCACAAACAGATTAAAGCCAGCATAATCACATTGTTGTTTTTCTAATGTTTGTGCAAAACGAATGGGAGTTAAATCGGACAATAAGAAATCTTGGATAATATGCCCTCGTGAAGTTGGGTAGGTTTTCTGGTCATGACCATCACGGAAGTTGGTTAATACTGCCCAACGCCCTGTTTCAGTCACACCCATCCATGTACCACCCGATTGCAAATCTTGACCTGCCACAATGGGACTATTATTCCAATGATGTAAAGCAGTTGTCGGTCGATGATAAAACTCATCTCGATTTGAAATCAGACATAGAGGTGTCTGTTCTAACACTTGCCAAGCCAAGGCCACAATACACATATTGCTTGCTCATCCGTCAGGTTTTGATCTTTACACATTGAATGTACAACATTTTTCCACGCTTTCAGCTAAAATCTGTTCAAAACAGAATCACAAGGTACATGAATGCTCACCTATCCAAATATTGATCCCGTCGCAATTGCGCTCGGTCCACTGCAAGTTCATTGGTATGGACTGATGTATTTACTGGCATTTTTATTTGCTTGGGGACTCGCAAGCTATCGTGCGAAAGAGCGCGGTTGGACACCGGATATGGTCTCTGACCTGATTTTCTATGGGGCGTTGGGCGTCATTTTAGGTGGGCGCATTGGTTATGTGTTGTTCTATGGCTTTTCACAATTCCTTGCAGATCCACTTTGGTTATTCCAAATTTGGACAGGCGGCATGAGCTTCCATGGCGGATTCTTGGGTGTCATGGGGGCAATGCTATTCTGGTGTAAAAAATATAAGATGACATGGTTCCAAACCTTGGATTTTATTGCGCCTTGTGTACCAACAGGTCTGATGTTTGGTCGGATTGGTAACTTCATTGGTGGTGAACTTTATGGTCGCCAAGTGACCGATCCCAATTTTGCATTGGGTATGATCTTCCCTACTGATCCATTACAATTGGTGCGTCACCCATCGCAGCTTTATCAAGCACTGCTCGAAGGTTTGATTCTGTTTGTGGTGTTATGGTGGTTTAGTTCAAAACCGCGTCCACGTATGGCAGTTTCAGCAGTGTTCCTGACAGGTTATGGTTTGGCGCGCTTTATGGCCGAATTTTTCCGCGAACCCGACAATGGGCAGTTGTTTATTGGCTGGATGAGTAAAGGTCAATTCTTAAGTTTACCTATGATCTTGATTGGTCTTTGGATGCTTTGGTATGCGTACCAAAAGAAAACCTATGACTGGGGTCCACAAAAAACAAACTAAAATTTTGAAGTGATCGCGAGGCAATAGCCTCGCTTTTTTTCGCTTTAAAATATGCTAAAGTGCCTGATATTCACCTCATCAAAGAAACAAAAATGCTTGAGTTCTGGTTTAATCCACAGATATCGATTTTAAAAAAAATACTTATTTTTGTTGTGGCTGCCCTAGTCACGGCTGCTTTGTATTGGATGGAACCGCTTAAACTTGATGCGATTTTAATGTTTGCGGGTACAGGTATTATTTTTCTAATTTGTCGTTATTGCAAAGTGCATTTCGCAAGTCTACAGCCAACAAGTTTACTCTACCGCTTACTGACTTGGATTCCAATCGCACTGCTTTTGGCGCTTATCTTTATGAATATGAAAGATGGGGAAATTCTGTTGCCGGGTGTGCAAGGGGTTGGTTTTATGACCTTAGCAATTTGCCTATTTTCGCCTTTGTCTTTACTCAATCAAAACACGCAGAACTCAACTAATGCTTAATTTTTGGTATTCCGAGGCTTGTAGCCGTCAATTTAAGCTCATCGTCATTATTGTGACGTGCATGGCGACCTATATCGCATCAACTCAAATTCAATTAGATGTTGTATTGAGCTTGATCAGTATTGGACTCGGCATCTTGATTCATGTTATGCGTCACTTTAGGCTCAAGCTCAAAGCCAATCATCCTTATCGAAATGGTTTTCAATCTTTGAACAACATTATTCCAATTGTGGTTTTAATCACGATGATGGGATATTTTCCAGATGCAAAAAGCCCACTCGACACTTTCGCCTTAGTCATTCAACTAATCGGCTTTATGGCGGTGGGCTTATTTCTGGTCTCTATCTATGAAAAACGTGCCAAACGATTTGAAGCACCTAGAGATGAGGCTTAGTTGTCTGTATCTAAACGGTAGTAGCTATATTTAACATTTTGGTTGCGATATACCGCATAACCACTTTGCTTGAAGTCAGATACCCAAGCATTACCCGAATATGCAGCGATGTGCCCATAACGGTTTTTCTGAGTACGATCAATAATATAGATATCGCCTTTTTTAGGACGATCAAAAGAAAGATTAATTTTTTTATAGCCAATTTGCTGTAAGGTGCTGCCCCAATCTGCTGCTGCGACAGGGTGATTCACAATTTTCGCACCCGCAGACTGTAAGCCTACACGAATACTCTTGGCACATTTTTGTGTACTGGTACTGCGGTTAATACCCTGCAAGAAACTAGTGAATTTAGAGATATCAATACGTTGACCAGTTCCAGAACCAAAACTGGTGTGCGTCGATTTCACCGCATTTTTTTGCGAAGATTTTTTAGGCTTTTGCTCCGATTGGGAACGTACTATGATGTTTGCTTGGACAGGAGCATGAATTTCACTCGTGTTCACGGGTTGATCATAAACCATTCTTTACCAATCGCTCCTCGCCGAATCTTTACGGCATTTATCTATTTCACAGGCTGATCATACTAACTGGATCATTGTAAATATTCACCCTAGAAATGTAAAATTTCTTGTCAAAACTGAAACATATACCTGATATCATATTGTTTTGAATAATAATTCCCAAATCACTGCATTTACAATTTATGTTTTATTACGTAAATAATCGCTCAATTTAGCAGCTAAAAAGCATCCGTTTTGCTTATTTTTACATCAAATTTTAGCCCTTCTTGAGACAAATAAGCTCACCATTGAGCCTCAATTGACAACATTTCACTACATCTTTACATCATTTTTCAGGCCTTATTCTGTTTAGACTAATGCATCCCTTTTAACAACAACCGGCAATCGGAGAAAATAATGAGTCAAGATTTAACGACCGTTTCGAATTTCAACTTAGAACAATATTTAGGGACGTGGTACGAAATTGCACGTTTACCCATGAAACACCAACCTGAAGACAGCACCGATATTTCAGCAGTCTATTCACTGAATGAAAATGGCACAGTACGCGTGCAAAACCGCTGCTTAGATGAAAATAAGCAACTCGATGAATCTATTGGTGAAGCAACGATTGTTGATGCTGAAAATGGCAAGCTTGAAGTCAGTTTCCTACCTGAAGGCTTCCGTTGGATTCCATTCACTAAAGGTGATTATTGGGTGTTAAAAATTGATGCCAACTATCAAACTGTTTTAGTTGGTGAACCAAATCAAAAGTATTTATGGCTTTTGCATCGCTCGCCTAACCTCGATGAAGCAACCAAAGCTGAATATTTAGCATATGCACAATCTATCGGTTACGATCTTACAGATTTAATCCATAGCGTACATACAGGTCATAAAACAGCTTAAATATTTGTTTATTCAAAGCACCCAAATTGGGTGCTTTTTTATTTACGGATATAAGATTGAGTATCGCAAATTTCAGCGCTGCGAAGTCCGAAAAAAAAATGGTATGATGAGCTCAAATTGAAATGACTCAACTTTGTATTGAGCATTTTTAACATATTTTACAGAGAGAACTATGCGCCAATATCTTGACCTTTTACAACATATCCTCGACAACGGCGGTGACAAAGGCGACCGTACTGGGACTGGGACACGTTCGGTTTTTGGTCATCAAATGCGTTTTGATCTTTCAAAAGGTTTTCCTTTATTGACCACTAAAAAAGTGCATTTCCGTTCAATCGTGATTGAACTGTTGTGGTTTTTAAAAGGTGACACCAACGTTCAATATTTAAAAGACCATAAAGTTTCAATTTGGGATGAATGGTCTACTGCGGAACAAACTGCGCGCTTTGGTCGTCCTGAGGGCGAATTAGGGCCAGTTTACGGTCATCAATGGCGTAACTTTGGTGCGACTAAAAACCCAGATAACAGCTTTAACAAAGATGGCTTTGATCAAATTCAATGGCTCATCAATGAAATTAAAACCAATCCGAATTCACGTCGTTTAATCGTGTCAGGTTGGAACCCGAATGAAGCGGGTACGGTTGCTTTGCCACCTTGTCATACCTTGTTCCAATTCTTTGTACATAACGGCAAATTGTCTTGTCAGTTGTATCAACGCAGTGCTGACGTGTTCCTAGGTGTGCCATTTAATATTGCAAGCTATGCGCTATTGACCCACATGATCGCACAAGTCTGTGACTTAGATGTCGGTGACTTTGTCTGGACAGGTGGTGATACGCATTTATATAGCAACCATTTTGAACAAGCCAAATTACAGCTTAGCCGTGAACCCCTCGGTTTATGTCAGTTAAAGTTGAATCCTGAAGTCAAAGATTTATTCGATTTTAAATTTGAAGACATCGAAATTGTCGGCTATGAGTCACATCCGGGCATTAAAGCGCCTGTCGCGGTTTAATTTACCTATTTCTGTATTCTCTCTCCTTTAAGGAGAGGGTTAGGGAGAGGTCAAAACCTCACATTCCCCCGTCTAAAATTAAGAATGATTCAACCTCAATTGTTTAATCCCATGTTCATCCCTCTCAAAAAGCAAAAATTTGGATGAATTCAGGGATGCTTTCAAGGATTTTTCAAAATGGCATTTCAAAACTTAGAAGTGGTACACGTGGTTGCCATGGATCAACAGCGCTGTATTGGTAAAGGCAATGATTTACCGTGGCATATTTCGGCTGACCTGAAACATTTCAAAGAAATCACCCAAGGTGGTGTGGTGGTGATGGGACGTAAGACGTTAGAGTCGATGGGACGAACCTTGCCTAAACGCGTTAATTGGATCATTACCCGTGATCAGCATTGGGCATTTGAAGGTACTAAAGTGGCTTATAGTATTGAGGATGCTCTAACTCAAGCAGTAGCAGATGTTAAAGCCTCAGAAAAACCAGAAACCGTATTCATTATCGGTGGCGGTGAAATCTTTAAACAAACACTGAATATTGCAGACCGTTTAGAACTGACCCATGTTGAACTAGATGTGCAAGGTGATGCTTATTATCCTGCCATTCCTGCTGAGTTCAAAAAAATTGCCTCAGAACAACACATTGACGACAAAACTGGGATTGCTTTCGAGTTCGCAACCTACCGAAAATAAAGCATATAATTTCAAATAAGATCTCGGTATGCAAAACACCAGCAAGGCTTTACCCGCTTGGAGCAATTGGATTCTTACTGTCATTTTCAGCCTATTTGTGCTGATTTCAAGTATTTGGCTCGGTCTTGCTGTTTGGATACAACAGCCCTTAGGAAATATAGGAAGTATCGTCCTGATTGTACTGTGGGCACTATTTTCTTGCTGTGTCTTGGGGCTGTATTTTAGCCGTCATCTTATTTCAAAACCCGCTGATATTCTTCTGTATATTTTTGCATTTTTGTTGGGCTTATTTTGGTATTTTAGCCTAGAAGCTCGGCAAGATCGTGAGTGGAATCCTGAGGTTGCTAAAGTTTTAAGCTACGAAAAACAAGGCAATTTGGTCACCTTGCACAATGTTCGCAATTTTGATTGGAAGGCGAATGGCAGTTACATTGAACGTTGGGAAACGCGTCAGTTTGATCTTGATCAAATTAATGGGGTAAATATTGTGACCTCCTATTGGATGGGGCCACAAATTGCGCATACGTTGGTGAGTTTTGATTTTGCCAATCAAAAACCGCTGACCTTTTCTATTGAAATTCGCAAAGAGAAAACGGAAGATTTTTCTGCGATTGGTGGATTCTTCCGCAAGTTTGAGCTTAGCCTTGTCGCATCAGATGAAAAAGATATTATTTATACGCGCAGTAATACCCGTGGTGAGCAAGTTTATTTTTTCCCCGTCAATATGCCTAAAGCTGAAGCAAAGGCATTATTTGAAGAATATTTACTGAAAGTGGATGAATTAGCGAAGCAGCCAAAGTGGTACAACACCTTAACCAGTAACTGCACGACTTTGGTCTTTGATATGGTGCAAGCTGTGTCTAAACAGCCACTTCCCTTTGACTATCGTTTGATTGCTTCGGGCTATTTGCCTAATTATATGCACGACTTAAATGCCATTGATCCATCGTTAAACATGCAAACATGGTATGCACGTGCGCATGTCAATCCAAAGGTAAAATCATTTCAGCACATGAGCAGCGAGCAATATTCTGAAATAATTCGAAATGGCTTGCCCAAACCGAAGATAGATTAAGCCTAAATGACCGTTTTTATACGTCTATGCAGATACAAATTAAACTGGTCAGCATGCTGTTTTTTTGTTTATATACAAATAACAACAACATGAGAATGCGTGAATCCGATGTTAAAAAAATCAATGTCTATTGCGATCTTGAGTTCTGTAGTCATGCTTGCGGGCTGTGAAACCATGCCAAATAACCAACAATCTGCGCAAAATGCAGAACGTCTACAAAACCGTACTTGGATCGCCACTCAAATTGGCAATACCGAAATTAAAACCGCACCAACTGCACGCAATATTCCAAGCCTACAATTTGATTCAGCATCACAGCGTGTTTCAGGTGCAGATGGCTGTAATCGCATTATGGGCAGCTACCAAGTCGTAGGCGACACACTGACATTAAGTCAAATGGCGGGTACTCAAATGGCTTGCCTCAATAACAACAATATTGATCGAGACTTTAATGTAGCACTCAATAAAGTGACCCATTATCAAGTGTATGCAAAAACCTTAAAACTGCTCGACAAACATGGCAACTTATTGATTCAGCTTGAAACACCTATTCAACCACGTTAATTTCTTTCTATAAAAAAGCCTGATGATTCAGGTTTTTTATATCACTTGATTTCGGTATACAATCAAGAAAGAGACTTTTTAACTCCATAAAGGATAGAGGCATGCAACAAGCACTGTTAGGTGGTGGCTGCTTTTGGTGTACGGAAGCAGTATTTCTACAAATTCAAGGCATTGAGAAAGTCGTAAGCGGCTATGCAGGTGGACATACGACCAATCCCACCTATGACGATATCTGCCGTGGTGATACCAATCATGCAGAAGTGATTTTAATTGACTTCGATGACAGTCAAATCAGTTTTAAACAAATTCTGGATGTGTTCTTTGCCACACACGATCCAACGACATTGAACCGCCAAGGTAACGATGTCGGGACACAGTATCGCTCTGTCATTTATTACTTAAATGAAACTCAGCGCGATGAAGCACAAGTCATGATTGATGAACTCAAAGCAGAAGGCATTAATATTGTGACTGAACTGAGCCCTGCCCCAACGTTCTATCCAGCCGAAGACTATCATCAGAACTTCTTTGCAAAGAATCCCAATCAAGGCTACTGCAACTTTGCAATCCCGCCTAAATTAAATAAGCTACGTAGTAAGTTTGTCGACTTACTTAAATAAAGTCATGACATAAAAAAAGCGACCTCAAGGTCGCTTTTTTTGAAGGAACATCATTAGTCTTTACTAACAAAAGCAATGTCACTGAGTCCGGCTTCACTCGCATGTTTCATCACTTGTCCTACATTATCGTAACGTGTATCACCATCAGCTTGTAATTGAATAGAGGTCTTTTTATCTATTGCCGCTTTCTCTTGAAATATAACATGTAGTTCATCGAAAGTGACCGTGCGATTATCCACAACAATCTCACCACTTTCTTTAATATTTACAGTAACAGATTCAGGAGGCGGTGGATGAATTTCATCCGTCATTTCTGGTAAGTTTAATGGAATTGATGGGTTAGCAACGGTCGCTGTCACCAAAAAGATGATCATCAATACCAACATAATGTCGATCAAGGGAATGAGATTCATCTCATTCATGCCTGTATCGTTGTCTTCACCCAATTGAAAAGCCATTAAGCTTGACCTCCAACCAATTTGTCTTGTGCCACTGTTGCTTGCGCTTTCGGTGCAGATGAATCTTGTTGCAACATCGTGTCGATCAATAAGCTATGTGCATGATCTTGTAATTCGTTGCTTAAGCTACGGTTCACACGAACACAAATGTTATATGCCAATACCGCAGGAATTGCGACTGCTAGACCTAGACCTGTCATAATCAACGCTTCACCGACTGGGGTTGCCACTTGAGCAAGACCTGCTTGACCGCTTTTACCCACAGCAACAAGCGCGTGGAAAATCCCCCACACGGTACCGAATAAACCAACAAACGGCGCAATTGAAGCCAACGTACCTAAAACTGCAACGCCTTTTTCAGCATTGGCTTTTTCAACGGTAATTTGACGTAATAGCGCTTGTTCAGCGACTGCTTTTCGTTGTTCAAATGCCAACGGCGCAAATTTTGATTTCAACTTATTCAATGCATCGGACAACTGCGTGTATGCAATTTCTTTAAGTTGACGAGTGCCGAGTAGACGCAAAACAAAGATCGTCCACGTTGCAATCGACATCGCTAATAAGATGAAATACAGTGATTTACTGACTGCATCAGCGTGTTGCCAATAAACTGAAAAGTTCATCATCGAACTCCTAATGGGTTAGCCGTTATTTACTAATTTGAAAATCGAATGGTTGTTCCACACGTGTTGGATATGCCACGCCATTTTCTACATATTTGGTCAATTGTGCACGTCGAACTGCACCTTCAACCTTACGGTTTACGGCAGAACTACATGACGAGTTTCGTGCGGTTGCGGAAACAACCTTACCTTGTTCATTCGCTGAAATATCAACAGTCATTGAGCAGCTTGATCGAATCTCACCCGGTGCCATAGATACTTTTGGTGAACGCAACCAACTTACACCGCCACCTAATGACACACTTTTTGGTGCAGGAGGCGCTGGTGGAGATGGTGGCGCAACAGGTTCAGGGGGTGCAACTGGCGCTGGTTTTGGCGTCACTTTAGTTTCGGTCACCACCGTTGAAACCACAGGACTCGGGGTTGGTTTTGCTTCAACTTTAGGTGCAACTGGTTTTGGTGTTTCTGCTTTTTTCACCTGTTGAATTTTTTCAACTTTCTTCGGTGGTGGCGGTAATGGTTTATCTACAATTTTAACTTCTTTCGGCTTTGGCGGCTCTTTTTTAGGCTCTGGTGGCTTTGGCTTCGGTGGTAAAGGTTTTGGCGCTTCTTGTAGTTTTACAAAACGAACTTTCATCGGTTGCTTTTCAACAGGCGCAAGCTCAGGTGCTTTCATTTGGCTAACTGCCCATAGCACACCAACATGTCCAAGCAAAACTACCGCTACGATAGAGATGGTTTTCTTTTTCATCTGATTCGGCGGAGTAGGCATTTGGGGCACAGCAACTTGACTCATTAAATCTATTACCTCGATGACATAAACCACTCATTGATTTGAATGATCAATTATGCGCATCGGTTAGCACAATTAAAGTATGCCAATAATAAATGAGAAGTGTTTTCATTTGCAACTACTAATCCCATCTTTCATTGACTTTTTTGTGAATAAAAATTGATAAATAAAAAAAGGCATACTAAAAGTATGCCTTTTTTAAAAATCTTGAGCAAATCTTATTGGAAGACGACTGTTTTATTGCCATCCACAATAATACGGTCTTCTAAATGCCATTTTACTGCCCGTGCCAATACATTACGTTCAACGTCTTGACCCAATTCACGCAATTGCTCAACAGTAAAATCATGATTTACACGTTCAACATCTTGCTCAATAATCGGACCTTGGTCAAGATCAGCAGTCACATAATGCGCTGTTGCACCGATTAACTTCACGCCTTTCTCATGCGCCTGTTTATACGGATTTGCCCCTACAAATGCAGGCAAGAATGAATGGTGAATATTGATCACTTTCATTTGCCATTTTTCCACGAATTCTTCGTCCAAAATTTGCATGTAACGCGCAAGTACCAATAAATCGTTGCCTTGCATCAACTCATCAATTTGCGTGTAAGCTTCACGTTTATTGTCTTTATTTACAGGAACGACTTCAAACGGAATACCGAAGTTCTCTACCGATTCACGTAAAGTTTCATGGTTTGAGACCACTTTAGTGATTTCACAAGGTAAGCCACCACGCGCATGACGCCATAACAATTCAAGCAAAGCGTGATCGACTTTAGACACCAAAATACCAATTTTTTTCACATCACTAACTAAAGCTAAACGCCAGTGCATTTCATAACGCTCAGCCACATTTGCAGCAAATGTCTGTGTCAGGCTTTCTTTACGGCTTTGCAGGTTATCCAGTTCAAACTCAACACGCATGAAGTAACGCCCGCCCTGCGCTTCTGTCGCATATTGATCAAGTGCAGTAATGTTCGCACCTTGATGATATAAGAAGCTTGAAACGGCCTGTACGATGCCTGGCTTGTCTTCACAAGTAATCAATAAACGTGCGGTGTTGGCAGTCGTCATATTCATGTTGGTTAAAGTCACTAATCAGGTAAATGAAAAATTAAGCCGAGTATTCTAACGCGTTTCTGTCGGATTCTGAATAGCGCTTTCATCTTGCAAGTTTTTAATCGATGAAAGACTGGCAAATAATTCCGAACCACCCATACTATTAAGCAAACCTTCATAGGTCTGACGACTCTCACCGCGTAAGTATGCACCTTCCAAGAACACCATTTGACGTAGCGCCTGCCAAACCCATTTTTCTTCCAATGTATTGGAGTCGGTAATATGACCCGACATATACAAGAAGTTGGTCCAGTTTGTCAGCACAATCCACAAGTTAATGATCAATGCTTCAATTTCTGAATCGGTCATTTCCATCAGACCTGCAAGCACAAAAGCTTTGTAAATTTTTTGCCCTTGTTGCATGACTTGACCGGCAAAGCGCGGATACAACTTACGGAAATCCTCGTTATTTTCTACCAAATGATACACATCGCGATGTAAAAAACGATATGCCCATAACTGACTACTTAGGACTTGGAAATAATGAATTTTATCATTGGCATCAAGTTGACGGTCTTCAGGCAAAGCCAGCATATCCAAAGTTTGCTTTTGGTATTGCTCCATCAATTCTTTGATAATTTCATTTTTATTTCGAAAATGATAATACAAGTTGCCAGGGCTCATTCCCAATTCAGCGGCAATATGATTGGTCGTTACTGAACGCTCACCGCGCTCATTGAACAACTGCAAACTGAGCTGCAATATACGTTCTTTGGTTTTTAACGTTTTGGTTTGGGACATCCTAAAATAACCATCCAGTTCACGTATTCACACACATTATAGGCGCTAACACGTAAAGTAACTTGACTAATTAGAGTAATTACTCTAAAAATAATTCATCGATTTTATAAAACATGGTAGTGCTGCATGAACAGTCACACAAAAACAACATCAATGACACCGCATTTTTTCGATCACCAACATTTAACGGATGTACTGGCACATCAAAAACATGCTTATTCACGCTATCCATTGCCGACAGCAAAAGAACGTATTGATCGTTTAGCACGGCTCAAGCGTATCTTAGTTAAGTATCAAGATCAATTTGCCGATGCAATTAATCAAGACTATGGCAACCGTTCCATTGGTGAAACCAAGATTGGTGAATTACTGACGTGTCTTGAACAAATTAAATATTACAGTAAAAACCTCACCGCTTGGATGAAGCCCTCTAAACGTCATATTGGCATTATTCATCAACCTGCAAAAGCATGGGTGCAATATCAGCCTTTGGGCGTGATCGGCATTATGACGCCATGGAATTATCCATTGTTATTGTCTGTCGGACCTTTAATTTGTGCTTTGGCTGCGGGTAACCATGCCATGATTAAAATTTCCAGTGCATCCGCTGCATTTGGTGATGTGCTTGAAAAAGCCTTAGCTGAAGCTTTTCCGAAAGAATTGGTCGCAGTTATTAATGGTGGTGGTGCGGTTTCTGATGCATTCTGTCGTTTACCTTTCGATAAAATGATTTTCACAGGCTCAACCAATGTCGGTAAAACCGTCATGGCGGCTGCAGCTGAAAATCTCGTACCGGTTATTTTGGAATTGGGTGGTAAATCACCTGTACTGGTTCACCCATCAATTGATCTTCGTGATGTCGCAGAACGAATTGCCGTGGGCAAACTCTGGAATGCGGGTCAAACCTGTGTCGCACCTGACTATATGTTCCTACCACGGGGTAAAACCGCTGAATTTATCGGTCATTTTAAAACCTATATTGAAAGCATGTACCCACATTTAGCCCATAATCAGGACTACACTTCAATTGTAAATGACAAACAGTACAATCGCCTGCAAGGCTATTTAGATGATGCCCGTGAAAATGGTGCCAATATTATCGAGATTAATCCGCGCGGTGAAAATGTGGCAGATGTGCGTAAAATTGCGCCAACAGTTGTGACCAATGTGTCGCCTGATGCACAAATTATGCAAAATGAAATCTTTGGTCCGATATTACCGATCATGGAATATGATCAAATTGACGAAGTCATCGAGTTTATTAATAGCCGACCGCGTCCACTTGCTTTATACTATTTCGACTTTGATCAAGCGCGTGCCGATTATGTCGCACAGCGAACACATTCAGGGCACTTTGGGCAAAACACTGTTCTCACCCATGTCGCACAGGACGATTTACCATTTGGTGGCGTTGGTGCATCGGGGATGGGTAAGTATCATGGACCCGAGGGCTTTTTCAGCTTGTCGCATGAACGGTCAGTAATGTCTAATCCTAAGCTGTATAGCTTAAAATACATTCTCCCACCGTTTAATAAGCCGATTCATAAGCTGATTTCGAAGACTCTTCTTCGATAAATGATCAAGGCATGAGCTATCAAACGAGCTCATGTTTCGTTTTAACTGAAATCGCTTGTCTTTTAAGCGCATTTTTGGTATAAAACGCCCCTTGAATGAATTCAATCCGTTTATTTTTGACTGGCCATACAGATTTGCTGTTGGCTGAATCAATGGAGTTACACCATGTCTAAGGTTTGCCAAGTTACCGGCAAGCGTCCAGTCGTTGGTAACAACGTCTCACACGCCAACAACAAAACTAAACGCCGGTTCGAGCCGAACCTGCACCACCACCGTTTCTGGTTAGAAAGCGAAAAACGTTTTGTACGTCTTCGTCTAACTACTAAAGGTATGCGTATTATCGACAAATTGGGTATCGAGAAGGTTGTTGCTGACCTACGTGCTCAAGGTCAAAAGATCTAAGGAGTCTGAACCATGCGTGATAAAATTCGCTTAGTTTCTTCTGCTGGTACTGGTTATTTCTATACCACGACTAAGAACAAACGTACTATGCCGGAAAAAATGGAAATCAAAAAATTTGATCCAAAAATCCGTCAACACGTAATTTTTAAAGAAGCTAAAATTAAATAATTTTAGTTTTCTTGAAAGAACGACCCTCACAGGTCGTTTTTTTTTGCATTTTTTTTATTCAAGTTGCTAAACTTTCAAGACGTTTTGGCATTTTTTGTGCTTATTTCCCATATTCACGCGTTAAAAGGAGTGTTGAGTGCCGCATGATGTTGATCTAATCATATTACTGGCTGTTGGTTTTGGTCTGGCTTTAGTTTTTGGCTATATTGCAGCACGCCTACGTTTACCGCCATTGATCGGATATTTAATTGCCGGTGTCATTATTAGTCCCAATACCCCAGGGATTGTCGGTGATATTCATCTTGCCAATCAGTTAGCTGAACTCGGTGTCATGTTCTTGATGTTTGGCGTTGGCATGCATTTTTCCTTAAATGATTTAATGCAAGTCCGTCGTATTGCCCTGCCGGGTGCAATTTTACAAATTGCAGTTGCGACCTTACTCGGTATTGGTGTGTCCATGCTTTGGGGTTGGGAATTTGGCTCGGCATTGGTGTTCGGTTTAAGTCTTTCCTGTGCCAGTACCGTAGTATTGCTCAAAGCCTTGGCGGATCGGGGCTTACTAGAATCGGTTAACGGTAAAATTGCGGTAGGTTGGCTGCTTGTTGAAGACCTCGTCATGGTTTTGGCTTTAGTGCTTTTACCTGCAACCGCAGTGTTGCTTGGCGGTCAAGCCTTGGCAGGTGCAGCCGATGAAAATATTTGGACAACATTAGGCATTACCTTACTCAAAGTTGCTGGCTTTATTGCCTTTATGCTGATTATTGGTAAACGTCTCGTGCCGATGATCATGCAATTTGTCGCACGTTTAGGCTCTCGTGAACTCTTTACCTTGACTGTGGTCGCAGCAGCCATTTCAATTGCTTTTGGTGCCTATAAAGTCTTTGGCGTGTCGATGGCACTCGGTGCATTCTTCGCAGGTATGGTGGTGAAAGAATCTGATTTTAGTCACCGTGCTGAAGAAGAAACCCTGCCTTTACGTGAAATTTTCTCAATTTTATTCTTTGTTTCGGTCGGCATGCTCTTCGACCCACGTATTTTGGTCGAACAACCACTGCATGTATTGGCTGTCGTGGGCATTATTTTAGTAGGTAAAACCATTGCTGCAATGGCATTGGTGCTGTTCTTCCGTTACCCAATTAATACGGCTTTAACCGTGGGCGCATCACTTGCCCAAATTGGTGAATTCTCCTTTATTTTAGCAACACTCGGTGTGTCCTTACAGTTATTGTCAATTGAAGGACAAAATCTGATTTTAGCCGGCGCTTTAATTTCGATTACGTTAAACTCATTTGTGTTTTCTGCGATTGAACCCGTACAACATTGGATTCGTGAGCGCTCGTCTTTGGCACGTTTGTTAGAGCGTAGTGGTGACCCATTGGCAATGCTGCCAGATGAAGTCTCACAAGACTACCTACGCGATCAAGTGGTGATGATTGGTCATGGTGAAGTCGGTCGTCGTGTCACCAAATCACTCATGGATAAAAACATTAAAGTCGTCATTGCCGAAGAAAATCGTGAAATTGTAGAAAATTTACGAGCAAAAGGCATTGCTGCGGTGTCGGGTGTTGCAACTGAACCGAGTGTACTCATTCAGGCACATATTCAACACGCGCGCCTTTTGGTGATTTCACCGATGGATATTTTAGATATTCATAAAATCGTGGATATTGCGAAAACACTGAATCCCGAAATTCAGGTTTTGGTCTGTGCTGAAAGTAAGGAAGAAGCTGAAGTCATTCGCCGAGATAATATTGGTGCGGTCTACTATGCAAAAGAAGAAATGGCAAAAAATATGAGTCGTCATATTTTGCACCAAATTGAAATCGCACATCAGCATCCAAGCTCACATTAAGCAGCATAAAAAAAAGCGCACTTTACAGTGCGCTTTTTTTATATTTCTCAGGCTATTTAGATCTGAATAATTAACTTAAAAAGCGTGGCTTTTCTTCCACAACTTCAGCTTGCATTTCATTGACTTGTTTTTCAAATAAGCCACACAAAGCTGCCTGAATCATATGCTGTGCAATTACAGGTGCTTGATCGCCAAGCAATGCATTGACATCATCATTGAATTGAATCGTCACCAGTGGCTGTGTTTCTGAACCTGCATTACGTAATGCCAATTCACCACTTTCAAGTTGAACGAGTTCTAAAATCGCATCTTGATTACCAAATAATTCTTTCAACTGTTCAATAGACATAGATCCTCCATGTGAAGCATGGTTACGTAGGCAAGTACATTTAAAGCATTCAGACTGATTAATATCGGGGTAAATTTTTACAATTCAAGTGCAAGCAAAGCTTAGAACTCGACCATTTCATGGCGGAAGCCATCAATCAGGTCGGTAAGTTCACGATGCCACTCACGTAGAATAGCGCTATCGGGCAACCAAGCTTGTGGTGTTTGCGTGACTTTAATAATTAAGTTTGAAGATGTTTCATCTTCAGGCTCAGGTGCACTTGGTTCAGGAGCATACTGACACATGCGATAAGCACGTTTTAACTCAGCAATAAATCCGTCTTTGGCAAGCTGCTGCAAAATGACAATCTCAGGAGAAATCTGCCCTTTTGCCGCCATATGCTCTTCAATTGACTTTAAAGTCGGCTGACTGTCATTCAAACGATAGTAACGCACCAATTCTTGTAAAAACGCCATGACCGCGCCTTGTAAATGAAACACTGCCGCTTCACGATGTGCCTGTGCTTGTTGAATATGCTCAACCTGTTCGGCTTGTTGACATGATAAACGCGCAAAATAAAGTTTTTGATTGGTACGATCTGCATGGTAGCGCGCGACACGAGTCATTAAATTGTCCTAAGAATAAGCACGATGGATAATATCCAAATTAAAACTTGTACATTTTTTTAGCAATCTTGTTTTTAGATAAATTTTAAAAATAACGGAGAGATAGATCAATTAATCAGCAATTAACACACAATCAACCAAATAAGCAATCGCATACGTTGTTTTATTGAAAGAACAGCATGTTGATGATGATGTTCAGGTAAAAATGACCTAAAAAGGTTTTTTGAGCCACAAAAAAGGAGCTTTACGCTCCCTCTTGTATTTATTTTGCTTCAGATGGCGCTGCATCCGTCGGTTTTTCTTCTGCTTGTTTTACACGAATACCATGACCATGCAAACGTAAAGTATTTAAACCTTTAATTGCTTTAATCGCTTCACGACCATGTGGCATTTCAACAAAAGCAAAACCTTTTGATTTTTTTGTCACAGGGTCCATCACCAAAGTACATGAAGCAACTGTGCCATATGCTTGAAATAACTTAAGTAATTCCGCTTCAGGAACGGTACGATCTAAGTTACGAACTAAAATTTTCATCTATTAACCTTAAGAAGATAGGCAAAAAATATCAAAAAGCACACGCCTACTCTACTTTTTGCACAAAACAATTTGTCTCTAGTTTAATCGAGATCAATGCCAAAATCTAAATTAATCGACTTACTTTCAATTAAGGCACTTTTCACCGTCTGCTGACGCGTTTTGTAATGGGTTTCCAAAGTACATAAATTGCGGGTTAAATCATTCATAAAGTAGCTTTCCACTTTACGACCTTGTTCATCGACAGTTTCACGTGCCCAATGATTTAAATTTTGCTTGGTTAAAATCAATTCATTTTGTGCACGCGTCATCGCCACATACAGCACACGACGTTCTTCTTCGACTTCATTAAAGTCACCTTGAGCACGCGCATGTGGATATTGTCCGGGTGTCACATTCGCCACATAACACACTTTTTGCTCGGTCCCTTTGGCAGAGTGAATCGTAATCAGCGTCACCACATCGTTATCAGACTGACGTTCTATTTCTGAAATAGAAACAGGATCGAGCACATAGGCTTCCAAGAATTCACTGAGTTGACCATGCTTGGCAGCCAATTGTTTGACCAGTTCAAAGTCACCTTGGCGACGTGCCCAATCTTTTTTATAATTTTCTGCCAATTGGTTTTCAATGGCTTGTACCGCCAAACTCACGCAAGCTTTGACTTCTGAGCGCAGCACATCCATTTGTTTCATGATGAGCAAGGTTTCAGCCGGAATCCGTCCAAATTGTTCAAGCTTTTCAGCAATTTTATCCATACTCGGTTCAAGCAAAAGTTGCTGTGCCAGTTTACTTGCACCCACATCACCTACACCATTCCACAGTGTTAAGAAACGCATCCACGCAATATCATCGAGTGGATTGGCAATTACACGCAGTAAGCTCATTAAGTCTTTCACATGCGCGGTTTCAAGTAGTTTCATACCGCCAATAAAGCGATACGGCACATTGGCAGCAATACACGCGGCTTCTATATGACGCGCAGCGAAACTTGAACGCACCAAGACCATGTGATCACGCCAAGGACTACCCTCAATATAATGGCGTTCTTTGATATCAATCGCGATCCATTTGGCTTCATCAAATTCGTTCGGAAAAATATGCATTTTCGGTTTAATGCCTTCACCACGATGTGCATCTAAACGTTTGTCATATTTAATCTCGGATTGATCAAGTAACCAATTGGATAAATCTAAAATTTCTTGGGTAGAACGATAATTTTTCTCTAGCTTAAAAATTTCAGCATCAGGCACACGTTCTTTAAAGTGGTGGATATTTTCAAAATCCGCACCACGGAAACCGTAAATGGATTGTGCGTCATCGCCAACACAGAACAAATTAACTTTGTCTTTTAAAGGTTCGAGCAAGGCCCACTGCAGTGGGTTGGTATCCTGCATTTCATCAACGAGCATATGACGACAAATTGAAGCCACATAATCCACTAAGCCATCAGACTCAGCGAGTGCAGCTGCAACAATTGCCAAAATATCATCGTAATCTAAAAAACTACGCGCACGTTTTCGTGTTTCGTATTCTTTCATGATGTCGCCAATGATGTTGATAAATGCCAAATGCTCAGGCATCTGTTTTTCTAAAGCGACACTGAGTTTTTGACGTGTGTTGCGCGCATAGGAATATAGATCACATAGCTCTTTGGGCTTCGGCAAGCTATTCGGATTGTTCTTATCATCTTTACCGCGAATCAGGCGGAACATCATGAGTTGATCATCACGATCAATAATCGAGAATTGTTCTAAACCAAAAGCTTTTGGAATACGGCGCAGCAAATACATACAAAAAGTATGAAATGTTGATGCACGCAACCCTTTAGCTTGATCACCTAAAGCTAACTCCACACGCGCGACAATTTCACTGGCTGCACGGCGGGTAAAGGTCAAAATTTGGATTTGATTGGCAGGTACACCTTGCTCAATTAAGTAAGCGGCACGCGCTACGATGGTCTTGGTTTTGCCACACCCTGCTCCTGCTAAAACCAAGCTATGTTTTGTTTCAGTTGTGGCAGCTTGCTTTTGTTGAGGATTTAATTCATCAATCAGGTTGGCTAAACTCATATTCGATCATCGTGCTAGGGAGATAGACAGTTTAACAGATCAGCTTAAGAAGTCAGACTGTCAAATACGTCCTCTTACTTTTCTCTAGCAATACTATTGTGCATATCTGCTGTTCAAGATGTGGATAAATTTTGAGTTATCCACATCACGGTTTCCAACCGATTTCTGTTGCAGTCAGATCACTAATCAAGGTTTCATCGACTGATTCTGGCATTTTACTTTCATTGTGAGAGGTCGGAATATGTCCTGCCATGAGTTCCGCTTTGGCTTGAGGGAACAGTGGCAGTTGATTCGGATCTGCATAACCTATTGGATAAATTGGCTGTCCTGAGCTTAAATCATATTTATCAGATGCTCCAAATGCATGTAATAACTCATGCACTAAAACCACTTTATTGCGCTCTGAATTTTTCTTTGACGCGAATAAGTTCACTGAGCCAATCCGCCCCTTCTCTAGCGCGGTTGAGTGTTTGAGTACATTAAATTTAGCAGGATCATAAAAATTCAAATACAAAGTCACCGTCGGTGTCAGATCCAAGCTGCGCTGATGCTTCCATGCATAATAACGAAACTTTAAACTCCACAGCATGATGCTGATCACGTTTGCTTGTTCAGGTACTTTTGGAGGTGCTTCAAGCAGTTCACGTCCAAGCTTGAAATAGAAATGAACGGGTGTAGAAGTATATTTACTGGCTTGCAGTTTCAAATATTGCTCTACGCCCGCTAAATCTTGATGAGACAGTTGTTGGATATATTGTGCTGTGATATTTGATCCATCGGCATTGATTGGATGTAACTGCACGAAAATTGGTTTAGACCAATTTTGGTTTTGATCACGATAGGCATTTACAGCAACAATCAGCAAGATGACCAATAAAATGAGGATCCGGACTTTTTTCCACATAATTATTGAAGGCCTTGTTTCTTCATTTTTCTTAAATACATTTGGCTCATTTCTATTTTTGTTTCAAATAAATTTAATGTTTTAATCAAGCCAGACAGTTTCGCTCGACCATAGTTACGTGAATCAAAATCAGGTTTTACTGCACTAATATACTGCCCAACCATACTTAAATTTGCCCAACCATTTTCATCTGCGTTGTCTTTGACCGCTTTATAAATCAGATTGAGTGTTGCGCCATCTAAGCTATCAGGCAAAACGATATTATCTTTTGCAGAGGATGTGATTTTATTTTCAATGACTTTTTCTGAAGTTGCCGTTTTCTTTTGAGAACTGGTGCTGAGTTCTTCATCTTCTTGCTGTTTAATCTCAATATCACTCATTAAGTTTTCAACGTAAATAAACTTATCGCAGGCTTTTTTAAACGCCTCAGGTGTATTTTTACGACCAAAACCATACACAGCTAAGCCATTTTCGCGAATACGTGAGGCTAACGGGGTGAAATCACTATCGCTCGATACAATACAAAAGCCATCTAAAGCACCGGCATAAAGCAAATCCATCGCATCAATAATTAAAATCATATCGGTGGCATCTTTACCCTTGGTATAGGCAAATTGCTGTACAGGCGTAATGGCGTGCGGCAATAACACATCACGCCAACTCTTTAGCGTTTCGCTACTCCAATCGCCATAAATACGTTTCACACTGGCAATACCATATTTCGCAACTTCTTCTAAAACATGTGAAATCGCATTCACAGATGAATTATCTGCATCAATCAAGACTGCGAATTTTTTTGTTTGCATTCAAAGCATCCCCTAGATTTTTTTATTTTTAGATTCTTTTTTCAGGATTCATTTTGACATAAAAAATGCCGACCGAAGTCAGCATTTTTTGATTTTATCGAAGCTTAAGCTTCAACCCATTTCCCATCTTGGTAAACCAAAGACCATTTGGTTTGTTTACCTTCTGCATTTTCAGAACCAATATATTGTGATTGGTTTTTACGGCTGAATTTAACCAAAGTTGGATTACCTTCAGGGTCAACATCTGGCGCTTGCAAAATAAATTGATATTTCGGATCAATCTGTTCCGCCACAGAACGCAGTTCAGCAACCTTCGGTGCACGTGTTTCACGGACTTTCGGGAACTTGCTTGCTGCCAAGAACAGACCCGCTGCACCATCACGAAGAACAAAGAAGTCATCGTGTTTGGTTGAGCGTAAGTGTTCCATTTTAATTGGATCAACACGTGGCGGTGCTGGCTGACCGCTCTTCAATACTTTACGGGTATTGTCACAGCTGTTGCAGGCGAAGTAAGGACCGAAACGACCTGTTTTCAACTGCATTTCGCCATCACACTTGTCACATGGAATGGTTGGACCGTCATAACCTTTGATTTTGAACTCACCTTCTTCGAGTTCATAACCATCACAGTCTGGGTTGTTCCCACAGACATGCAATTTACGACCACCGTCAATCACATAGCTGTCCATTGCGGTTTCACAAATTGGACAACGTTTTTTCGACATCAGGTCAGCGGTTTCTGCTGCTTCATCATCAGACAGCGCAGCTAAAGACTCAACGGGGGTTAAATTAAATGTACCCTTACAACGCTCTTTCGGCGGTAAGTTATAACCAGAACAACCTAAGAATACACCCGTCGTACCCGTACGAATCTGCATTGGTCGGTCACATTCTTTACAATGTACCGCATCGACTTCGACAGGTTGATTACGGCGCATACCGTCTTCACCCTGCGCTTTAGTCAGGCGTTGTTTGAAGTCGCCATAGAAACTATTGAGTAATTCTTTCCAATTACGATCGCCATCTGCAACTTTATCAAGTTGACCTTCCAAATCTGCAGTAAATGCATAATTCATCAGGTTATTGAAGTTTTCATCGAGACGGTCTGTCACGATTTCACCCATCTTCTCGGCAAAGAGACGACGGTTGTCGAGCTTCACATAACCACGATCTTGAATGGTCGAGATAATCGCAGCATAAGTCGATGGACGACCAATGCCTTTCTTCTCAAGTTCTTTGACCAACGATGCTTCAGTGAAACGTGCAGGTGGCTTAGTAAAGTGTTGCGATGGATCAAGTTTCTCGAGTTTGAGTACTTCACCGACTTTTACCGCAGGCAGCAAAATATCGTCATCGGCTTTGTTGGCACCACGCACTTTAGTGAAACCATCAAAGACCAAAGTACGACCTTTGGCTTTCAGCTCAACACCATTGGCATCCACTAAAATCGTTGAAGATAAGTATTCGGCAGGCGTCATTTGACACGCGACAAACTGACGCCAAATCAGGTCATATAAACGCTGTGCATCGCGGTCTACACCTATCAATTGATCGCCTTTCAGACCCACTGTTGATGGACGAATCGCTTCATGGGCTTCTTGCGCACCCGCTTTGTTGCCATATTTATTTGGCTTTGCAGGTAAGTATTTTGTGCCAAATTCAGATTCAATATGACCGCGTACCATGCTGACTGCATCATCACTTAAGAAGGTCGAGTCAGTACGCATATAGGTAATGAAACCTGCTTCATATAAGCGCTGCGCCATGGTCATGGTTTTCTTGACAGAGAAACCGAGACGGGTACTTGCCGCTTGTTGCAAAGTCGATGTGATATATGGCGCGCTTGGATTAACCTTCGTCGGTTTATCTTCACGCACAGACACTTTATATTCAGCATCTTTAATCAGATTTAGAAGCGCATCCGTTTCGGCTTTATTATGCAGCTTAAGCGCTTTACCATTTTGCTTGACTGCTTCTAAACGAATGTCATCTTTTTTAGATTTAGTATCCGCAAACACTTGCCAGTATTCTTCTGGAATGAACTTACGAATTTCACGTTCGCGCTCAACCACCAGTTTTACTGCAACCGATTGCACACGACCTGCTGATAAACCACGGGCAATTTTTTCCCACAGTAAAGGCGAGATCATAAAGCCCACCACGCGGTCTAAGAAGCGACGGGCTTGCTGAGCATTCACTTTATCGATATCAAGGCGTGACGGCTGTTTAAAGGCTTCCTGAATGGCATTTTTAGTAATCTCATTGAAGACCACACGTTGATAACGTGAATCATCCCCGCCAATCACTTCTTTTAAATGCCAAGCAATCGCTTCCCCTTCCCTATCCATATCCGTTGCGAGATAGACTTCATCGACTTGCGATGCCAGTTTTTTCAGTTCAGCAACGACACCTTCTTTACCCGGTAAAACTTCGTATTTGGCTTTCCAGTCATGTTCTGGATCGACACCCATACGGTTAATCAATGCATTTTGCGATTTTTCTGCTTTTTGTTCATCGGTTAACTTGGTACGCGTTGCCGGCTTTTTCTCTGCCGTTTTGCTCGCGCCTGTCGGTAAATCACGTACGTGACCGACAGATGACTTCACGATGTAATCTGGACCTAAGTATTTGTTGATTGTTTTCGCTTTTGCAGGCGACTCCACAATCACTAAGGCACGCTTGCTCCCAGCTGTAGAAGTTTTCGCTGTGCTGCTTTTTGATGTGGATCGAGGAGCGTTCGCCATAATGAATCGTTAATCCTGTTTATCTTTAATATTAAAGTTCAGCCAAAGCGTGTAGGAGTGCTTTGATGTCTTCTAACTGGGTGGCTCTTAAATCGGCTTCTTCATCCCAAAACATTCCCACACAGTTCGCCTGCATATCAATAGCATAAATGCCTTTTAATGCAATGGGAAAATCTTTAAATTTGTCATCGCCGTGTACGATTTCGAACTTTTGGTCAACAATACGGGCACGCATCAGCGGCAAACGCGCCTCTGGAAGTAATACACTATAGTACGCCACCATACTGGCACGGTTTTCCGTTGCCATCGGAATTTTGGTCCAATCAGGGGCAACCACCAATCGTGGATGCAATCCCATTTTTCGTGCTTGATCACGCATCATGCCAATGGCTTTTTCTCTTGGACTTACACGTAAGCCTAAAATAGAGCCCATGACAAAAATCACAATGACAACAGCAACCCAAATTCCTGTATTTTCCATAGTTCAACCTTTATGTTCTATTATTAGAGTTGCATAAGCACAATGTAAAACGCAAGTTTGCGCGACAAAATTAATTTAAGAACATCTCATGACTGTATAAAATTTCGTGACCATTCCAATAAATATAGCCTTTTTCAATCAGCTCTTTCAGCAGCAATCGAATATCAGATTGAGGGAAGAGCTGCTCAAGCAAATCACGTAGCGCATAAATATCTTTCGGCTTATCTGATTTTAACTCACGTAATTTACGTGCCACTTCTAACTGAACCGGATCAATACGTGCAAAGTTTTTAAATAAATCATGCTGTACCGACTGAATCGTTTCAACGTCTTCATCTTTTTGATTTATTGTATTTTTAAGTTCTGTGATGACCTGATCTAGTAACGGTGAATGAGCTGGCGTAACCGCATTTAAATCTAAGCCAATCCATTGTTTCAGGACTTTCTTACGAAAATGAATATGGTTATCCTGACATTTTACCAGTCGCAAATTAATCAGCATGCCCACAAGATGCTGCGCTTGTTCAGGCGTTTGCTGCAAAATATTAGTAATCGAATTTTTTAAACCGTCAATTGTGCTCGGCTTACCACTCATGCTGTCTAAGGCATCACAATATTTTTTCACCAACAATAAATTTGGCTTAGATTTAATCGCTTCAATACTGGGCAGATGTGATTTAGTGGCTAAAGCTGCCCCCTGCTGTCCAGATTCAACTTGAATCAAACTACAACTAATATTGGATGCTTCGAGCATTTTTCTCAGCATTACACTGCTGTCCATGGCAGAAATCAACTCAACATGGGCAGGATGTTCAAGCAGCGCCAATAGTTGCCCCACAATCACGGCATATTCAAATTCTTTATGTGGTGAGGTCGGGGTATCTAAAATCACAATTTGACCACTGGTCACCCAAGCCGAAAATTCTGTTAAATCTGGCAATGAAAATTCAAATTTTCCCGAACAATTAAACACATAAAGCACAGGATAATGCTCAATAATGTCTCGTAAAAGTTTAATATTCGGCGAATTATTTTCGAGGTCGAGCAGAACGACTTTTTGATGCATAGGAAGTTTTGAAAAACCCTGTGAGAAATGAAGAGCGAGAAAAATCCGAGGAAAGGTTAAACAATTTTCGGGTGATCTAAAAGTATTAACGCATGTTATTTTGCAATTTGGTCTGAAATAGACACTGTATTGACTCAAATGCGTTTGGTTGTTTTTCGCGATTTACAAGACAAAAAATGCATAAAGCGGTTGTTTCAAGCAGCTTAATTTGGAAATAACAAGCTGCTTTTAGCACGATATAAAGAAAAGCTGACCGATATAAATCTTAAAAAGGGAGCAGCTTTCCTTTTTTATGTAAATTATTTTTAAATTAATAATGCGGTGGACGATTGGTCATTGGGTCAAATTCAGCAATCCCTTCTGACAAATCTGATGACTCAACACGTTGATATAAAAGCTTCATTTGCTTTTGTAGGTCGGCAATTTCCAAGTTTTGCTTCACCACCTGATCATTCAGCTGTTCAACTAAATCATCTAAAAATGCAATTCGGACTTGCAAATCTTCAATGGGTGCGGAAAATGACGCCTGATCATTTAAATTTTGTTGTTTAGTCATTTAAAGTCCTCATTTGGGATTTCAGGAAACATTATGGCCTATATTACCCTTAGGGATGTCCAACTTGCGTTTGGTGGACCCGCCCTGCTCGACGGCGCGAATTTCAACTTAGAACGTGGCGAGCGAGTGTGTTTGATCGGCCGTAATGGTGAGGGTAAGTCTACCTTACTTAAGCTTATCGAAGGAAGTTTAGTGGCCGATAGCGGTGAGATTTCACTGCAAAATGGCATCACCATTTCGATGCTTGCCCAAGATGTACCCATGGACTCAGGCAAAGTGGCTGATATTGTCGCAGATGGTGTTGGTGAAGCAGCTCAAGTCCTTCGCGATTACCACCTCGCAAGTGATGCATGCGTACTCGGTGATATGGATGCCTGTGAACGTATGGGTAACTTACAACATCAGATGGATCAACTTGATGGCTGGTCGCTTGAAACACGTGTGAACTCCATTTTAGGCAAAATGGGTCTTGACCCTGAAGCTGATCTTGCCGATTTATCAGGTGGTCGTAAGCGTCGTGTACTCCTTGCACGTGCATTGTTGATGCAACCTGATGTGTTACTACTTGATGAACCGACGAACCATTTGGACGTTGAAAGTATTGAATGGTTAGAAAAATTCTTACTCGATCAAAACAATCTGACGTTACTGTTTATTTCGCATGACCGTTCATTTGTGGACAGCATTGCTACGCGTATTGTCGAACTTGATCGTGGTCAATTGCGTAGTTTTGAAGGTAACTATTCACGTTACCTCGAACTTAAAACCATGCAAATGGAAGCTGAAGAAAAGCAAAATGCATTGTTTGATAAAAAACTTGCTGAAGAAGAAGTTTGGATTCGCCAAGGCATTAAAGCACGTCGTACCCGTAATGAAGGTCGTGTCCGCGACTTAAAAGCATTACGTGAAGAATCGAAAGCCCGTCGTGCCCAACAAGGCAAAGTAACGATGGCGACTCAAGATGCCAATCGCTCAGGCAAATTGGTCTTTGATATTGAAAATCTAAGCGTTACTTTTGGTGATAATGCACCGATTATCAAAGACTTCTCGGCACTTGTGTTACGTGGCGATCGTATTGGTTTAGTCGGTGACAACGGTGTCGGTAAAACCACGCTCATTAAAGCCATTTTGGGTGAACTTGAGCATGGCGGTACGGTAAAAACCGGGACTAAGCTTGAAGTCGCGTACTTTGACCAGTTGCGTAATGCACTTGATCTTGATAAATCTGTCAAAGATAACGTATCTGAAGGTTCGGACTTCGTCGATGTGAACGGTGGTCGTCGTCATATCTATAGCTATTTACAAGATTTCTTGTTCTCCCCTGAACGTGCGCGTACACCAGTCAAAGCATTATCTGGTGGTGAACGTAATCGTATTTTACTTGCGAAACTTTTACTTAAACCATCAAATTTAATCGTAATGGATGAGCCAACCAATGACTTGGATATGGTGACGCTTGAACTATTAGAGGAAATGTTGGGTGGCTATAAAGGTACTTTGCTCCTAATCTCGCATGACCGTGCATTTATGGACAACGTGGTGACATCGACTTGGGTCTTTGATGGTAAAGGTCATATCGATGAATACATCGGTGGTTATCAAGACTATCTTGAGCAACGCCCTGATCAAACCGCGGTCGATCAAAAAAGCGATGTAAAAAAAGCCTTGGCAAAAGCAGAAGCAAGCGCTGCTGCAGCTGCACCGAAAAAAGTAAAACTCAGCTATAAAGATCAACGTGCTTTAGAACAATTGCCTTTAGAGATGGAAGCTTTAGAGAAAGAGCAAGCCGAGATTAATGACATTTTGGCAGATGGCTCACTGTTCGTTAAAGACGCTGACAAAGCGATGAAACTTTCAGAACGCCTAGGTGAAATTGACGAGCTTTTACTTGAAAAGTTAGAACGCTGGGAAGAACTTGAAAACTTAACCAAAGACTAAGTTCTTAAGTCCTCTATCCTGTAAGCATCTGTATTCGTACAGGTGCTTTTTTTATTTCGAAATTTTCTCTGCTAAACTGCATAGAATCTTTTCTCCCCAATGTGCGCTATGAGTCATCAACCCGAATTTAAGCCCGGTGAATTTCAATGGTCTTTCCTGCTTCCTCAATACTGGGGAATTTGGATCGGCATTATTTGCTTAATGATGTTGGCGATTCTACCGTGGGCACTGCAATTTCGCTTAGGACAAGCTTTAGGAAATGTATGTTTCAAAGCCCTTAGATCTCGCCGTGAAACAACCTTACGTAATCTTGAGGTCTGTTTTCCAGAATGGTCTGCGGCTGAAGTTGAAGCGAATGCACGTCAGGTCTTTGTCGATCAGATGATTGGGGTATTTGAAACTCTAAACGCATGGTATAGCCCAAAATGGTTTCAAGGTCGTGTCACGATTGAAGGCTTAGAATATGTCGAGCATGCACAAGCACAGAACCAAGGCATTTTATTTCTAGGTACACACTCGACCCTACTTGATGCGGGCGGATATCTATGCGCACAGTACTTTGAACCTGACGTGGTCTATCGTCCGCAAAACAATCCGTTGCTAGATATGCTGATTTATCGTTGCCGAGCGACGATTTATGCCAATCAAATTGACCATGACGATATGCGTGGCTTGGTCCGCAAGCTTAAACAAGGTCATGCCATTTGGTATAGCCCAGATCAAGATTTTGGTCTAAAACAAGGAGTCATGGCACCGTTCTTTGGTGTGCCTGCGGCAACAGTGACCGCACATCGTCGTTTGCTCAAAATGACCAAAGCTGCTGCCATTCCACTTTATTTTTACCGCCATGGCGATATCAAAAATCCGCAATATCACGTTTTAATTGAAGCGCCCGTTGAGCATTTACCGAGTGAAGATGAAATCGATGATGCAACGCGAGTCAATCAAATTATTGAACGCCAGTTACGTATCGCACCGACTCAATATATGTGGTTCCATCGCCGTTTTAAAACGCGCCCTGATGGTTATGAGAATATTTATAAATAACAGAATAGATAGTGTGAATCGCGGATTCATCTCAAATGAATTCACCATAAAATTTAAGCTTAACGAGTAAAAATAGGCATCTAAAATAATTTAACCCGAGTTCTGCATCCTGCAAAACTCGGGTTAGTGAGGTTGTGCTTTCAAATCTTTTTATTCATTCTTTTGCTTTTTTGATGTCCATTTCAGCATCATATCCATGATGTCTCAATTCAGCGTCGTCTTCCTTATGCGAAATTCCCTTCGCGACTCCCTGTGCTGATAAAACAAGAATACGTTTATTCCGACACGCTGGCTATTCGACATCGGACGAAACTTGTGTAAGCATTTTCGTACACTTTTCTTGTTAATATTATGGTGTTTTCGTACCATCCTTATAATCTTGAGCAATTTCATCCGTCACGATTTTCTCTTCCTTCTCAGCCTTTTCAATGCCGTCTTGAATCGCTTCTTGTGCCTCTTTTTCATCTGCATCGGTTTGCTCAAGCTCTTGCTGCACTTGTTCAAACTCTGCGCCAGTTTGCAACACGACATAGACAGGGAAATGATCTGAACCAACATGCGGTAAGCGTTGCATTTTCACTAAAGCAAAATCGGTACTATGGAAGACGTGATCGAGTGACCAACGCAGTAAAGGATAATCCGCATGGAAGGTGTTGACATAATGTCTGCCCACCCGAGGGTCAAGTAAACCACTAATGCGTTGGAATAGTCGTGTGGTTCGCGACCAAGCGACATCATTCAAATCACCCATCACAATACAACTTTCATCCAAATCTTTAATTTGATCACCGACAATTAAAAGCTCGGCATCACGTAAAGTGGAATCTTTGGCTTCAGTTGGACTCGGTGGTTTCGGATGTAAACAATACAGCTGCACAGCATGCCCTGACCGCAGCGTGACTGTCGTGTGAATAGATGGAATTTCATCGCTTAAAATGAATTTCACCTCAGTATCTGTGAGTTCTAACTTGCTATACAGATGCATGCCATACAAATTATCTAAAGGGACAGGCACACGATATGGATAATCTTTTTCAATGACGACAAGTTCATTTTGCCAAGTTTGATCAGTTTCTAAAGTCAGCACCAAATCGGGTTGATGCTTCTCAATCTGTTCAATCAGCAAATGATATTTTTGATTTGGGGTGAGCACATTAGAGACAATCAAAGAAATTTGTTTATCAGGGTCTAACTGTTCTAGACGTACTTTTTTGACCTGCTTTTTCCAAATAAAGGTATAGGGCAAAACCATTTTCAGTTGATACGCCATCGCGGCTAATAATCCAACAAAAATCACTTGTGTAAAGCGATTCCATGGCGCGTCCCAAAAGATGAAAAACAGCAATGTCACAAAGCCAATTACCAAGATTTGTAGCCTTGGAAAGTCAGCGCCACGGAACCACCATTCATCTCGAGGAATCAAGGACCAGAAGCTGAGCCAAATTACCAAGATTGCAATAATCTCAATCCAAATCATAAAACCTCGCTGTTATATTCTAATTTTTTGTTTAATTCATAAATTAATATCAATTTTCCATGTAACATAAACAAGATATATTGCACAATATTAATCGTGTTTCGGTTGTGTAGCGCTTGCAGTTAGCGCACCTTTTGATACACTCAAACCCCCTTTTATTTTTAACGCACCGAGGCAAAATGACATGAAAGTAGGTCTGGTCGGTTGGCGCGGGATGGTTGGTTCCGTCCTTATGCAACGTATGGTTGAAGAGAATGATTTCGCTCATTTTGAGCCATTCTATTTCTCTACCAGTAATGCAGGTGGTCAAGCGCCTGCATTTGGTGGTAAGACTGCTCCAGCACTTATGGATGCATCAGACATTAACAGTCTGAAGCAAATGGATGTCATTATTACCTGTCAAGGTGGTGACTATACCACGGAAGTTTTCCCTAAACTGAAAGCTGAAGCGTGGAAAGGTTACTGGATTGATGCAGCATCGACTTTACGTATGGATGACGAGGCGATCATCGTTCTTGACCCAGTCAACATGCATGTCATTAAAGACGGTTTAGTGAAAGGCACGAAAACTTTCGTGGGCGGTAACTGTACTGTTTCTCTTATGCTCATGGGCTTAGGCGGTCTATTCCAAAACAATTTGGTGGAATGGGCAACTTCAATGACTTATCAAGCAGCATCTGGTGCTGGCGCGCAAAATATGCGTGAACTCATCAATGGTATGGGTTATTTATATAACAATACTAAAGATTTACTTGATGATCCGAAATCTCCAATCTTAGATATCGATTCTAAAATTGCGGCACTACAACGTAGTGAAGGTTTCCCATCTGCAAACTTCGGCGTGCCTTTAGCAGGTTCACTCATTCCGTACATCGATAAACAGCTTGAAAGCGGTCAGTCGAAAGAAGAATGGAAAGGTCAGGTTGAAACCAATAAAATCTTGGGTAATCAACAGATCGTGCCTATCGATGGTCACTGTGTCCGTATCGGTGCAATGCGTTGCCATTCACAAGCTTTGACATTAAAGCTTCGTAAAGATGTGCCTTTGAATGAAATTGAAGACATCATTGCAAGTGCAAATGATTGGTCTAAAGTCGTGCCGAACACACGTGAAGCATCAATGACCGATCTTACTCCTGTTGCAGTTACAGGTACTTTATCTGTACCAGTCGGTCGTCTACGTAAGCTCAACATGGGTAAAGAATACCTTGGCGCGTTCACTGTTGGTGACCAATTGCTTTGGGGTGCTGCTGAGCCATTGCGCCGTATGCTGCGTATCTTAATTGAGTATAAAAATGCTTAATATCAAGCGTTGATACAAAGTAAAAAAAGCCGATCTTTATTGATCGGCTTTTTTATGCCAAGATGGACGAAATATTTTACAAAACATAGACATCCCGATAATCTAGAATTTTCGCTTTGCGATCGTGATTGAGCTTTGACATTAAGATGACTGCATATAACAAATTAAAGATTGCCATTTTAGCCATCATGGCTGCGCCAACGACATTTGCCGTAAATGTTGATCCTGTGCAAGTCCAATCCGCACCGGGTGAACTACTTTATGCCGAAATGCATTTTCGCAAATCGAATGTAAATACTCCAATAGAAGTGAGCTTAGCATCGCTTGATGATCTTGCGTCCATTGGGGCGTCACATCAGCCACCCGGTCATTTAAATTTTTATACCCGTCGTAATAGTAACGGCAGTGGCGTGATTACGATTACCTCATCACGTCCTATCACTGACCGTGAACTCAATATTATTATTAAAATTAAAGAAGGCAATGCGGCACATTTACAGCATGTCCGCACCCCTTTAAAGTCTAAAATCGACTTATTAAAAGCCAGGTTAAGCCCAAATGAACGCCCATTGTCACCTGTTGTGGTGGTCAGTGAAAAAGACATTGCATTATCGTTGCCTGTTAGTACGCAATATAACGTAGCAAAATCAGCCAACACAGTCACTGAAAAACCATTGGCGATTCAACGTATTGCTCCCCCTACACTATCGAGTAGCTCAGTTGCGAGCATCGCTTCACCTCATATTCAGGCAGTTACTCAACCAGCGCCGAATGTGACACCGCCAGCTTTAGCAACACCAAAGCCTAATTCAGCATCACTTGCTGTGCCAATAACAGTTCAGCCAGTAGAACCGATCAAAGCCTTAAGCACAGCAGCTCCTTCAAGTGCTCAGCCGATCGTCCAAACAAAAAAACCAGAAAAATTAGCCGCTGAGCAACAAACAAAATTAGCAGCAAAGCCCGAAAAAACGACAGCTCCAACACCAGTTGCATCTTCTCAAGATGCACTTGTTTCAAAACCAAAACCTGCGATTCAACCGATAGAAAAATCAGAGAATATCGCAACAGAATCTCATGATCCTTTAGTGAAAAAATTTGCAGAAGAACGTGCTGCACAACAACAAAAGCCAGCGGTAGAGACTGCTAAAAAATTAGCGTCTCCCCCATCTATTCCACCTTTGTCAAAGGCTCAAGCAACTTATGTGGTTCAAGCAAATGAATCCCTATGGAAAATTGCAGAACGTGTTGCACAGGCACAAAATAAGCCGGTTAACGAAGTGATGCAAAATATTAAAAAGAACAATGAACATGCTTTTATTGCAGGAGATGCCAATCGCTTACGTAACGGTGCAGCTTTAAATCTTAATGCTGCTGTCCCAACAAAAGAAGCGATTAAAGTCCCTGCTACGGCACTTCATACACAAAAGATCAAACCGACCACAAAGACTAAATATCGTCTGAATCAGGCTGAAATGAGCCTTGTTGCAGAGAATGAACAAGATTCCAAATTACTTTCTGCAAATCAAAACACATTAAAGAATCAATCTTCGAAAGAGTTAGCATTAAAAGTTATGACAGCTCGAGAAAAAACCGTTAAATTACAGAGAAACGTGACTGAAATAGAGTTGGCACTTAATCCAAAGGATCACAGAATTCAATTACTCAATGCACGTTTAGCACGACTGGAACAACAGTTAAAAGCTCAACATGCAGATAAAAAGCCAACTCACTAATGTGACATACAATGATTTATTGGGATGCGTTTATATCATTCGCTGTCCTAAAGGGGTATTAAGATGCTGATTTATTTGATTCCACTGGTGATATTAATCATCGTTTTACTTGTATTAAAAAAACGACAAGATGCTCAAGGCGCAGCGAAAGCGAAACCAACAAGTCGAACAAAAACTACAGCGAGCTCAAGTAAAGCACCGCAAAAAACCAAAGTGGTGGAAGAACCAGTTGCAGTCAAACAAACAGCGACGCCTCTTAGTGCCGATCTGCGTCAAAAAATTGAAGGTCTAATTACAGCGGGTAATTATTTCGCGGCCGAAGCGCAAATTAACCAAGCGTTAAACCGCGATAATTCACAGCATGAATTGTATTTGCTCTTACTTGATATCCATACCAAGCAAAAAGATGATTTTGCGATTTCTCAGCTCATTAATCATATTCGTTCCTTGCAACTTGATGAGGTGTTGGAAAAAGCAAAAGCTCAAAAAGCCGAATATGAAAAATTTCTCCCTTCCAGTAACGATACGATTGGATTCCACTCTGTTGATAATACCACCACAGCGGACGCATTTGCTGAACTAGAAGCACCGCATGTTGCTGATGACACTGCATTTGATGCCCTTCAAGATGAAGCTAAACCCTCAACTAAATCTGTGTTTGAAGCAAAACCCACTCAAAATGATATTCAACCTTTAGAATTCAATTTTGAGCCGTTGTTGACGCAAACTGAAATCCCTGTCGAAAAGCCTGCAACGGAAGCGCTGCATTTTGACTCCAATTTCGACTTTACCCCAAGCTCACCGATTGTTGAATCAGTAGAATCTGCTACACCTGTTGTTGCACCGACCTTAGCATTTGATCTCGAATCTACAGCACCTGCCGAACCTGTTGCAGTCGATAAACCGGAAGAGATTCAGCCTTTAGATTTCTCATTCTCCTTAGACAGTGCGACAACCACTCCGGAAAAAACCGAAGAATCCATTGCGATTGATCTTGATCTAACCAATATCAAACCGATCACCAATGAAGTTGCTCCTACAGCTGCACTAGAAAGTTCAACATTTGATTTCAAACTCGATAGCATCGAGGAAAAAACGGAAACAGCTCCTTCCGCGCTGAGTATTGATGTACCTGAAACAACTGTAATTGCAGTAGATCGAAATGATCCACTCGTGCAATCATTCCCTGAATTGGTTGAGAACGATGAAATCAGCCTAAATCTTTCTCTTGCTGAGCAATATATTAAACTGGGTGCATACAATGCAGCACGTGAATTATTGGCAGAGAAAGAATCAGAATATTCTGCTCTGCAACATGAGCAAGCCAAGCAACTTTTAAATCAAATCGCTTCTTAACGCATTTGGCTTTACACTAAAGCAGTCATGATTTGGCTGCTTTTTTTATGAATACAGATATTGCTTTAATCTATATGGGTGGAACATTTGGCTGTGTCGGTGATCCGCTCGCACCTATGCCCGCTGATGCTTTTATTCCACAATTAAATCATCTACTTGAAAAAAAATATCAGGTTAAATGCTTTCAAGCACCTAAAATCAAGGACAGTAGTGCCTGTCAGGCACAAGATTGGCTTGAATTGGTTTATTTTATTCAAGACCTAATCAAAGAAAATTATCAATATTTTGTCATTATTCATGGTACCGATACGCTTAGTTATGCCAGTGCTGTGTTATCACATTGTCTAGCGCAATCTGCGCATGTCATTCTTACAGGCAGTCAATACCCATTACTCAATACCGGTGGCAATGAACTGCGTGAATTCAGTGATGCGATGGATAATTTAACTTTTGCATTAGAAAAAGTTATAACGTCAGATTCAGGCGTTTATCTAGCTTTTCATCAGCAAGTGATTCATGCACAAACAGCTCTTAAAATTCATACGACTGAACTTGCTGCTTTTGCAGGTCTTGATGCCCAAATCAATATTCAAAAACCGAAACAGGCAAAAAATATTACACTGAATGATATTGAAAAAGCGAAATCATTTAACTGCATGAGTCTGATGATTCAGCCGATAGACATTAATTTACAGATACAAAATTTACAGCAGCTTCTCATCCACCCACCGCATTTTTTATTCTTGCAAGGTTTTGGCACAGGTAATCTTGCAGTGAATGCTGATTTTATTCAGCTCATTGATGAACTTTATGAAAAAGGCTGCGCGACCGTCCTCACTACACAGGTCCCTTTTGGCGGTACAGATCAGCGTTATGCGATTGCGGATTGGGTTAAACACAGCAAAGTTTTGTTAAATGAAAGTCATGGTCATGCCGATCTTTATGCAAAAGCACTAAAAATGTATTTACAATACGATGCAGTTGAACAATGGCATCGTCATTGGTACGAATAATTCAGTTTTGAGGTAGATATGCAGCGTTTTGCAGTGGGTATTGAGTTTTGTGGCATGAACTATCGCGGTTGGCAAACACAACAACCGGGTGTCGCAAGCGTGCAAGAAACCATTGAAAAGGTGCTGTCTACTGTTGCTAACGAGACCATTGTTTTACACGGTGCAGGACGTACCGATGCGGGTGTACATGCGACCAATATGGTCGCGCATTTTGACACAACTGCGGTACGTTCCATTCATGGTTGGCTACGGGGTTGCAACAGTCAGTTACCAAAAGATATTTCGATTCAATGGATTAAAGCGATGGATGATGACTTCCATGCACGCTTTAAAGCCAAGGCACGTCGTTATCGTTATGTGGTTTACAATCACCCTGTTCGTCCTGCGTTACTGCATAAACAAGTTACCCATGCATATTACGACTTGAATGTAGATGCCATGATTGCAGCCGCGAAAAAATTCGAGGGTACACATAACTTTGAAAGTTTCCGCGCAGCATCGTGTCAGTCAAACCAACCTGTGCGCCATGTACGACATTGTCGTTTGATTCCACATGGGCAATATCTCGTATTAGACATTCAAGCAGATGGTTTCTTACACCATATGGTCAGAAACATCATGGGATGCTTGCTTGAAGTGGGTCAAGGTATGTATAGCATTGAATATATTGATGAAATTTTTGCGGCAGAAGATCGTAAAGCGGCAGGTATTACCGCACCGCCAGATGGTTTGTATTTCATTCATGCAGAGTATCCAACAGAATTCGATTTACCGAAAATGCCTTTAGGGCCGCATTGGCTAAATATGCCGGAATAAATTATTAAACAATCCCTCCCAACCTCCCTTTAAAAAAGGGAGGAGCTCCCCTACTTTGAAAAGTAAGATAATAAGAAGTCAAAAAATCCCCCTTTTATAAAGGTGAGAAGCACTGCTTCGCAAGGGAGGGATTCTAGCGCTGCTTCCTTTAACGATATTCCACAGGTGTTTCATTGGTCTAACGCTGCTTCCTTTTACGATATTCTACAGGCGTTTCATTGGTCCAACGCTTAAATGCGCGGTAGAAGGTACTTGGTTCAGAGAACCCAGTTAAATATACAATTCGCTCCACACTTTCCGCTGTACCTGCCAACAAACGCTTAGCTAAACGACAACGATAATCAGAAAGAATTTGTTGGAAACTGGTATTTGCCTCACTGAGCTGCGTTCTTAAACGACGCGGAGTAATATTCAGTTGTGCTGCCACGGTTTCCAATGTGGTTTCACCACTTTCCAAGGTTGAGCCAATGGCACGGCGGACTTCTCCAACCAAATCATAACGTGCGAGTTCCTGCAGTTTCTCAATCGCAAGTTGTTCATGTAATTGAAGTAATTCAGGTTCTGCTTGCCAAAGTGGAAAGTCTAAAATGTTTGGATCGAAATACAGACGTGTTTCTTTTTGCCCTAAACTCACCGGACATTCAAAGACACGAAAATACTCATCATCCGCTGCGCCTTTGGCAAAGTTAAAATCGATGTAAATTGGCTCAAAACGTCCTTCAGTAATAAACTTAAAGAAGCGCAGCACACCTGACATCGCACATTCGGTAAAATGACGATTGACGATATTTTCTGAATAGGGCTGCTCACCATTAGTCAGATAGCAACGATCATCTTCAATCACCAATGTGGCATGAAAAGCATCACTGATCAGACGTTGATAAGCCAAAGCGCGTTTCAGTCCTTCACCAAAATTTGCACTCGAAATAAATAAATGCTCGATCACCTGCCCGCGGTATAACGGCAAATGCTCGCCCAAATGCAATCCAATATCGGGGTCACGACTTACCTCTTCTGCAGCAACCCAAAATGCATACTGCGCGCTCAGTGGTGTACGATCATTCGCCTCCACTTGATTTAAAGCGACTCCTGCTTTAGTTAGTAATTCTTCGGTAGGCAAACCGGCACGACGAATCGCTTGGTAGCCTAAACGTAATACAACCGATGCATCCGTTAGCTGACTCACTCAAAAACCTTCCTTGTATGTGCTTCATTTATACCCAAAAAGATTAATTTTAGATTAACTGCGATTGACCAAACTGACAACAAAAGAAGATAACTATTTAGTTAATTTATTTAAACTGCTACTTCGCTTAATTTACTGACAGATGATCAGTCTAGCGCCCGTTTCGCCTTGTGTTAACCGAAAAAATTGACTATAATTTGCGCCTTTCCAATTTATTCATTCAGGTAGGCTATGGCCAATAAAGAGGAACTCATCGAGTTCGAAGGCGTTGTCACCGAGACGCTTCCTAATACTATGTTCCGTGTACGTTTAGAAAACGGTCATGAAGTGATTGCTCACATCTCTGGTAAAATGCGTAAACACTATATCCGCATTTTGACTGGCGACAGTGTTAAAGTAGAAATGACACCTTACGATTTGACAAAGGGTCGTATCACTTACCGTGCACGCTAAGTTTTAGCGCAAGCTCGTAAGCCACGCCCTTGTCGTGGCTTTTTTGTTTTTAATATTCATCAATGACCGTTTGTCATATTACAACAATCCATTGCACACCGACTCGCTAGAATAAACATAACGTTGTATTGCTTGGAGTCATCTTGTGCGTACTCAATTCTCCTCTTTTAGACTGTTCTTTCTTGTCGCTCTCTCGATTTTTCTTTATGCCTGTAGCACGATGCCGATTAGTCAATTTGACCGTGAGCAATATTTGCAGTCCTTCATCGGTCAAACGAGTCAATCTATTTATAGCAGTCTAGATTTAACTGCAATAGGCTACGAACAGAGCCAAGAACCCGTATTAACAGCGCATCAGCTGACCTATATCATTCAACGATCCGTCATGATTCCACTTTCTGTTGCGCAATCACCTGTCACAGGTACAGGCTCTATTCCGATTCCAAACACGGCTACAGCATCTCAACGTTATGATGTCGAGCTGCAATGTCGAATTGTCTTTCAATTAAAAGATAATATTGCGACCTCTGTTGCTTATACAGGTCGCACTTGCTAAGACCTTAAAAGCATCAAGCATAAAAAAACGCAGCTCATGGCTGCGTTTTTTTATACGGCTGAAATTAGTTTAAAGCAGCAACAACCGCCTGACCCATTTCAACTGTTCCTACTTTGTTCATGCCTTCAGACATAATGTCTGCAGTACGCAAGCCTTGATCAAGTACTTGACCCACTGCATCTTCAATCGCTTTTGCAGCGGCTTCTTCACGGAACGTATAACGTAGCATCATCGCTACTGATAAAATGGTTGCCAATGGATTTGCTAAGTTTTGACCCGCGATATCCGGTGCTGAACCATGGCAAGGCTCATACATCCCTTTACCATTTTCATCCAATGATGCTGAAGGCAACATCCCAATAGAACCCGTTAACATTGCTGCTTCATCAGACAAAATATCACCGAACAAGTTTGACGTTACAATGACATCAAACTGTTTAGGCGCACGTACCAATTGCATTGCCGCATTGTCGACATACATATGCGACAAGTTAATTTCAGGATATTCCGCTTCTTTTAATGCAGTAACCGTTTGTTTCCAAAGCTCAGTTACCTCTAAAACATTGGCTTTATCAACAGAACACACTTTACCGCCACGAAGATTTGCCATTTCAAACGCAACTTTCGCAATACGTTTAATTTCAGATTCTGAATAAACGTCAGTGTTGTAGCCTTGTTTTTCACCATTTTCTAACTCGCGAATACCACGTGGTTGACCGAAGTAAATACCACCCGTTAATTCACGCACGATTAAGATATCTAAACCGGCAACGATTTCAGGTTTTAAGCTTGATGCATCTGCCAATTGCGGATAAAGAATCGCAGGACGTAAGTTTGCAAAAAGGTTAAGTTCGCTACGTAATTTTAACAAACCACGTTCTGGACGAATTGAGCGTTCAATTGCATCCCATTTTGGACCACCCACAGCACCGAGTAAGATCGCATCGGCTTTTTTCGCTTGTTCAGAGGTCACATCTGGATACGGTGAACCATGTGCATCAATAGCCGCACCGCCCAATAAACCTTGTTCCCACGTTAAACCTAAATTAAATTTATCGTTAACAACAGTCAGTACCTGTTCTGCAGCTTTTACAATTTCAGGACCGATGCCGTCACCAGCCAAAATCAAAATTTGTTTAGACATGAGATATTCCATTTTTATGGGTCAGTGTATAAACCAACCGATTTAAATTTTCCGTTCTACAAATTCTGCAATGCCCGTTTGAACATTGTAAGGTTTGCAAAAACGACGAATTGTTTTCTTATTCTGCATAAGATCCACACACAGTGGCTCAGGCGCAGAGGTTTTTAATAAGCTATTCGCTTTGGTATTGCGCTGACGATACATTTTCAAGGTATACGCTTGATTGGCTTGAAAACGATGAAACAGATGCAATACTTCCGCTTTATCTCGACTAATCGGATAAAAACGTACCACCAACTCATGTGGACCCGGTGCTACAGATAAATAAAGTGCATTGGGCTGACTCAGGCTTTTCGCATTTAAACGTACGATATTTGCTTGCTTTGCCTGTTTGTTTAAGCGCCCTGACTTTGCATCAATAATGATGGTTTTATCGAGTCGCTCAAATTCACAATCGTGTGTGCCTGCACAATAAACCAAAGCATTTGACTGCGTTTTCGCATTCTCTTTAACTGCTTTGAGCCGCATGGTATCAACACTTTGACATGCACTCAGCACTAGCGTGATCCCGCTTAGAGCAAACAACGATTTCCAATATTTCGCCATGTTGAATGTTTAACCTAAGTTAAGATGTCCTCGTGCGATCTTATCAAGGGTCAGGTCATCAAGCTATGCCTAAATAATAAGATTTATCCACGAATCTCGTTGAAAACCCAAGGGCGTGATTGCTTGGTTTTTTCTTCATAAGCACGAATATCATCCGCAGCTTGCAAAGTTAAACCAATATCATCTAAACCATTCAATAAACAATGTTTGCGGAATGGATCAACTTCAAATTTGAAGCTTTCGCCACTTGGTGTACGTACTTCTTGTGCTTCCAAATCAATCGTGAGTTGATAGCCTTCCGTCGCGAAACATTCTTTAAAGAGTTGATCGACAATCTCTTCAGACAAGATCACGGGCAACATGCCATTTTTAAAGCTGTTATTAAAGAAAATATCGGCATAGCTTGGCGCGATCACGGTACGAAAACCGTATTCTTCAAGTGCCCATGGCGCATGCTCACGACTTGAACCACAACCAAAGTTGGCACGTGAAATTAGAATTGACGCACCTTGATAACGCGGTTGATTCAATGCGAAATCAGGATTTTTAGGACGTTTTGAGTTATCTAAACCCAAATAACCTTCGTCCAAATAACGCAATTCATCAAATAAGTTTTCGCCAAAACCTGTACGTTTAATGGATTTCAAAAACTGTTTTGGAATAATTAAATCTGTATCGACATTGGCACGGTCTAATGGTGCAACGATACCTTGTTCAACGGTATATTTTTTCATGTTTATTTCTCACTGAATCCGTGACCTCTCCCTAATCCTCTCCTATGAGGAGAGGGAATTTCCTTCTCCCTCTAGGAAAAGGCTAGGATGAGGGCTTAAACTAGAACGTGCGTACGTCAACAAAGTGACCCGCGATTGCAGCCGCTGCTGCCATCGCTGGGCTGACCAAATGGGTACGACCGCCATTGCCTTGACGACCTTCGAAGTTACGGTTTGAGGTCGAGGCACAATGCTCACCTGGTTGTAATTTATCAGCATTCATTGCCAAGCACATTGAACAACCCGGCTCACGCCATTCAAAACCAGCTTCTACTAAAATTTTATCCAAACCTTCAGCTTCAGCTTGCGCTTTCACTAAACCAGAACCCGGAACCACCATGGCTTGTTTAATACTTGGTGCGACTTTTTTGCCTTGTGCAACTTTTGCAGCTTCACGGATATCTTCAATACGTGAGTTCGTACAAGAACCAATAAAGACACGGTCGAGTTGAATATCAGCCAATGCTTGACCCGCATTTAAACCCATATATTGATACGCACGTGTCCAGTCATTACGCTGAACATCATCTTTGGCTTGTTCTAAAGTCGGCACAGCTTGCGTCACAGGAATCACCATCTCAGGCGATGTTCCCCAAGATACTTGTGGCTCAATCTCTTCACCTTGTAGTACAACCACTGTATCAAAGTGCGCGCCTTCATCAGAATGTAAGGTATTCCAATAAGCAACCGCTTGATCCCACTGCTCGCCTTTCGGTGCATATGGACGATCTTTTACATATTCAATGGTCTTCTCATCGACAGCCACCATACCCACACGGGCACCGCCTTCGATTGCCATGTTACAGACCGTCATGCGGCCTTCAATCGACATATCACGGAAGACTTGACCACCGAACTCAATTGCATGACCTGTACCACCAGCCGTACCGATTTTACCAATAATCGCTAAAACCACGTCTTTTGGTGTAACGCCTTGACCTAATTTGCCGTCAACACGTACCAACATGTTTTTCATTTTCTTTTGAACTAAGCATTGGGTTGCCAATACATGTTCAACTTCAGATGTACCAATACCATGTGCTAAACAACCGAATGCACCATGTGTTGCAGTATGTGAATCACCACACACCACCGTCATACCCGGCAACGTTAAACCTTGTTCAGGCCCAACCACATGGGCGATCCCTTGACGTACATCGTTAATGTCAAACTGAACCACATTAAAGGTTTTACAGTTGTCATCTAAGGTTTGTACTTGGATACGCGAGGTATCGTCTTCAATACCCGAAATACCCTCTGAACGTTCTTTTTTAGAGGTTGGAACATTATGGTCAGGTGTTGCCACGTTGGCACTTAAACGCCACGGCTGACGACCTGCCAATTGCAAGCCTTCAAACGCCTGCGGTGAGGTCACTTCATGCAATAAATGACGATCGATATACAGTAAGCTAGAGCCATCATCTCGTTGTTTTACTAGATGGTCATCCCACAATTTGTCATACAACGTTTTTTTTGTTGGGGTTTCTGCTTTTTGGGTTTCGCCTGCCATGTCGATGTACTCCACTGGACTGGGTAAATTCTTTCATTAACTTTGATTATAACCACGTAATCACATAAATCTAATTTATCATTTTTATTAGTTTATAAACTTTTTGGAATGTTGGTCTTCTCGATTTTCTATCGAATATATACGCTATATAGCCTAGAAAATAGCGCTGTTTATTCGTACTGAACATGCTCAATATTTAATTTAAATTAGTAATTTTTACGATAAAAAAGATCAATCCTGATAGGCTCATCGAATATATTGCGAAAACCAATGTATATGAAGCAATCAATTTCAGTGTAATCACGTGATTTGAGATTTACCCTATAAAGATCATTCAAAAAAACATTTAGACAATTTAAATGAGAATTATTATTATTTAATCAAGACAAAGCATCCGCTATTTATTTTTGAGGAAGATCAACATGGCACAAGTTCAAAAATTCGTTGTAAATAATCAACTTATGTTTAAAAAAACATTCAGCTATTACATCATGCACATCAGTATTGCGATGTTGGTCGGTTACTTTGTGACAGGCAGTTGGGCGATGGCGGTGGCATTAAGTTTATTAGAACCGACTGTTCAAGCTTTTGCTTTCTTCTTCCATGAGAAAGTGTGGGAACAAAAAACCAAATCTACCGATCAAAATATTGCAGTTTAATTTTTTGAGCGATGTCGATCTTCTATTAAAAGACCACGACCTTCCTCGGTGGTCTTTTTCGCCTTCTGCATCTCATGTCATGCGCTTTATCGAATGTTTTATTAAGTGGCTCTTTTACCCTTCTTATGATTAGACATTATTTTTAAGATAATCTTGCTTTAAAACCTCTACTTTTCACTATAAGTTTATATTTCATTCAAAAACACAACATTTCCTTTGATTTATTCTTCGAATATAACAACAATAGACTTACGCATAAAAATTCGTTATAGGTGATTAAGATGAATCTCGCAGCCTTTGAAGCTTTTGTAAAAGTCATGGAAACTGGATCGATTTCTTTGGCGGCAGATCAACTTTTTATTACCCAACCTGCCGTGACCAAACGTATTCATAGTTTAGAAGAATATTTTGGTGTGAAATTATTTGAATCTGCGGGACGTGGTGTCCAAGCCACCCATGCGGCACATTCACTTCTGCCAAAAGTTAAAAACTGGTTGAATGAATTGGGTGATATTCACCATACCTTGAGTCATCAACAAGGTCAGGTGCAAGGCAAATTAAAAGTGGGTACAAGCCATCATATTGGTTTACATCATTTACCGAGTCATTTGGCAACGTATGTACAAGACTTCCCCAATGTCACGCTTGACGTGCATTTTGTGGATTCTGAACAAGCGCATGAGCAAGTGATTGCAGGTGATTTAGAGCTCGCATTTTTGACTTTGCCACCGGTGGGTGATGAACGCTTAAACTATGTGACCATTTGGAATGATCCATTGGTATTCGTGGCAGCCCCATTCCATCCTTTGGCACAGCGTAAAAATTTAAAACTTGAAGATTTACTGGCTTATGCAAGCTTGTTACCTTCATCGCAAACCTATACCACGCAAATCACATTAGCTGAATTTGAAAAACAAGGTGTCAAACCGAAAGTGACCATGAGCAATAACCCACTCGAGTCGATTCGTATGTTGGTGTCAATTGGACTGGGTTGGTCGGTGCTGCCTAAAACTTTAGTCAATCAAGAGCTACAACAGCTAGATATTAACCTAGAAATGAGCCGTCAACTGGGCATGGTATGGCATCCAGGTCGTACTCAATCCAAAGCGGCAAAAGCGCTTGTCGAGTTAATGAGCATTCCTAAGCTTTAAATCAAGCATTCAGCGCAAATAAAAAGCCAATCTCTTGATTGGCTTTTAACGTCTATGATTTTGACGCGTTACTGCACTTGGCTTTCGCTGGTTGCATCTTCATGTAGCGCTTCATTCAGTTGATCAACTACAATTGCCCATTCTCCATCCGATGCAATTTTTTCGGCTAGGAATTGATGCTGCGCTTTTGTCCAATACGGCGCATCAAGCAATGCTAAATCTTGATGTAACTGATGCTCACTGATAAATTCTGCGATTGCTGCAGCCGTTGAATCTAAGCCTAATTGTTCAAATAAATGCGTCATACGCGGTCGAACCTGATTCATATTCAATCCCTCAGATTATTTTAGTGATTGGCATGTATTGAGTTTGAAAGCTTAGCATGTGAACTTCAGATACATTGTGAAATTACATTAATATTCACCCTGAAATAGCGCACATAAAAAAGCACAACATTCGTTGTGCTTAACAGTTTTTTCAGATTAGATCGACCAGTCCTGAATATCCCAACCCTGTTCTTTTGCCAAAGTTGCTAAGCGATCATCTGGATTCACCGCAATCGCATGATCGGAATATTCCAATAAGAAACGGTCATTGATTGAATCTGAATACGCCCATGACTCGGTCACGTCTCGACCTGCAAGCCATTGATCTAAACGCGTTAATTTTCCTTGTTGATAACACGGCACATTAATCACTTTACCCGTATATTTTCCATCTACCACTTCAGCATTGGTGGCAATAATTTCAGTGATACCAAATTCACGGAAAATTGGTGCAGTAATAAAGTCCGACGTTGCGGTAATACCCACCAAAGCATGACCTGCGTCTTTATGGCGTTGAATGGCTTTAAAGCCTTCAGGGCGCATTTGTGGACGAATGACTTTTTGCATAAATAATTGATGTAATTGTGTCAAATAATCAGACTCATGCTGCGTTAAAAATTCAAACACAAACTCATTATAGGCAATGGGGTCGAGTTGCCCTGCTTTATAGTCATCATAAAACTTGTTATTCATGGCACGATGACGAATTGGATCGACCAAACCTTCATTGACCAGAAATTCTCCCCATGAATGGTCAGAATCTGTATTTAATAGGGTGTGATCAAGGTCAAACAGTGCCAATTTCATGAAAATACTCGTAAAAACTGAAATTTAAGAAAAAAATTGTAAATCTATCTCCGCTAGTCGATAGAAATTCGTTAAGATCATAGCAATTTTAACATTTTTACACTTTGCTTTTCGTGTTGGATAAAGAAATAACAATCCCCGAGGGTAAAGCTATAAATTAAACAATATTTAGGTAGCCAAATGATCGACTCCGAAGGTTTCCGACCGAATGTCGGGATCATTTTGGCAAACGATGCTGGACAAGTTTTATGGGCAAAGCGCATTGGTCACAATGCATGGCAATTTCCACAAGGAGGCATCCAATATGGAGAAACCCCTGAACAGGCACTCTTTCGTGAGCTAAGAGAAGAAGTTGGCTTATTGCCCGAACATGTCCAAATTATTGCGCAAACCAAAGGGTGGTTGCGCTATCGTTTGCCACATCGATACATTCGTCCGGACTCAGATCCGGTGTGTATCGGACAAAAGCAAAAATGGTTTTTATTGAGGCTGACAGGTTCAGTTCAGAATATTCAATTGAATTTATCTGATCCGCCTGAATTTGATCAATGGCAATGGGTCAGTTATTGGTATCCATTGGGTCAAGTCGTCAACTTTAAACGCGACGTTTACCGTAAAGCGATGGTGGAGTTGTGTCAGCAGCTTCCTCGGCAAAAAAGCTAAAAAAATCGTATAAATATGCAGATTTTTTGGTCATCTATTGTTATAAATAAACTTGAGATTAGCACTTAAAAAACGGAGCAGACCTGATGTCGAATATGCAACTGGAGACTTTAAGACGCATTGTCCAAGAGATTAATGCATCGACCAGTTTGCATGAGTCACTCGATATCATGGTCAATCATGTGGCAGAAGCCATGCATGTGGATGTCTGCTCCATTTATTTGCTCGATGAACGCAATCATCGCTATTTGCTTATGGCATCTAAGGGATTAAACCCAGAAGCGGTGGGACATGTCTCACTGCAACTGGGTGAAGGTCTGGTCGGGCTAGTGGGACAGCGTGAAGAAATTGTCAATTTAGACAATGCGCCAAAGCACGAACGTTTCTTATATTTACCTGAAACAGGCGAAGAAATTTACAACTCCTTCCTTGGCGTTCCGGTCATGTACCGCCGTAAAGTCATGGGCGTTTTGGTTGTTCAAAATAAAGAATCACAAGACTTTAGTGAAGCGGCTGAATCCTTCCTTGTGACTTTATGCGCGCAGCTCTCAGGCGTAATTGCCCATGCACATGCTGTCGGTAACATTGATGTGTTTCGTAAACCCAACAATTTGCCTGCCTATAAGACGTTCCAAGGCGTTTCTGGTTCAGGTGGCATTGCACTCGGTCGTGCTGTCATTCTGTACCCACCTGCCGATTTAGGTGCAGTTCCTGATCGTGAAGCAGATGATATTAGTGAAGAGTTGCAACTCCTCGACACGGCCCTTGATTCTGTACGCGAAGAAATTAAACATTTAGACGATAAAATGCAGCATGCCTTAATGGCAGAAGAACGTGCATTGTTTAGCGTGTTCTTACGCATGTTGGACGAAAATGCCCTCCCCGCAGAAATCAAAGAACAGATTCGTGAAGGCAATTGGGCACAAGGTGCAGTACGTATTGTCATTGATAATCACGTCGCACGCTTCGCGCAAATGGAAGATGATTATCTCAGAGAACGTGTTGCCGATTTAAAAGACCTCGGTCGGCGTATTTTGGCGCGGTTGCAAGTTGAAGATGCCAACCACCGTGAACTCACCGACGAAAGCATTTTAATTGGTGAGGAAATTTCAACTGCCGCTTTAGTTGAACTGCCTGTCGATAAAATTGCAGCCATTGTCACCTCGGAAGGTGCAATGAACTCACACATGGTGATTGTCGCGCGTGCGCTCGGTATTCCAACCGTTGTCGGAGTGACAGAACTGCCGATCAATACGCTCGATGATGTGGAAATGATTGTCGATGCGCATCAAGGTCGCGTCTTTATTAATCCACCACGTCGCCTGCGTACCCGTTATAAAGAAATTCAAAAAGAAGAAGAGCAAATCGCGAAAGATTTACGCCAGTACGAAACCAAAGATGCGATTACCCCTGACGGTGTTGCAGTGCGTTTATTCGTAAATACAGGTTTAATGATTGATGTCGTGCGTGGTGTACAACGCGGTGCCAAAGGTGTGGGTCTGTATCGCTCAGAAATTCCATTTATGCTGCGCGACCGTTTCCCGGGTGAAGAGGAACAAAGGGCGATCTACCGTCAGCAGTTGAGCCACTTTGCCAATAAACCTGTAGTCATGCGTACTTTGGATATTGGTGCGGACAAAGATTTACCTTACTTCTCCATTGAAGAAGATAATTCAGCGCTTGGTTGGCGTGGTATTCGTTTTACCCTCGATCATCCTGAAATTTTCTCATCACAAATTCGCGCAATGCTGAAAGCCAGTATTGGTTTAAATAATCTGCATATTTTACTGCCGATGGTAACCAGTGTCAGTGAAGTCGAAGAAGCACTGTATTTGCTTGAACGCGATTGGGTTGCAGTTCAAGAAGAAGAACAGGTCAAAATTACCAAACCTAAAATCGGGATTATGGTTGAAGTCCCGAGTGTGCTGTATCAAATTGATGAATTTTCAGAATTGGTCGATTTCTTCTCGGTCGGTTCAAACGACTTGACCCAATATTTACTGGCGGTTGACCGTAATAATCCACGTGTCGCAAGTGTCTATTCGCATTTGCATCCTGCCATTTTACGTGCGTTATCGCGCTTGGTTCAGGATTGTCATCGTCATAATAAACCGATCAGCATTTGTGGCGAAATGGCGGGAGATCCTATTTCTGCTATCTTACTTATGGCAATGGGCTTCAATACCCTTTCCATGAGTTCAAGCAATATTTTGCGTGTGCGTAAAGCGATTTGCCATGTCCCGATGAGTGATGCCCAAGAATTACTCGCACATGTGCTCAAACTCGATAACCCGCTTGTGGTTAAAAGTTGGTTAGAGCGCTACTTTAGAACGCATGGTTTAGGCGATATGGTGAAATCTGCAACGCGGATTGTGAGTGCTTAAAAGGATAACGTCCAACACCATCATCATCAGGACATCGCATGGAATTTGTCATCTTCTTTATGGTGGTTGCGGTGGTGTGATATCTGCGTCAAGCAAAGTCTCGCCCATCAAAAAATGGAACATCAGCCCAAAAGTCTTCTTTTCATGCAAGCTCAAACCATTCAGGTATGACCAGTCATCGTTCATCTGAGCGATCTGTAACTCACCCCACACCGCTTATGGGTGTTGAGATCACACGTAAACAATAGCGCTTATTGGGTAAGATAGATCCTTCCGTCATAGCAACACAATATCAACAGATACTTCCAAATCAACAGATGCTTCCAAGCACTATACGCAATACGTCAATTTTTGCTGCAACAGGTTTCGGTGTAGGTACTTTATTTGGCACATCCTCATCGGATGATTTTGAACACTTGGATGCACTTGAACGCATGTCTGAGCATTCAGTATCAAAGCAAAAATTATTTGTTGAGTGATGATTGGAATTCTATGAATTCATCGTTAGAGCATTTTGAGATTAATCCTGCAACAGGATTACCGATGGTAGGAGCTACAGATACTGCTGGTCATACCTATGGAGCTAGTTTATCGAGCTTTGATTCTTTTAATTCGCTGAATTCATCAAGCCTCGATACTTTTTCAAGCTTGGATTCACATTCATCAAGCAGCTTGAATGAATGGTAATAATAAAAGATCAGACATTAAAAAAGAGCGATCTTCATTGGAATATCGCCCTTGTTTATGTTTGCTATAGCCCCGTTTCAGTGCCTTTTTACGGTCTGTAAACACTTGGCTTTGATTGACTTCATGCATATGTTTTGCCACAAAGTTATGCTCAACTAATTTTACGTTTGATTGTTTTTTTGCCATTAAATTTCACCTTTTACAAACAAGACCTGTTGTGATGAGTCCCTCGTTAGGGAAGCTGATCATACGCTTTTCGGTACAATATTCAAGCATATTTTTTAGCTTAAAAGTGCAGGGTCAATACAAAACTGAAACTTAGCAATAGAAACATGATTATTAAGATAATTTAATTTTTTTGTAATGGCATATTGCTTGTTAAATATTCATATTATTTTCCGATAAAAACGAACAAATATTCCCATCGGGAATTAAACAAATTGTCATTGTCATATTTTTATAAAAAGCTTTAATAGAACAAGATCTTGAAGAAATTTAAACACGGTTCATTTAATTTTGAATATTTTCTACAAGGTTGCATAAGTACAACAGGCGGATATGAAGCAAGTGTGATACTTCATGAGGCTAACTTGTACCGAGTTACACAATGTTTAAAGTCAACATCTACTTTGCATTAGATACCTTTTAAAAGAGCTTTGACTTTAGAAAACATCTATAACAATGAATGGAGAACCTCATGAGTAATGACACTAAGAAATGTCCTATGACTCACTTAACAACGGATGCGGGTGCGCCCGTAGTCGACAACCAAAACAGTATGACCGCAGGTGCACGTGGTCCTCTTTTGGCACAAGACTTGTGGCTGAATGAAAAATTAGCCAATTTTGTACGTGAAGTGATTCCTGAACGTCGTATGCATGCTAAAGGTTCAGGTGCGTTTGGCACATTTACCGTCACGCATGACATTACCCAATACACCCGTGCAAAGATCTTTTCGGAAATTGGTAAAAAAACAGAAATGTTTGCACGTTTCTCGACGGTTGCCGGTGAACGTGGTGCAGCTGATGCCGAACGTGATATCCGTGGCTTTGCTTTAAAGTTCTATACCGATGAAGGGGTTTGGGATTTAGTCGGTAATAATACCCCTGTATTCTTTTTACGTGATGCGCGTAAATTCCCTGATTTAAATAAAGCCGTTAAACGCGATCCCAAAACCAATTTACGTAGCGCCACCAATAACTGGGATTTTTGGACATTATTACCAGAAGCACTGCATCAAGTCACAATTGTCATGTCTGACCGTGGTATTCCAGATGGTTACCGTCATATGCATGGTTTTGGTAGCCATACTTTCAGTTTCATTAATGCCAACAACGAACGTTTCTGGGTGAAATTCCATATGCGTACGCAACAAGGCATTAAGAACTTAACTGATGCGGAAGCGGAAGCACTGATTGCTAAAGATCGTGAAAGCTCACAAACAGACTTGTTTGATGCGATTGAACGTGGTGATTTGCCGAAATGGAAAATGTACGTTCAAATCATGCCTGAAATGGATGCAGAAAAAGTACCTTATCACCCATTTGACCTGACGAAAGTATGGCCAAAAGGTGATTATCCACTGATTGAAGTGGGTGAGTTTGAGTTGAATCGTAACCCAGAAAATTACTTCCAAGATGTAGAGCAAGCAGCCTTTGCACCGAGCAATTTAGTTCCGGGTATCAGTTATTCACCTGACCGTATGTTGCAAGCGCGTTTGGTCAACTATGCAGATGCTGCGCGTTACCGTGTTGGTGTGAACCATTCACAAATCCCTGTCAATGCTGCACGCTGCCCTGTCAATTCAAACCGTCGTGATGGTCAAGGTCGAATGGATGGTAACTATGGCGGATTACCACACTATGAGCCGAACAGCTTTCACCAGTGGCAAGAACAGCCACAGTATCGTGAACCGCCTTTAAAAATTACCGGCAATGCTGATTTTTGGGATTTCCGTGAAGATGACAATGACTACTTTAGCCAGCCACGTGCGTTATTCAATCTGATGAATGATCAACAGAAACAAGCGTTATTTAATAACACAGCGGGCGCAATGGGTGATGCACTTGATTTCATCAAGTATCGTCATATCCGTAACTGCTATGCTTGTGAACCTGCCTATGGTGAAGGTGTTGCCAAGGCATTAGGATTAACCGTTCACGATGCGCAAGCTGCACGTGCAACTGACCCTGCACAAGGCAATCCGGGTTTACTTTAATCTTTAAAGTCAGCACATAAAAAACCGCCATGAGGCGGTTTTTTTTATCTTGGATTAAACACGACCTTGCGTTCGTTCCAACCAAATGGCTTTGGTCTGTGGCTTCACAAACAATGTCACAATTTCAGGATGCACCTGTCTAATTTCAGCTTCAATACGATTGACACAGGCTTCAATCTCGTCAGAGGTTAAGTTATCTTTAAACTCTAAACTTAACGATGCAATCACCTGATGCGCACCGATTTGTTCAGTCAAAACACCATTGGCACTAAATACCGCTGCGTCTTGTTGAGCGATCAATAAAACATTTTCCCGCAGTTTAGGGTCAGCTGTTTCACCAAGGAGAAGTCCTTTGGTTTCACGTGCCAATAACACTGCAGAAACAGCAAGCACAATACCGATGAGGACAGATGCAACACCATCGAGCTCAGGAATATTTAAGCGATGCGCAAGGAAAATACCAATCAAGGCAATAAATAAACCGAGCAAGGCTGCTGTATCTTCAAAAAGTACCGTAAATGTTGTGGGATCTTTACTACGGCGAAAAGCCTCGAAATAGCCCTGCTTACCCTTGGTACGTTTAAATGCTTTTAGGGCCACAAACCACGAGGTTCCTTCAACCAAAATCGCAATAACCAGCACAATGTAGTTAATGGTTGGATTCAGGATTTCCTCAGGTTTAATGATATGTTGAATCCCTTGATAAATAGATGCAATCGCACCCAATGCAAAGACCATCAACGCCACAATAAATGCCCAAAAATACAATTCACGCCCATAACCAAAAGGATGCGTTGCATCCGCAGGTTGTTGTGATTTCTTCATGCCGTACAGCAGCAGAATTTCGTTCAGTGTATCGACCACAGAGTGAATCGCTTCACTGAGCATCGCTGAACTATTGGTGATGTATGCCGCCACAAACTTAACCATGGCAATGGCTAAGTTACCAAAGAGCGCTGCATAGACCACGACTTTATTAGACTGAGAGTCAGACATGCTAAAACTGTCCTAAAAATGTGAGATCAATCTGTTTTGATCTTATGTATCAGCATCTTAAAACTTTCTGATTCGCCTTTGTTTTACAAATTGTTGCTCATGCTCATAAATAACCAAAAATGAAAGATAGCGTTCAAATCATTACCCACAAAAAAGAGCCTTTCGGCTCTATCTAGAAATCATGTTGTTATTGAGCAAAATATTGCTCTCGCCATTCTTTCCAAAAGTACATCACGATCCCGAACATCACGATCCCAATACCAAGTACCGCATGTGAGCTAATATGCTCATGATTGAGTGTCGCACCTAAAATCAAAGCAATGATCGGCGTCATAACATTACTCAAAGACACGGTCGATGCAGCAAGACGTCGGATAAGCCAGAAGTAGCAAAGCATGGCCACAATCGACGATAAAATCATAGTAAAACCAAAGCCAAACAGCGCCTGCATACTTGGCATTTGCGTTGGGAAAGATGACCAAATAAATGGAACTAACAGTAGTGAACCTAATGAAGAAATGATTAAAGAGCCTGTCGCTTGAGACATCGGTTTCAGTGGTGCATTAATGTGTTTGACCCAAAAAATAGAACTGATGTACGAGATCATACTAATGATCATCAATACCACACCCCATGGATTGACATTGCTTTCAGCAGAGTCTGCAAAGACAAATGTTAATCCACCAACAGCAACAGCCATCCCAAGCCATTGTAACCAGACCAATTTATGGGTTTTTAAGATCACATGACCAATCAATCCTGCAATCAGTGGTGATAAGCCGAAAATTAACGCCATTAAACCTGAAGTTAAGTAGTTGGCAGCAAGATAGATAAATAGCTGCGCGCCAATCAAGTTCAAGCTTCCCGCCACATAGCTTTTTAATGAAGTGTGATCAAAGGGCAAAGGATTACGCATGAGCGCTAAAATCGCGATAGCCAAAATGGACGCACCCAAGTAACGAATAATCAGCACCCACATCGAATGCACTTCCGCCACGCTCCATACAATTGCTAACGGTGTTGCTGCCCAAATCAGGACCAACAAGGCATAAATACTTGCAGTGACGATCATGGGAGAAGAGTTTGAATTCATAAAAGCTCAACAGTAATTCAAAGAGAGTAAAGACTAAAACGAATGTCCGCCCTGTCATCAACTATGCTGAGGGTGGCAAGGATGCCGCCTGTAATACTGGGGGATATGGACAGCCCCTCAGTATTACAGAAGATTTTTGCCTTGCGAAGCAGTGCTTCTCATCATCTTTGAAAAGTAAGATATACCTACGCAAAGTCGTGAAAACTCACAATGCCAATTGCGGTAATATCTCAGCTATAAAAAAACAGCCATAAAAAAGCAGACCTAAGTTACCCAAGGTCTGCTCTTTTATAAAACAAGATTATTTCACAAGCTTACGAAGATCTTGGCTTAAATCCAAATACTTCTCTGCTTCAAACACTGCTTGCTTACTGATCAATTTTTTCAAATGACGCATTTCTTTAGCGGCATTCACAGTGATACCGCCCACGATCACACTATCTGTCACACCAAACAATACGAATGAAGACTCTTGACGTAGTTCAGGTTTAATTTCACCACGAACATGCCACTCACTTGCTGCCATATCACCGACAAATTGGTAGTTGATATCAAGCTGATCTGTCCAGAACCATGCTGGATTTGGCGTTGGATGCTCAACACCCATCACGTGACGCGCAAAGATGCCTGCTTGAAGATTGGCATTTTCCCAAGTTTCAACACGGCGGTGGTGACCACATGCGCGAAGCTGAGTCGCAACATCACCTGCTGCATAAATGTCAGGGTTTGAAGTTTGGCAGTTTTCGTTCACTTTGATCGCAAGATCGACGTCAAGACCTGCGTCAACGGCAAGCTGTGCATTTGGCACGATACCGATACCGTAAACGACTGCATCAGCACGAAGCTCGATGCCATCACCTAAAGTCACAACAACTTCTTCGCCATCTAATGTGCAATTTTCAATTGATGTTGAAAGACGAACATCCACACCTGCCAATTTTTGCTGTTCAAGCAAGAATTCGCTCAAGATGCGTGGTGATGAACGACCCATCACCATTGGACCCATTTCAATCACAGTCACGTCACATTCTTTAAAACGTGCAGATGATGCAAGCTCAAGACCAATCACACCGCCACCAATCAGGATGATGCGTTGACCTTTTTGCAATACTGGGACAAGGGCTTGTGAATCTTCGAGGTTACGAAGCGTATAAACGTGTTTACCTAACGCATCGAAGTTCGGCAGACGACGTGCTGCACCGCCAGTCGCAAGCAGCAATTTGTCATAAGCAACAAAGTCACCATTTTGAAGTTCAACCGTTTTCGCATCAGCGTTAATTTTTTGTACGCCATTGCCACGGATGGTTTCAACACCAAGATCCGCCAGTTTTTCTTCCGACAGAATTTCGATTTTGGTGTCTTCAGGTTTTAAAATCACATCTTTAGACAGTGGTGGACGCTCATAAGGAAGATGCGTTTCATCACCAATCAGGATGATTTTACCTTCAAATTTGTTGCCACGAAGTTCTAGGATTGCACTTGCACCAGCTTGGCCAGCACCTACAATCACGATGGTTTCGATGTTGCTCATGTCAATTAACCTTTTAAATCTGCAGATACGATGCCGAAGCCTGCGATCCACTCGCTGATATCTTCATAGCAGTGTGTTGTCATGTCGTATTCGCCAATTTCATTTAAGGCAGCAAATGCCGCCATCCATGAGCGAACTTCTTGACCGCCACGACCACCTTCAACACGAATTTCAGCTTCTGTCATGGCTTCCATGGCAGCGAAATCAGCATTTTTAAATTTCTCAAGTAGGTCACGGTCCCATTCAGGATTCAGTGGTACAGCAACCGATTTGTCACCTGCAGCCAGTTTTTGACCCACAGCAATAATCTTCGACTGACGCGCGTTACGTGCTTCAGGTGTTGGGTAACGACCTGCAATCAAGAACTCTTCAACTTCAGGTGGTACTGAACCCATTTGTGGTGTCGGTGGATCATGTGAAAGACCACCTGTACCTAAAACAAGGACACGCTCATTTTCAAGATTTAAGGATTTGATAAATTGACCCACTGCACGTCCCAAAGCGATGGTACGCTTTGTTGTTGGCATCGGTGCAGCAGCGCCATTAATAAATACTGGAATCGTTGGGTAACGATCAAGCTGACCATCACATAAGAAATGTAATGGCTGAGTCACACCATGATCCGCTTGCATACGGTATGAATATGCAACGTCAACACCTTCGTCCAATATACGACGTATCATTGCCAACGCTTTGTCTTCAGGTACATTGATGTGGTCGTTGTCTTTACCGTAGTCCCAATCGCCTGCCGCTTTTGCACGGATACCCACGCAGAAACTTGGCATAAGATCATAGAAGAAACCATTGAAATGGTCAGGACCAAAAGTAATGATCAGGGTTGGGTCGTAAGCTTTTACTTCAGCAGACAAAGTTGCAAATGCATCACGAACTTTTTGTTCTTGCGCTTGGTCTTGCGGTGAAGCAAATTCCATTAAAGGACTGTGCGATGCACAAATGAGTTTAACGGCCATGAGAGACTCCTAAATAGGAAAGCTTTCTTCCTTGAAATAGTCGAAAGCTGAATCCCCCAACTCTCCTTAAAAAAGGAGAGCGTTATCCCCGCTTTGATAAAGACGGGTTTGGGGAGATTTTGAAAGCGGATTTTTATTCGTCAAAGAAACCAGCACGTGGTTGACGTAAACCACGAATGCCTAGACCGCATTCTGCATTGATCAGAACACCAGTCAGTGGACGGTTGTTTTGACGAGATGCCAAGAGTACATATGAACCTGCCATTTCCTCCGGTTCAGGTAAGAAATTCAGTGGCATACCACGGGCAATTTTCTCAGGATCACGTGCATCAAGTAGACCCACATTTTCTTGACCCAATGACGCAGCGCCTTTGATGTTCACGTTCATACCCGATGGTGCAACAGCGTTCACGCGTACTTTAGGCGCAAGTTCGTAAGCAAGTTCTTTCATGATGCCCACACCGGCATGCTTCGATGCTGTATAAACCGGACCGCCACCTGCCGAATAAAGTGCAGAGTTAGACAGCGTGAAAATGATCGAACCTTCAGATTTCACCAATTCATCAAGCGCAGCTTTCGCACCAAGAATTAAAGATTTGGTGTTAATACCCATGATCTCGTCAAAGGCTTTTTCAAGCTGTTCACCTGAGGTATTGACGATATCGGCATAGTGATCCCAAATCCCGGCATTACCCACAAAGCAATCAAGCTTACCAAAACGTTCAACGGTGGCTTGCACGGCACGAACATTGTCCGCATAGCTGGCTACATCACCTTCAATCGCAAGAACTTGACCACCGAAGTGTTCGTTCAAGGCTTCCACTTTTGCTTTTGAACGTTGAAGAACCGCAACTTGTGCACCTTCCTCAATAAAACGTTCAACCAAAGCCCAGCCTAAACCTGAACCACCACCCGTAATCAGTGCAACTTCGCCTTGTAGCCAACCCATGCTTATTCTCCTGCCATCTCTACGAACAATTGACCATCTTCAACAATCACAGGGAAAGTTTTGATTGGATCAGTTGCAGGTAGACATAATGCTTCACCTGTTTTTAAGCAAAAACGTGCTGAATGCAATGGACATTCAACGGTACCATCATCTTCAAGATAGCCTTCAGACATAGATGCATTACCGTGTGAACAACGGTCATTCATGGCAAAAAATTCACCGTTATTGTTAAACACGGCAAGTGCTTCAATACCATTCACACCGCAATCTACTTTTAACGCTTCGCCTTCGTCTAATTCGTCAACTTGGCAAACAAAAATCTTATTCATTAGAAGAACACACTCAAGTTGTGAGAATTGTAAGTCACTTGATCTAAAGTGATTTTACGGTTGAAGATTTGGAAGCCGAGACCACCTTCCACTTTACGAATTTTGTCGTGACGTTTACCGCAGTAAATGGTCACGTCTTTCTCTTTTTGGGTACGGTACAACAGATAAGTCACGTACACATCGTATTCGCCTTCGACTTCAGTCGGCTCAACAATCACGTTAGATACCATGTGCGTGGTACGTGATGGAGGCTCTTCAGCCCAAGCCATACCGGTTTCAAGACGTGCCACACGACGTTCTAACAAATCTTTGGTATCGTTAAACACCCAAGTTGTAGGCGGTTCTACTGAACGACGACGGTCACGCGTTTGCGCATTTGGCGTGGTACGTAGCGTGTAAGAAATATCTTCCGCCAACATATCGAGCCAATCACGGAATTTCCAATCATCAAGGGCTTTGCCTTCACGATATAAAAACTGACTAATTTGATGATGAAGTTCTAAACTGATCTGACTCATTTCATTAGCTCCTTTTCATATTCGTCAGCGGCTTTTTCCACATCTTCCCATTTTTCATGGATCAATAAATCTGCCCAACGGCGGTATAAGCCACGTGCTGCAGTTTCAGAGAAAATGTAATTGGTAATCCCTGGAATATCATCTTCGCGTTTTTTCTCGTTACCCAAGCCCATTTCCATAATGAGTTTGTTTTGACGCGCTTTATAACCACGAAGTACCTTTTGAATTTCAATCCAGTTCTCAGAGTCATCTTGCTCAAGGAAACCAGCAGGACCGAAGGCACGTGTTGCAGAACGTTCAAAGGCTTCTTTCACTTCTTGAGATGCTTCAGCATCCGCAATACAGAATGCCCATACTTCAGTTTTGTTTGGACCACGTGGGTGCCATACGCGAAGTGTTGCTGTACCGTTTAACCAAGACATGGTTGGGAACATATTGTTATGACCCGCAAGACGTAATGCGCGTGTTTCACCCAAACGTTCTTTCACTTCTTCATACGTTTCACGGAAGTAGTTTGCGACTTCACCATCCACCCAAACGTTTGCATCTGGTTTCTCAGTAAAGAAGAAACCTGAACCGTGACCACGTGAACCGTATTGGATCGCGTCTTTCGCTGTTTCCCATACAGGACGTGCTGTTTGTGCAGCACCTAATTTTTTAGATGATTCATCATCTGGTTTTGCACCCAAGACTTGGATGGCAGATGCATGAGAGAACAATGCGTGATATTGGTCAGAAGCAAACTGTTCAGCTGCAAATTTCCAGTTACACTCAATTTCCCATTTGTGTACACCACCGATGATTTCAGTACCACCCGGACGACGATCAACTACGCCATCTAAGTACCATGCGATATCACCCATGTATTCGATTAAATCCGGTGTAGATTCATCCCAGCAGCCGAAGATCAAGCCTTTATAAGACTCAACACGATTGACTTCAACCAGACCCCATTTTTCTTTGCATGCGCCATGTGGGAATGCACGTTCTTCAAGGGGAATGTCTTTCAATGAACCATCAATGCCGTAAGACCAGCCGTGGTATGGGCACGTAAATGCACGCGTATTACCACAGTCTGCAAAACTCACACGCATAGAGCGGTGACGACATTGATTTAAGAATGCTTTAATTGAGCCGTCTTTTTGGCGTGCCACGATAATTGGATCTTCACCCATGTAGGTATTGAAGAAATCGCCGGCTTTAGGAATTTGGCTTTCATGGCAAAGAAACAACCATGTACGACCGAAGACACGTTCAAGTTCTAATTCGTAAATGTCTGGATCAGTATAGATAGATGGCGTGATACGTCCATTTTGTGCATCAACTAAAGCGTCAATTTCGCGCACATCAATTTTTTCACTCATGAAAAGCTCTCCTGTGACCAAGCGGACACAAAGTAAATAGACTCAACTTTTCAACGATGATGGATTTGAAGGCAAATTTCGGGAAATATTTTTTTTGTTTTAATTAATAGATTTCATCAATTACTAACACGATTATTTTGACTATTAAAACATGGCTAAAATGATCTTTTTCATTTAGTTTATGAATACCAAAATAAGCTTCACCGCATACCATTTTATGCTCTATACTGCCAAAAAATCATAGTAATACATTTTTTGGATTACTCATTAGGCTGGTCATATGGAATTACGACATCTTCGCTACTTTATTACCGTCGCTGAAGAATTAAACTTCAGTAAAGCGGCGCTAAAGCTCTATACAGCGCAACCTTCTTTAAGCCAACAAATCAAAGACCTTGAGGAAGATGTAGGCGTCAGACTCCTGCATCGTACCAAACGCAAAGTAGAACTCACCGAAGAAGGTGCTGTATTCCTTGAACAAGCCCGTTTAACCCTCGCACAAGCTGATAAAGCCGTCGCGATGGCACGTCAGGTCTCACAAGCCAAACAACAGATGCTACGCATTGGTTTTGTACCTGTGGCGGAAATGAAAATTTTTCCCTATGTCATTCCAAATTTACGTGTGCAAAATCCTGAGCTTAAAATTGAATTACTCAGTTTAAACAACACTGAACAAATGAAATTACTGAAAAAAGGTGAGTTAGACCTCAGCTTTACTCGTCATAATTTCAACAGTGATGAAATTGAAAGTCAGTTTGTCATTCGTGAGCCATTGATCTTCTTGTTACCGAAAGATCACCCCTTAGCGAAATACGAAAGAATTCCAGTTAAGGCATTGAATGGTATTGATTTTATCATTCCTTCAAGTGAGCAATCACATACCTTACACCATGCCATTTTGGACTTCGCCAAAACCAATAATATTGAATTTAATATCGTGCAAAAAGCCGATAATATTCTCTTTAATATCAACTCAATTGGTATGGGTTTAGGCTGTACCATTTTGCCGGGCTATATTGCACCGCTGACCATGAATAACACGGTGATTCGTCCGCTCGACATCGAGCTGCCTTACCTTGATTTGTATGTGAGCTATCGTAAAGAGAGTACATCTATGGCAGTGAAGAAGTTTTTAGAGTTACTAACACGCGTGTTTTATCTTGATATTAATCGTGACTAAACATTTTGTAATAAATTTTTTATAAGAAAAACACTCAAATTGATCAAAAAATTTGAGTGTTTTTTCATTTTAACGATAAATCTGATTATTTTTTGAACAAACAGTTGTGTAATATTCGTAACCAAAATGGTATTTTTCACGATATTGAGGGTCGTAGAGCCCTACATGTAGTCCCCATATAGGGGTATTATTCATATAAATATATAGACCATTACAACTTAAGTCTAATAAAAATTAACCAATTTTGCGCGCTTATTTAGACATAAAACATCTTGCTATATGTTTGTTTAAACTTAATTTATTAAAGAAATGAGAACAACAATCATTCCTTTTGTTGGCGTTATGCTTTTCGCAAAAAAAGAAGGATGGCATGTGCCATCCTTCTTCAACGACTTCAGTCTTATTTTACGCCATGGACTGCAAGGTAGTTTTTAATCACTGTGTTGAATTCTTCTGATTTCTCCACTTGTGACCAGTGACCACATTGGCTAAAGATGTGCGCATCTGCATTTGGCACAACGTTTAAGATGTCCCATGAACGTGATACAGGAATCACCACATCTTGTGTACCGTGAATTAAAAGCACAGGTACGGTAATGTCTTTCATTTTTTCAAAGTCGAGTGGGAATTCGAAACGGTCACGGTCACGTGCGCCAACCACATCCATCAAACGGTTTGATGCATAGTCATTTGCCGCAGAAGCAAAACGTACTTTGACCAATTCATCCGTAATCAAGTCTTTGTTGACCACAAACATAGACAAGGTTTTCTTGATGCCTTCTTCAGTTAATACTGGGTTGGCATGCGCTTTTAGAGCTGCGGTTTGTTTCGCACCGCCCGTACCCATCGACACGATCCCCAAAATACGTTCTGGATAATCAAGCGCCATTTGGAAAGCAAGCCAACCACCGAGTGAGTTCCCCACTAACCATGTTTTTTCAATGCCTAATGCATCAAGGGTACGAACCGCATGATCGACCCACGCACGAATACCGTACGCAGTATTTGGTGCAACAACAGTTTGACCATAACCAATCGTATCAATCGCGATACAACGTGCTTGCTCACCAATTGAAGGTAGGTTTAACCACCAGTTTGCAGCTGCAGATACACCTGTACCTGAACCATGTAAAAATAGAATTGGGGTACCCTCACCAATTTCATGGTAATGGGTGAGTTCACCTTCTGCTGTTTCAATCCATTTGTCTTCTAAGCCAAAGAATGGATCTGTTTTATAGTCAGGGATTTGAACAGTGCTCATCATAAGTCCTCATACAATCTTTAGCTTGCGTGTCCATCTATCGCTAGAGTTCAACGTCAAGTAACGCAATAAAAATGATCGATTTACACACTTATATTAACGGTTCAAAGCACACTAACTGATACAAATTTGCGATTGCACACTACTTATTATCTATAAATTAAGTTAATGATTTTTATTAAATTTATTGTTTTTATCCAGCATTAATTTTCATCAAAATCATGACACCTAAAACAAAAGAGCGATGGCTCGGCATCGCTCTTTTTGTATAGCCAATTTTAGAATTTATAGGTATAGGTGGTCGCTACACGGTATTCTTGCAAATCAGATTTGTAGTCAAAGTTTGCATCGATATACATCGCTTGGAAACCTAAACCTTTCAGCTTGCCTTGAGGTACGGTGTAGTTCACGACTAAGTTAAGCTCATCTGAATCTTGGTTTTTATCACCTTTCACTTCAGCATCCCAACCTGTGAAGTAAACCGCAGTTGCATTTAAACCTTTTGCACCGAGCTCAGCAAAATCATAGTTATAGCTAATACCTACTGATTTTTCATCTTTTTGCGTGAAAGTTGCTACGCCCCAATTCGCTAAATATGCTGCTGGCACCCAACCGCCTAATGTTGGGAATGCACTATTACCCATCATTTGCTGGTAGTTCAAGCCCACAGTATGCGCGCCATAATTGACTTTGGCACTTGCAGAAATCGCTTGGTTATCAAGATGACCATATAAACGGCTACCCGAATCTGCTGTATCGAAGTAACGTAAATGGCTATCTAACTTGGCTTTTTCACCAAGTTTGGTTTTATAGGCAGTGCCCACATAATGTTGTTGGTAAATATCTTGTACATCTGCAAACCAATAGCCTGCTGAAAGTTCAGGGGTAAATTGATGATCAACACCCGCAATGATCATCCCGTCAGATTCAGCACCATCATCATAATGTGCAGGTGGCGTGAATAAAGTTAAGTCACGGAATTGATTGTCATAACGGTTGTTAATTTTATCGACATAAGCCAAAGTCAATTTGGTATCTTTTAAGTCTTTCGATTCTAACCATGCACCGCTAAAGGTTGTCACCAACTGACGGGTTGGATCGTAAGTGAGTACAGGCGAAATCGGGAGTAACTCACCCACACGAAGCTCAGTTTCAGATACTTTCGCTTTTAAAGTCGCACCAACTTTACCAAATTGATCTTTTGATTTTTTGCCATCGTGTGGCAAAACAAAATCTGGATTCTTGTCACGACCATTCAATTTAAAGGCATGTTGCACCAATAAGTCTGCACCGACTTGAATACCACCACCAATATCATGGTAGCCCGATTTTGCGTCTAAAGTGATACCTTGTGACCATGATCCCCAGTTATTTTGAGGTGCATCTTTAATCTGACGATCTAAATAGAAGTTCTTAAATTTAAGCTGAACCTGACTATCATCCACAAAATCTGCATACGTTGCAGTTGTCCCTGTTGCTGCAGTTGCAGCTAAAATTGCTATCCATAAATTCTGACGGATCATGTTCATCTTCCTTGATAATCAGATTGAGCTATCTCGCTATGATGCTGAATCTCACAGCGAATAGAAATCAGACTACAGTATTAAAAAAGGTCATCATTCCCACTATCTTTGGGGACTTAAGATAAGCCCTTCACATGGCTTTAAGAGTTTTATGTAATAACAAAAATTTGCAGACGTCTTAGGCAAGCGTCTACAAAGCATGAGATTCACACAGTATTTGTTATTTCATTGCAATTAAAAGCGGTGAAATGCGAATGACTTAGCTGTTTTATGTTTAACTCAAATACTCAAAAAAATAACTTGAATAATTAATTAATATATTAAACATATCACATCATACTTTCAACCTATCAAACATCACATTTAAAACTCATTTTTTTTGAATTAAGTATTTGTATTTTATATTTTTATAAAAAATTTAGTCTTTCAAACAAAAAAGACACCTAGATTAAGGTGCCTTTTTTGAGTTCACATAAGTTCACATGAAATTATGCATTCATTTCTTTCGCTTTAGACATGGTCAATGCCAAGTCTTCAATCATATCTTCTTGTCCGCCAACAGTACCACGACGACCAAGTTCCAATAAGATTTCACGCGCAGAAACACCATATTTCGCTTCAGCACGTTTAGCAAACAATAGGAATGACGAGTAAACACCAGCATAACCTAAAGTTGCCGCATCACGATCCGCACGAATTGGATTGTGCATCATTGGAATCACTAAATCTTCAGCAATATCTTGTACTTTAAATAGATCTACACCAGTTTCCATTTGCATACGGTTGGCAACAGCAACGAATAACTCAAGTGGTGTATTCCCTGCGCCTGCGCCTAAACCTGCGGATGCCAAGTCGACACGAATTGCACCTGCTTCGACAGCAGCAACCGTATTGGCAACACCCATACCTAAGTTATGGTGACCATGGAAACCGATTTCGATGTTTGAATCGAAGTGTTGACGTAAAGCACCCACGCGATCTTTCACATCTTGTGGCAACATGTAACCTGCTGAGTCCGTCACATAGATACAGTTAGCACCGTAAGAAACCATCTTTTTCGCTTCTTCAAGCAGACGTTCTGGTGAAGCCATATGTGCCATCATCAAGAAGCCCACAGTGTCCATACCGAGTTTATGTGCAGCAGTAATGTGCTGTTCAGAGCAGTCTGCTTCAGTTGAATGCGTCGCAACACGAATGGTTGATACACCAATTTCGTGTGCCATTTTTAAATGATCAACCGTACCAATGCCTGGGAGTAACAATGCAGTCACTTTGGCATTTTTCATACGTGGCACAACAGCAGACAAGTATTCTTCATCTGTTGCAGCAGCAAAACCGTAGTTCACTGAGTTACCGCCAAGACCATCACCATGTGTCACCTCAATTAAAGGCACACCTGCATCATCTAATGCAGTTGAAATGGCAATCATTTGCTCAACAGTCGTTTGATGGCGCTGCGGATGCATACCATCACGTAGTGTCATATCATTAATAATCACTTTAGACATGGTCTGCTCCTTAAGCTTCAGCAACTTGTGATGCGATTAAACGCTCTGCGAACATTTCTGCAGTACGTGCAGCGGCAGCCGTCATAATGTCGAGGTTACCGGCATATTTTGGTAGGTAGTCACCTAGACCTTCCACTTCAAGGAAGATTGATACACGGTTACCATCAAATACTGGACCGTTCACAAGCTTATAACCTGGTACGTATTTCTGAACTTGTTCAATCATCGCATGCACTGCTTTGGTGATAGCAGCTTGATCAGGCTCACCTTCAACAAGACAGTGAACAGTATCGCGCATGTACACTGGTGGCTCAGCTGGGTTAATGATGATGATGGCCTTACCTTGTTTCGCACCACCGACTTTTTCAATCGCACTCGCTGTGGTACGGGTAAATTCATCGATGTTTTTACGTGTACCAGGACCAATTGATTTCGTTGAAGCAGTCGCGATGATCTCACCATAGTTCACAGGTTGAACACTCGCAATTGCAGCAATCATTGGAATGGTTGCTTGACCACCACAGGTCACCATGTTGACGTTTTGCACTTCACCAGAATCTAGCAAGCTTGCTAAGTTTACTGGTGGTACACAGAATGGACCAATTGCAGCTGGTGTTAAGTCAATCATCAACACGCCAAGTTCGTTCAACTTACGGCTGTTTTCAGCATGTACATATGCAGACGTCGCATCGAATGCAATTTTGATGTCATCTTCAAGTACGTGAGGAAGAAGACCATCCACGCCTTCCGCGGTGGTTTTTAAACCCATTTTCGCAGCACGAGCAAGACCTTCAGATGTTGGGTCAATCCCCACCATCCATACTGGCTCTAGCCATTCGCTACGTTGTAATTTGTAAAGTAAATCTGTACCGATATTCCCTGGACCAATTAAGGCACATTTAATCTTTTTCATGATGTCTCTTCTCAATTATTCAGCAGCAAATACAGCAACTACAGAACCAAAGCCTTCGATTTCTACTTTGAATTCATCACCTGGATGTGCAACAACCATTGGACCTAACGCACCGGTCAATACGATGTCACCTGCAAGGAGTGGACGACCACGGCGAACCATTTCATCCGCCAACCACACCGCTGCATTGAGCGGGTTAGAAAGACATGCTCTACCAACACCTTGAGACACGACTTCATCACCACGCGTCATGACCATTTTGCAGTTTACAAGATCAAGATTTTCAAGTTTGACTGGCTTAGAACCCAAGACGAAACCTGCAGAAGATGCGTTATCAGCCACGGTATCAATCAATGAGATTTTCCAGTTTTCGATACGGCTATCGACCACTTCAATCGCAGGCAATGCATAGTCAGTTGCACTGATAATATCTGCGTAAGTGTGTTTTTCTTGGGTCAAATCTGCTTTAAGCACCAATGCAATTTCAGCTTCAACTTTCGGCTGAATCAAAAGACCTGCAGGGATTGCTTCACCATCGCCAAAAGCCATGTCTGCAAACAACATACCGAAGTCAGGCGAGTCCACACCCAATTGCTTTTGAACAGCAACAGAAGTTAAGCCAATTTTACGACCCACTAAACGACGACCTTCAGCAAGAGCACGTTTCGTATTGGCTTCTTGCACCGCATACGCGATATCTACATCGGCACTTTCACCACCAAGTTGTGGGCGAATGGGCGCAATCGCAGTTTGTGAGCGTTCAGCTTCTCGAAGTGCCAAAGCAACAGATTCAACAACAGCAGAATTCGACATCAATGTTTCCTTAAACTGCAAAAATAAGACGTATGCTGACGCTTTGAAGATGGCTGGAATCATGAAAATGATGCCCTGCGACAGTCCATGTGACTGCTTTTCTCAAAGCAAGCATATAAATAAACAGTCTAAGCATCGGAAAAATGGGAGGTTTATACCAATAGTTATTTTATTTTTATCAATAGCTATTATCTATTAATATTTTTGATTTATTTTAATTAAAAACAAAAGGTTAATAAAAAAATTCAGGCGGATTACACCTAATTCAAGCATAAAGCAGATAGATTAAAATCCATACGACTCAAATCTTAGACTAAAATCTTAGACCAAAGCCCTCAATGCCCAAGCGAATGAATACACCTTGAAGTAATTTCAGATGTATTCATAAAAGCTCAAACAAAATACTGAATTAAATGGCTTGTTTCCATTGAACTTTCGCCATAAGCAATTGATGTAATGCTTGCACATCATGTGCAATTGCTAAGGGTTCGAACTGTGCCAAGGTTTCAACTGTGTGTACACCATAGCTCACACCAATACGCGGCATGTCGATATTGCGCGCCATTTCTAGATCATAAGAGGTATCACCGACCATAATTGCTTCTGATGCCTTAACATGAGTTGCCGCCAAAATCTCAGCTAGCATCAACGGATCAGGTTTCGATTTGGTTTCACTTGCAGCTCGTGTAATCTCAAATATATCTTGGCTTTCTGTTTGCGCTAAAACACGGTCTAAACCTTTACGACTTTTACCCGTTGCCACGGCAAGTTTGACACCTTGCGCTTTTAATTCAGCCAACATCTCCGCAACGCCTGTAAACCACGCATTGTCAGTTGAATTCGCCACGTAGTGATCTGAATAACTTTGCAAAATACCCGCGTGTAACTCAGGTACGTTGGGGAATAAGCGCTTTGCGACTTCAGGCAAACCCAATCCAATAATGCTTTTGGCATCAGCATCGGTTAAAGGCTGATGAAATTGCTTAGCTGCGAACTGTAGACTTGCCACAATCTGACTGACTGAATCAAATAAAGTGCCATCCCAGTCGAAAATAACCAGTTTTACAGGTGAGTTCATCTCAGGTTTTCCTTTATTTGATTCGGTTTAAATCCACCCCAACCCTCCTTTAAAAAAGGAGGGAGAGTTCTATTACAAAATAACTTTTGTTGTGATATCACAACAACTATTAGCTACTCAATGGCGACAAGGATGTCGCCGTTGATCTGTGGCATAGGGACATGCCATCAGATCAACAAAAGGGTTTTGTTACTTTTGACCCGTCAAAAGTAAGACACCGCCTACACGATCAAATTTAGATTGAAAATTACAAAATGCGGCTGTGCTTTACTTTTACCTCTCCCCAGCCCTCTCCTATCAGGAGAGGGAGCTTCCATTATTTTTCAAATTCGGGATAGCAATAGCGATAATTAGATGAGCTTACTTGGACTAATCAACTCGATCATCTATCGCAACTTCCCCTCTCCTGAACGCGTTTAAAGCACTGCTTTAAACGACGTGCAAGAATAGAGACTTTCGCAGCTATGCTACCTAGGGAGAGAATTAATTAGAAATCACTCATCATCTTCTACAGACGTAATAACCTTATCCGCCTTTTGCGCACGAAGCTGCGCAACCAAGCTTTGCATATCTTCAGGCATCGGTGCTTCAATAGGTGCATAACCCGGAATTTCTAAACGCATCGCATGAAGGCACAGACGACGTGGCTTAGGCCCTTTATATGTCGTTTCATGACCGTATTTATCATCACCAATTAAAGGATGACCAATACTCAAACCATGGACACGAATTTGATGGGTACGGCCTGAAAGTGGTGATGCATGCACCAATGTGCCATGCATAAAGCGTTCTTGCACATTCCACTGTGTTTTCGATTCTTTACCATCTTTCGACACGCACACACGACGTTCGCCATTGGCTAATTCATAACGCAATAATGGAGCATTAATAAGTTGCTTGTCTAAACTTACCTGACCTTTAACCACAGCCACATAGGTCTTTTTAATCTTATGTTCGCGTAGTAAGTCTTGGAGTAATTTCAGCGTACTGCGTTTTTTAGAAATCATCACTAGACCTGACGTATCACGGTCAATACGATGAATCAGTTCTAAATACTTTTTGCCACTCGCTGCACGTAAGCCTTCAATTAAGCCATATGCCACACCGCTACCGCCATGCACTGCAATACCTGAAGGTTTATTGACGACCATCAAACCTTCATCTTCATAAACAATACGGCTCAGTAAGCTTTGTGCCACTTTGTCTGACACAGGCGCGTCCGTTTCTTCTTTTATTTCATAACGAATTGGAGCAACCCGAATTTGGTCGCCAATGGCAAGTTTGGTTTCCGCTTTAATACGTTTTTTATTAACACGAACTTGGCCTTCACGGATCAATCGGTAGATGCGGCTTTTTGGCACGCCTTTGAGACGGCTAAACAGAAAATTATCGATTCGCTGTCCATCTTGGTGCTCATCCACTTCAAACCAAGTGACGTTTTGCCATTGTTGCGTAGAATTCATACAGTTACTGAGACCTAAAAATTAACTAAATTTGATTAAAAACTGATCATTTAGGCTATGCTTTACACAAGAAACATAAGCTTAGCCCATAGGCAGATGATGCAAGGTTTGATATAGTCAGCGCACGGAAACCATCGTTTGTGAATAAAGATGGGATTGCTTCAGTTTTTGACTGAGCATGATCATTCAATAAAACATTCACATTTACGCAAAGGTCCCAAAAGAATTATGCCGACGCCGAAGGCTTATTATATCGGCAAAAAAGCAAACTGTTGCGTTTAATTGTACCTCAGGTACATAAATCAGTTTGTCTGAAAAATATGTCGCCAACTTTGTTGGTTTTTAAACGTAAACTGATACACATCAGACTAGTCGCACCCTGAAGACGCGTTCAGGCTACAGCGTTTGATGCATTGGATCTGCACAGTTTGTAAAGATACGACGATAATTCCGTATCAAGACGCTCTATCTATAAAGAAGAGAGGATCTTCGAGCAACGTGACAGTGAAAGTTACACACATCCAATGCACCGCTCGTCCGCCAGTGAAACGTTCAGGTGACTTTAATCGTTTAAGGATTGAAGCCGTATTGCCATCATCAATACGTGAATCAAAACACCGAAGCCCATCTATATAGAGTAGAGGCAGGTAATAAAAGACTCAGAGCACAATGAAGTTCATTGCCGATCTGGGCCATTGATCCGTACTGTATGATGTTCGCTACGTGAATAGCGATTTTTTGTTGTGTATCACTATAAGGTGTTACACCCATGAAACGTATGTTGATTAATGCAACACATGCTGAAGAAATTCGCGTTGCACTCGTCACTGGTCAGCGTCTTTACGATTTTGATTTAGAGAATCGTACCCGTGAACAAAAAAAATCGAACATCTATAAAGGTCACGTCACTCGCGTTGAACCTTCTTTAGAAGCTGTCTTTGTTGAATATGGTGCAGGTCGTCAAGGTTTCTTGTCGATGCGCGAAATTGCAAACAGCTACTACAAAGCAGACCCTCGCCAAACATCTAATATCCGTGAATTGATCACTGAAGGCACTGAGCTTTTGGTTCAAGTGGAAAAAGAAGAACGTGGTAACAAAGGCGCTGCCCTTTCAACGTTTATTTCACTTGCAGGTCGTTATTTGGTTCTTATGCCAAACAACCCAAAAGGTGGCGGTATTAGTCGTCAAATTTCAGGTTCAGTTCGTGAAGAATTGAAAGAAATGTTGGCGTCTTTAAATGTACCTCGCGCAATGAGCGTGATTGTACGTACTGCGGGTATCGGTCGTTCACAAGAAGAACTTCAACTTGACCTGCAACACTTGCTTGATCTTTGGGCGCAAATCCAAACGACTGCAAGTTCTGGTCCATCACCAATGTTGGTTCATCAAGAAGCAGGCGTGGTAACACGTGCGATTCGTGACTATCTACGTGATGATGTTGCAGAAATCTTAATTGATTCTGAGCAAGCCTATAACGAAGCATATAACTTTGTTAAAGCTGTGATGCCGCTTCAATTAGACAAACTCAAAACCTATACGTTGAATGAACCTTTGTTCGCGCATTTCGCGATTGAAAGCCAAATTCAAACTGCTTATGAACGTGAAGTGAAACTTCCTTCAGGCGGCTCAATTGTGATTGACCAAACTGAAGCTTTGGTTTCAATTGACATCAACTCAGCAAAATCAACCCGTGGTCATGACGTAGAAGAAACTGCGCTTAGCACCAACTTAGAAGCTGCTGAAGAAATTGCCCGCCAATTGCGTTTACGTGATATCGGTGGTTTAGTCGTGATCGACTTCATCGATATGACGAAAGATCGCAACCAACGTATGGTAGAAGCGAAACTTCGTGAAGCAACACAAAGCGATCGTGCCCGTATCCAATTCGGTCAATTATCACGCTTTGGCTTAATGGAAATGAGCCGTCAACGCTTACGTCCTTCTCTTGAAGAAGCAACAGGTTATGTCTGCCCACGCTGTCATGGCACAGGTATGGTACGTGACTTACGCTCATTGTCACTTTCGATTATGCGTAAAGTGGAAGAGATTGCACTTCGTGAACGTCATGGTGAAGTTCAAGTTCAAGTGCCTGTTGAAATTGCGGCATTCTTATTGAATGAAAAACGTCACAGCTTGGTTTACCTTGAGCAAACTTCAAGCACGCGTGTGACTGTACTTCCGCATCCACATTTAGAAACACCACATTACGAAATCTCGTATAACCCTGAAGGCTTTGCGCCAACTAGCTATGAACGTACTGAAGCAACACGTTCTAGCGAAAAAGAATTGGGTTATGAGTCTTCTGAGTGGCATTTAGAAGGTGAGCAAAATGTACAAATTGCTGCACCGGCTGCGCCTGCTCAGCAAAGCAATGCGAAACATAACAACAAACGTCGCAACAACAATCCAAATCAAAACCAAGCGCCACAACAGCAAGTCGTACAACAAGCACCTGCTCAAGCGCAAGTGGCTTCAAGCAGCCCATGTGCATGGTTAGAAAACTTGTTTGTACAAAAACAAGCGGCGACTGTAGACCAATCTCGCACTGCAAACAATGCAGCTGCTGCAATTGAGCAAATGGTGAATGGCGGTGCGGTGAGCCGTGGTCAGTTCGGTCAAGTAGCTGCACCTGTTGCACATACTGCTGTTCAACCTGTGGCAGCGCCTGTACAGCACCCTGTTGCTGCACCTGCAAACAATGCGTATCTTGCACCATCAACAGTTGCACATAAGCAAGAACGTGACTATGCAGAGAAATCTGTAGAGCGTGAAGAGAAATCACAGCGCAACAACAAAAAACCACGTAACAACAAGCACAAAGAACCACGTGAGCAACAAACGGTTCAAACTGAAACGGCTGCGCCACAGCATCAAGTTGTTGAAGAAGTGGTTCAGGTTTCTCGTCAAGAACAGCGTCAAGAAGCGCGTGAAAACAAACGTAACGGTCGCCGTCACAACAACGAGTCACAACAGCAACACCATGATGTTCAAAACAATGAACACCAAGCTGTGCCACGTCGTGATCGTCGTAATCAACAGCGTCCTGAACGCCCAACACGACATCGTGATCAAAGCGTGTTGAATGATCAAGCAGCGACTCAACCTGTACAGCAAAATGCTGCTCCAGTTGTTGCAGAAGCGCCTGCTGCAAACGAAAAACCAATTCGTGTTGAATTGGTGGATGTACCGCGTCAAGACGTGCTCAAAACTGCCATGATCATTGATATTGATCAAGCAAACAGTGAAATCGTTGCACTGAACACAGCACCTGCTGCCGTTGCTCCTGAAGTGAAAGCTGCTGCTCCAGCACCAGTGATTGCACCAGAAGTAAAACCTGAAGTTGCTGTGGCTACCCATGTAAAAACAGCTGCTCCTGTTGAACCAACAGCTGCAAAAGAAGACAAGGTGGTTCGTGCAAGTAACGATCCGCGTCAACGTCGTCGTGAACGTCGTGCTGCACAAGCATCACAGCCACAAGTTGTGCAAGTGCCACCATCACAAGTACCGACGTTAGCGCAGTACACAGTCGGTAGCTTGATTCGTCAGGTTTACGGTGAAGATTGTTCAGTACTCATTGAACAGTTTGGTTTACTCCCAACCTTCAACCGTGCATTGCTTAAATTTACTGAGCAATACAATGCAAGCTTGAAAGCAAATGCTGTACCTGCTGAAGAGAAAAAGCCGGTGACGCGTGATGTTCAAGTAACTGTTGCAAAAGTTGAAGCTGAACCTGCACCGGTTTTAGACTTAACACCGCCAAAACCAGTGTCAGACAAACGTGTTGCAAATGACCCGCGTGAGCGTCGTCGCCTAGCAAAATTAGCTGCTGAACAAGCACTTGAGCAAGCGAAACAAGCGCAAGCTGAAACTGCACCTACTGCACATGTAGAAGCGCCTGCTTCGGAAACTGCAGCAGAAGCGACAACATCTACGTCAACGGTTGCTGAATCAGCGCCTGCAAATGTAAGCGAAAATGTTGCACCTGTTGTTCAAGAAGCAGTCATTGAAGCAAACCTCGCTGCTGAAACACCAAAGAAAGCAGCCACAGAGCCTAAAAAGGCAACGGTTGCCGCAACTGATGAAGCTTCAGAAGTGACTGATAATTCAGTAGAAACTGAAGAATCAGATGCAGAGAAAGCAGAGAAATCCCCTGCTCGTCCACGTCGTCCACGTGGTCGTCCTCCGAAGAAAGCCAATACTGCAACCGAATCTTAATTCGCCAAATTGCAGTAATATAAAAAAACCTAGTCATTTCGGTGACTAGGTTTTTTTTGCTAAATTTGGTCAAAATAGGTTGATTGCACTAGCAAGAAACGATTAAAAGATAAATTGCCCATACTTTTAGACACCATGAGCATATTGGATACGAGAATATAAATAGGATTCCCATGAGCCAAAATACACAACATGATTTGATTGGTATTGCTGATGTTGCAGCCAAAATTCCTGCTTTTTTATCAAAAGTGCCGAATTTATTGAGTGGTTTAAAACAGGCTTATTTACGTACCCCCAATTCACCTGCAGGTTTAGGACTGGCTTTTGAAAAAGCTGCTGCACGTCATCCTGAGGGTGTAGCCTTACGTTTCGAAGATCAAAGCTACACCTACGCTGAACTGAATGCATGGGCCAATCAAATTGGGCATTTCTATTTATCACTTGGGGCAAAAAAAGGTGATGTGATTGCCGTCATGGTCGAAAACCGCCCTGAATTGGTTGCAAGTGTGTTGGGCTTAGCCAAAATTGGTGTGACCTCTGCATTAGTCAATACCTCACAGGTGGGTAAAGTCTTAGCCCACAGTATTAACTTGGTGAAACCAATTGCCGTCATCACAGGTGACGAATGCCATCATGCTGTCGATGAAATTCGTGATGATCTGAATGTTGCCGCTGACCGCCTGCATTGGTTTGCCGATCAAAATACGCAGCTTGACCCAGGTCAAGCACCAGAGGGTTTCATTAACCTTGCTGAAGCCTGTGATGCTTTTGCAAAATTCAATGTCGCAACCACGCAAACGGTACAAGGCAAAGATGGTCTGTTTTATATCTACACTTCAGGCACAACAGGCTTACCCAAAGCCGTCATCTTTACCAATAGCCGTTGGACGCTCGCCTATGGCACTTATGGGCATGTACTGAACCTGAATAAAGACGATGTCATGTATTGTACCCTACCGCTCTATCATGCCACAGGCATGGTCGTGTGTTGGTGTGGGGTGATTGCAGGTGCAGGTACACTCGCCATTCGTCGTAAGTTCTCTACATCTTCATTCTGGAAAGATGTGAAAAAATTTGATGCTTCCGCGATTGGTTATGTCGGTGAGCTATGTCGTTATTTGATGGATGCACCTGAATCTGAGCTTGAGAAAGGTCATCGCGTGACCAAAATGATTGGTAACGGCATGCGTCCGAATATCTGGGACAAATTCAAAGCACGTTTTGGTGTTCAGGAAGTGCTTGAACTGTATGCCTCAAGTGAAGGTAATGTCGGTTTTAGTAATGTATTCAACTTTGACAATACCGTTGGTTTTTCACCGACTCCTTATGCCATTATCGAATTTGATAAAGAAAGAAATGAAGTGGTGCGTGATGCCAAGGGTTGGTGTAAAAAAGTTAAAAAAGGTGAAACAGGTTTACTGATTGGTAAAATTACCCATCGCTCGCCTTTTGATGGCTATACCGACCCTGAAAAAAATAAATCGGTGATGATGAAAGATGTTTTTGCCAAAGGTGATGCATTCTTTAATACAGGGGATTTAGTTCGCGATATCGGTTTCCGTCATGCGCAATTTGTCGATCGTTTAGGCGACACTTTCCGTTGGAAAGGTGAAAATGTCTCAACAACTCAAGTTGAAAACATGCTCACGGAATACGATAAAATTGTAGAAGCGGTGGTGTATGGCGTTGAAATTCCAAATACCAATGGTCGTGCCGGTATGGCGGCCATTACTTTAAAGCCGGACACTCAGCTTGATGATACTGATTTGAAAAAAATGGTCGCTTGCTTCAAACAATGCCTACCCGCTTATGCTGTTCCGGTCTTTTTACGTGTACAACAGCAGGTTGAAACCACTGGAACCTTTAAATATCAGAAAAATAAGCTCAAAGAACAAGCCTTTGATCCAAGTCAAACGGATGAACGATTATTGGTGCTGCTCCCAGGTCAAGATGCCTATTGCGATGTCTCTGCTGAGGTTTTTGCCAACATTCATGCCTATGAATATCGTTTCTAAACACTAAAGTTGCCTATTTTTTGTGTACATAAACCCTATTTGTTGGATTTATAATCAAACATAGGCAACTTTGTTATTTTTCACTTGCGCTCGATTCATATCTTGCTACAATACGCTCCATCAAAACAAAGTGGTGTTAAGAAATATTTTATTTCCTTACACTGCACATTTAAGCCCTGCTTAGATGTTGGTTAAGGGCCGTTAGCTCAGTTGGTAGAGCAGTGGACTTTTAATCCATTGGTCCCGCGTTCGAGTCGCGGACGGCCCACCACTTATTTTGAAACCCTAAAGATGGGCCGTTAGCTCAGTTGGTAGAGCAGTGGACTTTTAATCCATTGGTCCCGCGTTCGAGTCGCGGACGGCCCACCATCTTTTAAAAAGCTTCTGACATGAAGCTTTTTTAGCTTTAGCATAAAGCGTTCTTTAGAATGGGCCGTTAGCTCAGTTGGTAGAGCAGTGGACTTTTAATCCATTGGTCCCGCGTTCGAGTCGCGGACGGCCCACCATTCTTTCTTAAGGCTTCTTTCTTCCGGCATGCGAAGAACACGAAACCTGCAAACATTCCGACCAAGACTAAACATCAACTTTGATGTCTTTTGCCATTCTCGAAATTTTGCGATAGCGATGCTGCGAAGTATTATTCTTGTCTTACTGGATTAAGTATTTGATCTGAAAAATTTTAGATGAAAATATTGCCTCGTATTCAAAACTACACGCTTCGCTTGTCTTGCAAAAATTTTAAAATGTTATTTTAAAATTTTCTCAGGGTTGTTAGCTCAGTTGGTAGAGCAGTAGACTCTTAATCTATTGGTCGTGGGTTCGAGCCCCACACAACCCACCATTTTCCTTTTTATATAGCTCTGGCTCTATATCCACACATCCCCTGCTCTTTTTTCAATTTTTAAAAATTACCCGTCTTTGTCGCTATCTTTCTTTAAAACATATGAAACCGTAGGTAGTTTTAAAAGTTTCTCTGCTGGATTTGAACGTCTGGTCTTTTCAACATTCATCACCAAATGCAAGTTATCTTGAATATCATAATAAATATCAACCCCTTCTTTACGATGAACGATGAGTTCCGTCCGCGCAGGATTGACTTCCCAATGATCTTTTCGATAAGTCGCTTTAGCATCCTGAATTTCATTTTTAAACGTGAAAACTTTACCATGCTGTATAATACTGCGATATACCGTACCATCTGCAAGTAGGGTTAAAACAAACTCAGCTGTCCCTGCTGAACAGGGTGCAAAACCATCATTACAGTTCACTTTGGCATAATAACGCCCGACAAAGTCGATCGCATAATCAGCAACAGGTGCAATCGCCATCTGTTCATCGACAGGGAAATTGGAATGCCCTGCCACTTCGGTTAATTTTTTGGAAGATGGCTCAACATTGGCATCCGAAATAGACACACCTTGATCATTCGTTGCGCTAGTGTCTTTCATAGGTTTTTCTACTTCATAATTACACGCCGTGATGCTTATAACACTGAGCCCGAACATGACCATATGAAGCGAATGTCTGATTCTGAAATATACGTTATTTAATTTCATTAATTTCAACCATTGAACACGCCGTTGAATGTTACTTTTATAAAGTTACAGTAAAATTTTTATGTAATTCAATATACTTAAGTCTATGGTAAAGATTCCGTGAATAATAATTAATCTTTACTTACATAAAGTAACGTTTTTTATTGAATGCACTCCTTTAAAAAATGAGGCTTATCTCCATTTAAGTTATATGAATCAAATGTCGATTCACTTATTTAAAGGAGACTTAGATGGCCAATGTTGGTCTGTATCGCTCAAAACGCTCGAACATGATTGCTGGTGTAATGGGTGGTATTGCTGAACGTTTTGGTTGGAATGCGAATTTACTCCGTATCATTTTTGTGGTGATCTCGATCATGAGTGCCGCATTTCCAGGAATTTTGGTGTATCTGGTTTTATGGTTAGTGATGCCTAAGCAACAACGCGTGCTTGAACATGCTGCACACACTTCAAATGCACATTACAACCCGATGCGTACTGTTAATAAAGACCCGTTATAAGGCTACGTACTCTACTTTTTTCCAGTTTATGCTGTGACTTTTCCCCTAAAGTTACAGCTTTTTTTTGCTTAATTTATACTTCCAATCATCTTAACGCGTATATGTAATGAGCGGTTCAATTTTCAGGAGTTCAATTTCGCCATAAAACGTCGCAAAGGCAACATCACTGGCATCTACACCTGTGGCAATACGCACTAAATTTTCAACGGGCGCTAAGCGTGTGGGATCGAATAAAACCCAACCGCCATCCAAATACACTTCAAAAATAGCATGAAAGTCAGGTAGGAATTTTTCAATATCCACGTAGCCCACCACCATACGTGCAGGAATACCAAGAGCACGACACAGCGCAATGCCTAAATGGGCAAAATCACGACACACGCCTGCGCGCTGTACCAACACATCAGTTGAGGTGGTCAACGGATTTGAGCTACCCGATACATAAAAAATATTATGATAAATCCATTCTTCAATCGCTTTAACACGCGCATAGCCCGCTGTCATCCAACCGAAAGAACGCTGCGCCATATCCATCAATGCGTCGGCATCACAATAGCGACTACTGAGTAAATACGGCAATACTTCATCAGGCAAGTCCGTAACATTGAGTTCATTAAAATGCTGCTGTAACTCACGACTCACTTGCGGATGCAATTGGACAATTGCGCTATAGTTCAGTTCAAATCGTTCGCAAGGTTCAACATGCATACGCGTATGTCGATTGTGGTGACATGCATCTTGAAATGCCCGAGAGGATAACGGCAAATTAAAGCTTAATGTTTCATTAATAATGGTTTGATCTGGATGATGTGCGGCGTGTACTAAGAAAATAAATTCGGTGGCTTGGACAATCTTGTAGTGTAATTGGCAATGAATTTTACACGTTGTCATGATAATCCTTGTTGTTATTCATCAATTAAAAATATCACCCAAGATTAAACGAATTTCGATGCAATACCGCATTCAAAATCATTTATCTTTTGTCTGATTTTGCTGAAGTCAGCACCTGATTGCAAAGTGCTTTATGTATCATCTTGGTTTTTATTTCGCTTATTATTTTCAGTAACGCATCCATCGTTTTCCTGATTTTTTAATGCTTTGAAGTGCTTAAAACTTCTGCTAATTTAAACCTTATAAAAATATCCAATAAAAAAAGAAGGCATATGTGTTTTTACGTCTCCATCAACCGATTATATTAAGCCGAAATAAACTTGCAGGATACTTAAGCCTTGCCCTAGTTGGCGGTCTCTGCGCAAAAACCATTGCTATTCTTTTACCAAGCTTCGATTTAGGGGGCGAGCATCAACGTCAATTGTTCGTTGAAATGACCGCAGATATCGTGGTTTATTCAGTATTTTATTTCATATTTATCTTTGTGCCTTTATATATATTCTTCAATATTATAAGAAAATTGAATCAATTTCATTTACTTAGTGTGATCATGACATGTTCGATGACAGGCTTTAGCTACATTTTATTGTTTGAATCACTTCAACATTCTGCAGAAAAATCATCGACATTAGATGTTGAAATTATTTGTTTTGGTTTTGGCGTCATCTTGAGTTTTATCTATTTGTGCGTGAGGAGTTTAGGCAAGCACGCCCCATCTAAACCAAGCATTTCGCGTTAAATCATCCCTGCTAAAATTAGCCCGATGTATTTTGTAGAGAAGCTTTGCCACTCCCCCACAAAATCCTTATAATTAAGCACAATTTTTCTCTAATTTTAAGTGGATGACCATGAGTCGCGCCATATCGCATATTGATACCTTCCAAGGCTTAATTCTTGCCTTACAAACTTACTGGGCTGAACAAGGCTGCGTGATTTTGCAGCCTTACGATATGGAAATGGGTGCAGGGACATTCCACACTGCAACTTTCCTTCGTGCGCTTGGTCCTGAAACTTGGAACGCCGCTTACGTTCAACCGTCACGTCGTCCGAAAGATGGTCGTTATGGTGAAAACCCAAACCGTTTGCAACATTACTACCAATTCCAAGTGGTATTAAAGCCAAACCCAGACAACATTCAACAGTTGTATCTTGACTCGCTAAAAGCAATTGGCATTGACCCACTTGTACACGACATTCGTTTTGTCGAAGACAACTGGGAATCGCCAACACTTGGCGCTTGGGGTCTTGGTTGGGAAGTATGGCTAAACGGTATGGAAGTGACTCAGTTCACTTACTTCCAGCAAGTGGGCGGTGTTGAATGCTACCCTGTGACAGGTGAAATCACGTATGGTCTAGAACGTCTTGCAATGTACTTACAAGGTGTCGACTCTGTTTACGATTTGGTTTGGACAAAAGGTCAGTTCGGTACTGTGACGTATGGCGATGTGTTCCATCAAAATGAAGTGGAACAATCGACCTATAACTTCGAATATGCCAACGTTGAAAAAATGTTTGAATTGTTCGACTTCTACGAAGCTGAAGCAACGCGTTTGATTGACGCTGAACTTCCACTGCCTGCGTATGAGCAAGTGATTAAAGCATCACACAGCTTTAACTTACTTGATGCGCGTGGTGCAATTTCGGTGACTGAACGTCAACGTTATATTCTACGTGTACGTACTTTGGCGCGTGCGATTGCGCAAAGTTATGTGGCTGCACGTGCGAAGCTTGGCTTCCCTATGGCAGAACCTGAGCTACGTGACGAAGTGTTAGCGCAATTAAAAGCACAAGTTGAAGCCGAAGCAAAAGTTGAATCTAAGGAGAGCAAATAATGTCTAAACATACAGTATTGTTCGAATTAGGCTGTGAAGAACTTCCACCAAAAAGCTTAAAAAAATTACGTGATGCTTTACATGCTGAAACAGCAAAAGGCTTAAAAGATGCAGGCTTAACTTTCGATAGCATCGAAGCCTATGCAGCACCACGTCGTCTTGCACTTAAAATTGTCAATGTAGATGGCGCACAAGCAGACACACAAAAACGTTTTGATGGTCCTGCTAAACAAGCTGCGTTTGATGCGGAAGGCAAACCAACACGCGCTCTTGAAGGTTTTATGCGTGGTCAAGGCATTACGGTTGATCAAGTTTCAACGTTCCAAGCGGGTAAAGTTGAAAAAGTTTGCTACTTAAAAGATGTCAAAGGTCAAAGCCTTGATGTGCTTTTACCGCAAATTTTACAAGCAGCTTTAGACAACCTGCCAATCGCTAAACGTATGCGTTCTGCGGCAAGCCGTACTGAATTCGTACGTCCTGTAAAATGGGTGGTATTGCTAAAAGACAATGCTGTCATTGATGCAACGATTCAAGATCATAAAGCAGGTAACGTGACTTATGGTCACCGTTTCCATGCACCTGAAGCGATTACGTTAACGCATGCAGACGAATACTTAAGCAAGCTTAAAGCAGCGCACGTTGTGGCATCTTTTGAAGAACGCCAAGCGATGATTGACCAACAAGTCAAAGCGCTTGCTGATGAAGTCAATGCCATTGCAATCGTGCCTGCGGATCTTCGTGATGAAGTATCTGCCTTGGTTGAATGGCCTGTTGCACTTCGTGCCAGCTTCGAAGAACGTTTCCTTGCTGTACCGCAAGAAGCGTTAATTACCACCATGCAGGACAACCAAAAGTACTTCTGCTTAGTGAACAGCGACAATAAACTTCAACCATACTTCATTACTGTGTCAAACATTGAGTCGAAAGATCCGACACAAATTATTGAAGGTAACGAGAAAGTGGTTCGTCCACGTTTGTCGGATGCTGAATTCTTCTTCCTACAAGATCAAAAGCAACCGCTTGCATCGCGTAAAGAGAAATTGGCAAACATGGTGTTCCAAGCACAATTGGGTACATTGTGGGATAAATCACAACGTATTGCGAAATTGGCTGTTGAACTTGCCAAAATCACAGGTGCTAAAGCGGAAGACGCTGAAAAAGCTGCCCTGCTTGCAAAATGTGACTTAACTTCTGAATTAGTGGGTGAATTCCCTGAACTTCAAGGGATTGCAGGTACTTACTACGCACGTCTTGAAGGCGAAAATGATGAAGTTTCTGAGGCTTTAGGTGAGCAGTATTTACCTAAATTCGCAGGTGACGTTTTACCAAAAACCAAAACAGGTACTGCGGTTGCCCTTGCGGATCGTTTAGATACGTTGACTGGTATTTTTGGTATTGGTCAAGCGCCTACAGGTTCGAAAGACCCGTTTGCACTTCGTCGTTCTGCCATTGGTATTTTGCGTCTTGTGACTGAAAACGAGCTTGATGTTTCAATCGAAGATTTGATCAAACTTGCACTTGCTGCTTATGGCGATGTAATTAAAGATCACGACAAGACTTTGGCGGATGCGGTTGCATTCCTTGAAGGTCGTTACCGTGCGAAATACGAAGACCAAGGCGTTGCAGTTGATGTGATTCAAGCGGTTCAAGCGTTGTCACCAAAATCTCCACTTGATTTTGATAAGCGTGTGAATGCGGTGAATCACTTCCGTGACTTACCTGAAGCTGCCGCTCTTGCTGCTGCCAACAAGCGTGTTGCGAATATTCTTGCCAAAGAAGCTGCACCTGAAGGTGATGTGGTTGAAGCAAACTTAGTTGAAGATGCTGAAAAAGCATTGTTCGCTGAACTTGCGAAAGTTACACCAGTGGTTGAGCCGTTATTTGCTGCGAAAGACTACACTGCTGCATTGTCTGCTTTAGCTGCGCTACGTGCGCCTGTTGATGCGTTCTTTGACAGTGTAATGGTCATGGCTGATGATGCTAACCTAAAAGCAAACCGTTTACGTATGCTTGCTCAGCTTCGTGATTTGTTTACGAAAGTGGCCGATATTTCAGTGTTACAGCACTAAGAAATTTAGCTGATAAAAAAACCCGCTTTAGAGCGGGTTTTTTATTCCACAATAATAAGAATTAAAAATAAATATTTAATTTACATTAATTTTTTCTCATACAAATACTATACAATTCATTTTTTTATTTTGTTTTATTTGGGTATTAGGGATATGAAAAAACTTCTTTTAGCTACAACTTTTTCTATTATTGCGTTAACTCAAGTGGGTTGTTCTGCTGTAATGGCAGCCAAACAACCACCTAAAAAAGATATCTCAGTTATGGCATCAGGCATGCCACGTAGTGCGATTCTTGCTGAAATTGGTGCTCCAATTTCAAGTGAAGTTAAAGCTGGAAAACGTATAGATGTGTTCTCATTCAATCAAGGTTATAGCACGGCTAATCGCGTGAGTCGTACTTTACTCCACGGTTTAGCGGATGTAGCTACCGTTGGTTTATGGGAAATTGTTGCAACCCCTGCTGAAGCTGCTTTCGATGGTAAAAAAACTGCGTTTGAAATCACTTATGATGATAGTGATCGTGTTGAAAAAGTAATTAAACTTCAATAATTTTCAGCATACATTAATAAAAAACCCGCTTTAAAGCGGGTTTTTTATTAATCAATATTGAATTAACCAAATACACCTGTTTTTATTTTATGTTCAGCTTCTGACATTGAATATTTGTATACGACTTCTCCGTCAAACATCACGACCAATTGTTTTTTTGTTCCTGAAGCAGAACTGCCAAACCAATTCACAACGGGAATATAACTGACCGCATCAGCCGAAACATCTACGAATTCATAAGTCCAAATTTCTTTACCATTATCTGTAAATGTCGTTTTATCTGGGGAACCGAAAATCTTTCTAATTTCAGCTTTTGTCGTCTTATTTTCAATAATTTTTTGCTGTACTGTGCTTTCCGTTTCTTTCTTTAACATATGATTACCAGTCGTCATACATCCTGATAAGACTAAAACGGATACAAGGGCTACAGATATTATTTTTTTCATGATTAACTCTTATTAGTTTTTAAGTTACAAATTATAGATTAAATTTAAACCAAATTTCTATATAACTGTGCTTATTTATTTCAATTTTTCTCTAATTAAAATTTCGCTCTTTTGAAATCTTGTTTAACTTGAGAACTCTAGCCATTCACCTAGCAATTCCCTATACTCACCCTAACAACACTCAACAAGAAAGAATCTTATGAAATTGAAAGCTCTACTATTGACGGGTCTTGCAGGTATCGCTCTGACAGCTTGTACATCTGCCCCAACCATTCCACAAGTTGAAGCAGGCGTAATTCAAGCCGTTCAAAACCTTGATGTCTACCCACAAACCACCAACAACAAAGCAAAATTGACCAAATTTGCAGACAAATGCGTGATTGAATTTAGTGGCACAATGCAAGACAGCCGCGTGGTTGAACAATGGGCATTTAAAGGCTTAACCATTATGGATGCAGGCTCTGCGACATTCCTACGTGATGGCACAAGCTCAGCACAAAAATTTGACCTTTACGATGCCGAAGTACAGAAAAACTTCGTTGCACTGCGTAATGCGTTTGCGAAAGAAGCCGTTGCACAATGTGACTAAAGATCTTGCCCTAAGTCTCTAAAAGCTTAGGGCTTTCTTTTACCTAAAATTAAACACTTTCTGTTTTTAAGCCGATTAAACCTTTTAAAACAACCCAAACCATCAGAAAACAGCTCAGCAAATCCTTTGTTTTTACATCATTGCTCGCTACACTCAAAGTCAAACAAGATGGATAAACATCCTTTGAGGTATAGCAATATGACCATTAAAAAAATACTCATTTTAAGCAGCGCCCTGCTTTTCGCTTTGCCAACTTTGGCGCAAAGTGCGGAAACACCATCGCAAACGAAAGCATCAACCCCAATTAAACCCTACGGCGATAATCCGAATATCTTCCATGTATTTGGCTATAAAGCGCAGCAAGGCGTGATCAACGGCGTGGAAAAAGTCGATGAATTGGCAGGAAAAGGCATTTCAAAAGTGAAACCGAGTGTCGATCGTGTTTGGGGCAATACAAAATCAGCGACGTCTGACACCATTCAACAAGTCGACCAAGGCATGCAAAATGTCACCAAGCAAGCCAATCAAAAAATTCAAGACACCAAAGAAGTGATCACAGGCAAATCGACCGAGTCTGCACCAATTGTCTCTCAACCGTTGAGTGAACCTTCAAGTGCAACGCAAAATGTAACACCGCAGCAAAATGCAGGACAAAGTTCTGGTGCAACCAGTTACGCGGTGACTGATTTATAAAAAAAGCCCATGACGGGCTTTTTCTTCTTTCAAATTTTAGTTCACCTGACGAATCGGCTGCCCTGCTTTAAATGCGTCTACATTTTCAAGCATCTGATTCACAATACGTTGCCGCGCATCGCTACTTCCCCATGCATTATGCGGTGTCACAATTAAGTTTGGAATGGATGCATCGAGTAAGACATTGCCTGCGGTTGGTGGTTCAACTGTTAAAACATCGGTGGCTGCACCGGCAATTTGCCCACTTCGTAGTGCATTGACTAAAGCGACTTCATCGACAATACCACCACGCGCGCAGTTAATTAAAAATGCACTCGGTTTCATAGCTTCGAATTCAGCCGTACTCATCAGATGTTTTGTGTCTTCAGTCAAAGGACAATGCAAACTTAAAAAATCAACTTGAGATAAAAGCTCAGCAAATGGCACACGCGAAGCATCACTAGGTCGATTCGGTAGATTGCCCACTAAAACCTTCATCCCAAACGCTTCAGCGAGTTTTGCCACGGCGCGCCCGAGTTCGCCATAGCCAACAATGCCCAAAGTCTTGCCGGCAAGTTCCACAATCGGGGCATCAAGCAAACAAAATTGCGTGGCGTTTTGCCATTTTCCTGCCTGAATGTCTTTTTGATACGACACAAATGAGGTCGCTAAATTCAGCATCAGCATTAAAGTATGCTGTGCGACTGCAGAGGTGCCATACGCCTGACAATTACATACCACAATGCCACGCGCTTTTGCCGCAGTAAGGTCAACATTATTGGTACCTGTAGCCGAGATCAAAATCAATTTAAGGTGTGGGCATTGTTGAATAGTGGCAGCGTCAATCACGACTTTATTGGTCATGATGACATCAACATCACAGACTCGAGCGAGCACGTCCTGAGGATGAGTCGTTGGATATAACTGTAATTGCTCAAAAGCAGCGTGAAGTGCTTTAAAATCTAAGTCATTTTGATTTAAAGACGCATAATCTAAATAAACGGCTTGCACGACTGTCCCCTCATACTTGTTCTCTGATGTGCCATCATTTAAGACAAGTGATGAAGGGTTTTCAATCATTTTTGATTAAATCATGCAGGAAACACTAATCGACAGGTTTATCTAAATCATTACTGAGTGAACGTCGAATTTTATAGACGACATAGACTGTTAAGAACATTAAAAAAATAATAGATGCACTTAAGAAAATCACGACGGGATCCGTACTTTCTGCATGTGCCATCGTCGGTATTGCTAGACTCAGCATCAGACATGCGGTCATCATCTGTATCTGTGTAACTTGCATAAAACATATCTCCTCACTCGCAAAGCCATGAACTACGATATGATTGAAATTTATACCGTTAAGTCCATCTTATGCCAGCAAGGATATATGTCAAGCTATTGTTTTTTAGATATATTTATCGTTAATTAAGTTCAGTCCGCGTCACAAAGTGCGAATTTTTGTCACTCGTCTCGACAAAACGAGCACCGCCAAATTCATCCGTTGTTAAGTTCAATTGTTTATAACTAAACATATAGTGCTGCTCATAGCGTTTCACTAAAATCGGATGCATTCCCACAGACAGCGCGTCCTGTTCTTTCATGAGTTTCATGATATGTCGATCATTCATGACCACTAAATAGCGCTCGTCATTCAGCATAATATTCAGCAAGCCATTGCCTTTGGCATAAATGGGAATTAGAAATTTATGATTGAGCGCAATTGCACCATCGGCATAACTTTCAAGCTTTTGACTAATCACATTAAAGACCAGTCCATGCCCGTGCGCATCAAGAAGTAATTGACGATTTTCTTGCGGTAAATTGACCTGAATACCCAGTTTCATCAAATCATGTTGATCGACTTGTTTATTACGCATTAGCTCACGCAAAATCAACTGCTTTTGGTTCGCATCAAAAAACTGTGCATCGAGTGAGAGATCATTGTGCTTTAAAATTTTTGCCAATGCTCCGCGATGTCTTGGCAATAAATTTTCAATCACTTTGCGATAGTAAAACTTACTGTTCTTTTTGACTCGACGCATTTTTTGGTAGAAATAAGTTGCGTCAAATTCGTGGGTTAAAAAGTCATTTACCAACTCCGAACTTGCCAATACAGCAATAGCATCATGTCCGGTAAAGGGTAAATTCAACACATGATGTTCAGGTAAGACCTGTTTTAACTGCACATAATGCGCATGGTCTTCCGCATAATGCGGATCATAGACAATAATATATTCACGTGCAGCACTCACATCCTCTGCGGTAATACGCATCTGTGTATTATGCTCTGCTTGATAGAACATATTGTAACGCGCGTCATATACGTCATTCGGGTCAATGGAATACTGCGGCACCATCGCCACCACACGTTGCACATCAAGCGCATTGGAGTATTTAATAGCAGCATAGCCACCCATCGAACCACCATAGGCAATACGCGCTTTAAATGGTGCAATCAAATCACGGACAGCAGCTAACATGTTCCACATGGAACCTTGCGGAAACCATGATTTTTGCTTGGGCATAATCCCCAACACATTAAAGTCAAACTTTTGTAGTGACTTCTCTGCATTAATATTCAGACCTTTCGCACGGGTAATTAAATCGCCAAAAGAGAAAATAAGCGCTGAAGATGATCCCGGCAAAAAAATTGCACGTATATGTTCATCTTCAAAAACAATGTGTTTGTCCATAATATACCCGTGTTTGTGAATCAACCCTTTCACAACAATTTTGTGAGTCAAGCATGCAAATTAAGATGTGCTATTTTATAGTTTAGAAAAATTTTAAACAGCATAAAATATGACACATTCCATCCATCCGTCTGCAAAACAGGGATTTAGCGCATCGGCTGAACTCTATCAATGTGTTCGACCGAATTATCCTGAGCAGATTGTGGCATATTTAAAATCGCGGCTAAATTTAAGCCCCAAAGCGCATCTGCTTGATTTGGGCACAGGAACAGGAAAATTCCTGCCCTATTTAAAACAGCTGAGCCATCATATCATTGCAGTAGATCCAATCGCTGAAATGTTAGCTCAACTTAAATTTGCCCATCCCGATATAGAAGCCGTACAAGGCAGTAGTGATCATCTGAGTCTGGCAAATGAAAGCGTTGATGCCGTTTTTTGCGCGCAGTCTTTTCATTGGTTTGCCAATATCAACAGTTTGCAAGAAATTGATCGTGTGCTCAAACCCGACGGCTGTTTGGTTCTTATTTGGAATCAACGCGATACTAATATTGATTGGGTCAAGGCGTTGGCGAATGAAATTGCACCCTTTGAAGGTGATACTCCACGCTACCATACTGGGTTATGGCGTAAAGCTTTTGATGGCCAAGATGTGTTCACACTCACACATGAAACGATCATGCCCTTTGTCCATTCAGGCACAGTTGAAAATGTGGTTGCCAAGCGACTCCTTTCGACCAGTTTTATCGCTAAAATGTCCACCTCAAAGCAACAAGAATTGAAACAACGATTCGAAGCTATTGTGCAAAATTACACAGCAAAAACACCGCAAGATTTGATTGATTTCCCCTATCAGACACATGTCTATATCTTTGCTAAGATGAATCATCTTTCTCACACAATGGACTGACACATGCACACACCTGAATATTTTAAACGTGGTTTACTGGTTGCACTGGTTTCAGGACTAATGGCATGTGACCAAAAAGTCCCGACCGAAAGCAAACCGAGTCAAGACAATGCCGCTGCCGAACAGATCATGAAAGAACTCAAAGGCGAAGGTATTCGTGAATTTGCGAAAACAGCAAACGATACTCATGACATTAATGTGCTGAGTGATTATGAAGATCGTTTTGAAATGATGAGCAGCGAGCTTGAAAACGAATTGGTTAAACTCCAACAAGACGGCGAACTCGATGATGCCTTTGTCCTGCAACGCCAAAAAGATCTGACGTTATCGGCTTTAAATATGCTGAAAGATCTTGAACTCAAAACTGAGCAAGGTCGTTATATTCAAGGGCTGTATTATCATTATTGGGAACAGCAACAACAGCTTTTAGCGAAGGATCAAACGCAAATGGATAAGAAAAGCCAAGCCAGTCAAAGCATGAAAGGTTTAGCACAGTATTTGCAGGCGCAAGAACAGTTAGAGCATTGGCGCACAGAATATCCTAAAGCCAAATAATCATGTTCTCATCAGTAAAAAAGGACGCTTTAGCGCCCTTTTTTATGAACTTAGATTAGCATTTGAATTGCAACACCATGTTGTTGCCATAATACCTGACTCGGACTTTTAAAGCCGAGTCTTTTTCTTGGACGATGATTGATACGGTCTGTTATTTCTGAGATATATTCATCGGTATACTGATTTAAGTCACTTCCTTTTCTAATGTATTGTCTGACTAAGCCGTTGGTATTTTCATTCGTACCTCGTTGCCAAGCGCTATAAGGATCTGCGAAATACCAATCTATTTCTAATGCTTGAGCAGCATATTCATGCAGACTAAATTCCTTACCATTATCTGCGGTAATTGTTTTGAGTTGATGCTTAATTGGCTCAAGTAAACTGATCGTTGTTTGGCAAACTTCTTCTGCTTTGCGTGAGCTACACTTCTTCAACCACAAATAACCTGTCTTGCGATCGACAATTGAGACCAATGATTGCTGATGATTTTTACCCACAATCGTATCTATATCTAGATCACCAAAACGATGACGCTGTTCAATCTCAATCGGTCTATCATGAATGCTTTTACGATTAGCCAGCTGACCACGAGTTTCAGGAGAGCCATATTTCCTCTTTCTTTGATTTCTGAAACGTAGATGATGAAAGAGAGTACCGCCCTTATTCTTATCCTGTCGTATTAAGCGATAAATTGAATGCAGGCTAACTGAAACACGAGATGCAATCTGTTCAGGACTCCATTGAAGTTCAAGATAAAAGATGACATGTGCCCATATTTCATCAGGGATTCTTTTAGGATTGGAGCAATGGCGTCTTCGAGCGAGTTTACTGGCATGCTTAGCGAAATAACCATTTCTAGCTCGATTACGATTGATTTCTCTAGAAATAGTAGAAGGTGAACGATTCAGTCTCCAAGCAATATAACGTTTAGAAAATCCTTCACGTAACAATGTAAAAATCTGATATCTTTCTTCTTGAGTAAGATGGGTATAGTTCATGATGCAACTTTGACTTTGGTCGGTCGGAAGCAAAATGCTAGCTCATCTTGCTTCTTTCCAATAATTTAATCTCTGTTGCACTTCATTTGAGAATCTAAGGAATATAAAAATCTTATTTTTGCTTTAAATAATCGTGTACACCTTGGCCTGCTGCACGTCCTGTAGCAAAACAAGCCGTTAGTAAATAGCCACCAGTGGGCGCATCCCAATCGAGCATTTCCCCACACATAAACACATAGGGATTGGTCTTTAATTGTAGTTGCGTGCTGAGCGCCATTTGTTTTACACCACCGGCACAGCTAATCGCTTCTTCAATTGGGCGAAAGCCTGTCAGGTTTAAACATAGGGCTTTCGCGCGTGCTGCTAAAGCTTGTGGTTGTTGCCATATGGACTTTGCCACCAATTCACGAATGAGCGCGGCTTTCGCGCCATCTAAACCGGCTTTACGCCAGACATTGCTGAGTGACTGCTTTTTACTGGGTTGCAGTTTTTTCGCAAGTTGTTCAACGGTTTGATCTGGAAATAAATCTAAAAACAACCGCATTGGCTGAGCACGTTTCACTTGCTCACGTAAGCCACGCCCTTGTTTATAAATCAAACCACTTTCAAGACCATAATGACTAATCACGATATCACCCATGGTTTTCTCGCCGCCCTCAACCCACGCATCTACACGTTTAAGCGGTTGACCAAACACAGGCTGCATAAACGTCGACCATGGATATTCCACACCGGCATTGCTCGCTTGAAACGGTTCAATCTCATTGGTATCAAGCCATGACTGCCATTTGCCATCACTACCGAGTTTTGACCACGATACCGCACCACATGCCAAGACAATGGCATCGAACGTTTCAGTTCGGGCAGTATTATTTTTAAGATCGCGTAATACCAGTTGATTTGTACTTAAATGCTCAACCTGATGACGATAATGAAACTGAATGCCCTGTGCTGCTAAGCGTGTGAGCCATGCGCGAAGCAACGGTGCTGCCTTCATTTCGGTCGGAAAGACACGACCCGATGATCCAATATACGGCTCAATGCCCAACTCTTGCATCCAATTTTGAACCCAAGTGGCATCCCATTGTTTAATCCAAGGCGCAAGCCAATCGACTTGATCATAACGCTGTACAAATTGCTCAATAGGCTCAGCATGCGAAATATTTAAGCCTGTTTTACCCGCCATTAAGAACTTACGTGCAGCTGAAGGTTTTTGCTCGTAAACATGCACTTCATAGGCAAATTGACTAAGGACTTCTGCAGCCATTAACCCCGCAGGTCCTGCACCGACAATCGCGATTCGTTTACTCATGACTTATTCCGAAGCCACACTATTTTGACCTTGCAAGGGCTGGAAATCATCAAAACGTGTCGCATAACCTTCAGGCTTGCGAATAATCAGCTGTTGACACAATTCGCCACGCTCTAAATACTTAATTTCAAAATGCGTGCGTGCTGAATCTTGCGCAATGACTTCTTTGACATAAGGCAAATTCCACAAATCTTTGACTTGTTGTTCTGCTTCATCAATATATTCAGGAATGTTACTGGCTAGAGTAATCGTGCCGCCCGTTTTTAAACGCGACAATAAAAACTCAAAGAACGGCATATTTGCCCAACGCTGCGCAGGATTATGCGGCTCAGGATTCGGATACAAAATAAAGAACTGCTCGACTTGGGCAGGATATAAGGCATGTACTACCCAAGGTAATGCATCAGCATGTACCGTTTGTAAATTGGTTTGACCTTCAATCGCATGCTGTTTTTGCATCGCGATAAATTTTTCGCGAGTACGTTCAACCGCAATTAATTTTTGCTCAGGGTTATTTTGGCTAAACAACAACGCGTGTTTACCCTTACCTGCTCCAATTTCAACACAAATCGGTTCAGGAGCAATGCTTTTAAAATCACGAGGGGCGTGCATACGCTGCGCTTGAAATTGACGAATCGGCATAATCAGATCAAACTAATGAAAAACCGCACAAGTCTAACAAGTGCGGCTATATTTGCCTAATTGAATCCTTAAATTTTCGTTGGAGTGCTGTCAATGTCGACCACCATCACTTGTCCACGTTGCGCTGAACTGACCACTTGGGAAAATAATCCTTTTCGTCCGTTTTGTTCAGAACGCTGCAAAATGCTCGACTTTGGCGCATGGGCGAATGAAGAATTTAAACTTCCAACCCAAGATGCACCGCAAGCCGATGGCGGTTCGGAAGAAGACCAATATTAATAGTCAACACAATGAAAAAAGGAATCCGAATGGATTCCTTTTTTCATACATTGAATAAGATTAGCCCGCTTTGCTCGCAACAAAGGGATTATGCTTTTTCTCAAAACCAATGGTGCTGATAGGACCGTGACCAGAAATAAACTGTGTTTCATCAGGCAAGCTAAAGCATTCACGTTGAATCGAATCTAACAGTTGTTGATGATCTCCACGCGGGAAATCGGTACGACCAATCGAACCTTTAAACAAAACATCGCCTGTCCACAACAAACCATATTTTTTGTTATAGAACATGACATGTCCTGGGGTATGTCCCGGTGCAAAGCGCACTTCAAATTCTTCATCGCCAAGCTTTAATACTTCCCCACCCTCAAGCCATTCGGTTACTTCAACCTTTTCAGGAATAGGAAAACCATAACGTGCAGAGGCTTCTTGAATCATGTCCAACCAAAATGCATCTTCTTTATGCGGACCAATGACTGGCACGTTCCACAGTTTAGTCAATGCACCCACTGCGCCTGCATGATCCAAATGCCCATGGGTCAGCCACAAAGCTTTGACATTTAAACCAAGCGCTTCAACTTCGGCTTGCAGTTTTTCAGGTTCACCACCCGCATCAATCAAAATCGCATCTTTACTGTCGTCATCCCATAAAATAGAACAGTTTTGCTGAAAAGCAGTCACAGGAACAATTTTGACTTGTAGCATGAGTGATTTAACCCTTAGGCAGAATGAGCCAATGTTTTGGTAAGTGCATCAAGATTAGCTTGAAGTAAATGATTGAGCAATTCTAAATGGTCATCACGGGTATTTAATGCCGGAATATAACTGTACTGTTCACCACCGAGCGATGTAAAAAGCTCAGCATTTTGCAGTGCTAATTCTTCAAGCGTTTCCAAACAATCCGCTGAGAATGCAGGACTCATGACTTGAATCGATTTCACCCCTTCTGCTGCCCATTCGCGAATAGTGGCTTCAGTGTACGGTTTCACCCATTCCTGCTTACCAAACCGTGATTGGAAACTTGTCGTGTATTGATCTTCAGTTAAACCTAAGGCTTCTGCCACTAGTTTTCCTGTGATGCGACAACGATCAGCATAAGGATCACCTTTGTCTGCATAAGGCTGCGGAATACCATGGAAGGACATCAATAACTTTTCAGGCTGACCATGAATGGCTTGATAATCACGCACACTTTGTGCCAAAGACTGAATATAAAGTGGATGCTGATAATAATCACGAATAAACGTTAAACCCGGCAAATTACGCTGTTTCAGCACCCATTTTGACATGGCATCGAAGAGTGGAGCAGTCGAGGTCGCTGAATACTGCGGGAACAATGGCAATAAAATCACATGATCGGCAGGTTGTTCAGACAACTGGTTGAGTACTTGTTGAATGTTCGGATTACCATAGGTCATGGCAGGCACGACATTCAGCTCTAAATGCGGATATTGCGAAGTGAGCTGCGTCTGAACAGATTGAACTTGCTGCAGTAAAATTTCACGCATGGGTGAGTCACTACCCCAGACTTGTGCATACGCATGCGCCACACGCTTCGGACGAAACGGTAAAACAAACAATCTTAAAATGATTTGCCACAAGGGTTTCGGCAGCTCAATGACCCGCTGATCAGAAAGAAATTGCTCCAAAAAGCGACGTACCGCAGGCACTGTAGGCTCATCTGGCGTGCCCAAGTTGGCTAAAACAATGGTGACTTTGGGTTTAGCGTGATTCAGCATTCAGCGTATCCGTTTGGGTATCAACTGCTTTACTTTAACAGCTTTCTTTGGGTACGTAATATGGATTAATACGCTGACTTAAATTGAGTAATACGATCTGCATCGAGTAAATTACTGTCCATCAGCTTTGAGGCTTTATTGGTAATCTGCCAAAGCATGCGCTGACGATCGTCTCGGCCACTTGGCATAATCCAGTCATTTTGACGCATTTGCATTTTCAGGCTATGCAGCGCACGAATATTCATTTGAGCACGCGCCACCGCATGCGCACGCGGCATCTGAATCCGTGCATCCTCTAAACCGACTTCATTCAAATATTCGTTCATACGTTTTGAGAAGAACTCTTCTGGCGTTGGATTAACAAAGGTTGAACCCAATACGCTCAACAACTGTGCCCATGTCAATTGTTTCTGAATTTTAAGCTCTTTGAAATTACCATCTTGATAGGCATGTAAACGGTATTCAAAAGAAAAAACTTCATGCATCGAGACTTTAGGCAAGCTCAAGAAAGGATCCACTTGTCGATTGCCGACTTCAGCTTCAAGCTGTCTATTTTTCGCTTTGAGTTGATCAATTTCATCGTGTAAAGACTGGGAATTTTGTGGACGTACCCAACCGGTTACAGGGTAACGCTCTAACATTTGTGGCATATTCAAACGAACCGCCATTTCTAAATCACGTAGCGTTCGATAGCTAAAGACTTGATCGACATCGGTTTGTAGGAGTTTACGGAATTCTTGGAATTTTTCGCGTAGCTGTGGTGTTGCATCATGCAAAGATGGATCACGCGCTTCAGGATCGCTATGCATAAAGACAATTACTGGTTTTTGCTTAGTCACTGCATAGATGTATTCGAGATGCATATAGCCAACACCCGACACCGATTGTTCACCATACTGGCTGCCAAGCAAAATTACCACATAATCACAGTCATCAATTTGACGACGCGCAAATGCCGTACTAAGTGGGGTTCGCTGTTCTAAGCCCCATGAGAAAAAGCCCATACCGACCAAAGTTTGTGACAGCACGATTCGTTCTGGCTGCATCTCGCTTCCAGAGGTCGTTATAAACACTTGATAACGTTTATCGAGCATGGTGATCCTCTTCTACTGCACACCCATAACCGCCCTAGGCTAGATCTAGCCTGCGCTGTATGTGATGCTTCCCCGATTTATAAGAAAAAATCTTACTATAAAATAATGTCTCTGATTTTTAGTCAGATGACTGATCAACTTCAATATTGGCAACAGACCATGTTAAATCACTCGGTATCATGCGTGATAAAACAGGCTGTAATTGTTCAGCATTTTGACCACTGACAAAGAGTCGAATTTTTAAATCATCCTGACGCTGATATTCAAATAATAACTCATTTTTGATCAAAATACGGGCTGTTTGTCTTGCAACCGCCAATCCTGAGTCAATTAATGTCAGCTTATGACCAAAAATATACTGAATTGACGTTTTTAGAAAGGGGTAATGTGTGCATCCTAAAACCAAGTAATCGGCACCCGCATCGACCACAGGCTGTAAAATCTCAGTTAAAGTCGCAAGGCAAGCCGGGCTCATTTGCTCGCCCGCTTCGACAAAAGGCACGAGATCAAGACAAGTGACTGGAATTACATTGACACTCGCAGGTTCTGCAAAGCGTGTCATCACATCTTTAATGAGTTTACCGCGAAATGTTGCAGGCGTTGCGAGTACAGCAACGGTTTTAGATTGAGTGTTCAATACCGCAGGTTTTAACGCGGGTACTAAGCCAATAATGGGGAAATCTGCGCCATAATGTTCACGCAAATAGTCCAAACTAAATGCAGATGCGGTATTACACGCCACCACTGCCACTTTACAGCCTTGACGGTATAACCATTCAATCGCATGAGCCGTTAAATGCCGAATCTCACGATCTTCACGTGGTCCATACGGCACGTGTTCAGTATCTGCATAATAAATAAAGCGTTCATTCGGTAAATATTTGGCAATTTCCAACGCCACAGATAAGCCACCAACACCCGAGTCAAAAATACCGATCGGCGCATCAATACTCGCCTTTGGCATTTGGTTGGTCATTTCGGAAATGGGATGAATAGCGCTCATAATTGTGCTTGGATTCAGTTGAAAATTATGTTCGACAAAGCTTAAACCTCAGGTGCCTAAATGCAAGTCTAAATCGCCACTTTTCAGGCTTAAAACGGTTTCACCTTGTGCATTTTCACTGAGCTCCCCCATCTCGACCAAATGCAAAAATGCAGCACGTTGAATCACGGCATTAATGCCAAAGCGTACATGGACATAAGGACGTAATTCATCCTTAAATGGACGCATGAAAATCGGATGCTCAGCATCAACAATAATTAAATCTTGCGTGGTGCTTTTCAGTTGTAAATAGGTTTTGCCTTCAATGTCGATCTGATCGACCTGATTCACAAACAACGGTTCGTCTTCAACCTCAATCTCGATCTGTTCAACAGGCGTTTTTAAATAAAATGTGTCGTCTTCTTTCCAAAGCACGGTTGCAAACAGATCAATCATGGCTTGTCGCTTGATCAATTGACCTTCGTGCCACCATTCTCCATTGGCTAAAACCTTTAAATCAATTGTGCCACAATGCTTTGGCTGCCATTGGTCCAAAGGTGGTATTGACCTTTTGTGACTGCCCTGTGCATCCTTTAAGTATTGTGCAATGCTGCTTAAATTTTTATGATCAGCACTCGCTACTTTTTTCGTCGGATTTTTACTGATTGTTGGCTTATCCATAGTAGAAGACCTTAATGACGGAAAAATAATATGTTTCAGCCAATTGGCTAAAACTGGGTTTAAAACTATACTAGCCCACATGACGAAAGACACTAGCATAATTGTGTCTAGGAATTAAGCATACTCATGGCAGCACCCAATCATCCGATTATGGTTGCCACCGAATAGAAATATGAGGAGTCCGACATGGAGCACATCGAACGTGAATCGATGGAGTTTGACGTAGTTATTGTAGGTGCAGGCCCTGCCGGTCTCTCTGCTGCGATTAAAATTCGTCAACTTGCAATTGAAAACAACTTAAATGATTTGTCGGTTTGTGTCGTAGAAAAAGGTTCCGAAGTCGGTGCGCATATTCTGTCGGGTGCAGTCTTAGAGCCTCGTGCAATCAATGAATTATTCCCTGACTGGAAAGAACAAGGTGCACCTTTAAATGTGCCTGTGACCGAAGACAAAACTTACTTCCTGCTTTCGGATGAAAAATCACAAGAAGCGCCACATTGGATGGTGCCAAAAACCATGCACAATGATGGCAACTATGTCATTTCACTCGGTAACGTGGTTCGTTGGTTAGGAACTAAAGCTGAAGAGCTTGAAGTATCCATTTTCCCAGGATTTGCTGCATCAGAAATTCTTTACCATGAAGATGGTTCAGTCAAAGGCATTCAAACTGGTGACATGGGCATTGGTAAAGATGGCGAACCAACCCATAACTTTACCCCAGGTTATGAACTCCATGCGAAATACACCATTTTCGCTGAAGGTTGTCGTGGTCACCTTGGTAAACGCCTGATTCAAAAATTCAATTTAGACAAAGATGCTGACCCACAGCACTACGGTATTGGCATCAAAGAGCTTTGGGAAATTGATCCTGCAAAACATAAACCAGGTTTGGTGATGCACGGTGCAGGTTGGCCTTTAAGTGAAACCGGTTCTTCAGGCGGTTGGTGGTTATACCACGCTGAAAACAACCAAGTGACCTTGGGGATGATTGTCGATTTATCGTATACCAATCCACACATGTATCCATTCATGGAAATGCAACGTTGGAAAACCCATCCTTTAATTAAGCAATACTTGGAAGGTGGTAAACGTATTTCTTATGGTGCGCGTGCAGTGACCAAAGGTGGTTTTAACTCATTGCCTAAATTCACCTTCCCAGGTGGCTCTTTAATTGGTGATGATGCAGGCTTCCTGAACTTCGCCAAAATCAAAGGCTCACACACAGCAATGAAATCGGGCATGCTTTGTGGTGAAGCCGTGTTTGAAGCGATTGCTGCTGGTGTTGAAAAAGGCGGTGATCTTGCTGTTGCGCGTGTGACTGAAGGCGAAGACTTCTTTGTAAAAGAATTGACAGCATATACAGACAAATTTAACAACAGCTGGCTGAAAGAAGAGTTATATAACTCACGTAACTTTGGTCCTGCAATGCACAAGTTTGGTCAATGGATGGGGGGTGCATTCAACTTTATCGATCAAAATGTCTTTAAAGTACCATTCACATTACATGACTTAGTGCCTGACTTTAGTGCACTTAAAACTGTAGATGCTGAAAGCTTCAAGCCAAACTATCCAAAACCAGATGGCAAACTGACCTTTGACCGTTTGTCTTCAGTGTTTGTATCGAATACGGTGCACGAAGAAAACCAACCTGCGCATTTGAAACTGACTGATCCTTCAATTCCAGTTAATGTAAACCTACCAAAATGGGATGAGCCTGCACAGCGCTACTGCCCTGCGGGTGTTTACGAGATCATGGAAGAGAATGACGGTTCAAAACGCTTCCAAATTAATGCTGCAAACTGCGTGCACTGTAAGACTTGTGATATTAAAGATCCATCACAGAACATCACCTGGGTCGTGCCTGAGGGTGCGGGTGGTCCTAATTACCCGAATATGTAATTTGAATTCAACTGAAGGTAATATTTGATTCTCTTCAGATTCAAATCAAAAAAATCCCTGCCAAGTGCAGGGATTTTTTATGAATTAATTCTAGGCTTAGCCTTTCTGCACCAAATAATGGAATTCTTTATTGCCACTGTCATCAAGGACTTCTTCTTGCAGCAATAATTCATGCCCCAAGTGCATACAAAATTTTGGAATATCCCAAGACGTAGAATTGTCCGTCGCAAAAATTTCAACGACATCACCTGACTTCGATTTACGAATGGCTTGATGTAACATCATGACGGGTTCAGGACAACGTAAACCACGTGTATTTAACTGAATGCTTGGCTTAATCTCTTGCTCAGACATGCCCTAACTCAAATGACTAAATCAGCCTTATTTTAACATAACTGACTCAATTTGGACTTTGCAATCCGAGCTTTACATATAGCGCTAAATGAAGCAGATCGCTTTGTTTAAAATTCAAGCATTATCGTTTTATTTAGGCTGAATGCATAAGTCATCGAAACTCCGACGTTAATCAGTGGACAAGCGTATTTTCTACGGTATGATTAAAATTAAATTTTTATGATCAAGAGTGTTTAGGAAACATCATGCACGAGGAATCAGGCCCGTCGTGGGGCATGCGCGGTTTACGAAAATGGTTAGGAACTGCACCAGAAACCCGCGATGAACTGCTAAAACTAGTACAAGATTCACGTCGTTTTTTAGAACCCGATACAGTTGCCATGCTAGAAGGCGTATTAGACCTTCCTGCGACCAAAATTCGTGAAGTGATGACGCCTCGCACGTCAATGATTAGCTTGCAAGAAGATGACCAATTACTGGATATTCTTCATGTTTTAGTTGAATCAGCACATTCACGTTTTCCCGTATTTTCATCAGACCAACCTGATACCGTTGTCGGTATTTTGCTTGCCAAAGACTTATTGCCGTTCTTAACTGAACCGACCAGCAAGGTCGATATTTGTCTGCTCATGCGTCAGCCGTTGTTTGTGCCAGAAAGTGCGCGCTCAGATCAAGTTTTACGTATGCTAAAAAATACGCAAACGCACATTGCAGTTGTGATTGATGAATACGGTTCAACCTCAGGTCTAGTGACACTCGAAGATATTTTGGAAGAAATTGTCGGCGAAATTGAAGATGAACACGACAATGCCGATGAAGAAGCTCAATTCATCGTTCCTGATGAAAATCCAAAAACAGCCAATACTTGGATCGTTCAAGCCTTAACACCGATTGAGCATTTCAATAGCTTACTTGAAACCAACTTCCCCGATGATGAAGTTGAAACCATGGGTGGCTTACTCATGCAAGAAATTGGTTTGGTGAATGATCTGGAAGGTCAAGTGATTGAATTAGAAGACTGGACCTTTACCATTCTCGAGGCAGATGCACGTTCAATCCATCTGATTCGAGCTGTGCGCCAATGAGAGCCTATTTCGATAAACTGCTCAATCCAGCCCAAGGACAAAAACCTGTCGCACTGATTTATCCGCTGCTGATTGCGTTATTTGCTGGGGCAGTGTTTAGTTTTAGCTTAGCGCCCTATCATTATTGGTGGCTCGCGATTTTATCACCGGCATTACTGTACGCATGTTTGCGTCAGCGTAGTCCAAAACAAGCCTTTGCCATTGGTTTGGCGTATGGCATTGGTTTATGGTTTGTCGGTGCATTTTGGCTATATACCTCAATCCATGTCTACGGTGATACCAATGCATTTTTAAGTGTGTTGATGATTCTGATCATGGCTGTGATTATGGGGCTGTTCAGCGCAGTTCAGACCTTTGTTTATCGTCGTTTTTTCCCAGAAACACCGCTCACATTTGCACCGCTTTGGGTATTGTTTGAATGGGCAAAAACGTGGGTATTTACCGGTTTCCCATGGCTCTTTGCAGGGTATGCCTTTACTGAACGCTTTTTAGATGGCTATGCCCCCTTATTTGGGGTATTTGGCGTTTCATTTGTCGTGATTGTATTGGCATGTGCTCTCGTTGAAGTCCTCAATAAACGTATTTTTTGGCTTATTCCATCCGCAGTGCTTGTGCTTGGTGCATGGGGTGCAGCGCAATTTGAATTCGTTGAGCAAAAATCTGAAAAGCCACTTCGTGTTTCCCTCATTCAAGGTAATATTCCGCAAGACCTGAAATGGTTGACCGAATATCAAATGAAAACCTTATTCATTTATGCCAATTTGAGCAAAACTGAATGGGGACGTGATCTGATTGTTTGGCCAGAATCTTCAATTCCGATGTTCCAAACCGACATTCAGCCTTTCCTTGATACGATGCGTGTGCAAGCCAAAAAATCGGGTACTGCTTGGGTTACAGGTATTCCCTATTGGGATCAGCAGGAATCTAAAGCCACAGGTCAAGCGATGTTTTATAACAGCATCATGGCGAGTGGTGATGAATCCAGTGGCTTGTATAAAAAACAACGTTTAGTACCGTTTGGGGAATATATTCCACTCTCTGGTTTATTGCGTTGGGTTTTACCTGCTTTGCAAAATGACCCATCCATGAGTGGATTCTCACGCGGTGATAGCGATCAAAAACCGCTGAACGTGAAAAATCATGCGTTAGGCTCTGCCATTTGTTATGAAGTCGCTTATCCAAATTTAACTCGTCGTAATGCTAGCCAAAGTGATTTCTTAGTGACCGTGTCAAATGATGCATGGTTTACAGGCACGGCTGGACCTTTACAACATTTACAGATGGTACAAATGCGTGCCAAAGAAAATGGACGTTGGTTCATTCGTGCAACCAATACGGGTGTGACCGCCTTTATTGATCATCATGGGCATATTGTGAAACAAGCCCCAATGGACAAAGAAGCAGTGCTACGTGGTGAACTCCCTGCTATGCAAGGACAAACCCTGTATATGCGCTTAAGCGATTGGCCAGTACTCATTGTGTCAGTGTTGTTGTTATTACTTGGTTGGCGCTTCCGTCCACGTAAAGTGAATGTAGCGTTTAAATCAAGACGGTAATATCTCTCAAAGTCCCCCTTTAATCAAAGGGGGATTTAGGGGGATTCAGTTCATCAATCCCTCCTAACCTCCCTTTCTTAAAGGGAGGAATAAAAAGAGGCAATAAAAAACCGAGGTCAATGCCTCGGCTTTTTTTCATCTAAATTTTAAAATTGTGTCGCGATATAAGACAGCATGGCTGCAAATGATAACATCGGCACATAACGATACATGCGTACTATGCTTTGCTCAAATGTAGATGCACCCTCTTGTTGAATATGCAGAATCGTGGCTTTCAGCGCAGACCAAAAACATAGAACAAATAAACTGCTCATCATAGTCAAGGCAAAAAATCCAACCATAATTTGGCTGCTACCTTCGGTGGTCTGCCACACATGCAAAATCGCTTGGCTCAAAGGTAAAATGCTTAACACCAAAAGAACAGATTTCAGCATTGACCAATGAAATTGATGAATTTCATCCGACAAAATCACTGCTTTCATATCTCTCTCCTTGGGTGTAGCACATACCATAAAGATCATTATGAGCAATTTATTTTAAATAGAAAGACTATATTCGTTCATCATTTACAAGAATTGTAATCAATACATATGGGAATAATTCTTATTATAAATCTCATATTGTTATTATTATTTGATATTTTTATTTTTCAGCTACTTAGATTATATTTGATAATTAAGATCTATTATCACTTCACTTCGTATTAAACCAATAAACTGAGTGAAGTGATATATGACTTTAATGTAAATAAATAATGATTCTCAATTAAGGTTTAAAATAAATATCAGCATCCGTACCTTCACCACCTGACTGTCCATCTGCGCCAAATGAATATAAATCAAATGCACGACCTTCAGTACCCGGCATTACATATTGAAGCTCATTATCCCAACTATCTTTCGGATAACCGCCTTTTACATAACCACCTGGCAACCAATTTTTCGCTGAAGCGGGTTGATTAACCAGCGCATCCAAACCGCCTTCTTGCATGGTTGGATATTTGCCGTTGTCGAGTTTATATTGATCCAATGAGCCAGCAATACTTTGCAATTTAATAACTGTCGTATCGACTTTGGCTTTTTCACCACGTCCCATCACATTCGGAACGATTAACGCAGCCAAGACCCCTAAGATGACAATTACGACCATCACTTCAATTAAGGTAAAGCCAGACTGTTTTTTTAATCGGTTGTGTTGCATTGCACATCTCTCATTCATATATGTCTATTGCGGGAGCCATTCCCATATTTCATTATTAGCAAGTTTCGCAGATTTAAATCAATGGTTTGACGACTTAAATCATATTATTCATATTTACAATCGGCAGCATGACCGCAATAACAATGACTAAAACAATGCTCGCCATCAACACCAACATTAACGGTTCAAGCAACGCCAATAAAGTCGAAATTAAGGTCGTCACTTCACGATCTTGCATATCTGATGAGCGTTGCAACATGCGATCCAACTCACCCGATGCCTCGCCACTTTTAATCATTTGTACCATCATCGGTGGAAAATAACCACTGCGCTCCAATTGGCTAGCAAGGTTGCCACCTTCCGTGACTTTTTCAGCAGCAATATTCACAGCATCACGGATGACCCAGTTATTACTCACTGCTGCACCAATTTTCAATGCATCCACCAAAGGCACGCCCGATTGCGTCAAAATGGACAAAGTACTGGCAAAACGAGCCGCATTAATACCGCGTGATAACTTACCAAACAAAGGCAACTTCAGAGTTAAACGGTCAAATGAATAATGCCCCGCTGTAGTTCTTAAAAACCGAACCAAGAGGAAAATACCCAAGCCCGTGCCAATCAGTAAAAATGGCCAAGCCACGCGAATAAAATCACTGGCTTTCATTAATGCAACGGTAATCCACGGCAAGGCATCTTTACTTTGATCAAAGGTTTTCACGATATCCGGTACAACATAGGTCATGAGCCCCATCACAATCGCAAATGCCATCAGCATTAAAATAATTGGATAGACCATCGCACCTTGAATCTTTTTCTGCATGGCAAAACGGTTTTCGGTGTAGTCTGCCAATTGATCTAAAATTAAATCTAAATGACCTGAACGCTCACCAGCTGCAATGGTTGCACCGTACAAATCAGGAAAACGTCCTGACTGTTGTAAGGCACTTGCCAAAGAATGCCCTTCCATGACACGTGAACGTACTGACATGAGTAGGTTCTGCACATGCACTTTTTCACTTTGTTTACCGACGGCACGAATGGCTTCTTCTAAAGGAATACCTGCAGCGACCAACACAGATAATTGACGGGTCATTAAAGCCAAATCATAGGCGGTCATGCTTTTTTTGAACCAACGCGGTTGGTCGTGTTTATCTTTTTTTTCGACAGGATCGACTGATACAGGAATCAGCGCTTTATCCCTTAACTGTTGACGTATTTGACGGGCGGAATCCCCTTCTAATACACCTTTTTGCTGCTTCCCTGAAGCATCAAGTGCAGTAAACTGATATGCAGGCATTGTAATGCTCTAATTTTCCAAAATTTCGCGAAACGCTGTTGCGTCTGACCACCGAAATCATTCATATTCTAAGATATAAAGATTCAAATCACTCTATCATAAGTGAACGTTTATCTCGACGAAATTTCATCAGGACAACTTTCTCGCTCTATGCCAAATTCTATCGACAGTTCAGCTCTCTTATACCGTGTTCGCGTTGCTGTTCCTGTTTATCTATTTGATTGTTTTGACTACCTACTCAGTCAGCAACAATATGAGCAAGCGGAAGTCGGTGCTCGGGTCGCCGTGTCTTTTGGTCGGCAAAATTTAGTCGGCATCATTATGCAAAAGTTGCCGCTTGATGAACCGCTAGACCCACGTTTTAAACTCAAAAATATTAGCGAACTGTTGGATGATCGCGCCATTATTGATGAGACAGTATTGAATTTACTGAAATGGTCAGCCCAATATTATCAATTCCCGATTGGTGAAGTGGTACATAGTGCATTACCGACCTTATTGCGCCAAGGAAAACCCTATAATTTACTGGCGCGTACATGGAAGCTTTTGGATATGAATGCCGAAAGCAAAGTACGCCGTTCGGAAAAACAACAAGATGCTTATAAAGTTTTAAAGCTGCATCCGGTCGGTACAGCGGAAAATATTTTAAATATGGCAGGCATTGAAACCGCGACCTTAAAAGCACTCGCTAAAAAAGAGATTTGTGAATGTGTACTTGAGCCGCAAGATTTTAGCCCGCAAGTGGTACAGATGGCACAAATGCCGCTCAGCGCCAATGAAGAACAAAAACGTGCCATTGCTCAAGTCCTTAAATTTAAAAATAAATATCAAGCTTTTCTGCTCGATGGCTTAACGGGTAGTGGTAAAACTGAAGTGTATTTACAGATCATGGAACAGGTGCTGAAACAAGGCAAGCAAGTCCTTGTTTTAGTCCCTGAAATTGGTCTGACACCGCAAACCATTAGTCGCTTCCAATCACGTTTCCACTGTCATATTGCACTGCTGCATTCAGGTTTAAATGACAGTAAACGCCTACAAGCATGGCAAGCAGCGGAAACAGGTAAAGCATCCATTGTTTTAGGTACGCGTTCTGCTATTTATACGCCAATGCCTCATCTTGGACTGATCATCCTCGATGAGGAACACGATTTGTCCTTTAAACAACAAGAAGGGTTCCGCTATCACGCACGTGATGTGGCATTGTATCGTGCGCATTTACAACAATGTCCTGTAGTGTTAGGTTCTGCCACGCCTAGCATCGATAGTTTTGCTTTGGTCGAAAATGGCAAAATGCAATCGCTTGAATTGAATCAACGTGCAGGTTCGGCACTCATGCCCAAGATCCATATTTTGGATTTGAAAGTTGCGCAAAAGCAGCATGGTATTAGTCTCTTGCTGATTCAAGAAATTCAAAAACGTTTAGAGCGTAAAGAACAAGTCTTAGTCTTTCTAAACCGTCGCGGTTATGCACCGGTACTTATTTGCGATAGTTGTGGTTGGCAAGCTCAGTGTCCACATTGCGATGCGAACTTTACCGTGCATCGTCAGCCTTATCAGCATTTGCATTGCCATCACTGCGGCACCATTCATCGGATGCCGGAGCATTGCCCAAGCTGCAATCACACCGAACTCAAACCACTGGGTATGGGCACAGCCAAAGTCGAAGAACATTTGAATGAACTATTCCCCGATCATGATGTGATTCGAGTCGATCGTGATTCGACCAGTCGGGTCGGCAGCTGGCAAAAAATTTATGACAAAATCCAAAAGAGCGAGCCGGCAATTTTACTGGGCACGCAGATGCTTGCAAAGGGTCACCATTTCCCGTATGTCACCTTGGTCGCAATTTTAGATATTGATTCAGGTTTACTCAGTGTCGACTTTCGAGCAACGGAACGCACCGCACAGTTGATTGTGCAGGTCTCAGGGCGTGCCGGTCGTGGTGAGCGTAAAGGCGATGTCTATTTACAAACCCTACGCCCCGATCATGCATTATTAAATACATTGGTTCAGGAAAATTATCGTACGTTTGCCAAACAAACTTTAAAAGAACGTCAAATTGCGATGATGCCACCGTTTCGATATGCAGCTTTAATTCGCTGTGAATCTAAGCAACAAAACTTAAATACCGACTTCCTGCAAAAACATGCAGCATTGCTACGTCAATATCCCGATTTAGCTTTGGATATTTGGGGACCCATTCCTGCCCCGATGGAACGTAAGGCAGGTCGCTACCAATCCCATATGGTGTTGCTATCTGCGAATCGTGCACGCTTACATTATTATTTAAAAGATTGGTGGCAAAACATGCTGAGCGATAAGCCCTCAACCATGAAATTAACCTTGGATATTGACCCACAAGAGTTAAGCTAATTTAGCAACCGCTTCGCTTATGTCATATTGGATATCTCAATTTTAAGGTAGAACAATGCCGATTTTGCTACAAATAACTTTAGTTTTAGCAATTGCACTGTTATTGGTGCCGCTATGTAAAAGGCTGAATATCCCGAGCACCTTGGGCTATATTTTAACGGGCATCATTGCGGGTTCGGGTTATTTTCAAATAACGAATATGCCTGAGCTACAACTGCAGTTTACCCAAATCAGTATTTTTCTCTTGCTGTTTTGGCTGGGGCTACAGTTACGTCCTGAACGTCTTACTCGCATGAGCCCAACCATCTGGATCATGACAGCGATTTTAAGCAGTGTCTCTACCCTTATTTTTGCAGGCATGATTCATTTTATTTTGGGGCAAAGTTTTCGCGCCAGTTTTGCGATTGGTTTAGCAGCGAGCTTTTCAGCCACGACCTTAGTCATTCAACATTTAAATAAACAAGATCAACTTGCGACCACACATGGACAAAATAGCTATTCCATACTGATGATTCAAGCGTTGCTGAGTATTCCATTTATTGCGCTGATTCCGCTGTTGTCGGGTATTCCATCGACTGAACATGGGGTGGCTTATTTTGCAGTCATATTGGCAACATTTACCGGATTGTTTTTATCAAATCGCTATGTGTTTCAGCCCTTGTATCAATGGATTGCAAAAAGTGGCAGCCATGAACTGCATATTATCGTGGCATTGTTTGTCACTTTAGGCTTATTGCTTTTAATGAGTGTGATTGGTGTGCATGTCTATCTTGCTGCATTATTTGCTGGCGTACTGTTGGCAGATTCTGATTTTAGACCTGCAATTGAGTCGAGCATCAAACCCTTTTTAGGGCTATTCATTGGTTTATGTTTTATTAGTCTTGGACTGTATATCGATCTAAAAGATGTGCTGCAAAACTCACTGTTCATTACGCTTGGCGTTTTGGCACTGTTTAGTGTGAAGTTTGCAATCAGTCTGGCGCTATCACGTTTTTATCAGCAAACATGGCGAAATAGCAGCTTATTGGCAGCGAGCCTTGCACAAGCAGGTGAATTAAGTTTTGTCTTGCTCATGATTGCGACATTTGAAGGCGTGATTGACCGTGCATTGCTTTCGCCTTTACTGCTCATTGTGGTTATTTCCATGTTACTTACGCCAATCATTTACTGGCTGTTAGATCGACAGATTTTGCCACGATTGGATCGCCATAATCATTTACTTGCCACCTTTGATACGGACAGTTCTGCGCATATCAGCACCCCTATTTTATTGATTGGTTTCGGTCGATTTGGGCAAATGATTGCGCGAATCTTACGTCAGCAGCAACAAAGCTTTAGCGTCATGGACAGTACGATTGAAGCAACACATTTACTTGCTCAGTACGATATTCCATTTTATCAAGCAGATGCCACCGAGCCAGATACACTCGTACAAGCAGGCATTCGTTCAACCGATACGGTCATTGTTGCGATTGATGATATTGAAGATTCCATGCTGATTGTGCGACATTTAACGTGGAATTATCCCGATATAAACATTTGGGTACGCGCTCGTGACCGTCATCATGCAGAGCTGTTACAAGATTTAGGTATTCAGCATATTTGGCGAGAAACGTATCATTCTGCTTTGAATCTCACTGAACATGTGCTGTCTCATTTAGGTCTTGAAACCGAACAAGCCAAAACCGCTATTCAACGCTTCCAAGCGCATGATAATGACTTATTAAAAGTACAGCAGTCTTCTTCATCTATAGATCAGGCGAGATCCGATCACAGTGTTTTGGCTGAACTTGCGCATTTATTTGAGCAAGACCAAGTGTTACATCCAATCAAGTCAGATACTCGCGCTTTAACAGATCGTGACCACAATCCTATTGATGTGATAAGAGATGATCTGTCATAACTTGTGTTTTACAATAGTGTCACCATTAAAGCAGGGTTATGGAGAATTTTATGTCTGATTTACGCCAACGTTTTTTTATTGAAGATAGCCCTGTCCGTGGTGAAGTGGTACATCTCGAAGAAGCGTTACAAACCATTATCACGCAACGTGACTACGCGCCTGCAGTTAAAGTACTGCTTGGTGAAATGTTATGTGCAACAGCACTCTTAGCAAGTACGCTTAAAATTAAAGGGCGTATTAGCCTGCAAATTCAGGCATCAGGCAGCTTTAAATGGGCAATGGCTGAATGTAACCACTTGGGCGAAGTGCGTGCCTTAGCGGACTATGAAACTGATCCACGTTTTGATGAAGCAGTTGATAGCAGCACAGTATTTAAAGCACTCGCTAATCCTGTCTTGTTTATTAACATTGAACCTGAGTTTGGTGAACGTTATCAAGGGATTGTGCCTTTAGATAAAGATAACCTTGCCAGCTGTTTAATGCAGTACTATGACTTATCTGCGCAAATTCCAACCCGCATTGTTCTTGCAAGTGATGAGCAACGTGCAGGTGGTTTACTGATTCAATTGTTACCTCGTAACAATGAAGAAGAACAACGCCGTGTCGATGAAGATCTCTGGCCACGTCTAACTGTGTTAACTGAAACGTTAAAAATTGATGAGTTAACCACTTTAGATGCCAACGAAATTTTGTATCGCTTGTACAATGAAGAAGAAGTACGTTTGCCTGAAGCGGAAGTACTGAAATTTGGTTGCACGTGTTCAAAAGAACGTTGTGCCGTTGCATTAGAGCAAGTCGGGATCGAATCGGTTCGTGAAACACTCGAATTTCAAAATCCAATCGAAATGGATTGCCAATTCTGCAACAGTAAATACACATTTACTGCGGAAGAAGCCTTAAGTTTATTTGGCAAACACTTAAGCTAAAATAAGGTTTATCTGTCATAAAAAGCACGCCATTGGGGGTGCTTTTTTTGTTAGCAAAACCGAATATCAGGCATCTAAATACACATTCAAGTCATACGTTATTTTCTAATTCGCAGAATGCTAAAAAATAAAAGCATAATTTTATTCACTTTTTTAAAGGCATCTTATCTTGTGTTTGAATCTGTCATTTTTTGAAACAATAAGGTACAAAACATTACTGTTTCAGTCTGATGAAAGCCTGAATAATAAAATCAAACAACATGATTCTTAAACAACTCCCTGTGATCAGAATCAAACTAGGAATTTTATATTTTAAATAGGCAGGATGCACATATCGAAATTGCATCCCATATTTGCGAAGAATGATTGATTACTTAAACCTGTATGTTTAAGGAGTAAGCCATGACAACCATCCAAATTAGAGAAAATGCATCCAGTTTCACCGCATCCGATGTGATGGATCAGCAATATTTAGATTTAAGCCATTTTGCTGAAGTTTGCGGACAAAGCCCTGAGTGGGTCTTGCAATTGATTGAGCACGGCATTTTACCCGAGCGCTCTGAACCTCAGGTGTCTATGTTTATGGATGAAGATATCTCGCGAGCTCAGCGGGCTTATCGTTTACAACGCGATTTTGATGCTTCTTTTAGCGCTGTCGCGATGATGATTGATCTCATTGATGAAGTACAACAACTCCGTCATCAAGTGAAACAATCGCATTTCAAATAAATATAAACCTCCTAAGTGACCTCATAGCGAGATATCACTTAGGTTTTTCTATTTTTTCATTTTTATAGCGAGAAAAACGGCACTCATGAAGACCAAAGATTGTAATAAAAAAATAAAACACATGTTCCCTGAATATCGGGATTTAATTGTCCAACTTCGCCAAGAAAATCCATATTTTGCGAACTTGTTTGAGGAACATGCCGTATTAGATAAGCAAATTGCACAGTTAGAACTTGATCCGATTAATCATGTTAATGATGATATAGAAGGGATTAAGCGCAAAAAACTGAAGCTTAAAGATGAAATTTATCGACTGTTAAAGAGTTCAGAAGCAGATCCGCTGAGTTAAATTGCAACCAGTATCTGATTCATCAAAAACGACATAGATCGACAGGACTGTTCAAAGCGAAACAGCTTACAGACCTTTGTAATTTAAAATCATAGTGTATTTTCTTGTTATACCATGATGCATAAAAAAGCCCCGTACCCGCTAAAATCTAAACATTAGCAAAGTACAGGGCTTTTCTTTTAGACCACGATTCATATGGAGAGTGCCATATGAATCTTCAAGCCAATATTATGCTTGTTCGATGTCTTTCATAGACAACTTGATACGACCACGGTTGTCAACGTCAGCCACTTGAACTTTAATTTCTTGGCCTTCTTTCAATACATCTGCAACGTTCGCAATGCGTTCGTTTGAGATTTGAGAGATGTGAAGTAAACCATCAGTACCTGGCAAGATGTTCACGAACGCACCAAACTCAACAATACGGATAACTTTACCCATATAGATTGTGCCTGGTTCGATTTCAGCAGTAAGTGCTTGGATTTTCGCAACCGCAGCAGCCGCAGCAGCTTTAGTTTCACCGAATACGCGAACTGTACCGTTATCTTCGATATCGATTGCAGCTTTGGTTTCTTCAGTGATTGCACGAATAGTCGCGCCGCCTTTACCGATCACATCACGGATTTTGTCCGGATTGATGTTAATCACTTGGAATGTCGGTGCGTGCATTGAAATTTCAGGACGAGCGCGTGAAATGACTTGGTTCATCTCATTAAGAATGTGCATACGACCAGCATAAGCTTGGTTCAATGCAGACTCCATGATCTCTTCGGTAATACCTTCGATCTTGATGTCCATTTGAAGCGCAGTAATACCGGTTGCAGAACCTGCTACTTTAAAGTCCATATCGCCCAAGTGATCTTCATCACCTAAGATGTCAGAAAGAACTGCGAAACGCTCGCCTTCTTTCACAAGACCCATCGCAATACCCGCAACTGGCGCTTTAAGTGGAACACCTGCATCCATAAGTGATAGTGAAGCACCACATACAGAAGCCATTGAAGATGAACCGTTTGATTCAGTAATATCAGATACGATACGAATTACGTACGGGAAGCGATCTGCTGGTGGAAGCACCGCTTGAACACCACGACGCGCCAAACGACCGTGACCAATTTCACGACGTTTAGGACCAGATTCACGACCTGTTTCACCTACAGAGTATGCAGGGAAGTTGTAGTGAAGCATGAAGTTATCAGTTTTAGTACCTGCAAGGGTATCAACCATCAACGCATCACGTGTATTACCCAAAGTTGTTGTTACCAACGCTTGAGTTTCACCACGTGTGAACAATGCAGAACCGTGAGCACGATCTAGAACGCCCACTTGTACGTCAATTGCACGTACAGTTTTTGTGTCACGACCATCAATACGTGGTTTACCAGACAAGATATTGTCACGTACGGTACGGTATTTTAAGTCTTCGAATAATTCGTTAACTTCGTCAGAAATGCCAGTTTCGTCATTTTCAGGAACGAATTGAGCCAATGCTTCTTCTTGGAGCGCATCAAGTGCTGCATAACGTTCATGCTTAATAGCAATAGTATATGCTTCAGAGATTTTCGCTTCGAATGCTTCTTTCAATTTACCAAGAAGTTCTTCATTTTTAACTGGAGCAACCCAAGTTGACTCAACTGCACCAGCAGCTGCAGCAAATTCTTTGATCGCTTGGATCGCGATTTGCATTTCGTCATGGCCGAACAATACAGCGCCAAGCATTTGATCTTCTGAAAGTTCTTTCGCTTCAGATTCAACCATCAATACTGCAGACTCTGTACCTGCCACAACAAGATCAAGATCTGACTCTTTCAATTGTTCGTGGTTCGGGTTCAGGATGTATTCACCGTTGATTAAACCAACACGTGCGCCACCGATTGGACCACGGAAAGGTGTACCAGCGATAGACAATGCAGCAGAAGTACCCAGCATTGCAGCAATATCAGCATCCATTGTTTTGTCAGATGAGATGACAGTCGCAGTCACTTGGATTTCGTTGTAGTAACCTTCTGGGAACAACGGACGGATTGGACGGTCAATCAGACGTGAAATTAAAGTTTCAGCTTCAGACTGACGACCTTCACGTTTACCATAACCACCCGGGATACGACCCGCAGCATATTGTTTTTCTTGGTAGTTAACAGTCAATGGGAAGAAGTCTTGACCTGCTTTTGCTTTTGGTTGAGCAACAACAGCAACAAGAACTTGTACGCCACCCATTGTAATCACAACAGTGTTCGCTTGACGTGCAACGCGACCTGTTTCTAATACAACTTGGTGTTGACCAAATTGGAATTCTTTACGAATAATATTAAACATAGACATGTATTTTTGTTTCCCGATTTTATTCTAGTGGAGACCCCTAAGGTTTGGCATTCATCACCCAGTACACTGAGTTTGATTATAAATGACAAAGCTTAGAAGCCGACCTCACCAGAAATAACATACTAATTTTAAACACAAAGAAGGAGCGAAACGTTCGCCCCTTCCACTGGTCTAGTCGACAACTAAACCGACTTTAGTTTTCAGTAATACAGCATTCAAAATGCAATAGTCCGAAAATAAAGTTTAATCGAATTAACGACGTAAACCTAAAGCACCGATCAATGCTACATAACGACCGTGGTCTTTACCATTTAGGTAGTCAAGTAACTTACGACGTTGGTTAACCATACGGATTAGACCGCGACGGCTATGATGGTCGTGTTTGTGCTCTTTAAAGTGAGCTTGCAAATCATTGATTTGAGCAGTCAAAAGCGCTACTTGAACTTCTGGTGAACCAGTGTCGTTTTCAGCGCGTGCGAATTTAGCAATGATCTCTGCGCGATCTGCGTTTGTTAAAGCCATTCGATTTCTCCGAGATGCTTAATATATCTTGATAAAAATCAAAGTAATGAGAATTCAAAACCTTGACTGCCGTGCATCACTACAGCAAGTCGAATATTTTACGTGAATCTCGCTCAAATTGCAAAAACAGATCATCTATTTTGATGTTCACCCATCAGATTTCAGCTTGGAAATAAAACCTCATAAGCACAAAGAATAGATAAAAAAATCCCGAGTCAAACTCGGGATTTTTAGGCGCTGTAGTTTCTTCTCTTATGGTTATATTTTTTTATTTATTATTATGGTTTATTACGCCTTTAGGCGCTTTGTTATGATCACATCATCCTTGTGATTGAACGTCTACTTCCCTATATGCAACAGTTTGACAGATTCGATCAGTACGAATAGAGGTTAATCCCCTCTTTCCGCGTAAGCCGTTTCGTACATAAACTCACGCAAAAATTGCATAACATTACACTTATCATTTTTTATTTACGTTGCAACAGTCTTATCAAGTGAGCACGTTTACATAACTGTTAATTAGAAAATACTGGATTAATCACATCACCAAATAAAAAGCCCTGTAGTCTCTCCCAAAACTACAAGGCTTAGCGGCTGTAAATTTCCTCTTTCACTTACGTCACTGTAAGTTCGCTGCCTTTCGACGTTATTAGAATAATTATGCGATTATGCTCAACATTCCGTGTTGAGTTGTTTATGGCAGTCATCTTCTCAGAAACGACACTAAAGCTCTATCGGCAAATTTCCTGAATCAGTGTAAGCATTTGCCTACAAAGAATTGGCATTAAATACATTCAAAATTGTGACACTGTTCAATAATTTTTTGGGTTAAGCCGCTTTGTCTGGCAGTTTTTACACAAAGTGACTGTGTAAATGCATCACGATTGACTAACAAACTCACTACCTTTTTTGCACGTGTAATAGCGGTATAGATGAGCTCTTTGCTCAGTAAGGTTTTGGCAGCCTGATCTAAAACCACAGCAGTGTGGACAAACTCAGAACCTTGCGATTTATGAATAGTAAGTGCAAATGCTGTTTCTATATTTTTAGGCAAGCGTGTTGCAAGTACCCATTTCTCTAAGCTTGGGAAATATACTTCAAATTGACGTACATCTCCGATTTCGCGCAAGAAGCAAATACCAATATCCCCATTCGACAACCCCAGTTGGTAATCGTTATAGGTCATCATCACAGGGCGACCTTCATACCAATCGCCTTGCTTGAGCTGACCTAAAAGGTTCAATAAGCGCTGTTCCATGTGCATATTGAGTTGAGTTAGACCCAATGCGCCATAGCGAATGGCAGTCAAAATACGATATTGGTCAAAGCATTGTGTAATGGCTTGAACATAGTCATCAAAATTATATTGTGCTCGTCCCTGCTTGAGCAAATGCGCATAATCTTGATAGCCATACATGAGCTTTGCATAATAATCATCAAGTTGTTCCGCACTCGGTTTTTCTTCGCCAAGATATTCAAGTTGTAATTGGTCGACTTTAACCTCTGCGAGATGAATGGGTTGGAGTTGCGTCGCAGAAACCACTTGATCTTCAAATTCAACCAAAACGCTTGCAGGAGTATTCGAACGCTGAATAAACCGCGCCATTGCGCCAATCTTTGCACCTTCGGCAAAGCGACGTGTTTTGAGCAAATTGACATGATTACTTTTAAGCTGTGGTACTTGCTGTAAATCTGCTAACACTGTTCCAACATCAACGGATGCCAACTGATCGGCATCGCCCAATAAAATTAAACGAGCATGTTTGGGTACAGCAGCCAAAAGCATTTGGGATAGATTCAAATCTAACATTGAAGCTTCATCAACCACAATCACATCATAAGGTAAGGGTTGTTTCACATGAAAACGTGGCTGCGCTGTAGTACCAAGCCCAAGTAAACGATGCAAAGTCACCGGCTGTAATTGTTTTAATGTATCTAAATTAAATTGTTGCAATGCCTCACTATGCAGCGCGTTTTGTAAGGCTTCTTTCATACGTTGTGCAGCTTTGCCAGTGGGCGCTGCCATGGCAATCCGAATATTGGGTAAGGCTTGATTCAAAACAGCAATAATATGCGCCAATGTATAGGTCTTGCCCGTCCCCGGTCCACCTGTAATCATGCTCAAACCTTGACTCGTGACCATATCTAAGGCTTGTTTTTGCTGTGGATCAGATAAGAGCTGTTGATGCGCTTCGGTTAATTCAATCGTTGCAATCTGATTGGCACGAATTCTAATAATATGTGTGGCAACTGATTTTTCTAGTGCCCAATAACGATATAGATACAGTAGATGACCATCAAAGATAAAGGGCGCAATCGTGCTGTCTTGCTTTGTATCGGTAACCAAATGATGTAAGCCTGCAATCTGACTCGATTTTGCAACAATGCAACTGTCTCCTTGTTGCATGGCATCTAGCACGTTTTGCATCAATGCCTTTGCAGCATCATCGAATGTTGCGCTACTAAAAGGTGGCTGACATAGATAATCAATCCACGACGCTAAGTGAGACATTGCTTGAAATTGATCATTTTCCACACAGTTATCCTCAAAGTTATCCACAGGATAATTTTTTGTTTCGTTTATATAAAATATTCAACTTAGCAAAATTAAGCTGGTTTAATAGGCGAAAAATAGCCCAAAATAGCATCAAGTTTTTCAATGAACTCAACACTCGGTTGCCAATGATGATTGCCCTGTCCAGCGCATCCATTCATACCACGCAAATACAGATAACTTGCACCGCCCAAATGCTGATGAATATCATAATCTTGCATATTGGCTGTTAAATAACGATGCATTGCCACCAAATACAGAGCCGCCTGTAACCAATAACTAGAATGACTCATATTGTCTTGAATGGCATGGCTAGCATAGTCTTGTTGGTCTTGACCAAGGAAGTTACTTTTATAATCGGCAATATGATATTGCTGACCATCAAAATAAACCAAGTCAATTGAACCCGTTAAGTATCGCGCGGATTTTGCTTCATTAAAATCGCCCATCACAATGCCATATTCAACAAAAAGTGCGTGAATTTGTTTAATTTGAATAGCAGCATCTTGCATGGATAAGAAGAAAGGAAACTCTGACAAATAACTGCCTTTACTCAGTTGTTGCAGACTAAAATCAGCTTGAATAGGTGTAGATACGATTTCACCTAACCAATCTTGCATTAAGTTAAGCAAGATATCTTCATGCATTTCTTCAATAAAAACCATCATCGCCTGTTGTAGCAATGCTTCTACAGAGATTGCTTTTGGTTCAGCATGTGCAATATTGGCAATCTCTTTTTCGAATAGCTGAATAAAGACATCGTCATCTAATTCTTCAAAGTAACGATTAAATTGGGTTAAAAATGCGATGAACTCTGCTTCAGAAAAATCATCAGGATCTTTAAAGAAAGACTGCCATTGCTGTCGGTAAGCGGCATCATGTTTATGCTGACGAATACCTGTCAGCAACTTATAGTTTAGACTCAACAATACTTTTTGAATGGCTAAAATAAGCGATTCACTGTTGAGATGCATGGTGTTGGCAATGCGTTTAAACAGGGTTTGTAAATTCACTGTCGCATCGGCATACACGCCTTTAAACGCACGCTGTAATAAAGATTCTACTTGAAAGGCTTTTTGGAACTTATCTTTGAGCTCTGTCCAAATTTGTGGCGCGGTATTTTTAAAACGGCGACGAATTTCTAAGTTCCAATACGCGCGGTCTTGAAAATCAATATGTTCAAAAATACTATGTAAGAACGTTCCTGCCACTGTGCCTTTCGGGAAATTGACTTTAATCCAATCCAGTGGCTCCACGGTGATGTCATTTTCTAATAGCGTAAGATGAGTCTCATCGGCTGCACTGTCATGATGTTCTGCAAGCGTCACTAAATCATCTTTTAAGGGCGTGGTATACGCCTGATGGTTCGACAGCGCGGTAAAACTGGTTTTAGTACGCGGATAAAATTGCTGATTGGGCAATGGCTGTGCTGAGATTGCATTCGGTACGATTTGTTCTTGCGCGATGATCGCAATAGGCTCACGCGCCAATTCATCCTCTAAACAACTTAAAGGATGTTCAAAAACATCGCTGCCTTGCCCACGCCAAAATGCTAAACCAGAGCTTGATTCGGCATTTTTCTGACTGAGCATGGCATATACACGGTGGCTTGCTCGGGTCAGTGCCACATACCATAAGCGATGGTTTTCCGCGGCATTACGTTCAGCATTTTGTAAAATGGCTTGCTCATGTAAGTCTTTATGATTGACCGCAATCACACGCGATTGCTCTAAAACACTTTCAGAGAGTGTGTCACTTAATGAAAAGTTTAAGTTGCCTTTATTCACATCAAATGCAGCGTCCGCACCCAACAAAAACACCACTTTAAACTCAAGCCCTTTTGAAGCATGAATCGTAAGGAGCTGCACCCCACGATCACCTGAGAGCTTGCGTTCTTTTTCGCTGTCTTTTCCAGAAGGTGCTTGCAACTGACGTAAATACCAGTGATATAGCTTCTGCGCACCCTGATAATATTCACTTTGATGGCTCAAAATTTCCGTTAAGTGCCGTAAATTTACCACCACCCGTTCGTTATCAATACTTTGATTGGCGACGATATTGGTCCAAACGCTAAATAAATTAAGCGCATAGTTCCATGCCGTTAAAAAGCCTTTATCGAACCACATTTCACGAATAGCATCGAAATCACGGATGAATCGGCTTAAGCCTTCCGTATGATTTTGCAACTCAAGTAAGGTTTGAAGATCAAATCCAAGTAATCGCGTAATTAAAGCACGTTTAATTTTCGCTTCATTAAAGGGATCCATAATGGCAGTCAAGACTGCGGCAACATCTTGAGCAACGTGACTTGCAAACACGCTTTGCTTAGACTCTTTAAAGCAGGGAATCTGCATCCGTTGTAAACGTTGTTTGACCTGCTCGAGCGCATAATGTCCAAAGCCAAGCACTGCAATATCATCTTCGCAAAATGCGCGAGTCACACCCTGTTGATCTTGAAAAAATAGTTGATTTTGTTGTGCTTGATTCAGTAAATCACGAATTTTCCATACCACTTGATCCACTTCACTGGCGTCTTCAGTTAATTGCATCCAGCGCAATGGATAAGGATTTGACTCAGAGCCATCCATCAAATTAGGATGTGGACGACTGCCTGCTTCAATCAAGCTATAACGCACGTTTTCCCCAAAGTCCATTTGGCGCTGAAACAGTGCATCCACCACCTCAACCAAAGGTTTCACCGAACGATGGTTCTGAGTCAGCGTATATTGTGTACCTTGTTTTAACAAAACATCTGCATGTGCTTTGTTATAGGTCAGCATATCGCCACCACGGAAACCATAAATCGCTTGTTTCGGGTCTCCGACCATGATCATACAACCCAAATTGACTCGCGCAGCATCACGCCAAATTTTAGCCAGCAAATCATCTTGATCTTGGTTTGTATCTTGGAATTCATCGACCAAAATTAAAGGATAGCGCGACTGTACAAACTGGGCAAAACGACGCCCTTGCTCACCTTGTAAAGCTTCTGCCAAGGTTCGAATTTGCTGAGAAAACGTTGTTTCACCTTGTTTTTGTAATGTTTGTGGCAAACGGTTTTGGACACTCCGAATCAAGTGATAATCCAAATGCTTTTTTAGTTGCTCAAACTTCGCATTTAATGCCACTTTCATTTCGCATAACGCATCAATGGCACGAATCAATCCATTGTTTAAAAAGCGCTGTTGTTCATCTTCAGGACAACTCTTATTAAAGACCTGTGTCGTCGGTTCAAAGTCTGTTTTCTTACGACGTAAATAGCACAGTTGCAGCAAGGTTTTACTACATGCTGCATCAAAGAAACTCATCCCCGCTTGTACTTTAAGCTGCGCAGACCAATGTGGATATTGCTCAGAAATATCCACCAATTTGGTCAAAAAGCTTTTATGAAAATATTTCGGGGTTTCGCTGCAATACTGTTGAATATCGAGCAACGCTTGCGCATCAATGTTCACCAAAGCATTGATGCAATGATTCAGTGGTTCTAAGTCCCAATCGACATGTTTGACTTGTTTAAAGTGAGCAGCACTGAAATTTAAAGCATCACGGACCAAACCAATATAGTGATCCGAAGATTTCAGCATATTTTGCAGATACAACTGATTAATCACATATTGCGGTTGCTGTTGAATCCATTCACGCAGTACATCATGAATCAGCTGCTGAATATACAAATCCTGATCTTCGGTCAGTTCAGCACGTTCAATTTTGCCACTTTCAAAGGCAAATTCACGCAGCAACTTTTGACTAAAGCTGTCTAACGTACCAACAAACAGTTCATCGAGTTGATTTAACACCAAACGTAAGCGACGGCGTGCGTAATCCATACGCGAGCCATAATCGAGCAATACTTTTTTAAATAAAGGATCGGATTCACGTTCAATCTGCGCTTGTATCTCAACAGAATTTAACTGTTGATGCTTTTCAATATACCCTAATGTGTCCTGAACACGTGCCCGTACACGGCTTTTTAGTTCCGCTGTTGCTTTACGGGTAAAGGTCGTCGCAATCACTTGATTTGGATAATAGCAATCCAAGAATATACGTACCATTAAGCTGGAAAGTGTATAGGTTTTGCCCGTTCCGGCAGATGCCTCAATCCAATGCAGACCCTTAAACTGCATGTCTTGAATGGGGTTGGTCGATATTTTTTTAGAAAGATGGGCTGACATATTCATCCTATTATTTCACCCACTCTAAATGATCTTGAATCGGGGCATATAAGCGATATGCAAAGCGAATACAGCTTTGTGTTAAAGCTTGATCGGCATCTTGATCTTGTAATATAAACTGCCAATCTTGATGACGCTGATTAGACTCATCGCTCGTCAAAGGACGTGAACTTTCAAAGCTGTTGTTCCAATCTTCTAGCAATTTAGGCATCTCAGCAATATGTATATTGCCTTGCTCATCTTCAACCCAAGTCCAGTCTTTTTTTAACATCAGTTCGGCCGGTAACACCAATGGCTGCTTCTGCCCCGCTTCCCATGCATTAAACCAATGCTGTAAATATTCTCGTGCTTTAGAGGAAGTCACGCCTGTATAACGCAAGGTTTTATTGCTAAAGATCACAATGCGCTCTAAATCAGCTGTTGATTCATCATTATTGAGGTATGCCAACCACAATAAATACTCAAGCCAGACTTGGGCACGACGACGCTCCGAAGCTGAAGCAGATTGCATACTCAGCCAATACATACTCGCGTTATCTTCAGGCACACTAATATTCAAGACCAAATCGGACTGATAATTCCATGTACGCTGCGTTATCGCAGTCACCGTTTTATCAAGCTGAATCAGTCGCTCGTTTAGCAGTTCTTGCTCTTGTTGGCTGCTGAGCCATGTCGCCTCTTGGGTTTTCCCAACAGGCAATAAATCCGACATCAGTTTTAGCTCAATTTCTTGGTCTTGTTGCATCAAGAAATCACGTACTTGGTATTGTTCTAACTTATTTAAAATGAGAGGTTCTTGCGCTGCGGGCAAATCTGCATAACGCACACTAGAAATACCGACACTTTTTAGGAACAAGCGCGCAGGGAATGTCATGTCACGAATCCATTCCTCGCCCTTCAAAATACGTAAGCTGTCATTTGCAGCAACAGCATAATCGGTATTAATCCAACTCTGACGCTGCGCTTGAGCAGAACGAATATTTTCAGCCACAGCAAACCATTGATCTTGTAAACGTGGTGTTTTGATTTCAGTAAATCCAATGGGGTCAAAAGGCTGCATCGGATGGATGTGGTAAATCTGTTGAATATGCTCAGCGACCTCAATTCCTTGTAGATTTACCAAAGGATCAACATCAGAATCTGGCGTTTTAGACGCACAAATCAGTGCAATATGTTGGACAAGTTCATGCAAAGATGTCGATGGATCACGTGCTTCGCCATCATCGAGATCAAAACCGTTATAGAACAACCAAAGATTCTCTTGTGCGAGTAATAGTGCATCTAAAAATGCACCTTGATCATCGTCTAAACGTGAGCGATCACCTAACTGAGGTTTCAACATACTCATCAAGTCAAACGGCACATTTTGATTCCGACTGGGAAATTTACCCGTATCCAAATTTAACATGACCACCAATTTATAAGGCACGGGGCGAATTTGACCAATTTGACTAAAGGTAATTTGTCCGGTTGGTTCTGCCTGATCAATCTGTACATCTAAGCTGTTTTGTAGTTCTTCAAGCACATATGGCAAAGGCAAACTCAGTTCAACCAGTTCTTGGGTTGCATTCGGGTCATCTTGATCGTGATAATCTGCCAATGTCAGCATACGCATTTGCTTATCGAGTAGTTCAGCAACCGTTTTCAGCGACTCCACACCTGCGGCACGGAATTCATTCAAATCACGATTTAAATATTCTAGCCACACCTTAACAGGTGTACGTACACCCTGTTCATGCGCACTTAGCCAAGTACGACGACTGTCTAAATCCCGATAAATTTCAATCAGTGTTCCAATGAGGGGGAAATCGCTCGGCTGTACTTTGGCAAAGCTTAAAGTCTCGCCAAACATTTGATGTTCAGGAATGGCAATTCCCAAGGCCAAACGGTCTAAGGCATACTTAAAACTAAAGCGATAATCTTGATCATCATCGGTCAGTGTCTGTTGCAAATGTTGCTGATCCAGCCCGCGTTTAAACCCTGCATTTGCTAAAAGCTGTAACATGCGTTCGACCTGCACATAGTCCAATGCGTAGCGCTGTTGCGTAGCATTTAAGCTGAGCCAATCAGTAAAATCTTCAATGCTAAAGCGTCCACGTACCCATTGAATACGCCCTAACACTGCACGCCATGCATTGCTGACATCGAGTCGGGACACGCCTGAAATTTGAATCGGCAAATAAATATTGTTTTTATTGAGACGATTTTGACCAAACTCGCGCTCGCGTGGTGGCGGGGCAAATACACTACGAATCGCAGGTTCTAAATCTTTGAGATTTGGGGTTAAGACCAAAATATCATGTGGATCACGTGGTGCATCTTCGGTACCTTGTGACAACCAAAAAGTAATTTGCTCACGCAGGACTTCAAGCTGTCTAAGCGATGAATGACAAACATGAATTTGTACCGAATGATCATCGGGTTGTAGCAGATATGCATGCCGTTCAGGCTCAACCAAATACAAAATATCCGATTGGATTTTGGCAAGTAAATGCGCTTGGTATTCGTCGACAAAGGCATCTGCCCATAAGCCTTCTTCACCCGAGGACAGTTTAGATAACAAGGAGAAATGATCCCGTGCCTGTTTGCCAAAACGAGTTAACAATGGATGGCGTGATTCGCGATCTTCAGCATCAAAATTCAGCTGACTGGCACGAAATTTATTAATTTCAGCATCATTCGGTTGACGTTTACGGGTCTTTTCAAAACGCTCAATAAAACGTTCTTCACGCTGAAGATCAAATTTTTCCTTCCAATCCGGGTCGACACTATCTGCCCAATATTCTTGGGAAGGGTTAAAGTGGAAAATATAAATATCAATGTATTGCCCAAGACGGCGCAAAAAATCGAGCTGATTGGGAGGAAGTTCAAGTAAAGTAAAGACCACCACTTGTGAGGGCAAATGTTTTAACGCCTCGGCTTGAGTCTCTACACTTTCAATTTTTTCCCAATACAGTTTCTCAATTTCTAAAATTTTGCTGTAGTCGTCTTGGAAAATATGTTGCCATAACCAGCGTTGCCAAGCTTCTAGCTCACGTGCTTGAATTTTTATAAAATCAGAAATTTGAATCTCTTGACCATTTTCATCTTTTGGCGTGTAAATCATTTGCTCGACATCGAGCGGCAGATCTTGTCCCCACGCATCGAGCCAATTGGTCGCGCAAGTACATTGTTTGGGTGGGCAATTGCGGGCACAGTAACCGCGATAATCCATATAATGGCTAAATAGACGCGATACTTGTTCACAGACCCAATACAACATGCTTTGTTTTTTCAGTTGTTTTTCTGCACCATGTTCCAAGCGATCAGCACTGTCATAAATGCGTTTCACAATCGAATACAGCGGATGTCCAGATTTCAGCGGAATTTCATCGGGAAGAATGGTTTTGCGCAACGCCTGAAAAGCCCGCCATTTAATAATAATGCGCGGAATATTGGCTTCACGTACCTGCTCAAGCTCTTTTTGCGTATTCAATACCCACTGATAAGAGGTCCATTGAAAGGCACGAATCCGATGATGAAATTGGGTATTGGCACTGATGCCTTTTTTCTCAGCAATTTTTTGCGTAAGCCATGCTTCGACTGCTGGAGATGGCACAATAAAATGTCGCGTCTGTAACACTGCCAAAGGATGCGTCGCCCTTTGGTTGACAATACGCAGCATGCTATCCAAAAGCACATCAATACGTTGACTTTGAATAACATGAATTGCCATTGCTTCTCCAATCAATAAAACAGCACAGATACTACAAAACAATAAAGATTATTTACTATACTTAAGCATCTGTCTATGCCACTTTTAAAAGACAGCTTAAGCTAAAAATATGCTTTGAAAAAAATAGCTTAAATCTCGACTGATTCAGCCAAATGACAAAATAAAGCCAAGCATCTTAGGTAAATATTTATGAAATTAGACAAAATTCCGGATCAAATTGATCCAAGTTTAGACCTTGAACGCGTTCGTGAAGAATGTCTGGAACTCATTAAAAAGCGTGCCTATTTTTCCGCAGGCGCCGCTGTTATTCCAGTGCCATTCTTAGATGTCGTGATTGATGTCGGCATTTTGTCTCAACTGATGCCCGAGATCAATGCACGCTTTGGGCTAGCACCCGAACAAATGAGTGTCTTTGACCCGAAAACCAAACAAGTACATTGGAATGAATTACGTAAACGCGGTGTCGAATTTTCAGGTTTAGTGGTGGCGCGCACTGCCGTCAAAAAATCGATTAACAATGTCGCCGCCAAAGTCATTACCAAACAAATTACCAAGTTTATTCCACTGGGTGGACAACTTATTGCGGCAAGCTTGGGTTATTTCGTAATGAAAAAAGTGGCTGAAGCACATGTAGAGGAATGCTACCGCACGGCAAAAAGCATTCAACAAAAACAAGTGGCTCAAACGATTTAAGCCACTTTGTTAAACGACATTTAAACTCATCACTTAACTTAAACAGCTCAACAACGCTTATCCGCCTTTGAGCTGTTTAAGAATAGTACGTAAAATTTCAATGCGTGCAGTGTATTTATCATCAGTTGCAATCACATGCCATGGTGCATTTTCAGTGTTGGTACGTGCAAACATGTCTGCCGCTGCTTTTAAATAATCATTCCAACGTTCACGATTGCGCCAATCATCATCGGTAATCTTAAAGCGTTTATGCGCGGTTTCTTCACGGGCTTTAAAACGTGCTGCTTGCTCATCTTTTGAAATCGCCAACCAAAACTTAATGACGACAGTTTCATTTTGGATTAAATCTTGTTCAAAACGATTGATCTCATCATAAGCACGTTGCCATTCAACTGGTGTTGCAAAGCCTTCGATTCGCTCAACCAAAACTCGACCATACCAAGAACGATCAAAGATACAGATATCTTCCGTATTCAGTTTGCTCCAAAAACGCCATAAATAGGGTCGGCGTAATTCATATTTTTCTGGTGCAGCGATGGTATGAATTTCGTATTCGCGAGGATCAAGTTTTTTGACAATGCGTTTAATTGCTCCACCCTTGCCTGCCGCATCCATGCCCTCAAATAAAATTACTACGCGACGTGGATCAGTTCGCAATGCATCTGCGACTTTACGACTGAGTTTTTTAAGTTCAGGCTTGTACTCTGCTTTTTCAAGCTGTTCCTGAGCAGGCTTTTGCAATACCAAAGGGACTTTTTCCTGCTTCCATCTGCCCGAGGCTTTAACAGGATGTACAGGGCAATGTGCCAATGCTTTTAAAATATGCTGCGCAAACTGTTGATCACGCTGTGCTTCATCTTCACCATCAATGATGTACCAATCATCGGTGAAGCGCTGCCTGAGTCGTTGGATTGCGTCGTATTGTTTTTGACTGCGCCAATTTAAACCATGTAACTTATGCCAATGGATTTCACTTGGTTCAATCTCATCAAGCCGTTTTTGCAAGGCTTTCCATGGCAGGTCAAACCAAATTTTAATCACATCGACATGGTTATTTTTCAGGTCTTGTTCAAAAGCCCGCATACGCGCGACATAATCATCGAATAGGCTGTCATCAATCGGATGTGAAGCATGCATAGCAGTGCTAAGTAAATCGCTATACCAACTACCAAACAGCACCTGTATTTGACCCTCAGCTGGAATAAAACGTGCATAAGGTTGCCAAAAGGGTTGCTTGCCATCGAGGACTTGCGGAGGATCAGCTTTCACCAATAAATAACGTGGATCGACCCATTCACGCAGTTGCTTCACTGCTTCGCCTTTACCTGCAAGCTCAATGCCATTGACCAATATCACTAAACTCTTGGCATTCTTTTGCCCACGCGTATCTTTAAGCGCATATTGAGCACTGATCAGGTCAACTGAAAGTTTTTGTTCGTCCATCAGTTTAAATTCTTGGTTTTGCGACTGCATATCCAACTCTTATGATTATTCTTCATGATCAGTATAGACAACATCTAGAACTGACTCATAGCCTGTGCTACGAATTCTAAACGAATGTTTTGCCCGTTTTTCGGACAAATTGACCGACAAATCTTATTCACCCTGTGTATTTGTCATGGCGAGATCGCTTCACAGCCATTAAGATTCAGTCATCCACACATAAGAATTGAAGTGCTCATGTCCAAACTTGCAGTTTTAGATGATTTGTTAGAGCGTTATTATCAGCTGCATTATCATCAGCAACCCGATCTGTTACGTCGTTTGCAAGATGTTCAAGCGTGGCAAAAAACGCGTATGCAGCGCACCCATGCCAAACAATTTGCTGAAAAACAAAATATCCTGATGTCAGAATATTTTTTAAATCGCTTGTATGGTGGACCTGACTTTGATGCTTTAGCAGATCAAATTGCGCGTCTGACCAAATATGCCCATAAAGCGGAAAAACTCATTCCGGACAATGCGATTAAAACGGGTACTTCAGGTGTTGAACTAGCCATTTTAGCGGTGCAACTGGATGAAGAAGTTGCCATGCAATTGCTGCAAGATTTTCATCCTTATGAAGCACTCACTGATGACATGATGCGAGATACCTATTTAAAATTGGATCAAGGTGAGGCACGCCTAAAACAATTGGCATTGCTCGATCAATTGGGTGTCAGTCTCGATAAATATATGCGTTCATTTATGGTGCAAGCCGCTTTTAAAATGTGTAAAGGTGCAGCCAACAAATATAACTTCAATGTGATGTATGATTTTATGCAAGATGGTTTCTTGGCCATGAAACCCTTAAAATCTGCGGAAAAATTTGTGCTTGATTTCACCAAGGTTGAACGTCAAATTATTGAAAAAGTACATTCAGGTGATCCGCAGCCATTTCAATAAATCGATAAGCGTGAAGTTAAATTTGCTTTACCGTATCGTTTGATATGCAATAGCAGACAAGGTGCCTAGTCACCCGCTCTGCTACATTTTATGTATATTATTAATAACAATTGCATCATGAATGCTGAATAAGATCTAAGAATCTGTCATTATGCTGACAATTCAGATTAAACCCATTGATATGTTAGGAGTGACTCCAATGTCGAATGAAAATCAAACGCCTACCCCTACAACTGAGTCGGCACAACATACAGACAAAGTGAGCCCATTCTTAACAGCCCCTCTGCCAACGGGTGCACCGCAAGGTCAGCAACAATCGCTTGAACAACGTATTACCGACACACCTGTTTCAGGTACAGTGCCGAAATACAACTTGCCACGTGGTGCCAATACAGGCAACGTGGGTGCAACCACGCATTTCGGTTATCAAACGGTTAGCAGTGAAGATAAAGCCCAAAAAGTGGCAGAAGTCTTCCATTCTGTTGCGGCAAAATACGACATCATGAATGACTTGATGTCATTTGGTATTCACCGTTTATGGAAACGTTTTGCGATCAATATGTCAGGCGTTCGTCGTGGTCAACACGTGCTTGATATTGCAGGCGGTACAGGTGACTTAGCCAAAGTCTTTAGCCGTGAAGTGGGTCCAACGGGTCATGTGGTGTTGTCTGACATTAACGAATCTATGCTCAATGTCGGTCGTGATCGTTTAATCGATGCAGGCTGTACCAATGTAGACTTTGTATTAGCCAATGCTGAAACATTAGAGCCATTTGCAGACAATAGTTTTGACCTACTGACCATTTCATTTGGTCTACGTAACGTCACAGATAAAGATGCAGCACTTGCTGCTATGTATCGCGTGTTAAAACCAGGCGGTCGTTTATTGGTACTCGAGTTCTCTAAACCTGTATTTGAGCCGTTCTCAAAACTATACGATTTGTACTCATTCACTGCGTTGCCAATTATGGGTAAACTCATTGCCAATGATGCTGAAAGCTATAAATACTTAGCTGAATCGATTCGTATGCACCCAGACCAACGTACTTTAAAAGGTATGATGGAAAATGCGGGCTTCCAAAACTGTGATTACCACAACTTAACTGGTGGGATCGTTGCCGTTCACCGCGGTTTCAAATTGTAAGGTTCTGACAGATGTGGTCAATTCTGGCACTTGGTGCAATTGAACGCGTTATTCATCATGTGATTGACTTGGATGCGATTACCCGCATTCAGCTCAATGCCTTAAGCGGTAAAATGCTCCGTGTGGTGATCGCGTCACCTCAGCTTTCAGTCGATGTGTTTTTTGATGACGGTAAAGTCCGCTTAGAACCAACAGCAACAGGTCATAGCGAGTCGGCATCTATCTTTGAGCAGCGTCCATTTGATGAACCAAGCGTCGATGTGATAGATGCAACGGCAACGCTGAAAGTCACAAATGTCGTTGAGCTGTTCAAATTATTGCTTGCTGATGAAGTGGGAAATATCCCCTTACAAGGCGATTATAAACTATTGCAAGAGATCCAACGGATTATGCAGCAGGCTGAACCTGATTTAGCCGCGCATTTAAGCCCGTGGATTGGTCCTAGCTTAGCGCATGAAATTGCCAAAGTTCAACTTGCACCCAAACATGTTAAGCAGAACTTGCAAAGCCATTTATTCTTTGCAGAAGATGCCTTGAAAGAAGACAGTGGTTTGTTTGCCCCGCGTTGGCAAATGGATGACCTGCATCAAGATACCCGTATTCTCAATCAAAATTTAGATCGTGTTGAAGCCAAAATTCGTCAGCTTCAAACACAGATCGATGCTTCTCACGACTCAACTCAAAACTAGGTAAGCCCCATTATGATTCCGCACGTTTCACGTTTACTCGAACTTTGGCGCATTGCCGCGCACTATAGACTCGACACGTTGTTTCCTGCGGATGAATTACCTGAAAAAGCGCGTCATGCATTAGCACTCATTCGCATGCATCCCGCGGCTTGGTCAAGTAAGGAGCGTAAAAATCCACTGAAGCTAAAAGAAGCTTTAGAGGAAATGGGACCCCTTGCCATTAAGCTCGGTCAGCTTTTATCGACACGTCGTGATTTGATTCCACCTGAAGTTTTACAACAATTGGTCTTATTACAAGATCGGGTAAAACCTTTTGATAATGATGTCGCGCGTATGCGTATTCAGGAATCATTAAAAGCTGATGTAAATACTTTATTTGCACGTTTTGATGCACAACCACTTGCTGCCGCATCCATTGCACAAGTGCATACCGCTGCACTGCATGATGGTCGCGAAGTGGTGGTTAAAGTCACCCGCCCGAATATTCGCAGCCAAATTTTACAAGATTTTGAAATTTTGGCGTGGCTTGGTCATGCGCTTGAAAAACGCATTGAAGCAGCACGTGCCTTACATCTGAATGAGATTATTCAAGACTATCGTCAGATTATTCTGAATGAACTTGATCTCACTCTGGAAGCTGAAAATACGCGTTTAATGCGCCACAATTTCACTGGCTCAAGTATGATGTATGTGCCTGAAATTTATATGGACAGCAAAGATGTCTTAGTTGCTGAACGCATTACGGGTGTACCCATTTCAGATGTGGAGACCTTTGACCGTTTAGGCATGGACCGTGCAGATTTGGCGAAGAAAGGTTTAACCATCTTCTTTACACAAGTCTTCCGCGACAACTTCTTCCATGCGGATATGCATCCTGGCAATGTCTTTGTCGAAACCATTAATCCAAGTAATCCACGTTTCATTGCGCTTGATTGTGCGATTATGGGTGAGCTGTCTAAACATGATCAGATGACTGTTGCACGTATGCTGCTTGCGGTCATGAACAGCGACTTTATGCAGCTGATTCAGATTGTGCATCAAGCGGGTTGGATTCCACCGGGAACAGACCAAGATGCCTTAGCACGTGAAATGCGTCGCACGGTCGGTCCAATGGTATCGAAACCGATGCATGAATTGGATTTTGCGGGCATCTTAATTCAGGTCATGGATATTGCACGTCGTTTCCATTTGGAAATTCCACCGCAACTCATGTTGTTGCTGAAAACATTGGTGCATGTAGAAGGTTTAGGGACAGATTTATATCCTGAACTGGATATTTGGAGTTTGGCAAAACCAATCCTTACCGATTGGATTAAAGCGCAAATGAATCCGCAGAAAAATTTAAAAGAACTCGGACAAAAAATCCCTGATTTACTTTTAGGTGCACAGGATTTACCAACTTTACTCATTGATAGCTTAAATGGCTTGAAAAACCAGTCTGCGTGGCATGCTAAACAATTGAACGAGCTGCAAAGCATGCGTCTACAAATGGAGCATCAGCAGAAACGTAGTTGGATGTTCGGCAGTATCATGGCGATTCTATTAGCGATTGCTGTGGTTGCACCTTGGTATGTGGCTACGTTACTGATTATATTGACCAGTATTCTCGCTATTTGGCGCGTTATGAAATAAATATCATGAATCAAAAAAAGCCTGAATATTCAGGCTTTTTTATATTTCGTCGTTTTGGTGCTTTTTCATATGACCTTGAAGTCACATTTGGATCTTTCCCGCCATTGGGTCTTGTCAAAAGCACTTTAAAATAGCCCTATCTTAAAAAAGCTTGATACCCAATGACTCAAATATTGCAACGACATCCACCTGCCTTGACCATTCGTGCAGGTCATCTTGCCCGCGATTTGATTTTGAAAGAAGGTTTGCAACCTGAACAGGTTGATATTGTGCCCGGTGCTGCTGGTGGCCCTAAAGGGATTGGGATTCAAGGCTTGGACCAAGCTATTTTCGCTGATTTTTTTGAACGTTGCCCGCAGCGACGTACGCTTATTGGCTCGTCTATCGGCAGTTGGCGTTTTGCCAGTATTGCAGCGCATGGTGCTAAACAAGGTACAGAACGCTTAGCCGAACTTTATACCCATTTATCATTTCACAAAAAAATGACACGCCAAGATGTGAGTGATGTCTGCCGCGACATGTTATTGGCTTTAATTGGCGATCGAGCGCCACATGTGGTTAATCACCCCAATTATCATCTTGCGGTTTTATCGGTCAAAGCTCAGCATATGTTCCAAAGTGATAAAGCCTTGCCTTTACTGGCATCCATTGCAGGGATTGTGGGTGCAACCGCTGTGGCACGTAAGCATAGCCGTCATTTTATGCAACGGGTCATTAGCCAGCCAAGTTTAGGTCAACAATTTAAAATACCAGACGATGCATTTCAAACCCATTATCAAGAATTGACTGAAACCAATGTCAGTGCTTGGCTCATGGCTTCAGCCTCCATTCCTGGTGTTATGTCTGCAGTACAGAATATTCCAGATGCCCCACAAGGCAGTTATCGCGATGGTGGCTTAATCGACTACCATATTGATCTACCCTTCCCAAGCAAAGGCATTGTGCTCTATCCACACTTCACCGATTCAATTACACCGGGTTGGTTCGACAAGTTATTTAAACGCACGGCACATCCAGATCATCAAACGCGCACTGTGTTACTTTCGCCATCTTCTGAATATTTACGTAGCTTGCCTTTAGGTCGTCTGCCCGATCGTAAGGACTTTACGTTAAAAGGTTTAGATCAACATCAAAGAATTAAGCTCTGGAAGCAAAGCATTGCGGAAAGTCAGCGCTTAGGTGATGAGTTTTTAGAATTAGTGGAAAAGCAACACTTTGCTGAGGTCATGCAAGCCTTGTAATTGCGTGTGTTGACCTAACTTATTTGTATAATGAAATGAATTATTTGAGCGATTGAAATTTATGCAGAAGTTGTTAGTTGCCCTGCAATATGCATGTTTAGCATTTGGGTTATATGTGGTGTATAGCGTGGCTATGGATTTATATACCCAACAATTCGAAATGATGGAATTGGTGGCAGATGTGGGTACGATTCTCATCTGTATCGACTTAGCAGTGTTCTTATACGTAAACCGTGGTAAGCAAGGCGTGAGCATGCAAGAATATGCTCAGCAACTTGAACAAAAACCGTCAAAGCTCGTTTATGTGACGCGTAAATTGGGTCATTTGGGTATTTTACTGATCATTACCAGTTGGATTGTGCCTAATCTCTAAGTTGAAAAAGATCAGCGTTCATTCGCTGATCTTTTTGATTGATTAGCTTTCACCTAAAAAATTGACTTGTCCGGTTTTGACATCATATACCGCACCAACAATCAGAATTTCGCCACGTTCGACCAAATCGCATAGCACGCTGCTTTGCTGCAAGATATAACGAATATTGTTATGCACATTCATTTGTGTCACTTGCTCAATAAATGCAGCTGTCATTTGCGCAGGTTGCATCATTTTCGCGACGCAATCCACTGATTCATTTAAGGGACCGAGTACATACTGAATATGAGGCATGGCTTTTAAACTTTGTACAGATTGTCCTGCTAAATGTAACTGGCAAGCACTGGTGACTGCACCGCAATCGGTATGTCCTAAGACAATAATGACTTTCGCACCTTTGGCTTGGCAAGCAAATTCAAGCGAACCCAACACTTTCTGCCCTGCAATATTGCCTGCAATACGTAAGCTAAACAAATCACCAATTCCCACATCAAAAATCATTTCTGTCGGTGCACGTGAGTCCATACAGCCCAGTACAGCGGCAATCGGATGCTGACCATCTTCAGCGGTTACACGTAGCTGACGGTAAATATCTCGCTGAAGGCGTTCATTTTTCATAAAACGCGCATTGCCTGCTTTTAACAGTGTCAAAATCTCTTGTGGGGTTAAGCGTTTTTGCAGCGCTGCGGTACTAATATCAATGTCTAAAATAGTTTCTTTGGCATCCATATAATGCGACTTAAATCCGACCAATTTCACCTCAATACCACGCTGCGGTGCGGTTTCTTGTTGAAATTCTTGAATGAGTTGGAAAATATCAGCATCCATATCATCGACTTGAGTCGCATCAATGACTACATGCTCACCACGATGAATATGTGCCAGTGCTGAAATCAATGCAGAACGATTTAAAAAACTCACTTGTGAAGGTAATTCCAAGCGCGTAATCACCCCATGCAAATGATGCTCTCGGTAAATTTTGATGCCTTTGTTAAAATTGCCATATAAAATAAAAGCAGCACTAACAGCTAATCCAATTAAAATACCGACCAATAAATCGGTCACTAAAATGGCAATAATGGTTACAATGAACGGTAAAAATTGTTTCCAACCTTTGGCATATAGCTGTGTGTATAGCTTCGGATGCGTCAGCTTAAAACCAGTTAAAATTAAAATGGCTGCCAAGGCTGCCAGTGGGATCATATTCATCAGCGGCACAAAAAGCAGTACAGCGAGCAATAACAATAGCCCATGAAAAATCGTTGAGTTTTTAGTTTTGGCACCGGCACTGGCATTCACAGAACTACGAACAATGACCGATGTTAATGGCATACCACCAATAGCACCTGAAACCATATTCCCCACCCCTTGCGCCCAAAGTTCACGATTGGGTGGTGATGAACGTTTAGCCGGATCTAATTTGTCCGCCGCTTCCAAATTCAGTAAGGTCTCTAAAGATGCAACAACGGCAAGTGTCATTGCACCCGTATAGATCGCGGGGTTGGTCAATTGCTGCCAATCTGGGAACATAAAGAATTGATTGGGATTCTGCCATATATCAGGAAGTTGAATGAGATGCTGCGCTCTAACCGCCCAATCGGGTGCCATATATTGCAAACCAATATTTAAAAGCACCGCCAACACTACCACGACCAAGGCCGAAGGCAGCAGCCCCGTTTTAAAGCGCGTCTGATCCCAAATCAGCATAAACAGTAAGCTAAATATCCCGATAATACTTGAACCTTTATCCCAAGTGATAGGTTCACCTACACCTTGCATTACATCTTGCCAAGTAAAATGATTGAGACCAAATAAGTACTGGATTTGCCCTAAAATCAAAATGAGACCAATCGCTGCCAAGAGTCCTAAGATGACATTACTTGGAATAAAGTTTGCGAAAAAACCCAGTCGAAATAAACCAAAGGCAATTTGTATCAGTCCAGCAAAAATCACACACAATAAAAAAGCGGCATAATTGCCGCCTAATAGATCCAATTGAACCAAAATGACCGCAGTTAATCCTGCGGCAGGTCCCGCCACACTAATGTGTGAGCCACTGAGAAATCCCACCAGTAGACCACCGACAATACCGGAAATAATGCCAGCGATAATCGGTGCGCCTGATGCTAATGCAATGCCTAAACAGAGTGGTAATGCAACCAGGAAGACCACCATGCCCGAGAGTAAATCTTTAAAATGAATTTTTTTTGAATCAAATGTAAAAGCCATAAGTAAACCGTTATCCAAGTGATAGATATAAAAATTTGTCGTTATGCTGCGTAGTTATAAATAAGAAGTTCAGCTCGCAAATATTGTCGGACAATCCATCTGATTGAAAGTGGGCTTTACTTGTGATTTTGTGTGACTTTTACACTATTTTTATATTTTTTTCGTAGGCAATGCTGTAGCTTTGCTAGGCTGCCGATGCTTCATATTTTAAGCTCAAATAAAAAAACCTCCCAATTGGGAGGTTTTTTTATTTGAGCTTAAAGATTACTTTGAACCTTTAATCCCTGCTTGAAGCAACAATGCACCTAAACCACCAATTTTTTGCTCTTGTGGTTTTTGGTTAGGTTTCTTGCCTTGAGGACGCTCACCTTGCGGACGTGCTTGCTGTGGACGTTTGCCTTGTGGCTTACGTTCACCGCGCGACTCAGTATTTTGCGCAGCAGCTTGGTCACGACGTGGTTGACGTGGCGCTTTTGCAGGTGCAACAGAACCTTCAGGACGCATCGACAAATTCACACGATTACGTTCAGCATCAACGTTCAATACACGCACTTGTACAATTTGACCGGGTTTCACGACTTTATGCGGATCAGAAACAAAGGTATTTGCAAGTTCAGAAATATGCACTAAACCATCTTGATGCACACCAACATCCACGAATGCACCAAAGTTAGTAACATTGGTGACAACGCCTTCTAATGTCAAACCTTCAGTCAATTGCGCTACTTCAGTGATGTCATCACGGAACTTAGCAGTACGGAATTCTGGACGTGGATCGCGACCCGGTTTTTCAAGTTCGCTTAATACATCTTGAATGGTTGGCAAACCGAATTGCTCATCGGCAAACTCTTCAGCTTTCACTTGACGAATAATTTCAGAATTACCAATGATGTCTTTCACAGTTGTTGCTTTTGCTTCAACAATTTTAGACACCAACGCATAAGATTCAGGATGCACAGCAGATGCATCAAGTGGCTCAGAACCGTCTTGAATACGCAAGAAGCCCGCTGCTTGTTCAAAAGTACGCTCGCCTAAACGTGGCACTTTCTTCAAAGATTGTCGGTTGTCGAAACGACCATGCTCTTTACGGAATTCAACAATTTGTTGCGCGATGGATTTGTTCAAACCCGCGATATAACCCAAAATTGCGGCTGATGCTGTATTGACATCCACACCGACTGAGTTCACACAGTCTTCAACCACAGCTTCAAGCGTTTGCGCTAAGCCAGCTTGGTTCACGTCATGTTGATATTGACCTACACCAATCGATTTCGGATCAATCTTCACAAGTTCAGCAAGTGGGTCTTGTAAACGACGGGCAATAGACACTGCACCACGAATGGAAACGTCTAAATCAGGCAATTCTTGAGATGCAAGTTCAGATGCTGAATAAACCGATGCACCTGCTTCTGAAACAGAAACACGGGTCAATTTAAGATCGCTATTCGCAGCCATCATTTCAGCCACTAAGCTTTCAGTTTCGCGGCTTGCTGTACCGTTACCAATCGCGATTAAATCGACGTTGAATTCACGGCATAAACGCGCAAGCTCAGTTAAAGAACCGGCTTTATCATCTTTCGGTGCAAATGGATAAATCGTGCTATGCGCTAAAACATCACCAGATGCATTTACAACAGCCAATTTCACGCCAGTACGGATGCCTGGGTCAACACCCAAAGTGGTACGCGCACCGGCAGGTGCAGAAAGCAACAAATGACGTAAGTTTTCAGCAAAGACTTGCATCGCTTCAGATTCAGCAGCCAAGCGTTTTTCAGTCAATAACGAATGTTCGATGCTTGGGCGAACTTTACCGAGCCAGAACAATTTCGCAGTTTGCTTTAAGAAATCTTGGCGGGCTTGTGGCTGTGCTTGATCTAAATTGTATTCCGTTTCAATACGTGCCAAAGGTGCATCATCTTCACCTTCAACTTTTAGACCCAATACATTTTCTTGACGACCACGAAGCATCGCAAGTAAACGATGTGAAGGTACTTTGTTTAAGCTTTCTGAAAAATCGAAGTAATCACGGAATTTTTTACCGACTTCTTTTTTCTCTTCGCTTGCAACAACGCTTTTTAACGTCGCAGTTTTTGCAAATGTCGCTTTTAATTCAGTGGTGAGTGCAATATTTTGCGCCCATTCATCAATTAAAATATGTTGAATCGCATCAAGTTGGCTTTCAAGATCAGGATAAGCTTCATGGCTAAAACCAGCTAAAGCTTCACTTGGCTCAATTGCTTCAGCAAAGATCTTGTCTGCAATTGGACCTAAGCCTGCTTCACGTGCTTTGAATGATTTACTGGTACGTTTTGGACGGTACGGCGCGTAAATTTCTTCTAAGGCATTTTTAGTTTCAGCTGCATTTACGCGAGCCAATAAATCATCTGATAATTTATCTTGTTCTTTGAGTGACTCAATCACTTTATCACGGCGTTCATACAAGTCACGCAAATACGCTAAACGTGTATCGAGCTGGCGAAGTTGCGTATCGTCTAAGCCCTGCGTTACTTCTTTACGGTAACGTGCAATAAAAGGAACACTGGCACCTTCATCAATAAGTTTGATGGCAGCTTCAACTTGATTTGGACGTACGGCAATCTCTTTTGCCAACTGCTGAACTAAGTCAGTCATCGTGTTTGATCCCACAAGGATAAGTACTGAAAGCCAAGATTATAAAGACCAAGTCCATAAAATCCACAATTGTTTTTATTAATTTAACGCCAGTTTCGTGAACATCGCGACAGATCGCATACAAATCCAGATTAAATCACAAAATCTCACTCAAATTGCGCCATTTTAAAAATGAGAAACTTTTATCGTCTGCATGTATATATTTGGTATCAATGTCTTGATTTTAACTGCAATATTTGTTGCTTTAGAGCATAGTCAATCGATATAAATGAATCGTATACTCAAAGGATCGTTTAGTTGTGTATATGACGACAATAAAGAATAAAGGAGCACCTCATGAGTTTAGTTGTACCAGCTGAAAAAACGGATGCCGTACATACCGAAACCGATCGGGTCGAACGCATTTTGGTTGTCGATGATGATGTTCGTCTGCGCACACTTCTGCAACGCTTTTTAGAAGATAAAGGCTTTGTGGTCAAAACCGCGCACGATGCAACGCAAATGGATCGACTTTTACAGCGGGAACTGTTTTCTCTGATCGTGCTCGACTTTATGTTACCTGTCGAAGATGGCTTGAGTATTTGCCGTCGTTTACGCCAATCCAATATTGATACACCCATCATTATGCTTACCGCGCGTGGTAGCGACTCGGATCGTATTGCAGGCTTAGAAGCAGGTGCCGACGATTACTTGCCAAAACCATTTAATCCGAATGAATTACTCGCTCGTATTCGCGCAGTACTGCGTCGTCAAGTCCGTGAAGTACCGGGTGCACCAAGTCAACAAATGGAAGTGGTCAGCTTTGGTCCATGGTCACTCGATTTATCGACTCGTACTTTGACCCGCGAAGGTCAAGTGGTGACTTTAACCACAGGTGAATTTGCGGTTTTGAAAGCCTTGGTACAACACCCTCGTGAACCATTAACACGTGACAAACTCATGAACCTTGCACGTGGTCGTGAATGGGGTGCGATGGAACGCTCAATTGACGTTCAAGTATCACGTTTACGTCGTCTTGTAGAAGAAAACCCTGCTCGTGCCCGTTATATTCAAACCGTATGGGGTGTTGGTTATGTCTTTGTTCCAGATGGTGCAGAATAAGAATACTCTTTAAGACAATAACTCACAACTTATTGTCCCTAAATGCCATTCGCTGCTGTTTGAGTCAGACTGCATTTTATAGGCTCGTATAAACCAATACGAGTTCAGCGAATGGCAAAGTTTTTGTGTTACTTTTTTAAAAAAGTAACAGAACGAGCTCCTTCAATTGAAGGTACATGCAGTAAGACTCCGCTAAGAAAAACACTGCTTATTTCAATGCGCCTACAGGAAGCTGGTGTGAAACTCGACCCTATCGATCCACAAGAATTTACTGATTTTGTCACCTATTCAGAGAAGAAACGCACACGTACCGAACGCTTCTTAGACAAAATCAAACCACGTTCTGCTGCCATGCGCACGACTGTTCTTGTGGTTTTTGTGGTGTTGTTTAGCCTCTTTATGTCTTTGTGGTTATTTTGGCGGACGCTTTACTTACCTGAAATTCAGCAACATGCGCGTTACTTAGCAGTCGAACTCGAGATCATTAATAATCCACATTTACGTATGTTTCATAATGATCAAGAAGTCGATATTGATCAATTCTTAAAGAACCGTGTGGGTATTGAATATGTGACCGACCCGAAGAAATTCCCGAACGTTAAAGACAAAGTCATTGCGGAATTCTTTACCAATCAAATTGAAGAAAAACTGGCAAAAGAGCTTCTGATTGATCAGGCAACAGTGTATTTCCAATTTAAGCCCAGCCCGCAAATTTGGATTCAAACCCCTGAAATGCATGGCAATTGGGTGCGTGAACCGTTAAAAACCTATGCGAACTATAGCCCTGAACTGATTTTGGCATGGTTACTCGGCACACCCATTATTGCTGGCATTATTATTCTAACCCTGGTACGTCAGCTCAATCGCCCTTTACGTCGTCTACAAGAAGCATCAAACAAATACAGTAAGATGGGTTCTGCACCTTATTTAGATACCAATCATGGTCCACTTGAGATTCGTCAGGTAAACCATGCATTTAATCATATGGTGTATACGCTTGAGCAAACCGAGCGTGAACGTCGCGTGATGCTCGCAGGCATTTCACATGACTTACGTACACCTTTGACCCGTATTCGTCTCAGTGCTGAAATGATGCCGGATGAAGACTTCTTAAAAGAAGGTCTGATTTACGATGTCGAAGATATGGATGCGATTTTGAATCAATTTATCTCGTTTATGCGTGATGGCTCAGATGAAGAACCACAAGACACCGATGTGAATACCTTACTGAAAGAATTGGTAAAACAGTTCCAACCACTTGATATTCGCTTCGATGCTCAACCGATTCCGAAGATCCAAGCGCGCAGCATGTCTTTAAAACGCCTTATTGGCAACTTAATCAATAATGCTAAGCGTTATGGGGCAGAACCCATTGAACTTGCGGCTTATGTACACGACGATCAATTACTGATTAGTGTTGCAGATCATGGTGAAGGCATCCCTGCCGATCAAATCGAAGGCTTGATGCAACCCTTCGTTCGCGGCGATGCGGCACGTACCATTCAAGGCAGCGGTTTAGGCTTAGCCATCGTCAAACGAATCGTAGATATTCATCAAGGTGAGCTGGTCATTCAGAATCGCGTAGAAGGTGGTTTAGAGGCGATTATTTCTCTACCCCTGCATATTGCACCAGAGATGGATCAAGCAGCACCTTCAAAGCTTGAGAAAATCCGCCAAACAATCACCGAGCGCTTTTAAGCATAGATTAATAAATAAACAATTGATTCTGTTGATTTATTATTCATTTTTTATAATTTCATTATATTTCATGTTGTTAAATTACATCACGAAAATTTATACTTTCATTTAGCTAAAAAATTAGACCTTAGCCTAACAGGTATGCAAAATGTTTTTTTTGATCGGTACAATCCGCATCAGTGTTTAAGAATTTAATGAGAATTGAAATGTCTTTAGATCGTATACGTTTGGCTTCCCTCCATGACAAAGTGATCAGTGCTGCAGAAGCTGCTGAGTTCATTAAAGATGGCATGACTGTAGGCATGAGTGGCTTTACGCGTGCAGGCGAGGCAAAGGCAGTTCCTTTAGCTTTAGTGCAACAAGCCAAAGCAAACCCATTAAAAATCACCTTAATTACAGGTGCATCTTTAGGTAACGACTTAGATAAACAGTTAACTGAAGCGGGTGTGTTGGCACGCCGTCTCCCATTCCAAGTAGACAACACACTACGTAAAGCCATTAACAAAGGCGAAGTAATGTTCATCGATCAGCATTTGTCTGAAACCGTTGAACAAATGCGTAACAAACAATTGAAAAAACCAGATGTTGCGATTATTGAAGCAGTTGCAATCACTGAAGATGGCGGCATTATTCCAACAACATCGGTTGGTAACTCTGCAAGCTTTGCAATTTTTGCAGAAAAAGTAATTGTTGAAATCAACACCAACTTAAGCCCTGCTTTTGAAGGCTTACACGATATTTATATCCCAACCTATCGTCCAACACGTCAAGCGATTCCGTTGACTCATGTTGATGAGCGTATTGGTACTCAAGCGATTAACATCGATCCTGCAAAAATCGTAGGCATCGTGTTTAACAATGAATACCATGACTCTCCATCAACTGTGACTGCGCCAGATGATGAAACTCAAGGCATTGCAAACCACTTGATCGCTTTCTTTGAAAAAGAAGTGGCTGAAGACCGTTTGCCTAAAAACTTAGGTCCATTACAAGCAGGTATTGGTTCAATTGCCAATGCGGTATTAACTGGCTTGAAAGATTCAAACTTTGAAGACTTGATCATGTACTCAGAAGTTCTTCAAGACTGTACGTTTGAATTAATTGATGCGGGTAAAATGAAATTTGCGTCAGGTTCTTCAATTACCCTTTCTGCTAAATATGGCGAAAAAGTATTTAACAACCTTGAACACTACAAAGATAAACTTGTACTACGTCCACAAGAAATCTCAAACCATCCTGAAATTGTCCGCCGTTTAGGGATTATCGGCATCAACACTGCGCTTGAATTCGATATCTACGGTAACGTGAACTCCACTCACGTCTGCGGTAGCAAAATGATGAACGGTATTGGTGGTTCAGGTGACTTTGCGCGTAATGCACATATTGCCATCTTCGTGACCAAATCAATTGCCAAAGGCGGTGATATCTCGTCTGTTGTTCCATTTGCGTCTCACGTTGACCATACAGGTCATGATGTCGATGTGTTGGTTACAGAACAAGGTCTTGCTGATTTACGTGGTTTAGCACCGCGTGAGCGTGCACGTGCGATCATTGATAACTGTGCGCACCCAATGTACCGTGATGCGTTAAATGATTACTTCACACGCGCTTGTGAGCGTGGTGGTCAAACGCCTCACCTGCTTCACGAAGCATTAGAATGGCATGCAAACTTTGAAGAAAAAGGTCATATGTTAGCGGGTTAATTCCCCTGATTGGCTTTCGCTTTGAAGTCCATAAAAAAACGCCTTTCGTGGCGTTTTTTTATGCTTTATCATTTTATTCATGATCATCATATTTCTTCTCTTGTCTAATTTACTTGTCATGTTGAGTCTGTTTTATACAAATACAGACTAATAAGCGCCCATCTTTTATACATCCACGACGATCCGTTAAACTTCATAAAACGTAATCTTTTATCTTAATTGTTTATAAATTCATATTTAAAAACATCATGCTATCACCATAAAAAGCATCCTTATTGAGGTATTTAAGTAGATTTCACAGATTTTAAAAATTCGCTAAACGACACTTATTTATGCCAGTTCTTTAATTTAAACTTTAAATTTGGAGTTCCTGCCCTCATTAATTTAAGCAACATAAAATTTCGAGACATCTATGCGCGTTGATATTTGGTCTGATGTGGTTTGCCCATTTTGCTATATTGGGAAAAAACGTTTAGAAGCTGCTGCGACTGAGGCAGGTATTGAACTTGAAGTACATTGGCACAGTTTCCAATTGGATCCTGAAGCACCCGTACGTCAAGAAATCTCTAACTCAGAACGCTTAGCCATTAAATATAATCGTACTGTAGCTGATGTTGAAGATATGCAACGTAATATTGCAGAAATGGCAAAAGCGGAAGGCATTGAATTTAATTGGGAAGGTGCAAACTCAGGCAATACCTTTAACGCACATCGCTTAATTCATTTGGCACAAAGTAAAGGCTTGGGCAATGAAGCAAAAGAAGCTTTATTCTTTAGCTATATGACCCAAGGTTTACCGATTGGTGAACGTGAAACACTTGAAGATGTTGCTGCACGTATTGGTTTAAATCCAGTTGAAGTGGATGATTTACTCGATTCAAATGAATATGCAGATTTCGTTGAATTCGATCAAGAAGTTGCTCGTGATCAACTAAAAGTAACAGGTGTTCCCTTCTTCGTATTTGATCAACGTATTGCACTTGCAGGTGCTCAACCGAAAGAAGTGTTCTTACAGGTTTTTGAAAAAGCAGCTGAAGCACCACAAACAGCAGCGGATGCAGATCAATGTCATGATACATCATGTGATATTGAGCAAAAGTAAAATTTTCGTGTGAAAAATCCTCATCCTCGATGGGGATTTTTTTTGGCTTTCTGTCTAAAAAAATCTAACCTACTTTCAACGTCTTCGGCTCAATATTTTTATTTTCTTCGTCATAACAATACAGCTAAACATGCACAATAAATTAGAGTTTTTATTCTAAGTTATTTATTTTATTAACAAAAAAATAGAATAAATTTTAAACGTTGCCGATTTGATCATTTTATAAAATACCAACTTTGCTATCCTTTTCACATTAAATAGATTGTTATCTCCCCTGTTCAATATATTGAACAATAGCTTTAGAAGGTCATCTTATGAACGCGATTAAATTTGCTTTAGCTGCAACTGTTATGGCTTTTTCTGTGACTGCGACAGCTCAAATTGTTTATATTCCAGAATTCCCTGCAACTAAATCACAAACTGTTCAAGCACCTGCTGTTGATACTGCAAGTACTGAAACTGTAGAAGCAGAGGCTAAAAAAGCGGCTTAATTTTCCGTTTCTCTCCCAAATAGGCTGATTTATTCAGCCTATTTTTTTTGCCAGTTATTTATCGACTAAGTATTCGGTTTTTTTTATGAGCTTATATCTAATCTAAGAGCACTCATCTTATAGTTTAAATGCCTCACTATTTTCATCAACATATTGCAATTTTAGCGATAAAAAATAGTCGCTTTTTATAAAATTTCTTGCCTATAATTCAATCAATAATAATCTTTTAATTATAGCTAATTGAGCATGAATGAACTTCAAGCATTAATCCAAGGCAAAATTCCGCCACATGCGATTCAGATTGAGCATTTAATTCAACTGGCAGAACAATATCCCGATCCCCATTCTGCTGAATATAAATTAATTAATCTTGCGACCAATATTATTTTAGCCTCGGCACTCGAAAAAGCCCTCAAATATTTATAAGAGCCTTTACATGATCAATGCTTTAAAAAAGGCAAAATTAATTCAAGAATTACGCGAGCTTGGTCAGCAACTTGAACAACGGAACTTAAGTTTGTATGACGTTGCACGATGTAAAAAACGTATCGGGGATATTTTTGAATCCTGCAATGAACCTATTTTTAAAAAACAAAATTTAGCGTTCAAAACGCTGACCCAACCCGAGGTCGCTGCTTATGAATTTGTTGCAGACAGCATCTATGCTTTAAGTTTTCGTGGTTTTTTCTTAGACGAATATGATTTAGAAAAAGCACTGTATTTATATCCTGATTCTGGTTGGGCATTTTTGTTCGATCAAAAACGTGGCTGGCAAATCTGGCTGATCCCTGCGCCAAACCGTACCGCTTTAATTAGTGAATGGACGGATATTGAGCAAAGTTATCATTGGCTATTACAAGAACAACGACAGGCATCGTGCTTAAAAACAGATGCAGCACTTAAAGCATCTGCTGTAGTTCTATCCTTAGATGATGCCGAAGTTGAAATATCGAGTGTTTCTCAGCTGAGTACAGATGTAAATATTGAAATATCCTCAGCAGATATTCTTCTTAATACAGAAATCGTTTCTACACAGCCTGACGAAGCAACAAAAGATAAAATCGATGATATTAAAGCTATATCTTTAGATCAAAACCAGAATACTGAAGAGCGGATTTCTAACGATGAAAAGCAGCACATTGTAAAACTATGCCCACCTCAAAATGTGCAATTTGGTACAATTAAAGGCATGATCTCTGAAGATATATGCTTTGAAAATGAAGAGACTTCTCTCTATCGCATTGATCTTGCCCATCTTGAAAACACAGCATTTCATGTAGATGTCTTTCTGAATTTCATTCACGAGGATGACTGGCAAACACGTCCTGTTTATCTGGCTGAACAGCTTAATGCTCGAGGGGAATTTAAGGGTTATATGGTGCTTATTGGGGCACTTGATGCCGAACATGCACAACACACGATTCATGCGTTGAGCCAACAACAAAATCAGTATGTGATCTCAATCAAGCATATTGCATGGGATAAACTAGAAAGCAAATTGAATAGTCTTACATCCTTATTTGAGTGCTATCAATATGACGCTGAACCGCTTTGGCAGCACGCTTCTTATTATCCTTATATGCCCGCGAGTTTATTGAGTACGCAAAAATATATGTTATTTGAGGAAGCAACTGCTAATCGATCAGCGCCAATTTTATTATTACAAGAACGACAAAAGTTACGTTTAATTCACGGTAAAAATCGCTTAGCTTTGCAACCCAATGAATCCTGTTATCCATATTTAATCGTGCAACGGGATAAAACCTTAAGCTGGCAAACAATACATTCTTTAATCAGCAACATGCCTAAACCGATTTCTGTTTATGATCTATATGATGCACTTACACGCCAAGCTACTGATTAATTAGTGTTCTTTTTGTAGCTTTTGCTTGATTTATTCACATGAATATTTAAATACTCCATGTAATCATCATAATAAATGAGACATCATTCGCCGTGAAACATCGACTTTTTATTCATGTCGCTTTGATCAGTGTAAGTAGTACGTGTTTAACGCCCACAGTATATGCTGACATAGCTGCGGATACTGAATCTGAAGTGCTTAGCGAGCATCACTCCAATGATTCAAATATACTTGATCACATTCCACGTTTGATCGATGCCACGCCGACCATCTTACCCGAACAATCTGATCACCCAATTGTACCGCCCACCCAAGAAACAGAAGATCGTTCGTGGACGGATCAGAAACAAAAAAATATTCGGGAATGGACGGATCGTACAGCGTATAAAATTGACAATTGGTTTGGTCAAGCAGACCCTGAGCAACCTGCAAGTGCGACATTGCGCGTCATTTTAGACAGTCGTTGGGATGAATATAATGGCTACGAGATCAAACCTCGCATCCGCGGTCGGATCAAACTGCCCACGCTAGAACAAAAGCTCAGCTTAGTGTTTGGTGATGACAGTCTCGATAATGAACTCGAAGGCAATATCGCGATTACAGATGAAAATCCAGCATCGAATAATGATAAACGGCTCGACACGAAACGTGCACGGGAAGATAACAGCTCCTTTGCCTTACGTTGGTCAGAGTGGTCAGACCGCATTCCTTTTGAAACTGACCTCGACTTAGGTTTACGCTCAGGCGATGATATTTATCTACGCCTAAAAGCCAGCAAAGACTGGGCTCTGCAAAATGACTATTTTTTCCGTGCTGAACAAATTTATCGTTACGGCATAGAAAGTGAACATTATTTGCGTACCAATTTAGAACTCACCCATGCACGTCCGAACCAAGCTTTCATTTCAAATCAACTCAGTTTGACCTATGCCGATCAGCAAACAGATGATTTAACTTGGGACAACTATAGCTTTAGACAGCATCAATTCTTTCAGAATAATCGGTTTAGCTATGGGCTGTATACTGGCGGCTATTTGAATGATGACAAACTGAAATTGAACCGTTGGGGACCTTATGTCTCGTGGCGACAACCTTTCTTAAGAGAGTGGTTCTTTGTTCAGACTGACCTGAATTATTTAAATGATGAACGCTTAGATCGCAGTCATTATGTCGGTGGCTTAGTACGTTTAGAAGCCCGATTCTAACGCCACACAAACTGTCAGCTCTATTTACTCTATGACGTAAAAAAGCTCTCCAATGAGGGCTTTTTTACGTAGCTTTGCTTATTTCAATAACAAACTATTAATGCGTTTGATATAAGCCGCAGGATCTTCTGGCAAACCACCCTCTGCAATCAAGGCTTGATCAAAAATGACATTCGCCAAATCATCAAACTGAGCCGAGCCCTCTAGTTTTTGTACCAAAGGATGTTCTGGATTGATTTCCAAAATTGGCTTCATATCAGGTACAGGTTGACCCGCATCTTTCAGCATACGAATCAATTGTGGCGAAAGCTCGCCCTCACCTGTCACTAAACATGCAGGTGAATCGACCAAACGTGTCGTTACACGCACCTCTTTGGTTTTCTCTTTCAATGCTTCAGAGAGTTGATCGACCACTGGCTTAAACTGTTCAGCAGCCACTTCTAAGGCTTTTTTCTCTTCAGCGTCTTGCAAATCACCTAAATCAACGGCACCCTTTGAGACATTTTGCAGTGGTGTACCATCAAACTCATGCACAAAATTCATTGCCCATTCGTCGACACGCTCACTCATTAACAAGACTTCGATGCCTTTTTTCTTAAAGACTTCAAGCTGAGGTGAGTTTTTCGCTGCATTTAGGCTGTCAGCAGTCACGAAATAAATCGCTTTCTGCCCTTCTTTCATACGTGCTTTGTAGTCAACCAATGATGTTGAGATCTCATCATTATTTGATGTCGCATAACGAAGCAGTTTTAAGATTCGTTCACGGTTGCCAAAGTCTTCACCTAAACCTTCTTTTAGAACTGAACCAAACTCGCTATAGAAGGTTTTAAATTTCTCTTGATCTGCAGCATCTTCCGATTTTGCCAAGCCATCAAGTACCGTTAAAATACGGCGCGTATTGCCTTCACGAATGGTTTTCACATCGCGGCTTTCTTGCAGCAATTCACGACTCACATTCAGTGGTAAATCGGCACTGTCCACGACGCCTTGTACGAAACGGAGATAATTTGGAATCAGATTATCTGCATCATCCATAATAAAGACACGTTTCACATACAGTTTAATGCCCGCTTTTGATTCGCGAGTAAATAAATCATGCGGTGCTTTACTTGGAATATAAAGCAGTTGTGTATATTCAGTGCTGCCCTCTACGCGGTTATGCGCCCAAGCGAGAGGTGCTGCAAAATCATGACTGAGGTTTTTATAAAACTCAGTATATTGCTCATCGGTAATTTCAGACTTGCTGCGGGTCCATAGTGCACTTGCAGAGTTGATCGCTTCCCACTCATCCGTTTTGACATATTGACCGCCTTTAGGCTCTTCGCCTTCAGCAGCTTCATCTTCTTGCCAAACTTCTTTTTGCATTTCAATCGGCAAGCTAATATGGTCTGAATATTTATTAATAATTTGCTTAACTTTATAGCTTTCTAAGTATTCAAGAGCATCTTCACGCAAATGCAAGATAATGTCCGTACCACGGCTTTCTTTGTTGATTTGCTCAACTTCAAATTCACCTGTTCCGGCACTGATCCAACGTACACCTTCGCTCTGCTCCGAACCTGCACGGCGTGATTCAACGGTAATTTTTTCAGCAACAATAAAACCTGAATAGAAACCTACACCAAATTGACCAATCAACTGGGCATCAGATTTTTGATCACCCGTCAGTTTTGACATAAAGTCTTTGGTACCCGATTTGGCAATCGTCCCTAAATTATCAATCGCCTCTTGCTGGCTTAAACCAATACCATTATCTGAAATGGTGAGTGTTTTATTGTCTTTATTAAAATGAACACGCACATGCAAATCTGGATCATTTTCGTAATATTCAGGATGGTTAATCCCTTCAAAACGAAGTTTATCGCAGGCATCCGAAGCATTCGAAATCAGTTCCCGAAGAAAAATTTCAGGGTTGGAATAAAGAGAATGGGTCACTAAATGTAATAACTGTGCCACTTCAGCTTGAAAACTATGTTTTTGTGCGCTTAACTCGCTCATTAATCACTCCTTTCATTTTTAAGAAACAGATGATGACTGTTGTCTATATGAATGGAGTGAGTTGGGCTATTTTCAATGCCTTTGTTTTATTTTTCTTTGATTTTGATCAAAAAATATCAATAGGGTCCATTGCGATAAACGCGATCCAAATGCAAATTCAATTTTTGCTGACGCATTTGATAAACCTGCTCTAGACATTCAAAAGAGTCATTACAGCGGTCTCTAAACTGTAACCATTTGACTTGTTCATCCTGAATCACTGAACGTGTCCCCATTGGTACTAATCGACGTAAAATATTATAAGTTGTCGTCATTTTCACATCAGCATCATTGAGACTGACGTTTTTGCATATAGCTTGTTCCGTCACACTTAGCTGCTTTTTACAATCAAAACTCGCTGCATAACTCTGTACACTAAACACACTCACGAAGATCAAGAGACTTTTGATAAGGTATTGCATTGTCGATCTTCCTGATTTTTTAATTAATGGTCAAATGAATACTACTCTAACCGATTCAATATATTTGAATATTGCTAAATAGCTCAATTTTTATTCGTTATAAATCGTTGTTCTTTTGCAAATAATAAAAAAGCCCCATCATTAGATGAGGCTTCTTCTTTGCTTATTCTTAGAATTTATAGCTATAACCTAGTGTATAAACCATTGGATCAATATCTAGATCAAATTTAGCGAATGTGCCATCTGCATCTGATAATTTCACTTCAGGACTGATTTGTGCATAACGTGCATCAAAATAAACACCCCAGTTCTTAGCATCCGCTGGTTGGAAATTAAAACCTATTTGACCTGCAAAACCATACGACTCACCCACATCTACATCAGTACCAGCCAATTCACCCTTGCTGCGTTCATCCCAAGCAACAAATGCTGTACCACCAACACCAATATATGGTGTAAAGCGTGATGCATTTTTGAAGTGATATTTCGCAGTAATCGTTGGTGGAAGATGCTTAATACGAACAACTTCACCTAAACCAGCTGCTGAAACATCATGGTTAATCGGTGCTGCTAATAAAACTTCAGCAGAGATATTGTCATTAAAGAAGTATTCAACAGATGGAGTAAACGCTAATTCATCTTCAGCTTCGACCTTCAGACCACCTAAATCACCTACTGATGTTGATCCTGTAGGTGATACAACAGAGCCACCGACTTTAACTTGCCATTGACCTGCCATTGCAGAAACTGAAAGCCCCATTAAACCGATAAGCGCGAATTGTTTTAACATTTTAATACCCCTCTGGAATGAATATATAAATAATAAACATGAGTATTTAAATTATGCAATATCATTATATGCATTGAATTGTTATTATTTTATAAGATATTAATATTAAATAATTTTTATTTTAACTTGAGTAATTTGGTGGGTTTTTAAAAACCCACCAAATTGATTAATATTTATTATTATATTTCCAACGATTTTAGTCTGAATTAATATTCACAATTTATTTTAAATGTGACTCAATTTACAATTAAAGTACCATTGCAGCAATCCAACCAAAGATCATTAATGGAATGTTATAGTGAATAAAGGTCGGAACGACACTGTCTTTCATATGATCATGTTGACCATCCATATTCAAACCAGATGTTGGACCCAAGGTTGAATCTGACGCTGGAGAACCTGCATCACCGAGTGCAGCTGCGGTACCAATTAATGCAATAGTTGCGGCAGGACTAAAGCCAAACTGCAAGCAAAGTGGCACATAAATGATGGCTAAAATCGGCACAGTTGAGAATGAAGAACCAATCCCTAAAGTAATCAGTAGACCGATCAACAACATCCAAAATGCAGCTAAACCTTGGCTATTACCAATCCATTCCACAGAGGCTTTGACCAACTCAGGCACTTGATTGGTCGCTTCAATGACAGAAGCAAAACCTTGCGCAGAAATCATGATAAAGCCAACCAATGCCATCATCCGCATACCGCTAATGATCACATCATCTGCTTCTTTCCATTTGAAAATGCCCGCAAAACTTAAGATTGCAACACCCACTAAACCAGCAAGAATCATTGAATCTGAAATGACTTGTACAGAAAGTGTCGCAACCACAGCGATCGCTGCCATAATCAAGGTAAAACGTGCAACTTCAGGCTTTCCGTTTACATCACTTTTAATGTCACCTGAGATACTATGTGCCGCTGCATTGACAGGCACTTCTGCATATTCACGCGGTTTACGATAGCTAATAAACATGGCCACCATTAAACCGATAAACATCCCAAATACAGGAATTGCCATTGCACGAGGAATCATGTCATAGGTAATACTAAAACCATAAGGCTTACCGAAAGTATTGATGTTCTGACCCAAAATATCATTCAGGAAAATAGCACCAAAACCAAAAGGTACCAACATGTATGTACCCACCAAACCGAATGTAAGCACACATGCCACTAAACGACGGTCGAGTTTTAAATGATTAAATACGCTCAATAATGGCGGAATAAGGACTGGAATAAACGCAATATGCACAGGAATCACGTTTTGCGAACATACTGCTGCAAGTGCGACAGTCGCAAAAATGACATATTTGACACGATTTTGGGCTTTAAGGTCGCTGTTGCCTTGAAGTTTATGGATCAGCTTATACGCCAATAAATCAGGTAATCCTGAACGGGCTAAAGCCAACGCAAACGCACCTAATACACCATAAGCCAAAGCAATCTGAGCACCATTCCCCAAACCACTATTAAAGGCTTCGATGGTGCCGTGGATGCCCAAGCCAGCCAATAAACCACCTACGACTGCACCAATAATCAATGCGAATACCACAGGAACACGAGCCAAGGACAGTCCAAACATGACTGCAATGGCGGCAAGAATAGCAAACATAAGAAAATGGCAAGTCTGAAAAAAAAGTTATTTTATCAGAGTTTGTTTTCTATTGAGCTGTTCTTATCTGTTCCTGTAGCGCTTTGATTGTAAACCCACAAAGGGGTATAAAAATTAAGACTGCTTTTGAATAAACTGATGAATCAAATCTGCCACTTTTTGAGGCTGACTTAAGACTGCCCAATGATTAGCATCAAGGGTCACTTGTGAAAAATCTTCCGCCCATTTCGGCACTTCATCAATCAGTTCAGGGCTGACAAAATTATCACGCTTTAACACAATGGCTTGTACTGGACAAATGGCATGGCGTTGACGCGGTTTAAGTAAGCGGGGAATAAAATTAGCACGATATAAATTGACACCATGTTGGCCATCTTGGGCAATCTCATGATTCAATGGCAAGTCTGGCTGTTGCTCAATTTTATTTAAAATTTGTCCCCAACGCTCAGCATTAAAGAAGCGCCATACGGTCGGTGCTAAAAAGGGCAATTGAAAGACCACAATGTACCAAGACTTGGTCAATTGCTTTAAAAATTTGGTTTTATTGTGATTAAACTGATTCCGCATCCAAAATGCTGCATGGTCTAAGCATGGACCTGAAATGGTGCTGTAAGAGAGAATTTTACCGCGAAATTTCGCTTCTGTGACCGATTCCCAAGATTGGATCGATCCCCAATCATGTGCTGCTAAATGAAAGCTTCGATCCCCTAATACCTGTTCAGTGACTTCTTCTAAATCTTGACTTAAGCGTGGCAAAGCATAATCACGAATACGCTTGGGAATAGAGGATTCTCCTGCACCACGGACATCATAGGTCAACACAAAATAATGCTGCGTCAAATGTTCTAGCATCGGTTCCCAAACGGCTTGATGATCGGGATAACCATGTACCAATACCAAAGCGGGATTTTTTTCATCACCAAAGGTTTTTACACATAAGCGTTGCTGATCGCTCGTGCTTACCCATCGTGTTTGTGTATCCATGTTGAGTTCCTTTGTTGTTATTGACGGTTTATTTTGCAATTCGGCAGGATTGATCAATGCCATAGTCATCTTGTTGCTCTAGTATGCATAGCAATACAAGAAAAAAGAATGTCAGTATGAGCCTATTACGTAAAATTCAAAGCCTTCCCTTCGTTTCAAAATTCATGCTGAATCGCTATGCGCCTTATCGTGGTGCGGGCATTGAAATTGATGAAATGAATCTATCCGGTTATCACATTCGTGTCAAAATGCCCTTAACTCGTAAGAACCAAAATATTGTCGGTGTGCATTTTGGCGGTAGTTTGTATTCGATGGTTGACCCATTTTATATGCTACTGCTCATGCATCATTTAGGGCCAAAGTACATTGTGTGGGACCGTGCTGCGACCATTCAATTTCTTGCCCCAGGTCGTGGAACTGTGTATGCCGATGTTCGCATCGATGCAGATGAAGTGAATACAATTATTTCTCTGGCAGCCAACCATGCCCCAGTTTACCGAAATTATTCACTGAATATTTATGATGATTCAGGCGCTCGAATTGCTGAAGTACAGAAAACAGTGTATATCCGACGCAAGCATGCACAAGGTCTCATTAAAAAGTTCGCTTTAGAGAAATAAACGCAAAAATAAAGCGCCCATATGGCGCTTTATTTTCATTTAAACTGTTCTAGACTTAGCGACGATTTTGCTCAACAGCAGCACCCGCACCGCCACCGATCGCACCACCAATGGCTGCACCGGCATTACCACCGAATACGCTTTTACCGACTGCTGAACCAATCGCACCACCAACACCGCTATAAGTCGCACTACGGTTTGAACCGCCTTGTGCTTTACTACCGACTGCAGCACCTGCACCGCCGCCAACAGCTGAACCTACACCACCACCGACACTGTTACCCACACCACCACCGACAGCACCACCAAGTGCAGCTGCACCGATACGTTGTTGGCTCGATGACATACTTTCACAACCGACCATACCCATGGTTGAAAGTGTAACCACTGCTGCCATACCCATTAATTTTTTCATGATTGTTGTCCCTAATATTGACTTTGATTTTAGCTTAAAGCATATCCATGAAAATATTATTGATAACGTGTTACTTCTTGGCGTATTGATGATGAATTTTGTAAAAATGATATCTATTTCAACATTTATCATTGTTGAGGTGATTGAATCTCAATGATATCTTTGGTTGTGGCACCATCTTCAGTCATTAAGGTATGAGTCACTTTTTCTTTATTGCTTTGTTCATGTTCTTGCAATAATAATGTGCGTTTTACCACCGTTTGATCTTTTTTAACTTCTATACCTTCTGCATCAATCGTTTTACTACTTTGCAGTAGTTGACCTTCTTGTTTTAAGGTTTTATTGATTTCAATTTTTGAAGTCGGCACAATCACCCCGCCTTTTTGTAATACAGGAATAGCGAGTTTCTTTTCAGAAAATTGATCGAGATGATCTTCAAACACGACTTCTTTAGCAACAATATCTTTGCCTTTATTGGTCATTTCTAAAATGGTCGCTTCGACATGTCGAATGGGTTTTTGACCCTCAACGCGACGGATCACTTCAGTTTTCAGTACAGGTACAACGGCTTTATCATCGACTACAATGGTATTAGGCATTGGTGCTGCAATAGCACTTAAAGAGATTGAACCGAAAAGTGAAAATGCTAAAACTTGTAATTTGAATGACATGATGACCCCACAGATTGCGCTTATAGAAATTTTGTTATGTTTTTAATATATGAAAAATAAATCATTTTACCTAGCACTTTTTATAACATTAAATATTGAGCTATAAAAAAAGCCACCCGAAGGTGGCTTTTTTAGACTGGTTTAAAGGACTAATTAAAGACCGTTAAACTCATCGCTGAACGCTTGGCTCAATGCTTGGTCAACATCAGAGAAGTCATTGTGAAGCTCAAGCTCTGCAGCTTCTGCTTCTTGACGACGACGCTCTAAGTGATATGCCAAACCTGTACCCGCTGGAATCAAGCGACCCACAACAACGTTCTCTTTCAGACCGCGTAAATCATCTTCTTTACCTGTTACAGCCGCTTCAGTTAACACACGCGTTGTTTCCTGGAACGATGCAGCAGAGATGAACGAGTCAGTAGAAAGCGATGCTTTCGTGATACCCATCAATAGACGTTCAAACTTCGCAGGGAATTTGTTTTGCGCTGCCACTGCTTGGTTTTCTTGAACAACACGGATGTAATCCACTTGTTCGCCTTTGATGAAGCTTGTATCACCACCGTCAGTGATATCAACTTTACGAAGCATTTGACGTACGATCACTTCAATATGCTTGTCGTTGATTTTTACACCTTGCAGACGGTAAACGTCCTGAACTTCGTTCACGATGTAGTTTGTAAGCGCAACTTCGCCTTTCAAACGTAAAATATCGTGTGGGTTCTGTGGACCATCAGAAATAGTTTCACCACGGTTCACATGCTCGCCTTCGAACACGTTAATGGTACGCCATTTCGGAATAAGCTCTTCGTAAATCTCAGAACCATCATCCGGAGTAATCACAAGACGGTTCTTACCTTTAGTTTCTTTACCGAAGCTTACAACACCTGAAATTTCAGCAAGAATTGCATGCTCTTTCGGTTTACGTGCTTCGAATAAATCCGCTACGCGTGGAAGACCACCGGTAATATCACGTGTACGTGAAGATTCTTGTGGTACACGACCGATAACATCACCGACACCAATTGTTTCGCCATTACGGACAGAAAGAATTGTGTTTTGTGGCAAGAAGTAGAACTGTTCACCACCATCAACGGTATCAAGTACAACAGCAGGACGTAAATCTTTACCTGACGCAGGACGTGAAGTCACTGGTAAGATTTCGATTGTAGTCATACCTGTTGCATCATCAGTTTTCGAAGTCACAGTCACGCCATCAGCAATTTGGCTGAAGCGTACTTTACCAGCAACTTCTGTTACCAATGGATGTGTATGCGGATCCCAAGTTGCCACAATACCGCCTGCTGCAACTTCTTCGCCATCTTTTAACAAGATAGACGCACCGTACGGGATTTTGTAGCGTTCGCGTTCGCGACCTAAATCATCCGCAATACCGATCTCGCCTGAACGAGAAGTCGATACCAAGTGACCTTTGGCGTGTTGTACAGTTTTCACATTGTGGAAACGTACAGTACCTTTGTTACGAACTTGGATGCTGTTTGCAGCAGAAGTTCGGCTCGCAGCACCACCAACGTGGAACGTACGCATGGTTAACTGAGTACCTGGCTCACCAATTGATTGAGCAGCCATGACACCAACAGATTCACCTGGGTTCACTTGGTGACCACGTGCAAGGTCACGACCATAACACTTCGCACATACGCCGAATGTAGACGCACAGTTTACAACTGAACGTACTTTAATTTCGTCAATACCGGCATTTTCAATAAATGTAGCAAGTTTCTCGTCAATAAGCGTGTTACGTGGAAGAAGAACTTCGTCCGTACCCACTTTCTTAACGTCTTCAGCAACAACACGACCAAGAACTCGTGCACCAAGGTTTTCGATTACATCGCCACCTTGAATGAACGGCGTCATCACTAGACCGTCAAACGTACCGCAATCTGGTTCAGTAATAACCAAATCTTGCGCAACGTCTACAAGACGACGAGTCAAGTAACCAGAGTTCGCAGTTTTCAATGCGGTATCGGCCAAACCTTTACGCGCACCGTGTGTCGAGATGAAGTACTGAAGTACTGTCAAACCTTCACGGAAGTTCGCTTTAATCGGCGTTTCAATGATCGAACCATCTGGTTTCGCCATCAAACCACGCATACCTGCAAGCTGACGAATCTGAGCTGCCGAACCACGGGCACCCGAGTCAGACATCATATAGATTGAGTTGAATGATTTTTGTTTCTCGTCTTCGCCCTGTTTGTTTTTAACAGTGGTGTAAGACAAGTTGTCCATCATTGCTTTCGCTACTTGGTCGTTTGTACGCGCCCAAATATCGACAACTTTGTTATAACGTTCGCCAGCAGTTACGAAACCTTGTTCGAACTGTTGTTCAATTTCACGTACTTCAGCTTCTGCTTTACCAATAATCGCTTGTTTTTGCGGTGGAATAAGCATGTCTTCCATACCAACCGATACGCCTGAACGTGTCGCTTGACGGAAACCTAAGTACATCAATTGGTCAGCGAAGATAACAGTATCTTTTAGACCTAATTTACGGTAGCAAGAGTTGATGATTTTAGAGATGTTCTTTTTAGTCATCTCAACGTTGATTTGTTGGAAATCCATACCTTCTGGCACAACTTCCCAAAGCAAACAACGACCCGGAGTCGTATCAACAATAATCGTTTGTTGTTCACGGTTTCCGTTTTCATCAATCACAGTTTGGTGTACACGTGCTTTAACGCGAGCGTGTAAATCAACTTGACCTGTTGCAAGTGCACGGTTTACTTCATCAGTATCCGCGAACACCATGCCTTCACCTTTGGCATTGATCGCATCACGAGTGATGTAATACAAGCCCAACACAACGTCCTGAGACGGTACGATGATTGGCTCACCGTTCGCTGGAGACAAGATGTTGTTGGTCGACATCATTAACGCACGAGCTTCTAACTGAGCTTCAAGTGTTAATGGTACGTGTACCGCCATTTGGTCACCGTCGAAGTCGGCGTTGAACGCAGCACATACGAGTGGGTGTAGACGGATCGCTTTACCTTCAATTAGAGTCGGTTCAAATGCTTGAAGACCCAAACGGTGAAGTGTTGGCGCACGGTTCAACATCACTGGATGTTGACGAATCACAGATGCTAGAACGTCCCAAACTTCTGGAGTCTCGCGCTCAACCATTTTCTTCGCAGCTTTAATGGTGGTTGCTTGACCAGATGCTTGTAGTTTCGCAAAGATGAACGGCTTGAATAGTTCAAGTGCCATTTTCTTCGGAAGACCACATTGGTGTAAACGTAAAGTAGGACCTACAGTAATTACTGAACGACCAGAATAATCGACACGTTTACCCAACAAGTTTTGACGGAAACGACCTTGTTTACCTTTGATCATATCTGCCAAAGATTTAAGCGGACGTTTGTTCGAACCTGTAATTGCGCGACCACGACGACCGTTGTCTAACAATGCATCTACAGACTCTTGAAGCATACGTTTTTCATTACGTACGATAATGTCTGGCGCTGCAAGGTCAAGAAGACGTTTTAAACGGTTGTTACGGTTGATCACACGACGGTAAAGGTCGTTCAAATCTGAAGTCGCGAAACGACCACCTTCTAGTGGTACAAGCGGACGAAGATCTGGTGGAAGTACTGGAAGTACAGTCAACACCATCCATTCTGGCTTGTTGTTCGAATCGTTGAATGCTTCCATCAACTTCAAACGTTTCGACGCTTTTTTAAGCTTCGTTTCTGAAGTTGTTACAGGAATTTCTTCACGAAGACGTGCAATTTCAGCTTCAAGATCGATGTCTTTCAACAAATCTTGAATCGCTTCTGCACCCATTTTCGCGCTGAATTCATCACCGTGTTCTTCTAACGCATTGAAGTATTCTTCATCGTTAAGAAGTTGGTATTTCTCAAATGGAGTCATACCAGGATCGGTTACAACGTAAGATTCGAAATACAATACACGTTCGATATCACGTAGCGTCATGTCTAATAATAGACCGATACGGCTAGGAAGTGATTTCAAGAACCAAATGTGCGCAACAGGTGAAGCAAGGTCAATATGACCCATACGCTCACGACGTACTTTCGCAGTTGTTACTTCAACGCCACATTTTTCACAAATGACGCCTTTGTATTTCATACGCTTGTATTTACCACACAAGCATTCGTAATCTTTTACTGGACCAAAGATTTTGGCACAGAATAAACCATCACGTTCAGGCTTGAACGTACGATAGTTAATTGTCTCAGGTTTTTTAACTTCACCATGAGACCATGACTTAATCATTTCTGGTGACGCAAGACCAATACGGATGCGATCAAACTCTACAGGAGCATGACCGTCTGAATCCGTCTTTTTGCGCATGATATCGAGCAAGTCTTTCAATTTTTTTCTCCGTGTGTTGTGGAGATTTTCACTCAACAACTGGGTCACAAATATTGTTTTTTAACTGAATCTAATCCCCCTCAGTCCCCCTTTGTTAAGGGGGAAGCCCCTCTTTTACAAAGAGGGGTTTGGGGAGATTTAATGGAGATTCTTAGTCACCATTTTTCAGTTCAATGTTGATACCTAAAGAACGGATCTCTTTGGTCAATACGTTGAACGATTCAGGCATACCCGGATCCATATAATGGTTTCCATCTACAATGTTTTTGTAGATACGAGTACGACCTTCAACGTCATCCGACTTAACAGTAAGCATTTCTTGAAGAGTATATGCTGCACCGTAAGCTTCAAGTGCCCAGACTTCCATCTCACCGAAACGCTGACCACCGAATTGAGCTTTACCGCCCAATGGCTGTTGCGTTACTAGAGAGTAAGAACCAGTCGAACGAGCATGCATTTTGTCATCAACCAAGTGGTTCAGTTTCAACATGTACATGTAACCTACAGTTACAGGACGGTCGAAACGTTCACCCGTACGGCCATCAAACAATACTGTTTGACCCGTACGTGAAATGCCACCAAGTTCAAGCAATTCTTTAATTTGTGATTCTTCTGCACCATCAAACACAGGCGTAGCAAGTGGAACACCTTTACGCAAGTTTTTAGAAAGTGCCAAGATTTCATCATCAGTTAAGCTATCAAGATCTTCTTGCTCGCCACCAACTTTGTTATAAATCTTGTCTAAGAATTCACGAAGCTCAATAACAGTACGTTGCTCTTGCATCATCTTGTCGATTTTATCGCCAAGACCTTTCGCCGCCATACCTAAGTGAGTTTCAAGAATCTGACCCACGTTCATACGCGATGGTACGCCTAGCGGGTTCAATACGATATCAACAGGTACACCGTTAGCATCATGTGGCATGTCTTCTACAGGTAGGATGTTTGATACAACACCTTTGTTACCGTGACGACCCGCCATTTTATCACCCGGTTGGATGCGACGTTTTACAGCCAAGTAAACTTTAACAACTTTCAATACGCCAGTTGTAAGCTCATCGCCTGTAGAAAGTTTGCGTTTTTTCTCTGCAAATTTCTCATCAATTTCAATGCCTTTCTCTTTTAAGAAGACTTGAATTTGAGTTAAACGTTCAGCAATCGCTTCATCAACAGGCTGGATATCCAACAAGTCAACAAGCTCTAAACCAGACAACACATCTTCTGAAAGTTTGTCACCGCGTTTAGTTGTACCACCACCGTTCGATTCTTGACCTTTCAACAGGCGAACAATACGTTCACGTGCTGCTTCTTCAAAGATTTTGTATTCTTCTTTCAAATCTTTACGGTAAGCATCAAGTTGTGCTTTCTCAATTGCTTGAGCACGTTCGTCTTTTTCAAGACCGTCACGTGTAAACACTTGTACGTCAATAACCGTACCTTTCACACCTGAAGATACACGTAAAGATGAATCTTTCACGTCAGCCGCTTTTTCACCGAAGATTGCGCGAAGCAATTTTTCTTCTGGTGTTAGCTGCGTTTCACCTTTAGGCGTTACTTTACCTACAAGGATGTCACCTGCTGTTACTTCAGCACCGATGTAAACAATACCTGATTCATCAAGTTTAGAAAGTGCAGCTTCACCCACGTTCGGGATATCGGCAGTAATTTCTTCAGCACCCAATTTCGTATCACGTGCAACACATGACAATTCTTGGATATGAATCGAAGTTAAACGATCTTCTTGAAGAACGCGTTCTGATAACAAGATCGAGTCTTCGTAGTTGTAACCATTCCACGTCATGAACGCAACGCGCATGTTTTGACCAAGGGCTAACTCACCGCCATCTGTTGATGGACCATCAGCCAATACATCGCCACGACCTACTTTATCACCCATGTTCACAAGAACTTTTTGGTTGATACACGTATTTTGGTTCGAACGTGTGTATTTGATTAGGTTATAGATATCTACACCTGCTTCACCCGCGATCATTTCTGCTTCGTCAACACGAATAACAACGCGAGATGCGTCTACATATTCAATACGACCACCACGTTTTGCGATCACACATACACCAGAGTCATGTGCTACGTTCGCTTCCATGCCTGTACCAACAAGCGGTTTATCAGCGATTAACGTAGGAACAGCCTGACGTTGCATGTTTGAACCCATCAATGCACGGTTGGCATCATCGTGTTCAAGGAACGGAATTAGTGACGCAGCTACAGACACAACCTGCTGAGCAGATACATCCATATGCGTTACTTTTTCAGGAGGCATACGTACGAAGTCACCTTGGTGACGAACAGATACGAATTCTTCTGTTAAGTTACCATCTTTATCCATTGCAGAATCGGCCTGTGCAATTACAGTACCTACTTCTTCAATTGCAGATAAATATTCAACGTCCATGCTTACGCGGCCGTCAACAACTTTACGATATGGTGTTTCCAAGAAACCGAAGTTGTTGGCTTTTGCATATACAGAAAGTGAGTTGATCAAACCAATGTTTGGACCCTCAGGCGTCTCAATTGGACATACACGACCGTAGTGAGTTTGATGTACGTCACGTACCTCAAAGCCTGCACGTTCACGTGTCAAACCGCCGGGACCAAGCGCCGAAACACGACGTTTATGCGTGATTTCAGATAACGGGTTATTTTGGTCCATGAACTGAGATAACTGGCTTGAACCAAAGAATTCTTTGATTGCAGCAGCAACAGGCTTCGCATTGATTAAATCTTGCGGAGACAAGTTATCAGTTTCAGCTTGTGACAAACGCTCTTTAACAGCACGTTCTACACGAACTAGACCAACACGGAATTGGTTTTCTGTCATTTCACCAACAGAACGAACACGACGGTTACCCAAGTGATCGATATCGTCGACTTCGCCTTTACCGTTACGGATTTCAACCAATGTTTTTAATACATCAGTGATGTCATCGTTCGATAAAATACCTTCAACTTCACGAGACTTCTGATCTGTACCGACTTCGTAAGGACGACCCAAACGACGGTTGAACTTCATACGACCCACTGGAGATAGGTCATAACGTTCTGTAGAGAAGAACAAGTTGTTGAATAGGTTTTCAGCAGCTTCTTTTGTTGGTGGCTCGCCCGGACGCATTACTTTGTAGATTTCTACAAGTGCTTCTTCACGACTAGTCGTTGTATCTGCACGTAGAGAATCTGCAATGAATGAACCACGGTCGATATCATTCGTGAACAGAATGTTAAATTGTTTAACACCGCCTTCTGCAATCTTCACCATGATCTCATGGCTCAATACTGTGTTTGCAGCAATCACATCACCATCTTTTAATGGAATGTCTTCAGCAGTGATACGTTCGTACAAGTACTCATCAGGAACAGGAAGTTTGGTTAAACCAGAAGCTTCCATTTGACGTACGTGACGCGCGTTAATACGTTTACCTTGTTCAACAATTGCTTTGCCATCTTTATCCAAGATGTCAAATTGTGCCATTTCGCCACGCAGACGTTCTGGTACAAGGTCAATTTGATAGCTACCCATATCAAGATATACAGGTACTTTCTCGTAGAACATGTTCAAGATGTTTTCGTTGCTTAAACCAAGCGCACGAAGTACCACAGTCGCTAATAATTTACGACGACGGTCAATACGTACATAGACAAGGTCTTTGGCATCGAATTCGAAATCTAACCATGAACCACGGTAAGGGATGATACGAGCAGAATAAAGGACTTTACCACTTGAGTGAGTTTTACCTTTATCGTGATCGAAGAATACGCCTGGTGAACGGTGTAATTGAGACACAATTACACGCTCAGTACCGTTAATAACGAAGGTACCGTTGTCTGTCATTAATGGCATTTCGCCCATATAGACTTCTTGTTCACGTACATCTTTGATCGATTTCGTTTCGCGATCTTTGAGGATCAAACGAATCTTCACACGCATTGGTGCTGCATAAGTTGAGCCACGAAGAATACATTCGCGAACATCAAACTCAGGCTTACCAAGACTATACTCAACAAATTCTAAAGCAGCATTGCCAGAATAACTTTCTATAGGAAAAACTGAACGAAATGCGGCTTGGAGACCGATATCTTCGCGGTTTTTTGGTGATTTGCCATCTTGCAAGAATGTTCTGTACGAGTCGACTTGAATCGCGAGCAAGTACGGAGCATCCATAATGCTAGGCAATTTACCAAAATTCTTACGGATCCGTTTCTTTTCGGTATATGAGTATGCCATCTGGAGTCCTCGGAAAGTGTAAACCAAGCCCGCCTGCAGAACGGGCTCAGAAGGAATTACGCTGGCCGGATATGGCCACCACTTTTACAAATGCTGCAATTTTTAGTGGTATTAAAACGCTTAACAATATTTTTTAATGAAAAATATTGGTAAGCGTTTGATCTTTATGTTTATTTTTAATTTGATGATTTTTCCATCAGCAAACAAAAATCGAGCCGATAATTGTAACGCAAAAAGGCTGATGACCCAAGAGCCATCAGCCAATTTTTGGAGTCAATTTTTAACAAATCGACTCCCGGCAAAATTACTTAACAGTAATTGTTGCACCAGTAGTTTCAAGTTTAGCTTTAAGTTCTTCAGCTTCTTCTTTAGAAACGCCTTCTTTAAGAATCGCTGGAGCACCTTCAACCATGTCTTTAGCTTCTTTCAAGCCAAGACCAGTTACTTCACGAACTGCTTTAATTACAGCAACTTTGTTCGCGCCGAATGAAGTCAACTCAACGTTGAATTCAGATTGTTCTTCAGCAGCAGCAGCAGCAGGACCAGCAGCAACAGCTACAGCAGCAGCAGAAACGTTGAATTTCTCTTCGAAAGCAGAGATAAGTTCAACAAGTTCAAGAACAGTTTTTTCAGCAACTGCGTTTAGGATTTCTTCGTTTGTTAAAGCCATGAGAGTAACTCCAAATGGGTATTGAATGATGTGTGTGTAAGTTTGAGCTTATGCAGCTTCTGAACCGTTTTTCTCTTGAAGCGCTGTAAGCAAGCGACCCAATTTCGAAATAGGTGCTTGAAGTACATTTGCAAGCATAGTAAGTGCTTTCTCTTGGTTCGGAAGGTTCGCGATAACGCTAACTTCAGCACCTTGATACACTTTGCCATCAAATGCAGCAGCTTTAAGTTCAAATGCTTTATTAGTTTTAGCAAATTCTTCGAACAAACGAGCTGCAGCGCCCATGTCGTCTTCAGAAGTTGAGAAAGCTAAGATTGTTGGGCCAACAAGGCTGTCATTCAAGATATTGAATTGAGTATCTTGAAGAGCGCGTTTCGCCAAAGTGTTACGCACGATACGTGTGTGAACACCTAGTTTACGAGCTTCAACACGTAGAGTAGTTAATTGCTCTACAGTTAAACCTTGGTAGTCAGCAACAACAGCAGCAAATGCAGTAGAAGCAACTTCAGTTACTTCAGCTACGATCTGTTTTTTGCCTTCGATAAGAAGAGCCATTGTAAAACCTCCTAACGGTGATTTATGTGCTTTACAAAGCACACTCCCAGTTCGTGAGTCTATTGCTAGACACACACGCGGAGGATGAACAAAATCACACCACCGCGTCTACGCAGGCTGGAATATTAAGAGCGAAGCATAAAACTCCCCTCGCCTGAGGTCTTTGACGCTGATAAACAAATATTTATCAATTCAAAGTTTGCCTAAGTTTGCAAAATACGACGGAGCGTTTCTTGCGTAACATTTGAAGCAGTGCTTCAAATGTTACTCAGGGCTTTAAAATTCTGTAATAAGTCGAAACTTATTTAGAAACGCTTGCTACATCAACGATCAAACCAGGACCCATAGTTGAGCTCAAAGTGATCTTTTGAATGTAGATACCTTTAGAAGTAGCAGGTTTTGCTTTCTTAAGGTCAGCGATAAGTGCTTCAACGTTTGAACGAACAGCTTCAGCAGTGAAACCTACTTGACCGATCGCAGCATGGATAATACCAGCTTTGTCTACGCGGTAACGTGCTTGACCAGCTTTTGCATTTTTAACTGCAGTTGCTACGTCAGGAGTAACCGTACCCACTTTAGGGTTAGGCATTAAGCCACGTGGACCAAGAATCGTACCCAATTTACCAACTACGCGCATTGCATCTGGAGCAGCAATTACTACGTCGAAGTCAAGGTTACCTGCTTGAATGCTTTCAGCAAGATCGTCAAAACCAACGATGTCCGCGCCTTCAGCTTTAGCAGCTTCAGCAGCAGCGCCTTGAGCGAATACAGCTACACGTACAGTTTTACCAGTACCTGCAGGAAGTGTAGTCGCGCCACGAACAACTTGATCAGATTTACGTGGATCAACACCAAGGTTTACAGCGATATCCAAAGATTCTTTGAATTTCGGCGCAGGAAGGCTTGCAATAACTGCTACAGCTTCTTCCAAAGTGTAAACTTTTTGTGCTTCAACAGCGGCAACAATCGCTTTTTGACGTTTAGTTAATTTAGCCATGTCTTAAAGCTCCACTTCCAAGCCCATAGAACGTGCAGAACCAGCGATGGTACGTACACGCGCGTCTAAATCAGCACCAGTTAAATCTGGTTCTTTAGTAGTCGCAATTTCTTCCAATTGAGCACGAGTCAACTTACCAACTTTAGTTTTGTTTGGTACAGCAGAACCCTTTTGGATACCAGCAGCTTTCTTAAGAAGAATCGCAGCAGGTGGAGTTTTCATGATGAATGTGAACGACTTGTCGTTGTACACAGTAATCACGACTGGAATTGGTAGACCAGCTTCAAGTTTTTGTGTAGCAGCATTGAATTCTTTACAGAAAGCCATGATGTTTACACCACGTTGACCTAGTGCAGGACCAATCGGTGGAGATGGATTCGCTTTACCAGCTGGAACTTGCAGCTTGATATAGCCGTCAATCTTCTTAGCCATTTCAAAATACCTCTGGGTGCAAACGCCGATTAAGGCTCCCCAATGATTCTAAGTAACGATTACCGTTACAACAACAATGCCTGACGCATAAATAAGTCAGGCGTTTTCAACCTACAGTGCTTAAACTGATTTTTCGACTTGACGAAATTCCAGTTCAACCTGAGTAGGTCGGTTAAATACATTAATTGTCAACGTTAAACGTGACTTCTCGTATAGAACTTCTTCCACCACGCCTTTAAAGTCGGTGAATGGACCATCTATAACAAGTAATTCTTCGCCTGGTTCAAACATCGTCTTAGGACGAGGTGCTTCACCAGTATTGCGTACACGTGCAAGAATCGCATCAGCTTCTTTTTGCGTAATTGGTGCCGGTTTTTCAGCCGTGCCACCAATAAAGCCTAAAACTTTTGGACATTCTTTAACAATGTGCCAGGTCTCATCATTCATTTCCATTTCGACTAATACATAGCCTGGAAAGAATTTGCGCTCTGATTTACGCTTTTTACCATCCTTCATTTCCACTACTTCTTCAGTAGGGACAAGGACTTCACCAAAGCTATCGGCTACAGCGCTGCGCTGGATTCGATCATTAAGTGAGCGTAACACCTGTTTTTCATAGCCTGAATAAGCATGAATAATGTACCAACGTTTCATAGCTCTCTTACCCGATAATAAACTTCATTAACCAGCCTAAAATATAATCAAAGCACCACAATAAAATTGCTGCAATGACTACGACTACAAGAACTTGCCAAGATGTGGTCACAGTTTCTTGTTTAGTCGGCCAGGTCACTCGACGTAACTCAGTTCGCGAATCCTTGAGAAGACGAACAAAGCCTTTGCCTTGATGGGTGGCGTATAATAAACCTAAAGCCACAACGATACAAGCCAAAATTACCCCAACGCGAACCCAGATATCATTCGCTGGTGCCCAATATGCTGGCAAATATCCATTCACCATCATGGCTCCAACGAGTAAAATCAAAGCGATAATCCATAGAACTATATCTAATGGAGAACCAGCGTTGACATCTTCAGCAGGATTATTTCTTTGAGGAATTGCCGCTTCGCTTAATGCGTCACGTGTTTTATCATTCGACATTTTTGTACTCGTCGTAGGTTTCGCGACTTATTATATGACCAGTTTTACCAACATCAAGCGTCTTTTATAAAAACTTGGCAGGTCAGGAAATACTCACTCACCCAACATTCGGTTTTAGACACCGACACGCCACCAACTAAACTACAAAAACAAGTTGAGGCCGAAGCCCCAACTTGTCATATTATTTTTTGCGATTATGCAGTAACTTTAGCTACAACACCAGCACCAACAGTACGACCACCTTCACGGATTGCGAAGCGTAAGCCTGCGTCCATTGCGATTGGGTGGATTAATTCTACTGACATTTCTACGTTGTCACCAGGCATAACCATTTCAACGCCTTCTTGAAGAGCGATTGCACCAGTTACGTCAGTTGTACGGAAGTAGAACTGTGGACGATAGCCGTTAAGGAACGGAGTATGACGACCACCTTCTTCTTTAGAAAGTACGTATACTTCTGCGTCGAATTTAGTATGCGGTTTGATCGCACCTGGTTTAGTCAATACTTGACCACGTTGAACGTCTTCACGTTTAGTACCACGTAGAAGAACACCACAGTTCTCGCCTGCACGACCTTCGTCAAGCAATTTACGGAACATTTCAACGCCAGTTACAGTTGTTTTAACTGTATCTTTAATACCAACGATTTCTACTTCTTCGCCTACTTTAACGATACCTGATTCAACACGACCAGTTACCACAGTACCACGACCAGAGATAGAGAATACATCTTCGATTGGCATCAAGAATGCTTTATCGATTGCACGTTCTGGTTCTGGAATGTAAGAGTCAAGTGCTTCAACTAGAGCAACTACTGCTGGCTCGCCGTATTGACCTTGGTCACCGTTAAGTGCAGCTAAAGCTGAACCACGGATGATTGGAGTGTCATCACCTGGGAAGTCATAAGTAGAAAGAAGTTCACGAACTTCCATTTCAACTAGTTCAAGAAGCTCTTCGTCGTCGCAAGTCGCATTTGTTTAAGAATACAACGATGTAAGGTACACCTACCTGACGAGAAAGAAGGATGTGTTCACGAGTCTGTGGCATAGGACCATCAGTCGCAGCACATACAAGGATCGCGCCGTCCATTTGAGCAGCACCAGTAATCATGTTTTTAACATAATCGGCGTGACCCGGGCAGTCTACGTGTGCGTAGTGACGAATAACTGAGTCATACTCAACGTGTGAAGTATTAATTGTAATACCACGTGCTTTTTCTTCAGGTGCAGAGTCAATTGCAGCGTAGTCTTTCGCTTCGCCACCAAAAGTTTTTGCACATACAGTTGCAATTGCAGCTGTTAAAGTTGTTTTACCATGGTCGACGTGACCAATTGTGCCCACGTTAACGTGTGGCTTATTACGTTCAAACTTAGCCTTAGCCATGTTAATACTCCTCGTTTACGTCGAACACAATTCTGAGTAAAACTCAGCTCCGACATGTCGTTAAAAAACCAAACTTCAGATACTTGAAAAGCAGACTAAATAGCCTGCTTTCGGAATCTTGTGCAATCAAAATTGCTAAACTGTAATCTGGAGCTCTTATCGAGATTTGAACTCGAGACCTCTCCCTTACCAAGGGAGTGCTCTACCACTGAGCTATAAGAGCATAATAAGTACTTCAATATGGAGCGGGAGACGAGGGTCGAACTCGCGACATGTAGCTTGGAAGGCTACCGCTCTACCAACTGAGCTACTCCCGCACGATGTTGGTACAATCCACTTCTTGAAGTCTTAAAATTGGTGGTGAGGGAAGGATTCGAACCTTCGAAACTTTCGTAGCGGAGTTACAGTCCGCCCCCTTTGACCGCTCGGGAACCTCACCATTTTACACTTACATCAGTGTCGTTCTTTCAACTCATCTTCAAAACTTCTAAGTGGTGCCGGCACACGGATTCGAACTGTGGACCTACTGATTACAAGTCAGTTGCTCTACCAACTGAGCTATGCCGGCGTTTCTTAGTGTTTCGTACGTTTCGTATCGGAACGGTGTGCAGTTTAGCAAAACTTTGAATCCGTGCAAGTGTTTTTTTCAAAAAAACCCGCAAAAACTCATAAAATCAAACCATTTGATGATAATTCAACCGCTTTGATCACTGCGCGAGCTTTTATTTGGGTTTCATTCCATTCAGATTCAGGATTTGAGTCCGCAACAAGCCCTGCGCCTGCCTGAACATAGACCTTATTTTCACGAATCACACAGGTTCGAATCGCAATCGACATGTCCATTTCACCATGCCAGCCTAAATAACCAACAGCACCACCAAAAATTCCGCGTTTAACTGGCTCAACTTCGTCAATAATTTCCATAGCACGGATTTTTGGCGCACCAGAAAGCGTGCCCGCAGGGAATGTTGCTTTAAATACATCTAGAGCATCGACATCATCGCGGACTTCAGCTTGTACATTTGACACAATATGCATGACATGTGAATAACGTTCGATCACCATACGATCTGTGACTTGCACTTTGCCTATTTTGGCAATACGCCCAACATCATTGCGACCCAAGTCAATCAGCATGAGATGTTCTGCGATCTCTTTTTCATCGGACAATAGATCTTGCTCAAGCGCCAAGTCTTCCTCTTTGGTCTTACCGCGTGGACGCGTCCCTGCAAGCGGACGCACAGTGGCAATACCATTTTCCAGACGCGATAAAATTTCAGGTGAAGAACCGACAATATGAAATGGGGTTTTATTCTCTAAAGTCTGCCCTTGTACTAAGAATAAATACGGCGATGGATTGAGATGGCGCAGTGCACGATAAACCTGTAAGGGCTCACCATCAAAATCAGACACCATACGATGCCCGGGCACGACTTGCATGACATCGCCTGCCCGGATGTATTCTTTGACTTTTTCAATGGAAGCCAAGAAATTATCATGCCCTGTTAAAGACTCAAAATGCGGTGCAGTGTGTTTTTCTGCTTTCAGACTAATCGGCGTGGCTAAGATATTTTCAATTTCATCTAATTGTTCATGTGCTTTTTCATATGCTACTGGATCATTCACATCGGCATGCACAATCAAGAACAAAGTATCTTTTAAGTTATCAAATACAATCACCGTCTTCGACAGCATCATCCATATATCGGGTAATCCCACTGGGTCAGCTTCAGGAACATTTTTAAGGCGTGGCTCGATATAGCGCACTGCATCATAACCAAAGTAACCCACCAAGCCGCCAGTAAAGCTTGGCAATGCAGGTAAGTCTTGTTGTGTGGGCACTTTAAACTGTGCTTGGAAGTCACGAATGTATTGAAATGGATCTGAGCAAGCTTGCTTTTCAATTGAGCCGTCAGCGTGCTGTACCGTTAATTCACCTGCATTGCAGGAAAAGACGGTCGATTCACCAAGTCCAATAATTGAATAACGTGCCCAGTTTTCCCCGCCTTCAACAGATTCAAATAAATAAGCTTGCTTGTGTTGTTTTAAACGGGCAAAAACAGACAGTGGCGTTTCAGTGTCTGCCAAACGTTGGCGATAGACAGGAATCAGGTTGTAGCCTTGTGCAGCAAGGTTTTGGAATTGTGCTTGTGTTGTCATTTCGGTTTCTCTTTAAATTAGGTTGACTCAGTGTGTACATCAAATCGGACTGAGCGACGCCATCGAAAAACCTTACGACTATTCATTTTATTTCCCTAACACCCTAAATTAAGCAAGCAGTTCTCGTAGATCATCCACAATCTGTTGTGGCTGACAGTCTGCTATATTTTCACCATGATTATAGCCATAGCTTACGACAATACAATCGATTCCCGCGCGACGTGCTGCTTCGACATCATTGGATGAATCGCCAATCATCAAGACTTGTTCTTTTGTGACCTGATAATGTTCAACACAATGCAATAACTGACGTGGATGCGGCTTACGTTCGCTAAAACGATCACCACCGATGATATCGGCAAAGTAATGGCTCAGCTTTAATGTCTCTAAAATACCGCGTGCAGGTGCTTCTGGCTTATTGGTCACACAGACCAAGATTTTATTGTGTGCTTTACCCCATTCTAAAAATTCAATAATGCCGTCAAAAGGCTGTGTATCGACACAAGGTTCAGCATTATAAATGTCCAAGAAGGTACTCAGCAGTTGTCGATGTTGCGATTGATCGACACCGCCTGTTAAATGCGTCAGAACACTTTCGCAAAACAGAGATGTCCCTTTGCCTACCCATGTCCGAACCTGAGCTTCAGTAACCAAGGGGAGCTGCAAGACATTCAAACTCATATTCATGGCACGATATAAATCGGAAGCAGAATCTACCAATGTTCCATCAAGATCAAACAGAATAACTTCACGCTGTGCTAACTGTGCAACTGACATCTTTACCCTCTTTATATTTCTGAGCAGCCATAAAAAAGGCATGCTTGAAACATGCCTTGATTGTAACCAATACGCAGCTTATTTAAATAAGACCCAAGCAATAATGGCTAGAATAATCAGCGTAATGAGTGAAACCAAACCGACAGATGCATTTTTTTGTGCTTCTTTGGTTTCTTCTACACGCGACACAGGTTGTTCCACAGCAATTGGCACTGGCTCTGGTTTTACCGCATGAATATCAATACCTTCAGCGATTGGTGCAGGTTTTGGAATACCCACAGCAGTTGGCATGCCGTCACGCGTCAATTGAACGTTTGTATCACGTTCTTTCAGCTCAGGTATACCTTGCTCATTCATTTGCTGTGCTGGGGTTTTATCCGCTTCTTCTACAATTTTCGCAGCCGTTTGTTCAAGCTCAGGCTCAATGTCCAATACTGGCGCAGGGGCAAGCAAACTAAATTTCAAACTGGCAAATTGAACAATATCGCCTTCTTTAAGCGCAACCTCATTCTCGACACGTACATCATTCACAAAGGTACCGTTCGATGAACTCAAATCTTGAATGTAAAGCTGCTGATCTTTAAGAACAAATGCCGCATGTTTACGCGAGATTTCAGCCGCTTTTAATACAACATCTGCATCTTGATGACGACCAATAAGCAGATCACGATCAATCACAATTTCTTGCCCAGTCAAGTCGCCGCTAATGGCCTGAATTTTCCAAGTCATGACTTTTATTTCTCTTCAATCTTTCCAATTATCATAGCATGCCGTAAAAAAATGCCGAATGCCTTAGTTGTTTGGTGTCAAAGTGGTTGTCGTCACCGTATTTCTTGTTTTTTCTACATGCTGCACCGGCTGAATCGGTTGCACTTGTGTCATCGGTTCTATGGCAACTGGTGTCGTGACGACTGTTTGTGAAATTGGCGCCGTCGGTACAGTTTGATAATTTGAACGTTGCGGCAATTTAGAGACAGGAATGCGCTGCTGATACACATCTTCAACATTTTCAGGCAGTTTGGCAAAATTGCCATCTGAATCTAACGCGAGTTGTAAACTATACAGTTGGCTATAACGCTGCTGCGATAATTTACGCACATCATTTTTATCCCCCACGATGGTTGGATGAATAAAAATAAGTAAATTACGTTTTTGACTTGATTTGCCTTCTGATCGGAATAATTTACCCAAGCCTGGAATTGCACCTAAACCGGGAATAGATTGCCGACCATAACTGACGTTATCGGAAATCAAGCCACCTAAAACCACGGTCTGACCATGCTCTGCCAAAATTGACGTCTTAATCGCACGTTTACTGGTCACCAAATCGGATGCTTGACCTTTATTGGCTTTGACATCTGAAACTTCTTGTTCGACCTCTAAACGTACCGTGCCATCTTCACCAATATGTGGAATGACTTTAAGGGTCACACCAACATCTTTACGCTCAATAGTCGTATAAGGATTGGCAACACCCGCTGCACCTGTGGATACCGAACCTGTCACAAAAGGCACATTTTCACCCACGACAATGTAGGCTTCCTCATTATCCATCGTGACGATTGACGGCGTAGACAGTAAATTAGATTTTGTATTTTCTTTTAAGGCTTGGATCATCGCGCCATAGAGTTTGCGTGAGCCGTCTGCACCTTCTTTATAATCCCCTAGAATTAACGATGCACCGCTCCCCACAGCACTTGCAGCGCCTGCGCCACCACCCAAAGCATAACCAGAGGCGATGCTTTTTAAACTCGCCCCAAAATTATCAAAATTGATCAGACCAATACCGCTACTGATGTCGCCTAAAGCCCATTGCACGCCGAGTTGATCTGCATCTGTGCCTTCAACTTCAATAATCGCCGCTTCAATGAGTACTTGCTGACGACGAATATCGAGTTGAGTAATCGCCGATTCAATCTCACGTATTAGCTGAGGATCAGCTTTCACCACAATCGAGTTTTGCGTGTGATCCGCGATAATACTCACGCCATTGCCATTAAAACTACTAATTGAGTTTTGTGTGCTATTGGAATTGCTATTGAGCTGAATACCACTCACGCCTGTACTCGTGCTTGTGTTTTCACTGCTATTATTTTGATTCGAGCTAAAGCTATTATTCAGATTTGAATTTGAACTCGTGCCATCTGAAGATGTCCTGACATTTTGCCCAGACACCAAACCTTGTAAGATTTCTGCTAAATTTTTCGCACTGGCGTATTTTAATCGAAAAACTTTTAAGCCCCCTAAACGATCTGCCGCAGGGACATCGAGCGTTTCAATCATCTGGCGAATACGTTTACGCGTGGCAGGATCACCTTTAATTAAAATGCGATTGGTACGTGTATCTGCAATCACACGCACACGAGCGCCTTTGTTGTCTTTCGCGGCCCCCGTTGAACTCATATTGTCGAGTAAACCGATAATCTCTTCTGCCTGACTCGATTGTAACGAAATGGCTTCAATATCATTTTGACCCGTACCATCCAAATTACGAATGATTGTTTCCAATTGATAAATATTACTGGCACGATCCGACACAATTAAAGAATTGGTTCCGGGTACTGCAGCCAAATGAGCGAACTGTGGCATGAGTGGACGAAGTGCAGGAATCAGGTCATTGGGATTGGTATTTTCAAGCCAAATGACGCGTGTCACAATTTGGTCGCCCGTTGCACGACTTCTGGCATCATAAGGAATGCCCGAACTTTTCACATTGCTATCCGGCACCAATTTCACGGTATTGCCTGATGGGATTGCCACCACGCCGTTGACATTTAACACCCCTAAAAATAAGTCATACACTTCATTTTTATTTAAAGGTTTGTTAGAAATGACCGTTACATTACCGCGTACACGTGGGTCAACTGCAAAATTTTTACCCGTGATATCAGCAACTTCATTAATAAAAGCTGCCAAGTCCGCATCTCTAAGATTGATCTTCCATGTTTGTGCATAGCTTTCCGTACTGACAACCGCCATTAAAGGTGCAGCAACACACAATGCCCAAGCTGATCGATTATTATTAAATAAACTCATAAACTTTGGTTTTTCCCAACCTTATAGGTGATAAGACATCACTTTAAATCCTGTTGTATGGTCATCACTTGATCACCACGTTTAATTTCGAGTTTGACCTGTCCATCACGGCGCGCTTGTTCTAATAACTGCGTTTCCGATTGTCCATTGCCCATCGTTTTACCGTTTAACGATAAAATTCGATCTCCGGGTCTTAAACCTAGACGATTCCTTAATATCGCAGGAGTTCGCGCTGAAACCTCATAACCATTTTCAGATGAACTCACCCCCATGTTTTGCATATATTGTTCACGGTTTTCATTCATTTGCTGAATCGCGCGACCAATTTCCTCTTGTGGTGAATTCGGCTGTTCAGTTTGAGGTGCTTGATTAGATGCTGAACTCGGCTGACTTGAGGGTTGATCTTTGATTGGATACGGCTGATTTAAACCATTTTCCAAGCCTTTAAAGTTCAACTTTTGCATTGCACCTGAAGGCTGTCGAATAATGACATGATCCCAATAGACTTCAGATAGCTCGTAACCTGTATCTCCCAAACGCTCCCCTACACGAAAACGATCCGATATCTCTTTTACTTTAATCACGGCTGATGAAAGACGACTCGGGTTTGAGATCATCACCCCTTGTAGAGTCAGATCTGCAATATCGGCTGTCGCTTGATTTTGTGTTTGTTCTTGAAACAGTGAGAATGAATGGATGTTCGGCACTTGGCTTTGTTGTGAACCGAGTTCCACACGTTCAAATTGCATCGCTTGTAAAGGCGCAACCACAATCCAAAACAGTGCAGCAAGCTTCCAACATAGATAGAGGATAAGTAAAAATAAAGCGATCGGTGCTGTACGATTGATACTATTGAGATCAAGGTTCTTGAGACGATCAAACTTAAGTGGCATTAGTTCATTGCCCCCATTAAGGGTTGACGCGTGCTAATCACGTAGGTATCAAGTCCTGCATTGCCGTCATAAGAAGGGACATTCAACAACATACGTTGAGTCAATTGCACATCGATCATCAAATCAGGATCAAGTTTGATGTTCATCATTCTTTGCTCGCGATTATCGCGTACATCAATAACCAACTGACCACTTTCATCGGTTAATTTTGCTGACAATACAGGGACATTCATTCGCTCTTGGCGCTGAGCAAAGGTATAAAGTAGTTCACCACCTGACCACAGTAAATTGCCATCAGCATGATTAAAACCTTGAGTCTTTTTATATTTGAATTGCATATCTTTAAATTGAATGGGATTGCTCGGCCACTGCCAATCAGCAACTTTCTTTAAGGTCTCAGGCGCGAATTGCCCCTGCATATCTCGCATATAAATTGTTTTATTCATGCTGTAACTTGCAGTACCGGAAAGTTTAGTATTACCACTATGTACATCAACATCAGCGGCTAAACGTAACAAAAGCAACTCTAGAGGTCTTAACTGCCAATTTAAACTACCTCTTAAATTCCCTTTTTGCCAATCCGCACTGCCTTGCCAAACATTGCCACTGACATTATGTAAAAATTGACCATTTTTATAAAATTTTGCAATCAGCCATGCTGCTGGCACTTGCAGTACAACAAAAATAAAAAAAGCAACAATAGCGAGCATCAACCATCTGAAATTTTTGGTTTTATTATTCATCGCATCAAGCCCGACATATTGAATACGCATCCCTTTTTATCGTATTTTCTTTATATCCACATTATGCACACTTTTTCGGCTACGCCAATTCATAGATATAAAAAAACCAAGCATGAATGCTTGGTTTATCAATCGTAGAGTAAATAGTACTCCGAGATGATCAAAATTGTATTAGATTAGAAAATCTTCTAATTTAGCGCCTTTTTCAAGTTCAGCCACTAACCAGCGGGGCTGCTTGCCACGACCTGTCCAAGTATCTGTCGGATTTGCTTTGCTACGGTAGCGTGGTTCAACCGACTTACGTGATGTTTTTTTACGTTTTGTCGCGCCATATTCCAAAAGCTGTTCGATACTTAAACCCACCTTTTCAGCAATGCTCAGTACTTGGGAATATGCGTCTTCAATCTCTTGATCTTTTTTCGAGGCAATCAGGATTTCAGCTTCGGCTTGTAAACGTTTTAACTCTTCAACTGATAAATTCGTAATATCCGGCATAACGCGCTCCAAAAATGACATTATTTGTTTTATACATAACCCAAACATAATATTTAGATTACAAATAATATTCAATCAATATCTTTTATTAAAATACAGGATTAAATACAACACCTACAAAAGATATAACGTTACTATTTAAAGTACATTATTGACCGACTGTTCAAGCTGCTTTATTTTATCTACGATATATTCAGGTATTTTTATTTTTTGCATTGAGGTTTTATCTACGCATACAATGACTGCTTCAGCATTGGCAACAATACTTTTTTGCTCTTCACTATACAGTGTGTACTTCATTCTAAATGCACTGTTTCGAATTTCCTCAACCTTGACCCCAACCTTTAACTGATCAGGGTAAACGACAGGCTTCAAATAATGACATTGATTACTTAAAACAACTGTCAATAAAGGCTCTGATAAAATATCCAATTGATCTAAATACGCTAAACGGGCGCTTTCAATATAACGATGAAATATGACGTTATTGACATGTCCAAAGGCATCCATATCACCCCATGCAATTTTTTGATCATAAACAATCGGATACTGTGTCAATTCAAACATATTTAATCCCTATATTTTAATGTCAATAAAATTCATATTTGATTCAAACACGACATTCAATTGCTGTAATAAAGCATCCTGTCCTTGTAATGCTGATTTCACCCTTAAATAACTCATGCGTACATCTTGTGGATATAAATCCAATAGTTGCTCAGCTTCTAAAGGACGCTGCGTCGCCTGAAGAATATGCCATTTTGCAAAGCTTAAAACAGGCATTGCGGGGTATTTATTTTCCCATTGTGCAATATGCTGTTCAACATCCATATAATCTGGATTTTGCTTGAGTAACTGTTGTTGAAACCACAAATAAAACACATCCTGATTAAACTGCTGTTCCAATAAATGCTCTGCTAATGCTTCATGCTCAGCACTCATTTCAGGGATTTTAAATAATAATTTCAACCACAAAATTTTAACGTCGTAGTCACTTTCTAAAATATGCTCACTTAAATCCCAATAGCGTTTTTTTAAATATTCCAAATCATCGTGAGTGGCTTGATCGAAGGCTGATAATAATTGTTCCAACCAATTCATTTTGGTTTGACGTTCTAAATGACCATATTTCGTCGAGCGTAAATACAACCATGGATAATGCAATGCAAAACTACCCCATAGAATATTTACCCGTTGCTCATAAGCAGTCTTCACCTGATATAACCAAGGCGATAATTCATGTTGATTTAAAAATTCAAGATGGGTGAGCGCTTGATCACCGTGACCTTGTGCTAAATAAATTTCGATACGCTGCACTTCAGCAAGCTCAAATGCCATCGGATTGGATGCATTTAAAGCTGATAAAGCAGTATCAAATTGTTGCTCACCAGTTTTTAGTCGCGCTTGAATCACATCTTTTAATAGCCCTGATTCGCTAAAGGCTTGTTGGATAAAATCGCGCTGATCATGGGCTGCATTGAGTAGCCATACAACGGCTAACTGTTCATAGGGATGTAAGCTAGAGAAACTTAAAACCGTCTCATTTTTACGCTGTTCACGGCTTAAATAACGTTTTAAAGCATACCAAAGCATATGAATGCAGAAACTGACCCAGAACAAGCCACAGCTCAAAAGCCAAATATTGGTTTGCAGTTGGTAATCGCGCCAATATAAGTAGACGTAGCCCATGCTATGTCCATAACTGAAGACACTTAACAGCGCCAGCCCCAACAACGCAACCAATAGATAAGCAACTAAAATGTGTTTCATACTCTATTCACCAATCAAGGTACGCGTGTTCAGCATAGGAAGAGGTGTTGCTGGGATCGCTTTAATACGGATCAGTTGATTGATCCATGTTTTGGTTTTTTGATCAGGCAATTGTTTCAAGACTTCTATAACGGAATCAATTGCTTTGGCAAACACCAAAGGCTGACCTGATTGCAAAGCACTCTGTGCCGTGAGCAAACGTAGCTGTGCTTCCTTCAAAATGACGCTACGCTGCATTAACAACGCACTTGGTTGCTTCACCGATTCCACCTGAATCAGACGCTGCCAAAATGAGCGCGTTTCATGTATTGTCTCTTGATAAGGATGCTGCATTTCCACTGCAATTTCTGCATCCAATTGCTGCATAAAGGCTTTGAGTTTATTGATTTGACCCAATTCATTCGCTATAAACTGCTTGAGCATATTGCGATCTTTGACCACCACGGCTTCCAGACTGTCTTTCAATGCCGCAGACAAATGATAATGGGCTAAGCTCTGTTCCAGTTGATTCAATTTTTCCAAAGCTGTGGCATATTGCTTTTGCTGCAAGGCAAATTCAATCAAATCGAGTTGTTGACGTACCAAAGCTGTATCATCAGCTGTAGAAGCTAAAGTTGTAGTTGTTAAATGATTGGCTGACTCACCATCTTTACTTGCTGTCTTCACCAACGTCATTTGCCGTTTTAAAGCAATCACTTGGTCATTGAGATTGGCATTTTCTTGTTGTAATTGACCGATCTTATTGGTGACATCAAGCTGCTGGGTATGAAGTTCATAAAAATCATAACTTAACTTAATAATCCATAGTAAAGCCAAGATAGAGATGATCCATACCAATTTTTTCATGATGTCCCTTGTATCCGATCTAGATGATGCAAAATCGTTTCTTTTTGCAGGTTTTCAATTTCAACCCAACCTAACGTCAATCCTTGCTCGCGTTGATATGTACTCACAAGTCTGGTCAAACGAGGACCAAGGGTTAAATAATACGCTTTTTCAACTATTTTTGGATATGCATTGACTAAGCTTAACCAATTCAGCCAACTTGCTTCACTGCTAATCAATACAGCAAAGCACTCTGCTTGATTGAGCTGACCCACATACTGCTGAAAAAGAGAAAGCGTATTATTTGGACACCGACGCTTGTATAAAACAAAATTGAGTACCTGAATACCCAACTGTCGAAAATGATCCATCATAAAAACACGCCCTCCCTCACCTCGCCAAAAAGCCAATGTAGATTCAGGCTTGAGTGTTGTAAGTATAGGTAATTCAAGCATGCCTTCAGAGGTTTCAACATCAGGCACAATGCTAGAAATGCCGTATTCAGCCAATGTACGCTGTGTGGCTTTACCGACAGCAATCCATTGTATCTTTGTCAACGCTTGTAAAGTCATTCCCGCTTGCACTAAATAACGCATCCCGACGTGTGCTGCTGTTGGACTCACCACCACAATGACATGTGCTTGTGGCAACTGTTGATATAAACCTTCAAGCATCAGTGAATAAGGTTCTTCAACCAATTCAAGCAAGGGTAATTCAAGTACCTTAATCTTTGCGGCTTTTAAATCATTGCTTAATAAAGCCGCACGATCAGGCGGTCGAGTGTTCAGAAATAACATGAATTTAGAAGCTTACTGATAGAGCGCTTTCAATAAGTCGCCTGCGCCTTGTGATAATAAATCTTGTGCCAAGATCACGCCTAAATGCTCAGCTTCTGCAATATCACCTTTTAAATTGGCTTTGAGTAAGGTCGTTCCATCTGTACTTCCGACACGACCTTCGATCGCAATTTTTCCATCCTGCAAGGTTGCATAACCTGCGATTGGAACTTGGCAACCACCTTCTAAATAAGCATTAAAGGCACGTTCGGCACGGACACATGCATCAGTTTCTGCATGTAATAATGGCAAGATTAAATCGAGTACAGCTTGATCATCGGCACGGCATTCCAGACCGAGTGCGCCTTGACCCACAGCAGGTAAGCTCACCGCAGCATCTAGTGTATGACGAATCCGTTCAGCAAGACCTAAACGTTTTAAGCCCGCACTAGCTAAAATAATCGCGTCATATTGACCTGCATCGAGTTTAGATAAACGTGTACCGACATTGCCACGTAAATCAATAATCTCTAAATCAGGACGTTGTTTTAAAATTTGGCTTTTACGACGTAAACTTGAGGTACCAACCTTTGCACCTTGTGGCAATTCATCAAAATGCGCATAAGTGTTTGATACAAAGGCATCTAAAGGATCTTCTCGCTCACAAATCACAGCAAGACTTAAGCCTGTTGGCAAAGCCATAGGCACATCTTTCATAGAATGTACGGCTAAATCAGCACGACCATCTAATAAAGCAGCTTCAAGCTCTTTTACAAATAGACCTTTGCCACCAATTTTTGCCAAGGGTGTATCTAGAATTTTATCGCCCTGCGTCACAAAAGTAACCAATTCGACCTTCAGATCTGCGTGTAGTGCTTCAAGACGTGCACGGATATGTTCCGCTTGCCAAAGCGCAAGTGGACTTTGTCGAGTCGCAATTTTCAGGGTCTTCATAAATTCAAGTAACAGCCAATTGAGAACAATAGTCTAAACTTAACCTGATCACTTTAAAATGCAAGTGAATTTATGCAAGTTTCCGCTATGCTGCATCGAGGTTAGCCTTATAGACTTAAAATTCGCTCACGTAGAACGGGCAAATGACGACGACTCACCGCTAAGCGTTCTTCAAGTTCACGGCAACGCACTTGATATTGACCAGAACTTACCACTTCTAGACCATCAAGATAACTGACCGCAACCAAAGCATTACGATGAATTCGAATAAATTGGGAACCAAATTCTCGCTCTAAATCTTTCAATGTTTCATCAATTAAAACGCTACCATTTTTATGACGCACCGTGACATATTTCTGATCTGCTAAAAAATAGTAAATATTTTCTACCGGAACCAGTTCCACCCCACGATACGTTTTTGCCGCAATCTGATGGCGGCTATTATTCAGTTCTTGCATATTTTCTTTTTGTTTTAATTGGCTCAGTTGAGCTTGAGTAAGTTTCGTAATATGTTCTAAAACCTGTTCTAAATCCTGTTGCATCACCGGTTTTAGCAAGTACCCTTCAGCATTGGATTTAAATGCATCAAGTGCATGTTGATCATAAGCCGTACAAAAAACGATGGCTGGCATGGGGTCAAGTTGACGCAAATGCTGTGCGCACACCAAGCCATCCATTTCAGGCATTTGAATATCAAGTAAAATAACATCGGGTTCATATTGATGTGCAAGATCAATTGCCTGTTGACCATGGGTTGCTTTTGCGACGACCTCATGCCCCAATTGCGTGACTAAACGTGCTAAACGTTCGATCGCCAAAGGCTCATCATCACAAATTAGGATGTCCATTTATCCTCCTTATGCAGTCAAACTCAGTGACCATTCTTATATTTTGCATGATTTATTTTTATTTATAGCGATATTGCACGACGGTGGTAAACATCCCTTCACCGGCAAATGTACGAAACGTCATGGTCGGACCATAATAAGCCTTTAGACGCTGCTTTACATTTTCAATTGCAATACCATGCCCCTTTTTAAACGTTTTATTATCCTTTGTATATGGGTTTGTTATGACAATATTGGTTTGATTTTGCAATATTTCGATGAGTACACTTATCGTACTCTTAGTTAGAATTTTTTCAACTCCATGGAAAATACTATTTTCGAGCAATGGTTGTAAAGTTAGCAATGGAATTTTAACTGTTGAATACAGTTCTTTGTTTTCCAGTTTCCATTCAACCTTTAAACGATCCCCTAAGCGCATCTGTTCAATATCTAGATAACGCTGACAAAGTTCAATCTCTTCTTTTAAACTGACCAGTTTAAGTTCTTGAAAACTTGCACGAAACAGCCGAGATAAATTCAATAACATTTGCTCTGCTTTATCGGGATCAATACTAATCAAACTGATGACACTATTTAAGCTATTAAATAAAAAATGCGGTTGAATCCGTGCTTGCATCGCTTGGATCCGTGCATTCAATTCACTCAATTGTTGTCTTGACCATTGCTCTCTCAAATAAAGATATCTGAAACAAAATGTGCCTAAAAGCATGCCAAAACTAAGATGCATGCCGACTCGATTAAAAATAAGTTCTGTAGTGAGCAGATGAAAATTAAAATTCACCCCAAAATGCAGCAAAATATTTAAACTGATGGTGGTAATTAAAACAATACTTTGTAGTAGTAAAAAGCCGCACAGCAATGCCCATTGAATGCGCATTTTTTCAAAGTACCTATTGAATATTTCAATAAATGCAGCAAAAGACAACAATACCCAATTGATATACAACATATATTGAATCAAATGCTTAACATCTAAATTTTGCCATGATTGCGCTTCAGCCAGACTTAAAATCAATGCCAAAATATTGCCAGCAACAAATAACTCGAGCAAATACTTCCAATTACCCAATTGACTAAAAAAATAAGAATGCACGGGCTGCCCCATCAGATGAGTAAAAGATTGATCGGATGAGACTTCGGCAATAGCCTTTGAATTTGTTATACTCTTTTTCGTTCTACTGCTTTTGATCTGATTGAGCCGACATGACCACATCTTCTAATTCCTCTCATCCAACACAAGCCCAAACTTCGGGTATGTGGGGCGGTCGTTTTTCTGAAGCGACTGATGCTTTTGTTGCTGAATTTACAGCATCTGTGCAATTTGACCAACGTTTTTATAAACAAGATATTGCAGGTTCAATTGCACATGCAACTATGCTTGCAAAAGTGGGCGTACTGACCACACAAGAACGCGATGACATCATCGCGGGTTTAACCGCAATTCAAGCGGATATTGAGGCAGGTAACTTTGAATGGCGCATTGATTTAGAAGATGTGCATATGAACATTGAGTCGCGTTTGACTCAACGTATTGGCATTACAGGTAAAAAACTGCATACCGGTCGTAGCCGTAATGACCAAGTGGCAACAGACATCCGTTTATATGTCCGCGATGAAATTGATGCTATTTTAAAATTATTAGAAAAATTGCAAAAAGGCATTTTGGGTCTAGCTGCTCAAAATACAGCAACCATTATGCCGGGCTTTACCCATCTTCAAACAGCTCAGCCTGTGACTTTTGGTCACCATTTAATGGCGTGGTTTGAAATGTTAGTACGTGATTCAGAACGTCTTATTGACTGCCGTAAACGTGCCAACCGCATGCCACTCGGTTCTGCTGCGCTTGCAGGTACAACATATCCGATCGACCGCGCATACACTGCTGAATTGCTAGGTTTTGAAGCGGTATGTGAAAACTCACTCGATGCTGTGTCTGACCGTGATTTTGGTATTGAGTTCAATGCTGCTGCATCGCTTATTATGATGCATTTGTCGCGTATGTCAGAAGAGCTGATTCTTTGGACATCTGCGCAGTTTAAATTCGTGAATATTCCGGATCGTTTCTGCACAGGCTCTTCAATCATGCCGCAGAAGAAAAATCCAGATGTACCTGAACTGGTTCGTGGTAAAACCGGTCGTGTTTATGGCGACTTAATGAGCTTATTAACGCTCATGAAAGGTCAACCGTTGGCATATAACAAAGACAACCAAGAAGATAAAGAACCACTCTTTGATGCTATTGATACCGTTCGTGGTTGTGTGATGGCATTTGCAGACATGATTCCTGCCTTGGTTCCAAATATTGAAGTAATGCGTGAAGCAGCACTTCGTGGCTTCTCAACTGCAACTGACCTTGCCGATTACTTGGTGAAAAATGGCGTTGCGTTCCGTGATGCACATGAAATTGTCGGTAAAGCAGTTGCACTTGGTGTGCAAGAATCGAAAGATTTATCTGAGCTTACGCTGGAACAACTTCAACAGTTCTCTGACTTAATTTCTGAAGATGTGTTTGAAAAAGCACTGACTTTAGAAGCATCGGTCAATGCACGTAACCATATTGGTGGTACTGCGCCTGCTCAAGTTGAAGCTGCGATTGCTCGTGCCTACACGCGTTTAGAGAAACTTTACGCTTAAATTTTTAAAGTTTAATTCGGAGTATTGATATGTCTCGACAAGTATTTTGCCGTAAGTATCAGGCTGAAATGGAAGGTTTAGACTTTGCCCCATTTCCGGGTGCAAAAGGTCAAGAATATTTTGACAATGTGTCTAAACAAGCTTGGGGTGAATGGTTAAAACACCAAACCACGTTAATCAATGAAAAACGTTTAAATGTGTTTGAAGCAGAAGCGAAAAAGTTCCTTGAAGAACAACGTGAGAAGTTCTTTAGCAACGATGCAAGCTTAGAAAAAGCCGAAGGTCTAAAGCCTGAGGCGTGATAAAGCGGAGCACTGCTCCGCCACGCCGCAAGAGCTAAAACTATGTTTTAGCTGCGTAAAACAAGCACAAAGTCCGCGTAGGCTTTAATCTAAAAGAATCTCCATTATTGGGGATTCTTTTTTATGCCCTACCTTCTTTTACTGCAAGACAAGCGAACGGCATGGTCGTTCGTTTTCGACCGCAGTATTTGTATCAAAACAAGTAAATGTAAATATTCTCTACATTGCTGCCAACAAAGAACAACATACCGCTACAAGAAGCCACATGACTGACGAAATGATTTGTCTATAATGAGAATCAAGAAGATGGAAACATCTTTGTATAATAGCGATAAATATCCCGATTTAATTCCCAGTTCTTCCCCCAAAGGCTGGGTATTTTTTTGCGTATAATTTTACGAAACACTTTCTATCAGACATAAAAAAAGCCCCTTTTAAGGAGCTTTTTTGCTTTAAGCCAAAATTAAGGCTGTTTTAAATACGGCCAAGCGGCTCTTAAATAAATCATCATTGACCATAACGTCAAAACAACTGCCGTATAAAGTAAAGCATATGCCAACATATCCAATGGTCGCCAGTTCAATAAGAACACGCTAATCGCAATCATTTGAAATGCAGTTTTATATTTACCGACAGTAGACACCGCAACATTCGTGCGCGCACCCAACTCTGCCATCCATTCACGTAATGCAGATACCGTAATTTCACGAGAAATAATCACAATTGCAGCAAATGCCATCGAAATGGTCGGTTGCCATTGCACCAACACAATCAGTGCCGCTGCAACCATTAACTTATCTGCCACAGGGTCAAGAAAACGACCAAATGCTGAGGTCTGATTTAATGATCGTGCCAAGTAGCCGTCAAACCAATCGGTAATTGCAGCCACTACAAAAATTGCAGTTAAAATTAAATGCCGCGTCACATTTGGTGCAGCATCATTGATTCCTACAGCAGGTGGCCAATATGCGACCAACAAAAATACTGGAATTAAGACAATACGCGCCAAGGTCAAGATATTTGGAATATTCAGGATACGACCTGTAGTCATAGACACCGCCAATTGTTCCCCTCATGAACGATGAAAATGCACACTTTTAATGCGCGAAGATCCATCATGAATAGGCTTCACTTTATACGAATTGGCATGTGGTGTCACTAGGCAAACACTGTCACTGTCTGTCTAGCAATCGCAATCAAACGATTTTCAGCATCCCATAGATGGGCATGTTCAGTCGCATAACCGTCTGCAGCATAGTCCGTAAATACTTTATATTTAAACCAATCATGTAAATTTTGTTGGATCGGATGAACATAGGTGACTGTCCAAGTCAAACTGCTTGCGGGTGCCAATTGTTTAAACATCGGTAAGACGCCGGGTGGCCAAATATCAAAAAGTGCCATCAAATCTGCGGTTTCAAAACACCGATTTTCTTGTTTTTCTATATGAAAACGACACCAACCGCCAAAGTCAGGATGATCACTCCCTGTACAAGGTAAGTTCATGTCCGACCATACCACTTCAAAATTGTTATAGCACTCTGGCATGCCATATTGGGCAGGAATCGTAAACATCGTTTCAGGCGCAGCATAATCAGGGGCTTGTGCTTCATGGTTCACGCGAATACTGGATTCACGCGCCACACCAAAACTTGCAATTAAAATACTTTGCACGGCATCGTTCTGCCATAACCGCACTTCAATTGTGGTCACAGACTTACCTTCACGCAGAATCTCAGCAGTTAATCGTGCTTTGCTTTGTTCTATAGGTCCGACAAAGGTGAGACTGGTACTCAGTAGCTGTTTATTTGGATCCGCAATAGCGTAAATCGCTTTTTGCATCATCATGGCTGCGGCTAAGCCACCATACAATGTGCGCCCTTGTAACCATCCTTCAGGAATATCGACCCATTCATTGTGTTCAATTTGTTGATATAACTGCATTAATGACATGAGACTTCTATCCGTATTTGTTATATCCCTATCATTCAACAAAATTGTGCTGCTGTGAATGCTCGGTGACTCACAGGTCATTGAGCATTTTGGCAAATCAATATGTGATGCGATTTTTTATTCATGCAGCACTTTATAGATGGTACGTGCCATGACATCGCCTAAACCCGGCACGACTTTCAAGTCATGTTCAGAAGCCTTAAGTACGCCTTGAATCCCTCCAAAATGAGTCAATAAATCGCGACGGCGTTTGGGACCTAAGCCCGGGATCACTTCTAAAATAGATGAACCACGTTTTTTATCCCGTTTAGCACGATGTTTGGTAATGGCAAAGCGATGCGCTTCATCTCGTACCTGCTGAATCAAATGCAGGGCTTTATGGTCTTCAGGCAATTGGATTTTTGTGCCATCGGTAAAATGCAAGGTCTCTAAGCCCGGTTTACGCCCTTCCCCTTTCGATACCCCGACCATAAAGGCGTCTTGTGCCAGTCCAAGCGCTTCCATCACTTCCATTGCCATGTGCAGCTGACCTTTACCACCATCAATCAGCAGTAAATCAGGTAACATCGCTTTTTTATAACGTCGCGTTAAAGCTTGACGCATCGCAGCATAATCATCGCCACCCGTAATGTCTTGAATAGAGAACTGACGATAATCACGTTTACGAATCCCACCACTGTCAAACACCACACAAGATGCAACTGTTTCTTCGCCCATGGTATGCGAAATATCAAAGCATTCAATCCGATCAATGGGACGCCCGACCACTTGCTCAAGTTGATGGAAACGTTCATTCAATTCAAAGTGATTGGCAAGTTTGCCTTTAATGGCATGTTGAACATTCATCTCTGCCAATTCAAGCCATTCTGCACGGGTTTCACGTACGTTGTTTTTAATTTGAATTTTCTTATCAAAATGCTGTGACAAGGCTTGTTCTAGTAATTTTTGGTCGATCACTGCGACATTGACAATCAATTCACTCGGTACTTCATCCGCCACTTGGAAGTAAAAGTTCGCCATAAAATCATGCAGCATTTGTCCTAAATCATCGCCTTGCATATCAGGAAAATAGCCTTTACCACCGAGCATTTTACCGTTCCGCACATGCATAATTTGTACACAAGTCACGCCTGCATAATGTGCAATCGCGAGAATATCTGCCTCACCTTTAACTTTATAAATGGCTTGTTGTGATTGAACATCACGCAATAGCGCCATCCGATCGCGATAAAACACCGCTTTTTCAAATTCGAGTGCTTCCGCAGCTTGTTCCATTTTTTGAATCAGTTCTTGATTCAGCTCTTTGGTATCACCTTGTAAAAAACGGATGGAATTATTGACATCTTCTTTATAGTCTTCAGGCGAAATTAATCCCACACACGGTGCGGAGCAACGCTTAATTTGATATTGCAAACAAGGGCGTTTACGCTGCGCAAAAAAACTATTTTCACATTGGCGAACGTTAAACAGTTTCTGCAGCACCACCAAGGTATCACGGGCATTGTATGCACTTGGATAGGGTCCAAAAAACTTACCCGCTTGATGTTGTTCTTTACCTCGGCCGGTGGCAATACGTGGATAAGGCTTATCACTCGAGATAAAAATATACACGTAAGATTTATCATCACGCAGCATAATGTTATACGGCGGACGATGCAGCTTAATCAGATTTTGCTCAAGCAATAATGCTTCGGTTTCAGAACGTACCACCAAAGTCTGAATATCATAAATACGTGCGACCAAAGCTTGGGTCTTAGGATGCTCAATGGTTTTGACAAAATAACTCGACACACGGTTTTTCAGGTTTTTGGCTTTGCCCACATACAGCAGTTCGCCGTCTTTGCCATACATACGATACACCCCCGGAAGAGTGGTCATATTGGCTAAGATTTTTTCAATATGGGGACGCGCGTTTTCGTTCACCTGAAGCCTATTCAAATACCGTTATATGCAGATAATGTGATGTTTTGGGGTGAGTTTTCAAGCAATGACACAAAATTACCTCGAAGTTCGTGTCATTGTTATCTTCGCTTTTGCTGTTTTGTACCACTTTAAGCTGCTGTTTAACGATAATTCGATTGTTAAAAGCTATAAATTTCAAGTTTTAACTTTGCTATGCTCAAAGCGTTCAATCTTGAGTTTGCCCCATGACATCATCAGCATCGGATATAAAACATGTTCAAGCACATCTTTCAATGCAACAGCCATCTGAGCGTGATTGCTTAATGGGCAAACCGCGTTTTCATTTTGAACCATGTGAGGTTATGGCATTATTACGTGAACGCATTATTGGGCAGGATGATGCACTGCTTGAGATTGAAAGAATGCTGCATGTGGTCAAAGCAGATTTTTCAAGTCCTGAACGACCGTTGTCTGTCACCCTTATGCTTGGACCAACAGGTGTGGGCAAAACTGAAACCGTGCGCCTGATTGCAGAAGCCATTTATGGTCGTCCCGATGCCTTTTGCCGCATTGATATGAATACTCTCGCGCAAGAACACTATGCGGCAGCCCTGACAGGTGCGCCTCCGGGCTATGTTGGCTCGAAGGAAGGTCATAGCCTGTTTGATGAAACTGCGATTACAGGTTCACATACTCGACCCGGCATTATGCTATTCGATGAGTTAGAAAAAGCCTCCAATGAAGTCATTCGTGGACTCATGAATGTGTTAGATACGGGACGTTTGACGTTAACCGCGGGCACCAAAACCATTGATTTTCGGAATTGCATGATCTTTATGACCAGTAATGTCGGTGCGCAAGCAGCGCAGCAATATTTGGAAAAATTACAATTTTTACCGCAAAAAATGCAAAGCCTGTGCTTAAAAAAGATGCCTACAGCACGAGTTATAGAAAAAGTCTTACAACGCAAATTTGACCCTGAATTTTTAAACCGAATTGATCGGACGCTACATTACCAAGCCGTTCAAGAAGATGCTCTACCTCGTTTAGTCGAGATTGAACTCAACAAACTTAATCAACGTTTAAAACATCAAAAGCGTAGCATTCAACTGACAGATGCTGCAAAAGCATTTTTTTATCAAGGTCATGATATTCGCTACGGCGCACGACATTTAGCCCGCAAAATCCGCACTGAACTTGAGCCGATTCTGGCGATACATTTTCTAAACCATCCTGAACAGCGGCATTTGCTTTTGGACTATATGAATCAACAATGGCAGATTCGATCCTAACTTCTGACCCAGTGACTCTGTCTAATGAGAAAACACCTCGTCTTAAAACATTACCGTTCTATGCTTCGATTTAAGGCTTGGCAAAATGCGTTTTGATCTTTAGGCGATACCAGAATAAATTTGGATTTCCCGTGTTCAATATAGTCGATTTTTAGGCGATCTAAAGATAATGCAGGAGATGCAATCGAGTTCTGCGTCTTACTCACTTTGCTGATATGTTCAAGCGGAATATGCCAGCTCAAAAATAGACTGCGAATATGTAGTTTTTGCTCATGCACGATATATTGAGTATTTAAAAGAGGCCACCAAATGACCGCGATGGTCACAATATAAACCAAGGTATGTACAGGATATTGGAGCAATGTACCTTTCACTTGCATGGTCAACAGTAACTGCAATAACAATCCGGTCATACAGATGATAAAAGCCCATACCCACCAATCTTTTTTAGAACGAAATCGCTGCATGACTTTCCCCTCTTTGTTTCAATGCATTGTAACCATAAATAAGCACATAAATAGTGAAATACATAAAAAATTTAAGGGATTTAAAAATCAACCAATAATAGAACGAAGAAGATGGTTTTTGAATAACTGAAAAGATCCGTTTAATGTTGTTCAGTTTGTTGCATTTTCAGGCTTTTTTTGACTGCATACATTTTACTATCTGCTGCTCGAATCAGACTCGAGCTGTCCATATAACCTGATTTGGCATCCACTTGATGAATACCTATACTTAAACTCACCTGTTGATGCGTCAGATGAAGCTGCTCTAAAATCCGTGGAATTAAACTATGCTCAGCACTGTGTTCAGTACAGTTAGGCAAAACCAATAAAAACTCATCACCCCCATAACGGAAGCAATAGTCTTCATCGCGCGCAAACTGTTTTAATGCTGTTGCCACGGCCTGAATGACTTGATCACCGAACAGATGCCCATATTCATCATTCATTTTTTTAAAGTCGTTAATATCAATAAAAACCAAGGTTAAGGGTTCACCTTTCTGTTCGGCACGATAAATGAGTTCGTTTAAAAGTGGGATCAAATCACGCACATTAAGTAGACCTGTCAATGGATCAATCCGTGACAAGGTTTCCATTTCCTGTGCATGCACCCCTAATGCACTGGCATAGGCTTGTAGTTTTTGTTTGGAGTGATTCACTTCATTAATCAAACTCCAGACATAGGTTTCAAACACCAATGTCATATCAAAGATAAATAGCTTTTCTAGACTCACCAAAATGGCATCTGCCCATGCCTGATCATCTAAACATGTGCGAATATGGTCAAATAAGCGTATTTTCAAATGATGTAAGGCTGCCAAATAAAAGCGCGGCTCTACCCCAATGCGCTTATGTACCAAACCAATGCGCAGACGGTTATTAATATAATTGCTGTCATAACAGCCTGAAAATAAGTCCAAAATATATTGATGTTGCGCCATTTTAAGACGTCTTAACGTATCGGCATCACCAATAATGCTATTAATTTCAGGAATACTGGTTTGAAAACTGTAGAACGCCTCAATCATTTGATCTAAATCCGCTTCAATCAAATACCGTACGCGCGCTAGTTCTTGCAGCTCTGGCGCTGTAAGTCCGAGAAGCTGTTTACGATATTCAATATCAATAATCGAGATCTGCATTTGTTGCATTAATGATTGATCAGTAGGATTCATAGCAAGACTTCTTATTGTTGTGAAAATGATCCAAGCACGTCTTTCAAGTTTTATATCTTAGAACGCTGTTTTCGCTGTTCACAGTAAAATACGATCAATGTCGTTAAATTCACCAAACTTATACAAAACATAAAAATTGAAGGTTCATGATCTAGGCAGCATGTTGGCTTAAAGGCATGAAAAATGAGACTCAATTGACTTATTTGACAGCATCAGCGCGTTTTTCTCACTTGAAAATCTGTCTATTTGCCCCATATAAAAACAGTAAATTGATCAAAAATAATGAATTGAAACAAAATCTTTAGTTCATTGTGCTTTATAAAAACGCGAGCAAAGCACATAACAGGCGAAATATTTTTGGCAAAAATAGATGACCCTTGCGTCACGGCTTGATACAACTTGTTATGTCCTTTTTCGCTATAGTTATCGTAAGATTGGCGAAGCATTCATATGCGCAGGAATCGCGCATAACGCTTCACAACATCAACTTAGAAGTCCTCCAAAATAAAGGAGATCAGGCATGATCCACGCTGGCAATGCCATTACCGTCCAAATGCTTTCGGACGGAATTGCAGAATTCCGCTTTGACTTACAAGGTGAGTCGGTCAACAAATTTAACCGTGCAACAATTGAAGACTTTAAAGCTGCAATTGATGCGGTCAAAAACAACGCTGACATTAAAGGTTTAATCGTCACCTCTGGCAAATCTACGTTTATCGTGGGTGCAGACATTACAGAATTCGGCGCGAACTTCGCACAAGGCGAACAAGCGATTGTAGATTGGGCATTGCCTGTTCACGATATCTTCAATGCGTTTGAAGATTTAGACATCCCTAAAGTTGCTGCAATCAATGGTCAAGCATTGGGTGGCGGTTTTGAAATGTGCCTCGTGTGTGACTATCGTGTGATGTCAGAAGCGGCTGCTGTTGGTCTGCCTGAAATCAAACTGGGTATCTTCCCGGGCTTCGGTGGTACAGTTCGTTTAAGTCGTGTGATCGGTATTGATAACGCGGTTGAATGGATGGCAATGGCAAATCCTAAAAAGCCTGCTGCTGCACTGAAAGACGGTGCTGTAGATGCTGTGGTTGCTGCGGACAAACTTCAAGACGCTGCAATTGACTTGGTGAAACAAGCAATCGCGGGTCGTTTAGATTGGAAAGCAAAACGCCAAGAAAAATTAGACCCTGTGAAGTTAAGCCCAATCGAACAAATGATGGCGTTTAACTCATCTAAAGGTGTGGTGCTTGCGAAAGCCAATCCTGCTCAATACCCTGCGCCAAAATTACTTCTAGACTCATTGCAAGCAGGTGCAAGCCTTCCACGTAATGAAGCATTGAAAGTTGAAGCACAAGGTTTCGCCAAAGCTGCGGTAACTCCACAAGCTGGCGCGTTGATTGGTCTATTCATCAACGATCAAATTGTGAAAAAAACCTCAAAGCGTTATGAAAAAGGTGCACACCCTGTTGAGCAAGCGGCTGTTCTAGGCGCGGGCATCATGGGTGGTGGTATTGCTTACCAAGCGGCAAGCAAAGGCACACCAATCATCATGAAAGATATTGGTAATGCGCAACTTGCTTTGGGTATGAAAGAAGCCAATGGCTTACTGACCAAACAAGTTGAACGTAAAAAAATGACCCCTGCAAAAATGGGTGAAACACTGGCGCGCATCCGTCCAACGTTAAGCTATGACGAATTCAAAGAAGTCGACATTGTCATTGAAGCAGTGACTGAAAATCCAAAAGTGAAAGGCATTGTACTGAAAGAGACTGAATCTAAAGTACGTGAAAACACGATCATTGCGTCTAACACCTCTACGATTTCAATCACGCGTTTGGCTGAAAACCTAGAGCGTCCTGAAAACTTCGTGGGTATGCACTTCTTTAACCCTGTTCACATGATGCCTTTGGTGGAAGTGATCCGTGGTGAGAAGACATCTGCTGAGGCAATCGCGACGACTGTTGTGCTTGCGCAAAAAATGGGTAAAACCCCAATCGTGGTGAACGACTGCCCGGGCTTCCTTGTAAACCGTGTGTTATTCCCTTACTTCGGTGCGTTCGATTTATTGCTTAAAGATGGTGCTGACTTCCAGCAAATCGATAAAGTGATGGAACGCTTCGGCTGGCCAATGGGTCCTGCTTACTTGATGGACGTTGTCGGTATTGATACTGGCGTTCATGGTGCAGAAGTCATGGCGGAAGGTTTCCCTGACCGTATGAAACCGGACTTCAAAGGTTCAATTCAAACCATGTATGAAAACAAACGTCTTGGTCAAAAGAATGACGTTGGTTTCTACAAATACGAATTGGACAAGAAAGGCAAAAAAGCCAAGAAAGTCGATCTAACTGCGTATGAGTTAATTTCATCTGTTGTGACAGGCGAAAAACGTGAATTTGATGCGCAAGAAATCATTGACCGTATGATGCTGGCATTCTGTAATGAAACGGTTCGTTGCCTAGAAGACAACATCGTGGCAACGCCATCTGAAGCAGATATGGCGATGATCATGGGTGTAGGTTTCCCTCCATTCCGTGGTGGTCCTGCACGTTACATCGACCAAACAGGTGTTGCTGAATACGTTGCGCTTTGCGACAAATATGCACATTTAGGTAAAGCTTATGAAGCGCCACAATTGTTGCGTGACATGGCTGCTAACAACAAAAAATTCTACGGTTAAGGAGCAACGTGAATGGCTACTTTAAATCCACGTGACGTTGTCATCGTTGATGGCGTACGTTCAGCAATGGGTAAAACCAAAAACGGTATGTTCCGCAATGTACGTGCTGACAGCTTATCTGCTGAACTTGTACGTGCTTTAGTTGCTCGTAACCAGTTTGATGTCAACGAAGTTGAAGACGTGATCTGGGGCTGTGTGAATCAAACCCTAGAACAAGGGATGAATATTGCGCGTAACATCGCATTGCTTGCTGACCTACCAAAAACGGTTGCAGGTCAAACGGTAAACCGTCTTTGTGGTTCATCTATGCAGTCTATTCATACTGCTGCGGCGCAAATCGCAACCAACCAAGGTGATATCTTCATCATTGGTGGTGTTGAGCATATGGGTCACGTGGGCATGATGCACGGCATCGACCTGAACCCTGAAGCATCTAAGCATTATGCAAAAGCGTCAAACATGATGGGCTTAACCGCTGAAATGCTCGGTCGTATGAACGGTATTACCCGTGAAGAACAAGATGCGTTTGGTGTAGAATCACACCGTCGTGCTTGGGCTGCAACACAAGAAGGTCGTTTCAAAAACGAAATCATTGGCATTGAAGGTCATGACGCAAATGGCTTTAAAATCCTATGCGACGTTGATGAAGTAATTCGTCCTGATTCTAATCTTGAAGCGTTTGCTGCGTTACGTCCTGTCTTCGATCCGAAAGGCGGTACTGTAACTGCGGGTACATCTTCAGCGTTGTCTGATGGTGCTTCTGCAATGTTGCTGATGTCTGCTGAACGTGCGCAAGCCCTAGGTCTTAAGCCACGTGCTGTGATTCGCTCTATGGCGGTTGCAGGTTGTGATGCTGCGATTATGGGTTACGGTCCTGTTCCTGCAACACAAAAAGCACTTAAACGTGCAGGTCTTTCAATTTCTGACATTCAAACGTTTGAGTTGAACGAAGCATTTGCTGCGCAAGGCTTGGCTGTTCTTAAAGGCTTAGGCATTTATGACAAACAAGACATTGTGAACCATAACGGTGGTGCAATTGCGCTTGGTCACCCATTGGGTTGTTCTGGTGCGCGTATCACCACGACGCTTCTGAACGTAATGGAACAACAAGATACACAAATTGGTCTTGCGACAATGTGTATTGGTTTGGGTCAAGGTATTGCAACAATCATCGAACGTGTTTAATTCTTAAATACGTCGATTAAAAAATCCTCGCTTTGTGCGGGGATTTTTTTTACTATGGATTAAAACAAATCCTTATAAAAACTCACCATGTATAAAAAAACTATTTTTCTTTGTTTGTCATTATTATGCTTAACAGGGTGTTCGCCTAACTCCAAAGTTGGAGGCAATGTCAGCGATTTAGTATCTCCGCAATATCGTTACGATTATGAACGAGTTACGCTCATTGAAGACAATGTTGTTGCTTTTGGGAAACTTGCACAGCCTTCTTCAGATCTACCCAGTGATGCTGTTGTTGTGGCAGGTGAAAAATATAGTTATGTCATCACCGAAGGTGCAATGGCATTTCAGTCTTTGTTTAGTCAGCTTGACCCCAAATATATTCGCTTTCACCATGATTTAAGCTTTTACCACCCTTATGGGATAAATAATCAATTCTCAGGCACGATTCGTTTCGACTATGCCCCACCCTCTGGTTTAAGTGCTCAGGAACAAGTACTTTTTAAAAGCTATGGGGTCGCACCGTGTGCATGTGGTACAGGCTCAAAATCATCGGCAAATTCCTTTGAACTTAAACTTTCAGGATTGATCTATCCTGTCGCCAATAATATTAAGCGCCTACAGCCGCTCAGTAAGGCTTATAAAGTCAGTGTTTACCAAACTGAGAAAGTGAAAAAGCGTTTGCCTGACACACCTTTAGCGGAAAAAATTGCATTATTCCCAATTGCACTTGCAGTCGATGTAATTGCTTTACCATTTCAAGGTTTAGGTATTGTTTATCAGCCTTAAATATTTGCGTTCTTATGGCTTGCTTAAAGAATATTCAGTAGAATTATAAGAGTGAGACAGTAATTGAACTGTATTTAATTCTTAAATACTTCTACAAAAAGAATTCCGCTTAATGTGGAGTTTATTTTATAAAACAATTGTTTGTGGTTTAAATCTTAATTTAACCCGAATCGCGGATAAGAAATTAACTTGAAAAATAGAAGGACTAGAGCCATCAGTTGAGTTACCACACAAAACTTAAAACTCTAGTCCCGATGTTTAATAGTACCGAATTATTTTGCTTAATTGATGATTTCTTTCTTAAATTTGAAGCAACCTACTGGAATTTTCTTAAGCAAAGTAATCGTTCCTTAAGAATCAGAACTGCTCATTTAACCATTTCAGAAATCTGTTTTATCGCTATTTGGTACAAATGTTCTCATTTCAATAATTTCAAAGCATTTTTCATTTGGTTAAAAGAAGATAAAAACCATTTATTTAAGTATTTGCCTTGCTATCAAAGGATGATTCATCTGATCAATATGCACCAATTGGCTCTACACGCTTTACATGTGGTGCTGATGAAAGACCAAGGTACACAATATTTATGGATTGATTCAACAACTCTGCCAGTTTGTAAAAATCAACGTATTCAACGCCATAAATCTTTAGCTAAAATTGCATCTCGTGGTAAAAGTTCAATGGGCTGGTTTTATGGCTGTAAATTGCACATTGCAATGAACCAATTTGGTGAAATTGCTTGTTCTGCTTTATCGAATGGACATGTTGCTGACATAAAAATGGTTGAGAGACTCGTTAAAGAGGTGGAAGCAAAGTTGTATGGAGATCGTGGCTATATTAGTCAAGAACTGAAGATTAGATTAAAAGAGCAAGGCATTGATTTAATTACCTATCATCGAAAAAATATGCAGGCTACACAACTTTCTGAGTCAGATAAATATCACTTAAAACAGCGTAATAAGATAGAGACTTTATTCAGTTTGTTGAAAGGTCAGTACAATTTAGTGACAAGCAAAGCACGTAGTGTTCATGGATTTCTAGGAGGGATTTACGCGTCCTTGTGTGCATATCAACTGATCCATAAAAATAAGCCAACAATTCAAATTATGGAGTCATCGGCTTAAACAGGATTCGGGTTAATTTAGTATATTTATTAAGCCTATGCTGTAGGGCATAGGGAAGGTAATCTGTTTGCAAGTATTGTACTCAGAAATGTTAGAAGAATTTCTAGCAGTTCAGGTGATACATTACATACTGCCTGGAACCAAGTACTGAATACAAGGTATAGGGTACTCCACAGAATGTAATCAATGCTTCTCATAGTATATTCCTTTCGTGATCTAAAGACGATGTAGAAGCTTTCTTCTAGAGGGTACGTATTTTGGGTACTTGGGTATGCTCAAGGAACTCTGTTCTTAGAATAGGGCGTTTAAACGAGGATTATCGTCAGCCTTTCCTTGAGTTTTCTAATAATGAGTATTGACCATAATTTTTTTAAAGATCGACAAAAAAAATATCTACATTTTGATTATCCTATTTCATCAGAAAAGATTTATCACTATGTTACGAATCAAGATAATATTAATAAGCATGCGTTCTACCCATTTATTCATTTTGAATTAATTTCTAGAAAAATTAAAAAGAAAGGATTCAAAGTCATCAATGGAGCAAGAAAAATTATCGTTGAAAAGCAAGAACCCAAAATTCGACCTATAAAATATTCAGCCCATATAGATGGTCATATTTATGCTTACTACGCATTTCTCTTATCACCTTTTTATGAAGAAATACTCATACAAAAGCAAATTCAGGATTGCGTTTTAGCATTTAGAAAACTTCCCAACTCTCCAAACAACATTAATTTTGCAAAAAAAGTCTTCGATGAAGTTAAAGAACGTCAAAATTGTTCCGTGATTTGTTTAGATATAAAAAGCTTTTTTGATGAATTAGATCATGAATTATTAAAACAGGCATGGAAAGAAGTTTTAGGCATAGATGCACTGCCAAATGATCATTACAACGTATTTAAATCGATAACCAAATACAGTTATGTTGAAAAAAATTTAGTTTATCAAAATCTAAAACTATCTTTGAATCGTCATCATAAAGATCTTAAACGGCTTTGCACGAGTGAAGAATTTAGAGAAAAAATTAGAAGCAATAAAATAATTTGCAAAAACAATTTACAAAAAGGAATTCCTCAAGGGTCAGCACTAAGTGCCTTTTTATCAAATATTTACATGATGAAATTTGATGAAAAACTAAAGAAAGAAGCGGATAAATTTGATGCTAAGTATTATCGATATTGTGATGATATTTTAATTATTTGTGATAGGGCGAATCAGTATCAATTGCTAAGATACTCTCAAACTCAAATCACAAAAATGAAGCTAACAATACAAGATAAAAAAACTAAAATAGCTGAATTTAAAAATGGAATACGTGTTTCTAAAGATGAACTCCAATATTTAGGGTTTACTTATGATGGTATCAAAATTTTATTACGTGATACTGGATTGGCTAAATACTCTTATAAAGCTAACAAAGCTATCCGAATGACTAATAAGCGCATATTGAAAATTAACCTTTCTAGGATCAATAGAGGGTTAGCCCCTCTTATCCCCCACAAAAAGTATATTTATAGAAGGTTTTCCTTTATCGGACAAAGAAACTACATAAGTTATGCTTTAAGAGCCGCAAAAATCATGAATGAACCAGCAATTAAAAAACAAATTCAGCCCCATTGGCTTAATTTAAAAAGAAAATTGCTTAAATATGATGACTTAAATCAGGATTTTTATGATGCTCTAGTGAAAAAGGAAAACTAAATACACTCTCTTTTTTAAATTTAAAACTTTTAATCAACTACGAAACTGATTCTTAAATTCACACAGCATTTAGAAATCTTATTTCTAGAATCGCTAAATGCTTTACATATAAATGAATGTTATCCCTTTGTAATTTTAGCCCATTATTCAACCAATAAAACTTAACAAATCAATCGGTTAATTTTTATAAGCGTATCATATTGCCCTCAATTCTCTTGTTTCTCCTGATGGGGCTATATATGAACATGCTAAAAACACTTCTAGCAACTGCAATTGTTGCATCTTCTGCTGCTGCAATGGCTGCTGAAACAGCGACTCCTGTAACTGTACTTAAATCACAAGTAAAAACTGTAGCAACTCAAACTGCTCAACAAGCAGCTGCACCTGTTGCTGCTAAAGCTGATGCTGTTGTAGCTAAAGTTACTGAAGAAAAAACTGCTGTTGTGGCTCAAGTTGAAGCTGCAAAAGCTGCTCCTGCTGCAGTGAAAGCAGATGCTGCTGCAAAAGTAGAAACAGTTAAAACTGAAACTGTAACTAAAACTGAAGAAGTAAAAGACGCTGCTGTTGCAAAAGTTGAAGAAACAAAAACAGAAGCTGCTGAACAAGTAGAAGCTGCAAAAGCTGCTCCTGCTGAAGCAACTGTTGAAGCTGCAGCAAAAGCTGAGAAAAAAGGCTGGTTCTCTTGGTTTAAAAAAGCAGCTTAATTCTGCAATTTAAACAAAAAAAAGGATGCCAAATGGCATCCTTTTTTGATGTGTGACTTCAACGAAAGTCACAACAAAATGCATGATTCATCTCAGCATGACTTATGCCATTAGAGCTGATCTTTAATTTGCTGTCGATTGTTGAGCTTAATCTGCTCCATTTGCTGATTCAGCTCCACCATCTCTTTATATAAGGCGTTAAATGGCGCAATCGGGGCATCTTCATAAAACATCACCATATTGTTTTTATTTTGCCATTTGTGTTGTTTTAACAGCGCAAATAATTGATTGGCTTTTTGCAAACTTTGCTTCTCTAAAGCAAAAATTGCATTAGCGGCATCATCATTTAAATTCTCTTTTAAATTATGAATAAGCTGCTGACGATAGCGATTTTTAATATCCAATTGCTTCGCAGTTTGAATTAACAAAGCATCGCGATTTTGGGTTTGTAATTCGTATTCTTTTACAATATCGGCGACGGCTTTCAGCATCGCTTCGGTTTCTTTATAGTTTTGTTTTTGGTCTTTAGCCAAACGTGAAACATCTAAAAAACGATCCCAATGTTGCGCTTTTAAGTCCCGTAAATATTGATTTCGCAGTTCTGCACTGTCACGCATACTGCCCACAATAAAGGCAGCCATTTCAGCATAATCACCTTCTAAACGGTCGTCATCAACCTCAATTTGAATCGGTTTTTGCCAGTCTTTGGCTTGGGTATACAGCGCTTGCGTCTTTTCATTTAAGACCTGTTCATATTCACCCAAGGCTGCCGCATCTTGCTTTTGCACCGAATATTGATAAAACATCCAAGCAAATACCGACACCGTAACCAGTGCTAAAACGATAAAAATACGCGGCATTCATAAACTCCAAATTGACGAGACAAATTGATGCATTTCAACCACTATGCTTATTTTTTAAGCATAAATCAATCATCAAACAGATCAGACGGATTTATGCATAGAAAAAAAGGAAACCGTTTCAGATTTCCTTTTTTCAATGACGCTCAAGCATCAAGTATGAGAAACAGGATTAATTCGCTGGAGGAAAACGCGTATTAAACTGCTCACGACTGATCTGGACATTGGTCGCGTTATGGTCAATGCCAAAATGCTGCAACATGGTATAGACGCCATTACGCGGATCGCTCGATTGCAAACCATCTGCAACAGCAAGCACATAATGCTGTAAGCCAAGCGGTAAACTGCCTAAATCGGGTGCAGGTTGTGGCGGCAGGATATCAACATTTCCAGCAAAGTCAGCATCCACCGTATAGCTTTGAATATCGCGTTCAAGTTTGACCATACGGTGTTGTAAGGCAGTACGCTTCTTAGGTTGTTCTTGAAACGGTAAATAGCCTGTTTCTGCGCGTAATTCAGGTTCAGCCATAACCGTCATGGTCGGCAGCTTGACAGGCTCTATCACGCGCACAGTGTCTGCATAGCTTATCGAACTGAGCCCAAAAGCACTCAGCATGGCAAGTAGCGTAATCTTGGATGTTTTAAGGAGATACATAGATACGTCCCAACATAGAAAAGGGAAAATTTATAGCTCTATTTATGCCTGAAGTTGCGTAATTTTTATACAATAAAACTGTTAATGACGATAAACGGCTTGGTTATCGTGGTGCAGAGTAGCAAACAGATTCAGCGTTTATGCATGCGTACGCTGTTTAAATGAAAGCGTGATAGATACTATTTTGAGGCTTAAAAGAATGAATATAGGCTAAAAACAAAAGATACAGACAAAAAAAATCCCCAAATCATGCTTGAGGATTTTTTTGAATATGGTGGCGAGACCCAGGGTCGAACTGGGGACACACGGATTTTCAATCCGTTGCTCTACCTACTGAGCTATCACGCCGATGCGGTGTATTAAGCCGTATCTCGACACATTAGTCAATCAAAAATATAAAAAAAAGATTTGAGTGCGTAAATTTTAGTCGAAATATGAATTTCATACTGTGTTTGGTCAATCGCTAGACCAAAAAAAATCCCTGATGGGATCAGGGATCGAAACTTTAAATCAGTTTTAAATATGGTGGCGAGACCCAGGGTCGAACTGGGGACACACGGATTTTCAATCCGTTGCTCTACCTACTGAGCTATCACGCCGATGTCGCGTATTAAACAATCTCCGCCCTATGCCGTCAAGCGTGAAAAGTATAATTTATTTCAAATGTTTAATTTTCAAACACATCTTGGCTTATTTGCACATTTTTTAGCAAAAACAGTGGCTTTATTTGGGCTGCAGCGCATTTAAATATGAAAAAAGAAGCGAATACGCTGCTTTGTTTCCAACGAAGACTTAAATTTTCTCAAGATGTGCCAAGCAACGGTGAATTGCGCCACAGCCCGGTTCAAAATGCTTCACCCCTTTTTCTTCTTCCATACGGCAGACTTCACTCACCAGTCGGTCGGCAACCCCGCGCCCACGATTGGCAGGATGCACCACAATATTTTGCAGTAGGCGGCTTTCGCCCTGACCACTGCTCCAGATTGCACCAATGACTTTAGTATTAAATTCGGCGGTATAAAGTGAGGTATACTGTGCTAAGTTTTGCTCTAGTTGTTCAATGGCATCTGTCCCATCACTAAATTCAGGGCTGGTGTCATACAGTCGCTCAAGCTGGCTGCGCACTTCTTCATTTTCTAGGGAAGTATAGGCATGTACGGTGATAGGCATTGATAAACCCTCCTGAGCAATCTAATATGCGGTGACGTCGTCACGGCGAAAATATTTTCTACATCAATCATTTTGACGTATTTGAGGAACGTGTCTATGACAGATCGTATCAGTGAAGTGGTAAGAAATACCAACGAAACCAAAATTCGAGTTCGTTTGAACCTCGATGGTTCTGGTCAAGGCACTTTAAACACTGGTGTTCCATTTTTAGATCATATGATTGATCAAATCAAGCGACATGGTCTGTTTGATATTGATATTCATTGTGATGGCGATTTGGAAATTGACGATCATCATACCGTAGAAGACTGCGGGATCACACTCGGACAGGCATTTGCGCAAGCGCTTGGCGATAAAAAAGGCTTAAAACGCTATGGTCATTTCTATGCACCTTTAGATGAGTCTTTAAGCCGTGTTGTGGTGGATCTCTCTGGTCGTCCGGGCTTGTTTATGGATATTCCATTTACTCGTTCTATGATTGGTCGCTTTGATGTGGATTTATTCTCTGAATTTTTCCAAGGCTTTGTGAACCATTCACTGATGACGCTTCACATTGACAACTTGAAAGGCAAAAATAGCCATCACCAAATCGAAAGCGTGTTTAAAGCATTTGCGCGCGCGCTTCGTATGGCATGTGAAATTGATCCACGTGCTGCGAATACTGTCGCTTCAACCAAAGGAACATTGTAATGACCCGTATTGCCCTTCTTGACTATGGCATGGGAAATCTTCACTCAGCAGCAAAAGCACTCGAACATGTCGGTGCAACCGTTGATGTGACCAATGATCCAAAGTTAATTGCGCAAGCAGATAAAATTGTGTTTCCAGGCGTTGGTGCAATGCGTGACTGTATGCAAGGCATGCATGAAGCAGGCATCGATGATGTTGTGCGTAACGCAGTGTTTAATAAGCCTGTACTTGCCATTTGTGTGGGTATGCAAGCGTTAATGCAACATTCTGAAGAAAATGGCGGTGCAGATGCACTGGGTATTTTTGAAGGTGCAGTGAAACGCTTCCCAGATATGGATGGTTTGAAAGTACCGCATATGGGCTGGAATCAAGTACGTCAAGCTGACCTCAGCCACCCAATGTGGAACAATATTGAACAAGATGCACGTTTCTACTTCGTGCATAGCTTCTATGTTGAACCAAAAGATCCAAGCATTGTGGCTGCAACCTGTGACTATGGTTTAGAGTTCTGTACTGCGATTCATAAAGAAAATTTGTTCGCAACGCAGTTCCACCCAGAAAAAAGTCATACAGCGGGTCTACAACTGCTTAAAAACTTTGTGGAATGGAAAATCTAATTTTCATTTTAGATCAGCATTTTCAAAGTTTCAAAAAAGCTCGCGATATGCGGGCTTTTTTTATAGGTGATTTCCACAGATTTTCTCTGTGGAACGCTTTATGATGACATTGAGCGAAGCGAGACCTAAAAGAATGATGGATGCATTACCGAATACCCTACTACCGAGCAAAGAACAAATTGCGCTATTGCCTGCCTTTCAAAACTTAAATTTAGACAAGATTATCGTCATCCAAAATCTTGCAGAGTGCAAAGCTATTGAAACGGCGCTCAAACAAGCCACACTATTGGGTTTTGACTCAGAATCTAAACCCACTTTTAGCAAAGGTGAAATACAAACCGGTCCACATCTCATTCAATTGGCAACAGTAACAAATGCTTATCTATTTCAAATGAACGCTGAAACATGGCGTTTTTTAACCCCTCTTCTTGCCAATCCTCAGCAACTAAAAGCAGGCTTTGGCTTAAAAAATGATGCACATTTATTTCGTAAGAAAGGCATTGAACTTAACGGCGTCATTGAACTGTCTAAATGTTTTAGCAGCTTTGGTATAAAACACACCATGGGCGTCAAAAATGCCATTGCGCTGTTATTTCAACAACATTTCCCTAAGTCTAAAAAAATCAGTACCTCAAATTGGGCAGCTAAGAATTTAAGCCGAGCACAAATTGAATATGCCGCGGCAGATGCGTATGCCTGTGTCTTAATTTTTAATGAATTATCACGCTTGAATCTATTGCCTGAGCATGTACTTAAGCAGATTGCACAATAAACTAAACTTGGCGCAAAAAATTTAAACCTGATTGCAATTTTTTGAAACATTGACGATTTCATCACAACATTTATGTAACTTTAGGTAAACGAAATATGCGCTAAAATCTAGCTTAAATATCTCCCGAAAATGCGCATTTCGCGTTAGTGACTTAACGTTTTAGAAAGAAAATCCGAATTTATGATGATTTTCATTGCTTGATTGCCCAAAGAGCGTGCCAAAAAATCTAAAAAGCACCAAAATGATATAATTATCTTATTGTTTTTATATACATTTTTTAACATTTATTATTTCCCAAATTAAACTCATAATATTCAAATAGTTTCTTAAATTTTTAGCACTATTCATGCTTTATCTTCGTTTTTCTACATCTGTATATTTTTAAATATTCTGCTAAAACAACATACACAGCATAACAAGCACGCATCAGATCACTGATGTCAAAATAAAGAGGATTCATCTCATGTTTAGTCTATTTAGCGGAAAAATAAGTGGCGTATTCACGCTGATCGCACAGGGCATCAGTAAAGTCGTCGGCTTAATTACTAAAGCCGTCATTACTGTCGTCGATGAAGTGGTTGAAACCGTGTCGGAACTCACCGCACCTTTGACCGAAAAACTCACAGCTTTGCCGGTATTGGGTGATACTATTTCGACCGTACTCGATGTGACAACCGACCTGCTTGGAGATGTCAGCCAAGGTGTACATGCCATTTCAGACAAGCTCATCGCAGGTGACTTACTCGGTGGTGTAGATACAGCATTGAATGGCACAACAGATTTAGTCGGCAGCACCTTAAACGGTGTATCTGATATTTTAGACAGTGTCTTAACGACCACTGCCCCGCTCACAACACCATTGACCCAATTGCCAGTCTTAGGTGATGTCATTGATGCCGTTGGACAAACAGCCTCTAACTTAAGTGGCTTGGTTGCTGAAACTGGAGATTATGTAGCAGGCATTCAACCGCTTGATTTAGTGGGTGATTTACTGAATAACCCAGTCGCAAGTGTGGGCGGTGTGGTACAAGACGTATCTGGCACACTTGACGCTCTGTTAGATGATCTGGCCCCAATCACAGATACAGCCGCAGCATTACCATTGGTAGGTGGTGTGGTCAGCACTGTTGGTTCAACTGTAGGCGCTGTGAATGATGGTCTTTATGATCTAGGTTCACAATTGACTCAAGTTAAACCGCTTGATCTTGACCTGAATATTTCCCTTTATGGTTAAATTTCAAAAAATTCAACACGATTGAAGCATCTATAAAAACAATAAATTGTCTCGCACTCACTCCAACCTGTCTTATGACAGGTTTTTTTCATATGAATGATTCAGTATTTAGATTTAGAAAATAGTGGTTTATTTGTTAAGATGATGCTCATTCAAATTCATTCAACGATTAGGCCAGGAGCGAAAGCATGCTGATCATCCCTGCAATTGACCTGAAAGACGGCAAATGTGTACGTTTAAAACAAGGTCGTATGGAAGACGATACTGTATTTTCAGACGATCCAGTCGCAACTGCACAGCATTGGGTCAATGAAGGCGCACGTCGTTTACATCTGGTCGACTTAAACGGTGCTTTCGCAGGTACGCCTATTCATAAGCCTGTGGTTGAAGCCATTGCCAAAGCTCAGCCGAATCTTCCAATTCAAATCGGTGGTGGTATTCGTTCACTTGAGACAATTCAGCATTATTTAGATGCGGGTGTGTCTTATGTGATTATTGGTACCAAAGCTGTACAGAATCCTGAGTTTGTTGAAGAAGCATGTAAGCAATTCGCAGGTCATATCATTGTCGGTATTGATGCCATGAATGGCATGGTGGCAACGGATGGTTGGGCGAATGTGACTGACGTGAAAGCGACTGAACTGGCAAAACGTTTTGCTGACGCGGGCGTATCAAGCATTGTCTACACAGACATCGCACGTGACGGCATGATGCAAGGTGTCAACATTGAACAAACCGTGAACCTTGCAACCTATTCAGGTTTGCCTGTGATTGCATCAGGTGGTGTCACCAACATCGATGACGTGCATGGCTTAAAAGGTCAACCGGGCATTTTAGGTGCGATTACCGGTCGTGCAATCTACGAAGGCACTTTAAACCTTCGTGAAGCACAAGCCATCTTAGACGCATAATCTAAGCTGCTGTTTTTGCGTTAAAAGAGGTCTTCGGACCTCTTTTTGTTTTCTGATTTTTTGATTAGGTTTTTTTCTCCCATGTCTGCTCAATTCACGAGTACATCTCCCTCTTGGTTTAAGCAAAAATTACCGCAGCTTTCCTTAATCCTGATTACCCTCATTTGGGGAACGACCTTTATTATTGTCAAATATGGCTTAAGTTTTAGCAGTCCAATTTTGTTTGTCGCGATGCGGTTTGCGATGGCAGCGATTGCGGTCAGCTTAATTTCATATCAACACTTAACAGGTATGACCTTAAAGGAGGTGCTTGCAGGTGCAGCCATTGGTGCCGTCATTGCATTAGGCTATGGCACACAAACAGTGGGTATTCAAACCATTAGCAGCAGTGAATCTGCATTCCTAACCGCCTTATATGTACCGCTTGTGCCCATTCTGCTATGGCTATTGTTCCGTAAAAAACCGCATGTGATGACTTGGATTGGCGCAGCATTTGCCTTTATGGGGTTGGTATTTTTAACAGGTAATGGTTTTGGTGCGATTCAACTGAACTTTGGACAAATGTTAACGATTTTAGGTTCGATTGCGATTGCGCTTGAGATTATTTTCATCAGTTATTTTGCACCAAAGGTCAATACGCGACGGGTGACGGTACTGCAATTGATCTTTGCATCCATCTTTTGTTTTTGTATGGCACCGATCCTTGGGGAAACTCATTTACCCGATTTTCATCCGCATCTTCTTATGATTTTGCTCGGTTTAGGCGTGGCAAGTGCTGGTATTCAATTGGTGATGAACTGGGCACAGGAAATGGTCGATCCTTCTCAAGCCGCAATCATTTATGCCGGTGAACCGATTTGGGCGAGTCTGTTTGGTCGTCTTGCCGGTGAGCGCTTACCTGCATTGGCTTTGCTCGGTGGTTTGATGGTGGTATTGGGTGTAATTGTCAGTGAGTGGAAACCGAAGTTTTTAAAGCGAAAAACTGAAGATAAGGTGGCTGAATAAAATCCCTCCAAACCTCCCTTTAACAAAGGGAGGCTTTTACTCTCCCTTTGAAAAAGGGGGGAGATAGGGGGATTCAAAATCAATTGCTATACATCGGCAAGTTATCATTTAAGCGCATAATGCCTTTAATGGCACGATAAACAATCCATACCCACGCCACAAAAATCACCGCAATACAGAAGACTGAAGCACCCAATGCCACACCCGCAAAGAGGTCAGGATTTTGGCCCGTAAAGAATAAAAATAGGAATGGTAAAAATGCGATGATGTTCCAAATCAGATACCACCAAAAGGTGCGAATTTGCCACGTAAAATGACTTTCAAAAATAGAGCCATGCACATCGCTGCGTTTAATGTAGTTAATAACCAATGCAATGACGGCAAGCAAGCCACCAGTAAAAATCGCGATGATATAAAGCACATATAAAATTAAAGTTAAGGTGCGATTGGGGTCTTTATCAATAGAATAATTCATGTACGCTCCTATTAGTTCACCTTAAAATTGAAAAGGGTTTAAAGGTGAAATTAACCCTATAATAAGTATGATATTAAAGGCTATAGTACAAAAATATATCTGACGGAACGGTTGTTTTTGTGTTTTATGTCGCAGTTTTTGCTGAGCCAACCATGCCGCAGGCCAACCACCTAAAAACGATAATAGATGTAAGGTGTTTTCTGGCACACGGCGGTTACCGAGTTGTGCAGCCTCTTTATCTTGGGCATAAAACCAATAACTCATGGCATTCATAATACTGATGAACAGTAACACCATACCATTCAGTAAACCGCCTAAGGTAAATGCCGCTAAGAACAGGATATACACCACACAGAGTATTTGCATCGGTTGTAGCTTGGCTTTTTGCTGCGCATAGCTCGGTTTCTTTTTGTGCGCTGTTTTGGTTTGTGATGCTTTCAGATACATCACCTGCTGTGCTTTATAACGACCACGTTCATCTAAAATCACGGTGTAATCTAAGGCACAGCCTACAATTGGACGCGGACCTTGCTTTGCAAAGTCCTTAATATGCAGAAATACGCGATCTTTCGCCTGATCATTCGGTTGAATAAAGCCATAGCCTTTGTCATCAAACCATTCCACCAAACGTCCCTGATCGCGCATCTTCCCTATCCTTATATTTTTAAAATTGAATTGATTAAGCTGTGACGAATTTTAAACGCTCAATCAACATATTACGCATCTCGATTGGATTTTTTTGCAAAATATCATCGCCCGTACGACCCAATTGAGCATTACGCTGTGCCACTTGTAAACGCATCATCCAAAAACGCCCTGCTGCCATCGCCAAATATAACTCTAGGCATGATTTTTCGTCCGCAGTTAAAGGACGTACAGTTTCATAGGCATTAAGGAAGGCAACAGCCTTTTGCTCATTTAAAGTGACATCAGGATATTCGGTGCAGAAGTCATTTAAGGTAATGGCAATATCAAATAACAATTCATCATGGTTCATCTCATAAAAATCGAGAATGCCATTGAGTTGATCACCATCAAATAAGGTATTGTCACGGAATAAATCGGAATGGATAAAACCACGAGGACGATCATGATAAACAGCCGTTAATGCTTCATATAAGCCCAATAATTTGCTGAGCAGAGCTTTATCAGCATCGTTCAAACTTGGTTTAATTTCTTGCGCCACGCCATACCAATAAGCATGGTCACGTACGAAATTACGTTCAAGTTTAAAGTCCTGTAATGCGACATGCATTTTTGCTTGTGCCACGGCAATTGCTTCAGCTTGCGCTAGGGTCGATGGCATGGGATGGTCTCCCATCATGCGCGGTGCGATTTGCGCAGGCTTATTTTTAATACTGTGAATGGCTTTACCTGAATGTGACAAAGGTACAGGCACAGCCACGCCTGCCTCACCTAAACGCTCTAGCACAGGGACGAGTTCCCCTGCGGCTTGCTCGTCCATATCTTCAAAAACAGTCAGGACATATTGTGCATCTTCACAGACTAAAAAGTAGTTGGTATTTTGAATACCGCCTTGAATGGGAATCAGATCAATCGCCTTTAAACCATAGGGCGCTGCAAAATCCTGAACTTCCTTTAAAGACAAAGTGGTATAAACCGACATAGAAAACCTGCGAAAAAACTTACATAATTTTGCTAGAATACCGTTTCCATCTGCCAAGGTGTAGCGCTTGCGTGGGTGAGTTTCATAATCGGCTGTAATAATTGGAAAAATTTATGCTAGCTAAACGTATTATTCCTTGCCTCGACGTTGACAATGGTCGTGTGGTGAAGGGTGTTCAATTCCTTGATATTCGTGATGCAGGTGACCCGGTTGAGGTTGCACGTCGTTATAACGAACAAGGTGCCGATGAAATTACGTTCCTTGATATTACCGCTACACATCATGGACGCGACACGACTTACCGCACTGTAGAGCGTATGGCTGAATCAGTCTTCGTACCGTTAACAGTCGGTGGTGGTGTCCGTAAAGTTGAGGATATTCGCCTACTTTTAAACGCCGGTGCAGACAAAGTTTCGATTAACTCGGCTGCCATTTATAACCCTGAATTCGTGCAAGAAGCGTCGCAACGTTTTGGTGCGCAGTGTATCGTGGTTGCGATTGATGCCAAAAAAACCGGTGAGAATAAATGGGAAATTTTCACCCACGGCGGTCGTAAAGAAACAGGTATTGATGCGATTGAGTGGGCAGTCAAAATGGCAGACTTCGGTGCAGGTGAATTGCTTGTCACTTCGATGGATGCCGATGGTACCAAAGCAGGTTATGACCTAGCGCTGATGCGTGCCATCAATGACCGCGTGACCATTCCAACGATTGCTTCAGGTGGTGTAGGTAACTTACAACACTTAGCAGATGGGATTATACAAGGTGGTGCAGATGCGGTGTTGGCTGCATCAATCTTCCACTTTGGTCAGCATACCATTCCAGAAGCGAAAAAATACTTAGCCGAACAAGGTATTGAAATGCGTCTTTAATTAAAGACCGTTTTCAAAAGAGAGTGCTTTGGCACTCTTTTTTTTGCAAAAATTAAGGATAAAAAAAAGGAGTCTTTCGACTCCCTATCAAAACCAAGAAAAAATAACAGCGCTTGGTATGCAATAGCTTTTAAACCCTGTGATGACTACAATCGAGAAATGACTAAATATTCACGACCTATGCAATATAGGATAAAAAATAACCATAATATTGACAATAATCCGTATTTCTTTGACAAATCACGACAAAGTGACTTTAAGCTGCGTTTATATGTCTATTTTAGAAAGCTTTTTAGTATCGTCATTGATCCATTTTGCAGGGAAAATCTGATCCGCCCAGCGTGTTAAACGGGTTGATAACGCTTGTGGTAAAGCTATGCCCAAAGGATTCGATTCTTGTAAGGCTGGAGAGGAAATAATGCGTGTCCCCAATACATAATCAAACCACGGTTTAGTCACGCACCAATTAGCATCCTGATGACTATTCATATGATGATCATAATGCCATGGGATTTTTTTCATTGCCCATTCTGGCTCTAAATGCGCCCGACGATGGATATAATAATAGTTACAAGCACTATAAAGTGTGGCTAAAGTCATACCCTTTGAAATAGGATAAAAGCCAACTCCAAACACTGTCGCAACAACTACAAGCGAGCCAATTTCATTCCGCGTTCGCCAATTCTTGATCCCTTCTACATACCCATGATCAGAAAACCCTACTTTTCGGACAATACGATGATGTTCCCAATGTGAACGCATACTGGTCGGCACAGGACTAAACCGTGTTTTCCCCTGACGATGCACACCATGTAACACATATTTATGTGCAAACCATTCAAAACCGTTGGCAACAATAAGCCCTGCAATAAAACCCTTTAACATGGATTGATCCTTTCATGACTTATTTCACTATAAGCAATGCACAAGACTAGATCTTGACCAAAAAAATCAATATGATTGACAAAATACGACAAAATAAAAGAATCATAAATGTACGTGAGCAATGACCATGTCGGTTCTATTTATGGTGGTTTAGGACAATTATTACTGACCTATTATCAGCATCAAAATTTAGTTCCTCCTCAAAAATTATTAGATATTCAAGATCTTGAACGCTTTGATTTTATGATTTGGCGGGAGTTACTGACGAGTCTTCATCAACAATTACAACGTCCTGCTCTAGGGCTTGAGATTGCCGCATTGGTTGAACCCAAACATTTGGGCATTTTGGCTTATTTGGTATTGTCTTGTGAAACGCTTGCTGATGCACTCAGGCGATATCATGATTATCATCGTTTAGTCTATGACGGTATACCGCTACAGATTAACGTTGATGGTGAATTATTATCGATCGCATGGGATAAAGTCCCTTATAACCTAGGTGCACAAATTACGGATGAAATCGCGATTGCCCTCATGATGGAGTTTTTAAAATCGATTTTAGATATTGAAAATATTCGCCTGCATGAAGTGCATTTTGAGCATTCAGTCACCAAGAATGTGATGCTATATGAGCAGTATTTTCGCTGTAAAGTCCGTTTTGGTCAGGCAAAAACACAAGTTTTAATGGCCGTATCGGAACTGAATCGACCTTTAAAAAAAGGCGATCAAACCTTACAGCACATCCTCAAGCAACAAGCTGAAGCCCTGCTAGAAAAATTACCCAATACCAATCCCGCTGACTATCGTTTACAACAAACCATTTTAGCTGGGCTACAAAACAATAGTTTTCAAATCGAACACGTGGCGCAAAAAATGAATATGTCGGTACGTCAGTTACAGCGGCATTTACAGCAGCAAGGTAAAACCTATCAACAACGGATGCAAGAAATCCGCTGTATGATGGCCACCGAATACTTGAAAGATCCGCATTTAAGCTTACAAGAGATTGCCTTATTACTGGGCTATTCAGAGCAAAGTGCATTTCAGCGTGCTTTTAAGCAATGGACCAAAATGACACCTCAGCAGTGGAAAAATGAAAAAGGTCCCGTATCTTAAGACGATTTAAAATTAAAAAATTACTAATGACCAAACGTATTTAAAACACCATCAAAAAAGCTCACCATAATGTGAGCTTTTTTATAATTTAGAGCATTCTTTTAGCGCTTTTATAGAAATGGATTTTCAATTTCGTCCGCATCCTCACGCTCTAACTTTTCTTGTAATTCACTGGCTTCTAACTGTTGCACAATATCATTCAAAGCCGCTTGTAAGGCTTTTGCGGCAGCTAAACCGATCTTGTCTTTGGTAATTTGTAAATTGCCATAAATATTGATGCGATCTACGTCGTTCTCAAGGGTTAAATCGTGAATTGAATGTGATTCTGTACCATTTTCAAAAGCTTTAAACATCGGTCTGATACTCATATTTATTGTTTTAGATAAGCGGATCACCTTCATCCTACATGAAGGTGATCCCATGCAACAAGTCTATTTAAACAGCTGCAAAATATACTGCAACAGCGCATCTAACAATTGTTTAATGATGGCATTTTGAGCTGAAGAATCTGCAGGTGCTGTATCGATTGATTCACTATTTTCAGTCTTGGTACTGACCTGAGGAGCGGCATCGGCAGCGACGCTACTAGCTGATGGCTTAAACTCACTTTGTAAGGCTTGTAAGGTTTCTTTAGAGACATCTTCTGCACACTGGCTTTCTGCATCCCAACTTGCATACGCAATCTTCTGATTGGCTTTTACTTCACTGGCTTTTAAAGGCAATTTATAGGTATTGCGTTTTTGTTCCTCTGTCAGTTGCGGGAAGACATTAATATTAATTAAATCTTCTAAAGCACAAATACTCATCAGCTGAACTTTAGGTGCGGTATCTTTTAAGCTATTGTCCGCGTAATACACCCCTGCCGCCCCAGTTTTAGGTAGATAAATGGCTTTATAGGTTGCGGTCGGAACAATCACACCTTTACCAATGGTTTTTAATTTCTTAGAAGCAAAGACAGGACCTGTCACCACATAAACGTCTTGTTTTTGTTTGGTCACAATCGCACGTGTTGCTTCTTCGAGTTCACGCCATACTTGCTGATTATTTTTCGGTGCTTGTGGCACCATGTTCGCTAAAGAAAAACTATCAAATTGGGCAGCTTTAGTCGGCATATCCGCATTGGGTGCCATGTGACCACGGTCATAACCTGATGCTTTATAGTCACTTAAAGTGGCACGATGTGCTGCACGAACTTGCTGCTCTTCATGAAAGTTATCTTCACGCGGAATTTTTTGACTTAAACGAGACGGCGTTAACAGTTCAGCCACCCAAAGTGGAGTTTTTGAAACACCTGAATAGCCCACATTAAACCCATTGAAACACAATGAATAACTGTCTTTCTTCAGACTGTCTTTCATGAGCACAGGCGGAACATCACGATAAAATTGTGATAAACAATTTGAATGAGTGGATGAACCAATTGAAACCAATTGGCTAATTTTTTCCTGCCCAAAAGCAATGGCAAAACTCCCTGATGCCACCACACCAAGAATGATTTTTACCGTATTTTCATTTAAAAATTTAAAAACTGAATTTTTAGAATTACGTTGCTTCTTTGCCATGTTTTACAGCTACTTTCATACATCTACAGCGATTGTCATGAGCTTAACAAGCCCTGTATATGAAGTATATCGTGCAGTCTTCATTCGCTGAATAAATAAACAATCCAACGTCATTCTATGTCGTTTAAAGCCAAATTTATTGTTTATCTGTTGTTCAAGTCATGTACTTCCATTAAATGTATTTCATTTCATAGCTAATAAAACATTATATTTCTCGCAATAAAAAACCAGAGACGAGCTCTGGTTTTCTAAATCCTTCTTTCTTAAATTTCGATCTGACTACCGAGTTCTACCACCCGATTGGTCGGAATATGATAGAAGTCACTGACGGGACTGGTATTACGCTGCATCGAAATAAATAATTTTTCACGCCAAGGTGCCATACCGTCACCTACGCTATGAATAATACGATCACGCGAAATAAAGAAACTGATTTGCATTAAATCGTATTCAAAATCCCATACTTCATAGGCCTTTTGCACCGCTTCAGGAATATTGGGCTGATCTTTAAAACCAAAATACATGGTAATACGATAAAAATGCCGATCTAATTTTTCAACTTGAACGCGTTCTTCGTCTGCAACAAAGGGAATGTCACGCGTTACGACTGTCACTAAAATATTACGTTCGTGTAAGACTTTATTGTGCTTAATATTATGCAGCATCGCATGCGGCACAATATTCGGTGTCCCTGTAAGGAAAATCGCATCACCTGGAACAAATTTAGTTTCACTGCCCATTGAGACACTTTTAATAAACAGATCAATCGGCAATGCATCTTGTTCCATGCGTTTAAGCACCAAAGCACGTCCATCTTTCCATGTCATTAAAATCGTAAATAATACTGCGCCTAGCATAATCGGCACCCAACCACCCGAGGCAATTTTGAGTGAGGTAGATGCCACAAAAATTAAATCTAAGATTAAAAATGGTGTGGCAAACAGCAGTACTTTCCAAATCGGCCAACGCCAAAAACCATAGGCCAAAATAGAAATTAAAATCGTGCCGCAGAGCATGGTCATGGTCACAGCAACCCCATAAGCACTGGCAAGGTTGGCACTATTTTTAAACAATAAAATCAGGATGACGACAGAGATAAATAACATCCAGTTAATGAACGGCAAATAAATTTGTCCACGCTCAACTTCAGAGGTATGTTTGACAGTGAGACGCGGTAAATAACGCAGTTGAATGGCTTGATTGACCATTGAGAATACGCCGGTAATGACCGCTTGTGAAGCAATGACCGCGGCCGCCGTGGCAAGTCCAATCATCGGGAACAATGCCCATTCGGGAATTAGCATATAAAATGGATTTGCGAGTGCTGCTGAGTCACGTAGTAACAGCGCTCCTTGCCCTGCATAATTGAGCAATAAACACGGCAGCACAATAATGAACCATGCCAAGCGAATCGGTAAGCGACCAAAATGCCCCATATCTGCGTAGATCGCCTCACCCCCTGTCATGGTGAGAATGACTGCACCCATGGTTAAAAACGCGACATAGGGCTGATCGACCACAAAATGGAAGGCCCAATAGGGATTGATCATGGCGAGTACATCAGGCGTTTGCAGAATGCTCCATAAGCCAAGACAGCCAATGGACAAGAACCACACCAAAGTCAAAGGTCCAAATAGCTTACCCATCGTACCTGTGCCATGGCGCTGAACTAAAAACAGACCTGCCAAAATCCCGATAGATATCGGTTCTAACCATTGATTAAAAATAGGTGTGGCAATGCTTAACCCTTCAATGGCAGAAAGCACTGAAATGGCAGGCGTAATGATCCCATCACCAAAAAATAATGATGCTCCCACAAAGCCGAGGGCAATTAAAAAGATTTTTTTGTCATCTGAAATACGGGTGGTACGCAAATTCAGTGCTAACAATGACATGATCCCGCCTTCACCATTGTTGTCTGCACGCATAATAATGGTGACGTATTTAAAGCTGACCGTCAGCATAATGCACCAAAAAATGAGTGACAGAATCCCCAACACTGAAGCTTCACTAATGGCTAAATGTGCGGTGAGAAAACATTGCCGCAGCGCATATAAAGGACTGGTGCCAATGTCTCCAAAAACGACACCAAGCGCAGCAAGTGTAATCACTGGGAGAGCTGCCTTTTGTGCGGTGTTTTGCATATATTGTCTTCGTTTTAAACGGATTTTTGCAGATCATAGCACCACACCAAAAGTTTTTCTTCAAATCAATTGTTTCAGCTTGGCAGGATTATGTTTTTTCTATATCATCCATCGCCATGGTGAAGTGTCCGAGTGGCTGAAGGAGCACGCCTGGAAAGTGTGTAAACGTTTATAGCGTTTCGAGGGTTCGAATCCCTCTTTCACCGCCAAATTCGAAAGAACTGCAATCCAACGCAGTGAAGAAAGGCTTAATTCTAAAGGGATTAAGCCTTTTTTATTGTCTATAGCAAAGAAGTGCAATCTTCTGCAATCGTTGGTATATTGTTGGTATAAGGGTTGGTATAGCAGTGATACCAACATGTTTATACCAACATTGAGGTATACCAGCATGCTCACAGATACCAAGATTAAGCGCTTAAAGCCGACACCTGATAAAAAGACGCCTGATAAATATAGTGATGGGAACGGTCTTCAGCTCCATGTATTCAGCACTGGTCGTATGACTTGGATCTATGCATATCGTTTCAATGGGAAACAGAAAAATTTAACTTTGGGCTCTTACGAGTTTATGAGTCTTGCCCAAGCTAGAGCAAAGCACCTAGAAGCTAGGGAATGCTTGAGTAGTGGATTGGATCCTGCTGAAAAGAAGAAAGAACGTAAAGCTGAAGTAGATCAAAGCACTTTATTCCAAAATTTGGCTCTAGAATGGCTGGATGATCGAAAAGCTATTCTCAAGGAAGGGACCTACCTTAGAGACCTTTCTGTATTTGAGAAAGATCTGTTTCCATACATTGGTAAATTACCTATCGATCAAATTAAAGGGAAAGATATTCTAGAGTGCGCCAAACGTATCGAAAGTCGTGGCGCTCAAGAGATGGCAAAGCGCTCTATTCCTTTGACAGGGCGTGTCTTTAGATATGCAATCCGTAAAGGGTTAATAGAGCATGATCCTACCCCACATCTTAGCGAAGCTCTAAAACCAAGAAAAATTAAAAATATGGCTCGATTAGATATATCCGAGTTTCCTGCATTCTTACATCGCATGGATCGGTATCATGGCAATATTTTGGTAAAAACAGCATTGCAACTGATGACTCTAACCTTTGTAAGAACGTCTGAACTCATCAACATGGAATGGGATGAGATTAACTTTGATAGTCAAGAATGGCGTATCCCGCCGCACAAAATGAAAATGGCTTTAATACATATAGTTCCACTATCAAAGCAAGCTATAGCACTAATAGAAAGCTTAAAACCTCTTACTGGAAATAAGCAATTTGTATTTTACAACCATAGTACGGCGAAACCCTTAAGCAATAATGCGCTATTAAGTGCCATTCGAACAATGGGCTATACAGGCAAGATGACAGGTCATGGCTTTAGAGGTTTAGCATCTACTACCCTTCATGAACAAGGATATATGCATGATGCTATTGAAGTTCAGTTAGCTCACAAAACTGGTAACGCCGTCTCTCAAGCCTACAATCATGCCCAGCATTTACAGTACAGAACTAATATGATGCAGGAGTGGTCAGACTTTATAGATAGCCTTAGAAATAATGTTGTTCCATTCCCTAAAGGCAAACGTGCCTAAGTTTAGGAAATGAGTTAAGTAATTCTACTAGCCATAACGTAGTTATTTGTTATATTCAGTTTGCTAAGTCTAGCCCGACGGGGTGAAAGTCGGATACCCAATCCGATTGACTTGGTTCTATTTTGGGAATGCCGTGGGAGGCATATGAAATCATTTTATTCATTAGAAGAAGTTATTCTATCTTCAGAAAATAATCTTTCAGTTAATGACATTAAATACTACTGCAGAATCGGAGAATTAAATCCTTGTATATATTTTCAAGGTAACCTTGTCTGCATAAGTGACGAAAAACTCCAAGATAGCGCTTGTAAGAGTGGACCTGTAGCTCATATTGAAGAAGTAAAATGGTCTACTATATTTGAAGGATATATCTACTTTTCACAATTAGTTGACTATTTAGATGCTAGTCACACCTTAGATTCAGGTGTTTTTTATAATGTAGATAAAATCATTCAGTCTATTTCTCACGCGATCTCAGATACATCTCTTTTTAATCTTGCAGATAATGAATATTTGAAAGCATTTCCAAGAATGATAGATGATGATATTAAAAATATAAGATGGCTATTAGAGGCGAAGGATTTTGAAGGCAACCCATTTTATGCAAAAAATATTCTTTTCCATCACTCTCAAGTAGATAAATTACTTTCACAACGTCAGTCTACAATTGAAACGAAATCTGCTATTCCTATTTTTTATAAAAATGAATTCTTCACCTTAATAGAAGCCGCGTGCCTTATTGCTAATGAAAATCCAGTAACTATAAATAATGCATGGGATGAAAAGAATTTCTCAAACCAATACCCACGTTTTGTTGAGGCTCATAATTTTATACTATCAATCTACCATACAAGTAATTTGAAGGAGATGGATTCACCCGTCTTCATGTCGTACGAGCTTAAACAGCTACTTGCTAATAAAGATATTTTTATTGCTGGATTTAACGAAAATATTAATCAAATAGCCTTAGAAGAAGAGCTTTATGAGCTAAGAAAAGAAAGAATCCAACTTCGTGAAGAAAAGAAAAATTTGGAACTTGAAATTCAAGAACTACAGAAAGTGCACTCATACCAACAAGAAGAGATTAAAGAAAATTGCTTACCATTCAGTGGTGACAATCCTGATTTCCCTATCGAACTATCGTTAGCTAATTTCATCTGGAAAGAAATATATATTAATAAAAGATTCCCTCAAAAGTACTCTCATGAACAAGCAATTAATGAGTTATTTAACTCTATGAATTTCGAACATATTCCATTGACAGAGAAGTTCAAGGATCGCCTAAAATCCATCACCACTCCACTCCGCCTCAAACCTAAAGATTGGAATGTTTTCAAAGAAAATCAAAAAAATCATGGCCATCCACTAAGTAAAAATTCAAAGGGTACCCCTTAAAGGGGTATCCTTTAATTTAAGGGTGACCGCTTCCCATCCCCCTAGAAGTGCATGCTTATATATAGCTATCAAGGCGTTGCAATGAAATGCAATTGCTATCTATTTCAGATAAATAGGATAGTTACAAACATGGCTTCAATGAATCAAGACCGTTTTTTACGTATCAAAGATCTTGCCAATTATCCAGCTAAACCTGCCACTCAGCATATTTATAAAAGCGGCATTAACAAGGGTCAAGTTAAAACTCTAAACTCACGCCCAGCTTCAAAAGGGCTGATCGGTGTTTCAGACAAAACTATCTGGACGTGGGTAAAGCGTGGGGAATTCCCTGCCCCAGTCAAGCTAAGCCCAAGTGTAACTGTATGGCGTCTTTCTGAAGTTCAAGCATGGATGGCTTCTAAAGGATTGGAGGTTTCTCAATGAATAAGCCTCTTAATTTCCCTCCCAAATTCCAAGAACAACTAATTGAAATCAGTAGTCGCTTTCACAATAGCGATCACCAAGCTGAAGCCACAACAACATCGTTAAAAGTAGCAAAGTACTTTCAACGAAATCATCGTGATGTTCTTCGTGCACTGAGAGAGCTGGAATGTTCTGCTGATTTTAGCGGGCGCAATTTTGCGCTCACGGAATACATCGATACTCAGGGGAAGCCCCGACCAATGTACGAGATGACCAAGAACGGTTTCGTTTTTCTTATTATGAGCTTCACTGGCAAACAAGCCGCGATGTTTAAAGAAAGCTATATCGCGGCTTTTGATGAAATGTCCGACTTCATCAAATCTCAAAATCTGACTCTTATTTCTGAATTTAACAAAGCTGTTCTGCAATATGAACGCGCATCTGATGCCGCTAGTGAAGCTGGGCGCAACTTAGTTTTGTTCGGTCGAAAAATCAAACCTCATGCAGCTGAAAAAATGGCAGAGCTTGAACGCCAGCTACAGCCCCTATTATTTGATGAGGAAGACAAATGAAATTTATTTTTTGGTTATGTCTTCTCAAATCAATATTATTCGGCTATATTGAATTTGTTCGGTGCAAAATCATCGAATCAGCTTTGGTCGGCTGCAAAAGTAACATAGGCGCACAGTCCGCTCTTCGGGCTTTTTTTGTGCGTAAAATCTCTATGCGTTCGCATGTTATGGCGGAGCTGGAGAGGGACACATCTATGATGTGTGCAGGTTCCCTATGTTACCTGCCGACCAACCCTTTTCAGCTTCGTCACCCAAATCATTTGGTCGTGATTGACGAAGCTCCAAAATACATAGGAGCGCATTCATCATGAACGCTAAAGTTAAATCTTCAGAACAATTGATTCCTTTTTATAGTACTAAAGACATAATTAGTGCTTATACCCTTGCATCAGAATCATCAGTACAGCTACGTACACTCTTTAATCAAATAATAAAATCAATATCATTTGTTAAAGCTCATGCTGAAGAATACCGTGCTGATAGCACCGTTTTTACTGAAATGGAAAACTTAACTATCCTTGCAGTTCAATTGGCTGACACCCAAATTGATCGTTATAACGGATTAAAGAATGATAAGGATGCATCTGATGAGTATGACGCGGGTGATTTGCTAGATGCTTATGCCCTTGCTCGTGAGGGAGCTACTTGGTTAGACACACTATGCTTTCAATTAAATAGTGAGATGAGGGAAGTCAAAGAAGCCACTCAAACCAAGATCCATTTTTCAGTCTTTTCAACACTTGAGCGTTTAATCCATATTGCTGAATATTTGGCAGAAAGCCATAGCAATACCTTCAATATTGAATGCGAGAAGTACGAAGCGGAATGGGAGGCTACTAAAAATGGATAAGCCTTCTGAGAGCGCAAAAGACACTTCGCCATTAGAGTCAAACCCTTCAAATATGACAACGCCAACTGAGTATGTTGAATCTGTACGCATTACTTCAGAGCGTCTAATAACGGCTGTACTGAAAAACTATCAGCAAGGAGGATCTGATGAGCATTGATGCAACGCGCTGGGCTTGGACTGCTCCAGTGAATACTTCTTCACAACGTCTTGTTCTACTTTCTTTGTCAGATCGTGCTGGTGAGGAACATACAGCATGGCCGAGCATGGAACGCTTAGCAGCTGATACTGTTTTAAATTTGAAGACAGTAAAAAAAGTAGTGAACGAGCTGATTTCTCTAGGTCTTGTAATCGATACGGGTAAGAGAATGGGTCCTACGGGAAGAGTTAGGGTCTTGGCGTTAGCTGGTGTCCATTCAAGAGAACAAACCCAAAATTGGTACGATTTAAATAAACCCAAAAATGGGTCTATTAAAGATGATAATAAACCCAAAAACGGTACTGTTAAAGAAACCCTAAAGCGGGATGATTCTATGCAGCAAATGAACCCAATTTTGGATAGTAATCAACCCAAAAACGGTACTTTGAATGAACCCAAAAACGGGTCGCAGAATCTATCAATGAATCTATCAATGAATCTCTCTCAAGAACACGACTGGATTCCTAGTTTAGATCAGTTAGTAACTAAGATAAAAATGACAGGTCATGAAAGTGATATAGAGATGATCTTAGGTTTGCCTAGTTTCGAATTTGAATTAAGTGCATTCAACTCTTATTTCGATAACAGCGGTTTATCTGAAAATAAAAAACTGCATAAGTTCACGGCTTGGATCATAGATAAGTTTGATCGTTATAAAAAGCAGAATCCTGAATATGGCATTCAAGCACCGATTGAACAGCAAACTATTTGTACTCAGCCATTTATCAATTTACCGACAAAACCAAAAAGCCTTTTGGGAAGTCCCTAATGAATACAACGATCCATAACTTACAAATTGAGCAAGCTGTTCTTGCAGCATTAATGACCGTTGCAAACTCATATGCTCAAGTTGAGAATCTGATTTCTGAAGAAGATTTTCATGCTACACGTCATAAATTAATTTTTCAGGCAATTGTTGATTTAGATGCAAAGAATTCACCATACGATGCTGTATTGGTCAACCAATGGCTAGAAATGCACAACTACTCCGACGCGGCTGGTGGTGAGCGCTACATCATGCAGATTTTGGGTGATGCACCTTCTAGCTTTTACAACTTGATCCCTTATACAGAAAAGTTAAAGGACCTCACAACCTGTCGAAAGGTTGAAGCAGAAGCACTGAAAGTAATTCAGAACGCACGTAGCTTGACCACAAGCCGTGGTGATTTGGTTTTGAATGCTCAGACAGCTTTTACAGATATAAGTACTGAGCAAGGCAGTACAAGTCTTTTTCATATTCATGATGCCGCCTCCAACACATTTCTTGAGATGCACCGTAAGATTGAAGCCGCACTTGCTGGCGAAACTATGATTAAAGGGATTCAAACTGGTATCTATGACTTGGATAAAAAGTTAGGTGATGTTGAACCTGGTTGTCTAATGGTAGTGGCTGCGCGACCAGCAATGGGTAAAACTACTATGCTCCAGCTCATTGCGAATAATGTAGCAGTTGTACAGAACAAACCCAGTCTAATCATGTCGGGAGAAATGCCGAAGGAGCAAATCGCTATGCGCCTCTGTTGCGCGATTGCACCTGCAGATATTGGAATCGTACGCAATTCCCCTCACCTCCTACCCAAAGAGGAATTTACAGCGTATACAAACGCCGTAGTAATGCTTCAAAAAGTACCAATGCAGATCAATGACACCTCACGCCCATCTATTTCAAATATCCGAGAATCTATTCGTAAAGTAAAACATCAGTATGGTTTTATCGGTGTCGTGTTGGTCGACTACCTGCAGATCATGAAGACAACAAAGCAGTTCGCCCGGGAAGACTTAAAGATTGCCTATTTCACTGGTGAACTTAAAGCCATGGCTAAGGAGTTTGATTGCGTCATAGTGCTTTTATCTCAGCTTAACCGAGAGCTAGAAAAACGTCCTAACAAACGTCCAATGATGTCAGATCTACGAGAATCAGGCGCGATTGAGCAAGATGCTGACCAAATTATTTTTTTATACCGTGATGAGGTCTATAACAAAGAGTCTCAATACAGAGGCATTGCTGAAGCCATCGTTGGAAAGAATCGCCACGGCGAAGCTGGTACAGCCTACATGCATGCTCAACTGAAGTACTGCCAATTCACCAACCTAGATCATGATGCACTTAATCAAATTCAGGGGATTACAATATGATGTTCACCGATGATGGCTCTGTAGATACAGAAATTTTTGGAAAATCACTAGCTGAAAGATTTAAAAACTTAAAGACCCAAAAAAAGGTAAAAGAGTTTTTCGCCAAACGCCGTAGCTATAAACGTCCTGACTTCAATCGTATGATCTTGGATTTAAGTAAGATCGGATGGACACATCAAAAGATCTCCTTTGTTTTACCTGTCAGTGGCGCTTCAACTGTCTCCGAATGGTCACGTGGTGGAATTCCAAATTATGAAAATGGCGAGGCATTAATTCAACTATGGCAATCTGAAACTGGCGTTGAACGCGTTCCTCGTGAAGGTGAATGGGGAACTTATCAATATAAGATTGGACAGTTGGATCTTCTTTGAAAATGGCGACCTATGTGATCGGATCATTGATTAGTTGGATCGAGAGTTAGACTGTGAAACTAGCAAAAGATCCAGTAATAAGGGGTGGTGCTCAAAACCTTAAAAATACAGCCCAAACTATTGAAAACAGTGATGTTAAGGGATGCCCTCAAATTTGAGGATAACCATTGTTTTAAACTCTAATCAGTGGTGAAAGTTAAGAGATGCCCCCCAAAGTTGGGGTTATCTTTGTGAGTACCTGATAGTCACGTGCAAAACTCAATTTTGAGGTCTGTCCATATTTGGACACACCCACTCAACGCAATTTTTCGCTCAGTGAATACCGTTGCTCACTTTTGAGCATCGCTTTTATGGAGTGGTCATTTTGACCATACCCATACTGGTGACTGTACGAAAGTTTCGTAGCTCATTAACCAACGCAATTTTTCGCTGGTCTATTACGGAAAACTCAGGTTTCGGAACAACTACGCGCGCGTGTAGGTGGACGCAATTTTGCGCCGTCCTACTACGAAAGTTTCGTAGTTCATTAACCAACGCAATTTTTCGCTGGTCTATTACGGAAAACTCAGGTTTCGGAACAACTACGCGCGCGTGTAGGTGGACGCAATTTTGCGCCGTCCTACTACGAAAGTTTCGTAGTTCATTAACCAACGCAATTTTTCGCTGGTCTATTACGGAAAACTCAGGTTTCGGAACAACTACGCGCGCGTGTAGGTGGACGCAATTTTGCGCCGTCCTACTACGAAAGTTTCGTAGTTCATTAACCAACGCAATTTTGCTCATATCCCCCAGTGGGGGAAGTGGTCCCGATCCGAAAACTCTTGGAACGCTAACCACACTTTAAGTGTAGTGAAAAGGAATACCACCTGGCCAACACCAACCCAGTAGCTGAATGGTCAAGATAACCATGCAGATTCAACTATCACGGAAATCATGACAATAGAATAAACAGCTTTAGATTGCTTTAGATCGGTGCAGTCTAATTAGGCAAAAACACCTCTTTCATAGGGTTTGTTTCGCAAAAAGGATAAATGGGGTGATTACACCCCCTATTCTGTCTAGGTACGTCTAGCAAAATCCGTATCAGTACGTACAGCAAAACGGCCTTAAATTATTCTCTACGGCGTTTAATTGAATTACCTTGATAAGCCACCAGTAGAGAGACCATCAAAACAGCTTCAAAGCTATATACAGTAAGATTTACCTCTATTTTAAGGAAATCCCATTTCATCAAGGTACATCAAGGTAAAACAAATCTAGCACTACTGCTTCATGCAAAATATTTTAGATTTTGCTCAGTAACGCTTTTAGAAAAAGTATGAAACGCACAGTAAAAATGTCAGAAACGGACGGTAAAAATGTCAGAAACGCACAGTTTCCGGCTGTGTAACGGTAGACATGAGTAAAATTTAATCTATGTATTCAAGAATTATTAATCAGTCTGTTATTTAGCTACTATTCTCATAGGCTGAAAATCATCAATATGAACTTTCTTGGCCTTCAGTAGATCTTCTCTTTTACCATCTACGACCAAGACGGCGCGCTTAACCTGAACTGTCCAGGTGCGATCCGCTCCGCACATCGTTTCCGATTCAAGAAAAATATTTCCAAATGCTTTACCTTGAAGGTTTTGTATATCGCCGTAGGTTATTACATTCTCAGAAGTCCCTTGCACTCTGCCGGATTTGTCCTTTGCCACCAGGTCTAAATACAGTTTGTCATAGGTCCCAAGAAAATCATGGATAGTCACATCCACCACGGCGGAACAGATCCCTGAGTTCACATAGCTGGTCTTAGAATGCTGAAGTGTAATTGGGGTAGCCAAAGCCACTGAGCTTATAAGACTCATTAGAGAGAAAGCTATTATCTTCTTCATGATGTGAAATTCCTTTTTCTACTAAGATTATGTATGCGATGTTATCAGAGGCTGTATTTCAAGTGAGTCAAGCAAGCCACTTTCTCTTTCCCAGGTATCGACAGCTTTGATCCCGTAACGACTACTGGAACGTCCATGCGCTTTAATCACTGGTTCAGGAAAGTTCTTTTTATTTCGCCAGCTGATCAAAGTACCTTTAGTAATTCCATAGCGCTTTAATAACTCAGGTGTTGAGATATATAAGGTCATCAATTATTCCTCAAAGTGTAGTCATACTAATCAAGCTATTCAGCAATAACTGCAACTTTGAATTGTATTTCACATTCATTCTTCACATGTTCTTAGTGGGAATGTATAGCTGTAAAGTTCCATAAAATCACTATTAATCACTTTAAAGGAAAAATGAGTGCCATTTACCCTATAAACTTGAGAAGTGCCAATAGCTGAGGAACAAGCGTAATTTCTAATTAATTGACTAAACTTTTCCAAATCTATTTTTTCCGATAAATCCTTTTTAGTTTCAATATCTCTTAGCGCATAAGTCTGAGAAATTAAAGGTCTGCTTAACACCATGGTTAATAGCTCTGTATCAGCATCAACTTTTCTAGGTAACGTCGAAACTACTTCATTGGTGATTTGACGAGTAAGATCGTTAAAGCTATCAATATCAATAATTTCATATTTCTCATTGATTATCTTGGCATTGATTAACGAGCGATCAAATCCATTTTCTGCTAAAGCTACTGTTGAATACCCTAAAAGTAATATGGGTAAAACTCTACCAATCATATTTCCCCCTTAATTGTCTCATCACATCATTTGATGTTGAATTTTGGCTATTTATAAATATCAATACAACATAGTAATCTAAAAATTAAAAAAGGAGCCGAAGCTCCTAATTTTATTCTTCTGATAAATCCCACCAGTAACTATTACCTAAGTTCTCCAGGCGCTGCTGTGTTCTCGGTAAATAATCAGGATCAATCATATTCTGCATTTTGGAATACAGCATTCGATCTACGACCAGCTTACTGTACCAAAGATTCTGCAATGGAATATTACTCTTCAGGGTATTGGCCACTTCCATCATCCGGGTAGATTCTTTCCCCTCGATGATGTTGTTACCCATACCAGTTAGCAGCATACCCAGCTTCATGCTTTGGCCTAATAATGGGCCACTGATAAAGTCTGATGCACTTCGACCAGTTGGATCTGAAAGTGCAGACATGATGTCCCCCAGGAAGGAAAGCCCGCCACCTTTAAGAAGTGACTTACCAAAGAAATCAATCGTAAATACCGGCTCTGGATTCTTACCATTGGCCAAGTTCTGAGTCTGAACGATCAATGCACCTGCTAAAGTTTGATAAGCCAGTAGCGAAGCTAGGAACGTCACCCGACTCTTAATATCTCCCTGGGCAAAGGCACGATGACCAATACGGAACATATAAGCCAATGGGAAGCCTTTGAACTGGAATAAGGTTCGGCCTAATTCCCCTTGGATGGTTCCAGCTTCGCCTAAGTTAATGATGCTACGTTCACGTACACCTGCTTCAATAATAGCGACTGACTCCTCGTTAAATAGATGAGTCTGGTATTTCATAGCAGCTTTATACCGGAAGTCAGCCAGTGCATTAGCATTGTCCTGCTTGTCCAGTGGCAAGAACTGCTTAATCACATCATCTGGTGCATTAAAGAAATCATTCTGAGTCAGTACCGCCGTCCCATCTTCACGTTTACTTGGCTCCAGCTGCTGCCATAACTGCCAGTCACGCTCGGTAATACCATTCCCCTGTAAGATCTTAAGATCATCTGCACCAAGATCCTTCCAATCCGTTTTACGGGTCATTTCAGCAAGCTTATTCATATGCACCAGATTAAGCGCTCGTTTCGCTCCTGCAGTGACGGCGTTCAGTCCTGATAGTTTCATAGTCGTTGCAGCAAAAGCCTGCATACGTGCATTAAAGCGGCCTGACTTGGTAGCACTGCTGACAATATCAGCATCACCAAAACGAGTCATTGAACCGGCCATTTCGTTAATGCCAAGGCCAAACCGCAATGCTTCATCACGTGTGGCACCCTGTTTCAATTGCTTCATGTATTCAGGGAGGATCGATTTGGTATAAGACAGGCCCAACATATTAGCCACTTTCTTCATGCTGGCATGGTCGCCAAAGGTCGTCAGCGTGGTACCACCCAATTTAGATGCAACCATTAAGGCACGTAGGCCACCCATAACGTTACCTAAGGTTGAATCAATCGCTCTGGTATTAGCATCTAGGGTGTTATACATCGACATGGCCCTGTGCGCCTGCTTATCAATCTCACCATGTTTCATACCATTCTGTGGATCTGCTTTCAGTTTGATCTTGGCTTCATCCAATAACGACTCAAAGGTATGACGAGGATTGGACCCAAGGTTCTGCATCATGGCCACTTCTGTACTCATGCGGTGAGTATGGTTTTTCAGAATCTCATGAAACCCTGCTTCATCATAAGTTCCATATTTCTTTTGATATGCCAGCCATGCATCACCATCCTTGAAATGCAAAGCACGTGATTCCTGGTGGCGATTTGCCATCTTTGAACGACCACCTACAGGTGATGTACCTGCTTTGGCCTGTTTATTCAGTATCAGTAAGTCTTTGTTGGCGCCGTTGGTTGAAATCGTTTTATAAATCTCCTCGAGCATGGATTTAAGCTCCAGCTCATCCATCAACTCACCAGTCTCTTTAACGTACTGGTTTCTATCTACTCCTTTTAAAGTATCATTTACCCATTCCGCTTGATCCGTTAAAGCTACCTTCTTTTGGTCATGCGATGTCATAAAGCCAAAGTTATCGAGCTTCTTGATATTCCCACCAGCCCGGTTGAAGGCTAAACGTATTTCCTCCAGGGCTGCACTTACTTCCTTGGCCATCGCAGTAATTTCTGGATTATCAGATTTGCCACCAAACATGACCCGGATAATGTCGTCAGTCATTGCCTTGTTCACTGACATACCAAAGCGCTCTTGTGTCTTGGTAAACACATCTGCAACCAATGACATCCAGCGGCTATGCAATGCTTGAGATTGTTTCTCTATGGACTGGATACCACTCTGATCCGAGAAGTATGCAATCTTCCGCATTAAAGCTTGGACCGGATTTAATTTAGGATGGTTATAGATTTCGTTCTGCAGTTGGGCTTTGAGAATCGCATCCCGGGCAATGTTCTGATTGTTCTTAGCGATCTGGACGGCGAGATCCGTAGCAGTTTTCTGCGCAATCGCTTCAGCACGTTCAGCAGGACTTTTAAACATCCAATCAGGATCTGTTCTGGCTAGAGTATTTTGTGCCCGGATATACAGTGATGAAATACGATTACTATCAGCTGCACTTAATTTTCTTTTACCTAATGCCTTTGCAACTTGTTCTCTACATTCAGCTCTCATGCTGCTTCACTCCCAAATCTTAATGCGCAGCTTGCCAATGCTTTCACTGCCTGAATTTCATCTTTTGCGATTTCTTCTTGCTCTTTGACATAGTCCAATAGATCTCGGGATGACATCGTCACAATTTCTTCATTCCCGTTTTCATCCAGGCGCGTAAAAGTCACTTCCATATCGGGATCTGCTTCCAGAATTGAAACCGCTTCCCTACCGTCTGCCGTGTCAGTGAATGCACCGTATTCACCTTTGCTAGACTTGGTTAAGTCCGGTGCACCATCAACCTTGGACTTGCTAGGTTTCCAGAACTCCCGTTCTAATGCCTGGGTAGCTTTATGCTGTACTGCAGTTAATTCAGGACTATCGGCTTTACCATTAGCAGGATGGGCAAATAGATCATTTCCATTACGTGTAGCCTTTACCGGGCTAATGGTGCCATCCTGATTAATCTGGCGCTGGAAGGTCGTATTAGAAGTACTATTGTGTAGTTCTTGAATAATCCCCCCATCATCCATTGACCGCTCTCGTTTAAGGTAGTTTTGCGATCTGGTCGGGGTCCAATTGTCTACACCATCAACAATTGAGTTTTGCGGAATATTTGAACCTGATGTTCTGGTATTGATATCTAAAGTGTTCGATTCTGGATCTGGAAGAATAACGCGTTGTTGTTCTGGCTCAAGCTGGTAAAGATCAGAGTCCAATGTATCCAAATTACGACTGGCACTATTACCAGGGCCAGATAAATCGACCTGAGGTTCAACATACGGCGTTCGATAAGCACCACCTTCAGAATACTGATAATGCGCCGTAGCCTTGAGGTATTCCAGATCCTCTTTAGTCAATGGAGAAGATAGGGCTTCAAACTCTTCCTGGAGTGACTTCACACTATGCTCATCTGCACTGAGTACAAAAGGCATTGCTTCAACTTCAGCATCAGATTGGGACTTGTAAGCAGGTGGTGCAGTTATATCAGACTCAAACTGTGGGAACTCTGATTCGCTCCCTCGGACTTCGGTAGGATGTGCTGCATTTTGTGAACCGACATCACCATAAAGTTTAGCTATATCGTTCCAGCGCTTTTCGTATTTGGCCTTTACCTGCCCAACAGTCATACCATTGAATTGGTGGCTTGAGGTAATGCCTTCTGCAATCTGTCTTGCAGTCTTCTTCTGGTTTCCTTTACTCCAGCGTGTGGCCACATCAACAAAAAGCTCATTATCTTTGGCTTTCAAAAAGACTGGTCCACCACCCTCACCAAAGAAATGCAGATAGTAAAGTTCTAGGCCATTCGGATCTCGATTAAAGTGGCTGCGGAAAACCTTGGCATTGTGCTCGTAGTAGTTCAAGCCCGCTTTAATTTGATCATTACCATCAAACTTGTTCTTACCTCCCATACGGGCAAAGGTGCTATCCAAAGTCTGAAATAAGCCGGTGGCCGATGAAAGTAACTCCCCATTTCTGTCTTTTGGCTGGATTGAAGTACTGAAGGTACCACCAGTTTCCAGATGGGAAATGATCAAGGCATCCACTGGATTAATACCTCGTTTAGAGGCTTCCTGAACAATCGTTTTTGTCCAAGGTTTTTTATCAAATACAGGGTTAGTCAAAAGCTCCGCTATTACTGGTGCTTTATGTTCATCAGTATTGATAGCGTCTGGTCTTACGATAGCTTTCGGTGTACCTGTTATTGGTACCACTGGTGTACTGGTTACGACTGCTTTAGGTGTTCCGCTCACTGGTGCTTTTAAGCTGACCAGCTCATCATTCAGTGCGCTCTCCATTGCACTATCCAATGCATCAAAGTGTGAATTGGCTTCTTTAGCATTAGTTGGGCTAAATGGATTTGTACCCTCTGCATGCTCGATGTTGGCCTGAATATGAGCCGCATCATTCATGGTATCTACATTACTATGGTCTTTGATCTGCTCTGGCCGTAAACGCCCTTTGTTCGCCCACAAGTTGAGTAGCAAGGCCATCCCGCCGTTTGCTGCCAATGTGGACGGACTCAATGCATTTTCCTTTAATGCTTCACCGTATTGAGCGACTTTCTTATTTTCATTGTTTTCAAGAAATGAACCTTCAAGATAATCACCAGCTACGCCAGCTCCAGTAGCCAGCGCAGTAGTAGCCACAGCATCAGCCACTACAGATTTAGCAACACCATGGGTAGGAATAGCAAAGCCCAGAGCATCTGTAACCCCTTTAATAGCCCCACCGGTGCGAGCCGTTTTTATATCCGCCCCTTTGTTAAGTAAGTCTGATTTCTCTGCTTCAAAGGTCTGGTACCCGAATAATCCAGAATTCAATGCCAAACCAGGTACACCGCCTGTACCTAGTGTAGTGACGGCGTTCCAGCCAATACGTGTAAAGTCTTTGGTCAGGCCATAGGTAAACTCACCTATGCCACCTAAATCATCAGGCTTAAAAATCTCGAGGTTTTGCGCTCTTAGAGCTGCTGCTTTCTTGTCACCACGTACTAAGGCATCTGGGGCGGTAGCTGCCTCAATGGTACCCATAGCAACACCGGAAACAGTACCTAATACGCCGTCAGCAAGTCCACCGCGCTCACTTTTAGGTTTAAAGCGAGGGTCGTCCTGATTTAACGTTAATTCATCATCTGCTAAAAAATCCATCTCTACCTCATCTCACTTTAAAAGTTAAGCGTGTTTGACGCTTCTTATCGGTGGCATCCATGATGTACTTGGTACCATTCTTGAAGTAATAGACATATGGATTTTTTGGATCTTGTTCCAAAGGTAAATCCAAGAAGAAGTCTTTATCAGATCCACCATAGTTACGTGCATTACGAGAGTTAAACGTCTCCAGCTGCTCACGAAATGATTTCTCACCAACAGTATGAGGCCGCAGTACTACCGACTTACTCCCAAAGAATCCACCTGAGGTAAATTTACCGCCTGTGACATTCTTAGCAGCTCTATTAAATAGCTCTTCATCAATGGTTTTATTTAAAATATTGCCCTTTGTATCAGTGACCTTTTCAGATTTTTGAACCAAATAAGCATAGTTGGCTTTGATTGAATCCAGATAGATTTGAAAGTCAGGTTTACCTGGTGAAGTAATGCCGGCTAAATACGTTTCTGTATGTTTTGTTAAGCCGCTCTCATCTACTTTGACTAATCCCTTCTCAATCAGATCCTGGCCGGTAACGATCTGACCGGCAATATCTTGCAGGCCACGGTTATTCAGTGATGCAGATAAACGATATGAACCGCTTTCGCCTGCAATGCTATTAATCATGTCTCTGGATGCATTGGCATTGCCTGCACTAGATTTATAAATACTGGTTAGTAAACCTAACTTGTCACCAGGTTTAGCTTTTTCCCAGAACTGCTTTAATTCAGATTGTTGTTGGGTAGAGAAAGGATTTAAGGACCCTACAGTCCCATCTAATATATTGTTGGCGTGAATAGATTTAATATTTTTGGATAGAGCTGCAATCGCTTCAGGGCTACCACTTAAAATTGCATTGGTGGGTACTACCGTCAGATCTTGGCCGGTCTTAATTGAGTAAGCCAAAGCTGAGTTATTTTTCTCATAACCAAGCATATTATCATGCGTTTTAGAGAGAAGATTTAACCTCCAACTCACATCTTTAGCATTGTCTTGCGCCGTATTTTGAGCCTCAGAGCGTCTTTTACTAAGATAGGCTTCACGTTCATCTGCCCCTAGCTTCATGAACTGCTGGACTTCAACCAAGGCACCACTGTACTGGACAAATTCAGATTCTTTTTCAGTCCCTTTAACACGCGCTAAACGGGATTTAAGCACCGCTTCACTTGGAATTAGTAATGTCTCAATGTCTGCCTTCATCTCATTAACAGCATCCTTGGCATCATCTTCTAACTGCTTTTGCTGCAAGGCAGCCGCACGTTTATTCTGATCCATTTGGGTGAGTGCACGACCACTCCAGTAGACAGCCTGTTCTTGGGTTAAATTGGGATGTTTTGCTATTACAGCTTCAGGAGTCGTTAGTTCAGTAAGCTTTTCATTGTCCGACTTATTTCCTAAATAGAATGCAGCCACATCATTGCTGGAGCGATTATTTTTATATTCGTTATAAGCATCTTTAACATGGGCCAAAGGTAGGCTCTTAGATTGTCCATATGTAGCTAAACCATTCCAAACTTCTTGTTCGGAAGCATTCGGGTTCTTTAAATAATTTTCTTTCATGTCCTTAAGTTGGACAATTGCCTGTTGTTGTTCTGATTTCTGCGCGATCGGCAAATACTTCGATGCACTTTGATAAGAATGCTGTTCGAAGTAATTATTAAAGTTTTGCTCAAACTGCTTTGGTACGGCAGTTTTATACTGGGTCTTGATTGACTCAAGGCTTTCCTGTCTTTGCTTTACTGCATTATCATAAGTTAATTCACCACTCTGCATTTTGAGAAGTAGATCATTATCGACCACACTAATGTCAGCACCAACTTTAGATGACTGCAATGCAAAATCGGCTTTCTCTTTTTTTTCTGTTTCCTCTTTAATTTTTTCATTGCGAGCATCTAGAACACCGCCAATAGCATTACCAATTGCGTTTAAGCCTGTCATTGGTGTGTGCTGCTGTAATGTTGGCTGTGAAACTACACGTTCTTGTGAGCGTGGGATTATCATTACTGTTATTCCATAGATCCAAATGAATAGATTTACTTTAGAGTGCTACCTATCCTCAAAAAATGGGTGTATTCATAAACAAAAAAGGAGTCATATAGACTCCTTTTTCACATTCGATGACATCGTTACATTTTGCTAATTAATTTAATTCCTGATTTTCGACCGACGTATAAAGATTGAAGAACCGATTTAATGAATTTTATTTTTTTTACAATCTGCCCCACTTCAAAATTAAATGTATTGCGATTAACCAATCGCTTGAACTCTCGTGTCGGATCTAGATAAAACGCCGTAATAATTAATGTATTTGGCATACAGTTCAAACTTTTAAGAATCGAATACAAATGACTGAAGTAAAACTCCTTATTGTTTTTATCTGCTAAATAAGTAAGTCGATGAATTAGTTCTTCCAAATGATCTGCTATCTTCAGTAGATGATGCTGATATTCACTATTCAATAACTGTCTAGATTCTTTCCCATTGGTCTGTCTTAGAAACTCATCAATTAAATATTCTATTCCGTTACACAGTTGGATAGATCTCTCCATGTCATCGCAATCTAATGGTCTGAAAGCTACTACTTTTGTATTTGCCATTTGCTTATACACTCCAACGATCAAGTCTTGGGATATCTTCGTCTGTTTTATTAGTCAGGGTTTTCCAAAGCTCCAACAGTGCTTCTCCTACCTCATAATGAGGTATGCCACCACGAGCCCACTCAGAAACTGAAGATGCACCAGATACAGGCAAGATAAATGCTATTTTCTCTGCCGTCATATCATGAGAGTCTCTAAGCTCTTGGATCATTGTCGAATAATCGGGTGCTTTGTATTTAATTGCAGTTTTAATAAAAATTAGTCTTTTGGATACTTCAAAATTATTCAGTTCAATATAAATTCCCATATCCACCTCCATAAGTTTCAACCTATTAGGGGATAATCGGCGACCTTAAAAAATGGGTATATTTCCAATAAAACGCGCGCGCGCGCGAGGGAGGGAGCTAAACACTATATTTTTAGCCTTTTACCCTACCTGGCAATCAGCCCCATCCTTTAAACATCTTTATTATTACGGCGTATTCAAATAGGTCTGAATAGCTCTTTTTAAGAGCATCTCTAAAACGCTCTTATTTGATGTATTAGCCCTGTTAATCCTTTCACATACCTTAGGTCATTTTTCTCCTTAAAGTTACTCAGTAAGGAAATGGCTGCAAAATTGGACTATATGTTTGTTCATTTTTGGATAGGCTTTTAAAAAACTATAGATCCATATAAAAATCCCAACTTCTAAACAGTGTAATGAGCACTTGAAAAGTTGAACTTTTCTTCTCAGAGAAATTGACAGATTCTTTGGTAGATTCATTGATAGGTTCTGCATCCCAAAAACGGGTACATTCAAAATCCCAAAAACGGGATCGTTCAAAACCCCAATATTGGGAATATTACCGTTTTCGGAATGATACCAATATTGGGTATATTCCCAATTTAAGCAGCGTTGACTAATGCCAACCTTCTGCTTTTTTAGGCTAAAAAATAATTGGACAAAATGTTAGACAAACAATATATATAAAATTTAATAAATATTTGATTTGTAAAATCATTCCATAGACAAAAACTAAGACATTTTTTATATCAAATTTTGATGTGGTAACAGAAAAACAGATATACAGGTTTTGATGTGGTAACAGCATTTTTTTGATGTAGTAACATAATCCATGTATGAAAAACAACCAAAAGTACGGACATAAGGTATCAAAGGACCTATCTATTACTTATCGGTCATATCTATTAAAAAATCAGAGTTTTAAATTATGTTTAAGCAAAAATATATCATCACTATCGAGTCAGAAAATCCACCCAAAATATGCCTAGGAGATTCAATCTACGGCGCTACAGTTATTGCATTGGAAATAGAACAATACCCCGATCTCGTTGATATCGCTTGGATTCTTAAAAGGTTCCCAATGTCTAGAACAACTATCATAGAAAAAATTGGTTCTTTTAATGTCGGTACAGCAGGCAAACACCTTTATGACCCGAATAAAGTAATACCACTTTTAAAAACAAACCTAACGAATAAACGTGGCAGAAAGAGAATAAATTAAATGAAGATACGAGATCCCAAGCTTAATACTTTCACAATGCTATGCATGAGATATGTCTCCCCTGTAGTACATTTAGATACTATAGTTGAGGACTTCTTCACTCATATGGATGTGAAAACAGCACGCAAGAAAGCTAATTTTCATGAATTGCCATTTCCAGCATTTAAACTTGAACAATCAGCCAAGGCGCCGTGGATGGTCAGGCTTGAGGATTTCGCTATTTATTTAGATCAACAATACGCCCTGCATCGCCATGATTACGATGCGATGAAGAATTAATTATAGAATAACTAAACATGCCTAAACATAGTTGTTGGAAAATTCACCAATAAGCGTTATAAAGCATTGCTAAGAAAGAAAATATTAGGAAATATATGTCTTATATAATTAAACTAATTTCAGAAAACTGCTACATCATTCCGGATGATGACGGTTGGCTTACTACTACAGAGTCACAACAAGAAGCGATTGAGACAGGACTCTTTGATGATGTTGAATCCGCAGATGAAACCGCTCAAAGTTTTAGTGGTGGGATGACCAGAGGCATAGATTACATAATCCAGCCAGTCTCTAAAGACCCATACCATGTTGTGGAAATTATTCTTCCTGAAGAAATTGCCCCAAAACTAAAGGACATCAATAGATTTATTAAAAATGGTAAGGCACATATATTCCTTACTAATGTAACTACTGCTGATGATGCCATTGAAGGTTTTACTCGATACGGCGTTTCAACTGGATGCAATGCAGTTCTTTATAAGGCTACTCAATACGAAACTTGTAAAGAGGCTATATCACAGTATCTAAATGAACAATTTGGAATTCAGTGGAAATTAAATTTGATTCCCGTTCAAACGTAATTTGAATATATAAGCTTTATAAAGTGCATCATTTAAAATTTTGTTTAACATATATTTCGGTAAGGGTAATTTAGTATGAGTGGTTCGAATGACATTATTGTTCATGCAATGATTATTAATAAAATCATTCGTGAACAGCATCAAAAAAGAGAAAATCGAACAGCTCCTTTAATACGCGCAAATTTGCACCCACATAATAAAAATGCAATAAAGCTGATTAATTTTTTAGAGACTCAACGGGAAAAATATGGATATGCTAGTTCATGTGCATCTGATTTTACAAAAACGCCTACGCTAAGTAATATCTCCAAGGAGTATCTTTTTGATGGAAACCTTTTAGACGATAGGCACGATGTAGAAAAAACAAACTTAGCAGTCGAAAACATTTATCAAACTCAATATCGCCGTTATCTGGCAGTTATTACACATGCCTTAGATCATCATGTTTATAGCATGCCAGCGACAACTGGTGACCATGTTCCAATCATATTATATGAGAAAAATGATATTTTTTATCTTTATATTGCCTTGTTAAATGTACAAGATGATATAACTATAGATGAGAATACAGGCGAAATATTAGATACAACAAGCTTAAATTCGAATACTTTTAAAATTGCTTTAAAAGTAGATATTAATGGCATGTATGACCATTATATAAAATTAAAAGAACAAGAAAATAATGCAACAGAAGACAATACCACTGATTTACCGAATTATGTTTGGTGGGTTCAAAAAGGTAAAGAACAGATTCCACAATATGTACAAAACTTTATTCCTGTTAAATACAAAATTGACGATGCTAAAACTACAAAACACCTAATGCTTACCTTGAGAGGATATCTAGGCACAAGCCCATTTGCTAACAATGATAGAGATGTTATAGATAAGTTAGTTTATAATTTGCTCGCCGACAAAGCTGAACAGAAACTTCCTGTTAACATCACAAGTGATATTGATCCAATCATTAATGAAATTGCAGCGCAGCGTGACATAGATTTATCTTCAAATTTATTTAAGAATTATAGAATAGCAAATGGATTTAAAGATGATGAAGTTGGTAATGTATTCTTTCCTGATAGGACAACTGTAAAAGGTTTAGGTCAGTTAAAATTCGATATTAAAGTCGAAGGTAGTGAGCCAATAAAAATTTCTGGTATGCGATCGCATGCAGGAAATACAATAGAGCTTAATGAGGAAGATCCCGATAGCCCATATGTCAAAATTAAGGTTGAGCTGCGTGATGTGGCAACATTAAGGCAGCAGCTGAACCAAGGTACAATAAATGAGCCAAAAGAAAGCGAAGATTGAGGAATTACTTGCTTTAAGTAACGATCTCGATTTCAAAAACAACAGTATCTCTGGGACAGTAACACCTGTCACAGCGGCTGATATCGCTCTTATTAATGTATTCATCGAGCAAACTTTTGGGGACGATTTTAAGTTTGATGGAATAACGCCGAAAGCAAATGAGACTAGCCTATTTAGACTGAACTTAATACAAGACTCAAGTAATTACGCGACTTATCAAAGTTACATTCAGCATAAATTGGATATCACTAAAAAAATTAATTGCAGTGATGCTGATGTAATATATGAGAATCTTAATGAGATGAAGAATGGTCAGGCTGATTATATTCCTGAGTTAAAGTTATTTACTAAATTTATACGATGTCTTTCTGAAAATTACTACCAGAAAGACAATGTTTTAATTTTTTTCTCCAAAAATTACTGTGAAGTTCCTGTACAACCACGTGCCTTTGAAAAATACCTTGATTCAGTCAAACTATACAAAGAAAATAAAAAATTAACCAAATCTCTCCAAGAGTTTTTAAATTGGATTACTGAACAAAAAACGGAGGGTGATGTTACTGAACCCCTAAATGCTCATAAAAGTGAACTATATGTTATTGTTGCTACTGAAATTATAGAGAATCTAATAACAATAGATAAAAATGATAGAATTTTCAATTTAATCAAAAATATAGAAAATGTCATCAATGATACAAAATCTAAATATAGTTTATATCTAGATGATTTTAAGTACTCAAAATTTATTGAAAAAATTAATAAACATTCCGAAGAATTTCTAAATAAAGTTAATAAGGTTATTACTGATCTACAAAGTCAAATTCTCGCTATTCCATTAACTATTTCAGCTATTACTTTTTTTAAAGATCCTGATAAAGTTAATACCTATATCTATGCTGGTTTTCTAGTGTATTTAATGATGGTATTTTATTCTGGATGTCAACAAGCCTACAATCTAACGCATATTAGAATTCAAATTAAGCAATTCAATGAATCCGCTAAACTTCCTAAGGAATTATCCACTGAATGGAAAAAGGAAATTAAGCCTGTAAATCAAAAAATTTTATGTCATCAAATTTTTTTATTGATAGTGTCTCTATTTATTGGTTTTTTAATTGGTGTCTGCATTATTAATATAGATTTTTTATTTAGTTTATTTTCTAAAATAAATTACTTTTACTTTTTTTCAATTGTTTTTTTCTGCTGTATAGCATATTTATTAATAATAAAAAATTTAAAAAACTAAATGACAGAATCTCAACTTTCTTTAAGCGCATACCTTGCAACGGTCCAAGAAGTTATCCGTATAGCTTTTGATGAACCGGTATGGGTAAAAGCTGAAATCCGAAACCTCAGTATTAAAGGTGGTCACTATTATTTAGAGCTGGCTGAGAAAGATGAAAATACAGATAAGGTCATTGCCAGCTGCAAAGCAACCATCTGGAAGTTCTCTGCCGCCAAGATGGTTTTAAAGTTCGAACGTGAAAGTGGTATTGAGCTATCAAAGGATTTAAACGTATTAATTAAAATTAAAGCTAAGTTTGATCCTCAATACGGCTTTTCAGTCAATGTTGAAGATATTGATTCAAGCTATACCCTAGGTGATATTGCACGCCGTTATCAACAGATATTAGAACGATTACGCACTGAGAGTTTGTTAGATAAAAATAAATCTATTCCTACTCCTTTCGACATCCAAAATGTATTGGTCATAGCTCCTGAAAAAGCCGCAGGATTAGGTGATTTTAAGAAAGATGCAGATACATTAGATAAAGCCGGTGTATGTCATTTCATTTATCACAATGCGACCTTCCAAGGAAATACTGCTGCTATAAGTATCATTGATTCACTAGGTAATGGTTTACGTCAATGGGCTTCAAACTTTGACACTGCTCCTGATCTGATCGTTATTATTCGTGGTGGCGGAGCGGTAAATGACTTGGCTTATCTGAATGACTACAAATTAGCTGCACTTCTAGCTAAACGATCAGTCCCTATTTGGGTCGGAATTGGTCACGAGAAGGATCGAACGATATTAGATGAAGTCGCTCATCGATCATTTGATACTCCAAGTAAAGTGATTGGTGGTATTCGCAATTTGATTATTGAACGTACTCAGGAAGTAATCGAATCACTACAGACCATCAAACTTTTATCTCAGCATCAAATTACGGCGTATCAGAGCCAAAATGATCAGTATATTAAAATGATCAAGACCCTTGCGCATGGACAGATCAATCAAGCGAATAAGACTTTAGATATAATTAAAGGCTCAACACATTACTTAGCCCAACAGAAAATTAAGTTAGCCTCCAATGAGGTTGAATCATTAATGCGTGAGACTCTCGTGCAAAATCCACATAATGTGATGGCAAAAGGTTACGGTATAGTCCGCAGCCAAGGCAAAGCTATTCGCTCTATCCAGCAAATTTCAGGTGACAGTATCCATGTAGAATTACAGGATGGGATCATTGAAGCCAACGTGATACAGGTATCAAGTAATGAATAAGAAAGAATTATCGTTTAAAGAGGGCTATGACATTCTTAAAAAGAATGCCGAACTGCTTGAGTCACAAGAAGAGCCCGACATTGATAATTTGATGCAAATCGTTGAAGAATCCATGTCTGCCTATAAAGCCTGCAAATCACGAGTAGATGCCGTGCAGCAAGCTTTGAATGATACATTTAAAGAATAAATAGAATATTTAGGATAAGTGGCATTTAAAATTTTGTTGGTATTTTTGTTGGTATATTCACATATTATAAAAATAAAAAATCTATAAATACAATTACTTAATATTTATTTACGACTCCCTCTTTCACCGCCAAATTCGACTTTTACGGGACTGTACCGTAGTGCGAAAGGCTTGAATCTAAAGGGTTCAAGCCTTTTTTTATGCCTGTACACTACGGCGCAGTCTAGTAGTATCCCGACATAGTTGTCGGTACATTTGACGGTATATCATTAAAAACTGCCTATTTATGAGGAGAGTTCCGTTTTTCCTGAAATTTATACCGTCAAATGAGGTTAAAAATTGGCTAAGCAATCCAACAAACTGACAGCTAAAACTGTGAAAAATCTAGCTTATGATCCTGATAGCACTAATAAGTATGCTGATGGTGGTGGGTTGTATCTTTTCATTCATAAGAATGGATCAAAATATTGGCGTTTAGATTACCGCCGCCCAATCAGTCAAAAACGAAATACCTTAGCTTTGGGTATCTATGATGAAGTCACACTAGAAAAAGCACGCCTAAAGCGTGATGAAGTTAAGCGTATGCTTGCTGATGGCATTGATCCCGCAGAGGAACGTAATCACCATCGAGATGAACTAAAAGCAAAACTTGAGAATACCTTTGAAAAATTTGCTACTGAATGGCTCAAAATTCGTGAGCTTGAAGGGAAAGTAGACCGAGAAACAATCCGCAAACTCAACCGTGATATCTTGCCATTTATTGGCAAATTACCTGTGACTGATTTAAGTGTCGAACAGCTTGAGCGTGATGTAACGAATAGCCTTGTTGAACGCGGTGCGCTCGAGTCAGCTCGCCGTGCCAAATCTATTATGGGTATGGTTTTAAAGCTTCCGCTTAAACGCCGTCTCATCACATATAACCCAGCTTATGACATTACCTTACCCAAGCCTATTAAAGGTAATCACAACGCGGTAGTAAGCGAATCAGAGCTTAAAACAATGCTCCAAAAGATTTGGCGATATCATGCGGAGAATCCTCGTGCACGTTTAAGAACAGAGCTTGCGTTGAAGCTTTCAGCATATATCTATCAACGTCCAAATGAGATCCGTGAATTGTTATGGGAGCATGTCGATTTTGATAATCAACGTCTGTGCTTTCGTGCGAGTAAAACTCATCAAGAGCATATCGTTCCCCTCTCTCGTCAAGCTTTTGACATTTTGAAACAGCTTGAAGATATGCGGACAACTTCAGAATTTGTATTTCCTAGTGTGAAGTCATCTCATGAAAGCATGAGTGAGGATACGATTCGTCAAGCACTCAATAGACTGGGCTATAAAGGCAAACACACGGCACATGGCTTTAGAGCAACCGCACGTACAATTTTAGGTGAAGAGCTTGAGTATCGTATTGATATTATTGAACACCAATTAGCGCATACGGTACGTGATCCTAATGGGACTGCTTATAACCGTACTAAGTTTTTACGCCGTAGACGTGAGCTAATGCAGTTATGGGCAGACTATTTGGACACTTTACGTCAAGGTGGAGACGTATCTGTTTTTAAACCACTTCAAGAAGAGAATATTATTCTTTTTAATAAATCAGCTTAAAAAATATTGGTAACAGCACCATAGTTTTTAACTAGCTATGGTGCTGTAAAAAGTCTTAATTAGAATAAATTTAAGCCCACAAAACGCGATAGAACAAATAACAATCACTTAAAAATATTTCAAACAAAAAGTAAGAAAATTCTCCCTATACTGAATTTGAAATAGGGGTGTTTTAAGCATGTTAAATTCATCTAAAACTTTGAATACAGATTATCAGACTAGAATGCCAAGCCAATGGCTTCGCATGAGTCAAATTGCTACTACTGCAGAGAGGAGAGCACGATCATATATTACTAAAGACGGAAAAATTCGGCATATTAAAGCACGTCCCGCTCGCATAGGATTACTTCCCTTAGGTGAGTCAACGATATGGGATAAAGTTCGTCAGGGAAGCTTTCCTCAGCCATATCGACTATCAGATCGGATCACCGCATGGAAATCCGAAGATATTCAAAATTGGCTTGATGCAATTCAATAAGCCAGTCGCCTATACAGATCATCTGTAAATTTAAAACCTAACATTTTCATTACTTAAATTGGTCAGAAATAGTGATCGGGCTAAGTCATGCCTAAATTCTTGAATCACTTAATTAATGAGCTACATAACCAACTGTTTTTTAATAAATAGTTGAATTAACGCCAGTGATGGTATCTACATACGCTTATCCATTGGGAATAAGCATTACTAAAAGGAAATTGTTCAATGAACAACTCAACAACTAACCTTAACCAAGCAAGCATCTTAGATAATCTAAAAACTGAGATTATCGAAGATACGATCCGTAATCTTTTAGAAGAGAATGACGGGACATTTGATCTTACAACTCCTGAAGGAATTCAAAATGCTGTTGATTACACGGTTGACTACTTAATGATTAACAAAATTAAAGTCGACTTAAAACTGTTATCAACCGAGTTAATTCGTCACTTACCTGTGAGCAAGGGTTAATCATGAACTTGACGATTGTTAGCACTGAACTTTTCGCAGATATTCTAGAGCATAGTGAAATTCTAAAAGTAGAAGATAAAAGCGCTTCGACAACGGAATACACAATCATTTATGAAGGCTTCAAAACCCTTCTGATTGATACTGCTTACGAAAAATATCTAGTCGAATAGCCTCTTCTTGTGTGCATGTCCTACATGCACACATTCCCCTCTGAATTGTAATAATCAAATTTTTTCAATCTCAACATCATCAAGGATGAATATGGATCAGGATCAACATTGCTCAGAACTCTCGGAATCATTCTATGATGCCGTGAAATCGTGTGATGAACAGCGAATGAATACTAATGGTAATTATTTATTTGAGTTTCTCGTTAAAGAAACCCTTCAAAACTCGTCAGGAAAACATTTAACATTTTCAGAAAGAACAGGAATTACCGAACTTCATACTTTCTTAGATGCCTACCAACGGCGTTTACAAATCAATGCTGATGTTGCGGAAATCATTGAAGCTGAAATTTACAGCAGCGTCTCTAGTTATAGCATTGAAAAACGCATGGACTTCGAAAATCCAGAGCTGTCGGAAAAAGGCTTTTCTATTAACTTTAAACCCATTCAAATTAAGGCAGTCATTGATTGGCTAGATTTATCATTTGAAGTGAACCCAAGCAAATGCACCTTTGCACATAAACCCAATGCAAGAAGTCTGATCAAAAGTTTTCTTACGCTTAAAACTGGCACGAGACATTATGTAAAAGCGGATGAGAGTCATATCGCCCAAGAGCATTTAACTTTTACTATTCGACTGCATGACATTAAGCACAAGAATGATGTGCTTAAAATTGCTGAATTACTTGCAAGACAATACGGTGCAGACATTAGCCAAATGAAGATTGCAAATATTGAGCTTTCATTAGATTTCTATCATGCCCCAAGTAAAGCTATGCTTTCAGCTCTCCATAAGTCACTTAGATACGAAGCCACGGCGGATAACTTTCGAATTTATAAGTTCGTCAAAGAGGATATTCGGAATAAGTTCAATCCTGTCCCGCATGCGCCGTCCATGCTTCTTAAACGGTTTAATAAGGATTGGTGTCTAGGTGTGAATCCTAAAGGCTCACCGCTATGTTATCGGCTTTATGTAAAAACGACTGATAGCAACAAACAGCCTTTACCGTTAGAGGAACACCGTTTAAGAGTAGAAGTAACTTTGAACAATGGTAGGTTTGAAGTGAAAGATCATTCAATTGAAAACTTAGCCAATATCATCAAAAAGGGATTTAAGTTTTTGAGCTTCACTCGTTTGAACTCTCACCCTCCTAGTAAGCTAAAAGAGTATTACGAGGAACGGATCAAACCCTTCGGCCAAGAAACTATTAAACATAAAAAAGGCTCGCTTGAAGATGGAATTCAACCTTATTCGGAGCTGAATAAGCTTGTGTCAAAAGCTGTTTTTAACCTCAGTCGTAATTTCTAAAAATTAATGATTTAACCTCAGCTTTCCAAAAGAAAAAGATCAGTAAGATATTGTTTTATATATACTCTTACTGATCCTCTAATTTTGATCTTCCTAATACCTATACATATATTATCTTTATAGACATACATTATTGATCCTTAGTCGGATTTATTTTACTTTTCACACAAAATATCATACCTGTCTTAACACTTTATAACTTATGACAGAGATTAGAATGGCGGTTATATTTACTTTAATGATCCTTTTAGGGGCATTATTTTTTGTTCTTGGGCTAAAGGTACCAAAATTTTCAAATTTGCATAAATACGGAATCATTTTATTTTCATGCGGACTCGCTTTCGCAATCATTAATTCCATGATTTCTTTAAACAAAGAAAGATCTGCAAGTACAACCCCATCTATTTCAAATGCAACTGTAATAGAAAATGACTCGGAATCAAGTGCAGCGGTAGAAGCACCAGAATCCGATGTGGTAGTTGAGGAAAATGAAACTCAAAGCTCTATTGAAAAGGAGTTTGATTGGGATGCTTTCGATGCAAGCCCAGAGCGAGCAAAACTTAGTGATGATGTCCGTGACATGCAAAACAATAATTTAAAAGGCGCTAATTTTTTACCATTTAACGGAGAAGATACTGGTTTAGGCAATTTCATGATATCTCAAGGACTAAAGTTTACAGATGTATCTTTGGATTGCTTCTCAAGTGACACACATTGCAAACTTCATGTACACATTAGTCGTAAAGAATATCCATCAAAAGTAGACGGATATATTTGCGGTGCAGTAGCATATTGGACAGCCCCTTATTCAAATCTAAAACAATGGACACCCAATGAAGGTATGGCTTTACCTCCCTTACTCTATGAAGGTAATGTAGATGCCGTATTACGTAAGATTGATTATGAGCGCGACAGACGTTGCTAATCTTATATAACTTAGCAAAAGGGGAATCAACTCCCCTTTTGTTTCATAAGTAGAATCGGCGAAGTCTTAGAATAAAAGCGTTCTACTCTATGGAGACTATTCGTAAATTTTGTGCAAATTTGAAAGGTCTTATACTTCTCAAATAAGTTTCCAAAAGTTGCCTATAACTTACTTTCTTTTAATCAATAAAATTAGTTATATTGATTAAAATTATTTTAATTTATAAAAACTTGGGGGAAATTTAATGAATATGATGGGGCAACCAACCGTACAACTAGATAATTTTGAACAATGGATTTGTGAAAGACCCAAATGGTTACAAAGCGTAGCTGAATTTTTAATTTCCAATAAAAGAATGCCTAATGATTCAGAATTAGCATCTTTTGTAACTCTATGCGAACAAGAAGCTAAAGATTTGGCGGGAGCATTTACTACTATTAGTGCGGGCTCATTAAATAATGCTGCTATTAGACCACAAATCCGAATCAATAAAATCAATAAAATCTCAGGTGTTAATGCTATAAGAATGGGATCTACATTAGATTTTGGTGGAGGTAATTTAACCGTAATTTTTGGTTCAAATGGTTCAGGAAAATCTAGTTATTCTCGATTATTGAAAAAAATTTGTGGATCAAAAGCACAAGAAGAAATTTTAGGTAATATTTTTGCAGATAAACAACACCCTATATCAGCAGATATTGAGGTATGTTTGAATAATCATCCCCCTTCTTATACTTATGTATGGCTTCCTAACGGTTCAGAAGATCAACATCTAAAACATGTTCATATTTTTGATAATAAAACTGCTCAAATTCATATGAACAAGAGTGAAGCAACTTATGAGCCTATGAGAATGAGGTTTATATCTTCACTTATAAAAGTATGCGATGAAGTATCTTCAACTTTGCAAAGTAAGAAAGATCTTTTAAGTTCACATCTACCTCAAATCCCTGTACATCTTTATTCTTCTAGTGCATCAGATTTAATAAATTCACTGAGTGCAAAGCCCACAATTGAATTTATTGACTCAAAATGTACTTACACTGATACAGATGACCAAGAACGGGTTCAGATTGAAGCAACTCTAGCTAAGCAAGATATTCCCTCTCTTTTAAAAGAGATAGAAACCACTAAAATTAGCTTAAAAGTAACTGGTCAATATATTGATAAGCTCAAGGAATTAACTTCTATAAAGTCTCTAGAATCTATAGTAGAAGCTAAGCACCAAGCTACATATAAGCGAAAATTAGCTGTAGTAGAAGCACAGCGTGTATTTTCTAATAGTGAGTTAGAAGGAGTAGGTCAGGAAGCTTGGATTTCTTTATGGAATAAAGCAAAAGAATACTCGGAACATATCGCCTACCCTAACCATAACTTCCCATTTACAGGTGAACATGCAAATTGTGTACTTTGTCATCAACCCTTAACAGATATAGCCAAAGCTCGCCTTCATAGTTTTGAAGATTTCATTCGAAGTAGTTTGGAAACTGAGGCTAAATCAGCCGAAAAAGCAAAAGATCAACTCTTAGCAACCCTAAGAAAATGTTTGACTCAAGGTGAATGGACATTGCATTTAGAAAAATTACACCTTGATAAAGAACTAATTAATGACTTATTTGAAGAGTTAAATGTATTAATTGAAACAGTAATCCACAAAGATTCTATTAATGAATTAAAAATGTTTAATTGGAGTATCATTTCTGAGGCTTATAAAAGAAAGTTGCAAGCAACCGAAAAAGAAGAGCTATCATTAATCTCTGTAAATGAAGATGACTCTAGAAAAGCTTTAGAACAGAAACTAAAAGATTTAAAAAGCTCTCAATGGTTGCATCAGAATAAAAGCGCTTTATTAACTGAAAGAACTCGTTTACTTACTATTGCTGAACTTGATAAAGCAATCAAACTTTGTAGTACTAATGCATTAACTCGTAAGAAAACTGAACTAGCAACGGATGAACTAGAATTAAAATATATTCAAAGATTTGAAGAAGAATTAAAAAAGCTAGGCGGTACTAGAATACCAATTAAGCCTGTCAGCTTAAATAAAGGAAAAGGTAAAATTTTATTTGATCTAGTCATTCAAGGTAAAGTACAAGAAGCTCAAGCTCACCAAGTTTTAAGTGAGGGAGAAGCCCGAGTTGTTGCCTTAGCGGCATTTTTAGCAGATATCACGGGCTCTGGACAGAATACACCTTTTATATTTGATGATCCTATTTGTTCCTTAGATCATGTTTTTGAGGAAAAAGTTGTAGAACGCCTTATTGAACTGTCTAAAGAAAGACAAGTTATCATTTTTACTCATAGATTGTCTTTATTGGCTTTAGTCCAAAGCGCGGAAAAGAAAGCAAAAGAGATAGCTAAGGTTAGTGGAGTTCCCTCTTCTGTAAATATCCATGTAGAGACTATTACACGACTTCAAAATGAAACTGGTATAGTTTCGAATCCTTTAATACGCAATGATAAACCTGATACAGCTCTTAATAAAATGTTATCTATCTTAATTCCAAAGTTAGAAAAATATATTGCAGATGGTGATGTAGAAAACTTTGAAAAAGATGCTTACCACTATTGTAGTGAATTTAGGATTCAAGTTGAAAAATGCGTAGAAACTATACTTTTAAATGAAGTTGTTACACGGTTTAGACGTGCCGTCCAAACTCAAGGAAGACTTTCAGCTCTTGCAAAAATTGAACTTGAAGATTGTGAGTTAATTGATGAACTCATGACTCGCTACTCTGTATTCGAACATTCACAACCTGATGAAATGCCACCTCCATCTCCAGATCTCCAAAGTATTACAGAAGATACTCAAAAGTTAGCTAAATGGATTAAAGCCTTTAAAGCCCGAACTTTAGCTACAATGGAAGCATAATTTATTTTGACGGTATAAATGACGGTACATTTACAAACATGAAATTTCATGTTTAACTAATTCAAGTATTTAGATGTTAAACCTGACGGACTCTTTCACCGCCAAATTCGAAAAACCTGCAATCCAAAGCAAACCTAAAGAGCTTGAATCTATATAGATTTAAGCTCTTTTTTATACCTTTTAAAAATCAAAAAATAAGATGTAATCATCATGATGTCGGTACATTTGACGGTATATTTTCCAAAATATACGCATGAAATCAATATTTGCTCTTTTCGATATATATATACCATCAACTTAAATCTAAGATATGTCATCATTCAATAAATATATAGGCTCTATGCCGTTCAAGTGCTAAAGCTTTTATTTGCAATCAATGTTTTTAATTTTAAAAATATAAAAGCATTAAAAAGCTCAAATTAGAAGATGACAAAGACAAACTTATTCATTAATTTTTTAAGTAATATTTCAATAAAATATTGTAAAACGGTTATTTTTTGTTAGCATGTTGCATATTATAGGGGGGTACACAATAATGAAAAAAACATTAATGATCGGTCTAACGATCCTTTCTTCAAGCGTGGCATGTGCTGATCAGGCACTCAATGTTCAATATGGTCAACCTGCGCCACTAGGTACAACACCAAATTATGTTTCAACAACGGTCGTATCTGAGCAAAGTCCAAATAGTTTCACACTACATGGCGGTTATTCTGGTTGGAAAGTCGATTCTAGCGAACTCGGTAAAGGCCGTTTCCGTGGTTTCCAAATTGGTTCAACCTATGATTTTGACCGACGTGGACTTTGGACGAAATACGAAAACCAAAGCAGCGACAATGTAGATGTTGATCTCATCTCATTTGGTGCTCAATATACGTTCTACAATAAAAATAATACCTATGTACTTGGTCAAGCCGGTATTGGTTATATGTGGGGTGATTGGAAAGAAAGTGCTACGTTTTCATTTGAAGGCAGCGATGTGACTGTAACCAATAAAATCAGCGCTGATAATTTCTTAATTCCAGTCAATGTCGAGCTAGGTCATTACTTCATGCCACAACTAGCAGCTTACGCAGGTCTAGGCTACAAATGGACAGACAATCATAAAGCGAAAGATTGTTTAAATATTGAAGGAAGTAGTTGGTGTGATAGTGGTCGAAGCGGCGCTCTTGATGTTAACGGACTCAGCTACAACTTCGGTTTAAAATACCGTTTCTAATTGCTTAATATCTTTTAAAAAGCCACCTTGTGTGGCTTTTTTTACATCTGCTCAATCTTCCATATAAAATTCGATCTTTGTACCGCCTTTTACTCTTTATACAAACTCATTCATTTTAAATTCATTCGAATGGATGACTCAAAATACAGATTGATCACAAATCATATTCGCCTCTTATCATTTAAAAAGCCCTATAAAAACATTAACCGCTCATTTTTTGGCTTGCGTGCTTAAAAAAAATCTGTAGAATGCATTCCACAACGCCGGCATAGCTCAGTTGGTAGAGCAACTGACTTGTAATCAGTAGGTCCACAGTTCGAATCCGTGTGCCGGCACCATTATCTTAGCCTCGCTTTTTAGTGAGGCTTTGATGTTTCTGGGTATTTGATTTTTAAAATAATAAGCGTACCAAAAGCTTAATACTTCGCTTGTGCCGTGACTTGTACATAGCGAATCAAACCATCTGCATATAATTTTCGACACAATTTTGCGGTCATTTGAATTTTTAAAATATCGAATGCCCCTGCCTGAACAGATTGATCCCGATCTTTTAAATTCAAATGTTGGATGACATAATCCGAAAATCCCGCCAATACATGTTCTGACAAATCTTCAATCTGAATATTTTTAAATTCAAAATGCTCAAGCAACGTTTTAAATTCAGAATAAGTTTTTAAATTTTTTAAATTCACATCTGCGGATTTGAGCAATAGTCCGTATTTCGATTTTTGAAATGAATTCAAAGTCTGCCAACGCTCAGATAACATTAAATGATGAAAACCAATTCGCGCATTTGAATTCAAAATACTTTGCATTTGCGCTAAAAAAATATCAAGTGGACTGTGATAGGCAGCATCAAGACACAGCACCACATCAAATTTTTGTGAAAATTGAATGTCTTTGAGTCGTAAAAATGATGCTGCATAAATGGCATTCAAGTCAGGTAAGTTACGTTGAATATGACTGACACAGTGACTTTGCAATTCTAACCCTGCCAAATATCTGACCTGATAGTGCTGCTGCCAATGCAATAAACTTGCCCCTTGCCCACAACCTAAATCCAGTAATTTATCTTCTGAATTTAAACCTACGACCTGGGCAAGATGATCTGCCAAGGCAATACAAGCGGTACGATAATCATGCTGACCTGTTTGCCAATAACCGAGATTGCTCCAAGGCAATGGCGTTTGATCACCAAGTAAAGCTGCATTAATTGCGTACTTATGCTGAAGCTTTTGTTTTGACCAAGCCTGAAACAATCTCATGGTTTAGTAACCCAATTGCGGTGCGACTTCCACAACAGGTTTGAGACCTTCAAATGGCAGCGGCGCACCAAATACTTCTGCGATTTTCATGGCAGACGTGACAGCCGATTCTAAAATAGGTAAGCCATCGCATGACCAAGAACCGCAGAAGAACACTTTACGATTTGAATCTAAGTGTCGTTGCTGTAATTCGGTATTCAGTGCCACAGTATCAGCATCTACTACTGCACGCGTTAATGTCACGGATGAAATCACTTTTTTCGGGTCAATCTCAGTCACTGGACGCCACGTTTGGAATACGGCAGATTTACCCACCAAGCTCGGTTCAATTGAATTCAGCCATACAGTAAATTGTTGACGGGTAAATTTACGATCCATCATATAACTGAGCACAGCCCAATCTTTACGCTTCGGTGGCATTACGGTCGTATCGGTATGAATGACCAATTGCCCTTGCTCAAATTTGAATTTTTTAAGCAATTCAATATCATCAGCGAATTGTTCAGTATCAAGGAATTGATCAATTTTAGTGGTCGGTGTTGCCACAATCACGCGATCAAAACACTTTGAATAGCCCGCCGCATTTTCAACTTTAACCTGTTCACCTTGTTGTTGAACTAAGGTAATGGCTGAACCATCTTCGATGTGAATGCCTTGAATAAGTTTATCGACCAATGCCGGTGTGCCACCTTGCAGGCGCAATAGTGCATCACCATCGGTTAATTGGCGTAAGAAAATTAATAGCGGTTTGGCTGGCCATTCACCAATAGTTTTAGGATCACAAGTGCAAATGGTATACAGCACAGGCATTACGACACCATGCAAAAAGACTTCTTCAATTTCACTACGATTAATAAATTCAGCCAAACTGATATCTTGATTTTTAGATTTGAAGAAGCGTGTCAGTGCGGCTTTGAGTTGCAATAATCCTTTGACCAAGCGCCAGCCATATTGCTGTAAACCTTTGCGGTTATTAATAATCGGGAAATTACCAATGCGGCTGCGTGAGGTGGTCAGCCATGTTTCGGTTTTATCTTCAAATAACCAACTGCACGCCATATATGTTCGTACAGGAAAGGTTTTAATCCCCAAATGGGTAGCAAGACTTAAAGTATTTTTCCACAGATGGGGATTCATGACACGTAAAGGTGCATCAATTAAACCACCTTCGAACTCAAGACTATGACTGTCCATACCACGACCTTGAAGTGCTTCAAAAATCGTAATTTGATGTCCTGCATCTTTAAGGATTCTGGCAGTTGCCAGTCCGGCCATGCCACTCCCAATTACTGCGATATCCAAACTGATCATCCATTATAGAAAAAACTTTTCGAAATTATGACCTATGCGCGCAGGAATGATGTTATTAAAATATTCCAGATTATGGCTTTTTCACTAAACTTAAACAGAGTGAAGAATGAAGCTATTTAACTTTCAATTGATACAGCTATTCAAAAAATTATCTTATAGAAGGCACTATTTATAATTTATTCATTAAAAAACAAAGATTATTTTTTACCTATTTAGCTTTAAAGGATTTACTTTCTAGTACTAATTTCGTATGATTCTTACCAAAATGATAACCACATCACACTTTTAAACCATCCATGAATCATAACTACATGTAAAAGAATAAAAAACGATAGCGCGTTCAACGTAAAAGCCCCTGTACATACAGGGGCTTTTACAATTTTTTATACGCTTATGACTCGATTTGAACTGGAATTTCACCAAATTTGCCATTGTTAAAGTCTTGGAAGGCTTGAACAATTTCATCTTTGCTATTCATCACAAATGGACCATAACCTTGAATGGGTTCATTTAAAGGCTCACCCGTCAAAATTAAAAACTGCGTATCCGTATGTGCTTGTAGCTGTATAGCCGTATCTTGGTCACGCGCAAACATCACGATTGAACTGTCGAGAACCTCCGTTCCATTAATTTCAACCTCGCCTTTCAGTACCACCACCAACACATTGTGCTGCATTGGTACATGCACAAAGCTTTCATGTTCAGCCTTAAGCTCACCATCCCATACATTTATGGCACTGAAGGTGTTCGCTGGACCTTGCTGATCAGCACATTCACCCGCAATCACACGGATATGTCCAGCATTATCTTCAAGTTGGACATGCGGAATCTCTGCCGCAGTAATGGCTTGATAACGTGGCGCGGTCATTTTATCTTTGGCAGGTAAATTGACCCAAAGTTGCACCATCTCAAACAAGCCACCTTGTTGCGCAAAGCTCGGAGAATGAAATTCTTCGTGCACTAAGCCTGAGCCTGCTGTCATCCACTGTACATCACCGGCTTGAATGGTACCGCCACCGCCACTCGAATCTTTATGCGTCACTTCACCTTGATAGGCCAACGTCACAGTTTCAAAGCCACGATGAGGATGCGAACCAACGCCATGTTGCGCTGAGGTTGGTTCAAAATGATAAGGTGCTGCATAATCCAAGAGCAGAAAGGGACTAATTGCTTGACCTAAACGATCATACGAAAATAAATTTTTAACAGGAAAGCCGTCCCCGACCCAATGCATATTATGGTTACGATAAACACCGATTACTTTTTTCATCTTTTATACTCCTATATAAGATAGGATGAACATGACTTTATCTTATGCTTAAATATGTGCTGATTAAATAAACAAAACAGTATGCAGAATTTCACCAATGAGATAATAATCACACTATTTATTAATTTTAGTTTATTATCAATCAATAAAATGTCTACACCATCTCATTTTTAAGATTTATTGTCTCATATCTACGACTTATTCTATCGGGTTTTTCTAAGTATTATTCTAAAAATAGCATGATGCTTGTCATTTTCTGACAATTCAATTGCTATATTTTTTGAAATTTATAAAGGAAGAATAAAATGGGTAAGCCATACGTACGTTTAGACAAAGACAATGCCGCCGTTTTGTTGGTTGATCATCAAACCGGTTTATTATCATTGGTTCGCGATATTGACCCTGATAAATTTAAAAATAATGTCCTTGCACTTGCAGCAGCAGCGAAATACTTCAATTTACCAACGATCCTAACCACAAGTTTTGAACAAGGTCCAAATGGTCCACTTGTTCCAGAACTTAAAGCCATGTTCCCAGATGCACCTTATATTGCACGTCCAGGTCAAATCAATGCATGGGATAATGAAGACTTTGTCAAAGCAGTCAAAGCAACAGGCAAAAAACAGTTGATTATTGCGGGTGTTGTGACAGAAGTCTGTGTTGCATTTCCGACACTTTCTGCACTCGAAGAAGATTTTGATGTCTTCGTGGTAACAGATGCCTCAGGTACATTTAACCATCTAACTCGTGATTCAGCTTGGCAACGTATGACACAAGCCGGTGCTCAGTTGATGACTTGGTTTGGTACATCGTGTGAGTTGCACCGCGATTGGCGTAACGATGTCGATGGTTTGGGCGCACTTTTTGGTGCACACATTCCTGATTACAGTAATCTGATTCAAAGTTATGCATATAACACGGAGAAAAAGTAAGATTTCTCTTAAAAAGCGATCTTTTGATCGCTTTTTTTTAACTCTTTAGTATCGTTCGGCTGTTATTTAAATTATTTTAGAAGCCACAGTGCCATATTCGCCTTAATATACATTTTCTCCTCTTCTCAATTCAGAACGTTCGGAGCAAGCCATGCATTCTTTTGACGATTACTACTACTTTTATTTGGTAGTGAAGTATGGCGGCTTTAGTGCAGCCAGCGATGCATCCAACATCACCAAATCTAAACTGAGTCGTCGTATTCTAGACTTAGAAGCAAAGTTTAATGTGACGCTTATTCAGCGTTCAACACGACATTTTAAAGTCACTCCACTTGGACAAGAATTTTTCATTGAATGTGAAAAAGTCATTCATCAAGTAGAATGCGCACATAATGTGTTGCTTAAACAAACCAGTGAACCTCAAGGTCTGATCAAACTGAGCTGTCCTTCGGTCATGATGCGCTATCAAATCCGCCCTTTATTGAATGAGTTTTTAAAGCAATATCCAAAAGTACAAATTGAAATGGAACTCAGTAGCCGTCGTGTTGATGTACTGCATGATGATATTGATCTCGCAATTCGCACCAATTTTTCAAGTAATGAAGATTCAAGTGTCATTGTGCGTGATGTCATTAAAACCACGCATTGTTTGGTGGCAAGTCCAAGTTTAATCAACGGTCGAAGCATTCAATATCCAATCGAAATTAGTGATTTCCCTACCATTGTGCTTGGCACGCAAAAACCGCGTTATCAATGGCATTTACATCGTCCAGACACCCATGAAAGTATCGATATTCCTTTAGCACCGCGTATTAAAAGTAACGATTTGGCAGGGGTCTATTATTCGGTAATCGATGGTTTAGGGATTGCAGACCTGCCCTATTTAACGGTTGAAAAAGATCTTGCTGCGGGTCGATTGGTGCATATCTTGCCAGAATGGTGTTCGAATATTGGTACTGTGCAATTGGTTTATGCATCGCGTAAAGGTCAACGCTTGGTTATGGAAAAGTTAATCGAGCATTTAATTGAAGGCTTAAGAGCAAGTGCCGAAGAAAACACAGGTTACACCCATTAATTAAGCTCAACACATAAAAAAACCAGCATCGAGATGCTGGTTTTTTTAGTGAGTTCAATCTAAATACTTAGATTTTACCAACCAAGTCAATTGAAGGTGCTAAAGTTGCTTCGCCTTCTTTCCATTTTGCAGGACATACTTCGCCTGGGTGCGCGTGTACATATTGCGCCGCTTTAACTTTGCGAAGCAGTTCTTGTGCATCGCGACCAATACCACCAGCATTGATTTCTACGATTTGGATTTTACCTTCAGGGTCAATCACGAAAGTACCACGGTCAGCCAAACCTTCAGATTCAATCAGTACTTCAAAGTTTTTCGCCAAAGTCCAAGTAGCATCACCTAGCATTGGATATTGGATTTTTTTGATTTCATCAGAAGAATCATGCCAAGCTTTATGCGTGAAGTGCGTATCTGTCGATACTGAATAAATTTCTACGCCCATTTTTTGGAATTCAGCATAGTGATCGGCTAGATCGCCTAATTCAGTTGGACATACAAAAGTAAAGTCAGCAGGATAGAAGAAAACAACCGACCATTTGCCTTTAAAATCTTGTTCAGATACTTCAATAAATTGACCATTTTGGTACGCTGTTGCTTTAAATGGTTTAACTTCTGTGTTGATTAAACTCATGATCTATTCCTCGATATGTAAATGAGATTGCCTATTCAGTGAAGCCATCATAGAACAAGGTTATTGATTGGTAAAACCGTACTTTTTTATAATTATAATCGTTTTTTTGAATTTTATTATTTTTTAAATTTTTATGTATGAATCAATAAACCAAAAAATTAAATTTGTTAATCACATAGATACGGTATTCATCCATAAAAAAATCCGCCTTCGAAGGCGGATTTTGGTGATGATGATCTTTACTTAAAACGGAAGATCATCATCTAAATCTGCTGCAGGTGCAGTTGTTGGCGCAGGTGCTTTTGGTGCAAAACCGCTTGGGTTATTGTTGCCATAACCATTTGCAGGCGCATTATTAAAGCCACCTTGTTGCGGTGCATTGTTATAACCACCTTGGTTAGCATTGTTGTTATAGCCACCTTGGTTATTTTGGTTATTGTTAAAGCGTGGTTGATTAAAACCAGTATCGCCTTGCTCACCTTGTTGACGGTTTGAGTCCAACATTTGCATTTGTTCACCACGAATTTCTGTGGTGTAACGTTCTTGACCATTTTGGTCTGTCCATTGACGAGTACGTAATGAACCTTCGATATATACTTTTGAGCCTTTGCGCAAATATTGCTGTGCAATTTCGCCTAAACGGTTATGCAAAACAATACGGTGCCATTCAGTTTGTTCTTTACGCTCACCGGTACTTTTATCTGTCCATGAGTCGCTGGTTGCAATCGAAAACTGAGTGAGTGATCCACCATTGGCAAACGTTTTGGTCTCTGGATCTTTACCCAAAGTACCGACTAAAATGACTTTATTTACACCACGCATCTGACATTCACTTCCTATCTATTTCTATATTTTACTTTATAAGAGTTATGCTTAAATGGCTACCTCTTTACCCAACAAGTGCGTTAATTGTTGTCGCGCTGTATCATCTATCAACTGTTTATCGACTTTTATATAGGCCACTTGCTGCTCGGACATCACCACGACTTCTTCAATACCATGAATTGCCAAAAGTTGAGAAGTCCATTCGTCCGTTTCTTTGCTCTCCGGCAAACGCAACACCAACGATGATAAATATCGCGGCTGCGCCAAACCAAAACTCAGCAATAACCAAATAATAGCAATAGCAGACAAAATACTCCAACCCATTGCTGTGTTATTCAGCAGCAATAATTGACCGCCAATCATACCGCCAAAAAATGCACCTAAGAACTGGCTACTCGCATTCACGCCCATGGCAGTGGCTTTGGATTGAATCGGTGCAGCTTTCGATAACCATGACGGCAATAAAGCTTCCATCACATTAAAAGCAATAAAGAATAAACCTAAGCCTGCAATCAGAATATATTTCGATTCATAACCGAAAATCAGCACCAATAAGCCCAAAATAATACCAGCGATAGCCGTCAAGAAAATGCCACGCATTTTGCGGTATTTTTCTGCAAGAATAATACTTGGGAAGGCAAAGAACAGGCTAATCACAAGCAATGGCAAATAGATCAAGCCATGCTTCGCCAACGGAATCTCAGCGAACTCAATCAACTGTGAGGGCACATAGATAAACATCGCAGTCAGCAATAAATGCAGTGAAAAGACCGAAACATGCAGACGATTTAAATCCGCCATTTTTAGGACTTGTTTCAGTTGTGCAATATAACCTTGCTGAAAATTACGATGATGACGCGTGACTTTAGGTACAAGCAATAACATTGAAATTGCTGCAATACCCATAATCGTGGTCACCCAGAATAATCCTGAAATGCCGACTAAACCTGTAAGCCATGGTCCTAAACTAAATGCCACAACAAAAGATAAGCCAATACTCATCCCCATAGTTGCCATGGCTTTAGTCCGATTTTCTTCACGGGTCACATCGGCAAGCAGCGCCATCACTACAGCCGAGACTGCACCACCACCCGCGATGGCACGACCAATAATCACGCCATAAATGGTGTCTGACATCGCGGCAATGGCACCCCCCAATGCAAACATCAACAAGCCCAAAACCACCAATGGTTTACGGCTATAACGATCTGCAATGAGGCTAAATGGAATTTGTAAAATCGCTTGGGTCAAGCCATAGATCCCGACTGCAAGTCCAATGAGCGCAGGCGTAGCATATTGATATGACTGCCCTGCCACGGAAAACACAGGAATAATCATAAACAACCCCAGCATGCGCAGTGCAAAAATACTGCTCAGGGCAAAGGTCGAGCGACGTTCTAAAGCATTCATCATAAAATATGGCAGTTCATTGAGTTGATCTTGAACAGCGATTATAGGACATTCAGCCGCGATGGATGCATGAATTTTATTTGAATTAAAACTGAAGTTGATCTAAGAAATAAAAAAGCGCAGCCAGAGCCACGCTTTTAAAATCAACTGTAATCAAATGCTTTAATGGGCTTGGCGTTTGTTGTACTGAATAGACGCAATAACTGCCCAAATAATAAATGCTACACCAATTAAACCTGTTACAACTTCAGGAATATGCAAACCTGTACCACTTGCAAGCATAATAAATGCAAGCGCACCAATGGCATAATGTGCACCATGCTCAAGGTAGACGTATGCATCTAATGTGCCTTTATCCACCAAGTAAATGGTCATTGAACGCACGAACATCGCACCAATTGCAAGACCCAGCATAATAATCACAACGTCAGAGGTAATGGCAAAAGCACCAATCACGCCGTCGAAACTAAACGATGCATCCAGTACTTCTAAATACAAGAAGCCACCAATACCAGCTTTTACAACGCCTGTCGGTGCACCATTTGAATCGTGCGCGATTGCATTGCCGTTTTCATCGACTTCAGGTTCACCACCGAGTAAATGACCCAATACTTGTACACCGATATAAATCACGATGCCCCAAATACCTGCCATTGTCACGACTAAACGTTTTGCTTCATCGACATAACTTGCCATCACCAACAACGCAATTAAAGTCACAAAGACTGACATTGCAGGCACACTTGCCAAATTGGCTAAACGGCGTTCCAAAAATTTAAACCAATGCGTGTCTTTACCTTCATCTAAGAAGAAATTCAAGAACACCAACATCAGGAATGCACCACCAAAGGCAGCAATTTCAGGGTGATGTGCCATTAATTTTGCTGAATAGAGTTTTGGATCATTGAGTGCCAGTTGCACCACTTCCACAAAGCCCATGTCTGCGGTCACAGCAACAATGGCAACAGGGAAAATTAAACGCATACCAAATACGGCAACCACAATACCGACCGTTAAGAACAGCATTTTCCAAAAATGATCCCAACCACGCAGCACAGATGCATTAACGACTGCATTATCAAACGATAAAAGACACTTCCATAATGGCTAAAATCGCAGTGATGGTCAGTGCTGAAAGCATGGTCTTTATGCCTGCCTCAGGACCATGGGTATAACCCCAATACGCCGACAAAGCTAAACAGACGATCGTAAAAATGATCGAGAAACCAAAATGTTTCCACATAAAAGTTAACCTTGAATAAAATGATGGATTAAAAATACAAAGATGGGCTAATTATGAGACTTTTGTGATTTAAACCAAAGTCATTCCCTGTTGCTTTTACATTATTTTTGATTTTTCCGACTGAATTATCTGAATGGAAAAATAACCACTAGATCGATCAACGTCGTCGACGCCACAACCAATACGCTAAAATTAAAATCGCCAATGCGGCAAGTATCATATTCTTCTTGCCCGATTCAGCGGCATGCTCAATTGTAGTTTCTTGTGTTCGATCCGTATCCGTTACCACATCTGATACAGCCTCATGTTGAATCGTTTCTGCTTGCGGCTTATGTAGGCTTGATGCTTCACTTTGAAGCGCTATTTTTAACAGTTCTTCAGGCTTTGCGCCTTGCCCCACAATCACATACACCGCAGCCGCATATAAACCATGTTGCACAGGAATGCTCAGCGTGAGATGAATATCATCTTGATGATTATAGCTCGGCAGCCAATCTATAAATTGTGCATACACCCGAACAGGATTGTCTGCTTGTAATAGCGGTGCTTCAATCTTGGTTTGCTCATGCTGTTGAATCGCAGCACTGATAGTGGGTAAATCCGTCAGTAAATAGCGATCTGAACGTGGAAGATCTGTGGCTTGAATCTGTGCAAGCCATGGATTGACCGTAGGATTCGCGATATTTAAAGCCCCTTTGGCTTGAATTTGAACATGAAGTTGGGCTTGAGCATCCGACATGCCTTGATGGGCAATGACATAGATAGCTGTCCAAAATTGCTGATCTTGCTCTACCTCTGTAATTTCAAGATCAATCTGCTGCGTAGTTGCTAAATCGATGGCTTGTTTGAATTGCATGATTTTGAAATCTTGCGCATAGACGTTTATATAAGCGCATATACAAAAGATAAATACCCCGATTGATTTCAACATCTGCATTCACCTTCATTTCTTTTTTATTTTCATATAAGTATAGAATATTTATTCACCATTAAGTATAAAATAATTAAAAATTCAAATAAAAAACAAACATTTAAAATCATTTAAAAATTCATTCAATTTTTATCTTTATTTTAAAATTGTGTCTGAATGCTGCATAAGCAGACAGTAAACCCACATTCACCGCCATAACTTGACGTTTAACATACTTTTCTTTGCACTTGAACATTTTTCATGCGGTATCATATATAGGTTTTATTTAAATGAATTATTTAGGATCATTGCATGAGCCAAAGTCATATCCGTATTCGAGGCGCACGAACCCATAACTTAAAAAATGTGAACCTTGATATTCCACGCGACAAGTTTGTGGTGATTACGGGGCTCTCCGGTTCAGGTAAATCATCCTTGGCTTTTGATACTTTATATGCCGAAGGTCAGCGTCGTTACGTTGAATCATTATCGGCTTATGCACGTCAGTTTTTATCGCAAATGGAAAAACCCGAAGTCGACTCGATTGAAGGTTTAAGCCCTGCAATTGCTATTGAGCAAAAATCGACAAGTCATAACCCACGTTCGACGGTCGGTACTATTACCGAAATTTATGACTATTTACGTTTGCTATATGCACGTGTTGGTACACCGTATTGCCCTGAACATGACCTACCGATGGTTGCGCAAACCGTGACGGAAATGGTCGATGCAGTCAAAGGGCTTGAAGAAGGTACTGCACTCCTGTTATTAGCGCCTGTCGTGCGTGAACGTAAAGGTGAATACACCGCGCTGTTTGAACAATTACAAAGCCAAGGTTTTGTTCGTGCCCGTGTTGATGGCGAAATCATGGAAATTGATCCACCGCCTGAACTCGATAAAAAGAAAAAACACAGCATTGAAGTTGTGGTTGACCGTTTTAAAGTCCGTGATGATCTTGGTAACCGTATTGCTGAAAGTTTTGAAACAGCGCTACGTTTAGGTAGTGATATTGCCATTTTGTCATGGATGAATGACGAACAGCCCGACCGTGTGTTCTCTGCAAAACACTCATGTCCTGAATGTGAACGTGCGGTGGGTGAACTTGAACCCCGTCTATTCTCATTTAACAATCCATTTGGCGCATGCCCTGTCTGTGATGGTTTAGGTACACGTAGTCACTTTAGTGCAGACAAACTGATTCCAAGTCCTGAGTTTTCTATTAGCCAAGGCGCTATTCGTGGTTGGGATCGTCAACGCCCGTACTATTACAGTATGATCCAAAAAGTTGCCGAACATTTTGGTTATTCACTGGATACCCCGTGGAACGAACTTGATGCCGATGTGAAAAAGAAATTTTTATACGGTACAGGTAAAGAAAAAATTGATTTAAGTTATATCGATGAACGCGGTCGTCGTCATAATCGTGTAATTGCTTTTGAAGGTGTGTTGCCACATTTAGAACGTCGTTACCGTGAAACTGAAAGTAATTATGTGCGTGATGATCTTGCACAGTATTTATCGAATGCGGCATGTGATGCCTGCGATGGCTCACGTCTGAATGAAATCTCACGTAATGTGAAAATTTTAGACAAAACCATCGCACAAATTACCAAAATGTCGATTGGCGATGCCGAAAGCTATTATCAAGGTCTCAACCTTGAAGGTGCACGCGGTGAAATCGCAGATAAAATCTTTAAAGAGATTCGTGAACGTCTGCATTTCCTTGTGTCGGTTGGTTTGAATTATTTAAGTTTATCGCGTTCTGCGGAAACCTTGTCGGGCGGTGAAGCACAGCGTATTCGTTTGGCTTCGCAAATTGGTGCGGGCTTAATGGGCGTGATGTACGTACTGGATGAACCATCGATTGGTTTACATCAACGTGATAACGATCGCTTGCTTGAAACGCTTGTACGCTTACGTGACTTAGGCAATACCGTGCTTGTCGTTGAGCATGATGAAGATGCAATTCGTGCGGCTGACCATATTATTGATATTGGTCCGGGTGCAGGTGTGCATGGGGGTTATGTCATTGCGGAAGGGACGTATGATGAAATCATTGCCAATGAAAAATCACTGACCGGTCAATACCTGACAGGTAAGCGTAAAATTGAAGTCCCGAAAACACGAGTAAAACCACCTAAACCTGAAGAACAAATTAAGCTGTTAGGTGCGTGTGGGCATAACTTACAAAATGTCGATTTAACCATTCCACTTGGCATTATGACGTGTGTTACTGGGGTTTCGGGTTCAGGTAAATCAACCTTGATTAACCGTACTTTATTGCCTTTGGCAGCAACCCAGTTGAATGGTGCAACCACACTTACCGCAGAGAAGTTCGATTCGATTGATGGTTTACAGTATCTCGATAAAGTTGTCGATATTGACCAAAGCCCAATTGGACGTACACCACGTTCAAACCCTGCGACATATACGGGTTTATTTACTCCAATTCGCGAGTTATTTTCACAAACACCTGAAGCCAAAGGTCGTGGTTATACCGCAGGTCGTTTCTCATTTAACGTGAAAGGCGGTCGTTGTGAAGCCTGCGAAGGCGATGGCATGATTAAAGTCGCGATGCATTTCTTACCCGATATGTATGTACCTTGCGATGCCTGTCATGGCAAACGTTACAACCGTGAAACCTTAGAAGTGAATTACAAAGGCAAGAACATTTCTGATGTTTTAGAAATGACTGTTGAAGATGCCACTCAGTTCTTCGATGCCATTCCTGTCATTCACCGTCGTTTAGATACCTTGATGCAAGTTGGTTTGGGTTATATCCGTCTCGGTCAATCTGCAACAACACTGTCAGGTGGTGAAGCACAACGTGTCAAATTAGCACGCGAACTTGCTAAACGCGATACGGGTAAAACTATTTATGTCTTGGATGAACCGACCACAGGTTTGCATTTCCATGACATTGCCAAGTTGCTTGATATTTTGCATGAGCTTCGTAACAAGGGTAATACCATTGTCGTGATTGAGCATAACTTGGATGTGATTAAGACTGCCGATTGGGTGATTGATTTAGGTCCTGAAGGTGGTGCTGGTGGCGGTATGATTATTGCGGAAGGCACACCTGAAGATGTGGCGAAATCGAAAGTTTCACATACAGCGAAGTTCTTGAAGCCTTTGTTGAAATAACAATCTCCCCTAACCCCTCTTTATAAAAGAGGGGAAATTTCCTCCTTTATCAAAGGAGGGTTAGGGAGGATTTAATTCACTTTATAAGTATGCTAAAACGGTGATTCATTCACCGTTTTTTATTTGGAGAGTAAATGCCAAAAATTACAGATAATGAGTCAATTAGACCACTTTTAACTTTTAGCCAATTATTACAAACAGGATATACTTTTCTTGAAAAGATCCCTTTCATATATACGATTAATCCAAAATTAAAAGAACATCGCAATCAAGTTATGCAGATGATAAAAGATAGTCATATTTTAACGTTACCTGATAAATTTAATGAGCTTTTCTCAAAAGATGGATGGATTTGTTACAGTGGATTAAGTCAGACTGTTTTAGAACAATCAGTGGCTTTAGGTTCAACGAATAAATATGAGGAAGCAAAAGAATTACTCATAGAATATGTTGATGAAAAAATGGTTGAATTCATTCTTACAAAATGTAGTTCTCGCCCTGAATTTAAGACTCGCTTAGACTTACTTAAGTTATTAAAAATAGATTATTTAGAACAACGTTATCATTCATGTATTCCTTTATTACTGGCGCTAATAGATGGCTTAGTCAACGACATTTCAAAACATGTTGGCTTCTTTACTGAAAAATCAGACCTAGAACTCTATGACAGCATTACATCGCATGAAACAGGATTACCTTTTCTGAAATTAATCATGAACACATCAAGGAAAAAAACAACAGAAGAAGAAATTTTAATTCCGTATCGCAATGGAATTTTACATGGTCGTGATTTAAATTTTTCTAATAAAGAAGTTGCTTCGAAATGTTGGTGGTTGCTGGACTGTGTAATTGATTGGTCTGATGAAAAAAGAATCGATAAACAACCTATAGAATCGATTTCTATAAAAGAATCCTTAGAAAAATATAATAAGACTCAAGAACTCTCTAAGCGCATAAGTTTATGGAAAAAACGCCCCATCAAATCTGAAAAGTATTGGCAAAGTCAAAATCTAATAACTATAGAGCAAGGCTTACCTGAACACACTTTACTTATCTTTTTAAATGCTTGGAAAGAACAACAGTGGGGTAAAATGTTTCCTATACTTTTACACAATATTGGCAAGCATAAAGGAAAAGCTATTCCTGAAATTAAAAGTGATTATCAGAAAATTAAGCTATTAAATTTCAGAATTGATTCATCCGAAGATCAAACACCTTCATGTACAAATATCTCTAGCTATCTCGAATATGTTAAAGACGATATTAAACAATCTTCAAATATTAGCATAAGCTTAAATTATGCAAATACAGAGAATGGTTATCCTGAGCTTAGAGATGAGCCAAATGGAAGTTGGTATATCCTACAATTATCCCTTAGACAAATTCTTTTCAGCTAAAAGTACTAATTTTTCCAAAATGATAAGAAAGATATTTTAAATACTGAAAACAATTATCCCTTAGACAAATTCTTTTCAGCTAAAAGTACTAATTTTTCCAAAATGATAAGAAAGATATTTTAAATACTGAAAACAATTATCCCTCGGCGACTGCATTCCGCCCTTTTGCCTTCGCCTTAAACAATCCTTCATCGGCAGCTTCAAACAAACGCACCCAAGACTCTGCACCAATGGCAACACCAATACTGACTGAAAACGGAATATGCTGTCCATCTGCATCTAAAATCGTTTCAGCCTTCACCTCTTTACGAATTTTATGCGCAATGGTTAGTGCATTGTTCATATCAATATTTTCAATGAGTATCAGGAACTCATCTCCACCATAACGCACAATCATGTCCGAGGTACGCACGTTGCTTTTCAAACAATCGGCTACAGATTGAATGACATGATCGCCAATGATATGCCCATGCTGATCATTCACTTGTTTAAAGTGATCAATATCAATCATCATTAAACAGGTTTTGGATAACTTCGAAGGATGCCCTTCCAAAAAGCGAATATATTCTTCTAATGCAAAACGGTTTGATAACCCCGTCAATGAATCCGAATGCGCGATATTTTTAAGACGAAATTCCAAAGCATCACGTTGTTGTAAGGAATGCTCTAATTTTTGAATCGCTGCAAATAAACTGTCTGGATTTTCTCTCACCCCTTGCGGATTTACGGATTTATTTCGATCAGTCGACTCAGACAAGTCAAATAACATTTCACGTGCTGTAATTAAGGGTAAGAACAAACTGCGTCGTGCAGAAAACATGGTCACAATCGCCATGGTTAAAGAAATAAGCGAAATAATGACAGTCCACAGTAAATCTTTTAAATTTTTCTGTACGTCTTGATAGGCAAGATCATGACTATATTCAAGTAAATACGTCTGTAAATCGATAACTGTGGCAAATTTATCCACCATTGCTTCGGTAAGCTGAGTGCCCGTTAAGCGATATGGACGATGCTGTAGACTATCCTCAATTAAGCCTGATACTAAAGGTAAACCTTGATCAATAAATTGCGTCTTAATTTCATCGTGCAGTTGAATAAATTCAGGGGTTTTATCTTGGATCGGTTGAATGGTTTCAATCAAATCCCATAAATACAGTACCTGATGTTGGGTTTGTAATGAGCGCGTTAAATTTGTTTCAGGCAGAACTGTGCCAAATGTCACATGCGCCATTACATTTGAGGCAACACGCCCTGCTTGGTCACGTAAATCCGATAACAATAAAATTTGCGAGACAAAATTAGAGAGTTTTGTGGACGGTATTTCAGACTCAATGACCACACCTTTTAATACCTGACGACTACTCTGCCACGCCTCAAACATAGACAAAATGGATTGATCTAATTTCTCAGCACTTCGCTCGGTACGTGGCAGTGCCGCATACACGTCAACGTCTTGACGCGCATGCGCTAAAGTTGGGATAAGCGTATGAGAAATTTGTGCACTCAGCGTATTAAAACCAGCATTTTTTAGAATTAGCTGTGTCTGCTCGAGTTGCTGATCGACACCACGTCGATAATCGGCTAATTCTTTACGATGTTTTTCAAAGTCCTCAATGGAACTAGACATGATTTTATTGGCAGGTGCGCGTTCGCGAGAGATTTTATTGGCTAAGTCTGCGACATGCTCAAGCACCTTAATTTCATTATACGTTTTAACAGAGTGCTGAAATTTTTGACTACTTGAGACAATTAAAGGAATACAGATTAAAAGCAAACATAAGATAATAATCGACATCGCCCAATACAGGCGCTTACTCATATGTTCAGAGCGTAATGAATGCATGTTTTATTTACGCCCTCGATTATTCAAACGAATATTCATATTGAAGTGGTCATTATACAAACAACACCCTTGAACTATAAAGTCCTGTTTCACCATTTAGAGATATTTTTTAAAAAATTTATTTAATTTAACAGTCACTTATATTTTTTGATTTTGACAAAGAACCGCGGATTCAATTTATAAGCATAATGCCTTATTAGAAAATAATAAAAGAATCCAAAAAATAAGCTAAAAAAAGAATAAAACAGTATTTTCAGACTATTTACACATGCAACAATTAAGTGCATAATGCACCGCATTAGGGCGAGCTACTTTATTCCTCAGCAGATATTTTAGTTTTCCCGCAAATTTTGGCGAAAAAATCCCAGTTTTCTATGAAGACTGGGATTTTTTTTATCCGAATGAAAAACAATGATGAAGCCCCTTAAAATTAATGCATCATTTTGGTGCGATTTATTTTTCAATTTAGGTTTAGTTCTTTAATTAAACTCATGTAAACATTTAGATGATTTAGGGTCTTTTTTTGAATAAAAAAAAGCCCAACCTTGGGGAAAGTTGGGCTGATAAAAACAAAATCGTGGAGATTTGTACAAGTTAGAAATCTATATGTGATGTCTAAGTTGATATTGAAATTATGGTAAAGATCACCTAAAAAGTAAAGCCGATTAAAACACTTGGTTTTATACCACATCACACTATTAAAATTAAATGTGACAAAAATCACAGTTAAAGACATCTTTTGGATGAATATAAATCAACTGATCATTAATTAAACAAACACTTGAATAATTATTAATCAAAATTAAATACCCAATTATCTAATTGTTTAATATGAAATTTATTTGCTATTGCATTCATTTTTTCGTAAATAACCGCTCAAGTAATATGCAAGAAAGATAACAAATTTCATCTTAAAATTTATTCTGAACAACAGCATAGAACATACAACATATTGTTAATTTTCAATTTTTTAAAAAAAAGAAAGAAAAATAAAAGGCATTGCTAGAATAATACACAAAAAATATATGACAAAAATGTTTAAGAAAAGAACATAATTGCATCCATTGACAACATAAATTGTTACAATACAATCGTGACTTGTTTCAACTCCCTTGTATCAAAATGGTAATTATCATGAAAAAACTTGGTTTAGCCACTGCTTTATTATTAGCGATGACCGGTGCTCAAGCGTATCAATTCGAAGTTCAAGGTCAAGCAGAACACATCGACAACACTGCTAACGACAAAGACTTCACAGGCGCTGTTCAAGGTACTTACTACTTCAACGATGTTGACTCTTCTAAAGGTCCTTTAGATGAAGCTGCTTTCCTTAACCATGCATCGAACGTTTCTGCTGCTTATAGCTACGGCGAAAATGGTCAAGAAGAAGATGGCCGTACACGTACTGCTAACCACACTTTCGGTGTGAAAGGTGAAGCTTACGTACCAACTAAAGTTGTACCTGTGTATGCAAGCGCGTCTTACAACCACACAATTACTGACAACAAAGCTGGCGAAACTGATGACAATGGCGACCGTTATGCTTTAGAACTTGGTGCTTTAGTTCTTCCTAACTTCTTAGTTGCTGTTGGTTACACAAGCGTTGCTGACCAAGTGTCTTATGATGCTTTCAACATTGCTTCTAACGGTGTTGCTAAAGCTGCGCTTGAATCTAAAACAATTGCAGACGATCAAGATGCAATCACTGCACGTACTAAATACGTTGGTGGTATCGATGGCACTAACATGTCAATCGGTTTTGAATCTGGTTTAGTTTATGGTGAAGCAACTGCTTTCAACCTAGGTACAACTCTTTACCTTAACCCTAAACTAAGCGTTGGTGTTTCTTACTTAGAATCTAGCTACGCTGGTTCACCAGACAAAGCTTTGGGTGCGAACGTAAACTACTTCATCACTCCAGCTGTTGCTGTTGGTGCAAGCTACGTAAATGCTAATGCTGAAAATGGTTCAGAGCTTGATACTCAAACTGTTGGCTTAAATGCTAAATTCCGTTTCTAATTTTTTAAATTAGATTCTGAATCAAAAAAGGACGCGTTATGCGTCCTTTTTTTAGGTTTGTTTTAGCTTACTCAGGTGTACGGACTAAACTTAAGAAATGAAGATGACGTTCATATTGATCCAAAATATCTTGTAATAGATCTTCTTGCGTCCACTCCATCACATCATAATTTTGTCCACCCTCTCTTAAAAAGACCTCTGCCTGATAAGAATGGCTTTCATCAGGAGCTGCATCTGCCATAAAACGCGGACTCAACGTTTGAGTGTTATTCACCTGATAGATAAAATTAATTTCATCCTGATGATCCACACGTAACTGAAGTCCATTTTCTAAAGTTTTAATATTGACCTGTAAATTGCGTCTTTTTAATTCACTTCGAAAACTCATAAAGGCATTGTTTACGGTAGTTTGAATATAATCCTGCACTTCTTGTTCGGTGTGTGAATAGTGCATGATTAACCCCAAACGCTGTTGCCAACTCCGTGGGTTTTGAATTGCACGTGGCGTAATGCGTGCGGCTTGCAGGGCATGCATTTTGGTAACATCCAAATGCAGCGCTTTGACTAAGCCCCAACAAATAAACAGCATAATAATGGTAAAAGGTAAGGCACTCATGATCGTGGCTGATTGCAGCGCTTGAAGCCCACCAACCAATAACAATATGATTGCCAAAAGTGCCATCAACACTGTCCAAAACAGGCGTTGCCAAGTCGGTGAATTGTCCGTTTTTGCGGTCAAATAATCTGTGACTAGCGCACCTGAATCGGCAGAGGTCACGAAAAAGAGCATCACCAATATGGTTGCAATAATGCTGGTCACCGAACTGAAAGGCAGATGACTTAGAAACTCGAACAGAGCCACCGAAGAATCACGTTGTACCGCATCTAATAAGGAGGTATTGGCTTCATGCATAATGCTAAACAATGCGGCATTGCCCATAAAGCCCATCCAAATGAGGGTAAAGCCTGTCGGAATCAACAGCACGCCCACAATAAACTCTCGGATACTCCGTCCTTCTGAGACGCGTGCAATAAACATCCCAACAAATGGCGACCAAGAAATCCACCACGCCCAATACATAATGGTCCAGCCACCAATCCAACCACTCGGCTGATAGGCATACAAATTGAAGGTCATGCTAAACAAATTCGACAGATACTGACCTGCATTTTGAATTGTCGTTTGTAGTAAATAGATACTTGGACCGGCAATAAACACAAAGAACAATAACAGCAGTGCGAGGACTAAATTCAATTCAGCCAAGCGTTTAATGCCTTTATCTAAACCAAAAAATACCGAGGTGGCTGCCATCGCACTGACCACGATAATTAAAATCACTTGGTTACTTGCACTTTGTTCAATTCCGAACAAATAATTCAGACCAGAGTTGATTTGTGTCACACCAAAGCCCAAGGTGGTTGCCACACCAAAGACAGTACCAATCGTGGCAAAAGTATCGACACCATCGCCAATCGGTCCATAAATTCTTTTACCAATCAAAGGATATAAGGATGAGCGAATTTTTAACGGCAATTGATGGCGATAGGCAAAATAAGCCAGAGACAAACCCACTAAAGTGTAAATTGCCCATGCATGTAAGCCCCAATGGAAGAAGGTGACACGCATCGCTTGTTGCGCAGCAAGGACGGTTTCGGGTTCACCAACGGGCGGTGTGACATAGTGCATGACTGGTTCAGCCACACCAAAGAACATCAAACCAATCCCCATACCGGCGGTAAACAGCATAGCAAACCAAGATGCACTGCTATATTTGGGTTGACTATGATCAGGTCCTAATTTAATTTTGCCCATGTCTGATAGCGCAATATAAATCAGTAAAATTAAAAAAATCGCGACGGATAAGACATAGAACCAGCTAAAGGATTGGGTAATCCATTGGTTCATGTGCTGCGTTAATAGCTCGAATGAATTCGGTGCAAACACCACCAAAGCTAAAAAGATGGCAATGATCACCACAGTACTGATAAATACATTTGGATTGATATTGGCAAACCAAGATGATTTATTGGAAGGCATAAATCCCCCATTTTTTTGTAAAAGTTAAATAAGCAAACTGAATCAAATCATGATGAATAAATAGAAAATGCTCAGAACGTTCAGTGTATAAAAACTGAATCTGTTGTTATTTTAGTCATAGCGAGAATATAAAGCAGTTAAGTTACTGTAACTTAATCAGTAGTCGTTAGTTCTTTTATTCTTTAGGTGGCTTGTGCTTATGCGTTAAACGCGCTTTGTCGGGTAAATGACGAATATATTGCAGCGCAATCAGCCGAGAGACAATCACTGCTAAATACATCACGCCAAAAAACATTTGAATCATTGCCAACATGCGCGCGAATGGACTGATGGGCATCAGATCTGATAATCCTGTTGCAGATTGCACGCTAAAGCTTAAAAACAATAAATCAAACCATGCTTGTAAAGGCTGCCCATTGGGACTCGAAAAACTTGCTGGATAAATCAACTGACAAATACTATATAAAAAGGCAAAGCCCCAAGCCAACAAAGTAAATACCGCACCAGCTGCAAACAATTCATCTTTCGTTAAATAGCGATCATGGAACATATAACGCAATAAACCATAGGCGGCAGAAAAATAAGCTGCAGCTTCAAACGCATGTGCCGTGATATGCACCCATGGACGATGAACACCCAATAAAATTAACAGTGAAAAGAAGATCGCACCTGCGACGCAGCTTAATCCCAATATGGTAAACACGGGTGTCTGCCGAATAACTTTCGCGACCACCAACAGCAATAACACGCCAATGACCCATATTCCGGCACGATAAGACACATTGTCATACGCCAATACAGACAACACCAATAATATAAATTGGATCAGTAATAACCATGCTGAAGGCAAATTTTTAAAATCTTGCCACATTTTTAAAATCGTCTGTTTCATACTGTCCTTAGAATGGATCATGAATATATTTTCATTATTCTGCGTATTCATCCTGCTTGAAATTTAATCTAAACGCCATCCTTAGATAAAAGAATCAGACAATAAAAAAGCCCCTTTCGGGACTTTTTTAATAAAAGTTGCTCTTAGTGATCTGAAGCACCTGAGATACCAATACCCGTTTGTGAACGAACAAACTGTGCATCAAATGCCTTACGCTCTGCTTGTGCCTTTGCAGAATTATCTGTCACAGAGAATAACCAACAGCAGAAGAACGATAACGGCATTGCAAAGATTGCAGGACCATTAAATGGATTGATTGCTTTGTCTGAGATACCCAAAGTGTCGACCCAAACGGCTTTAGACAATACAATTAGCGTCACCGCAGTTACTAAGCCAACGATGCCACCCACGACTGCACCACGTGTCGTTAAACCTTTCCAATACATGGATAAAACCAGTACTGGGAAGTTTGCACATGCCGCAACTGAGAATGCTAAACCCACCATGAAGGCTACGTTTTGTTTCTCGAACAAAATACCCAATACCATCGCAAAGATAGCCAAGCCAAGTGTTGCGATTTTTGACATACGCAATTCAGATTCAGGCGTTGTTTGACCTTTTTTGAATACGTTCGCGTATAAGTCATGCGAAATTGCAGACGCACCTGACAAGGTTAAACCTGCTACAACCGCAAGAATTGTTGCGAATGCCACCGCAGAAATAAAGCCCATGAACAGGTCGCCACCGACAGCATCTGCCAAGTGAACCGCAGCCATGTTATTACCGCCCACTAATTCTAGCTTACCGGTAATCGCCATTTTAGCCACATCAAGGAACTGTGGATTATTGGCAACGTATAGAATCGCACCGAAACCAATAATGAAGGTAAGTAGGTAGAAGTAACCAATAAAACCCGTTGCAACAACCACAGATTTACGCGCTTCTTTGGCATCTTTTACTGTAAAGAAACGCATCAAAATATGTGGCAAGCCTGCTGTACCAAACATCAACGCTAGACCCAGTGAAATCGCATCAATTGGATTCGATGCTAAGCTACCCGGTCCCATGATTTTGGTTGCTTCAATCAAGCTAATGTTATGTACACTTGAATACATGCCAATCGCTTGTTCAAACATATTAGTGAAGCTAAAGCCTACGCCTTTCATCACCATAAATGCCATGAAGGTTGCACCTGAGAGCAACATCACCGCTTTAATGATTTGTACCCAAGTGGTTGCCAACATACCGCCAAACATGACATACGCCATCATCAGCAAACCAACAATCACAACAGCAAGATTATAATTTAAACCGAACAGCAGTTTGATAAGCTGACCCGCACCAACCATCTGTGCGATTAAATAGAATGCCACCACAACCAATGAACTGATAGCGGCCAAAGTACGAACGGGTTTTTCTTCTAAGCGGAATGAAACGACATCCGATAAGTTAAATTTACCCAGGTTACGCAAACGTTCTGCAACCAAGAATAAAACAATCGGCCAACCGACCATAAAGCCGAGTGAGTACAGCAAGCCATCAAAGCCCGACAAGAACACCATTGCAGAAATACCAAGAAATGACGCTGCTGACATAAAGTCACCGGCAATGGCTAAACCATTTTGGAAGCCAGAAATACCGCCACCTGCGGTATAGAAATCATTGGTATTTGTGGTTTGCTTGGCTGCCCATTTAGTAATAAACAAGGTACCACCGACAAAGATGACAAACATGATAATGGCATGCCAATTGGTCGCTTGCTGCTCTGCTGCACCTAAGTCTGGACCTGCCAATGCCACTGATGACATCATCAGTGCGATTGCTGCTAAAGCTAAATTTTTCAAAGAATTCCCTTTCATCTTAGTGTGTTCCTTTTTCTTTAGCGATCGCTTCAACTTCGCGGATGGCTTCGGCATTCAATTGATCCAATGTATTATTGGCAATATACGAATACACCCAGCACAGCACGAACGATAAAACAATAATGCCAAGACCTAAGGGAATGCCCCATGTGGTCACGCCACCTGAGACTGAACTTAATAAAAATTCTTTGTTATAACCGACTAACAGCATAAATCCGACATAGACCACCAACATGATGATCGTTAACGTCCAACTTAAATTACGTTTTTTTTGGACCATTGCTTTGAATTTGGGATTTTGTAGAATGCGTTCTACCTTCGCCTCATCCATAATTACACTCCTATCGCCCGACCATGGGCTGACTATTTTTTAATTTGAATTATTACTGTGCTACGTTAACAAGGTTCTGTATTGCTTGTAATTTAGACTTTGGTCGTTAAAAAATAATCAATTCAGGCGATCACTTTCATCATGCGTTATCATAGTGTTCTGCTCAGTACACGTCAGGCTATATGAACAGTTGGCTCATCATCGGGGTTCTAGCCCTCTATATCGCATTACTCTTTATTTGTGCATTTTTCGGGGAGAAACACGCCAGTCGTCTTAGCACCCGAGGACGCATGCTATTGTTTAGTTTAACTTTAGGTGTCTATTGTTCTTCGTGGACATTTTATGGTGCAACAGGTGCGGCTGTTCGTGAAGGGATTATTTTCCTGCCGATCTATTTAGGTCCATTGCTATTTGTGGCGCTCGGTTACGATATTTGGCGACGGCTTGGACGTGTACGTCAGCATCATGCGATTTCATCCATTGCGGACTTTGTGGCTGCACGTTATGGCAAAAGTGGCACACTGGCATCTTTGGTGACCATTCTTGCCGTGATCGCCATTATTCCGTATTTGGCATTACAACTTCGTGCAATTGCATTGAGTGCTGCGGTCATTTTGGAACCGTCTGCAGGCATTACCAATACCACCAATGGCGTATTGGTTCTGACAGGGATCTTAGCCATTTTGGCAATGATTTTTGGTACACGCCAAATTGCCAATACTGAACAGCATGGCGGTTTGATGCTCGCGGTCGCATTCGAGTCCTTCGTCAAACTCTTCGCCCTGATTGCTGTGGCGGCTTTCTTTATTTTCCAAGCACCTGAAAATTTGCCACAAATTACCCGCGACATGAGTATGACCTTCCGCGATGTACAACTGTTAGGTGTACCAGAAAGTTTTTGGGTACAGACTTTACTCGCGGCACTTGCGATTATCTGTTTGCCACGCCAATTTCACGTTGCTGTGGTTGAATTACGTGATGAAAAACATATTCGTGGTGCGCGTCGTTGGTTTACTGCGTATTTGCTGTTGACCACGATTGCGATTATTCCAATTGCAAGTTGGGCTTTACATGCAGCTCCGCAGTATCTTGCTATTCCGGATGTAGCAGTGCTGTCTTTGCCGCTCAGTTATAACCAAGATTGGCTGACACTGTTAGCCTTCTTAGGCGGTTTCTCCGCGTCTACAGGCATGCTGCTGGTATCGTCAGTTGCACTGTCCATTATGCTGAGTAATGACCTCATCATGCCTGCCTTATGGCGGTTTAATTTCATTTCGCGCCATGATAAACGCTTGCCTTTGGTACTCAAATTTACCCGACGTATTTGTATTTTGGGTGTGATGCTGCTTGGCTTCTTATTCTATACTTTCTTTAATGATATCAACCAACTATCTGTATTTGGTTTATTGGCATTTAGTGCTGTTGCACAGTTCTCCCCTGCCCTGATTGGCGGTTTATATTGGCGCGGTGGCAGTAAACAGGGTGTCTATGCAGGACTGCTTACAGGCTTTGCACTTTGGGCATATACCTTATTGCTCCCAACCATGTTAAGAAGCCTGCCGGAGTCCTATCAAGCCTTTAGTCAGAACTTTATTGAGCATGGTCCTTTTGGAATCAATTGGTTACGTCCTGAAGGGTTACTCGGCTTCGAATCTCTAGATCCACTGACACATGGCGTGATCTGGGCGTTGGGTCTGAATATTTTGCTCTATATTTGGGTGTCGCGAATTTTCCGTCCGAGTATTGCAGAACAAATTCAAGCGGAAAGTTTCTTCTACTATGAAACCAAGCCTTTACCATCGCAAAGCCTGAATAGTGAAGTAAATTATTCACATCAAGATGTGGCACGTTTGAAAGTTGGTGACTTAATTACGCTGGCTAAACGGATTACAGGTGAAGAACCGACTACACGTGCTTTCCAACAGTTCTGTACTCAAAATAATGTCGAATTGCATGAAAACAGCAGTGCCAACGGTATGTGGTGGCGTTTTACCGAACAATATTTAGCAGGCACGATTGGCGCTGCTTCAGCGCGTACCCTCTTGACGACAGCAATGGTCAACAACGGTTTAGCCCTCGGTCAAGTGGCAAATATTCTTGACCAAGCATCACAATGGCAACGTTTCAATCAAAACCTGATCATGACCATGATTGACCATATGACCCAAGGGGTGAGCGTAATCGATGAAAATATGTGTTTGGTCGCATGGAATAATCAATATCTTAAATTATTTGATTATCCAAAAGAGATTGTCTATGTCGGTTGTCCAGTTTCAGACTTAATTCGTTATAACGCAGAACGTGGTGAATGTGGCCCCGGTTCAGTCGAAGAACATGTACGTAAGCGTATGCACTGGATGAGCGTCGGCAGTGCGCATGAGTTTGAGCGCATTCGTAAAGATGGGCGCGTGATTCAAATGCGTGGCAATCCGATCGAAGGCGGTGGTTTTGTAACGACTTTTGCCGACATTACTGCATTCCGTGAAAACGAAGCCTTACTTGAAGGACGCGTGCAAGATCGTACCCAACAGCTTGCCGATGCCCTATCTGAACAGCAATTGGCACGTGAACAAGCCGATAAAGCCAATATGTCAAAAAGTCGCTTTATTGCCGCTGCCAGTCATGATTTATTGCAACCGATGCATGCAGCACGCTTATTCAGTACAGCTTTAGAACAAAGCATACAATCTGATGAAGATCGTAAAACCTTACAGCAACTTGATCGTGCCTTGCATGGTGCAGAAAGTATGTTGTCGGCATTACTCGATATTGCACGACTTGAAGGCGGTACCATTCAGCCAAAGCGTCAAGCCTATCCACTGCATGATTTACTCAGCGATTTAGAACTGCAATTTAAATCGATTGCCGCACAGCGTGGCATTCAATTTAGCGTCCATGATGCGCAGTTCTGGATTGATACCGACCCGCAATGGATTCGTCGTATTATTCAGAACTTCGTCAGTAATGCGCTGCGTTATACCGCTCGCGGTAAAGTGGTTGTTGGTGTGCTGCGTTCGAGTAGCAAACCGAATCATATTCGCATTGGTGTTTGGGATACCGGTCCGGGGATTGCAGAAGAACAACGTATTAAACTTTTCCAAGAATTTGAACGTTGTGGACATACCTCACCTTGGGGTGAACAAGGCTTAGGACTTGGTCTTGCCATTGTGCAGCGTATGACCAGCATGCTGAATTATCCTGTGCACGTCTATTCAGCTTTAGGTCAAGGCTCATGCTTTATGATTGAAGTGCCTTTAACTACAGCTCCTAAAGTTGTGGCTGCGCCAACTCAAGCTGCACCGCTCAAATCAAAATCCTTTAAAGTGTTGTGCTTGGATAATGACGAAGCCATTTTGGAAGGCATGTCGACCTTACTGACTAAGTGGGGCTATCAAGTCTTTAAAGCTACTGAGCCTGAACAGGCAGCCCTCTTGGTGCAACAAGAAAACATTCAAGTGTGGTTGGTCGATCAACATTTAAACCAAAACAAACTAGGTTTAGATTTCATTTTGGAACATCGTGGGGACAATATTCCTGTTGCTCTCATTACCGCCGATTCAGATCCAGAATTGCCGCAACGCTTAAAAGAGCTCAACATTGTCTTACTCAGAAAACCGCTTAAACCTGCATCGCTCAGATCTTGGTTATCTGGACTTAAAATTTCAGATTAAGCTTTAAAAAATGAAGTAAAAAAGATGCCCGTTTTGTTATTCAAAATGGGCATCTTTTTATTTTAATGTGACAAAAAATTTCAGCATTGGCATCAATTTAAGCCTGATATGCAAAAGTGTTCATTTTCACCCAATAAATCATGCTTTTGATTTACCAAAATATTCATTTCTAAATTCGCTATGGCAAAAAATAGTCAATTCTAAAATCGACACTCACACACCTAGTTACATCTTCGTAAATATTTAATTTATAAATATTTTTATAATAAAAATCCATCATTAGAACTTTAGTCTGACTTTAATTCTTTTCCTATTCGCTCTAAATATAGAGCAATGAAATGATCGATTAAACTGAATTTCTTAAAATTATTTTTTGACATTCAGCTCGATGATTGACCAGATTCCACAGGACGATTTGTCATGAATATTGATAAAAATAACACGCTAGAACTGAATCAAAACCAACAATTCCACCGTCAATATGGTGCCAATGCACTGTTGCCTATCATTGATTGGAAGGCTTTATTTAAGCACAGTAAACTCAATGAAACTCAGACCCAAGCGCTCGATGTGCTTTATGAAAGTGCTGTACCCTTAGCTTTACAAGTATTTGAGGAATTACATTTTGATGTCTTTCAGCCCTATGCGTATAAACCGCAAGGTCTCGGTTTGTTTGAGCGAATTGCCGAACAAGAAGGAAAACTTATTCAAGCATTAGCACTTGAGTCTCAAGACTTATCTGAAGCTGTACGTCATCAAATTTGGAGTATGTTACTGCGCGGTGGTGCGGTCTTGGTGTTTAAAGCTTGGCTCGGGTTGGTTAAAACAGGTGAACTACAACTCGACACCACGAAATTTGATGAACTCTCAGAATTACTATTTATTAAAACCCCGCCCGATGCTTTGGCTACAAGTTTAAATGTCGATCCATTATCTAAAGAGGATCATATTTTCTTGATGTATGGAAATGACGTGTATTTAGACCGTTTTAATAGTTTGGAAACTGCCGCGTTATTTATTGATTTAGGCGTATATGATGCGACCTTCTTAAGCTTACGTGATGATCGAATTGCTGAGTTTTTGAAAAATAAAGGCTACGTTTCACAAGATCAAATTGATGAATTGCAATGCGCCTTAAATCCTTTGTTCTGTGCTGATTTAACCCCTAAACAAGATTATATTGCCTAATCGATTTTGGATTCATGTCGTAACAACACAATCAAATTCGCATAAAAAAAGGAGCTTTCATAAAAGCTCCTTTTTTGCATCTTAACGATGATTGATAAATTAAATTTTCTTTTCTTCGATATTCAAAGCGCCAATCGCAAGTACCGCTTGCGTGCGGTTTTGTACACCCAACTTACGGAAAATTGCAGTAACGTGCGCTTTAATCGTTGCTTCAGACACTTCTAATTCATAAGCAATTTGTTTATTCAATAAACCTTCTGCCACCATCATCAGTACCCGGAACTGCTGCGGTGTCAGTGACTGAATGCGTTCAGCCAAAGCCGTTTCATCTGCTGCGCGTGGATCAAAGTTCATGTTGGCTGGGAAGGTTGGTGGTAACCAAATTTCGCCTTCAAGCACTTCACGAATCGCTTCACCAATATGACTTGGATGGGCTGATTTTGGAATATAGCCCATCGCACCATGTGCAATTGAACGCTGAATAATACTGGTTTCTTCATGCGCTGAAACCACAATAATCGGTAATGATGGATATTGTGCGCGTACATGCACCAAGGCTGAAAAACCTGAAGCACCGGGTAAATTCAAATCAAGTAGAACAAGATCCGGCTCTGGGCCTTTTTCTAGACGTTCGTAAAATTCATTAACTGCAGCAGTTTCATGAATTTGCGCTTGTGGCAGGCTGTAACGAACGGCTTGGATGAGGGCATGACGAAACAAGGGATGATCATCAACGATTAAAATATTCATAGGCAACATGAGAGATCTTGTGCACGGTAGCCCCTATTCTACCTACACAAATCAGTTTTAGCACACGCAACAGTGAACAAATTTTAAATTAATGTTCAGTTTGTCTTCATAAAGAAACACCGTTTAGGTATTTCGATAATTATTTAATTCTAATCACTTTTTCATATATGGCTTATTGGTTTTTTGCAAAGCTTATCACATTTCAATATAAACCTATTTTTCAAAGTATTAGCAAATATGATCAGGCTCAAATCCGACTCATTTAGTCATATATCAAAAATAGATAACTTTTATGCTTTTCCTTATTTTACGGCATAAGCTGAATTTGGATTAATAACAGCAATTGATACATTTTCTTTTTAGGTTACTGTTATGCCGAGCTCAAGTCTTCAAAAACCCCTCAATATTGTTGCTGTTTCAGGCGGTTTAAACAATCCATCAAAAACAGAAGCATTGGTTCAAGCCATTGTTGATGAACTCGGTGAAGCAACACCGATCAATGTCCATTTCATTAAATTTAGCGAAATTGGTCAGTTATTAGGTGGTGCGATTTACCGTAATCAATTGCCACAACGTGTACAAGATGACTTAGCCGCTGTTGAAGCTGCAGACGCGTTGATTGTTGGTACACCTGTATACCGTGCATCATTTACAGGTTTATTTAAACACTTCTTCGATTTTGTCGAACAAACAGCTTTAGTTGATGTGCCTGTGTTACTTGCCGCTTCTGGCGGTTCTGAACGTCATGCTTTAGTGCTTGAACATCAACTTCGTCCATTGTTCAGCTTCTTCCAAGCCCAAACACTCCCAATTGGTGTGTATGCAACAGATAAAGACTTCACGCCTGAATATACGATTCATAGTGAATTGCTACGTGACCGTATTACTTTGGCTGTGGCACGTGCGTTACCGATTCTTGAGTGGGCCCCTGCCAAAGGTCAACGCGCTGAAGTGGTCAAAGAAAAAACCATCCAAGCCAGCCAAAATTTAGGCATTAATAAACAAATTGAACAAGATGAGGTTTTACCCTCTGCGGCTGTGCCAAGTTTAGATGCTGCTGAAGCACGCATTCATCAAAAGAAATTACCAAAAACGCATGTAGCTTAATTCGAACGATTTAGGGAGAGGGTCAATCTCATGTCAAAAGATAATAATATTGTATTTGCGTATTGGGTACCCAATGTCAGCGGTGGCTTGGTGGTAAGTCAAATTGAGCAACGTACCGATTGGAGCTATGACTACAATGTCCGTTTGGCACAAACCGCAGAAAAAGCAGGTTTTGACTATGCCCTCACTCAAATTCGCTTTACCGCAGGTTATAACGCAGAAAACCAACATGAATCGGTCAGTTTTAGTCATGGGATTTTGGCAAAAACTGAACGTTTAAAAGTTATTGCTGCAATTTTACCAGGTCCTTGGAAACCAGCACTTGCGGCAAAACAATTGGCAACCATTGACCATTTAAGCAATGGACGTATTGCCATTAATGTGGTCAGCGGTTGGTTCCGCGGTGAATTCGATGCAATTGGTGAAGAATGGCCGGAACATGATGAGCGTTATGCCCGTTCTGAAGAATTTATTCGCAGTTTAAAAGGGGTTTGGACACAAGATAACTTTAGTTTTGATGGTAAATATTACCAATTTAAGGATTACACCTTAAGTCCAAAGCCGGTGCAAAAACCGCATATTGAGATTTTCCAAGGCGGCAGTTCGCGTGCTGCACGTGATATGGCATCTCGCGTATCAGATTGGTACTTCACCAATGGCAATACCCCGGAAGAGCTGAAAAAACAAATTGATGATATTCGCGAGAAAGCCAAAGCCAACAATCATCAAGTGAAGATTGGGGTCAATGCCTTTGTGATTGCGCGTGATACCGAAGAAGAAGCTCAAGCCGTTCTACAAGAAATCATCGATAAAGCGCATGTGGAAGCAGTCAATGCCTTCGGTGATGCCACACGCGAAGCAGGTGCGGCGTCCGTTGAAGGTGAAGGTAACTGGGCAAAATCGACCTTTGAAGATTTAGTTCAATACAATGATGGCTTCCGTACCAATCTTATTGGCACACCACAGCAAATTGCAGAACGTATTGTGGAACTTAAAAAAGTTGGTGTGGATTTGATTCTTTCAGGTTTCTTACACTTTATTGAAGAAGTTGAATATTTTGGCGAAAAAGTTTTGCCGTTGGTACGTGAACTTGAGGCAGAGCAGCAACTTCAGCTACAGGCTAAATCAGCTTAAGCGCAAATAATAACAATAATAATGTGTCATCTATTTCAACCCTCGGGGCTCGGCCTGAGGGTTTTTTTATGCAAATACAGTGGTCAGCGTGTTGAATGCTGCCTACAATCGAACATAGCTAAATAAGGAAAATGTCGATGTATACAGGTATTGTTCAAGGCTTAGAAAAAGTCGTTGAGATCAAAAAAGCGGATGGCTTTATTACTATTATCGTATCCAACCACAATCACTTTTTTAATGATGTATTTATTGGTGCAAGTGTTGCGATTAATGGCGTTTGCTTAACTGTTACCACGATTGATACTGAGCGCAATCAAATCCATTTTGATATTTCCGATGTGACGCTTGCCCTTACCACCTTAAAAGCACTTAAGGTCGGTGATGATGTCAATGTTGAACGCTCTGCCAAAGTTGGGAGTGAAAATGGCGGGCATAACTTATATGGACATATTGAAGGTACAGCAACCATCAAGACGCTTGAACGTCGCGGTGAAACCTTTCATATTGATTTGATCATTCCAAATGGCAATATTAAATACTTTTTCTTAAAAGGCTTTATCGGTCTAAATGGCTGTAGCTTGACCGTAAACCGTGTCGATCGTAGCACACAAGAAATTTCGATTGACTTGATTCCTGAAACACTACGTCTTACAACATGGAAAGATACCAAAGTCGGTGATGAAGTGAATTATGAAATCGATCAAACCACTCGAACGCTAGTAGATACTTTAGAGAATATTCATCAGCGTTAAACGCTAGAGGGCTTGTTCTGCATAAGAATGAACATTGCCTAGGCTTGATGGTCTAGGCAAATGCTTGGTTTAAATTTCGATACGATGTACAAGGCTTGCATCACTTACAATTGCAAATACCGCCTTGTTTAGAATCTCGACTATGCATCTGATTTGGTTTCGTAATGATCTGCGTATTTATGACCATACTGCGCTATGGCATGCAGCCCAATCTCAACAGTGTCTCGCTGTCGTCATTCTATCGCCTGAACAATGGCGACTTCATCAAGATGCAGCAGTTAAAATTGATTTTTATCTTAGACGTTTAAACCTGCTTAAAGCCCAACTTGAACAGTTGAATATTCCGCTCGTCATTCTTGAACAGGCATTGTGGCAGGATATTCTACAACGCCTCTTGGCACTTTGTGAGCAATTCAACGTTCGTCATGTCCATGCCAATATTGAAATAGGGATTCATGAACAACAGCGTGATCAAGCGGTAAGTGAAACCTTAACTGCGCACGAAATTGCGTTTGAACGCTATGAAGACCGTACGCTTTTTCCATTGGGCAGTATTCGAAATGGCAGTCATCAACCTTATCAAGTCTTTAGCGCTTTTAAGAAAAAGTGTTATGAACGCTTAATTGTGGATGTGCCTTCGATGTATCCTGAGCTTGAAGCACAAGCTCCACTTGATTTGGATATCTCGACATTTGAATTTGACCTTGATGCCTTTGCGAAGCGCTATCAATCTCAAAACTTACAAAAAATATGGTCGGTTGAAGATGCAGATATTCAACAGCGACTGCAACATTTTATTGAAGATCAGCTCGAATATTACAAAGCTGAACGAGATATTCCGAGTCTAGATGGTACGAGCCAAATGTCGCCCTATTTAAACATAGGGGCGATATCGATTCGCCAATGTATTCAGGCTCTGTTTGAGCAGCACAATGGCTACTTCCAAATCGATGATATTGGACAACAAACGTGGCTCGATGAATTATTATGGCGTGAGTTTTATCAACATACCTTGCATGATTTCCCCAAAGTCTCCAAACATCAGCCTTTTAAGGACAACACCAAGCATATTCAGTGGCGCGATGCCCCTAAGGACTTAGCAGCTTGGCAACAAGGACAGACGGGCATTCCAATTGTCGATGCAGGCATGCGTCAACTGCTGGCTACAGGTTGGATGCACAACCGCGTGCGTATGATTACAGCGATGTTCCTGACCAAGAACTTACTCATCGATTGGCGACTCGGCGAAGCATGGTTTATGCAACATCTGATTGATGGTGATTTAGCAGCGAATAATGGCGGCTGGCAATGGTGTGCGTCGACTGGTATGGATTCCGCTCCCTATTTTCGGATTTTCAATCCGGTGAGTCAGTCACAGCGCTTTGACCCCAATGGCGAATACATCAAAAAATGGCTGCCTGAATTGGCACATATTGATGCCAAAAGCATTCATGAGCCTTATGCGAAAAATCCTGATTTAAAAATCAATTATCCAAAACCGATTGTGGGTTTAAAAAGCTCACGGGCTCGTGCTATTGAGACCTTTAAAACCGCCAATTCAAAATAATCTGCAATAAAAAAGCCCTCAGTTGAGGGCATTTTATGACTTCATTAAGAATAGAAACTTGGATCAGGGACTTTGCCTGTCAGCACCCATTCACCAATTTCTTGATATTTATAATCCACAGGATCATGCAGCGTTTGGGTACGAACATTACGCCAGAAACGATCTAAATTAAGTTTAGCCGTGGTTGCACGCGCGCCCATGACTTGGAAAATATTTTGCGTAATGTAGAGTGATGTATTCGTCGATGCAATTTTAGCTGTTGCAATGGCAATAGACACTTCACCGCGTTGCTCAGCTGTTAAATCTGCACCAACATGCCATGCTTTTTGTAAAGTGTGAATGGCTTTATCCGCCAATAAGCGCACACTTTCAAGCTGCACATAAAACTCCGCAAAATGCTTTTGAGTAAAGGGATCATTCACTGCCTCTTCAGCCAAGGATTTTGACCATGCTTTTTGGCTTTGTACCGTTTGTTTCGCAACATCAAATGCACCTTCTGCAACCCCTAAGAACATATGGACAAAAATCAGCTGTGCAATCAAAGGACGTAAACTTGAATACGGTGTGCTTAAAGGACCCGGATTCAGTAATAACTCATTTTTAAGTACTTTGACCTGTTCAAAATGACTGGTACCGCTATCAGTTTGGCGTTGTCCCATATTGTTCCAATCGCCTAAGAAACTGACGCCTTCACGTTGTGTTGGAATCACGCCAATCAATAATTTTCCATCTTGATTGAACCCTGAACACAACAAAATATCCGAATCCATCGAGCCTGAGCAAAAGCTTTTATCCCCATGGAAAATATATTCAGTTTCCGAAATTTGCGTCGCGGTTGTGCGTTTATCTAGCGGGTTTAAGGTATTGCCCCAAAATAAATTTTCTTTCGCGCTTTGCTCAAACCATTTGCCGTATTGCTCTGCTTCTGAAAACAGTTGCACGGTGGCAATCAGTAAATGATGAAAACCATAGACATGCGCAAGTGAGCTATCTACGCGCGCAATGGTTTGAATGGTTTTGAAAATGGTTTGCCAATCTGCGCCCTGACCACCATATTCAGTCGGAATCGATAAACCAAGTAACCCACTTTCACGAATGAGATCACGCTCCGCCTTAGGATTACCACCTTGTTTATCGCGCGCAGCCGCAGTCTCGGCAAACTGTGCCGCTAATTGTTCTGCAATCTCGATCGGAGTGTGTTTTAAATGTGGTGATCGTGCATTCATTGTTGTTTAACCCATTTTCAGCAGGTTTTTAGCTTAACAGATCACTTTGCATTACTTTATGCAAAAGCATGCTGAGCTTATTCCACATATAAAAATACCGACCCTAAAGTCGGTATAAGTATATGGATTAATCCGCATCTTAACTGTTGTTACGTTTGACTTCCTCAATCAAGGCATCTACCACTTGCGGTTCAGCGAGGGTTGAAGTATCACCTAAACTATCGAGTTCATTGGCTGCAATTTTTCTTAAAATACGGCGCATGATTTTACCTGAACGGGTTTTCGGTAATGCTGGTGCCCAATGTAAAGCATCGGGTGTCGCAATCGGTCCTAGAATTTTACGTACCCAATGAATCAGTTCACGACGTAGTAAGTCGGTGCTTTCTACGCCTGCTTGTAAGGTCACAAAGGCGCAAATGCCCTGTCCTTTAATATCATGCGGCATACCAATCACCGCAGCTTCAGCAACAGATTCATGGGCGACTAAGGCACTTTCAATTTCAGCCGTTCCTAAACGATGCCCCGACACATTCAAGACATCATCGACGCGTCCGGTAATCCAGTAATAGCCATCTTTGTCACGTCGCGCGCCATCACCCGTGAAATACATCCCCGGATAGGTCGAGAAATAGGCTTCAATAAAACGTTCAGGATCACCCCAAATCGTGCGCATTTGTCCCGGCCAAGAATCTTTAATAATTAAATTCCCTTCAACCGCACCTTCAAGTTCGTTACCTTCTGCATCCACAATTGCAGGTTGGACGCCAAAGAAAGGACGCGTTGCTGAACCCGGTTTAAGATCCGTTGCACCCGGTAATGGGCTAATTAAAATGCCACCTGTCTCGGTTTGCCACCATGTATCGACTACAGGACAACGACTTTCGCCCACCACAGAGTAATACCAGTTCCATGCTTCTGGATTAATCGGTTCACCGACTGAGCCGAGTAGACGTAAACTACTCCGATCACTTTCACGCACAAAGGCGTCGCCTTCTCGCATCATGGCGCGAATGGCAGTCGGTGCTGTATATAAAATCGTGACATTATGTTTATCGACAATATGTCCGGTCCGCGCCCAAGTTGGATACTGTGGTACGCCCTCAAACATCACCGTGGTTGTACCATTGGAAAGCGGTCCATATAGCACATAAGAATGCCCAGTAATCCAACCCACATCAGCAGTACACCAAAATACATCGTCTTGCTTAATATCGAATACTTCACGGAAGGTCGAATTCACATAGGTTAAATAGCCGCCTGTAGTATGCAACACCCCTTTGGGTTTTCCTGTTGAGCCTGAGGTATACAAAATAAATAATGGATCTTCAGCATTCATGGGTTCAGGCGGACAGTCATCCGTAACGGTCATAATTTCCGTGTGATACCACAAATCGCGGTCTGGCTTCATTTCAATAGAATTACCCGTGCGATGTACTGTAATTACATGTTCAACGGATTCTGTTCCTGAAATTTTTAACGCGGCATCGACATTTTCTTTGAGTGGAATCGGCTTACCACCCCGCATACCTGAGTCAGCAGTAATGATCATTTTGGCTTGGCTATCTTCAATACGACTTGCCAGTGAGTCTGGTGAGAAACCACCAAACACCACACAATGCACTGCACCAATCCGGGCACAAGCGAGCATCGCAATGGCTGCTTCAGAGATCATTGGCATATACAGCACCACACGATCGCCTTTGCTAATGCCATATTTTTTTAGCACATTGGCGAAACGGCAGGTTTCATCATGTAATTCTGCAAAAGAAATAATTTTATGCCGCGAAGGATGATCCCCTTCCCAAATAATCGCAGGCTTATAAGGATGTTCTTTTAAATGACGATCTAAGCAGTTGGCGCTTAAGTTGAGCTGACCATCGGCAAACCATTCAATTTTAAAATTGTCTTTATTGAAGTTGCTATTTTTAACTTGGGTAAAGGGTTTTATCCAATCTAAACGCTGAGCTTGTTCCGCCCAAAAAGCTTCGGGGTCATCGATGGATTTTTGATAACGTTCAAAATATTCAGCGTCATTGGTTCGTGCTGTTTTTTTAAATTCTGCGGGTACTGGATAGATCTCTTTCATATTCTGATTCCTTGATCTTATCGCCTTTCATCTCGAAAGGTCGTGCTACATTTTTGATTTTTTATATCTGTATCATCGCAGTATGTACTGCTTATTTCAAATGCAACAATCATGCTTTCGTCGTAGATTATTTAAGCAATTTTGTTTTTTTATCACTCGAGATGCTGATAAGTGTTGCTGAAATGCACAAGGATGTGAAGTACGCTTATTTTTTTATACAATTTCAGGCAAAATATCTAAAATTTTACATTCGGAACTTACGTGGCTGAACAATCGAATGCTTTAAGCGATGTGACTGAAGGCACATCTCAGCTTTTGCATGACGCGACTGAAAAAACGGCACAAACTGTGCTCGAACACACTGCAAAATATAACGATGCTTACTCGACTGTTGATAAATTTATTGATGGTTTTTGGGAACGCTTACCGTATATTTGTATTGCGTTGGTGTTCTTTACCATCTTCTATTTCTTATCAAAACTCTTCAAATTCTTTGTGCGTAAAGCATTTGCAGAACGTAGCTATACCAAGCAAAACTTAGTACTTGTCTTAAATCGTGTCGGTAGTTCGGCGATTATTTTCCTTGGCTTTTTAATTGCCATGGTCATTGCGATTCCGGGCTTTACACCAGGGCAATTGATGAGTGCCTTGGGGATTGGTTCGGTTGCAATCGGTTTTGCGTTTAAAGATATTTTCCAGAACTTACTCTCTGGTATTCTGATTTTGCTCGGTGAACCGTTCAAAATTGGCGATGACATTGTGGTATCGGGCATGGAAGGTACGGTTGAAGATATTCAAATTCGTGCGACCTTCTTACGCTCACCTGATGGTAAACGTATCGTGATTCCAAATGCGACGGTTTATACCAGCCCTGTAACGGTTATTACAGCTTATACACGTCGTCGCTGTGAATTCGTGGTGGGTATTGGTTATGAAGATGATATTCAAAAAGCCAAAAATATCGTGTTGGCAATTTTAGATAAAGACCAGTCGATTTTAAGTCAGCCTGCCTTTAGCGTAAATGTCATTACTTTGGCTGATTTCTCAATCAACCTTAAAGTAATGTGGTGGGTGGATACCACTGAAATCACGACTTCTGGCTCAATTAGCACGGTACAAGAAGGTGTGATTCAAGCCTTTGCGGAACATAACATTTCGATTCCGTACCCTGTACAGGAAGTGAAAGTGTATCGTGGTGAACATGGCGAGCAAGCACAAGAATCAGCTCGCGCTAAATAATCGTCCTAAAACATAAGAAATTGCAGTTTCAGTACGAAGAATACGGTTGCCTAGGCTTACCCCTTGGCAGCCGTTTTTAATGAGTAAATCAATCTCATATGGAATAAACCCACCCTCAGGACCAATAATCACACTACAACCATGCTCAATCGCGTATGGCATTTTGGCATCCACATAAGGATGCGCCACATAAGCCGGATAATTTTCTGAAATCAATGTTGGCAGGACATCTTCAACAAAAGGTTTAAAGCGTTTATACAGCTCAATTTTAGGTGCAATGGTATCCCCTGCCTGTTCCAAGCCGAGCGTTATATATTGATCAAGTTGTTGTAGAAATGGGCTTTGCCAATAGCTTTTCTCCACGCGATAACTATGCAGTAAAATAATTTTTTCAACGCCGATGGTCACGGCATCCATAATTAAACGACGTAAAACCTTGGGGCGGGGTAAAGCCACAATCAAAGTCACGGGAAGTTTTTTCGGCACAGATTCTTCTTGGATGGACTGAATACGAATGACTTGATCGGTGATTTCAACAATTTGAGTTAGATAACGCTTCCCTTCACGAATACCGACTTTTAAGGTATCCCCGACTTGTACATCAACATGCTGACGTAAATGTTCAAGCTGACGTTTTGAGCTAATTGACCAAAGCTCAGATTCGGTTTGGCGAGGGTCTAAAAGGACAATATTCATAGCAATTTACTCAATTTATCCCGAGATAGAATCCGTGATAAGGTCATCCACAACTGTCTGAGTCAGAACTCTATTCGCATACTCATGTTTTTGCGATCAAAACAAATAAAAGACGCTATTACACGAGTTTTGTGGATGACAAATGGTTTTGTTACTTTTGCCGAAACAAAAGTAAAATAGGAGCTTCAAAAAGCTGCTTAATAATGCAATGACTCCGCCAATATCTATATGGATATTGGGGTACAAACATATAGGCTAAAGATACTGATCAATCACCTGAATATGCTTTTGCAGTGAACCTTGATTCTTCTGCATGATCACCTGTGCAGCCGCATTCAACCCTTGTGCTTTCGACTGGTTATCTAACACATCCATCATGACCTGAACTGCTTGATCGGCATCAGTCACGACTTCAACCGCATTGGCTGCAACAAACTCATCGACGATGGTTTGGAAGTTAAAATAGTTTTTGCCCAATAAGGTCGGCACATTGAGCGCAATCGGTTCTAATATATTATGTCCACCACCTGGTTCATTTAAAGAACCACCGACATAACACACCTGACTCAAACCATACCAAAGCCACATTTCACCCATCGAATCGGCTAAATACACTTGCGTATCAGTTTGAATACTTTGCCCTAAACTACGACGTTGTGTATCTAAGTCTAAAGCTTGCGCTGCTGCGAAAACTTCATCAAAACGTTCAGGATGGCGTGGTACGACAATACATAACAGCTTTGGATTCTTTTGCAAATGCGGCTTCAATGCGGCTAAGAGATCCTTTTCCTCAGGTGCATGAGTACTTGCCAATAAAATGACTTGTCGGCCTTGTAAGTCCCATTCTTGCTTTAATGAAGCTACACGTTCCACGAAGCTTTGCGGTGCCGTAATATCAAATTTGATATTTCCTAACACTTGCGTTTTTTGCGCGTTAATACCAAGTGTAATAAAACGTTGTTGCGTGGCCGTATCTTGCGCTAAAAGTTGATTTAAACCTGTCAGCATCGCTTTGGTTAAGCCCTTAACTTTGCCATAGCCTTTTGCAGATTTTTCAGACAATCGTGCATTCAGCAAAATACAAGGCACAGCAAAATTTTTGGCTTGATCAATCAAATTCGGCCAGAGCTCAGTTTCCATCAGCAGTAATAGTTTGGGCTGATACTTTTGATAAAAATCTTGAATTAAAGCGGTTTGATCGGCAGGTAAATACACCGCTTGGAATAGATCTAAATACGGTGCTTTTAAAAATAAGGACTTAGCACGAGCTTGCCCAGTTTTGGTGGTATTGGTCACTAAAACAGGCTGACCCAATTTTAAATAATGTTCGATTAACGGTTGTGCTGCATTGGTTTCACCCACTGAAACCACATGAAACCACATGGCATTTTTATTGTTAGGTGTTTGAAATGGACCAAAGCGCTCGAGCAGTTCTTGTTGTAATTGCTCAGGACTCTCCGCACGTTTACGGATACGTGATTGATATAAAGGTTTAATAAGCGTTAAAGCAGCGTTATACCAAAATGGAGTAGCCAAATGACACACCGAAATAGATTGAGTCGGCAAAATATAACAGAGCCACAGCGACATGTTAATCATTGTGACTCTGTTATTTAAAGATTCAGCTCAAATGCAAAATTTAAACTGTTTCAGATAAGGTCGGATAATCAATATATCCTTCAGGCACATTTGTCCCAATCATGTTCTCAAATTTAAGTTCATTTAAAGGTGCATCTTGGATGAGGCGTTCGTATAAATCAGGATTGGCGATATATGCTTTACCAAATGCTACAGCATCTGCTTTGCCTGTTTCGAGCAATTGAATTGCATCTTCACGGCTTAAACGCATATTGGCAATATACGGCACACCACCTGAACGTTGTTTTAGATATTCAGAGATGCTGTCATCGGCTAAATATTCACGCGTGAAGAAAAAGGCAATTTGACGCTTGCCCAACTGCTCCATCGCATATCCAAATGTTTCACGTGGATCATCGTCACCCATATCATGTTCATCGCCACGCGGTGCAAGGTGAACACCCACACGATCTGCACCCCAAACCTCAATCAGTTGATCAACCACTTCAAGTAAGAAACGTACACGGTTTTCAACTGAACCACCGTAAATGTCTGTACGTTTATTGGTTTTCGTTTGTAGGAACTGGTCAATTAAATAGCCATTTGCACCGTGCAATTCCACGCCATCAAAACCGGCTTGTTTCGCACGAATGGCAGCTTGTTTAAATTGTTCTATAATCTTTTGAATTTCTTCAATTTCAAGTGGTCGTGGAGCAACAAAATCACGCTTTGGACGCAATAAACTCACTTGTCCTGCTTGTTTTACATTACTCGCAGAAACAGGTGTCTCGCCATTTAACAATTCAGGGTCGGAAACACGACCGACATGCCATAACTGCGCAACGATCAGACCACCTTTATCGTGCACGGCTTGAGTGACAGTTTTCCAACCTTCAACTTGTGCATCGGTAAATAAACCCGGTGTATTGCGATAGCCATTGGCTTCTTCTGAAATAACGGTGGCTTCAGAAATGATCAGACCTGAACTTGCCCGTTGTGCATAGTATTCTGCCATGATGGCTGTAGGTACACGCTCAGCTGTGGCACGACTACGTGTGAGGGGTGCCATAATGACACGATTTTTAAGTGCTAAAGCACCAAGTTTTAAAGGGGTATTTAGTTCAGCCATCGTAAACTCCACACCTCTTTGAGTTTAGAGGTGTTGTTGCAAATATTCGATATAGTGCTGAATTAAAGTTTCGTTGCGGGAAAAATATGACCATTGTCCATGTTTATTGGCAGTGATTAATCCTGCTTGTTGTAACACAGACAAATGATTCGACATGGTCGATTGTGAGACTTGACCCAATTTTTCAATTTGACCTGCACATACGCCACGATGAAAATCACCGCACTCTTCCACAGACAAAAACTGCTCTGGTGTTTTTAACCATGCAAGAATTTGCCGACGGGTCGGATTTGCCAAGGCTTTAAAAATGAGATCGAGATCCATAGCCACATCACATTACTAAGTGCAACAAAACTTACATCAGCTTTGAATTCATTGTATCGTATTTTTTCGATATTAATATCGATTATTTTAGATATATAGCAATTCAAACCGTATAAGTTTTGCAACAACATGAGTTGAAAGGTCTATTTATAGACCTTGTTTTAAACTTGCTTCGATGAATTTATCTAAATCACCGTCAAGTACCGCACCGGTATTTGAGCTTTCAACACTGGTACGTAAGTCTTTAATACGTGAGTCATCCAATACGTATGAACGAATTTGACTACCCCAACCAATATCAGACTTGGTATCTTCAAGTGCTTGCGCTGCATCATTACGTTTTTGCATCTCTAATTCATAGAGTTTTGCACGTAACTGTTTCCACGCATGGTCACGGTTGGCATGTTGAGAACGTTGGTTCTGACACGCTACCACAATACCTGTTGGCGCATGCGTTAAACGTACCGCAGAGTCAGTTTTGTTAATATGCTGACCACCTGCACCTGATGCACGATAAGTATCGGTACGAACATCCGCAGGATTAATATCAATTTCGATATTATCATCGACTTCAGGCGATACAAACACTGCTGAGAATGAGGTATGACGGCGGTTACCCGAGTCAAATGGTGATTTACGGACTAAACGGTGTACACCTGATTCAGTACGTAACCAGCCATAGGCATATTCACCTTCAACACGAATGGTTGCAGATTTAATGCCAGCAACATCACCATCAGATTCTTCCATCAATTCTGCTTTAAAGCCATGACGCTCAATCCAACGCATATACATACGAAGCAGCATGGATGCCCAATCTTGTGCTTCTGTACCGCCTGAACCCGCTTGGATTTCCACATAACATGGGTTCGGGTCCATTGGATTACTGAACATACGACGGAATTCGAGTTTTGCCAATTCTGATTCAGAGCTATCTAATTCAGCTTGAACATCTTCAAGTAAGCTTTCATCATCTGCTTCAACAGCTAAATCAAGCAACGCTTGCGCATCTTCAAGTTGAGTCGACAAACCTTCAAGGACGTTAATAACGTTCTCTAGTTCGCCCTTTTCTTTTGCCATAGCTTGCGCACGACTTTGATCATTCCAAATTGCAGGATCTTCTAACTCGCGGAGAACCTCTTCTAAACGCTCTTTCTTTAGATCGTAGTCAAAGATACCCCCGTAGTGTTTGACCACGTTCGTTTAAGTCTTTCAGCTGTAATAGATAAGGATTAATTTCCACGACATTCTCTCAATCAAAATTAGGCTTAAATCTTTAGCCGCATATTGTATCACAGTCCATTCTGGCAATTTGAGCTGTCAAATCGCTTATGCTGCATTTTAAAAACAAAGCATTTCATCAAACCTAGCCTATCTAGATTTTTGCTTAGGCTTCACTCTTTCTGTTCACTTAGCGAGATTATTTTTTAGATAAAGCTTTGCACCAAATTTAGCTATTTGGTATCAAAATATGTATTTGTATCTGACTCTGTTTTAAAAATTACCTTTCTACATTACACATGATTCATATAAATAAGGTTTTAAAAATCTAGGCATGCCATATTCGATATTTAGTAAAATTTAAACCCGATTTTGTGCAAAAAACCATCAAATTCATTCAATTACACAATATATCCACACTTTTAATAAAACAAAACATTCTATTTTTTACGCTAAAATTCAGTGACTTGTATCTCATAAATTACACAAGATTACGCGAATCACATTCCTGTAACGTAAGCTCCGTTGACCATTTTCTGAATTGCTCTAGACTGAAAGTTGTAACAAGAAATTAAAAATTAGCCAACCGTTCAGGGGATTATCATGAAAAAGTTAGCAATTGCTTCGGCACTACTATCAGCTTTGGCGATTACAGGTACAGCAAATGCTTACCAAGCAGAAGTTGGTGCATCAGCAGGTTTAATTGATCCAGATAATGGCAGTTCAAGCGGCTCTTTCGGTGTCGATGGTAAATATTATTTCAATCCAGTTCAAACACGTAATGCACCGCTTGCAGAAGCTGCATTCTTAGACCGCGCAAGTAATGTTGGCGCAAAATACCAATATGATGAAGTCGGTGATGATGAACGTCATCAGTATGGCGTAAGCGCTGAATACTTCGTTCCAAATTCTGATTTTTATGTAAGTGGTAATGTCGGTCGTGATGATCGCAAATACGCAAATGGCGCAGATTTTGATGAAACTGTATATGGTGCAGAAGTAGGTTATCTTCCTGCTCCTGGTCTATTGATCGCAGCCGGTGTGAAAGGTTATGATAATGATTATGCCGACGGTGTAGATCCAACATTACGTGCTAAATACGTGACAACGCTAAGCAATGGTAATGATATCAACCTTGAAGCGGGTGCAGCATTTGGTGATCTAGATGAATACAATCTAGCAGCTGATTACTTCATCGACAAAACTTTAAGTGTAGGTGTAGATTACTACAGTAAAGATACAGGTCCATTTGATACCAATGAGTTCGGTGTAAGTGCACGTAAATTCTTCACACCACAAGTGAGTCTTGAAGGTCGTGTCGGTTTCGGTGAAATCGCTAACAATGACTACAACAAATTTGGTGTTGCTGCGAAATATCGTTTCTAAGCTTCAACCTCGTTAAATTGTATAAAAAGCCCATCTTCGGATGGGCTTTTTTATTGACCTAAATAAACACATTTCGGTATTTTTTGCCCATTTCAGATGTATGTTTTGTCTGTACAATCGGCCTCACTGTCATTTGACAGTGATTTTTATAACAAACCGAGAACTTTATTAATGTTAAAACATATTGCTCTTGCAACTGCTTTGGTTGCTACTTTTGGGACAGCACATGCTTATCAAGCTGAAATTAATGCAGCTTATGAAAATACAGATATCGACAACTCTGATGGTGTCGATACTTTTGCAATAGGCGGAAAATATTACTTAAATGGTGTTCAGTATAAAAATGGTCCTTTAGCTGAAGCTGCTTTCTTAGGTAAAGCAAGTAACATTGGTTTAGCATATGCTAATGCAAGTACTGATGACGCTGGTTATGAGCTTGAAATTGACAGTATCGGGATCAATGGTGAATTCTTTATTCCAAATACACAATTTTATGTAGCAGGTAGTTTAAATCGCTCGGAAGTCACTGCTGAAACTACTTTTGCTAAAGCTTCTGAAGATAATACTGGATATGCTATTGAAGCAGGTTACTTACCTATCAATGGTTTATTGTTAGCTGCAGGGCTTTCAAAAGAAAATATTGCTGCTCATCAAGTCGCTAAAAATGGCTTTATTAATACATATAGCTCTGCCTCTGCAGTTGCAGATGATACTGCTGTGACTTTACGTGCTAAATACGTGACTCAAATTGGTAATCACTACACTAATTTTGAAGCATCAACCGCTTTTGGTGACGAAACCGCATATGGTGTAGCTGCTGATCTTTATATCGACCCAACATTAAGCGTTGGCTTAGCCATTAATGATGCAACATTAGATGACTTTGACACTGTATTTTCAATCCGTGCACAAAAATTCTTTACCCCTGCTATTGCTGCTGGCTTGAACTATACAACAACTGATGGCGCTGATTCATTTGGTATTAATGGTACATTCCGTTTCTAATCGCAACTAAAGTAAAAGCTAAAAAAACCGCTCAGTAGAGCGGTTTTTTTATCGTTAAATTTATTGTTCTAAATGCAAAATTCGCATCTGTAAACTGACATTACCATTAAAGACATTTTTATCCAGTTCATAGACCAGTCGCGTATCTTTCATCGGATCAAAATCATATTTATCCGCAGCATTAAAACAAATGGCATCCACGATTTGCCCATTATCAAGTCCAACACGCAGTTTTAAATGCACATCTTTCAGCCATCGATAATCCATGATTTTAAAGACGCCATCAAAAATTGGCGGTGGGAACTTTTGCCCCCATGGACTTAAGTTTTGAAGTACATCCACGGTTTCAATCTGAAAAGCTTCCGCAGGCAGTTCACCATCTGTCCATAAGGTTGCTGTAAATAAGTTCTCATCCATTTGCCCAATGAGAACTTCAAAAGCGCGTTTAAATTCTAAAAAATGTTCTTTCTTAATCGTGAGACCTGCAGCTGCTGCATGTCCACCAAAATGACTAATGAGATGCGGATGTTGCTCCGCCACCATTTCAATAGCATCACGAATATGAATGCCTTCGATGGAACGCGCAGAACCTTTAATATGAATACCATCTTCATCACATGCAAAGACAATACTCGGGCGATGAAATTGCTCTTTTAAACGCCCTGCCACAATACCAATCACGCCCTGATGCCAAGTGGGCTCAAACATAATCAAGGCTGCGGGTAAAGCGCTATCATCGAGTTGAATTTTCTCAAGCTCAAGCAAGGCTTCTTGCTTCATTTTGCTTTCAACTTGACGGCGCTCCACATTGAGCCGATTGAGCTGTTCAGCGAGCGGATAAGCCGTTGCCAAATCCTTCGCCAATAAACACTCAATGCCAATGTCCATGGTTTCCATACGCCCTGCCGCATTAATTCGTGGACCAATCACAAAGCCGAGATCTTGTGCTTTGAGGCTTGCTGCATCGCGTCCTGCGATTTCTAACAATGCACTGATACCTGGACGGCAAAAATGCTGCTGAATTTTTTTCAGACCACTATCAATTAAAATACGGTTGTTATAATCCAAACTTGCCACATCGGCATAAGTACCCAATGCGACCAAGTCCAAATATTGAGTGATTTGCGTGGTCGATTTACCCAATTTCTTACGATGCGTGGATAAATTCGCAAGCACATAAAATGCGACCCCGACGCCTGCCAAAGCCTTACTTGGAAATTCACAACCGAGCTGATTAGGATTAACCACCGCTTCAGCTTCAGGTGTCGGCTTGGTCGTCAAATGATGATCAGTGATAATCACTTGCATGCCATGATCGTGCGCTTGCTTTACGCCATCATGACTGGAAATCCCATTATCTACAGTAATCAGTAAATCCGGCGTGAAATTGGCAAAAGCGAGATCTGCAATGGCAGGGGTTAAGCCATAACCATATTTAAAACGATCAGGCACCAAATACTCAACCTGTGCGCCCATATCTCGAAGTGCTAAGACCATGAGTGTGGTACTAGTTGCACCATCCGCATCATAATCACCGACAATCACAATTTTATGCTGCTGATCAATCGCTTGATCAATCAGTTGAATCGCCTCAGACAAACCTTTCATGCTTGGAGCGAGCAAGTGCTTGAGTTTAAGTTCAAGCTCTTGGGCTGATTCCACGCCGCGGCGCGCTAGAATTTCAGCAATAAAAGCTGGCATACCCTGAAAAGATTCAGGGCGTGTCAGAAATGGTCTTTGCTTGATTTCGAGTTTTGGCATTTATGGCATCAATCTTTGTAATGTCCACACACCGCTAATTTTTTCATAGCTTAAACGGTCGTGTAGACGATTCGGGCGACCTTGCCAAAATTCATAATAATCTGGCTCAATACGATATCCACCCCAAAACTCAGGTTTGTCCAATTGCGCTTGCTGTTCGACGCGATCATGTAAAGCTTGGAAGCGCTGTTGCAGTTCTTCACGGCTTTCAATCACACCACTTTGTGGCATACTGATATGTGCTGCAATTTGGCTATCACGCGGACGTTTATGGTAATAGTCTGTCGATTCTTCTTCAGAGATTTTGACCACACGACCTGAAATTCGAATTTGGCGCTCTTGTTCTGCCCAATAAAATAGAATTTGTGCATAAGGATTAGACTCAAGATCTAATCCTTTTTGACTATCATAGTTGGTGTAGAACGCATAGCCATCTTCAGTTGCCCCGCGCAATAACACGGTACGCACATGTGGATGACCTTTTTTATCTGCTGTAGCAAGTGACATCGCATAAGGTTCATGCAAGTTCGCGGCTAAGGCATGGTTAAACCATAATAAAAACTGTTCATGTGGATTGGCATGAACTTGATCTTCATGTAGCTCACCCTTCTGATAACTCAGGCGTAACTCACTTAAATCTTTAATCACATCACTCATGACATCCCCTTAAGCTGCATGACGACGCACGGCATCAGCTAATGAATTGGCAAGTGTCGTCACTTCAGATAAATCTTCGCCTTCTACCATGACACGAATCACAGGTTCAGTGCCCGATTTACGAATGAGTAAACGCCCACGACCTTTGAGCTGTGCTTCAGCTTTTTCAAACTCAGTGACCAATGCAGGTACTGCATACGGGTCGAACATGGCTTCTAGGCGGACATTGACCAATACATTTGGCAAGAGTTTAAAGTCAGCAACCAATTCGTGTAGGGCTTTCTTCTGCTCAACCATTACCGTCAAGACTTGAAGTGCTGCAATAATCGCATCACCAGTCGTGCTCTTATCTAAGGTTAAGATATGACCAGATGGCTCACCACCAATCGACCAACCTTTTTCTTCTAGACCTTGCAACACATAACGGTCACCGACTTTGGCACGCAGTAGCTCAACACCTGCTTTTTGTAAAGCAAGTTCAAGTGCCATGTTACTCATCAAGGTGCCAACAATACCCGCAGGTTTATTCGAGCTTTGTGTCGCTAAGATATAAAGAATATGATCACCATCAATCAGATGACCATCTTTATCGACCAAAACGACACGGTCAGCATCACCGTCAAAAGCAATACCCAAATCTGCTTGATGCTTTACGACTGCCGCTTGTAAGCTTTCTGGATGCGTTGAACCGCAATGATCATTAATATTTAGACCTGTAGGTTCATCATGAATAGCGATGACTTTCGCCCCCAATTCACGGAACACTGAAGGTCCAACACTATATGCTGCACCATTGGCGCAATCGACCACAATGGTGAGATCATTCAGATCTAAATGGTATGGGAAGGTTGATTTACAAAATTCGATATAACGGCCGTTGGCATCTTTAACACGGAAGCTTTTCCCTAAATTTGCGGTATCTTCAATCATGAGTTCTTTTTCGAGTTCTTGATTGATTTCTTCTTGTAGGCTATCGGGTAGTTTTTTACCTTCGCTTGAGAAGAATTTAATGCCATTATCAAAATACGGGTTATGTGAAGCAGAAATGACAATACCTAGACTGGCATGAAGTGCACGGGTTAAATGCGCAATTGCAGGCGTTGGCAATGGACCAAGCAGATGTACATACACCCCTGCTGCATTTAAACCTGCTTGTAATGCTGACTCTAAGATATAACCCGATAAGCGTGTATCTTTCCCTAAGACCACCAATGGTTTCGCTTTTTTACTATGGCGTTTTAGTACTTTCCCCGCTGCAAAGCCTAACTTGAGAGCAAACTCAGGCGTAATCGGAAGCACGCCAAATTTTCCGCGAATACCATCGGTACCAAAATAACTCATCTTTATCTCACTTCTTAGCGCAAGGCTTTTGCCATGCATTTTTTCATTGTGCACCACTTTACACCAAAACAAAAAAGCCGTCATTTCCATGACGGCTTTTTCAATACAATCAATTCTAAAGAATTAACCAACGCGATAGTTTGGCGCTTCTTTCGTGATGGTTACATCATGCACATGAGACTCTGACATACCAGCTGAAGTAATTTTCACGAATTTCGCATTTTTGCGAAGATCATCAATGACAGCAGAACCGGTATAACCCATCGATGAGCGTAAGCCACCCATCATTTGATGTACGATGTTACCCATTGGACCTTTATACGGTACGCGACCTTCAATGCCTTCAGGTACGAGTTTCTCAGCACCCGCTTTAGAGTCTTGGAAGTAACGGTCGGCAGAACCTGTTGCACCCGCCATCGCACCCAATGAGCCCATACCACGATACGCTTTGTAGTAACGACCTTGGAAGAACTCAACTTCGCCGGGTGCTTCTTCAGTACCAGCCATGAGTGAACCCACCATGATGGTGCTTGCGCCTGCACCAATCGCTTTCGCCATATCGCCAGAGAAGCGAATACCACCATCAGCGATCAATGGAATTTGATCTTTCAATGCATTTGCAACTGAATCGATTGCCGAAATTTGTGGCATACCAATACCAGCAACAATACGCGTAGTACAAATTGAACCAGGGCCAATACCCACTTTCACTGCATCCGCACCTGCATCAAGCAGTGCTAACGCAGCGTCACCAGTTGCGATGTTACCACCAATCACTTGCACTTGTGGGTAGTTTGCTTTTACCCAACGTACGCGCTCGATTACACCAGCAGAGTGACCATGCGCAGTATCCACTACAATGGCATCAACACCTGATTCAACCAATGCTTCAACACGGCTTGGTGTTTCTGCACCAGTACCGACTGCAGCACCGACACGTAAACGACCAAGGTCATCTTTACAGCTATTTGGATACAATTCCGCTTTACGGAAATCCGTCACTGTAATTAAACCTTTAAGTTCGTTGTGTTCACCTACAACGATGACTTTTTCAATGCGGTTTTTTTGCAGTAAAGCTTGGATATTTTCTTTTGATTCGTTTTCGCGAACTGTTACGAGACGATCTTGACCAGTCATGATGTTGCTGACAGGTTGTTCAAGATTCGTTTCGAAGCGTGTATCACGGCCCGTTACGATACCTACAACTTTGCCATCCTTCACAACAGGTACACCGCTGATGTTGTTCGCATGGGTAATTGCAAGCAATTCACGAACAGTGGTTTCAGGAGTAACTGTGATTGGATCTTTGACCATACCGGCTTCGAATTTTTTCACGCGACGAACTTCTGCAGCTTGTGCAGCAATATCCATGTTTTTATGTAGGATACCGATACCGCCATTTTGCGCCATCGCAATTGCCATACGTGACTCAGTCACCGTATCCATTGCTGCAGACACAAGCGGGATATTCAATTCAATGCCACGAGTAAAACGTGTCTTTAGAGAGACATCTTTTGGGAGGACAGTAGAGTAGGCAGGGAGTAATAGGACATCATCGAAGGTTAACGCGTCTTGAACGATGGTCAACATAACAGTCTCACTGGTAATTTCCGTGCGCTATTATAAACAAATCTGGCTTAAAATTTCATTGCTATTACAAAATAATTTTTTTCAATTTCAGTTTGATCTCACCGATGAATATGACATTGACCGTTTATCTTTTTTAATATTTAAGTACGACTTTAACTCTTGTCTAAAGCACAACTCTTGAATATGCTAAAAACATAAAAATCAATAATAAGCGGAGTCTAGGATGCGACGCACAATCTCTATTTTAATTTCAATGCTGTCTCTGCCCGCTGTTATTTTTTACGGAAATTTTATTTATCTCGAAATTTATTATTTTCTCAATCCCACCCAATTGATTCAGCCCATCAGCTTGCAATTACAAGAATTAAAACTGACTCGAATTCTCATCCATTTAAGTGGCATCATCGCTTGGGGATGTCTCGCGGTGATGGCTTATTATTGGTGTAAGAATCAACCGGTACGGCAAGAGTTTGTGGTCTTTAGTACAATGATTGCCTTAATTGGCTTATATCCTTTTTTAAAATACGATGTTATCCGTATTTTTACGTTATTGGCTTTACCCGCCATTCTATGGGCGGTGTACCTAATTTATTGGCATTTACATATAAAAGCCAAACAATTTAATAAACCTACTCAATCATTTTCGTATCAATTAGATAAAAATAGATTGAGTAGATAAATTAATTTTTTGCTGACTTAACTCACTTGATCAAAGTCTTCATCATTTTGTGCGGGCTCAACCTCCACCTGCACAAATGGAATCAGCTGATGCGCAATCCTCGCCTTATTACATTGTTCATCCGCGATTTGCACTTCCTGACAGGATGAGCTGCGCGCTTCATACATACCGCAACTGACCTGCTCACCCACTGTGCCTTGTAACGCGACACAACGTGGACGCTTTTGGTTGGTGCCTTTCATACAGGAATAGATGGGTGTGAGTGGCTCGATATAGTCATCGGGCATATTTAAACCTTCTGCCCAATAAAATGACACCCGAAAATAGGCGCAACATGCACCACAAGTTAAACACGCATCCTGTGTGGGTAATTGAGACAACATTCTAATTAATTCTCGTCATCTAAAAGTTTTTTTGGATTTGAGAAATATAAAAAATGTTGCTTTTTCAATCAATATGTCAAATAAAAAAATTATTCAGGACAGGTAAATACAGTTTCATCCATTAAGTCTGTTCCGCATTCTAAGGTTTCAATCCAATCCAGAAATTGATTCACTTGCTCTTTGCCAACAAATGGCGTGCCATGTTGTGGAACAATCATCTCGACATCCATAGTACGGATCATCTGTACCCAAAGACGAATCACTTTGTTATTACACATATAACGCTGATGAAAACTTTTCATTTTCGGAATATGCGAGCTAAAGTTTTCGATCGGCTTATTCGCATTCTCGACCATCGAGGCCCCCATATCGCCTGAAAATAAAATTTTCGCGATGGGATCGTAAAATTGAAAATTACCGACTGAATGTAAAAAATGCGCAGGGATCGCAACGATGTTGGATTGACCTAAAGCAATCATTTGACCGTGATCGGGTAACTCAACCAAACGATCGAGCCAATTGCCTTTCATACGGTCACTCATAAAGGCAGAATTAAGATGTGGTAAGAAACGTGCCCAGAGTTTAGATGCCACTACTTTTGCATCGGTATACACCAACCAGCGTGGCATAGAGGTAATAATGTCAGGGTCTTGATGCGATGCCATGACATAGTCTAAATTGGCAAGTTTGGTGTATTTATTGAGTTCCATGGTCAGTGGTACATAGGTTAAATCCCCACCGGGATCGAGTACCGCTGCACGATCATGATCTAAAATTAAAAACTGATTGGCTTGAACCCCCTCACCTTTCACAAGACTGGTAAAGCTGATGCATTTATGTGTGCCATTATCAAATAGCACCTGTGATGTCGTGCGCTCTAGTACCATCGTTTTCCCCAATTTTTCTATTTAAATACAATTTTTATATCCATACAACATATAAGGTATTGTTGTAATTTTCAATGACCCTATCTTCAAATTTTATTTTAATAATCATTTATTTGGAATTAATTTAGGCATAAAAAATCCCGAGTTTTTAGCTCAGGATTTATGTGAAAATCTTTATATTTTAAAAAAAGTAATGTTGGACGAGTGCAGCAATACCAATGATTAAAAAGACTAACGCACCAATTTTATGAATGAGTGCAATTGGCAATTTTTCAGCAAGTTTATTTCCAATAAACACAGCAGGTGCATTGACAAGCATAATCCCGAGCGTTGTCCCAAGTGTTACCCAACCAATGCTGTCAAAACGTGCCGCTAAGGCAACAGTCGCAACTTGCGTTTTATCGCCAATTTCTGCCAAAAAGAACAACACGAAAGTTGCACCGAATACACCATATTTCTGCCATTTATTGATACTTTCAGATTCATCATCCAATTCATCGGGAATGAGCATCCACGCCGCCATCGCAATAAATCCTAGCGATACAATCCAAAGCAAAACGGTTTCGCTTAAAACTGTAGTAATCCACTGACCTAAAATCGCAGAGATCCCATGATTCACAACTGTTGCTAGAAAGATAGCAAATAAAATTGGCGCAGGTTTACGGAATTTTGCAGCAAGTAACAGTGCGAGGAGCTGAGTCTTATCGCCCATTTCAGATAAAGCGACAACAGCAAGAGAGATCAGGAATGCGGATAACATGAGGATTTTCTCTGGCTAGCAAAACAGATACCAATGACTCACCGCTCCTGCTAGCCAAAATGTGCAGAGTGGTAAATCAAAGGTCTTGCCAACAAAAGAAGCTTTGAAAAAGCTGATTTGGTTTTTTGCTATGATGACCATGTTCTGTGGAACAATTATGTTGACCATCACCCTTTCGCTTTGCGCAAAAGGCGGCTACTCCCCAATGAAGTGTCTGTAGTATAAATATAATCGCAACCCTTTTCAATCGGATACAAAAAACCCTGCCGAAGCAGGGTTTCTGTTTACACCCTCTTTGTATTTCTCCCTAAGCTTCAATTGAAATATTTGTCAATGAAGCGCAAGAGAAAAGAGAGTCAATCTAATTCAATTTAGATCAATAAAGTACGAATATCTTTTAACAGTTTGGTTAGCTTATTGGTAAAGCGCGCTGCATCTGCACCATTGATCACACGGTGATCATATGACAATGACAACGGCAACATTAAGCGTGGATCGAAGCCTTCACCATTCCAAACCGGTTGCATCGCCGCAGGCGAAATACCCAAAATTGCCACTTGTGGCCAATTTACGAGCGGTGTAAACCCTGTACCACCAATCGCACCTAAGCTTGAAATGGTAAAGTTCGCACCTTGCAGGTCTTTCGGTGATAATTTCTTATCTCGCGCTTTTTGACCGAGCACACCAAGTTCAACTGCAATTTCTTTAATCGATTTTTGATCTGGGTTACGCAGTACAGGAACCGTTAATCCATCAGGTGTTGCTACCGCAATGCCCATATGAATTTCGTTACGGAGCAATACTGATTTACCATCATCTGCCAAATGACCGGCAAACTCACGCTCTTCTTTCAGTAAGTGTGCAACAGCTTTAATGATGAATGCCATAATGGTCAGGCTAATGCCTTCTTTCTTAAAGTTAGCTTTAAGATCATTACGCCATGCTTCAAGTTCAGTAATATCTGCAGCATCAAACTGAGTGACTTGCGGAATAAAGTTATTGAGCGATAACTGTGGAATCGACACTTGTTGCAAACGCGTCAAGACTTTCTCTTCAACTCCACCAAACGCATCAAAACTTGGTAATTTTGGCAATCCTGATACAGCAGCAGCCGCTGCAACAGGTGCAGCCTGAGGTGCTGTTAAACGTGCCTTCACATAAGAGAATAAATCTTCTTTAATGAGTCGCGCATGGGGACCAGACGCTTTCACATCCGCCAAGACCACACCGAGTTCACGTGCAAGCTTACGCACTGCAGGACCTGCATATACTTTGGCATTTGCAGCGTTTTGTTCTTTGCTCAGCTTGTCAACGCTATTGCTTTGAATTGGCTGATTTGTTTGCTGTGCTGCTTTTGGTGCTTCCTGTGGCTTAGCTTGAGTAGGCGCTTTTGGCGCTTCTGCTGCCGTTGGCGCTGCGGCAACTTGTCCTTCAGCTTCAATGGTCAGTAAAGCCACACCTTCGGAAACGTTTTGTCCCAAAGTCACATGAATGGCTTTAATCACCCCTGCAGTTGAACTTGGTACTTCGACAGTGGCTTTGTCAGATTCGACCACAATGATACTTTGGTCTTTTTCAACCTGATCACCTACTGCAACCAAGATTTCTGCTACAGCCGCCTTATCAACACCCAAGTCAGGCACTTTCACTTCAACATCACCTTTTGATGCTGCTGTCGCTTGTACCACAGGCTCAGTCTTCGCTGCTTGAACAGGTGCTGATTCGGTTTTAACTGCTTGAACAGATGCCGGAGCAACTAAGCCTACGGTTTTCACCTTTAAAATCACCACACCTTCTTTCACGCTGTCGCCAACTTGAATTGAAATTGATTCCACGACACCAGCAGCCGTACTCGGTACTTCAACCGTAGCTTTATCTGATTCAACCACAACGATGCTGTCATCAATCGCAATCGTGTCGCCTACAGCAACCAAGATTTCACCGACAATGGCTTTTTCAACACCAATATCAGGAACTTGCACATCTACACTTTGTGCGCTGCTCGATGCTTGTGGTTGATGTGCAGATAATTCTTGCATGACCTCTGCGTCTGGCAATTCAGTTGGAGTGTTTTCTGATGTTTTTTGTGCAGCATCTGCTGTTTGTGGCTCAACAGTTTTACTTGTCGCATCTTCAGCTTCAAGCTCAATTAAGACTGCACCTTCAGCCACACTATCGCCTAGACTGACAGCGATACTTTTAACCACACCTGCTGAAGTGCTTGGCACTTCAACAGAGGCTTTATCAGATTCAAGCAATACAATGCTGTCATCAATGTTAATGCTGTCGCCTACTTTGACTAAGATTTCCGCCACAACAGCTTGATCTACACCAATATCAGGAGTCGTAATCTGCATTATTATTTCTCCTCTTTATAGTCAGCAACAGGAAGTACTGATGGCGTTGCTTGTGGCAACCATGCCACTGGACGATCAGTATCTAATTCAAAGCTTGAAATCGCATCTCTAACCAAACGTGCATCGACTTCGCCTTCATCAGCCAATTTCTTCAATGTTGCAACCACAATATGTGCTGCATCGACACCGAAGTAACTACGTAAGTTGCCGCGCGTATCAGAACGACCGTAACCGTCTGTACCTAAAGCGACAAATGGGCGATTGTTTGGAAGATACGCGCGAATTTGTTCGCTATAAGCGCGCATATGATCGGTTGCCGAAACCACAATACCATTTGTGCCGCGAAGCTGTTTCGATACCCATGCTTCTTTGGCATCTTCATTCATTGGATGTAGACGGTTATATTCTTCACATGCCATACCATCACGTGCAAGTTCGTTGAAGCTGGTCACACTCCATACATTTGAATGAATTTGATATTCATCACGTAGAATTTGTGATGCTTTAATCACTTCACGCAGAATGACACCTGAACCCATCAATTGAACAGTGGCTTTCTGATCTTCTGCCAGTAAGTACATACCACGCTTAATGCCTTCCTCAGCGCCTTTAGGCATTTCAGGATGCTCGTAGTTTTCATTCATGACGGTTAAGTAGTAGAACACGCGCTCTTGATTGACATACATACGTTGTAGGCCATCATGCACGATCACTGCCAACTCGTAACCAAAGCAAGGATCATAAGACACACAGTTTGGAATAGTATTGGCAAGAATATGTGAATGACCGTCTTGGTGCTGCAAACCTTCACCGTTCAGTGTCGTACGACCTGCAGTTGCACCCAACAAGAAACCTTGTGCTTGTGCATCGCCTGCTGCCCATGCAATGTCACCAATACGTTGGAAACCAAACATTGAGTAGTACATGTACATCGGAATCATTGGCAAATTATTGGTTGAATAACTGGTTGCCAACGCCGCCCAAGCACTCATCGCACCGGCTTCGTTAATGCCTTCTTGTAGCATATGACCGTCTTTTGCTTCACGGTAATGCATCAATTGTTCTTGGTCTTCAGGGGTATATTTTTGACCGTGTGCAGCATAAATACCCAATTGACGGAACATACCTTCCAAACCAAAGGTACGAGCTTCATCAGGTACGATTGGCACAACGCGATCTTTAATCGCTTTTTCTTTCAATAATGCTGAAATCAAACGCACCATAATCATAGTGGTTGACTGCTCTTTACCATTTGAACCTGCCAAGACTGAATCAAAGACAGATAATGCAGGAATAGCCAGCTGTTCGCTTTCACGACGACGTGCAGGTAAATAACCACCTAACGCTTCACGACGTGCCTTCATATATTTCAATTCAGGAGAATTTTCGCTTGGACGATAGAATGGTACTTCTTCCAATTGCTCATCGGTAAATGGAAGATTGAAACGATCACGCACATATTTCAAAGAATTGATTTGCATCTTTTTAATTTGATGCGTTTTGTTGACTGCTTCAATTTCTTCAGATAAACCATAGCCTTTGACCGTTTTCGCTAAGATAACGGTTGGCTGACCTTTGGCATTACATGCTTCAGCATAAGCTGCAAAGACTTTATACGGGTCATGACCACCACGATTAAGATTATCAATATCTTCATCGCTTAAGTCTTTAACGAGTTCTGCCGCTTCTGGATATTTACCAAAGAATTTCTCACGCGCATAAGCACCGCCCTTCACTTGGAAGCGCTGGAAGTCACCATCGACTGCTTCTTCCATAATAGCTTTCAATGCACCTGATTTATCTTTATCAAGCAGTGGATCCCAATGACGACCCCAAACCACTTTAATCACACGCCAGCCCGCACCACGGAATAATGATTCAAGCTCTTGAATAATTTTGCCGTTACCGCGTACAGGACCATCTAAACGTTGTAAATTACAGTTCACCACCCAAATGAGGTTGTCGAGCTTTTCACGACCCGCCAGTGAAATTGCACCCGTACTTTCTGGCTCATCCATCTCACCATCGCCAAGATAAGCCCAGACTTTACGATTTTCTTCTTTAATTAAGCCACGATTCATCAAATATTTTTGAATGTGCGCTTGGTAAATCGACATAATTGGTCCCAACCCCATGGATACGGTTGGGAACTGCCAGTAGTCCGGCATTAAATATGGATGCGGATAAGACGGCAAACCTTTACCCGCCACTTCACGACGGAAGTTACTCAAATGTTCTTCAGTTAAGCGACCTTCCAAGAATGAACGTGCATAAATACCCGGTGCACAGTGACCTTGATAATAAATCATGTCACCACCAAAGCTTTCGCTATTAGCACGGAAGAAGTGGTTAAAACCGACATCATAAAGCGTCGCAGAAGATGCGAAACTTGCTAAGTGACCACCTAAGTCATCACCGGTTTTATTGGCACGCAGTACCATAGCCAAAGCATTCCAACGAATCAGCGCACGAATACGACGCTCCATATCTTGGTCGCCCGGCATGGCAGGTTGTTCTTCAACAGAAATGGTATTGAGATAAGGAGTATTTAGACGCTGAATGGGAACATGCTTAGCAATGGCTTGTTGATAAAGCTTTTCGAGTAAAAATGCAGCACGATCTGTCCCCATATGTTGCAAAACCGAATCAAACGCTTCCTGCCATTCTTGGGTTTCTTGCGCGTCGGTATCACCATAAAACGCCATAATTCACCTGTATCTAATGCCTAATATTATGGGATATATATGTATCACATTTTAGGCAATTGCAGTTATGGCTACAAATGAATAGGAGATAGGACTAATATTCAGCAAATAAATGGCGATTGACCATTTTTCATACATTTTTACAAAATAATGCTAATTTTGATTATTTATTGTGCAAAGTTACAGTTATAGAGACTAATATTAAAACAAAGAAGCGACCGATGATTCAATTTTCTTGATTTAACAAGCTTTGAACCTTTCGATCGCTTATGTAATTTTTTGAGACTTTCTATTTAAAATCGTAACAGCTGCACCTCATATTTAATTTTTAAGGCAACATAGCTAAATAGGTAGATGGATTCTTACGTTGACCATCTTTTACTACTTCGTAATGCAAGTGAGGGCCTGTGCAACGACCTGTACAACCGACATTGGCAATATGCTCACCTGCTTTCACTCGATCACCTACTTTCGCAATGAGACGTGAAGCATGCGCATAACGTGTTAAATAGCCATTACCGTGGTTGATTTCAACATATTGACCATAACCTGTGCCCCAACCTGACTTGGTGACAATGCCCGGTCCTGTTGCATAAATGGGTGTTCCACTTGGTGCAGACATATCTAAACCAGAATGGTTTTCTGCGCGTCCGCCCATGGTACGACCACCAAAGTCAGAACTCACACGTTTTAAGTCGGGTAAAGGATGAGTCACTAACCATGAATATGGACTGCTAGATGCATTGGATAATTTTGACTTGCCATATTTTTGTGCAATGGTCTTATTATTGAGTTCAACTGGTTTTTCACGTAGCTGAACATTGAGTTTGGTTTCAGCTGGAATATCAATATCATCAGGATGGGTATATGCACCCTGTGCCAATGTACGCGTTAGTTGCTCAATACGATCTGTTGAAGCATTTTCCTGATCTAGTTCCACTAAATCTGCGAACGCCACGGATGCCGCTGACGCTGCAAAAGAGAATGCTAACAAAATACGTCGCATATGCATAAAAACCTCACTAAACTGTTTTAATCGAGTCCCTTGGTGATCTCTTCCTTGATATCTACTGAAAGGAGCGCATAAGATTAAGACATAATCATGGAGTAACAATGTATGTCCGAACCTGTCAACGTCTTCCAACAAACAAGAAAACACATAAAAACAGGAAACTTTTCGTTTCTCTCTACACAAGTGACTGCATGGCAGAAACTTACAAAACACATCCAACAACTATTGCCCCAGCCGGAACAATGGCAAGTGGTCTGCTATCAAAATGGTGTGTTAACGATTACTGGTGAAAATCAAGCGATGATTTCTCAACTGGCTTATCTTCAAAAGCAATACATCTCACAACTCTCTCAAATACATGAATTAAAGGATCTTACTAAACTACAGGTTTGTTTACGACCTTCACCGAAAACTGCCCCACCTTTAGGAAAACCCGAAAGAGAATTAAGCTCAGAAACCCAAGAATTGCTTCGTGGTGCTGCTGACTTTATAAGCGACCCTAAGCTTAGCCAAGCTATGCTACGTTTGGCAAGCAATAAAAAATAACATCCTTATACATTCGAGTAAATTGTTACAATCTAAATTGTGACACAGATCACGTAATAAAATATTACATGAGCATCATCTATCTCAAACACAAGGAGTTAGACGATTTCCACATAGGGAATTGGACAGTGTTTTATGTCATCAAATGTTACAATTTCATAAGCATCTGGGTCATTTTTCACATTGCGCAGTAGCTGATTATTCAAAGCATGACCTGATTTATAACCGTCAAATTTGCCAATAATTTGATGTCCGAGTAAATATAAATCCCCCACGGCATCTAAAATTTTATGACGTACAAATTCGTCCGAGAAGCGAAGACCTTCTTCATTGACCACCCCAGAATCATCCACCCCAATGGCATTTTCTAAGCTGGCACCAAGTGCCAAATTATTGGCTTTGAGATAATCTAAATCTTTCATAAAGCCAAAAGTACGTGCTTCACTGACTTCATAAACAAATGTTTCTGTTGAAAAATCAATGGTGGCCGATTGGAATTCTTTTTTAAAGGCAGGATGATCAAAATCAATGGTGAAGTTCAGCTGAAAACCTTCATGCGGCGTAAAAATGGCACGCTTATCATCAATGAGAGCTTCGACAGGTTTTTTAATTTTAATGAATTTTTTTGGTGCATCGAGCTCTTTTAAGCCACCTTGCATCAGTAAATAAATGAATGGACCCGCACTCCCGTCCATAATCGGTACTTCAGAAGCTGAGACTTCAATAATTAAATTATCAATGCCAAGTCCTGCAATTGCACTCATCACATGTTCAACTGTGCCAACTTTGGCATTATCTTGAACGAGATTTGAGCACATGAAGGCTTCTTGAATGAGCATGGCATTGGCAGGAATATCAACAGGTGGATCTAAATCGATACGTCGAAATACAATTCCCCCATCGGCATGGTGCGGCACAAAGTTCATTAAGACTTTTTGCCCACTGTGTAAACCGATTCCGCTCGCTTTCACGACGCGTTGCAGGGTACGTTGTTTCAACATTCGTTTGCCATCATTCACCAATAAAACCGCTATACGTTAGCATATTTAGCCATTGATAAAAAACAAAAAGGTGGCTTATACGCCACCTTTTCTGTTGCCACAATGTTAACACATTATGTTACATATTACTTACGCTGTTGATTTTTAAGATAATCTTGAATACTCATTGGCGTAGGACGCGGACTTGCAACTGAAGCAGGTGTGCTACTTGCAGCAGTTGAATTCTCAGCATGTTGGCGTTGAATTGCAGGTACATCGTCATCTTCAACCGCAGCTTGAGCGCCTGTACTTGGACGCGATGCTTGCACATTGCCACGTGGTTTTGCATCTAATGAATCTGCTGAATTACGCGTTAAACCTGTTGCAATCACAGTTACACTGATTTCATCGCGCGCGTCTGGATCAAAGACCGTACCGTAGAACACCTGACCTTCGTCAAGGTCGACAATTTGGTTCACAACATCGGTGATTTCTTCGATTTCACCGAAAGTTACGTCATCACCACCGGTCACATTAATCAAAATACCTTTGGCATTCATAATGGTGACATTATCAAGCAATGGACTGCGAATCGCTTGCTCCGCTGCTTGACGTGCACGGTTTTCACCACGACCTGAACCCACACCCATCATGGCATAACCGCGTGTGCTCATTGCAGTTTTCAAATCGGCGAAGTCAAGGTTGATGTGACCTGGACGAACCACAAGATCAAAGATACTACGTACAGCATTTAGCAATACATCATCTGCTTTCTTGTAAGCATCTTTCATTGAAATGTCACGGAACACTTTCAACAAACGTTGGTTCGGAATAATAATTAAAGAATCAACGTGTTGCTCAAGGGCTTCAATGCCTTTTTCAGCAGATTGCAGACGACGTTTACCTTCGAAGTTAAATGGTGTTGTTACTACACCTACTGTCAAGATACCCATCTCTTTAGCAATTTCAGCAACAACAGGTGCAGCACCGGTACCTGTACCACCGCCCATCCCTGCGGTCACGAAGACCATATCCGTACCTTCTAACTGCTGACGGATAAATTCGCGGCTTTCTTCAGCTGCTGCTTGACCCACTTGTGGATTTGCACCCGCGCCTAAGCCACGTGTACATTCTTCACCAAGCTGGATTTTAAATTCAGATTCCATGCGGTCAAGGGCTTGCTTGTCTGTATTTGCACAAACAAATTTCACGCCTTTAATGTCTGACTGCAACATATGTTGCACCGCATTACCACCCGCACCACCTACACCGAAAACAGTGAAACGGGCTTGACCATTGCTATCGCTCTGATCATCTTCAAAAAATTCAAATGAGGCCATGACCTTTAAAATTCCTAATTCATAATTGGCAGTCACTTAAGCCCGTATACTGCCTTGATCTTAAATAAAAATTGTTTTTAAGAATGCTGCTCAACAGATGTATTGTCAAGTCAAAGCATTCTTGAGTACAACTTCTCAACAATATTCACAAGAATTGTTGACTAAAAAATAGATTTTAATGTGTCATTAAAACCTGACCATGCGCGTTTCACGCGTTGTGCAAGCGATAAGCGCTCATCATCTTCAGGTTCAACCATGGTATCTTGCGTATCACTTTGGCTAAACATCAACAAACCCGCTGCTGTGGCATACTGTGAACGACGTAATGCAGCAAGATGCGGCTCTTCGGCAGTGACCTGTAAAGGTGGATTACCTAAATGTGCTGAGACGCCTAAACTACGGCGCACATAACTCACCATCCCTTCAATATGGCTTGCATCACCTGTCAATACCACACCATGATACAAACCGTTCATTGCACCATTGCTTTCTAATTCTTCACGCACCAAACCTAAAATTTCGCTATAGCGCGCAATAATAATTTCAGTCAATTCAATTCGACTAATGGTTTGTGGTCCATCAATACCTTGGAATTGAATCATATGATCTGGCTTCACGACTTTCAGATCGACACAACCATAATGCAATTTAATACGTTCTGCTTCTTCCGTTGTGGTTTGTAGCACCGCTGCGATATCACGCGTCACATGCTCACCACCACGTTGGAAGGTCTTGGTCAATGCCAAACGCCCTTCCACATAGACCGCGACATTGGTTGTGCCTGCGCCAATATCCACCAAGCATACGCCATATTCTTTTTCGTCTTTCAGCAAACTGGCTTCAGCAGTCGCAAGCGATGACACCACCATGCGCTCCACACCAATATTCGCCCCTTTTAGCGCGCGATCAATGTTTTGCATGGTGCTGATTGGCAGCATCATTAAATGATAATGCCCGGTCATGCTATGTGCTGACATCCGAATTGGATTGAGCACCCATTCTGGTGAATCATCCAATTCAAAGCCTAAAGGCACAGCACTTACCAAATAATGATCTGAGGTCAAATGACTGGCTTTTGCCAATTCTAAAGCACGAACCACTTCGCTGGTGGTAATGGTTTGCTCCGTATTCGCAATCGGGGTACGTCCTGAAGCATAGAAGCTTTTAAGTTCAGCAGTCGGAATCGAAATCCATGCAGAGTGTACGCGACATTCCGCCATATCTTCGGCTTCTTGAACAGCATTTTTAATTGCGGTAATAACTTTATCGAGACTTACAATTTTCCCTTTATTCATGCCTCGGTTACGAGCGGTTGCCATACCAATCACTTGGATATTGTCAGGTGCATGTACCTTACCAATCAAAACTGAAACTTTGTGCGTCCCAATGTCAATCGCAACAACCGAGGGAACAGCTTCATTCATTATCTACTACTACCATTACGTGTGTTTAGGTTGTGGCTTAATGCCTCTAATTTTTAAAGCCGATCATTATGGCTTTACTGCTACTTTATTCTCAACGCCAGTGTCATCAATCGTTACAATAAAATGACCATTTACAATTTTAGGTGGTATCGAATTCTTCCATTGAATTGCGAGTCCATTTCGATAACGCAGATCAATTGATGAAATTTTAGACCAAACAGGCTTTAAGTCGCTATAGGAAAGATGACTTAAGCGCTGCAATTTACTCATGGTTTGATCCTGATCAACAATCACGCGTAAACCTGAATCAAACTGCATAAACCATGTCATGCGTTCGGTTAAATACAGTTCTTTTAGACGAATACCTTGCGGCAAAAACAACTGATTAATTTCGTTATAGCGACGCATCATGGTCTTCGCATGCGTCGCAGGACCATGCAGCAAAGGCAATTCTTGATTATTTTTGGGTGTGACTTCAGAGAAAATTTGTCCGCTATCACTGAGTAAACGCCCTGTTCCCCAACGTGCAATGGCTTGATGCGGCATGACCCGGACACGAATTGCATTTGGCCAAGCGCGTGAAACCACCACTCGATCCACCCATGACAGTTCTAAGGCTTTATCACGAATGGCTTTTAAATCTGAGGTGAAGTAGTTTTTGGTCATGATAGGTGCAACGTGTTGCTGCAACACCTGTTGCTCTTTTTGGGAGCGAGAACCAACCACATCGAGCTGTGCAACATGGGTATCAGTCATGACTTTATAAAAACCAAAAATACCAAATGCCAGCACCACTAACGCAACACAAAAAAGCAGCCAACCCCCAAAATTGGTCAGCTTATCTTTACGTGTTGGCGGCTTGTCGTGAATTGAAGTAATCGCAGCACGTTTACGACGCATGGATGCAGGGAGTTGAGCCATAATTTAGTGAGTCGCACCCGTTAAGGTCTGTTCAAGAATTGCAACGCACAATTCATCAAAACTATAACCAATTGCTGCAGCAGCTTTAGGCACCAATGAATGACTGGTCATTCCCGGAACAGTATTGACTTCTAGTAACCAGAAGTTGCCTTGCTCATCTTGCATGGCATCAATACGCCCCCAACCACTTGCACCGACTGCTTGGAAAGCACGTAGGCAAAGCGCTTGCAGCTGTTTTTCTTCTTCAGCGGTTAAGCCCGCTGGAATACCATACTGAACATCATTACGGTTATATTTAGCTTCGTAATCGTAGAATGCAACATCTTCAGGCGGTTGTAGACGAATAACAGGAAGTGCCTCGCCATTTAAAATAACGACTGTAAACTCACGCCCCGTGATCCATTTTTCAGCCATGACGACCGCATCATGCACTGTTGCTTTCGCAATTGCTTCAGCAAAGTCTTCCATTTTTTCGACTTTGCTCATACCAATACTTGAGCCTTCGTGTACTGGCTTAATAATAAATGGCAGACCGATTGAATCAACTACATCTTGCAAATTCGAGTCTTTGGTAACAATACGATAAGGCGCTGTCGGTAATTCTGAACCTTGCCATACTTGTTTGGTTTTGACTTTATCCATACCAATGGCAGAGCCTTGAACACCTGTACCGGTATATGGCAACTCTAGCCATTCAAGTGCACCTTGGATTTGACCATCTTCACCGCCACGACCATGCAATACGATAAAGGCACGGTCATAGCCAACCAGCTCAGTAATACTGCGTTCTTGCGGATCGAATGCCTCCGCGTTGACGCCTGAACGTAGCAATGCCTCAAGTACGGCCGTACCACTGTCTAGAGAAACCCCTCGCTCTGCAGATTTACCACCAAGCAACACGGCAACTTTTCCGAATTTTGAAGCATTTGACACGTTTATATCCTTAAACTTTTTTAAATCTGGTCAATCAATTCAATCACACGAGGTGACTACTTTACATAAAGATGATGTTGCGCAAGTTCGATTGAAATTGCACCCACATTACCCGCGCCTTGTGTTAATAACAAGTCATTTGCTTGTAGCACATTTTGCATGACGTTACTCAAATTACCTTCGACTGGATCAATCAAAATCGGATCCACTTGACCACGCAAACGAATACTACGCGCCAATGAACGGCTATCCGCACCAACGATTGGTTTTTCACCCGCAGGATACACTTCTAGCAGTAATAATTGATCAACTTGAGACAAAACATCGACGAAGTCATCGAAGCAGTCACGGGTACGGCTAAAACGATGCGGCTGGAACATCATGACTAAACGGCGGTCTGGATGGCTTTGACGCGCAGCTTTAATGGTCGCTTCCACTTCTTTTGGATGGTGACCATAGTCGTCCACGAGTTTTACATCGCCGCCTTCTACGTCAAACTGACCTTGAACTTGGAAACGACGACCAACACCGCTAAAGCCTTCTAATGCACGGCAAATCGCAGCATCAGAGACACCTTCATCAGTGGCAATTCCAATCGCAGCCAATGAGTTCAGGATGTTATGTGCACCCGGCATATTAATGGTGACACGTAATGGCTCACGATCTTTGCGTAGTACCGTGAAGTGTGAACGCATACCATCTTGTTCAACATCGACTGCACGGATGTCGTTGTCTTCGTTGAAACCATAGGTAATCACTGGACGACCAATACGCGGCATAATCTCGCGAATATTGGCATCATCCCCACACATCACTGCCAAACCATAGAATGGAAGTTTTTGTAGGAACTGCACGAAAGTATCTTTGAGAACATCAAAGCTACCGCCATAGGTATCCATGTGGTCTGCATCAATATTGGTGACAATGGTTGCCATCGGTTGCAAATGCAAGAATGAAGCATCTGACTCATCAGCTTCAGCCACAATATAACGACTCGCACCAAGCGCAGCATTGACACCTGTACGATTCAATAAACCGCCAATCACATAGGTTGGATCAAGGTTTTCCTCTGCCAACATACAGGTGACTAAACTGGTGGTTGTGGTTTTACCATGTGTCCCTGCAACCGCAATACCATGACGGTAACGCATTAATTCACCGAGCATTTCTGCACGGCGCACCACAGGTGTACGTGTTTCAATCGCGGCTTTAATTTCTGGGTTTTCTTTGTCAATTGCAGTTGAAACAACAATGACATTTGCGCCTTGAATATTTTCAGGTGCATGTCCGATATACACTTGAATGCCATTTTCTTCAAGCTGAGCCGTGGTTTTTGACGCTTTGATGTCTGAACCTGAGACTTTGTAGCCTTGGTTTTTCAACACTTCTGCAATACCACACATGCCTGCACCACCAATCCCAATAAAATGGATGTGTTTGATACGGCGCATTTCTGGCACTTTAATGAGTTTCTTTGCTTGGTCAGCGGGTGTTGATGGAGACATAATTTACTCGGTTTACAATTCTTGAATTAAACGAACCACATGTTGGGTGGCATTGGGTTGCGCCTGTTGACGTGCCTTCACTGCCATTTCTTGTAATAGCTGACGGTTCAACATCGGTTCTAACAAGGCTTTTAAACTATCTGGTGTCATCGAAGCTTGCGGGCAGATTTTTGCAGCACCCACATTGGCTAAGAACTTAGCATTGGCTGTTTGATGATCATCAACTGCACTTGGTAACGGTACAAAAATCGCTGCAACACCTGCCGTTGCAATTTCAGTCACAGTTAACGCACCTGCACGGCAAATCACTAAATCTGCGTCGCTATACGCTTTTGCCATATCTTCAATAAACGGCTGCACTTCAACCTTTAAATGTTCGGGTGCATTGTCATAACGTGCACGTGTACTTTCTGCATGCTTCTGACCCGATTGATGATAGACATTGAGTGGCACATTCAATTGTTTCAATGCTTCCGGTACACATTCATTTAATGCTTGTGCACCAAGCGAACCACCCACAATAAACACACGTAATGGCTCAGCGGCTTTTTCCCGCTCTTGATAACGCCAAGACGGATTTAAAATATCGGTAATTTCTTTACGCACAGGATTCCCTGTGGTCACTATTTTATCGTTTGCAGGGAATGTATTTGGAAATGCCTGACACACGGTTTTTGCTACACGTGACAATTGTGTATTGGTAAAACCTGCCACCGCATTTTGCTCGTGAATAATCACGGGAATACCCAAAATGCGCGCTGCCAAGCCACCCGGTCCTGCCACATAGCCACCGAAACCTGCCACAGCGTCAACATTTAGCTGTTTCATATATTTCATAGCACTAAAAGTGGCTTTTAAAATTTTAAAAGGCGCGAGTAATTTACGCAGTAGACCATTGCCACGTACGCCTTGAATATCAATTTGGTAAATTGGAATATTATGATTTTTTAATAGACGGTTTTCCATACCGACAGGCGTCGCCAGCCAAGAGACGGTAATGCCTTGTTGCTGTAATTCTTTGGCTACGGCGAGGGCTGGAAATACGTGTCCACCGGTACCTGCGGCCATCATCATGACATGTTTAGGCTGTTTCTGTTGAGCGTCGGTCACGGTCTAATTCTTCAATTCAAAAATGGAAAAGGAAATTCTGATTTAAGCTTGCAATTGTAATCACAAACGCATAGTCATGAAAGTTTATTTACTTTTTTTCACTCAGCGTTTCATTGTTTTTTTCATACGAATTTCGAGTTTAAACTAGATTTATTATTAATCCATAATATTTCACTACAATTTATCATGATTGAGGTATGTTTCTCATTTTTGTGAAGACGATACATATACTTTTTGGTCAAAAAGCCTCTGAATGAGACTTTTTGACCAATGTCGTTAAATGGACTGTTTTAAGCCCGCTTCAAGCACATCAAATAAATCATCGGCAATGGATGTACCGAATTGATTGTCAATTTCTCGAATACAGGTTGGACTGGTCACATTAATTTCAGTGACATATTCGCCAATGACATCAAGCCCGACAAAAACTAAACCTTTTTCACGTAAAAATGGACCCACTTTTGCTGCAATCGCCTTATCATTTTCAGTGAGAGGACGTGCTTCACCGCGACCACCCGCAGCCAAATTGCCGCGTGTTTCACCATTTTGTGGAATTCGCGCCAAACAATACGGTACAGGTTCGCCGTTAATCATCAAGATTCGTTTATCGCCATCGACAATTTCAGGGATATAACGTTGCGCCATAATCGGTTGTTGACCCATTTCGGTGAGCATTTCTAACGTTGAACCGATATTGGCACCCTCTGCGGTTAAGCGGAAAATACCCATACCGCCCATACCATCAAGTGGTTTTACAATCACATCGCCATGTTCTTGAATGAATTCACGAATCAGTGAATCTTGAGATGTCACTAAAGTCGGCACTTGTAGTTCAGGGAATTGAGTCGCAAAGAGTTTTTCATTGCAGTCACGTAGGCTTTGCGGTTTGTTAATAATCCACGCCCCTTCGCGCTCAGCTTGTTCCAAAATATAGGTGGTGTAGACAAAGTTCATATCGAACGGTGGGTCTTTACGCATCAACACCACGTCATAGGCAGCAATCGATTCTTTTTGTTTTTCGCCAAGTTCATAGTAATGGTTATAATCTTCGAAAACGTTGAGTGACGAGATCAAACCAAAGGCTTTGCCTTGATCAATATACAAATCTTGCTGTAATGCATAACCCAACTCATGCCCACGACGTGCTGCTGCCCAAAGCATCGCCATCGATGAATCTTTTTTTAGGTTTACATTTTCGATGGGATCCATCACAACAAGTACGCGCATGTCTCTTCGCTCTTTTAAAATGAAATTTGGCAATGAGTATAGCCGAGATTATTCTTTTGGTTATTCAGATTTTGCATGAGTATGTATGTATTCTTGTGATGAGAGATAAAGCCCCTATGCAACAAGCCATTGTCGATTTCGCCCAAGACCATGAACAAGATTGGTATGCTATTTTGAGCTGTGGCCATACGCAACATGTGCGACATAATCCACCGTGGCAAAATCGTCCTTGGGTTTTAACCCAAACCAGCCGATCTGAAAAATTAGGTATGTCTTTGGCATGTAAAAAGTGTGATCAAGATTTAGATCTGCCTACGACCAAGCTCATAGATGACCGAAATGCTTAAATAAAACTTAACAATGATCGCTAAGCCATTAAAATCGCGAAAATAATTTTAATAATGTCTTTATTTGTAATAAATATGATTTAAATCGAGCAAAATACTCAAGATGGTGTACAATACAATTAACTAGAAAAAAGTGTTAAAGTGTTGTTCAGTTAAACTTCTTTAAAGTACCGCAGTTTTATTTATAATCCTCCGTTTTTTCAGATCTTTATTTCAATTCTTGTTGTTTTTTCAAGTTACCCATAGCCACTTCCATGGCTAAAATTATTAAAATTTTTATAGGTTTAAGATATGTCTAATACAGTTACTGGCACAGTGAAATGGTTCAACGAAACTAAAGGTTTTGGCTTCATTCAACAAGATGGCGGCCCTGACGTTTTCGCTCATTTCCGTGAAATTACTGGTTCTGGCTTCAAAACTTTGGTTGAAGGCCAACAAGTTTCTTTCAGCGTTGTTGAAGGTCAAAAAGGCCCGAACGCTGTAAACATCGTTGCTCTATAATTTAGAGTTGCGTTAGAAAAAAGCACCTTCGGGTGCTTTTTTTATGTCTAAGCGTTTATCCAAACCCTTTCACACTTAATTTTGAGATAACTCATCTTCTTTATAGCGAACATGGCTTTGCTCTGGGATAAATTTCGAAATTTGAAATGCAATACATAAAAATGCGCAGAACACCCCAAATAGGCTCAATGCCAAAGCACGTTTCACTACACCATGATCGGCATAACTGGCATCAAAAGAGACGCCAAAGAACATCACAAACATGAGTGGCGTTAAAAACAACATAATGATGGTAAAGCGTGCCCAAAATCTAGCTCGGGTCAAATCGCCACATAAATCGACCAATAAGTCTCTTAAAACAGTCGTGATCACATAAGCTGTAATCCCACTTACCCCAAGTGCAATCACCACTTCAATGATAAAACGCGTTAATACATCCATAGTTATCCTATTGTGTTTATTATTTATTCAAAAATATTATACATATAAAAAATAGCAATAGGCTGCTTTCTATATTTGGGTTCATTGTGTGTAAAGAACATCGCAGCTCGCTCAAAATAAACCAAGCTTAATTTACATAAACCCAAGATCCGTAAAATATTTCGTACACACCTATTCTGATTGGCTCTCAATAGGACTATAAAAAGCTAACAGTGCAAAGCCCCAATAAGCTCTAAAGTATTTAATGAAATTTTATAAATATACTCATCCGTCCAGTATTCGCAATTGAACCTGACGAGATGAATTAGTAAATGAGGGTTATGATGAAAATTGCTTTAATTGGTGCAACAGGAATGGCAGGTTCACGTATTTTAGAGGAACTGGTTTCCCGTGGTCATTACGTCAAAGCAATTGCGCGTAATACACATAAATTAGCAGACACTGAGCGTGTTCTCACCGTCGATCTAGACTTAAATGACCAAGAAGCTTTAGTTACAGAACTGAAAGGTCAAGATGCCGTGGTCAGTTCGGTACGTTTCCAAGGTTTAAATGCCAATGGTCTTATTCAGGCAATACGTGAGTCTAAAGTAAAGCGTTATATTGTCGTGGGCGGTGCTGGAAGTTTAAATTTACCGAATCAAAATGTTCGTGTCTTAGACAGTGAAGATTTTCCTGAAGAATATAAGCTTGAAGCCGAAGCAGGTGTGCAATTTTTAGAAAGCTTGAAACAGGCGGATGATGTGGACTGGACGTTTATCTCCCCTTCTGCTGAATTTGCACCAGGTAAACGCACAGGTGAATTCCGTACAGGTAAAGATGAACTCCTAGTTGGTTCAGATGGCAGTAAAATTTCTGCCGAAGACTTTGCCGTTGCACTTGCCGATGAGTTAGAACATAACAATCATATTCAACAGCGTTTTACTGTCGGTTATTAATGAATACCCAATAAAATAGGAAGCTTTGGCTTCCTTTTTTATATACTTTAACCTCATATTTTTAGATAATTTTATGTCGTTGAAATAGACCTACAGGTTTTAGCTTTTTTGTAAATCTTTAAATTCAAGCCAATCGGTTTGCCACAGTTCTCTGCTAATCTAAACTGATAAAAGTAAATAATGGATAATAACAATGAATAGCAAAGTCAGTGTCACTGAACTGTTTAGCCGTGAGGAAATTCGCGAGCTGACCACAGCATCCGATTTACATGGCGCATGGTCTGTCGCTTCGACGTGGGCAGTGATTGGCATGACCTTTGGTACGGTTGCCTATAGTTGGCAGTATTTACCGTGGTGGGGAAAATTACTCATGTGTGCAGTGGCTTTAGCAATTTTAGCAGGTCGGCAATTGGCTTTAGCCATTTTAATGCACGATGCAGCACACCATAGTTTGTTTAAAAGTAAATGGCTGAATACGCATTTAACCGATTGGCTCTGTGCCCGCCCCATTTGGAATGATGTTGGGCATTATCGACCTTATCATTTAAAACACCATGCTCGTACTTCACAAGCAGATGATCCTGATTTAGGACTAGTCAAAAACTTTCCAATTACACCCAGCTCTTTATATCGTAAATTTTTACGTGACTTAACAGGGCAATCGGGAATTAAGTTTTTATTTGGTCGCGTGCTAATGGATTTGGAACTATTAGAATGGAGTGTCTCTAATGATCCAAAACCGATTCCAAAAGATGAGCGCAGCCATTTGGATTTGGCAAAGAACTTGGTTAAAAACAGCGCAGGAATGCTGTTGACCAATGCAGTTTTATTTTCTGCATTAAAGGCAGCAGGTCATCCGAAATTATATTTATTATGGCCTTTGGCATATATCACACCTTTCCCGTTGTTTCTTCGTATTCGAGCAATGGCAGAGCATGCAGGTTTAGAAAAGAGTACTTCTGCTTTGACCAATACGCGTACCACGCGAGCAGGATGGATTGCACGTGCTTTTGTTGCCCCGATTCATGTCAATTACCATATTGAGCATCATTTGATGGCATCTGTACCACATCAGCATTTAGCTAAGATGCATAACATGTTACGTGAACGTAATTATGTCGATTCTCCACCAAGTTATAGAGATGTGATTCGGTCTTTGGCTACTAAAGCAGCTTCGTAAAACACACCCTTCTTCCATCGAAAAAGAAGGGTTGAGCTATTCTTAGAGATGATTTGGCGTATGCTACCTCCTCGATACACTATGCTATTTATTTTTCCTTCGTATTTTTTGAATAGACTCTCTAGGTAAAACTCTTCTGTCAACCAAATCATCGGGTTGTACTTGATTTAATGCTTTACGAATAACTCTTTGCTTATCAAAATAGCTCACCTTTTCTCTTAATTCTGTTTCAGTCCACCCTCTGTTCGCTTTTTCATATTCATTTTTAAATTTAATTTGCTCTGATTTTAAATCACTTAAATTTTTATTTATCTTTTTAAATTCATCTAAATGCCTGTCATATACACTCTTTGATGTTATACGTTCCACATCCTTAAATTCAGAAAAATCTAAAATATATACATCACAAAAATTTTTCTTATTTTTATTTTGATAAGTAACAGTTACCTCAAAATTTAAATTAAAAAACATGTCTGTATTTCGCTGATCCTGTTCTATTACTTTATCCATAGTAAAAAAGTTACTGAATTTTTGTTCTGAAGGAGATAAATGATTTACTCCTCTAATCATGAAATTAGGAGTGTTGATCCGTGATAAAATCTTATCAGCCAAAAGACTGTATTTTCTAGAATTTTTATTTTTTATTTCTATTTTAATTTTGAAAGCATGCCCTAAACTCTCATTAGCAATTTTTAATCGAAACCAATTTATAGATTCAACCATATGGTCAAGTTTGACTATTATGAAGGGGTCTGTATGCACTCTCGTAATTTTTTGATTTTCAGCTAATGCTCTTTTCGCAGTCCAAGCAGCCCACGAAGCAACCGCTAATGTAAAAGCATATATAATTACAGATAGCCAATCCGTTAGAGTCGTTTGCTCAGAGATATGAGATTTTAAGAAATCTATTATTGTTTTGTCCATAAAATCATTTATAAAAATAAAGCCCTATCATGGATAGAGCTTTATTAAAAATCAATATCTTGTATTAAATTTTAGATGCCGTAATTCACACGATACGCTTCCATTTTCGCTAAAGCATCTTTATCGCCTTTGGCATCTAAATAATCCATCAAATCTTTCATGGTAATTAAAGCATGCACAGGAATTTCTAATTCTTTTTGAACTTCTTGAATGGCAGACAATTCGCCTTGACCTTTTTCTTGGCGGTCTAACGCAACCAACACACCTGCAATTTGCGCGCCTGCATTTTTCAAAATGGTGACGACTTCACGAATTGCAGTACCGGCAGTAATCACATCATCAATGATCCACACTTTTTTACCTTCAACCGCAGCACCAACAAGAACACCGCCTTCACCATGATCTTTGGCTTCTTTACGGTTAAATCCCCAAGGTACACTCATGCCATGATTTTGAGACAACGCTACAGCAGTTGCCGCAACAAATGGAATACCTTTATACGCAGGGCCAAAAATTACTTCAACGTTATCGCATTCTGTTAATTTTGCCGCATAGCCAGATGCCAAGCCAGTCAAGGCTTCGCCGTCATTCAACAAACCAGCATTGAAAAAATAAGGACTCACACGACCCGATTTTAAAGTAAACTCACCAAATTTAAGCACACCACGTGATAATGCGAGTTCGATAAAAGCTTGTGGATTAAAAGCCGCTTGCGCTGTCATGAGGTGCTCCATTTTTTTAAGTTTGAGGTTAAACCTGAGCATGATACCAAAGAGTAGCTATCCAAGTGATCAAAAAATTTTACGTGTCGTATCAATCAACGTAAATGGTCTGCGTTCCGCTGAAAAAAAAGGGATTTTTGACTGGATGGCAACTTCAGATGCCGATGTCATCTGCATGCAAGAGTCTCGTATTAACCATGAACAATGGACCGATAAATTTAAGCCTGAAGGCTGGTACACCCACCTATTCCCTGCTGAAAAGCCGGGTTATGCAGGCACTGCTATTTATAGCCGTTTACCATTTGTGTCTGTAACGGATGGTTTAGGTTTTGAACTAGCAGATTCTCAAGGTCGTTTTATCTCCGCAGAATTTGATGTAGGTTTAGAAAAAACTGCGCATATTTGCTCTCTTTACTTACCATCGGGTTCATCAGGTGATGAAGCGCAAGCACGTAAAGATCACTTCCTCGATGAATATAAGAAAATCTTAAAACAATGGCGTGATGAAGATAAATCCGTGATTGTCTGCGGTGACTACAACATTGTGCATAAACGCATTGATATTAAAAATTGGTCAGGCAATCAAAAAGCGTCAGGCTGCTTGCCACATGAGCGTGCATGGCTCGATCATATCTACGATGATTTAGGCTATGTCGATACGTTCCGTGAAGTTCGTAAAGATGCTGAAGTCTATTCATGGTGGTCAAACCGTGGGCAAGCTCGTGCAAAAAACGTCGGTTGGCGTATTGATTACCAAGCCTGCTCGCCAGATTGGAAAGCGCGCACTGTCAATGCTTGGGTCTATAAAGAAACGTGGTTTAGCGACCATGCACCGGTCATCATTGATTATAAACTTTAAGTGAAATAGCACGTTCAATAGAATGTATATATTGAGTGAACGATTGTTCACTCAATTACAGTCAATGGCTTACATCACAAGACGCATTTGTAGATTTAAATCATGCTTATATCAGCGCATTATTGGCGCACGGCACAAGGACATGTCAGGATGACACAAAAGGATTGGACGCCGTAGGATGAATACAAAAACCGACTCACGATGAATTGGTTTTTCAAGGATGTAACATTGGACGTTAAGTTGAGACCCGCATGATCAGGATGATTAAATGCGGGTTTTCTACATTTAGAACAACGCTTTTATTGTACTTATCTTTTCAATCGAACTTATTTTATCGTTCTTTTATGACAATCAAATGACTGAAAAATGCTTTCATTTTCTTTTAATTCTATACGCTGCAAAAAGCATAGTCGCAAGCTTAAAATTTCGCTAAGCTTCATACATTCATAAGTATTTTTTTAGGTTGTTGATATGCTCAAAGTGTATGGCATTAAAAACTGTAACTCGATGAAAAAAGCCTTCGATCTATTGACGGAATTGGGTCTCAGCTATGAGTTTCATGACTATAAAAAACAAAGTATTGATAGCGCGACAGTGAAGACTTGGCTAGATGCTTTAGGACAGGATATGGTACTGAATAAAAAAGGTACAACATGGCGCAAACTCAGCCCTGAAGAACAAGCACAAGCGCTTTCAAGTGAAGATGCGCTGATTGCCGCATTAACAACACATACCAGCTTAATTAAACGTCCGATTATTCAAACCACGCAAGGATTTTTGGCGGGTTTTGATGAAAACGCAATTCGCGCCATTCAAGCTTAAATCATACACATCTGTATAAAGTACATATAAAAAAGCCTGACATCTGTCAGGCTTTTTTGATGAGCTTCATGCACATTAGTTTGCACGAATCCATGTTTGGTTACGACCTAACGCTGCCACACCGATGAAGCCGCGAAGTTCGAGTTTATTGCCACCTTCAGCAACATTACCTTTAAGTTTGTATGTTTTGCCAGAGCTTGGGTCAAGAATTTGACCGTCTGCATACTGTGTTCCACCTTTATTTTTCAAACCTTTAACAATGGTTAAGCCTTTTAAAGATTTGTTGTGGAATGGACCTTCACATTTTGAACATGCTTTTTCTTCACCTGGCGTTAAGACCTGTTGAATGCTAGCAGACAATGTGCCGTTCTTTTGTTCAGTAAATTTTACAATGGCTTTGGGTTGATTGGTCTTGTCATCAATTGTTTTCCATACTGTGCCATTTAAAGGATCAGCTGCATTGGCAAATGCGGTTAAACCTAATAATCCTAAAGCGAGCGCAATTTTTTTCATTTTTGTTTATTTCCCTAAGTCTGGTGAGTAGACCAATGTAGTATTAAAAAGTCACAACAATTATTCAATTTTTGCGTGTGACTATTTAGTGTAACCTTGTAAATATTCTTGGTAAATAATCCACAATTGCAATATAAGCATAAAAAGACGGAAATAACATGAATATCAGCCCACTGACTAAACAATTAATGACTGAGCGTTTTTTAAAGACCGCTATCCGCGCTCCAAGTCGCTTTAATTTACCCCCTGCCACTGTCCGTATGGCATTGGAACAGCTATGTAAACTCTTTCCAAAGGCTGACAATATTGAGATTCGCAGCTTAAGACTGGCGGGCTTAAAAGCAGAAGAAATCAAGCCGCAGCAAGAAGCGACCCAGTTAATTTTTCATATTCATGGCGGTGCATTCTTCCTCGGCTCAATGAATACGCATCGTGCTTTTATGACCCAAATTGCAGCGCGCACCCAAATGCAAGTGTTGCATGTTGACTATCCGCTTGCACCAGAGTCCATGTATCCAGAAGCGTTAGATGCTTTATTTGATGTCTATGAAACGCTGCTAAATCAAGGCATAAAAGCCAAAGATATTATTTTATCGGGCGATTCTTGCGGTGCAAATTTAGCGCTCGCTTTGGCATTAAAAATTCAAAAACAGCAGCGTCCTCAGCCGAGTGGTTTAATTCTGCTCTCGCCTTTTTTAGATCTGACCTTAAGCAGTCCCTCTTTACGATACAACAACACACATGATGCGTTGCTATCGATCGAAACCTTAGAAGCCGGCATAGATTATTATGTACCCAAATCAATGGATCGGAGCGATCCTGAAATATCACCCTTCTTTGCCGATTTAAGCGGCTTACCTCCGATTCATATTCAAGTCGGCTCAAAAGAGATCCTACTTGATGATGCTCAGCGCTTCAAAGAAAAAGCCGAAAAAGCCAAAGTCGATGTTGAGTTCAAAATTTATACCGGTATGTGGCATAACTTCCAAATGTTCAGTGCATGGTTTAATGAAGCCAAACAAGCCTTAGCGGATTTATCCGACTTTGCTCATCGTTTAGATAAAGACTAAGTTTTATTCATCATTCAACGGCAATGTCATGGTTCATGAACATTGCCTTTTTTATGCTATGAGCCTTTTTAAAGATGTATAAATAACACCCAAAAGCAAAAAAAACACTGCCTCAATATTATTTTTAATTAGACCAAATATTAATCATTATAAAATCATTTATTTCATGTTATCTTTGTGACTATAAACAGATTTAATTTTAATAAAGATTCAAAATTCTCATAACAAACTTCAAGGCTAAAAGCATTGTATGAAGCGAATCTCGCCTATGTTTCGAGCGCTAGTGAAACAAAAAGTCGCGAAATATCTTTTTGAAGACGATGTCGTCATGAATTGGAGCGTCCTGAAAAAATGCATCCTGATCCTTGTTCTCGGCTGTGCTGTACATCTGAGTTGGTTGGCATGGGATATTTTTGTCTTATTCAGTCCCGAATATTGGCAGTTCGTCAATGTGGACATTGTTCGCTCACAATTGTTTTTAAATAGCCTGTTCTTTTTCATTTTATTATTTTTGATTTATCCCTGTTATAAATATCAAAACAATCGCAAGGTCGAAAGCTTCTTGCCTTATCTTGCGGTGGGTATCTTTGTTTTTTCACTGTGTCGTGATGCTTATATTGTGGGTGTGGTTAGCCCCGTGGCCATGATTGCTTACGTGTGCTTGGTCACTGTCGGTTTGGTCTTGTTCCACCGCAAGTTGGTCTACAGCATGCTGATTCCCGCCTCGATTTTTCTAAGCATCTGTGGTTATCTGTGTTTCATCGGTCAATTGCCTTATTCACCACTGTTTAATATTCAAAACAAGTTTTTCTACAATGGCTTTTGGTTGTTGTCGATGTTTTATTTCATCGTACCGATTTTGGCCGTTTGCATGATGTTGTTTGAAATTCTTCTGAGCCAATGGCGACATCGAGAAAAACTCATTCAGCATTTAAGTCAGATTGACCCGCTGACCAGTTTATTTAACCGACGTAGCATTAATCAGTGTTTGGACAAGTTAAATGATGCTCAAAAAAATGATTATGCTGTGGTATTACTCGATTTAGATTATTTCAAACGCATTAATGATTTCTACGGCCATCATAAGGGTGATGAAACGCTCATTAAAGTCAGTGACGTACTGAATCAACAATTACGTGAAAGTGATATTGTCGGACGTTTTGGGGGAGAGGAATTTATTTTAATTCTGAAAAACTCGAGTCTAGAGAAAGCGCAACAAGTGGCTGAACGTTGCCGTAGCGCGATTCAACAGCTTAAAATTTTAAGCGATGAAGGCGAGATCATTCACGTGACTGCCAGTTTTGGGATTGCAATCTCTAAGCCTGAGCTTCGCCCGCAACAATTGCTGAGCCAAGCCGATAAAGCCCTGTATTATGCCAAGGCATCGGGGCGAAATTTAGTCAAATGCTATACGATTGCGCTTGAGTCTAATCTGCATGCCAAACAGGTAAAAGCGATTTAATACAAAACGCATCATCTATAGCAAGTTGATCTATTGCGGAATCTGCATTTTATGACACTTTAAAGCGGGCTAGTTGTGCGAGTAATTCGTTTTGACTAAAGGCACCCGTTAAACGTAAACCACGAATTTCTTTGTGTCTATCATCTAAAAACAAGTAAGTCGGTGGACCCAAAATATCCCATTGATTTAGCAAAGCTTGATGAGTTTGATCATATTGGCTCAAATCCAATTTAATCAAAAAGTAAGGCGCCAATGCGTGTTGTACGTTTGGATTTTTTAGAATGCCTTGTTCGATGGGCTGACATGCCACGCACCAATCCGCATAGACATCAATAATAATCCGCTGCCCCTTTGGCACACTTGCCAAGATACGCTCGAAATCAGCTGCGGTGGTCGCCACATGCCATTGGGCTTGAGTTGACTGCGCTGTGATAAAAAACCGCTGACTATGCTGATATTGACTATAGGCAATATAAGGAACAGCCGTGATTAAACAGAGAATATATAGCCAACGCAGACCGCTCTGCTTAAACAGTTGGCGCAATACATAAGCTACAAATACGATGCCGAGCACCAAGGATAGCCATTGCAAGGTTGCGGCTGAAATCAGTGGACGAACAAAATAAAGCGCTACCGCGAGCATAATAAATGCAAACAACACTTTAATTTGATTCATCCAATCGCCTGCTTTAGGCAAAATGCGTGAACCTAAAATACTGGCGAGTAACAGGGGTGTACCCATACCAAAGCCCAGTACAAATAACAGTAAAGCGCCCTGCCACTGACTTTGGGTTTGCGAGATAAACAGTAATGCCCCTGCAAGTGGCGCGGTCATACAAGGTCCAACCAAGAGCGCAGAGAGCATACCCATAATGCTTGCGCTGATCAAACTACCACCTTTTTGCATGGCTTGAGCGCGATCGAGACGATGCGTCAGTGCTTGCGGCAATTTGATTTCAAACAATCCAAATAAATTTAGGGCGAATAAGACAAACAGTGAACTAAAGGCAATTAAGGTACTCGGTTGTTGTAACCAGCGCTGAAAATTCAAGCCCGCTGATGACGCAATGAGACCTAAAATGGCATAGATCAATGCCATACTGCTCACAAATGTAAAGGCAATCAGTCCTGCATTCAGCCCTTTACGATCACGAACAATCAATGAGCTTAAAATCGGTAGCATCGGCAATGAACACGGTGTAAATGCCAGTAAAATACCTAAGCCAAAAAATAACAATATCCCATAGGCAAAAGACGAATCTGCCAAACGTGCTGACCATTTTTGGTCTTGTGCCGCATCATTTTCTACAGATGTATTCGCCACATCAGAAGCAGTCGCTGAATCTGCAAACGCAGTCGTCGTATTTACAGCATGATCATTTGAGGATGTCACTAAATCGCTAAAGCGTTTTTGGGATGTTGTCGGCTGCTCAAGCTGAACTAAGCCTGAAAGGTCGGTATTAAATTCAATGGTTTGAGGTGGATAGCAAATGCGATCTTTGGCACAGCCCTGCCACGTCACCTGATATTTTTGCCCAGCTTGTGTGGGAATATTCAGTTTTAGTTGCTGATAATAAACTTGGACTTGCCCATAGTTTTCATCATAGAGTTTTTCGGCAGGTGGTAAATCGAGCTTGAGCTGTTCAGCCCCTTGCTTAACCCCTATTTTATGCTGATATAAATAATACTGTTCAGGAATATCCCAACGCAGTTCAGCTTGCTGTTGACTGGTCGAGATGACTTGAATGGGAAGCGCTTGTTCAGCACTGAGTAACGCTGTTTCAGCATAACTCATGCTACTCAACATACCCAATGCTAGACTGACATAAGTCAGCTGTTTTCCCCAAGTCATCAAGACTAATCCTTCAAGTTATGCTTTAAAATAAGAATGAAACACCTAGACCCGCATTGTAGCTTCGTGCTGAACCTTCTAAGTCCACGCCCACACTCGCATCTAGTTGAGTACGCTCATTTAAGGCATACATCACACCTGTGCCTAAGCCATATTCATTGTCTTGACTTTCAGCTTTACGATACACCAACTCAGAAAAACCTGACCAATCACCCGCAATTTTATACTGCAACGTCGGTACAGCCGTGATTGCCCAATGGCTGTCTTGCCATTCGTAGAACATACTGATGGATGTATCCACATCATCATTGTATTGATACGCTACGGTTGAGCCGAGTGTATAAATATCGTTGCGATTAGAGAACTCGCTATTGCCTGTAGCAATGACAGCTTGTGCCAATACAGCAAGCGATAATTTGTCATCTTGTAAATCAATTGCTTTTTTCAGACCAATACTGACATCACCCAAACCATCTTGCTCAGATGATACGCCTGCAGTTTTGGTTTTAGACCATGCCGGACCATCCCAACCGAGTTGTAGCTCTAAGCTATCAGTTAAACCGGTACGCAATAACATGTCAGCATTTAAGGTTGTGGTGGTTTCATTACCAGATTTGACATAGCTTGCGGTCGGTAAAGACTGCTCCCATGCCAAACGTCCTACGGGCGTTGTTGATGTCCCAAAACCCGTACCCGGGCGATCAAATTCAAATTCGGCTGCAAAAATCTGGGCGCTGCTCGTTGCCAAAGCAATACATGCAAGTGTCTTAAGTGTTGTCATATTGTCTTACCTAATTAACTGATTTCTTTGGTCATTTTTGCGCCATGGTTACGCAAGAGTTCAAGTGTTTGTTTTTCTTCATCTAATGCTTCTGACCAATTAATTTCATCGAAATCACAGTCAAAGAATAAATCACTGATCGAAGATAAAATAGTTAAACCATCTTCATCTTTGCTATTGGGATCTACTTTTTCATCAAGCAAGCGTTGTACTGCAGGCGCACATGCTGCACTCGCTGCATCCCAAAGTGGACCATAAATTTCTTCTGCATCCCAAAGGTGTAAATTGACTTCTGCTGCAATTAACGCTTCCAAAATTTCAAGATGAACCGCTAAATTGGCTTGTTTTTGTTCAGCGCTAAGTGGTGTACCCGCTTCATAGGCTTCGCAAATCTCTTCCCACCATTTAAATAAGCCATCTGACCAAACTGAAATCACAGGACCTTTTTCAAAATCAATAAAATTTGGATTGAGTCCATCTGCTAAGAGTTGTTTGACTTGGGTTAAGTTTAATTCTTCGAGTGCTTGCACAAAAAGCTGTTGTTGCGCCGTTAACATGATGGAACTCACTTCAATTCGTTTTCGGCTATTATGCCGAATAAACAGGATTTTGTTTTCGCCTAAGCCAACTATATTTGTTTTTTATGTAAAAAAAGCCCCGCAGGGCTTTTATAAGAATCTATTCTTTATTGTTCAATGTCAGCTTCAGGCGCTAATTCGAGTGGCGTGGTGCGCACATTGTCTTTTTTCTCAATTGCATGCTCGATACTGCGTTTAAGGCGATCAATTGCACCGTGAATAGCAGTCGCAATATTATGACCGCGATGATTCACTACGACAGGTTTAATGCCTGCTGGACGTGCTTCAATCATGCAGCGAATATCTTCTGCGCCACCTTTGGGACCGTTTTCATCACTAAGATGAACTGAGAAATGGGTAATACGCTCACTGTGGCGTTGGAATTCTTGATTTAATTCGGCATTTACGTATGCAATTAGACGATCACTATTTTGAATATTTTTATCTGTACGAAGCTCAATGTTCATAAATTACCATCCTCAATCTTTGTAACTTTTTTGTGCAAAGTTTTTCACTTGGCACACTTATAGATTACTGTTTTATATCGCATTTCATTTATTCAAGTCGTTTTGGTCGTTACCCTCCACTTTGAATGATGAACACTTTTTTGAGTCTGCAGAACGGTGTCCTTATACTTCGAATATCGGCTGTATCTGAAAATTTTGCAAGCAGTATTTTTAGATTTTTAGCAAAAGCATAACGTGATGTGACAACTCCTTACTCAAGCCATAACTTGACCTTCAAACAATGCCCCACTTTGCCTTTTTATGTAAACCAATTCAGGTTTTTTAATCTAAAAAATAGGTCTGCATGGCAAGCACGCTTACTTTTAAGATATTTTGATGAATGAGATTTAGCTGTAACTTATGCTAAACACCAGTAAATCTGCTGATAAAACATACGACCATAAGCCATTTTTCGAATATTTTTCGTTCGATGGTCGAATCACACTTTATTTTTACTTATTAATCTGTATGCTTATTCTGCTTTCTTTGGGGGTAAGAATTTCATGAAAATTAAACAAATTGCGGCACTTTGTGCATTGGCTTCAACTGTTGCAGTGGCACAAGCTGCACCTGTATGGCAAGACTTTAGCTTAACTGCACTTTATGGCGAAAATTATGCATATCCAGGTGCTGGTGATGATGTTGAACAATCAACAATTACTGCTGAATATGCTGCTGGCTTAAAGTATGGCGATTTCTTCGCTTTCGCTGACCGTAGCAATACAGATGCAGGTAATGAGACTTACTTCGAAGTTTCACCACGTGTTAGCCTTGGTGCTGTTACAGGTCAAAAACTTGAACTTGGTCCAATCAAAGATGTATTGGTTGCAACCACTTGGGAAGGTGGCTCAAGCTTCAATAATTACTTATACGGTTTTGGTTTCTCTTTAGATATTCCATACACGAGCTATGCCAATATCAACTTCTACAAAGCTGAAAATGACCTGCAAAAAGATGATTATCAAATGACTATCACTTATGCGGTTCCATTTAAAATTGCTGGTGAAGAATTCTTAGCAGATGCTTTCCTAGATTGGTCAACTGCTGAAGGTCCTGATCATAAGAGCGAATTAAACTGGACGTCTCAATACAAATGGAATGTTGGTAAACACATTTCTCCTGAGACTAAGCTGTATGTCGGTATTGAGCATTCAGTTTGGAATAATAAATACGGCACAGACATTGATCAACATGATGTCAGCGCATTGGTTAAATATCATTTTTAATTGATATTTGCTCACAGGCAGAACTTCGGTTCTGCTTTTTTTATGTCAAAATTTTGATGAATATAGGTCATACCCTTCATTTCATCTTCATCTGAAATATTGAAAATACGAACAAACCTGTGATGCCGGCTAAGCTTTATGCTGCGCATAGAACGCCTGATCGGTCTAACAAAATAAGACAACGCATCGCTGTTCTTTGCTTTATTTATTTGCTATGAATAAAGCAATCGATAACGAATCATGATGATGAATAAAATAGTTTTAGCGAGTGCCTTATACCTTGCGCTTGCGACCGCGACACATGCCGAAATTAGCTTTGCACAAGAACTAAAACAAGGTTGTGCCAAAGTAAAAACTTATGCCTATCAGGGCAAAAAATTCTACGATCAAAAACAATATACAAAAGCAATTGAACAATTTAAACAGCAAGCTTCATGGAGTGGGTTTTGCCTGCTGAATGAAGATGAAAGTGGCATCCGGATGAAACAACGTGACGTTGAACTTGCCTTTAATAATGTCGGTTTAGGCTATGCCAAATTAGGCAAAGCACAATTGGCGCGGGCTTGGTACTTGGCATATCCTGAGTCGAGTATGAGTCAATTCAATTTAAAACAGTTGCCAACACCTCAAAATACCAAACAAATTACAGGTAAATATATACAACATGCAGGTTTTGGCGAATGGAATACCTTAACCATTCAACAAAGTAAAAATAACTACAGTATTCAATATGAAGGGCTATATATGGGTGCGCGTAGTCTCATTTATGGACCAAACATTGGCACTTTTGAGACATCAATGCCGCTTGGTCAAACGCGCAAAATCTATCGAGTGAATGATTGTAATATTGATATTTCTTTTGACTTTGATGCCAAGCTTGGGCGTCGTGCTTTACTAAAACAAAGTGGAGACATTTCAGGTTGTGGTTTTGGGCATAATGTTTCCGCCAATGGCATATTTTTTAAAGGTTGAGTGATGCCCCTTTTCCCTATATCTTATGCTTATAAAATAAACATAAGAGATAACATTCGAGGGGATCAATGGCTAAGTTCTTAAACACGAGCGCAACGAATTTCTTCTTAGAAGAACTCATCAAAAATGCCAAAGAGCGTTTAATTCTCATCAGTCCTTATTTACGTCTTAATGATCGTATTAAAGAACTTTTAGAAGACAAAGATCGTCTGAAGATTGACGTCCGTATTGTCTATGGTAAAAGTGACTTACATCCTGAAGAGATCAAATGGATTCAGAAACTGGACTATGTTCGTCTTAGTTTTTGTAAGAACTTACATGCCAAATGCTATCTCAATGAATCTGAATGTATTATTTCAAGCTTAAACCTTTATGAGTTTAGCCAAGTCAATAATAATGAAATGGGAATTTCTGTCCGCAAATATGAAGATGATGACGTCTTTAAAGATGCGTATGAAGAAGCGCAGCGAATTATTCGTATTAGTGAAGAAGTTCGAATCACGCTTGATGCTGTTAAACAGACAGCAACTACAGAAGAAACAGATAATGAAGATGAAAATAACTTCAGCAAATTAACCACATCAAAACTTGCTGCTAAACATAAACTCAAAACTGCTGATCTTCTCGAAAAACTGGTTGAGAAAGGTTTTCTAAAACTCAATGAAAATGGAAAGCACTTTTTAACAGACGAAGGAAAATTAAAAGGTGGTGAATATCGCCCAAGTCAATATGGGGGTTATTTTTTATGGAATGACACTACAGAGCTATAAATTTGTAAATATAATTTTTTCCAAACCATTAACCCTCTCCTTTGTAGAGAGGGTTAACAATTAATTAAGCAACCGCCTGATTCTGACAAGCCGACGTTACATGCAACACCGCAGCGGTACGCGTTTCCACAAACAGCTTCTCAAATACATGCTCTAAATGCTTATTCACTGTACGCGGACTGAGCTGCAAAATCTCAGCAATATCACGGTTGGTTTTACCCATCGTCACCCAATGCATGACCTCTGCTTCACGTGGGGTTAAGGTTGGACATGCTTGTGCAATCTCCTCTGCGCTTGGCATTTGGGTTTGTTCTTTCAGTTGAACCAGAACATGTTTAAAAACCCGATTGCCGTCCATGGGCGTCAGTAAATTGAGCTGTAACTGATGCTGTTGATGTCCATATTGACCATGGATGAAATGCGCTTGGTCTGGCTGTTTTAGTAAGTCTTGTAGCCATATATTTAAACTCTTTTGAAAATGTTCGAGATCAATTTCATGTCTTTTTAATAGCTCACTGACAACCGGCGTTTGCCAAATCATTTCTCCATTTAAGTTTAATGACACAATTGCACTCCCCGTTGCATCTAACATTTGTTTTTGTTGATGCATTAAACGCGCTTGTAAAAGATGCGTTTTGACGCGCGCTTGTACTTCATCAATGTTTAAAGGCTTGGTGACATAATCGACCCCGCCAACTTGAAAGCCTTTTAAGATGTGTTCAGTTTCCGTTAAGCCTGTCATGAAGATCACAGGAATATGCTCGGTCATCGGACTCGATTTAAGCTGCAAACAGGTTTCAAAGCCATCCATCTCAGGCATGCTGCCATCAAGCAAAATCATATCGGGTTGCGAGCGATGGGCAATTTCAATCGCACTAAAGCCATTGGTTGCGACTAAAACCTGATAGCCTGCCTGATCTAAACTTTCATGCAGTAAGCTTAAGTTTTCAGGAATATCATCAACAATCAAAATACTTTCTAACATGCTCATTCCCCTATTCCAATGCATTGTTTTGCTGCTGCAAACGCTGAATGGATGTCTTAAAATCAAACTGTTTTAAATCTTGTTCAATCTGAGCCCATAGTTCCTGATGCTGACTAAAATCTTGCATACATTGCGCCAATTGCTCTTTTGCACCGCGGATATAACCAATACTTAAATGCTGTTCCAATTGCTGCATCGCTTCTTTCAGTGTTAAGGGATTAGGCTTTTGTACGGGCTCAATCTGAATCGGATCGATAATGTCCTCAAAATTTGGCTGGATCGGCAAATAGATTTCAGGCACATGTTCATCTTCATGCTGATGAATCCAACTTAAGCCAAGTTTGTCGCCGACTTTATTGAGCAGCAGATTCAAATCAACAGGTTTTACCAAAAAATCTTCATTCAGCACATCGGTTTCAGGGTTTTGCATACGCTCGTTGGCATCGGCTGAAATGATAATAATGGGGACATTGGTGATTTTGTTTTTACGCAATAATTTTGCCGTTTCCCACCCCCCGAGCATCGGCATACTCAAATCCATTAATATTAAATCTGGCTGAAAAACAGGGACTTTGCGCAAACATTCCAAACCTGACTCCGCCTCTTCCAAAATAAAGCCTAAAGGTTGCAAGAAGTTGAGCACTAGACCACGATCCGTCAGTTCGTTATCAACGACTAAAATTTTACGGCGTTGACCGCTATAGCCAACCACGGTATTGGATGCGACATCTGCAATGGGGTGAATCAGAGATTTTGATGGTAAATACAGTTTGATTTTAAAGACTGAACCTTGTTTCAATTGGCTGTTCATCTTGAGTTCGCCACCCAAAATATCCACCAACAATTTCACAATCGGTAGTCCTAAACCTGTGCCTGCAAAGCTGCCTTGTATGACGTTATGACCACGTTCAAAAGGCTGAAAAATACGTTCGATATCATCTTCTGCAATGCCACACCCTGTATCCTGAATCTCAAAATAAGCCGTTTGAAAACGATACTCGACTTTAAAAGTGACCCGACCCGAAACGGTAAACTTCAGCGCATTGCCTAAAATATTAATCAGCACTTGTTCAAGGCGCTTTTTATCGGTACGTACATATTGTGGAATTTTATTGCTAATGAAGACCTGAAAATCGAGCTGCTTTTGCATGAATTGTGGTTCAAACATATGCACGATTTGATTCAGAAATTTTGGAAAATCAATATTGGAACTTTCTAAAGAAATTTTCCCCGTTTCAATTCGCGCTAGATCAAGCAATCCATCAATCAGCGAAGTCAGATGCTGACCACTTCGACTAATCACTCCTAGTGCAGCTTCTCCTTTGTCCGAGAGTTGTTCTTGTTTTTGTAAGAGTTGGCTATATCCCAAAATACTGTTCAACGGCGTTCGCAATTCATGACTAATGCCAATCACATAACGACTTTTAGCTTCATTGGCTTTTTCAGCTTGTATGCGCGCATCCTGTAATTGACGATCGGTAATTTTATGCGCTTCAATCTCATCCATCAGCAGCTGGGTTTGGGTATTACTTTCCTGCTGTGCCTGACGACGACTTTCATCATTGAGCACGAGCCACCATGCAGCGACGCAGAGTAATAAAAATAAAACCGCATAAATTTTAATGAATAGCGTGAGTAAGGCATCCTGCTGCTGAAAAGAATAGCCCGTACTTGAAAGCTCTTGCAAATAAATCAGACTCAAACTCACTGCCAAAACGATACCCAACACCAACAACAGCAAGATATACAGGCTTAAACGTGTATTGATATATTGCACCCAATATTTGGGTAAGAACCATGTCGCAAAAACTCGAAGTTGAGATGACCAACGCGCATGCGGCTTACATAAGTCATGACAACGCGCTTCTAAGGTGCAGCAGAGCGAACAAATATGACTGTTATAAGCAGGACAACTTGCCATATCCGCCACTTCATAATCATGCTCACAGACCACACAGGTTTGAGTTTCAACACAGGACAATGCAGGTTTTTCTTTGCGCGCAAGATAATATTTGCCTTTGGTCATGTAGGCGATAAACGGTACACAGAGCATGGAAGTGCCGAGTGCAATAAAGCCCGCCAATGATTGAGCAATCTCGCCAAAAATCCCCCAGTAGCAGAGCAAAGATAAACTTGATGCAATAAAGAGGCTTCCTACACCGACAGGATTAATATCATATAAATAAGCACGTCTAAATTCGATTCCTTTAGGACTTAAGCCCAAAGGCTTACAAATGATTAAGTCTGCAACAATCGCCCCCACCCAAGCCAAGGCAACATTACTATATAAACCTAAAACCCGTTCTACAGCATGAATGACGCCCAGCTCCATGAGCAGTAACGCGATAAAAACATTAAATACCAGCCATACCACGCGACCAGGATGGCTATGGGTTAACCGCGCAAAGAAGTTTGACCATGCGAGTGAACCTGCATAGGCATTGGTGACATTAATTTTAATTTGTGCAATACAGACAAAGAGTACCGTCAGAAATAAAGCAACTCCGGGATGAGCCACAACCTGTTGAAACGCGATCCAATATAAGTAGTTTGGATCAGTCAATTCGCTATTCGGCACAAAAAACTTGAGTGCCAATGCCATCAACAGCATACCCATAAAAATCTTAGCAAAGCCTGCCAAAATCCATGCAGGTCCACCTAAGAAGACGGCAAGGTTCCATTTATTTTTAATCTTTTTTTTATCAGGTAAAAAGCGTAAATAATCGGCCTGCTCACCAATTTGGGTAATCAAAGCAAATAGAACGGTACAAGATGCACCAAAAAATGCCAAATTAAAGGATGCAGTATTGGATTTTACGCCCTCTATAAGTGCAAGCTCATGTACCAAACTCGGATGCTTCACCAAAACAAAGCACCACGGTAATAATAATAAGAATAACCAAATGGGTTGCGTGAATGCTTGTACTTTATTGATGAAACCAATGCCCTTCACTACTAGTGGTAACACAATCAGTGAAGACACCAAGTAACCAATGCTTAACGGCAAGCCTAAACCCAGTTCCAATGCCAAAGCCATAATGGCGGCTTCAAAGGCAAAAAAGATAAAGGTAAAACTGGCATAGATGACCGATGTAATAGACGAACCAATGTAGCCAAAACCTGCACCACGGGTCAGTAAATCAATATCCACGTTATAGCGTGCGGCATAGTAAGCAATTGGCCAACTGGTCAGAAAAATAATCAGCGATACCACCAGTAATGCCCAAAATGCATTACTAAAACCATATTGCCAAAGCATGGTTGCGCCCAATGCTTCCATTGCAAGGAAACTGACCGCGGCAATGGCAGTATTGGTGACTGTCCACAGTGACCATTTGCGTACCGATTTTGGCGCATAGCGAAGTGCATAATCTTCAATACTTTCATCGACCACCCACGTATTGTATTTACGTCGGGTTGGAATCACGCGCTGCGGTGCTTGGCTCGAATGGGCATCTGGTTGCATGACAGTCAAACATTCATCAATATCTGCTCTTTAAAGCAAAAACCATGCCCAGCCTAACAGTATCTAAAAGCATGGCTATACAGAGGCATATACGTAAAGTGACGTATATGCGCATGATTTAACTCCCCTTAGGCTTAAGCCATACCAAACGCAGTTCAATTAAAAAGCGTATGCGCTCAATCAATTCAGATTCGACAGGGGAAAAAGCATGACTTTAAAAGCAAAAGTAAAAACCTCAGGGCTACTTGCAGGTGTACTTGCCGTTCCATTCTTACTTGCACCAATGCTGACAAACGCAAGTGTTCCTGCAACCGCTAAAGTGAATACCACCAAACTTAAAGTAGACGATAAATTCGTTTACGTCGGTCAGTTGCACTCAGCAACAGGCACCATGGCAATCTCTGAAACAGGTTCGATTCAAGCAGAACGTTTAGCCATTGAACAGATTAATAAACAAGGCGGTATCCTCGGTCGCCAGATCAAAATCATTCAAGAAGATGGTGCATCTGACTGGCCAACATTTGCAGAAAAGGCACGTAAGCTCTCTGAAAAAGACCGCGTGGCTGCCATCTTTGGTTGTTGGACATCTGCATCACGTAAAGCTGTATTGCCAATTATTGAGCGTAACAACTCATTGCTTTACTACCCAACCTTCTATGAGGGTTTAGAGCAATCTAAAAATGTCATCTATACAGGTCAGGAAGCGACTCAACAGGTACTTGAGGCACTGAACTGGTTATCTTCAGTGAAAAAAGCCAAGACTTTCTATTTGATTGGTTCTGACTATATTTGGCCACGTACCACAATGAAAATTGCACGTACGCACATCGAAAAAGTATTGAAAGGTAAAGTAGTCGGTGAAGAATACTATCCATTAGGTCATACGCAATTCGGTTCACTGATTAATAAAACCAAGTTAAAAAAACCTGATGCAATCTTCGCTGCTGTTGTGGGTGGTTCAAACGTATCCTTCTACAAACAAATGAAAGCAGCGGGTGTCACAGGTGACAAACAAACTCTGCTTACATTGTCTGTCACTGAAGATGAGTTGCTCGGTATTGGCGGCGAAAACATGAAGGGCTTCTACTCTTCAATGAAGTACTTCCAAAGCCTGAATAACCCGAATAACCAAGCGTTCGTAAAAGCGTTTAAAGCGAAATATGGTCCTAAAGCCGTGATCGGTGACGTAACGCAAGCGGCTTACTTAGGTCCATGGTTATGGAAAGCTGCGGTTGAAAAAGCAGGTAGCTTCGATGTCGCGAAAGTGACAGCGGCTTCTAAAGGTTTAGAGATGAAAACTGCGCCTGAAGGCTATGTGAAAATCGACCCGAACCATCACTTATGGAGCAAATCACGTATTGCCGAAGTACAAACCAACGGTCAGTTTAAAGTCGTTTACGAGTCTAAAGGTTTAATCAAACCAAACCCATTCCCTAAAGGTTACTAATTTAACAGCCACATGATCAGGGGAAAGCCATTCTCCTGATCTTTTTATTCCACACAATTTTAAAGCTTGGAGGATGATGCGATGGATATTTCATTTGCTGAATTCGGTGCAATTTTTGCCATGCAAGGCTTTAATGGTCTCTCTGTGTTCTGTGTGCTGTTATTGATGGCACTCGGCCTTGCAATTATCTTTGGGCAAATGGGTGTCATTAACATGGCACATGGTGAATTCCTGACCATTGGCGCCTATACCACTTTTTTCATTTCAACCTTAACTGAAAGTTTCTTCCCACAACTTTTACCCTATTACTTCCTGATTGCGATTATCGCCGCATTTCTTACCGCAGGCATTATTGGCTACATGGTCGAACGGCTGATGATTAGCCGGCTTTATCAACGACCACTTGATACCCTGCTTGCAACATGGGGCTTAAGTCTCATCATGCAACAGCTTTTCCGTTCTGTCTTTGGCCCTAAAGAAGTCAGCCCGACCCTGCCAGATTGGTTGATGGGTTCGTATCAACCCACAGAAACCATTGATATTCCAATTAATGGATTATTCTTGGTCGGTGTGACGTTAACTGTAACTGCTTTTGTTTATTTCCTGATTTACCGTTCACGTTGGGGTCTACAACTACGTGCAACCAACCAAAACCGCTTTATGAGTGGTGCTGTCGGCATCAACACCAAACGTGTAGATAGTCTGACTTTTGCACTAGGTTGTGGTCTTGCAGGGATCGCAGGCGCTGCATTTACCACGATTGGTTCTACAGGTCCAACCGCCGGTTCACTTTATATTGTCGATACCTTCCTTGTGGTGGTCTTTGGCGGTGCAGCGAGTTTACTGGGTACAATTGCCTCAGCATTTAGCATTGCGCAAGCACAATCGATTTTAGAATTCTTCTTGTCCGGTTCTGTGGCAAAAGTCATTACTTTGGCGACTGTGATCATCATCTTGATGCTGCGTCCTCAAGGTCTCTTCTCAATCAAAGTTCGTAAATAGGATTCAGGAGAGAAATTATGAAAAATTTAGCAAACGCATTTTTAGGCGGTAAAGAAGGGGCGATCGGACTTGCCATTCTTGCTGTACTGATTCTTCTTGTAATGCCCATGTTTTTAGATATTTTCCGTCTCAATTTGATGGGTAAATATCTCACTTTTGCTTTCGTGGCAATTGGTCTTGTGCTGTGCTGGGGGCATGGTGGGATCTTAAGTTTAGGTCAAGGCATCTTCTTTGGCATTGGCGGTTACTGCATGGCCATGTTCTTAAAGCTCGAAGCTTCAGACATGCAAAGTACTGCGGCACAAACCACACCGGGTATTCCCGATTTTATGGACTGGAACCAAATCACCAGTCTGCCCATGTTATGGGAGCCCTTCCATAGCTTTGGCTTTACCCTGTTTGCCATCATTATTATTCCGATTTTGCTTGCCTTCATTATTGGTTTTGCGATGTTTACCCGCCGTGTCGGTGATGTGTACTTCTCAATCATCATGCAAGCCATTGTCGCAATTCTCACCATCTTGATTATTGGTCAACAAGGTTTCACAGGCGGTATTAACGGGATTACAGACCTTAAAACATTACATGGCTGGGACATTCGTACGGACGAGGCAAAATACGTGCTTTACTACATCAATGCCCTGCTCTTAATTGCAGTGATCATGATCAGCCGTTTTGTTCTTAGCTCTAAACTGGGGCGTCTCCTTTCTGCAATGCGTGATAAAGAAGAACGCGTCCGTTTCTCAGGCTATGACGTGGCGATGTACAAAGTGTTCATCTTCTGCTTTGCAGCAGTTGTGTCTTCTATTGGTGGCGCGATGTTTACCCTTCAAGTCGGCTTTATGTCACCGACTATTATTGGCATTGTGCCTTCTATTGAGATGGTCATTCTTGCTGCTGTCGGTGGTCGTTTATCTCTAATTGGCGCCGTTTACGGTGCTGTACTCGTAAACCTTGGTAAAACTTACTTCTCTGAAGCCTTCCCTGAATTATGGTTATTCTTACTCGGTGGTTTGTTCATCTTCGTAGTGATGTTCCTTCCAGATGGTTTAGCAGGTGTATATCAAAAATATGTGCGTCCGCTCTTCCTCAAAAAGAAGGTAGCAGACAAGCCTACCCCACCACCAGCTAATGACCCTGAAGATATCCCAGAGCCCGTTGTAGAAGGAGGTGTCAAATGAGTAAAGTCGGCGTAGAAATGACAAAACCTGTCCTTGTCATTGAAGATCTCACAGTTTCATTTGACGGCTTCAAAGCCGTCAGCGACCTTAACTTCTACTTGGACAAAAACGAAGTACACGTGGTCATTGGACCAAACGGTGCAGGCAAAACCACCGTGCTGGATTTAATCTGCGGTAAAACCAAAGCTACTTCAGGCACTATTAAATTCAACGATATCGAACTCACCAAACTCAAAGAGTTCGACATTGTGCGTAAGGGTGTGGGGCGTAAATTCCAAAACCCCAATATCTACGAAAATCTATCAGTGTATGACAACTTAGAAATGTCATTCCCGCGTGGTCGTAATGTCTTTGGTGCGCTGTTCTTTAAACGAACTAAAGACGTTGAAGACCGTATTCAGGAAGTCGCAGGGATGATTTTTCTGACTGACTTACTCGATACGCCTGCAGGTTTGCTGTCTCATGGTCAAAAGCAATGGCTCGAAATTGGTATGTTACTCATGCAAGATCCTGAACTTTTGATGCTGGATGAACCTGTGGCAGGCATGAGTGTCTCAGAGCGTGAACAAACCGCGCAACTGTTGAAAAAAATTAGCCAAGGACGTTCAGTGCTCGTGATTGAGCACGATATGGAGTTCGTTAAAACCATCGCAGACAAAGTGACCGTTCTTCACCAAGGTAGAATCTTGGCAGCAGGAAAAATGGACGATGTTCAAAATGATCCAAAAGTGATTGAAGTCTATCTAGGACACTAAGGAGGCCATATGAGCGGATTATTCGAAATAAATTCTTTGTGTTCAGGTTATAAACAAAGTCAGGTCATTCATGATCTTGATATTAAAATTCAGCCCAAAGAAATCGTTGCGATCATGGGTCGTAACGGTATGGGTAAAACCACCCTGTTTAAAACCCTAATTGGTGATATTAAAAATACCAAAGGTGAAATTAAGCTTGATGGTAAGAATCTTGAGAAACTTGATCCTTACCAACGTGTTGAAAATGGCGTCGCTTACGTGCCGCAAGGTCGTATGATTTTCTCGACCATGTCTGTACTTGAAAATATCCAGACAGGATTACCTGCTTCTGCTCACGGTAAAGTGCCCGATGACCTGTATGAACTGTTTCCTGTGCTTTGGGATATGCGTAAGCGTAAAGGTGGTAACTTATCAGGTGGTCAACAGCAGCAGCTTGCGATTGCACGTGCTTTGGCAACCAATCCTAAAGTGCTTCTTTTAGATGAACCAACCGAAGGGATTCAACCTTCAATCATCAAGGACATTGCCAAAACATTAAAAGAGATTCGAGATAAACGTGATTTGACCATTGTGGTTTCTGAACAGGTCTTGAGTTTCACCATGGCCATGGCAGATCGCTTCTTAGTAATTGATAAAGGACGTTTTGCTTATGAAGATATCCGTGCCAATGTAGATGAAACCACGATTAGTAAATATCTATCTGTGTAAAATCTTGAGTTTTATTTGGCTGTAATGTTCTCCACCCTCCCTCGATTCGTCGGGGGATTTTTTCATGGCATGATCGCATCATTTTTCTACATCAATCATTTCCAAATTACAAGAATATTCACACATAAAAATCAGCTTTAAATACGCATTCATATACGCAATTCAACGTATTTTTTAAAACAGCATTTCACGCAACACTCTGACTATAGATTTGATTTAAATGTAAGAAGTTGGAGAATGTAAATGCGTCATGGTGATATCTCAAGTAGTCCAAATACAGTGGGTGTAGCAGTTGTAAACTACAAGATTCCGCGTTTACACACCAAAGCCGAAGTTCTTGAGAACGCAAAAAAAATTGCTGAAATGATGAAAGGGATTAAACAAGGTATTCCAGGTATGGACCTGATTGTTTTCCCTGAATATAGCACCATGGGCATTATGTACGACCATGATGAAATGATGACAACCGCTGCCACCATTCCGGGTGATGAAACTGCAATTTTCTCTCAAGCATGTATTGAAGCCAATGTATGGGGCGTGTTCTCAATTACAGGTGAACAACACGAAGAACACCCAAATAAAGTGCCTTATAACACCTTAATCTTGATTAATAACAAAGGTGAAATCGTTCAAAAATATCGCAAAATTATTCCGTGGTGCCCAATTGAAGGTTGGTGCCCAGGCGATACCACTTATGTGACTGAAGGTCCGAAAGGCATCAAGATGTCACTGATCATTTGTGACGATGGTAACTACCCTGAAATTTGGCGTGACTGCGCGATGAAAGGTGCGGAGCTTGTGGTGCGTTGCCAAGGCTATATGTACCCTGCCGCAGAACAGCAAGTGAATATGTCAAAAAGTATGGCATGGGCAAATAACGTCTATGTTGCTGTCGCGAACTGTACAGGCTTTGACGGCGTTTACACTTACTTCGGTCATTCATCTGTAATTGGCTTCGATGGTCGTACGCTAGGTGAATGTGGCACAGAAGAAAACGGCATCCAATACGCGCAATTGTCACTACACGAAATTCGTGACGCACGTAAATACGATCAATCACAAAACCATTTATTCAAACTCTTACACCGTGGCTACACAGGCGTTCATACCAACGGTGATGGTGATAAAGGCGTTGCAGACTGCCCATTTGATTTCTACAAAACTTGGGTCTTGGATGCGCAAAAAGCACAAGAAGATGTGGAGAAAATCACCCGTTCAACCATTGGTGTTGCGGAATGCCCGATCGGGAATTTACCCCATGAAGGTTTAGAAAAAGAAGCATCTTAATTCACTTGTGTAGTAGTAGGAGGTACTCAACATGACATTTGCCAGTGACCGCATCAGCGCCAACCAAGAGACTTTGGCCAAGCAACGTTACGAGATGCAAAGCAAAGAACGTATTGCACGTACCTCTCGCTTTAGTTTTGATCCAGATTTGGTCATGCAGCATGTGCGTGACCGAATCATTGGACAAAGCGAAGCGTTGGACGAAATTGAAAATATGTTGGTGACGGTTAAAGCTGACTTTAACTCACCCAATCGACCACTATCGGTCACTTTAATGCTTGGTCCAACAGGTGTCGGTAAAACCGAAACTGTACGCCTGATTGCAGAAGCCATTCACGGTAAACCTGATGCGTTTTGCCGAATTGATATGAACACTTTGGCACAAGAACATTATGCAGCAGCCCTTACAGGTGCACCTCCAGGTTATGTCGGTTCTAAAGAAGGCAATACACTTTTTGATGAAGCCGCCATTCAAGGCAGTTTTTCAAAACCCGGCATTGTACTGTTTGATGAAATTGAAAAAGCCAGTACCGAAGTGATTCGCGGTTTAATGAATGTTTTAGAAACAGGAACACTAAAACTCACCGCAGGAACCAAAGTTCTCGACTTTAAAAACTGCATGATCTTTATGACCAGTAATGTCGGCGCGAAAGATGCGCAGACACGTTTAAAGCAATTGGCAAAACTACCGAAGCCACTGCAAAAATTGGCACGTTTTAGCAAACTCGATGACAGCGAAATTACCAATAAAGCACTGCATAAGAAATTTGATCCTGAGTTTTTAAACCGTATCGAACGAATCTTGCATTACCAAGCGGTCGAAGCTGACTTTGCAGGCACCTTAGTCGATTTAGAAGTTGAGAAACTCAATCACCGTTTACGTAAACAAAGTCGAACCATTGAGCTGACCGCAACAGCCAATGCATTTTTATCGACTGGACATGATGTCCGTTTTGGCGCACGCGGACTAGGTCGCCGTTTCCGTGTTTTAGTTGAACCCAAATTAGCCAAATTTTTTATCCAACACCCTGAAGCAAGTCACATCATTATTGATTGTGATGCCCAAGGAATAAATGTCCGTGCCATTGAGCATGTCAAGGAAGTTGAAGACAGCACTTCACACAACAACGGTACAGACGATAACAGCAAAAACTAAATTTATTTGACCTCACATAGGGGATGGGAACATGCAACACATCAAAATTAAACCGGGGGTTCCGCTGGCTGAACAAGCGGAGATTGGTCATAACCGTTGGCATCCTGATTTGCCGTTTTTGACTTCTGTAAAGCCAGGGGAAGAGATTCTGATTGAAAGTTTGGACTTCCTTGATGCCCAAATTAAAGATACAGATGATGTTTCTGATGTTAAAAATGTCGATTTAACACGTGCGCATCCCCTGACAGGACCTTTCTATGTGGAAGGCGCTGAACCAGGTGACTTATTGGTAATCGACCTACTCGATATTCAACCCATTTCAGATGTTGGTTTCTCGGGTGTATTTGCCAAAGAAAACGGTGGCGGCTTCCTTGCAGATTATTTCCCTGAAGCTGATAAAGCGATCTGGGATTTAAAAGGTTTGTTCGCAACCTCACGTCACATTCCAGGCGTTCGTATTGCAGGCTTAAAGCACCCGGGTTTAATGGGTACGCTGCCATCTCATGACTTATTAAAAGAATGGAATCGTCGTGAAGCTTTACTTGTCCCTAAAGGTCAAGCCAACCCGCCTGATCCACGTACTGCGGTGCTTCGCGGTGTATCGGGTGCTGAATTTGATCGTATGGCGGCAGAAGCTGCACGTACTGTACCGCCACGTGAACATGGGGGTAATACCGATATTAAAGATTTAGCCGCAGGTAGCCGAATCTACTTCCCTGTTTACCAAAAGGGCGCCGGCTTCTCGATGGGTGACCTTCACTTCTCACAAGGGGATGGCGAAATCGGTTTCTGTGGTGCCATTGAAATGGACGGTGTAACCCGTGTTGGCTTTGACCTGATCAAAGGCGGGATGGCGAAATACAACATCGATTCTCCAATCTTTGTGCCAAGTAATGTGAAACCAAACTATGACCAATGGTTAACGTTTGAAGGTATTAGCGTTGAAAATGACGTGAACTACTATTTAGATGCAACTGTTGCCTACCGTCAAGCGTGTTTGAAAGCGATTAAATATCTTGAAAACTTTGGTTTTACAGGTTCTCAAGCTTACATGCTGCTGACTGCTGCACCTGTTGAAGGTCGTATCGGCGGTATCGTAGATATTCCAAACTGTGCATGTACGGTGTCTTTACCGACCTCGATCTTTGAGCAAGACATCTTGCCTAAAGGTGCACTCAATGATGATAAATTCTGGGGACGCAGACGTTAATCTCTAACCAGTTATAAACAAGCTTCGCACCGAGTAGCCACCGTTCCAAAGCCTTAGGCTACTCGGCTTTTTATTTTAAAATGCTCAAGGTACAGGAGTACAGAAATGCCGTTATACGATTTCCGCTGTGAACATTGCGAGGGGATTTTTGAACAGCGTGTACCGATTGCTCGCATTTCAACAGATACGATTGAATGTAGTTATTGTCAGCAGCAAACTTTGGCAAAACCGATGATCACTGGTCATCAACAAATTAATATGAAAACAAAATGGCGCCCCGGTTCAGGTGCTGAACAACTGGCAGGTCCTTTAGTTGAAGGTCCGGGAACCACTAAAAATAGCGCACGCAGCTCCGTTTTACATAATTGCCGCGGTGTAAATTGTTCTTTATGCGATGTCTAATCCCAAGACAAAAAAGCCCGCATTGTGCGGGCTTTTTTATACGAAAGATTCCGCTTTCTAAACCACTAAATCTGCCAAATTACCTTTTTGCTCTAACCATTCTTTACGGTCACTGGCACGTTTCTTGGCAAGCAATTTATCCAGTAAGCCTGAAGTAAATTGCATGTCATCCAAGTCCAATTGCACTAAACGACGGGTATTTGGATCTAAAGTCGTTTCACGCAATTGACTCGCATTCATCTCGCCCAGACCTTTAAATCGGGTAATCTGCGGATTCTTGGTTTTGCATTTTTTCAAAATGCCATTGAGTTCATCTTCATCCAAAGCATAATGCACGTCTTTGTTGTCATCAATTCGGAACAATGGCGGCATTGCGACAAACAAATGTCCTTCTTCGACCAAACTTGGGAAATGCTTCACAAACAAAGCACAGAGCAAGGTCGCAATATGCAGACCATCTGAATCGGCATCGGCTAAAATACAAATTTTACCGTAACGCAGTTCTGAAAGATCGTCTGAACCGGGATCGACACCAATCGCAATCGCAATATTATGTACTTCTTGCGATGCCAACACTTCATCAGATGCCACTTCCCAAGTATTTAAAATTTTACCGCGAATCGGCATGATGGCTTGGAAATTTTTATCACGTGCTTGCTTCGCTGAACCGCCTGCCGAGTCGCCTTCCACAATAAACAACTCTGATTGATCGAGGTCATGCCCCACACAATCAGATAATTTACCCGGTAAAGTTGGACCTGCAACAATCTTTTTACGTTCCACTTTTTTAGCGGCTTTTAAACGACGACCAGCTTTAGAAATTGCCATTTCTGCCAATTGCATGGCAATGTCAGAGTTTTGGTTCAGCCAGAGTGCAAAAGCATCTTTAGCAATATTCAGCATCACGCCTGAGGCTTCACGGCTTGAAAGACGTTCTTTGGTTTGTCCCGAGAACTGCGGCTCTTGAAACTTAAGTGACAAAATATAGTTCACACCATCCCAGACATCTTCTGCTGAGAGTTTAAGATTACGCGGTAATAAATTACGCAATTCACAAAATTCACGCATGGCATCGGTGACACCTGAGCGTAAACCATTGACGTGCGTACCGCCTTGCGCCGTTGGAATCAAATTGACATAAGATTCCTGAATACTTTCACCGCCTTCGACATTCCAACAAATGGCAAATTCAGCACTGGCACGGTCTGCATCACCCGTTGCCACAAATGCAGGTGCCGGAATAATTTCGCGGTCTTGCATTTCGTCCATCAAATAGTCGACTAAACCATTTTCAAACTGCCATGTGATCTTCTCATCGTTGATTTGATCGACATAGTTAATTTGCAGACCTGCCGCTAAAACGGCTTTGGCTTTCAGATTGTGTTTTAAGGCTTTTAAGGCGAATTTTGGTGAATCAAAATATTTCGCTTCAGGCCAAAAATGGACAGTTGTACCTGTAGCACGTTTCGCACATTTGCCTTCTAAAACTTCAAGCGGTGCTGTCGGCTCACCTTGCTCAAAGTTCATTTTATATAGATTACCCTGACGCTGTACCGCAACTTCCACACGGGTCGACAAGGCATTAACGACGGAGATACCCACACCATGCAAACCACCTGAGAATTGGTAGTTGTCGGTGCTAAATTTACCGCCGGCATGCAGTTTAGTCAGAATAATTTCGATACCGCTTTGACCATATTCCGGATGAATATCAACAGGCATACCACGACCATTGTCTTCAACCGACAATGACCCGTCTTTATAGACAATCACGGTAATTTTGTTGGCATGTCCCGCAAGTGCCTCATCGACTGCATTATCAATTACTTCCTGTGCCAAGTGGTTCGGACGAGTGGTATCGGTATACATGCCCGGGCGACGACGCACCGGATCTAAACCAGATAAAACTTCAAGAGATTGAGCCGTATATTGAGACACGTTATTCGGTTTCCTTTTTTATGCAGTCCAATAAAAACTGTAAAACAAGCGGAATTTTCTCCGCAAAATCGTCCATACCATGATTACCATGCGCTTCCGTCATCATCATCGCAGGTGGACGAGCATCACTATAATAGCGATGTGCTTCACGATAATCCAAAACTTCATCGCCTTGTTGCAATAGCACTAAAATTTTGTCTGCATCTTGTGCAGTTGGCAGGGCCAATTGTTCGAGTTGGTCAAGATCTGAATCATCCAAGCACCAATTTGGATGAACTTGATAAGGCAATACCTCATCAAAGAGTTCGCGGAACAATTGCCATGGTCGCATTGCTGGATTAATCAGTACAGCCGGCACATGATGCTTCGCGACCAAATGTGTCGCATAAAAGCCACCAAGGCTACTGCCGACCAATGCCACGTCATTCATCGACTCGATTAAACTGGATAACTGGTCAATCACATGCAGCGGTGATTGGTTTAAATCGGGCAAATGCACATTAATATTCGGATTATTCGAACAATATTTTTCAAGTAACTGCCCTTTTATAGACAGCGCACTACTTTTAAAGCCATGCAAATAAATGACATTCATCGACTGATAACAAAAAAGTATAGGAAATGATCAAAATCTATTTTATAAATGAGACATAGATCACATTCATTCAATTTATTTTAATCGCCACATTGTTAGACAAGATCCTGATAGCAATGCTGCAATTCTCGGTATTTTAAAAGTATTCTGAGAACTATCACAGATCATAAGAATTTATACCGCGATCACCTCAAAAAAGAAAGATGTCGGTGAAGCGGTCCATTGAAGGGATAGGAACAATGCCAAGCTTAACCCCGTTGCATGAGACCTATTGTAAGTGGGATCGTACCCCGCCCAGCCAAGCTGATTTACTTGAAGGTATGGCGCAATTGGTCACTTTACGTTTTAGTGATGTGGTGCAAGAACTGATCAAGACCATTCAGCGTGAAATTTTGATGAGTCTGTTTGGCTTTAGCGAGCAAAGCTCGAAAAAAATTCAAAATGTTCCTTATATGACCAAGCTCTACCAAATGTCTTATGACATTATTTTCCATTATGGCAATAGTTTAGTTGCGCCAAGTCTACGCAGTATTATTGCAAAATTTCCAAAATTACATGACAAACCCTTAACGCCTAGCCTGCATTTTTTAGTCGGGGCATTGAACGGGATTATTGGTGATTATTTGCTGCGTGATCATAATCCAATTGCACTGCCTATGTGCCTGTATGATCATCAAAACCAATTACAAAAAGGTCAACTTTCAGGTCGAGTGACCATATTTGTGCATGGTTTATGTATGAACCATCTTGATTGGTCAAACCAAAAATATGAAGGCATTGGCGCAAAGCTTTTAGCCCAAGACCCGCACAATACCTTGTTATATTTAAACTACAACACAGGGCGACGTATCTCTGCCAATGGGCGCAGCCTTGCCAATACCTTACAAGATTTGCTCAATCGTAATCCTAATATTACTCATTTCAATTTAATTGGACATAGTATGGGCGGCTTGGTGTCACGTAGTGCGCTGTTCTATGGCAAACAAAATGTCTATGAATGGGTGAATATTGTTGAGAATTTGGTTTGTTTAGGCTCACCACATCATGGTGCAGTACTGGAACGTTTCGGTTTTACCTTACAAGAAAAACTCGGGCATTTCCCCTTTATGAAAATTGTCGGGCATGTGGTCAACATCCGCAGTAATGGTATTTTGGATTTACGTCACGGCAGCGTGCGTGATGATGATTGGGAACACAATGAGGTTCGTATTGGCTTTATGGATGACAATCGTAAACCTGCACCGATTCCTTCACATATTAATGCGTATTTGGTGGCAGGGACGATTGAATTTGAAAACCGTAAAAACCGTACACGTAACGTGATTGGCGATTATTTGGTGAGTGTAAAAAGTGCGCTCGGTGAACATCCGAATCCACGTTTTCAGCTCAAAATTCCTGAATCACATAAAGCTATTTTTTATGGCTTAAACCATTTTGATATTCAGTATCATCCAAGTGTGGCTGAACAAATCACACGTTGGTTCTATCCACAGCAGGACGATGATCAGCTCGATCAAATCCACGAGTTTATGCTCGATTTAGAAAGCGTAGAAGGCATTGCCTTAACCTAAAAAAAAGCCCTCATCTGAGGGCTTTTTATTGACTTAATATTTATCAATTAACCGTTTAACCGGTGCAGTCTGATATTGGCGAAAGAGCTGCCATAGACTAATAAGCAATAACACACTGAAAAATAACAATGACCAGACAGGCAAGGATTGTCCGAACAGCGTCCAATCAATTTTCGCGCATTCACCTGAGCCTGTAAGTACCTGCTCAAATACCGATTTTAACGGCAAGGTTTCAACCCAATAGTCTAAACCCGGCCCACAGCTCGGTACTTTATCTGGTGGTAAATGTTGCAACCAGACATGACGCGCTGCCACACCTGCCGACCATAAAATACTTAAACTGCCTAAAAATGCATAAATGCGTTTTCCTGCATTTGATTTTGGATTATGTAGCAATGCAATCAGCGAAATGAGTCCCAAGCCAATCACGCCAATGCGCTGAAACACACATAGCGGGCAAGGTTCAAGCCCTTGGACGTGTTCTAGATATAGCGCGAATGCCATTCCTACAACAGACGCTAAAAACAACACACCACTGACAAAGCGATAACCTGCTCGCATGCTTAATCCTCTAATTATTTTATCGATATTGTGCTAAATATTCTGCAAAGCTCACCGTTGAGTCTTGCTCAAGTTGTTGTTGCTTTTGTATTGACACTTTTGCTGCTTGCTCAAAATATGCCAAGGTTTCGGCACTCATTTGATGTTGCTCGTATGCACTTACATGTTGCTGTGCCAAGGCTTGACCAAAATGCCACATTCCGCCTTGTTCACGTGTGTCACCGACCATTAACGCAGATAAAGTTGCATCGACTTCATCGACACGCACCATCATCGCTTTTAATGCATCTGTATACAATGTCGTGTTATCTGTTGAATCTAACAGCGCTGCCAAAGGTTGCATACGTTGAATGTGATAAGTACACCAATCTTCAATTGGATGCGCTTGACCATTTTCAATAATATCAACATTTGGAGCACGACCACGATTCACAACTTCTGCTTGATTGCGCTCAATCACATCTTCTTCATCTTTCAATAAAGCAGGACTGTCTTGCAATAAACAATATAAAGCCACTACTTCAAGGAAGCCGGCAGTATCTTCGGTAATCCCAATTGGACTATACGGATTCACATCGACTGCACGCAATTCGACATAGGCAATACCACGATTTTCAAGCGCTTGTGATGGGGTTTCATCTGCTTGTGGCACTTGTTTCGGGCGGACTAAACTGTAGTATTCATTTTCAATTTGGAGCACATGGTCATTAATCTGAATCGCTTCGCCTTGGGCATTTTCCAGACCTAAACGTTTAAACGATTTATAAGAGGTTTTAACCGCTTTTTGTAGACCTTTTAAATAGTCTTTTAAGTTGTTGTAGTGAATACCCAGTTGTTTTTGCGCAGAATTTTGATAACCGAAACGTCCCATACGCAGGGCTGTGGCATAGGGTGAATACAACGTCCCTTTGACTAAAGGCAATAAATGATGATCACGACCGGTCATGAAACATTGGCATACTGCAGGGCTAGCGCCGACTAAGAAAATCACCAATGGAGTCAAACGAATAAAGTTACGAATCAAGCCCATATAGCGTTCGCTACGATAATCTTGCAGGCTTAATTTTTTGATTTTTTTATCAGTTTCTTGGGCTTGTAACGCTTCAAAAAGTTCATCAGGGAAAGATAAGTTGTAATGAACTCCAGAAATGGTTTGCATACGGCGACCATAACGCACACCTAAACCATGACGATACAAAGTTTTGAAACGCCCCACATTCGATGTGCCATATTGCGCCAGTGGAATCTGCTCATCACTGCTATCGAGCATACATGGCATCGACATCGGCCAAAGCTTTTCATCATTTTCAAGCTGACGATTGGCAATCGCATGAATGTCCATCAAATAGTCGAGTGCTTGTCGAATCGTTGGCTTTGGCGGCGTAATAAATTCCATTAAAGCTTCAGAATAATCCGTCGTAATATGCGGATGAGTCAACGCTGAACCCAGCGCTTTCGGGTGCAAAGATTGTGATAGAAAACCGTTACTCTGCATGCGTAAGCTTTCACGCTCAATACCGCGCAACATTCCTGTGAATAGCGACGGATCTAACCAGCTTGGCAATACTTCTTGAGTGGTCGATTCCAGTTGACTCATTACAATCTCGCTTAATGGGATAAACTATTAAAATAAAATCATCAGTTTATATAAGTATACCGTGATTTCAGGTCTGCACATTACACCCTGTCTAGTTTGCAAGCAAACGCTCACGTTCTAATGTGGCAAATTTTTTAACACAAAGTTCCCCTATTAGACATGTGAAATTTGTGATTTTATGGACAAATAAATGCTAAAGAATTGTAACTGCTATGAATTATGACGATATCTTACAGTTTTGGTATGCACCCGAAACGCAGCCGTATTGGTTTTCAAAAAGTGATGAATTTGACCAAACCCTAAGTGCTAAATTTGGCACTATTTTGCAACAAGCTGCTCAGGCTGAACTTTGGTCATGGCGTAAAAGCCCTGAAGGTCGTTTGGCTGAGATCATTGTACTCGATCAATTTTCACGAAACATTTATCGCGATACAGCACAAGCCTTTGCCCAAGACAGTTTGGCATTGGCGCTCGCGCAAGAAGCCATTAGCTTAGATTTAGATAAGCAACTGAGTCCTGAGCAGCGTTCATTTTTATATATGCCCTTTATGCATAGCGAATCGAAGTTGATGCATGAATTCGCTGTAAAATTATTTCAACGTTTGGGCAATCCGACCAATTTAGAATTTGAAAAAAAGCATAAAATGATTATTGATCGCTTTGGACGCTACCCACATCGCAATCAAATTTTAGGACGTGAATCGACAGCAGAAGAAATTCAATTTCTGACTGAACCGAATAGCAGTTTCTAAAGATGTTTCATTTAAGAATAGGAGTCATCGCATGAAAACATGGATCTTAGGACTCGCAGCTGCCGCTGTGATCGGTCTTTCAGGATGTGCTTCAACTCCAACAAAACCTCGTACTTTTGATCAATTAGGTCAATTTAGCACCACGCCATTGAACCAACAGACTTATCGGGTCAGCTTTAAAGCCTTACCCAATATGAGCTTTGGCACCGCTGAAGAAATTGCGCTATTAAAGTCTGCACAAACCACAGTACAACAAGGTTTTCAGTTTTTTAAAGTGATTGATGATCCAAGTAATCGCACGCAGCAACCACCGCGCGAAGCTGTGGTCTATCCTGCACCGAGATATCATTCCTATGGGTATTATCGTCGTGGTGCTTTTGCTTGGCCTGACCCGTTCTATGATGCCCCATATAGTGTGACAGTTGACCCCGCTCAAGTTGCGTACACCATTCAATGTTATAAAGAGAAACAAGCACCAAGTGATGCATTCGATGCACGATTGATCTTACAATCCTTAGGTCAAAAATATGGTTTAGGTCCAACGGGTGAAGTTCTCCAACCGCAAACTACAACCCCTGCTCAATAGAAATGTTATGCCGACAGACACCATTGCACCCAGCCTACAACGCAGTAAACGCTTTGCCACCATTGCCTTAGTACTTGCAGTTTTGGCATGGTTGGCTTTGATGGTGGCAGCCAAGCTATTACCAGAATACGTTTGGCTGATTCATATTCTCATGCTGTCTGCTGAGGCGGGTGTGGTCGGTGGGCTCGCCGATTGGTATGCCATTACTGTGTTATTTCGCAATCCTTTTGGCAAATTACCTATTCCAAAGTTTTTACGCGATCACACCGAAATTATTCCACGTAATAAAGCCCGTATTGCTGAGTCCATGGGGCGATTTGTTCAAGAAAATTTCTTATCACCGCAAATTGTGTCACGTACCCTTGCCGATACAGATTTAAGTCTTGCCGCAGGACATTGGCTTGCCAACCCTCAAAATAATACGCAAGTGATGCAAGTGATTCAGCAATCAGTTCCGAAGATTTTTGAGTTTGTGGGTCAGGAGCAAATTTCAGGTTTTATTCAAAGTAATAGCGTGCAATGGGTAAAAAACACCCAAATCAATCATTTAGCCAGTGAAATGCTGCGTGCTGTTTTAGAAAATGACTTCCATCAAGATGTTTTACAACGCGGTCTAGATTTAGCCCATGAATGGATGATCAATCATCCAGAAAAAACCCAAGACATTACGCGCAATTTATTTAAAGAAATGGGTGTTTGGAAGCTTGCCAAAGGTGCCAGTTGGATTGGCATTGATGTGCAACAACGCAGTATCGATTCAGTGATTGGGCGGGTCGAAGCCATGCTTGCCGATCCTGATCATCCTTGGCGCTTAAAAATTGAAGAATCTGCCAATGTTATTATGCTTGAACTGGCAGATGAAAATAGTCAAACCAGTCAGCGCTTAAACCAAAGTAAAAATGCCCTACTCGATAGCCCACAAGTATTGAATTTTATTAGTGGTGCGGTTGCCATCTTATGTGATGCGATTAAAAACGATTTGGAACAAGCCAATTCAGGTATTGCAGAAAATATCCGGATTGCGATTCAACAAGTCGGACAAAACATTATCTCTAACCCGTCTGTACGTGAATTACTCAATACCCGTCTGAGCAGTATTGCCGTCGATTTAAGTGATCAATATAGCGAGAAAATCATTCTCTTCATTAGTGAACGTATTCACGAATGGGACTCGCGCGAAATGATTGATAAAATTGAAAATGAAGTCGGTGGTGACTTGCATATGATCCGCGTCAATGGGGTCGTGGTCGGTGCATTTATTGGAATGGTATTAGGTATTATTCGCGCCATCGTTGAATATTGGCTTTAATATTTTTATCCCAATAAAATACAGATTATTCACGTTATGAAGGCTTTAATTTTTAGATAATTTTTAACGATGCACCTAATTTAATACTGACGGGGTATTTGTTATTGCCTACAAATGGTTTCACCTAAACAGCCTGAAATTTGCTATATTTACTGTTTTTCCGCGACATTTATTTTCGACTGATTATGAACACGGCAATCCAAGCAGCTCTAGAACATGCAGTGCAATCCCTTCAAGCTGAAGGTGTCCTCCCATCTGACTGGAAAAACACCAGTAGTTTGACGCGTACCAAAGACCGAACACACGGTGATTTCGCTTCAAATATTGCGATGATTGCCTCTAAAGCTGCGGGTATGAAGCCACGTGACTTAGCAGAGAAAATCTTAACTGCACTTCCTGAAGTCGCAGATATCAGCAAAGCGGAAATCGCGGGTCCCGGTTTTATTAATTTCTTCTTAAATGCTGATCAGCGTTTTAGCGTTCTCGATCAAATTCAAGCACAACAAGATAGCTATGGTCGTACCCAAGCCAATGCAGACAAACGCATTCAAGTTGAATTCGTTTCTGCCAACCCAACCTCTAGCCTGCACGTGGGTCATGGTCGTGGTGCAGCATATGGCATGACCGTTGCGAATCTTCTTGAAGCGACAGGCGCTAAAGTTGATCGCGAATACTATGTCAATGATGCTGGTCGTCAAATGGACATCTTGGCAACATCAACTTACCTGCGTTATTTAGAATTAACAGGTCAAGAATTGGTGTTCCCGAAAAATGCTTACCAAGGCGACTACGTTAAAGAAATCGCGCAAAGTATTATCGATAAAGACGGCGATGCGTATGTTCGACCAGTAGCAGATGTCTATAAAGATGTTCCTGAAGATGTGCAATTTGCCGCTGAACTTGATGCAGACGGTAATAAAGTTGTACTGTCAGGCGACAAAGAAAAACACATTGATGGCTTGATCTTCAATTCACAAGCCTTGATTGGTCAAGGCTACCGCGTATTCTTACAAGCGGCGCTCAAAGCGATTCTTGATGATATTAAAGATGACCTTGGCGAATTCGGTGTGACCTTCAATCAATGGTTCAGTGAAGAAACCCTAACCGACAAGATTGAAGAAGCATTACAAACTTTAGATCAACGTGGCTTCCTTTACGAAAAAGACGGCAACATTTGGTTTAAATCGACTGATTTTGGCGATGAAAAAGACCGTGTGGTGAAACGTCGCAATGGTCAAACGACCTATTTCGCATCTGACATTGCATATCATCTGAATAAATTACAACGTGGCTATACCGATATCATTGATATTTGGGGTTCAGATCACCACGGTTATATCGCACGTGTAAAAGCAGCCATTGATGCGCTTGGTTATGACTCTAAAAAATTAACCGTATTGTTGGTTCAGTTCGTCAGCCTATGGCGTGGTGGTGAGATGGTGCAAATGTCATCTCGTTCAGGTCAGTTCGTGACGTTGCGTGATCTTCGTAAAGAAGTCGGCAACGATGCTGCACGTTTCTACTACGTTATGCGTAAATCTGAGCAACACATTGACTTTGACTTAGACCTTGCTGTGTCACAAAGCAAAGACAACGCGGTGTACTACATCCAATAATATGCGCACGCACGTATTTGCCGTATGTTAGAAAAAGCAACTAGCCTCAATGTTAACTTTGATGCAACTGTGGCACGTGGTTTAGCGGCTAAACTTGAGCTTGAAACTGAGTCAGAAATTTTAGCGAAACTTGCGGCATATCCTGAAATTTTAGTACGTGCAGCAAATAGCTATGAACCACATCAAATTGGTAACTACTTGAAAGAGTTAGCTGCATTATTCCATGGCTGGTACAACGAAAATAAAGTCCTTGGTGATGATGCTGAACTGACTCAAGCGCGTTTATTATTGTCGGTCAATGTACGTCAAGTGCTTCGTAACGGTCTAGAGTTACTCGGTGTTTCTGCTCCTGAAAGCATGTAAACCGAACTTTTAGCACCATATACGATTTTGCATACTCAATATGAGTATGCAAACTTGGTTTTTTAAACTCATTTTTCTTTTATGAAGCAAAAATGAAGGTAAAAAGCAGTATTCGCGACAAAAATCATATGAAGTTTATGTTCTAAATAATGACTTTTAGTTCATGATCACATACGATAATTAGAACAAGGCATAACTTTGGTTATGCCTTTTCTATCCCCAGAATAAAGATAAGAGGAAGTTCCCAGTGTTTGGAAAAACTCAGCGCGGTGTATCTGAAAGACCGAACAAGCCGAAAAAACCATTGATTCCTACGTGGCTCGGTACACTCGTCATCATTTTGATTGTTTTGAGTTTTTTAATGGCGCTTTTGCTATGGAAACCGTGGGAACCGGTTAAACCTAAAAATCATATTACCTCTGAACACTATCAAGAAGAAGATGACACCAATAAAGACTATCGTTTTTATGATCTACTTCCGCAACAACAAGTGACCCCAATTCCAGAACAAGCCATTCCTGAAACGAAAAGTCAGGATGCAGTTGTGATTGTTGAAGCCCCACAAGCAGAAGTTGAAGAACCTACTGAACCCGGTTTAGAAACTGCTGAGACTGCAAAACCGGCTCAATCTTATATTCTACAAGTACGTAGTTTTGACGATCCCGATCAAGCGGACGCACGTCGTGCCGAGATTATCTTAAATGGTCTATCTGCAGATGTGGTACGTAGTGTCGAAGGGGGGAAAGTGTGGTATCGCGTTGTTTCAGGTCCGTATGATTCAGCCGATGCAGCGATCATTGCACAGCAAACCTTACAACACAGTGGGATTGATTCCATCGTTGTAAAACGCTAAGTATTCAATTTAAAAAAGCGCCTGAAGGCGCTTTTTTTACAGCCTCCCCCTTTGTTAAAGGGGGAATAGGGGGATTTAAATTTTAGAGAAGTAACTCTCATAATCCCTCCAACCTCCCTTTTTTAAAGGGAGGCTAAAGCAGCTTAAATGGTATGCCCCATTGCTTCACCCATCACCACTTCTGAATTGGCTCTAAACGCCGCATCCCACTGCATTTTATTTTCTTCAAATAAGACCACAGCCGTTGAACCGAGATAGAAACGACCAAGCTCTGCGCCCTTCTCCAAGAATAAATCATGTTGATTTAACTCAATACGACCTGATGGCTTCACTTTACCCGTCGCGACAGTTTCAATACCCGCCACAATCATTGCACCAACTAGTACAACCGCCATACGACCAAGTTCAGTATCAAATAAACACACCATACGTTCGTTACGCGCAAACAAACCCGGAATATTTTCCGCTGTAGTTTGATTCACTGAGAACAACTCACCTGGCACATACAGGGTTTCTGTCAGTGTGCCTGCAAATGGCATATGCACACGGTGATAATCTTTTGGTGATAAATACACAGTCGCGAACTGACCATTTTTAAATGGTTCAGCCAATTGCGGATCGGCAATTAAATTTTCAACGGTAAATTTTTGTCCTTTGGCTTGGAATACATCTCCATTTTCAATCTTACCTAACTGTGAAATAGCACCATCCGCAGGAGACACAATGCTCGTCGGATCTGCATCGACTGCACGCACACCGTCTTTTAAGGCGCGCGTAAAGAATTCATTAAATGATTTAAATTTCAATGCATTTTGTTGTTCTGCAATCGACATATCAATGCCGTATTGCGCTTTAAAAGCAGTGATCACTGCATTTTTAACAATAAGATTTTCACTTGCAGCCAATTTACCGACCACGCGTGATAAACGATGCTGTGGCACCACACGTTGAGCTTGAATGAAGATTTGTTTTTTTAAACGTGATGCGATGCTCAAGATGGGAACTCCCCCGTAGCGATTGGACTATCGAGGCGGTTGCCCCACTCACTCCACGCACCATCATAGGCTTGAATTTGCCAACCCAATAAACGTCCTAACATATAAGCCAAACCTGAACGATGATGCGACTGACAATACACCACAACAGGCTGTTTTAAGTCAAAACCGAGTTGTTCCAAGCGCTGCTCTGTGCGCTGTAATGGATGTAATTTTAAATGATTTTGACGATTAAGGGCAGTACTCCACTCGAAATGACGTGCCCCCGGAATGTGACCGCCGCGTCGCGCTGCTAAACGTAACCCAGTATATTCATCTTCAGTGCGGCAATCCCAAATTTGAATCTGACCTTGTTCCACCTGTGAACGCAGCGTGTCATAGTCAATGTGGTATTTATTTTTTTGTGATAAATCAATTTGAACGAGCTTGTCGACGGGCGCGATTTTTTCTTGATCTGACGATGTTGCTAAGCCTGCACCAAGCCATGCGTGAATTCCGCCATTGAGTAAACTGGTATTTTCAAAGCCAATACAATGTAAGTTCCACAGTAATCGCCCCGCCCAAGCACCACCTTCATCATCGTATGCAACGACATGGTGCTCAGGGGAAATATTTAAATAACGGATCAATTCTTCAAGCTGTTCTTGTTCTGGAAATAGCCCCATGGCTTGTTCGTCTTGACGAACTAATAATTTTGGCTTGAGATGAATCGCATGTGGAATATGCAACTGCTCATACACGGAAGCACGACTTAAATCGACAATTCTGAGTTTGTCATGGTCTAAATGCGGTAGCAAATCTTCTGCTTCAATGAGCAAAGGAAAATTAAAAGCGGTCATGGTCGTCAAAGCTATTATCGTTCAAATCTATTTGATCTTAGCACAGCTCATTTTTGCAAATATGCTGTTTTTATTGTGATGATTAGCAGTTTTTGAGATAAAAATTGATTTAAAAATGACAATACATAAAAAAACCGCCTTAAAACGAAGACGGCTTTTTTCAATCGATTTAAGCAGGCTCAGTAATATCAAAGACCTGACGTAAATAAGCCAAGAAGGTATCATTATCCGTCATGGTTTTACCCGGACTATCGGAAATTTTAGCGACCGATTGACCATTGCATTCCACTAATTTCAACACGATATTCAGGGCGGTTTGTCCCATATCATTGGTTAAATTGGTGCCAATACCAAAACTGACTTGGAATCGATCTTTAAAGTATTGATGCAACGCCCATGCTTTTTCGATATTTAAACCATCACTAAAGGTCAGCATTTTGGTTTTACTATCGACTTTCAACTTTTTGTAATGGGCATAGGCTTTATCGCCCCATTCATAGGGATCGCCACTGTCATGACGTAAGCCATCAAATAATTTAGCAAAGTACAAATCAAAATCACGTAAGAAGGCATCCATACCGACGACATCAGTCAGTGCAATACCTAAATCACCGCGGTATTCTTGTACCCATGTTTCCAGCGCAGATTTTTGGAAATTACGTAACCGCACATCTAAGGCTTGGAATGCTTGAAGGAATTCATGCGCCATCGTACCAATTGGGGTGATGCCTAATTCTTTCGCGAGTAAAACATTGCTGGTTCCGCGGAATACATTCGGTGCTGCTTTATGTAGCTCTTCAACCACGTGCTTTTGCCACGCAAAGCTATAACGACGACGCGTACCAAAATCAGATACCAAGAATGGTGGCTCTTCTGCACCCTGTAATTCAGCATAATGTTTCAGCAATTCAACTTTTGCATCTAAACGACGCTGTCCTTCTGCCAAAACAGCATCAGAACGAATACGTCGGAAATACAGTTCATTCACGATGGCTAAAACGAAGATTTCAAACATCATCGCTTGTACCATCGGTCCTTCAACCCAAATGTCTAAGCGACCTTCACTGTCGATACTGGCTTTAATAAAACGACGTTTAAGTTGGAATAATTCAAGATAATCGACAAAGTCACTTTTGATAAAACGTAAGCTACGCAGATACTGCAACTCATCTTCTTTAAAATTTAAGGTACAGAGTAAATCGAGCTGTTCATTCAATTCATCAAGGATTTCAACCAAAGGATAGACTGTATCCTCAAGGTTACGACAACGGAAATGATAGACACTGTGTGTTTGCGGAAATTTATGCAAGACCACTTGTAACATCGTGAATTTGTACAAGTCCGTATCTAACAAAGAATGAATGATTGGCGCCATAACTAAAGGTAATATCGCTGTACTTCATTTCATTAAAGCATAAATACAAGCAAAATATTGCAGGTTTTACATACAGCCAAATGAAAAAATGGAGCATTATTTAGACTAAAGTCTTCTAAAGAAATCACTTATTTTGATTTCGATTTTTCCGCTTCTTGAATAATTTTTTGTAACTGCTTTTCTTGCCCAATCACTTTGGCAAATTCTGCTGTGGTTTTTTGACCGGTTTTTTTAGCATTAGCATCACAATCGACGCTACGCAATTGTTTAGCGACAGCAAATTCCATTTTAAATAAAGCACCCATTAAAGCAGTATTGCCTTTTTTATCACGCGCACAGCGGTCAGCACCATGTTTCAGCAGCAAAGTGCTGACAATGCTTTGCTGACCATAATAGGCCGCCATCATCAATGGGGTATAGCCATCGACATTACGTACATCGACTGGAAAACCATGCTTGAGAAATTCATTAATCACTTCATCATTGCCGGTTTTCGCTGCGGCAAAGAACAGCGCTATCAATTCCTGTTGTGAGGTCATCTGAGCGCTAGCCGCGCTTTTAGCGGGGGAGATATCCTTTGCGATCGCTACGTGTGCGAATGCGGAGCTAAACGTAAGAATACTGGCTAAAATGATACGTTGCATACCACCCATGATGAACTCCAACAGAAATCGAATGTAGAAAGAAATGTCAGGCATTTCATTTCCGATTAGATAAAACAGATACAACCGAGTGCCTGTAAAACTCCCCCTAGGGTGCAGGAAAGGTTTGGAATTTTACAGGACTTTCTTGAGGTGAAGTCTTAAACCCTAGTCACCAATACTTCAGACTGATCGAAATTAGTCTTTAAGTTTTGCTGCTTTCGCTTTTACAGTTGCAAGGTTACCGTTTACAGCTTTAGTCATACGTGTACCGTAATCAGCATCTGCTTTGTAGAAGTAAGACAACATGATGTGTTTGGTTTCTGAATCTTTAACGTTGCCAAGGTCAGCCGCTAAGTTCATGATTAAGTCGTCTTTTTCTTTCGCAGTGTATGAACGGTAAAGTTCACCCGCTTGCTTGAAGTTTTGCTCTTTCACACCACGTTGTTGAACTGTGCCAGAAAGCGGAGTTTCTACCGCACGTGCTTTCGCAGTTGCGGGTTTTGGCTCAATACGGCTTGGTTCATAGTTCACGTTAGATGAAGTACCGCCAAGGTTCATGTAACCATCTTGGTTGTTGTTGTTCACATTTACCAATGGACGGTTTACTGGAATTTGCTGGTGGTTAGCACCTAAACGGTACATTTGCGTATCTGAGTAAGAGAAGATACGACCTTGTAATAGACGGTCTTCTGATGGCTCGATCCCTGGAACTAAGTTACCCGGTGCCAATGCCACTTGTTCCCGTTTCTTGGAAGAAGTTTTTCGGCATACGGTTCAGCGTCAATGTACCGACTTTAGTTTCTGGAACTAAGTTCGTTGGCCAGATTTTGGTTGGATCTAGCGGATCGAAATCAAAGCTGTTGAGATCTTTAGGATCTAACACTTGGATATACAAATCCCATTTCGGGAAGTTACCCGCGTTGATGTTCTTGTAAAGATCATTCGTTAGGTGGTTGAAGTCTTTACCTTGTAACTCGCTAGCTTCTTTCACGTTCAGACCTTTCACGCCTTGTTTAGAGCGGAAGTTGAACTTCACGTATTTGTATTCGCCTTTATCGTTGTACAGTTTAAATGCGTGTACACCGAAACCATCTTGCTCGCGGTAGCTCGTTGGAACACCTTGGTTACCATACACATAAGTCAACATGTTTGTTGCCCATGGCTGGCTAGACAAGAAGTCGAATACACGGTTCGCATCTTGAACGTTGTCAATTGGGCTTGGCTTCATTGCGTGAATGAAGTCAGGGAACTTGATCGCATCACGGATGAAGAATACAGGCGTTTGGTTACCCACCAAGTCCCAGTTACCTTCTTGCGTGTAGAACTTGATCGCGAAACCATGCGGATCACGTAAAGTTTCTGGCGAGTGCTTACCGTGAATTACTGTAGAGAAGCGTAAGAATACAGGCGTTTTAGTCCCTGCGTTGAATAATGAAGCAATAGTAAGATCAGATAGATCTTTAGTCGCTACGAATTCACCATAAGCACCTGTACCACGTGCGTGTACAACACGTTCAGGAATACGCTCACGACCGAAACGTTGTAATTTTTGAACCAATTGAACGTCTTGAAGCAGAACTGAACCGTGTTCACCTGCAGTAATCGAGTTTTGGTTATCGCCTACTGGTGCACCATTGTCTTTGGTTAATGGCGCTGCTTGAGTCGCCGCTGTCGCTGTTGCTAACATCGCAACCAATAAAGAACGCTTAAACATCGTCTTAATCTCTCTGTTAAATACCTTTCCTGCACCGAGAAAGATACGTGAGAACAAAAAATAGATAAAACGGATAAAATTTATCATTTCAATCGAATTATTAAATGATCTTATTTTTTTGTATTTGGATTTAGCCATTAAGCTGTTTTTTACCTGACGCTGCGCAGCCGATTGGGCTTTTGCTACAATAGCCCCGATTTCACAGCAGCCAATTGGGAAACATATGCGCGCGCTTTTACAACGAGTTCTTGAAGCCAAAGTGGTGGTCGACGGCGAAACCACAGGTCAAATTGAACACGGCATTTTGGTTTTTTTAGGCATTGGTAAAGAAGATACGTTAGAAAAAGGCAAAAAGCTGATTGATAAGATATTGAAATATCGTTTCTTTGATGATGAAGATGGCAAAATGGGTTGGAATATTACTCAAGCGGGCGGCGGTTTACTTTTGGTTTCACAGTTCACCTTAATGGCACAAACTACAAAAGGCTTACGTCCAGATTTTGGGCCTGCCATGCCGCCTGCTGCAGCAAAAGAGCTGTATGAGCAATTGGTTGAATATGCAAAGTCCCAGTTTGAAAATGTACAAACAGGTATCTTTGCAGCGGATATGAAAGTGCATTTGGTCAATGATGGACCTGTGACGTTTAATTTAGAAGTAGAATAATTCCCGCTCAAGATTCAGCGCAAAATTCCAAGAAAAAGCCCTCAAGTTTGAGGGCTTTTTTTGATCTTAGATTCTCAAATGAAGTGCAACAGAGATTAAATTATTGGAAAGAAGCAAGATGAGCTAGCCTTTTGCTTCCGACCGACCAAAGTCAAAGTCAAAGTTGCATCATGAACTATACTCATCTTACTCAAGAAGAAAGATATCAGATTTCTACATTGTTACGTGAAGGATTTTCTAAACGTTATATTGCTTGGAGACTGAATCGTTCACCTTCCACTATTTCTAGAGAAATCAATCGTAATCGAGCTAGAAATGGTTATTTCGCTAAGCATGCCAGTAAACTCGCTCGAAGACGCCATTGCTCCAATCCTAAAAGAATCCCTGATGAAATATGGGCACATGTCATCTTTTATCTTGAACTTCAATGGAGTCCTGAACAGATTGCTTCTCGTGTTTCAGTCAGCCTGCATTCAATTTATCGTTTAATACGACAGGATAAAAATAAGGGCGGTACTCTCTTTCATCACCTACGGTTCAGAAATCAAAGAAAGAGGAAATACGGCTCTCCTGAAACTCGTGGTCAACTGGCTAATCGTAAAAGCATTCATGATAGACCGATTGAGATTGAACAGCGTCATCGTTTTGGTGATCTAGAGATAGATACGATTGTGGGTAAGAATCATCAGCAATCATTGGTCTCAATTGTAGATCGCAAGACAGGTTATTTGTGGTTGAAGAAGTGTAGCTCACGCAAAGCAGAAGAAGTTTGCCAAACAACGATCAGTTTACTTGAGCCAATTAAGCATCAACTCAAAACAATTACCGCAGATAATGGTAAGGAGTTTAGTCTGCATGAATATGCTGCTCAAGCATTAGAAATAGATTGGTATTTCGCAGATCCTTATAGCGCTTGGCAACGAGGTACGAATGAAAATACTAATGGCTTAGTCAGACAATACATTAGAAAAGGAAGTAACTTAAATCAGTATACGGACGAATATATTTCAGAAATAACAGCCCGTATCAATCATCGTCCAAGAAAAAGACTCGGCTTTAAAAGTCCGAGTCAGGTATTATGGCAACAACATGGTGTTGCACTTCAAATGCTAATCTAAGGGATTAATAAATCCTCCCCTAGCCCCTCCTTTTTCAAAGGAGGGGGAAATCAGGAAGATTATTTATTTACCAGTTTTTTCTTTAATAAATGCACGTGCAAATTTAATTTTTTCTTTCACTGGTTTTGGCAATTTTGGCGGAATCATTTTCGCTACTTGATTAAACCACACCAATAAACCAAAGTCACCTTCCATTTTAATAGTACCGTTTTGCATGCCCGTCATAAATGCAGTTGGGTCACCTTTGACTAAGGTTTTCACACCCTGTTCGCTGTCTGCAAATTGCAATACAAAATCTGCAGGCGTGTCGCTGCCTGATACGCTTTCAATCTCGCCATTGTTGACAATAATTTGACGCGCTAAACCAAGATCTGTACCAATTTGAATACGGAACTGACGTTCATGTACGAGTTCAATAAATTTAGGACTCGTACGAGCCAATTGCTTCATACGTAAAGCCAGAGCTGCAACTAACAAATCTAGAGGATCTGTGCTGACATCGACCAACGGAAGTTTAAGGACAGGAATTGACGACAGTTTCATGAAGTGTGCCTATTATAATTGTACAAAATTCGACAGATATCCTAGCATAAATCGAAGTCACGCTGAGCAGTGTGTTTGTATCATATTGCTGTCATGAAAAATGCACCCGTAGGTGCATTTTTTCTTATTCTTATCTCTTTTTAACGGCTTGGTAACTGCTGCTGATCATCTTCATACACAGGCGTATGTTCAATGCAGTGGCGTTTAACCGAAGCACGTTCTGCACGGCGGTCTTCACGTAATAATAATAAAGTCACCACCACCATCACTGTGGTTAATGCTGCTAAATAGCTGTAAGTCATTGGTAGCTCAAATAAGGTTTGCGTACCAAAACGAATGACCTCAATCAAACCCCAGACCAACATTCCGGCAACCATAAAACTTAACCAGCGGCGATAAGGCGAGAACAAAACAGCAAGTACAGCCGCAGCCACTAAGCCTAAACCAAGCAAGGTTGCTAAATTCGCTGTCAACATATAATCCCCTCCGTCCAAAGACATACCATGCTATGTATTTGAAAGCACCGCTGTCTATTGAATTTCGTTAATACCATTAATGGAATGTGTTCATTTGTATCTCTATGCAAGCATTATGATGAGTTTTTAGCTGAAGAAAAGTCCTGCTTTTTGCCAAAACGACATATCCTGTCGCGATATTATTTTGTCATTACACATTTTATTTTTATATATTTTCTAGAACATTTGCTGCGCCACACTTGGCGTGTCATTACAAAAAAATACCTTATTTTTTAAGCTCAAAATATTTATTTTCCATTTAACTTGATCGTTTTTTCCAACATGTACCTGCTCTGAATTTTCATATTGGCACGCATCACACAAATAAAAATGCGCCTTAAAAGGCGCGTTTTTAGGATTATCTTCTCAGTTTTAAACGCGATTTAAGTCTTTGTCGTGTACACCTAATAGGTACAAGACACCATCTAAACCGACACTCGAAATTGCCTGATTGGCATTTTGACGTACTAAAGGTTTCGCGCGGAATGCGACTCCTAAACCTGCGATTGAGAGCATAGGTAAATCATTCGCACCATCACCCACTGCAATCGCTTGCTCTAGTGAAATGCCCATATCTTCAGCAATTTGCGTTAATAGCAAGGCTTTACGCGCGCCATCGACAATATGACCTTTGACTTCACCTGTCACCATGCCATCTTGTACATCCAAAATATTGGCATGGACTTCATCAATTCCCAATTTGGCTTGAAGATACTCTGCAAAGTACTGGAAACCACCTGATAGAATCGCGGTACGGTAGCCTAATGATTTAAGCGTTGAGATTAGACGCTCTGCACCCTCCGTAATGGTGAGGCGTTCTGCAATTTTTGGCAGTACCGATGCATCCATACCTTTGAGTAAGGCAACGCGCGCACGGAAGCTCGCTTGGAAGTCCAGTTCACCTTGCATCGCACGCTCTGTGATTTCAGCCACTTGAGCGCCTACACCCGCTTCAATCGCAAGCTCATCAATCACTTCTTGCTCAATCAGCGTTGAGTCCATATCGAAGCATACCAAACGGCGGTTACGACGATATGCATTGTCCTCTTGCACCGCGACATCGACATTCAGTTCAGTCGATAAACGTAAACATGCCCCACGCATCGCTGCAGCATCGAGCATTTGACCTTTTAGGCCAAATTCAACACAAGCACGCTTTGGACCGATGCTTGAACCATCAAGTTCTGGACGACCTGACAGTCGAGTCACCGTTTCAATATTAAAGCCCTGACTTGAAACAATATTTGTCACAGCTTGTAGATGAGATGCTTTTAATTCAGGGGCTAAAGCCGTCACGATATAACGTGTACGACCGCCTTCTTTTACCCATTGATCATAAACAGTTGCAGAGATCGGTTTAAAGCGCACTGTTAACCCGATATCATGTGCTAGAATCAGGATTTCCTTCATGGCTAATGCTGTTGCAGTTTGGTCATCAGACGATACAACAATACCTAAAGTCAGTTGGTTATGGATAACCGCTTGTCCCACATCTAAAATCTGTAAGGAATAAGCGGACAGTACCTGCATTAATCGTGTAAATTGATTAGGCTGGTCAGGTCCTAAGAATGATATAAGAATGATTTCTCGCATGAATTGACTCGGGTCTGAGCTACAACTATTGTAAGAATCATAATCGAATTTGAATAGAATTGCCTTGGAAGTTTACGTTGAATGCGCCTAGACAAGGGCTATTTGCTAGCCTACTGATTGTAAGTTTTGCTTTTCATACCTTTTTATTGGTATTAGCAACGACTCACCAACTAAATGAAAACCGTGCGAGTCAGGGTCAACTCATTACGAGTCAACTGGTCACAGATAGTCTGACTGAACTGGAACCAGCCAATCGAGTGTCTTTGGCGCTACTGGCAAATCGTTATGCCACCAATCCGAGCGTGGCTTCCATTCGTATTTTGGATGCCAATGCGCAGGTGCTTGCCACCGGTGGTCTGACCAAAACTCGCGAAGGTGAAGTTTTTGTTCGTGATGCTCTGCAAAATGAAAAGAAAGTCGGCATTATTGAAATTACGTTGATTGAGCCAAGTATTGGTGAAATTTTACGTACGCAATGGATCGCGATTTTATGCTCACTCATTTTCCATGCTTTGCTTTGGTTAGCTTATCGTGCGATTGCCCGTCCAAGCCGTACTGAGTATTTGGCACGGATTAATAATGAATCGCGCTTGAAGTTTGAAATTCAAACCTTGACCCAAGCCTTAGAGCAAGAAAAACATAATGCTGCTTTGACGATCGCGCAAGCCCAACAAGCGGCACAAAACAAAGCCAAGGCTCAGGAAGAAAAAGCACCTGTTTCTGAAAAACCGACTTTATCGTTAAATATTCAATACTACGATCCGAAGCAGTTATTAGACTCTGTCAATAAAACCGTCTCTGTACCGTATTTCAATTTGTGCCAAATCTTCTTAAACAAAGCGACTGAGCTTTGTCTGCAGCACTATAAATTGAATAGTTCGGATATTTGGACCTTGCATAAGTTTGATGAGAAAGGCGCAAGTATCAGCATTTGCTCTGAAAAGCCAAATGCATTGGCATGCTTGACGATGATCAGTTCAGTTTTCCAATTACTCTCTGAAGTGCTTTATAAACGTTATCGTGAAGAAAAACGTTTTGTACTACAAACACGTAGTGCCATTGCCTGCCCAATCGAAGAAATGCAATTGAGTTCAAGTCAAGCTGCAGAACGCTTGGTACAGCAATTGGTCGCGAAAGAAAGTGCATTGCATGTACCGAACACGTTGCTGAAAGAGATTGCCGATCACTTTGAATTAATCAGTATGCCGAATCCAACCAATGTATTAACCCGTCATGCCTTTGTCTTTAATGGCATGGATGCAGCAACAGCGGAATTGGCACAAACCTTCCGTACCGAAATTTTAAAATCGAAACAATCTAAAGCATCTTAATGATTTGAGATGTAAAAAAGCCTGCAATTGCAGGCTTTTTCGATTTTGGCTTATTAATCTATTTGGAGTTCTCTTGCGCAGCAATTTTATCCGCTTTAGCTGCCCAATACGTTGCCAAAGCAGGACCCGAAATATTGTGCCATAAGCTAAAGATCGCACTGGGCACTGCGGTCAGCGGAGATGCTGCAAAATGCGTAGCTGCTAAAGCCACACCCAAACCTGAATTTTGCATCCCCACTTCTACCGCGACTGCTTTACAGTCTGCATAAGGCAGTTTAAAGAATCGACTCGCCCAAAAGCCAACTAAATAGCCCAGACCATTATGGAGGGCGACCACACCTAAAATCAGTAAACCTGATTCTAAAATTTGCGCTTTACTGCCTGCAATAATCCCCGCAACGATCGCGACAATGGCTACGACAGACACCAATGGCATCACTTGGATATATGATTCAACTTTCGATTTTAAAACTGCACGAATGATTAAACCTAAAATAATCGGAAATAACACTACTTGTAAAATTGAGACAAACATAGAGCCTGCATTAATCTCAATCCATTGACTGGCTAAAACATAGAAAATGGCTGGTGTAAGCAAGGGTGCCAGTAATGTCGAAACGGATGTACACGCAACCGAGAGTGCTGTATTGCCCTTTGCCATATAAGTAATGACATTAGATGCGGTACCACCCGGGCAACAACCCACCAAAATCACGCCAATGGCAATTTCAGTCGGCAAGTTCATCAATTTGCACAACATAAAAGCAAGCGCTGGCATGACGACAAACTGCGCTGCAACCCCAATCAAAACAGCTTTAGGACTGTGTAAAACACCTTTAAAGTCATCAAAGGTCATGGTCATACCCATGCCAAGCATAACAATGCCCAGTAACCACGGAATATAGGCTTTAATCCAAATAAAGATATCGGGTGCAAGCAATGCGAGAGCCGCGAAAAGAATCACCCACAAAGCAAAGGTTTTTTGAATCCATTGAGTAAAGCGCAAGAACCCTGACATAAATATGTCCATTTAAAATCGATATATACCCTACCCTGCCATAGATTACGCAACAATCACAATTCACCATAAGCATAAAGATCACGCTGATGGTTCAAAATAGAATGTGTTTTATCAAATAGTGTGTAGGAACGATAAGCCGTTTTAACCAATTAAGTCTTTTGCATAAATTCGTTTTACACCCTGCGCCAACATGTCTTGCCACGCGTGTTGTAATGAACCATGTAAATCAATGCCTTTCGTGGCATCTGCAATCACATAAGTGTCGAAACCCAGCTTACGCGCATCTATAGCCGTCCATGCCACACAAAAATCAGTGGCAATGCCGACGATATACACGCTCTGAATGCCACGCTCACGTAAATAACCCGCGAGACCCGTCGTGGTCTTATGATCTGCTTCCATAAAGGCTGAGTAACTATCAATATCGCGATGGAAACCTTTGCGAATGATCATCTGTGCCTGCGGTAAATTTAAGTCAGGGTGAAATTCAGCATCTTCTGTACCTTGTACGCAATGACTCGGCCACAACACTTGAGTGCCGTATTCGAGCTCAATCGTGTCGTAGACGTGTTTACCACTATGATTATCTGCAAAAGAAATATGGTCAGCTGGATGCCAATCTTGGGTCAAAATGATTGTCTCAAAGGCAGCTGAGACACGATGAATATTGGGAATAATTTGATCTGCATTCGCGACAGCTAAATGCCCACCAGGGCAAAAACCACGTTGTACATCGACCACAATTAAAGCTGCATTTTGTTGCATACTTTCAATCCATTGAAATATTGTTCTTCACTTAAGCATAGCCTAAAAATCATCTCATTTTTAAAGCGAAGGATGAAAAAATTGATTTGAAATTTAAATCACCTTTTTTATCGATGTAAAAACAAAAAAGCCTGCTTCCGCAGGCTTCTTGGCATTTTTAAATTTTATTGTTCAATACGGCGAACCAATAGCAACATAAATACTGCCGAAATAATAATGCATGGAATTGCAGCGGAAATCACGCCTGCCGCGCCAAAACCAGAAACTAATAATTGTCCAGCCACAACAGGACCAAGCATCGCACCGACACGCCCTACAGCCGAGCCCACTCCGACACCCGTACCACGCACCTCAGTCGGATACACCATGCTGCCAAATGCATATAGTACGCCTTGGCAACCAATCACAAATGCACCCACCAAAGCCGCTGCCATATACATTTGAGCCAAAGAACTCGATGCATTTAACGCAATGAGACCTGCTAAAATACCACCGTACATCAATATAATGACATAAGCTTTTTTCCAGCGATCGGTCAGCATGCCTAAGATAATCGTACCAATCGTAGCACTCACCATGAAGTAGAACTGTGCTGTTGCACCTTCTTTACGCGTAAAACCAAGCTCAGTAAACAACGATGGCAACCAACTCAACATGATGTAAACCACCATCAGAGTAAAGAAGTAGCTCACCCAAATACACATCGTCCGAAACAGATTTTTTGAGTTAAATAGATCTTTAAATGAACCCTGCGATGCTGCCTTTGCATCAGCCGATTGATTCTGGGTTTTAAGATACTCTTTAGACTCAGGTAATAAATAGATCATTAAAGGAATAACAATAAGCGGCAGCAATCCGCCCAAATAGAATACATTTTTCCAATGCGAACCAAATTCAGTTGTCGCAATTAAGGATAAAATCGCAGCACCGACCGGCATACCACAATACATTAAGCCTACCGCACGACCGCGGTTTTGTGGTGTCACGGCTTCAGCAGCCAGTGTAATTAGAATAGGCATGGCAGCGCCTAATCCTGCCCCTGCTAAGAAGCGCACCACCAATAAACTGCTAAAACTATTCACCCATACCGTGCATAAAGTAAAAATTGCAAAAACAGCGGTTGAGAAAATCAGTACCTTTTTACGACCAATACGGTCTGCAACTCGGCCGCCAAGCAGTGCTCCTGGCAATAAACCTAGAATCCCTGCACTAAAAAATACACCCAATTGTGAGCTATCTAAACCAAAATGCTCACGAATCCCTGCTGCTGCAATACCAGCGGCCTGAATATCTAAGCCTTCAATCACTGCAATCAGAAAACAGATTGCAACGGTCACGATGGCATGTCGATTATCTGATTTTTGCATTGAAATATCCCTGTTCAATCAGCGTTCAAAAAAGGAATCATCATCTATGATTGAATCAGGTCAATTAACTATCAATAAGTTGAATGTTTTACTTGGATATCAAAAAAATAATGGATATTTAACGTTTTAGCTGCGAATCCCATCAAGTCAAAAAAACGCTTAATTGGGCATAAAAAACACAGCACGATTTAGCCCGAATGAAACAGCACAAGCATTTATGTGATTAAAATTTTAAAAAGCCAACATTTACTTATATTTATAAAAGATTAATAAGCTGTTTTTTGGCATTTTTTTGGATATTTAAAAACAATTTAGACAGATTTTTGAGCGATGACTTGATTGTTAATAGCTCTAAGTTGGTGTGATCCTTTATATGCGGCATTCTAAATTCAGCTTCATAGTGCTATTTAAGGCTGTTTTTGAGCTGAACTGATTAATCTCAGAATAAGCCGCTTTATCTGATGCTAAATCTTGCCTAATTTATTTTACAAATCACTTATTTCAAGCTTGCTTGTTGAGCATAAGCTTTGTATAAAGAATTTATTGGCTTTGACTAAAGCATATTGTTCTTATGCGTTTGATCAGTCATAATTTGCATACGCATTATTCAATTTCAAGCAAATGTGATTGAATTTGCTATAAATCAAATATAAACCCATCCAAATTTACGTTTCTCATTCTCGTCGGATGGACAAATAGGATAGTTTTTCAAAATGACTCAGCAAGCACAGACCATTCAGGGTTCCATTGTCGCAATCGTCACCCCTATGTTTGAAGATGGCAGCGTAGATTGGAAGGGTCTCGAGAAGCTCGTTGAGTGGCATATTGCTGAAGGTACGAATAGTATCGTCGCTGTAGGGACAACTGGCGAAGCATCTACATTAAGTCTAGATGAACACACCCAAGTGATCAAAGAAATCATTCGTGTTGCCAACAAACGTATTCCTATTATTGCCGGTACAGGTGCAAATTCAACGCATGAAGCGATTGAGTTAACTCGTGAAGCCAAAGAACTTGGTGCAGATGCGGCCTTATTGGTGACGCCTTATTATAATAAACCGACGCAAGAAGGTCTGTATCAGCACTATAAAGCCATTGCTGAAGCCGTTGATCTACCGCAAATTCTATATAACGTTCCTGGTCGTACTGGCGTAGACATGTCAAACGAAACTGTCATTCGTTTGGCTGATATTCCACAAATTGTCGGCATTAAAGATGCAACCGGTGATGTGGCACGTGGCTGTGAGCTGATTAAAGGTCTTGAAGGCAAAGCCATGACTGTTTATTCAGGCGATGATCCAACGGCTTATCAGTTGATTGCACTTGGCGCGAAAGGCAATATTTCAGTTACAGCCAATGTTGCACCGAAAGTCATGAGCGAAGTATGTGCTGCTGCGATTGCAGGTGATGCAGCTCAGGCTGAACAGCTCAATAGCTCAGTTGCAAATCTACACAATATTCTATTTTGTGAATCCAACCCAATTCCTGTGAAATGGGCACTCCATGATATGGGCTTAATTGGTACAGGTATTCGCCTTCCACTTACTCCACTTGCAGAACAATATCGTACGCCGCTACATGAAGCACTTGTTGCAGCGGGCGTTACCCAATAAAAGAGCAAATTATTATGCAATTACGTTTAGGACTTAGCCTAGCACTTTCAGTATTCAGTTTAGCGGGTTGTAGTTCAATGGGCATCGACAATGGCTCATTAGACTATAGACAAACGACAACGCTAGAGCCGCTGCAATACCCCGAAGGTACAATGGCACGTGCTGCAACGCCATTGTATCCTGCTCCAACTGTTGATGTGCTTGCCTTGGAAAATGCCCCAAAATTGGTGAACCAACGTGGCAACCGATATGAGATGCCACGCCCGCCTATAGAGGCAGAACGGTCAACGCAAGACAATGATAGTTCTTCAAATATTATTGGAAAGCCACAATTATTGAAGGATGGAAATCTTAATCCTTTGATTAAAATTGATGGAAATTCTGCTACAATATGGCAGTACACACTTGCTACCCTCAGCAGCCTGAACCATTCTATTGTTGGTCAAAATAAAAATCGTTATGAAGTAACGATTAAGGTCGATCAGCAGACCTATGTATTAAGACTATCCCCTGTCGGTGCGAGTAATAACCTCGCTGTGTTCAATGCCGATAACAGTTTCGCCGATCGCGAACGCGCCGAAGAACTGTTAAACCAGATTTACCAAAATTGGCCAGCCTAGACATTTCTAGGCATTTTTTTGTAAAAGGTTCCCTCATGTTAAAACAAACCTTGCTCTATACTGGTAAAGCGAAATCTGTCTACACAACAGATAGTTCAGACCACCTGATTTTAGTCTTTCGTGATGATGCGTCTGCATTCAATGGCGAAAAAATCGAACAACTAGATCGTAAAGGTAAGGTGAACAACCGTTTTAACGCCTTCATCATGGAAAAACTAGCTGAGGCTGGCATCGAAACTCATTTTGAGAAGTTATTGACGCCAACTGAAGTGCTTGTGAAAAAACTAAGCATGATTCCAGTTGAATGTGTTGTTCGTAACTATGCAGCAGGTTCATTGTGCCGCCGCTTAGGTGTAGAAGAAGGTAAAGAATTAACACCACCAACATTTGAACTATTCTTCAAAGATGATGGCTTAGGCGATCCAATGGTGAACGAATCTCAAGCCATTGCTTTGGGTTGGGCGACTGCTGAACAACTTGAAAAAATGAAAGAACTGACTTACCAAGTCAACAATGTACTCAAAGCATTGTTTGAAGCGGGTAACATGCTTCTTGTCGATTTCAAACTTGAATTTGGCGTGTTCCATGACCGTATTGTGTTGGGTGATGAATTCTCTCCAGATGGTTGCCGTTTGTGGGACAAAGAAACCAAGAAAAAATTAGATAAAGACCGTTTCCGTCAAGGCCTAGGCGGTGTGGTTGAAGCATATGAAGAAGTTGCTACACGTATCGGCATCGATCTTTCAGACATCTAATTGATTCTGAAGCTTCAAAAAAAACCGAGCATCATTGCTCGGTTTTTTTATTGCTAAACTGCTTAAATCTTCATCGGAAAAAGAGATTCTATTGATCAAAATGAACGTTTTTACAGCAATTGGCTTTTTCCTTAAAATAACCCCATACCCTCTAGGATGGATCTCCCTAAAGACATCCTATTTTCAGCCCGACTGCACAGCACTCGGGCTTTTTTTATGCCTCGCAAAAGCGATTATTGCTGTTGCTGTTCTTGCTGCCAACGACGTTGCTGTAAACGTTCACCTTCAACTTCACGTTTATTACGCGCTGACTCGTATAACTTGGTGCCCTTTAACTCTGGTGGTAAATAGTCTTGCGCAACAAAATGCTCGGGATAATCGTGCGGATATAAATACTCGACACCATAGCCTTGCGCTTTCATCAGCTTGGTTGGTGCATTTCGCAAATGTAAAGGCACAGGTAAATTTGAAGTTTTATCCGCCAATTCCATTGCTTTATTGATGGCTAAATAAGTACTGTTACTTTTGGCACTGGTGGCCAAATACACCGCACATTGACCCAAAATAATACGTGATTCAGGCATGCCTATTGCTTGAACTGAACGGAAGCATTCACCCGCCAGTAATAAGGCATTGGGATTAGAATTACCAATATCTTCGGAAGCGGCAATGAGCATACGACGGGCAATAAAAATAGGATCCTCACCACCTTTGAGCATGCGCGCCATCCAATACAATGCCGCATCTGGATCACTTCCGCGAATCGATTTAATAAATGCCGAGACTAAATCGTAATGCTGTTCACCTGATTTGTCATAACGCGCAATATTTTGCTGCGCAACTTTAACCACAACCGCATTATTAATAATATTTTCTAGATCAGGCTCAAAAGTACTTGCAACTAAATCCAATAAATTTAAAGCTTTACGAGCATCTCCTGCTGAGAATTGGATTAAAGCTTCAAACTCTTCAATCTGAATATAACGCTCTTGCAAGAACTTATCCTGTGCAATGGCGTGCATCAGTAAGGTTTGAATCGCTTCATTGCTTAACGCATTTAAGGTATAGACCTGACAACGGGATAACAACGCACTGTTTACTTCAAAAGACGGGTTTTCAGTGGTTGCACCAATTAAAGTGATTTTGCCTTTCTCGACCGCGTTAAGTAAGGCATCTTGTTGTGACTTATTAAAGCGGTGAATCTCGTCAATAAAGACCACAGGGGTCAGTAAGTCGCCACCTTGTGCAATAATTTCCCGTAACTCTTTGACCCCAGTATTGAGCGCAGATAAACTAATAAAAGGACGATCAATGGCTTCTGCCAATAATAAAGCAATCGTGGTTTTACCAACGCCCGGCGGCCCCCAGAAAATAATTGAAGGCAAATGCCCCTGATCAATCATTTGACGTAAAGGTGCATGCTCGCCTAGTAAATGGTCTTGTCCAATAATTTCTCTGAGATCACGTGGTCTCAAACGTTCAGGTAAAGGAATATGGCTATCTGACATGTTATTTTTGGGCTCAATTCAGGTCTTTCATCATTCTACCATTCACTTTTTTAATTCCACTCGGCAAAATCATGAATTTAAGAAGATAATTTGTGACGAAACACACTATTTTTTTTGATTGTGAATGAATTAATCTTAAGAAAAGAAAAGAAAATAGAACAGATCATTTTATTTAAGATCAATAAGACAATAGAGCATCTTTTTATTTATTTTAATAAGAACCTGTAAATTGATGTAAAGATTTATGCCAGGATGGCAGTATGGGTGAATACATGACGTATGATCAACATAGACACATGACAGCAGAGCACTTAGACATGCCTGTATCATCACAACGCAATGTTTCACACGCTATACCTATTTCAGAGTACCAATTGATTCAGAATCTTATTGATAGTTTGCCGCATGCGATGTGGGTAAACACACAAAACAATGTTGAATATTTCAACCGTGCGATGACTGATTATCTCGGGGTCAACCTGAATGAAAATGACAGTCGTAGTTGGCAAAGCTTTATTCATCCTGATGATTTGCAACTGTTTTTAATGCAATGGCACGATGCGCTTGAACTCTATCAAAATGTCGAAATTCAGTGTCGCATTAAGCAACCCAACGATGATTATCGGATGTGTTTACTGTCTATGAAGTTTCACAATGAAGCGGATGCGATTTTGCAATGGGCGGTCTCTTTAACCGACGTGCATGACTATTTTGAAATTCAACAACAGCTTTCCCATGTCGTGTCTACACAAAAAAATATGCTCGATGCCAGTGTCGATTGCATCAAAATTGTGACACCTACAGGGGAACTGAGCCATATGAATCGCTCAGGTTGTGAAGCCTTAGGCGTCGATTCAGAAACTGGTTTTGGCATGCCTTGGTTGAAGTTACTTCCGCCTGAAGTTCGAAAATCAGGACAACGTGCCTTAAAACGCGCAGCTCAAGGGTTAAATGCACGGTTTGGCGGTAAAAGTAAACTCGATAATCAGCCGATCCAATATTGGGATAACTTGCTGACCCCAATCCTAGATGAGAATAACGTCACTCAAAATATTCTTTGTGTATCACGTAATGTCAGCCAACAAAAACTCGCAGAAACCCGTTTAAAAATTGTTACTGAACAGGATGAACTCACGGGTCTGTATAATCGTCGTACCTTTTATAAACTGTTCAAACGCGCGTTATTCAAAGCCAAACAACAACAGACTGAAGTCGGATTACTGCTGATTGATTTAGATTATTTTAAGCATATTAATGACACCATGGGGCATATTGCTGGTGATCATTTATTGCATGTTTTAGGTGAACGTTTTCAACAGGTGTTTGGCAAAAATACCATTGTTGCCCGTCTAGGTGGCGATGAATTCGTGATTCTAGTGAAGAATCTAGAAAATGAAGCACAGTTGTTTGAAGTCGCACGACGTGCCTGTGAACAAATGGATACCCCGATTAACTACACGGGTAAAACCATCAATGGCGGTATGAGTATTGGCTGTGCTATCTATCCGCGCGACGGACTGAGTAGCTCAAATTTACTAAAATGTGCCGATATTGCCCTAAATGATTTGAAAAATAGCGGTCGTGGTGGCATTCGCATGTTCAATCAGGACATGTTTAAAACCCTTGATGATATGACCAAGCAACTGACCTTAGCGCGTAAAATCATTAAAGCGGGGCAAATTTTGCCGTACTATCAACCGAAAGTGCGCCTATCTGACGGTGCAGTGATTGGTTTTGAAGCCTTACTACGTTGGCAAGATCATCATTATCAAATTCAACTGCCTTCACATATTTTCTGTGCCTTTCAAGACTACGAACTTGCTTCACGTATTAGTGAAACCATGCAGCTTAAAGTCTTTGAAGATATGACCCGTTGGCAGGCTCAAGGCTTAGACATTATGCCGATTTCCATTAATGCGGCACCAGTTGAATTTTTACGTGATGATTATGCGGAAAAGCTGTTAGAACGCTTGGCTCGTTTTGATATTCCTGCCAATAAAGTCGAACTTGAGATTACTGAACAAAGCTTGTCTGAACGCGGTGCTAATTATGTCGTACGCGCACTGAATTTACTCAAAGATGCAGGGATTCATATTTCACTCGATGACTTTGGCACAGGTCATTCGTCATTAACGCGTCTGCAAGAATATCCTGTCGATTGTATTAAAATTGATCGTAATTTCGTAGAGCGTCTGAATACAGACCCATCTGCCTTAGCCATTGTGAAAGCGATCACGCAGATTGGTTCTAGTATTTCACTCGATGTTTTAGTCGAAGGTATTGAAAATACGGACCAACTCAAAACATTAATCAATTGTGATTGTAAGATCGGTCAAGGCTTCTATTTCTATCGCCCGATGGCCAGTCATTCAGCACAACAATTGTTAAATACCTTGCCGTGCTAAACGTGAAGCATCTTCAAAATTAACGTATCCAACGGACGATATAATCTTCAATATTGTCCTGATTAATTTCGGTTTCACTGATACAACGCCCTGCCGCAGATTTTTTGGCTTTTTGTACTGTATCGCGTGTGCCTGTATTTAAATAATGCCATCTAGGTAGACTTTTCCCTTCATTGAGCCTTTTATAGGCACAACTTGGCGGTAGCCAATGCAATTCATCTAATTTACTCTGACTCAACTGAATACAGTCAGGCACAAAGTTTAATCGGTTTGGATAATCCGAACATCGTGCAGTCGAACAATCTAATAACTTGCATGCCACCTTGGTATAGGCAACTTCTCGGGTCTCTTCATCTTCTAATTTAATTAAACAGCATAGACCACAACCATCACATAAGGCTTCCCATTCATTTTGGGTTAACTCATCCAATGCATAATGTTTCCAAAATTCGTGGCGCAAGGTGTCAGTCATATCAACAGTAAATTAGCGAGAATATGCCATTATAGCAGCCTTCAATTGCCTGCTTCATTGTGCTTTTTTATATAACTTTGCGATAAGTTATTGTTAACTAATAGACAGAAGATCAACAAAAGAATAACAGCTTAATATTCAAGTCATTTATATACTGAGCACTGAAAATAAAAACACATGGAGATTAAAAATGTTTCGTTGGGCTATTATCTTTGCAGTTATCGCACTCATTGCCAGTTTGTTAGGTTTTGGTGGCGTTGCAGGCTTATCAAAAGACTTCGCCGTTATTTTACTGGTGATTGCAGTTATTCTTGCGATTGTTGGTTTCTTATCACGCGGTAAAGTTTAGTCATTCTCCATGATGAGAATCTAAATTTAAAAAATAAGCGCCTTAAAGGCGCTTATTTTTTATGTGGATGTTAAGGTTTTAAATGACGCGGTCTTAAGCCCGCAATAACCAAAGCAACTAAATATGCAGCGACGCCGACAACACAGAGTCCTGCCACTTCAGCAATACGAATCCACTGCGATACCTCACCGTTATACCATTGTAAACCTGCATATAGCGCGGCAATCATGACCGCATTGGCAAAGGCAAATTGAAGTGCAAGCTTCTTCCAGTGCGCACCAAAACGGAAAATATTACGTTTATGCAAATAGAAATACAGCATCCCCGCATTGACCAAAGCCGAACCTGAAGAGGCTAAAGCCAGTGCCATATGTTCAGCTTCCCAATCAATCAGCTTAAAGAAACCAATAAAGATGACGTTTAAAATCGCATTCGCTGCGACCGCCATTAAACCAACACGAACCGGTGTTTTGGTGTCTTGCTGCGCATAAAAGCCTGGTGCAAACACTTTAATTAACATAAAGGAAATAACACCCGCACTCATACATTGCAGTGCCAAAGCCGTCATTTGCGTATCTTCTAAATCAAATTGACCGCGTTGGAACAAGGCTTGAATAATAGGAGTCGAAAGCATAAACAATGCAATACTTGCCGGTATACCCACCATCATAATAATTTTAGCAGCCCAGTCGATCATACCGCGGAACTTAGACTGATCTTGTTCGGCATGCCGCGCAGACAATGATGGTAAAATGACGGTACCAATTGCGACACCAATTAAGCCTAATGGTAATTCCGTCATGCGTTCAGCACTATATAACCATGACACTGAACCATCTTGCATGAACGACGCCCAAATGGTGTTGAGCAATAAATTAATTTGTGTCACCGATACACCAAACAGTGCAGGCAACATCAATTTCATAATTCGATCCACACCTTCATGTTTAAAATCGACTTTTGGTGGAATCAGTAGTTTCTTGCGCCACAATTCAGGAATCTGAATCACCAGTTGTAATAGACCGGCTATGACCACTGCCCAGCCGAGCGCCATAATTGGCTCAGCCATATACGGTGTCAGCCACCAAGCACCTGCAATCATGGCAATATTTAAAAGAACAGGTGCAAAAGCAGGCGTACTAAATGAACCGTAACTGTTCAAAATACTACTCGCAAATGCCGTAAGCGACATAAACAATAAGTATGGAATGGTCAGACGAAATAGATCGGTCGCTAAAGCAAATTTCTCAGGATCATTATGAAAACCCGGTGCATAGATATACAAAATTGCAGGGGCTGCTACCATCGCAATCACGGTCAGCGTGGTCATAAACGTCGCTAAGCAACCAAAGACTCGACTAATCAGAATCTGAACTTCGGCATGGGTTCGCGTAGTTTTATATTCGGTTAAAACTGGAATAAAAGCCTGAGAAAATGCCCCTTCGGCAAATAAGCGCCGAAAGAAATTGGGAATACGAAAAGCAACGACGAACGTATCGAAATCTTTCCCTGCACCAAACACATTCAGTAATACCACATCGCGGACCAATCCCAGTACCCGTGACAACATGGTCATCGCACTGACTATGACGGTCGAACGCCAAAGCGCCATCCTATTCACCTAATGATTAATTTGAGCCTATTGTAATGAAACTGCGAGCTAAAGTTGATTGCTTTATTACATCTCAGATTCGATGTTTATGTATTTTTATAATGCTGTAGTGCTGTACGGAATTCAGTCCAATTAAAAAATGGACCCGGATCGGTTTTACGTCCCGGTGCAATATCGGAATGCCCTGCAATATGTTGCTGAATTTTATCGTAATGATGCTGTAGACAAGCCGTGACTTGAACCAAAGCTTCGTATTGGGTAGCTTCAAAAGCTAAATCATCGCTGCCTTCAAGCTCAATCCCGATTGAATAATCATTACATTCTTTTTTACCCAAATAACTTGAGCGCCCCGCATGCCATGCTCTGTCATTAAAATTGACAAATTGCAGCACTTTACCTGAACGTAAAATCAGTAAATGTGCAGAAACTTGCATTCCTTCAATGGTTTGAAAATAAGGATGTGCTGACCAATCCAGCTGATTTTGGAAAAACTGTTCGATATAACCACCCCCAAATTGAGACGGTGGCAAACTAATATTGTGGATGACAATCAGCTGGATCTCAGTATGTTCAGGTCGCTGATTAAAGTTCGGAGATGGAATTTGCTTTGCCCCAATCAGTACCCCATCCTTAACCTGAAAAGCTTTTCGCTGTTGCATACATTCATCCTAGTTTTAAAAAATAACCGCAGATTTCAACTGCAGCAGCCCCATGCTAAAACTTTCAAGCCTGAATCTCAATTCAACTGAGCAAGCTGTATGAAAAATCGCTCATTTTTCTGTAACAATGCTAATATAGCGCGCAATTTATACGGCTAAAAAAGATACGGAAATACTCATGAGCATATCTCAAGCTTTGCTAGAACAGTCGATTCAAATCAATATTCAACACGCCCTCGCTGAAGATATTGGCGATGGTGATATCACTGCACTTTTGACGCCTGAAACCGAACAAGCCACTGCCACTATTATTAGCCGTGATGATATGGTGCTTGCCGGTCAACCTTGGGTCAACGCGCTTATTCAGGCTTATGATGCTTCTGTTGAAATCACGTGGCTGAAAAAGGAAGGCGATCGTGTTGCTGCCAATGAGGCTTTTTTAAAACTAGCAGGATCGGCACGTAGTCTACTTACTGTTGAACGCCCAGCACTGAATTTTATTCAAACATTATCGGCTGTTGCGACCAAGACGGCGCTTTACGTCAAAGAACTCGAGGGACTCAATACCAAATTATTGGATACGCGTAAGACGATTCCTGGACTGCGTATTGCACAAAAATATGCGGTGGCTGTTGGCGGTGGTCAAAACCATCGTTTAGGTCTATTTGACGCTTTTTTGATTAAAGAAAATCATATTATGGCAGCAGGTGGGATTCAACAAGCCATTGAAAAAGCGCATTCAATTGCGCCCGGAAAATTGGTCGAAGTTGAAGTTGAAACATGGGATGAACTGAATCAAGCTTTAGCTGCAAAAGCCGATATTGTCATGCTCGATAATTTTAGTCAGCAACAAATGATTGATGCAGTGGAACATGTCGCAGGACGTTGCAAACTTGAAGCATCAGGTAATATCACCATTGAAAATTTGCGTGAAGTGGCAAGTTCTGGCGTTGATTATATTTCGATGGGTGTACTGACTAAAGACGTGAAAGCTGTCGATTTGTCGATGCGATTTAATGCTTAAACTGCCGTGAATCACATGACCTTAGAGGGTGCGAAGCACCCTTTTTTATTTTTTTCGATTTTTTTAGCGCATTTTTTTGCACTATTTTTCGTTAAAAACCTAAAATTCAGCCTTAATCGTCGTCATCGCGGTCGTTTTTGTCTTGACGGTCGTCACGGTCATCATCATTTCGATCATTCTTTTGCTCATCGCGTTCATCATCATCTCGATCTTGCGACAACACCGAACGATCACGTGCTTCATCATCCTGATTCGAGCGATCACATGCGCTTAAACCTAGAACTGCAATCATTGCCAAGCCAATGCCATAATATTTCATGCTCAACTCCTTTTCGTTTTTTATGCTCCTTACTATTTGTGAAAAAAGCGCTACGCAGTAGTCGCATATTGTGTGGGTTTTGTGAGCAGATGTTGGGCATAAAAAAACGCATCCGAAGATGCGTTTTTGAAGACGATGAGTGATTACCAACCTAAAGCTTCTTGTTGCTTCTTAATCAACTCTTGAATACCTTTTTCAGCCATTTCAAGCATTGCATTAGATTGAGCACGGGTAAATGGTTTTTCTTCCGCAGTACCTTGAATTTCAATGAACTCACCTGCTTGTGTCATCACCACATTTAAGTCAGTTTGGCAGTTTGAATCTTCTTCATAACAAAGGTCTAACAACACTTCATCTTTAAAAATACCGACAGACACGGCTGCAACGAGACCTTTTAGTGGATCTTGTTTAATTTTTTTCTTCTCAAGCAAAACATTCATCGCATCAATCAATGCCACTGCTGCACCCGTAATAGATGCAGTACGTGTACCGCCATCCGCTTGAATCACATCACAATCGATTGTAATCGTGTTTTCACCCAATTTTTTCAAATCGACCATGGCACGTAAGCTACGGCCAATTAAACGTTGGATTTCTTGAGTACGACCACTTTGTTTACCACGTGCAGCTTCACGATCGCTACGCGTATGTGTTGAACGTGGCAACATGCCGTATTCCGCAGTGATCCAACCTTGACCCTGACCTTTTAAGAAACGTGGTACTGAATGATCAATACTTGCAGTACACAAAACTTTGGTATGACCAAATTCAACCAATACAGAACCTTCTGCATAACGTGTGTAGTTACGGGTGATTTTAACGTCACGCAATTGATCTAAAGTTCGTTGGTCGATACGCATAATGTGTCCTAAATAATGGCTAAATTTAACTGAGCATAGTATATCAGATGCCATGTTTAAACAGGCGTGGAGTCGTTGTGCTTTTGCAAAAGGATACATTCATGAAAATACAGTTTTAGCTTGGCATTTTTGTTAGACTATATGGCATAAAAAATGGGGGAAATATGTCTGTCCGTGATGAGAAAAAACAACAGACACATCAGGCATTTATTAATGCTGCATTGAAGCTTTGCTATGAAAAAGGCAGCTTTTCGTGCGTGAGCTTACGAGAACTAAGTCAAACTGTTGACCGAGTACCTACTGCGTTTTATCGACATTTTGACGATATGCAGCAACTGGGTTTAGAACTGGTTGATCAAGCATCCCACGATGTCCGTCACGTCATACATCATCTTGGTAAAATGATGATTCAACAGCCCGCAGCCAACATCCAACAGCGCGCAGATTTTTTCTTTACATCTGTGATTGCTTCTAAAGAGACATGGCATTTTTTTATTTCAGGTCGCTCAAATGGACCGTTTGAAATCAGACATGCATTACAGCGTGAATATGATTTTTTATTACAAGATATCGTATCTCGTTTAGCCGATCTACCCGATTTTTACGCATTAAAAGACCCTAAAAAAATTGAACTGGCTGCTGAGTTATTTCTACAATTGTTGCTGAGTTTTGCAACTGAATGCTTAAATATTCAACTGCTCTATTCAGAAGAAATACAACAGCAAAAACAAAAAGCACTAGAGGACTTCTCTTTAGCTAAAATTCAATTTTTATATGAAAGTATGAATATAAAAAAACCCGCTTAACACGGGCTTTTTTAAAGTGACATGACTTTATTTGGCTTTACGTTCTTTTTCGATCAAATAATTCATCACTTGAATCACTTTTTGATCTTCACCTTGAACAATATATTTACCATTTACCACAACTGCTGGCACACCACTTAACTGATAGGTTTGTGCTAAACGTTTTGCTTGCGCCACTTTTGAGGTCACAGGGAATGATTTAAAAGTTGAGTTGAATTTCGCTTCAGATACACCGTAGCGCGTATAGAACTTCGCAAATGCTGCTTGTTCTAAAATATTCTTTTGACGCTTATGAATTTCTTCAAACAATTGAATATGCGCTTTTTGACGCACACCTAATAGCTCAGATGCATAATAAGCACGCGCACCTTGTTCCCAAAGCGGATTCATCGCTGCAGGTGTACGTACAAAACGGACATCTTTAGGAATTTTCTTCAACCAAGTTTGCATATGCGGTTCTAATGTAAAGCAATGCGGACAGCCATACCAAAAAAATTCACGAACTTCGATTTTACCTGGTTTTTCAACTTTGACTGGGTGTGGAACGACTTGATAGTCTTGACCTGCCACAAAGTTGGCAGCCATTGAACTGCCAGAAAAAGCAAAAAGAGCAGCTGCAACGCCACTGAAAAGGAATTTTTTCATTGAACTTATAGTCCTCAACATCATTATGATTAGCTTATGCCGATACTATAAATCAAATATGCCGATTTCGTTTTCATTCTGTGAAGTTTTTTACTGCTTTTATCGCTTTTTCTGACAGAATCGCTACACTAAACAATGCTGCTGATTCACTTGATTTAATCGGTGATCAGCCAAAGCTCGACCCTATTTTAAATGATAAAAACCTGATTGAGGTGACACCGATGTCGCAACTGAATGTTGATCCACAAGAAATTGCTAAATTTGAAGCATTTGCTGCTATCTGGTGGGATCAGCATTCTGAGTTCCGCCCACTACATATGATTAATCCACTGCGCCTGAATTGGATTGATGAACATGCAGGCGGCATACAAGGCAAAAAAGTCCTTGATGTTGGCTGCGGTGGCGGCATTTTGGCAGAAAGTATGGCGCGTCGTGGCGCGAATGTGCTTGGCATTGACATGGGCTTAGCGCCTTTAAATGTTGCGCGTATTCATGCGGAGCAAGAAGGCGTTCACAATATTGAATATCGTCAAATTACAGTCGAACAGCTCGCAGAAGAACAAACCGGTCAATATGACGTCGTAACCTGTATGGAAATGTTAGAGCATGTTCCAGATCCGGCTTCTATTATTCAAGCTTGTTATAAATTGGTAAAACCAAATGGCCATGTGTTCTTCTCGACCATTAACCGTAATCCAAAAGCCTATTTATTTGCGATTGTCGGTGCAGAATATGTGCTACGCATGTTAGCCAAAGGCACCCATGATTACAGCAAATTTATTAAGCCGTCTGAACTTGCACATGATATTCGTGAGACAGGTCTTAAACTGAAAGATATGACAGGGTTACACTACAATCCACTCACCAAACGTTATTGGTTAGCACCGAATGTAGATGTGAACTATATGGTCTATACACAAAAAGAAAGCCAAAACGAGACTGCTGAATGAAAGCAGTTCTCTTTGACCTTGATGGCACCTTAATTGATACCGCAGCAGACTTTATTCGTATCATTCAACACATGTGCCGTGAAGAAGGTCGTGAAGTCGTTGCAGCTGATCTTATTCGTACCCAAGTATCGGAAGGTGCACGTGCGATGGTGAAATTGGTTTATCCCGAACTTGACGTAGATGATCCGATTTTCCTTGCGCATCGTCAGCGTTTCTTAGACAGTTATGGGGCAGATATTGCCGTCGATACTGATTTATTTTCTGGCATGTACTCACTACTTGAAGCTTTAGAAGCACAGGAAATTCCATGGGGTATTGTCACCAATAAACCACGTTGGTTGAGTGAAGCATTATTGCAAGCACTGAATTTAACTGCACGTTGTGCCGTTTTAGTCTGCCCTGAAGATGTCACAAAAACCAAGCCCGATCCTGAGCCGATGTATTTGGCAGCCAAACAGATCCATCTTGCGGCTGAGGATTGTATTTATGTGGGTGACCATCCACGTGATATTGATGCAGGTCGTGCCGCAGGTATGTATACCATTTTGGCTGCTTACGGATACTTACCACTCCAGTACAAAGATGACTTAACAGCGTGGCAAGCAGATTGTATAGTCAACACAGTACCCGAATTACAACAACAGCTTGAAGCTTTGCTTTTTGCGAAAGCATCGGTTTAAAGCTGATTTAAATTTTTATTAACAATAATAATTGAGGAGGTAGATTGTGAAATATTCAGAATATCAACCTCGCCCCGATCTACTCAAAGATCGCATCATCCTAATTACAGGTGCGGGCGATGGTATTGGTCGTGCAGCTGCCATCAGCTATGCCCTGCATGGTGCAACAGTGGTGCTGCATGGGCGTACCTTGAACAAACTTGAAGTCATTTATGATGAAATTGAGAGTTTAGGTGCACCGCAACCTGCCATTTTACCTTTACAGCTTTCAAGCGCCTCTGAGCGCGATTATGAATTATTGGTCGATACCCTCGATCGTCAATTCGGACGTTTAGATGGCATTTTGCATAATGCGGGTATTTTGGGTGATCGTACACAACTCGCGCATTATTCGCCTGAAGTTTGGGACGATGTGATGGCGGTTAATTTACGTGCGCCTTTTGTGCTGACGCAAGAATTACTGCCTTTGCTACAAAAATCTGAAAATGCCTCAGTAGTATTTGCCAGTTCTGGTGTAGGACGTGAAGCACGGGAAAATTGGGGCGCGTATTCGGTTTCAAAAATTGCGATCGAAGCAGTGAGCACCCTATTTGCTAAAGAAAACATGCATCCAAATATTCGCTTTAACTGTATTAATCCCGGTGCAACACGTACTGGTATGCGCGCTAAAGCCTATCCAAATGAAGATCCATTAACATTACCGACACCTGAATCGATTATGCCGGCATATTTGTATTTGATGGGTGAAGATAGCAATCATTTAAATGGTCAAAGCATTGATGCCCAAGATTAAAATCTTTTGCTAAATGAATAAAAGCCAGTTCAAGTGAACTGGCTTTTATTTGCAACCTTGCATTACAGCTTAAGTTTCTGCGCAAATATTCAGCAAACATCAAAACCCAAGATTGAGTTTAATCAAAATATATCCATACTAAGCCCTATATTTTTTGATTCGAGTAAATCATGGCTGATTTAAATAACATCACTGTCACCATCCTAGACGATGGCATGGTATCGCTACTGATTGACCAACAACCGATTTCTGAAAAATTCGGGATGAAATTTGAAACGAGTATCGTGGATGACATCAAGGCACTCGAAAATGGTCAAAAACTGAAACTCTTCGATCAATTTATTTTTTCTCATACCGATCTTAATTTTGAGCATTCTTATTACTACGTGACTGGCGTAGAAAAATTAGATGACGGCTATCGCTTAGCTAAAAATTTTGCTTATCGAATTAAAATTGATGGTCAGCCAGAAATTGAACATATTGTTTCAAATCAGGGCAAAGCCATGACCACAGATGACATTCGCAGTTTTATTCAAGCCCATATTCAAAAATCACTGACTGATTATACAGATTTTAATTACGCCTATTGAGCTACTCATTTTCATAAAAAAGCATATCTTTCATGGGTGTGCTTTTTTTGCGCTCATTTTTAAAACCCTGATCATCGGTTTTTCATATTTAAATCATAAATATATTCGGTTTTATAAATTATATTATTTTCTCTATAGTCAGGGCATTCAAGAAATACGCGCTAAGGAACACGCCATGACTGATCAAATTCGTAAAACAGAGACCATTCGTCGCATTCAACGTTTACAACTCTCTGATAGCCTCATTAAAGGTTTAGATGATGCTATTCAAGCTGAATCTATTGTCACAGCGATCCAATCTTTACAATGTTTATCTGAACATTGGAATTAAGCCACGTAGAATCGAATTCAGTGGCTAAGTCGTTGTATTCGGCTTTTAACACGTTATTTACAGCATATTGAGTTTTAGCCGCTGATCAGATTTTAAAGTCGCTCTAGCGTTTAAAAATGCTCTAAAATCATGTCATAATCTTCATGATTGCTGATTTATTAAAAAAACTCTTGATTGATCTTCACAGTTTCTCTGCATTTATTACGTACATTAGTATTCTAGAAAATGAACAATTGAATGAGGGTTCAGAATGAAAAAAGCTTTAATGATGTTAGTCATGTCGCTAAGTGCATTGACACTGACCAATGTTGCGACAGCTGCCCCTCATTTTGAGCATGATTCACGTGCTGATCATCATGATAATGGCAAAAAGTCGCGCGAATTTCGCGATTACAACAGTGATCAGAACGCGGATAAACGTCGTATGCGTGAAGAGCGCGGTGTTAAACGCTTACAACAAATTAAATGGCAGCCTGGCTATGTGATGCCGCAGCATTATCGCAGCAGTGGATACAAAGTGGGTTTTAAAGAACACAATTTGCCACGACCTGATCGCAAGCAGCAATGGTACAAAGTGAACAACGATTTTATTTTAGTCGACTCTGATAGCAACAGTATTGTTCGTATTGCCAATTAACCCTGTGTGACCTGATCAAAAGACCCCAATGTGGGTCTTTTTTTGTAGATAATACTGCGCCCTCTTAACTCATCTTCTCTGTAATTTCTCCATACATTTAACACATCTACTTCAGACTGCTCACGCTTTCTCACCACTCATTGGCTAATGTATTCCTATCGAATAGATCATTTATATGCTGAGGTGAAGGCTATGAAAACTACACTTAAAACGTTGTTCGCTACTGTGGCTTTATCGATGAGTGCATTCATTGCAAGTTCTGCAATGGCAGCACCTCAACATGATCCACGTTTCAATAACCAACATCCGCCAAAAGCGCATTGGGATCATAAAAACAATCAAAAATGGAATGATGCACAGCGCTATAAACAACGTAGTGTAAATCCAAGTCGTGATTGGCGAGTAGGTCAAACTTTACCGCGTCAATATGATTCACGAAGCTTCAAAGTCAGCGACCGTGATGCACGTCGTTTGCCAAATGCTGGCCGTTATCAGCAATGGTATAAAGTAAATGGTGACTATGTCCTTGTGAATGAACGTAATAACAAGATCATTCGCATTATGAATTAATGATGTCAGTCACATCATCGCTATTTAAAAGTTCTCCACTTACACCTGAACCAAAGTTTCAGGTGTTTTTTTATGTCTGCACTTCCACTTGTCATTTTTTGCATTAGAATCAAACTTAAGAAAAATTTTCTCTTTAAATAGGTCAACGCATGAATTCAGCTGATATGACACAAAGCACACCATTACAATATGTGCATTGGTTTCGGCATTCTGCACCCTATATCAATGCGCATCGTAATAAAACCTTTGTCATTATGTTCGATGGCGAAGCTGTGCAACATGAAAATTTTCAGCACATTATTCATGATATCGCCCTGTTACATTCACTTGGCATTCGTTTGATTTTAGTCCATGGCGCACGTCCACAAATTAACGCACAACTATCACAAAGCAAAATTGAAACACCGTTCCATGAAGACATTCGGGTCACAACACGCGAATCATTAAATAGCGTCATGAGTGCAGTCGGTGCAATTCGTTTGCAAATCGAAGCACAACTGTCGATGGGACTTGCCAACTCACCGATGTATGGTGCACGTATTGATGTGGTCTCAGGTAATTTTATTACCGCAAAACCCTACGGTATTCGTGATGGTGTGGATTTTCAGCTCACAGGTGAAGTTCGTAGTGTCGATACTGACGCCATTCAACGCCATTTAGATAATCATAATATTGTGCTCCTCGGTCCAAGCGGCTATTCGACCACAGGTGAAGTCTTTAATTTGCTGACGGAGGAAGTCGCAACAAAAACCGCCATTTCCATTCAAGCAGATAAATTAATTTTCTTGGGAGAACAACCCGGATTATTTAATCAGCATCAAGACATGCTACGTGAAATTAGCTCACAACAACTCGATCAATATATTGAGCAGTATCAGCAACAACAGCCGCAATGGGTGATGCTACTACGTGCAGCACAAATAGCGTCGATGAAAGGCATTAATCGGGTGCATTTATTGTCTTATGCACATGATGGTGCATTGGTTGAGGAACTATTTACCCGTGATGGTTGCGGTACGATGATTACCGATGCGCATTATGAAGAAGTGCGTATGGCCAATATTCAAGACGTCCGCGGTTTAATCAGTTTACTGCGCCCGCTAGAACAACAAGGCATTTTGGTCTATCGCTCACGTGAACGTCTCGAAAGTGAAATTGAACAATTCGCTGTAATTGAACGTGACGGTATGATTTTGGCATGTGCGGCACTCTACCCGATTCCAGCCACAGGTGATGAGTTAAGATCTGCAGAAATCGCCTGTGTTGCAGTGCATCCAAGCTATCGAAAATCGAATCGTGGTAGCCAAATTTTGCATTATCTGGAAGAAAAAGCACGTAGCTTGGGCATTCAACAATTGTTTATTTTAACCACGCGCACTGCGCATTGGTTCTTAGAACATGGTTTTGAGCAGGCAAGCGTAGATGATCTACCAAGTGCGCGTCAGGAACTCTATAACTATCAGCGTAATTCCTTAGTCTGTAAGAAAAGGATTTAGTCTAAAACAATCAAAATACATCAGCCTATATTGAATAATATGGGCTTTTTTTTGCGGCTTTTTTCATCTTAAAACAAGCGTACTCATTAGCTAAAAGAACATTACTTTGTAATTTAATGTTGAATTAGATGCTGATCATCACCTGATTTTTTTAATTTGCATTATCTTCATTTTGAATATATTTATCTGAGAAAAAGATTGTTCTAAGCACTTTTCTATTTCTTTTCCAAAGCTAAACTTATCACTTATCTATATTTAGTTAAATTATTAATAATTTCATTAATTTGCAATCAATTCGCATGCATAAAAATTCATTCGCTTAATCACTTTTTCGCATATCTTTTGCGCTTTTTTATTTATCTTTTTTTCTCATTAGAAATTCCTGAATTGTTATTTTTTTTGGAAAGCATAATCCATTAGCGTGTGTCTAACTTATTTATAGATCCCATTGGGTTGTTTAGGAGCTTTGTTTCATGCGCCAATCTCATATTAAATTATTAGCAAAAACAGCTGTACTTAGCGCTGCGATTGCTGGCGTCATGATGCTTTCAGCTTGCTCAAAACAAGAACAAGACCTTACTTTAAATATTGGCTTCCAAAAATACGGCGTACTGCCGATTTTAAAAGAACGTGGCAACTTAGAAACAGCGTTAAAAGCACAAAATGTGAATGTGAAATGGGTGGAGTTTCCTGCAGGACCACAACTACTTGAAGGCTTAAATGTCGGTAGCGTTTCCTTCGGTGAAGCAGGTGAAGCACCGCCTATTTTTGCACAAGCGGCCAATGCCAATTTAGTTTATGTCGCAAACCAGCCACAAGCACCAAAAGCTGAAGCTTTAATTGTGCAGAAAGACTCAAATATCCAATCGGTAAAAGACTTAAAAGGCAAACGCGTGGTGTTGAACAAAGGTTCAAACGTACATTACTTGCTTCTTAAAGTACTCGAAGCCAATAACTTAAAACTTAGCGATATTGAAGTAGTTTACTTACCCCCATCGGATGCACGTGCGGCATTTGAACGTGGCGCAGTCGATGCGTGGGTCATTTGGGATCCGTTCTTTGCCGCAGCAGAACACCAAATTGGCGCACGTGTCATTGCGACAGGTGAAAACTTAGTCAATAACCACCAATTCTATTTAGCCGATCGTAAATTTGCAGAAGCACATCCAGAGGTGATTTCAGCAGTCGTAAATGAATTGAACTTAACAACTGAGTGGGTCTCACAGAATCAAGCTGAAGCGGCAAAATTATTAGAAAAACCAACAGGACTTGCCCTAGATGTACTGGAAACATCCATTTCGCGTATGGGCTTTGGTGTCAAACCACTTTCAAGTGATGTGGTGCAAAAACAACAACAAGTGGCTGACGCATTCTACGGTCAACAACTAATTCCACAAAAACTCAATATTGAAGCCGCCATTATTAAATAAAAAATGAGGATTTTCCCATGGCAACATTAAAAATACTTTCAGTGCTCAGTCTGACCGCCCTTGGTTTAGGATTGAGCGCATGTCAGCAAAAGCAAGAGAATAAGCTTGATGCCGCTGCTGCTGAAAGCAGCGTAGCGAAAGACGTAAAAAAAGTTGCCATTGGATTTCAAAAATCCTCACTCAATTTATTGGTCGCACGTGATGAAAAATTAATTGAACAACAATTTCCACATGCAAAAATCGAGTGGATTGAATTTCCTGCGGGTCCCCAAATGTTAGAAGCTTTGGCAGTGGGCGCAGTGGACTATGGTTCTGTAGGCAATACACCGCCTATTTTTGCACAAGCTGCCAAGAAAGATTTGAACTATGTCGCATATGAAGTAACACCTGCTCACAGTCTTGCTTTGGTGGTTCATGACAACAGCGCCATTACCCAATTGACACAGCTCAAAGGCAAGCGGATTGCACTGCAAAAAGGCTCCAATGCACATGAGTTGTTATCAAAAGTATTGCAACGTGCAGGCTTAACATGGACCGATATTCAACCGATTTGGCTACCGCCTGCTGATGCGCGTGCAGCTTTCGATAAGAAATCAGTCGATGCGTGGGTAATTTGGGATCCGTTCCTTGCGGCAGTAGAAATACAAGATCAAGCACGTGTACTCACGAAAACAGGTGACTTTGATCAAACCTACTCGTTCTATGTCGCCAGTCCAAAATTTATCAATACACATCCACAAGCCACAGCTCAGTTTTTAAATGCCTTAAATAATGCCGACCAATGGATTTTAAAAAACCAAAAAGTCGCTTTAGAAATTTATCAAAAAAATACGGGCTTGGATAAAGCTGTTGCAGAACGTGCATTTGAGCGTCGTAACAAACCTTCGCCTATTCACGCCTTAGGCACTGAACAGATTCAAGCACAACAAAATATTGCAGACAGTTTCCAAACATTGGGACTGATTCCTAACAAATTGAACATCCAGCCAATTGTCTGGTCTATTCCATCATCAAATTGATACCGAGCACTATCTTTTAAATAAAGGAACATCACATGAAAATTTTCTGGTTTATTCCAACACATGGTGACAGTCGCTACCTTGGCACAAGTAAAGGTGCACGTGTAGTCGATCATGCGTATATGAAGCAGATTGCTGTTGCGGTAGATAACCTAGGCTATGAGGGTGTACTGATTCCAACAGGACGTTCATGTGAAGATCCATGGTTAACTGCAGCAAGCTTGATTGATGCAACGAAAAAATTAAAATTCCTTGTGGCACTTCGTCCAGGTGTAACCACGCCTGCACTGACTGCGCGTATGGCAGCAACTTTTGACCGTTTGTCTGGTGGCCGTGTGTTACTGAACCTTGTGACAGGTGGCGATGAAGAAGAATTAAAAGGCGATGGCGTTTATGAAGACCATTCAACACGTTATAAAACAGCCAATGAATACACCAAAATTTGGCGTGAGATTTTAACTCGTTCACATACAGGTGAAAGCTTTACTTTCCATGGTGAACGTCTCAGCGTCGACAATGCGAAATTATTGTATCCACCTATTCAAAAACCTTATCCACCACTTTGGTTCGGTGGTTCATCGGATGATGCTATTGAGTTGGCTACAGAACAAGTCGATACCTATTTAACTTGGGGTGAGCCACCTGCAGCAGTGAAAGAGAAAATTGACGTGGTTCGTCAAAAAGCAGCAGCAAAAGGTCGTGAACTCAATTACGGTATCCGTTTACATGTGATTGTGCGTGAGACTAACGAACAAGCATGGGCTGCAGCTGAAGAACTGATTCAATATGTGGATGATGCAACTATTGCAGCAGCACAGAAGAAATTCAAACAAATGGATTCTGTTGGTCAGCGTCGTATGGCAGAGCTGCACAATGGTGATCGTACTAAACTTGAAGTGTCGCCTAACCTTTGGGCAGGTGTCGGCTTAGTTCGTGGTGGTGCAGGTACTGCGCTGGTGGGCGACCCTGAAACTGTTGCAGCACGTATTCAAGAGTATGCCGACCTTGGTATTAGTACATTTATTTTCTCGGGTTACCCACACCTTGAAGAATCAATTCGTTTTGCAGAATTGGTCTTCCCTCTTCTTCCGCTTGAAACACAACAAAAATTAGCACAGCCAAACCTCACAGGTCCTTTTGGTGAAATCGTAGCAAATAACTACACACCTGAAGAAAATAAGAAGGCTGAAAATATTCAGGAGCTGGCTTAATGTCAAAGGTCGTTTCAATTGAAACCATCAAAGAAAAACAGGTTTCACGTGGAACACAACTCGGGCAGCGTTTGCTGCCTTGGTTAGTTCCGGTTGTGCTCATTTTACTTTGGCAAATTGCGTCGAGTACCGGTTTATTAGAAAGCCGTATTTTGCCCGCCCCGAGTGCTGTTGCAATTGCGTTTTGGGATTTATTGGTGTCAGGCGTACTGTGGACACATGTCAAAGTCAGTGCAGGACGTGCTATCAGTGGCTTATTGGTCGGTGGTGGTTTAGGTCTACTTTTGGGCTTACTCAATGGTTCATCAAAACTGGCATCTACCCTGCTTGATACCACCCTACAAATGATTCGTAATATTCCGGCTTTAGCCTTAATTCCATTGGTAATTTTATGGTTCGGGATTGATGAATCAGCCAAATTATTCTTGGTTGCTATTGGGGTATTTTTCCCGATTTATATCAATACCTATCATGGGATTCGCTCGGTTGACCCACAACTCATTGAAATGGGTAAAAGCTATGGTTTGACCCGTTGGCAGCTGTATAGAGAAATTATTTTACCAGGTGCAATGCCCTCTATTTTGGTTGGCTTACGCTTTTCGCTTGGTCTCGTTTGGGTGCTTCTCATTGTGGCAGAAACCATTTCGGCACAATCAGGTATTGGTTATATGACCATGAATGCACGTGAGTTCTTGCAAACCGATGTGGTCTTGGTTGGTATTTTACTGTACGCATTACTGGGTAAATTAGCAGATGTATTTGCCGTAATGCTTGAACGTTTCCTTCTACGCTGGCATGCCGGTTACCAAAAATAATTGAAAATACATTAAGGAGCATGTGATGACAGATTTAAGTTTAAGCCGTCACGCCAATGAAGAAAAAACGGTAGGTAAAAGCCCTTCAACCGCAGATATCAATCCACATGCAGTGATTGGTGCAGAAATTATTATTGAGCAATTGCATAAATTTTATGGCTCAGTCAAAATCCTTGAAGATTTAGACCTGCATATTCAGCCGGGTGAATTTCTTGCCATTGTGGGTCGTAGTGGTTGTGGTAAAAGCACCTTACTCCGATTAATTGCTGATCTTGAACAGCAAAGTTACGGTGAAATTCGCTTTAAGTCTGCGCGTCATATTCGCGAAGGCATTAGCGCAGATGATATTCGAGTCATGTTCCAAGATCCACGTTTACTCCCTTGGCGTAGCATTGAGCAAAACGTGCAATTGGGTCTGCAAAAAGAACAACACGGCAACGCATCTGAGCTGCTTAAAAAAGTCGGCTTAGCAGAAAAAGCTGCGCTTTGGCCATCGCAGTTATCAGGCGGTCAACGTCAACGCACTGCACTTGCCCGTGCTTTGTCACATAAGCCACGTATTCTATTATTGGATGAGCCTTTAGGCGCACTCGATGCTTTGACCCGCTTAGATATGCAGGCATTAATTGAAAAATTATGGACTGAACAAGGCTTTACTGCCATTTTGGTGACGCATGATGTCAGTGAAGCGGTACAACTTGCCGATCGTATTATTTTGCTTGATAAAGGGCATATTGCAAAAGAATTTAGCGTGAATTTGCCACGTCCTCGTCAGAAAAATGTCCAATTCGCTGAACTTGAACAACAAGTGCTAAATGCTGTATTAGCGACCTAAACTTCAGCTATTCAAAAAATTCTATAAGCTTAAGCAGTGTATTTTTATCAATCAAAATCACTGCTTTTCTTTTCATTTAAGTCATTCGTGCATATTACGTATAACCCCTAAAATGTGATGAATTTCTCATTTTTTAGTTTAATGTATTGAATATCAAAATTTTTTAAATAATCTTAGATTTTTCATCAACTTGATTTTTTATAGAATAATTGTCGAATTTATCGTAATTTAATAGCCAATCTACAGAATAAATCACGATTATTCAGAAAATTGCACTTAGACTTTATGCACAAATCTGATGATTTGCCGTACAATTGATGATTCCCTTTTTCCTTGCTTTTAAATTGCCGATGGAACAAAAAAAGAGTACCCAAAAACGCAACCAGCTGCTGAGTGCTGCGCTCGATGTCTTTTCTCTCTATGGTTTTAGTGGGGCAAGTCTCGATGAAATTGCACAAATTGCAGAAATGCATAAGTCGAATATTTTCTATTACTATGAAAATAAAGAAGCACTTTATGTCGAAGTTTTAACAACGGTTCTACAAAAATGGCTTGCGCCTTTGCAAACCCTTGAAGCTGAACTTGAGCCTGAAGAAGCCATTACCAATTACTTACTGCAAAAAATTGAGGTATCACGCACTCAACCAAAAGCATCACGTTTATTTGCTTTGGAAGTAATTCAAGGTGCACCGCATATTCTTGAGATCTTAAAAGGTCCACTCAAGAAATTGGTGAAGCGCAAAGCTAAAGTGATTAGTAATTGGCAAGAACAAGGTAAAATTTCGCAAGATATTGACCCTGAATTGCTCATTTTAAACATTTGGGCACTTACCCAAAACTATGCCGATTTTTCGACACAGATGGAAATGGTGACAGGTAAAACTTTACGTAATCGCAGCATGCAACAACGTATTATTCAACATACGGTACATATGATGCTTTACGGTGTGATTCCACGTCCTGAAAAGTAATTTTGAGCGAATACTTGGCATACGACCATAGCATTTATGGTCGCCGAATCACTGTTGTTTATTCTAGATTTTGACCGTTTGATATAACGATAATAACTTCCTTGCACCCAATAATAAGTTTTCTTCCCAATCTAAATGTGCCGTGTCGTTCGCACCATCGGTAATATATTTGACCGAGACAAATCGAACACCGAGTTTTTTACACACTTTAGCGATTGCGTAGCCTTCCATATCGACTAAGTTACACGGTACTTTAGGCAGACCCGTTTCAAAACTGTCTCCAGTACCGCATATACCTTTCGGTAAATATTCAAAGAAACTTTCAAGCTGAATTCCAGCAGGATACTCATCATCCATGGGTGTCACACCCACCTCAAATCCAAGCGGTGATACATCCATATCACGTTGTACGAACTCACTTACTTCAACCAATGAATGCGCATCAAAATACGAACTGCCCGCCGAGCCTAAATTGATTAAAGTTTTACAGCCGGTTTTTTGAATAATTTCAAAAGCTTTAAATGCTGCATTGACTTTACCAATGCCACTGTAATGGACTTCAATCCCTTCAGCTTCAAATAAGCCTTTCGATTCATTGGGCAATGCCATAATTAAAGCAAAATCAGACATTCATATTCTCGTTAGCTCGATATTAACGACATATTAAAAATTAAGCTGAATCAAACTGCAAATAGAAAAAAGCTGAGAATCATCTCAGCTTGACGCATTTCTTTATTGAGCCTTTATGCTTTTTGTTCTAAGTAACGCTTTAAGCAAGGTGAAAAGAACAATGTACCGCAATAAAAACCGTGCACTGTTTTTGCCATGACCATGAACCAAAGCCCAATGAGTAAAATTGCTAAGGCATAGCCTATCTGGGTAATTCCATTGACACCTGTTTGCGCAGCAACATTGAGTACGGCAAGCGTAAATACACCCAGCGGAAAAGTCAGTCCCCACCAACCCAAATTAAACGGCAAGCCTGTTTTTAGATGCTGAATAGTGGTCAAAATCGCAATACCTAACCACCACACACCAAAGCCCAATAAAATTAAACTGCCAAACATACCTGCATATTGAAAGAACTCACCCACCTGTTTCAGCTCAACCACAGCAAGGACTTGAGGCGCTTGCTGACCTAAAAGCAGCAATGCCAAAGCACCTGTTCCAATTGGACCGAGGGCAAGCCAACTGCTGATGGCCATATCCTTTGCAGGCAATTGATGCATCGCTAAACGCAGCATCAGAATGGTTAAAATGGCAAAGGCAGGTAAAACTGAAATGCCCCACAACACATAGCTACCCAGTAAAATCATAACCGCATGTTGGCTCACTTCTAAATGTTGTAGCAATAAGCCACCACTACTTGCTGCAACCTCACACGCCACAATGGGGAGTAACCATACTGCAGTCATGCTGTGTAATTGATGTTGTTGGCGGCTATACATTAAAAATGGCACAGCCCACGCAATGAGCACTGCCAAAATCACATCGATATACCATAAGCTTTCAGCAATCTGAACCGCGACATCACCATAAAGAGTTACACCAAATTTAAGAAAACCATTTAAAATGGTTGCAAGCCCCATCGGAATTGCACCCAAAAATAAACTCATGGTTGGGTGACTCAACACCTGTGCGGCTTCGGTTGGATATTTAATCCAACGTAATGCGTATAACACAGTAAAAAAGATAAAAAGCAGTATGTTAAAATGCCAAAGTCCATTACCCAGCTGCCAAAAAAACGCTGATGCGATGGGTAATTCTGCAATAATCAGTGCCACAACCCCAGTTCCCATAGTGACGGTAAACCAATTTGGGGTAAATTGACGGATTATGTCACCACGCTGTTTCAGTTGCTGAAAAGGCTTTTTCATCGCAGTTGCTCATCAAAGACTATAAGCACATCATACAAAGCTATTTATATAAATAAAATTGATTAATATTTATCATTTATATCATTTTAATTGATATAAATATCCTGAGTTCATTAATTTTATTGTCTAAAAACACAACAACAAGACGAAACGCTAAGATTATGGCAATATATAGCCTCTCGATCTTTCTAAGCACTTGATTCGCCCATGAAGCTGCTCCGCCTGAATGCTTTAAACACCCATTCGCTGTCAGAAAAAACTGCCGTGACGATTGGCAATTTTGACGGTGTACATTTGGGTCATCAGGCCATGATTAAACAGCTGAAAGCTGTGGCAGATGAACAAAAATTAAAAACTGTGGTCATGATTTTCGAGCCGCAACCACTTGAATACTTTAAAGCTTATGATGCCCCGCCTCGTATTTCATCGTTACGTGAAAAAGTCGAATACTTAACGGAACTCGGTGTGGACTATATTGCAGTCGCAAAGTTCGATCATACGTTCCGTAGCCTCACTGCAGAAGCATTTGCCGACATTTTAAAAGACAAACTCAATGCAGAACATCTGGTCTTAGGCGATGATTTTCACTTTGGTAAAAACCGTCAGGGCAATAGTGAATTTTTACGTGAATTTGGTTTTGACGTGACGAATTTATCGACGATTCGTTTAGATGGTGAGCGTGTCAGTTCAACCCGTATTCGTCAAACCTTGCAAGCAGGCGATTTAGCACTTGCAGCACAATTATTGGGTCGTCCTTATAGTATTACTGGTCGAGTACAATACGGCGATCAAATTGGTCGAACCATTAATTTCCCGACCATTAATGTGCGTTTAAACCGACATAAACCCTGCTTGCATGGCATTTATGCAGTGGACGTTGTCTGCGAGACTGAATCGTTAAGCGCGAAAGTTCAAGCCAATGATTCGACTCAACATGGCATTATGGGTTACGCCCCGACTGCGCTATTTGGTGCAGGTCATGTCGGAACGCGTCCTGCCATCAAACAAGAGCATCCAGAATGGCGATTAGAAGTACATTTCCCCGATGTTTCTGCTAATCTGTATGGCCTGTTAATGCGGGTGACGTTCTTAAACTATTTACATGGCGAAAAGAATTATCCTTCGCTTGAAGCTTTGAAAGCTGGAATTGATGATGACGTCGACAAGCTCCTTGAGTTTCGTCGGAATACCCCAACATTTCCCTTTTAATATCTCATATTTTTATTGTAAAACGTGTCAGCGAAAAGACTGATTAAATTGGAAGACAACTTGCATGAGCGATAAGCAAACTCCTGAAAATGCAGTGGATTACAAAGCCACGCTAAACCTCCCCGGTACTGAATTTGCGATGAAAGCAAATCTTGCAGTACGTGAAGCGAAATGGTTAGAAGAGTGGTATGCCGATGACATTTATCAGCAGATTCGTGCATCGCGTATTGGCAAGAAAAAATATGTGCTTCATGACGGCCCTCCGTATGCGAATGGTCAAATCCATTTAGGTCACGCAGTCAATAAAGTTCTTAAAGACATCATTATTAAAAGCCGTGTCATGGATGGCTTTGATGCACCCTACGTACCGGGTTGGGACTGTCACGGTTTGCCAATCGAACTTAAAGTTGAAGAAAAAGTCGGTAAAGTTGGCGTAAAAGTGGATGCATCAACTTTCCGTAAAGCTTGCCGCGAATATGCGTACACCCAAGTTGAACTTCAAAAGAAAGACTTCGTGCGTATGGGCGTGTTCGGTGATTGGGACAATCCTTACCTCACCATGAACTTCCAACAAGAAGCGAATATTGTTCGTTCACTCGGTGAAATTGCCAAAGCAGGTCACATTGAGCCGGGTCTTAAACCAGTCAACTGGTGTTTAGATTGTGGTTCATCGTTGGCTGAAGCTGAAGTTGAATACGAAGATAAAAAATCAGATGCAGTCGACGTTGGTTTCACGGTTGTTGATCTTACAGATTTATCTGCACGTGTTGGTGTTGACGTCAAAGATTCAACAGATATCGTGATTTGGACAACTACTCCTTGGACCATGCCTGCGAACCAAGCGGTTGCGCTACATGCGGATATCGAATATCAACTTGTGAAAGCAACAGGCGAAGACAAAGCAGCGCAAAACTTCATTCTTGCAAGAGATTTAGTTGAGTCTGCAACTCAACGTTATGGCTTTACCGCATTTGAAGTTATTGCTGATTTTGTGGGTGCAAAACTTGAAAACTTAGTTCTGCAACATCCTTTAATTTCTGAGCGTCAAGTGCCGGTGATTTTAGGCGAACACGTGATTGCAACCAGCGGTACAGGTGCAGTACATACAGCACCAGGTCATGGTGTGGACGATTACAAAGTTGGCTTACAGTACAACTTAAAAGTTGAAAACCCAGTCGGTGGTAACGGTGTCTATTTACCAACGTCTCCACTGTTTGCTGGCGAGCATATTTATAAAGCCAACCCGAAAATTATTGCAGCATTGACCGAAGCAGGCAAACTTTGGGCACATGTGGTGATTAAACATAGCTACCCACATTGCTGGCGTCATAAAACCCCAATTATCTTCCGTGCGACACCACAATGGTTCATCAGCATGGATGCAAAAGGCTTACGTCAAAAAGCACTCAATGCCATTGAAAATGACATCAGCTTCGTGCCAGATTGGGGTAAAAACCGTATTGAGGCGATGATCGAAGGTCGTCCAGATTGGTGTATCTCACGTCAACGTACGTGGGGCGTGCCAATTCCGTTCTTCGTACATAAAGATACCAATGAGCTACATCCGCGTACGCCTGAACTGACTGAAATCGTAGCAAAACTGATTGAAAAAGAAGGTATCGATGGTTGGTATAACCGTGATGCACGTGAATTTATCGGTGATGATGCGGATCAATACAATGCAGTACGCGATACCTTAGACGTATGGTTCGACTCTGGTACAACGCATTATGCAGTGCTTCGCGAACGTGAAGATCTGCAAGACCCTGCGGATTTATACCTTGAAGGTTCAGATCAACACCGTGGTTGGTTCCAGTCGTCATTGTTAACGTCTATTGCGATTAACGAACGCGCACCGTACAAAGGCTTATTGACTCACGGCTTCGTGGTCGATGAAAAAGGTCGTAAGATGTCGAAATCCATCGGTAACGTGATTACACCGCAAGACATCATTAAAGATATGGGTGCAGACGGTTTACGTTTCTGGATTGCATCTGCGGACTACCGTTACGAAATGACTGCGGGTAAAGAAATCTTTAGCCGTGCATCAGACGGTTACCGTCGTATCCGTAACACGCTTCGCTTCTTGCTTGCGAACTTAAATGGCTTTAAACCTTCTACAGACGCCTTGCCTGTGGATCAATTGATTGCACTTGATCAATACATCTTGCAACGTGCTGCGGAAGTGCAAAAAACCATTCAACAAGCATACGAAGATATGAACTTCCATATCGTGACGAATGCATTGACCAACTTCTGTATCAACGACTTGGGTGGTTTCTACTTAGACATCATCAAAGACCGTCAATACACTACGAAAGCGGATTCAGCTGCGCGTCATTCGGCACAAACTGCCTTGTATCACTTGGTACAAGCATTCGTACGTTGGATGGCACCTATCTTGACCTTCACAGCTCAAGAAGCATGGCCACTGATTCCTGAACAATCAGAGAAATATGTGTTTACTGCAGAATGGTATGACATTCCTGTGGCATCCACTGCGAATGTGATTTCTGAAGCTGAATGGCAAACGCTGATCTCTGTAAAATCTGCAGTGAACAAGTTTATTGAAGCTGCACGTACCGCGAAAACAGTCGGCTCGAACTTATCCGCTAAAGTTGAACTTTGGGCAAATGCTGAACTGAAAGCAGTCCTTGATAAGCTCAGCGATGAACTTCGTTTTGTACTGATTACCTCTCAAGTGATTGTGAATGACTTCGATGCAGCGCAAGGTGAAGCGTCTGATCTTGAAGGCTTGAATGTGAAAGTATCAGCGGCTGATGGTGAAAAATGTGTCCGTTGCTGGCATGTATTGCCTGATGTGAATACCCATGCGTCACACCCAGGTTTATGTGGTCGTTGTATTATTAACTTACCTTCTGGCCAAGGCGAAGAGAGAAAATATGCCTAATCCACAACCTAAAAAGGGTTTATTCCAATTCTACCTACACAATTTAGTGTGGGTGGGCTTATCCATTGTCGCGATCATTTTGGATCAATGGACTAAATGGATTGCAAGTACCAGTCTGAATTATGCAGATCCAGTACCTGTACTGCCCTTTTTAAATTGGACATTGCTACATAACTATGGCGCTGCTTTTAGTTTCTTGTCCGATGCCGGTGGATGGCAACGTTACTTCTTTACCTCGCTTGCAGGTTTAGTGTCTGTTATTTTTGTCTTTTGGCTCATGCGTATGCCAAAAAACGTGAAAGTATTGCCTCTTGCAGTTGCTCTTATTTTGGGTGGTGCAATCGGTAATTTAATTGATCGCGTCAGCCTTGGTTACGTGGTCGATTTCATTCACGTGTTTTACAACAACAGCCACTTCCCTGCTTTTAATATTGCAGATAGTGCCATCACTTTAGGGACTATCTTGCTCTTGATTGATACCTTTTTCCTTGAGAAAAGGCGTATTCAAGCTGCGGAAAAACAACATGACTGATTTTATCAATCCCAACGAAGACACACGCATCGAAGCGGGCTCAAAAGTAGATTTACACTTTTCTGTGGCCATTGAAGATGGTGTTGAAATTGACAACACGCGTAACCGTGAAACCCCAGTCAGCCTTGTAATGGGCGATGGCAGCTTATTACCGGGCTTTGAAAAAGCCTTGTTTGGTTTACGTGCAGGCGACCGTCGTACCGTCAGCCTTCCACCTGAAGATGCTTTCGGTCCGTGGAACCCTGAAAACGTACAAAAATTTGATACGGTAAAATTTGCTGAACGCCCAATCGAAGGACACATGATTGAGTTTGAAGACAAAGCCAAACAAAGCCTCTATGGCGTGGTGAAAACGGTGGGTGAAGATATCACTGAAGTCGATTTTAACCATCCATTAGCGGGTAAAAATATCAGCTTTGAAGTCGAAATCTTCAAAGTGACACCTGCGGGTCAGCAAGGCATCAAAATTATGTAAATCATGATGTGATTTCATGACAAATCAAAGCACCTTCGGGTGCTTTTTTCGTGCTGATTTTTCGATACAAATTGCATCTACATTCATTTTATAAAAACAATTACTGTAAAAACATCATAATACCTTTAGGAAAAGACATGAAAATTTATATTGTGGTCGGCAGTATCCGTGAGGGTCGTACTGCTATTAAAGTTGCAGATTGGGTACTCAATCAAATCCAAAGTTATGGCTTTGCCACTATTGAAACTGAAATAATCGATCTAAAAGAGTGGGATCTACCGATTTTTAGCGGTGCTAATCCACCACTGACTGGCATTTATGATCAACCCAAACAACAAGCATGGGCGGACAAAATTGCATTAGCAGATGCATTTATTTTCATTAGTCCTGAATATAACCATGGCTATAGCCCTGCGCTTAAAAATGCACTCGATTACTTAGGCAAAGAATGGCAGGGTAAACCCGCGGCTTATGTTGGTTATGGCGCAACCAATGGATCGCGTTCTATTGACCAAATTCGTCAGGTCGGCACTCAACTCGGCTTAGTAGATACCAATGCCGTGATTGAGATTCGAGATATTTTCTCACGTAATAAAGATCAGACTTTCCAAGCTAATGATTTTGATAATAAAGCCTTAAAGTTATCGGTCGATAAACTCATTCAATATGTGAGTGCCTAAAAAAGCTGACACTCTCGTACGCTTTAACCTACATTGGCTACCGTATATATCGGCTATGGCATACAGGGTTAAATGATTATATTAGCTTCATAGCCAAACAGGATGTTAGCTAAGCGATCAAATCATAATAAAAAGCGTCATTGAACAGGATGTTCACAGATTCGACAGGAGTCAAATCTGCAAAGCAAATCCAGAAAAGCCTCAACAGGATGTTGGGGCTTTTCTTTTGCATCATGAATAGTATCTAAGCTTTTTAAAATTTTGCTATGTTGCACAGTAATCAAACAATAGTGTAAGCATTTACCTACATCACACGCCGACATTTGAGGCTATACGTATCTCATATAAAATATTATATTAGTTTCATAGCAAGACAGGATGTCTTGAAATAAAAACAATAAATAAGGCAGCAGGATGCTGATGGATATGACAGGAGTTATATCTCTAAACAAAAGATCTGAAAAACCTCGACAGGATGTCGGGGTTTTTTCTTATCTAGCTCTTATCTAAAGAAACTGAATATTCAAAACAGGATGCCACGTGATGCAGCATCATTAAGACAAATGATTTAAAAAGCCCCACTTTTCGATAAAAATAAGGGCTGATTAATCAAATTAGAAAATTTATTGCGGCGTCATTTTAAGTAATTGAGCATTTTTACCATCTTCTAATACCCAAATTGAACCATCTTCTGCTTCAAGCAAACTACGAATACGTTGTTGCATATTTAAACGCTGAACTTCCTGTACGGGCTTCATTTCTGTATCCACAACAATAATGGCTTCCGAAGACAAACCGCCAATCAGTGCCTTATTTTTCCATGCAGGAAATTGATTGCCTTTATAAAAGATCAGGCTTGAGGGTGAGATAACGGGGGTCCAAGTCATTTCAGGCGCTTTCAGCTTCGGTTGTGTATGATGATCTGGGATTCCCTTGCCATCATAATGATCACCATCAGAAACCAGCGGATAACCATAATTTTCGCCTTTTACGATTACATTTAGCTCATCACCACCTTTAGGTCCCATTTCAACCACCCAAAGTTGGTCTTTATGATCGAGTGCAATCCCTAAAGGATTACGATGACCCAAACTCCAAACTTGTTTTGCGATCTCACCTTGCTGTACAAATGGATTGCCCGCTGCAGGTGTACCATCATCATTTAAACTTAAAACCTTGCCTAAATTCGATTGTAAATCTTGTGCAGGCTCAAATTTTTGACGCTCGCCAGAACTGATCCAAAGTTTGCCATCTTTACCAAATAACATTCGATGCGAATAATGTCCCTGACCATCTACCTTAGGCACTTGTTCCCAAATGGTTTTTACATTTTTGAGTTGTGGCGATGTGGAATTCGATAAATCTAATTCACCACGTGCGACGACAGCGCCATAGCCTGCCTGCCCTGCTGCTGCATAGCTGATATACACTTGATGATTCTGTGCAAATTGAGGATGTAATACAATATCGCCCAAACCACCTTGTCCACCATAAGCAACTTTAGGCACACCTTTTACTTCGACTTTTTGACGCGTCTGTGGATTAAATAATTGTAATGTGCCTTTTCGCTCAGTAATCAGTAATCGCCCATCCTTTAAAGCAGCCATTGCCCATGGTTCATTAAATTGCGCGATATTACTGACTTTATAAGTTTGCTGTGTTTGAGTGACAGATGAAGCAGCATTAGATTGCTGGATTGGTTTTGCCTGCTCTTGGTTCACAATTTTTTCTTTAGCGGTTTTGTCCTGTGCCTGACAGCCTGTCAGTTGATAAGAAGTCAAACCCAGACATAACATTGCACCTACATAGAAATGATTCATTATTATTCTTCACGTTTATAAAATTAGATCATTAATAATTTAGCATTCCATATCCTTACTCAGGGTATAAATACGTTATAAATCGTAAATAAAGGACACATTCTGAATGTTTGAAATATTTTATTTTTATTAATCCCTATATGAATGGATAGAGACTGAATCTCGATGATTTTTTGCTTGATACAATTGCTGATCAGCTATTTTCATCAAATCATATAAATTGCTATACACATACTGTTCATCCATCACGGCTGCGCCAATACTGATGGTCACTATCGATTTATGATCAGGTCGATTCGCATGTTCCCACATTTTTCGGCGTACTTGCATGAGACACTGATTCGCAACAGCATGTACATTTTCTAATGGAATCCCGCTTAAAATAATGGCAAATTCTTCACCCCCATAACGGGCAAAAAAGGCATTTTTAGGTAAGATTTTATTTAATGCCTGAACCAAATTTTTTAGGATGTCATCGCCCTTCAAATGCCCATAATAGTCATTATAATTTTTAAAATAATCCACATCGATCATAAAAAATGCCAAGCTATGATGCTGCGCAAGTGCTTGTTCATATCGCTTTTGAATCTCATGGTTTAAAGCATGACGATTAAAACTTCCAGTTAATGCATCCGTACGTACCTGTAACTCAAGCTTTCGATTTAATTCGTTCACCGTTTGTGTACGTTCTAAAACCTTATTATCTAAGCTTTTATTGAGTTGAAGTAATTTATGGTTTAAACGTTCCGACTCAAAGCTTTTATTTGCATAATCACGACTTAATTGGAATGTCACACAAATAAAGTAAATACATGATGAATAAAAAGAAATTTCGACAGAATCGATCAACTTTAAACCCAGCAAATAATCATGTAAAAATGTCAGGCAAAGCAAAGTAATTGCAAAAGCATTTAACTTTGAAAATGGAGTACGTGTCTTAAAAATTCGATAAATTGAGTAAAGAAGATTGAGAAATATAACCCCACTAAAAGCAAAACCTTTAAAGAAAAAATCCTGAAAAATTAGAGGTTGCTGAGTAAATGTAATTAAAATATTACATAGAATGAGACCAATAGAAATATTAAAAATATAACGATGGATTAAATTTTTAGGCAATAAATAAAGATATAAGATAAAGAATAAACAAGCGAATTCGGTTTAATAAATATTCTGCACGTGTCCCCCAAAGCCACGAGATATTCGTAAATAAACTATATAAAAAAGGTACAGCAAAAAATGATCTTAAACTCAAACATAAAATAAATAAGCTTAAGAACAATATAGGATTTTTTAAATAGCCACTTGGACGACGATACAATGCAAAGAGCAGCATAAAGCTACCCGTCATGAGCAAGATACCACTCATTAAACTCAGCGGAATAACTTGGCGATAAAACTTATGCAAAATAGGATGACTAAACCCAATATAAACCGGGTTTTCTAAACCACCACGAATATGTTTAAAACTCGATGCCTGCAAAGTAATTTCAATTTCTTTATTTTGTGAGAAGAAAGACGTTACTTTTGGCGCTAGCATGGTTCTATGCTGTAAGCGATCTCCAACCTCGCCTACTTGAGCGATCATACGTCCATCAACATACAGCTCATAAGCACCATATTGATAAGGCACATAAATATAAATATGCTTCTTAATTGCATTTTCAGGTAATATAAATTTTTGTTGGAATGAAGCGACACCATCTTTATGACCAGAAATCGTATAAAAAGAATTGGGGAGTTGGACTTCAGAGTGGGATGGAGGCAATGATTTATTATTATGTTTAAGGTCAAATATTAAATGATCAGGATAATAATTCCACAATCCTTCCAAATTTGCATTATTATTCTCGTCAAAATTCAAAGGAATCGCAGACATTGCGATGCTATTGCATAAAACGCACAAAATAAATAAGAAAACCGTATAAGTGCGAGACATGTAGAACATCAGATGAGATTATGTGAATATTATACTATTTCATCAGATAAAATGATCAACCATTAATCTGTTTTTAGCTTCGTTTTCTTTATCTAAAAAATTCGTTAGCTCGTTATAACTGTTCAGTTATAAAAAAACCCCCTCAATCATTTGATTGAGGGGGTTTTTGAATTAATGAGCTGGCGATGACTTACTCTCACATGGGTAATCCCACACTACCATCAGCGCTAAGAGGTTTCACTTCTGAGTTCGGGAAGGGATCAGGTGGTTCACTCTTGCTATTGTCGCCAGCACAACTGTTTATGATTACTCGCTATGGTCTTAGTTGCTTTCGCATGCCTAGCTTTGGTCAAAAGAGTTATTAACAGAGATATTTGAGTATCGATGTGTTGCTTAATTTTACTTAGCTTTCAAACTAAATCAAGTTGTTTTGTAGTGATTTCGACTACAACACCAACTGTTTGGGTGTTGTATAGTCAAGCCTCACGAGCAATTAGTATTGGTCAGCTTCATACATCACTGCACTTCCACATCCAACCTATCAACGTCGTAGTCTTCAACGGCTCTTTAGAGGACATAAAGTCCTTGGGAAATCTTATCTTGAGGTAGGCTTCCCGCTTAGATGCTTTCAGCGGTTATCCCTTCCGAACATAGCTACCCGGCGATGCGACTGGCGTCACAACCGGTACACCAGAGGTTCGTCCACTCTGGTCCTCTCGTACTAGGAGCAGATCCTCTCAAATTTCCAACGCCCACGGTAGATAGGGACCGAACTGTCTCACGACGTTCTAAACCCAGCTCGCGTACCTCTTTAAATGGCGAACAGCCATACCCTTGGGACCTGCTTCAGCCCCAGGATGAGATGAGCCGACATCGAGGTGCCAAACACCGCCGTCGATATGAACTCTTGGGCGGTATCAGCCTGTTATCCCCAGAGTACCTTTTATCCGTTGAGCGATGGCCCTTCCATACAGAACCACCGGATCACTAAGACCTACTTTCGTACCTGCTCGACTTGTGGGTCTCGCAGTTAAGCGCGCTTTTGCCTTTATACTCTACGCGTGATTTCCGACCACGCTGAGCGCACCTTCGTACTCCTCCGTTACTCTTTAGGAGGAGACCGCCCCAGTCAAACTACCCACCAGACATGGTCCTCGCTCCAGATTATGGAGCAGAGTTAGAACCTCAATATTACCAGGGTGGTATTTCAAGATTGGCTCCATCGCAACTAGCGTCACGACTTCAAAGCCTCCCACCTATCCTACACAAGTAAGATCAAAGTTCAATGTCAAGCTGCAGTAAAGGTTCACGGGGTCTTTCCGTCTAGCCGCGGGTACACCGCATCTTCACGGCGAATTCGATTTCACTGAGTCTCTGCTGGAGACAGCGCCCCCATCATTATGCCATTCGTGCAGGTCGGAACTTACCCGACAAGGAATTTCGCTACCTTAGGACCGTTATAGTTACGGCCGCCGTTTACTGGGGCTTCGATCAATAGCTTCGCTTGCGCTAACCACATCAATTAACCTTCCAGCACCGGGCAGGCATCACACCCTATACGTCCACTTTCGTGTTTGCAGAGTGCTATGTTTTTAATAAACAGTTGCAGGGGCCTGGTTTCTGTGGCTGTCAACCGCTCAGGAAGTAAATTCCGTCACCGTCGACAGCGTACCTTCTCCCGAAGTTACGGTACCATTTTGCCTAGTTCCTTCAGCAGAGTTCTCTCAAGCGCTTTGGTCTACTCGACCTGACCACCTGTGTCGGTTTCGGGTACGATTCCTGTGTAACTGAAGCTTAGAGACTTTTCCTGGAAGTATGGTATCAGCCACTTCGCTGTACAAGTACAGCTTGCTATCAACTCTCAGCATAGAGCACCCCGGATTTGCCTAAGATGCATGCCTACTGTCTTTCACCTGGACAACCAACGCCAGGCTGACTTAACCTTCTCCGTCCTCTCATCGCATTACACAGAAGTATTGGAATATTAACCAATTTCCCATCGACTACGCCTCTCGGCCTCGCCTTAGGGGTCGACTCACCCAGCCCCGATTAACGTTGGACTGGAACCCTTGGTCTTTCAGCGAACGAGTTTTTCACTCGTTTTGTCGTTACTCACGTCAGCATTCGCACTTCTGATACCTCCAGCAGACTTCTCAATCCACCTTCATCGGCTTACAGAACGCTCCCCTACCACTTGCAATAAATTGCAAATCCGCAGCTTCGGCATATAGTTTTAGCCCCGTTACATCTTCCGCGCAGGCCGACTCGACTAGTGAGCTATTACGCTTTCTTTAAAGGGTGGCTGCTTCTAAGCCAACCTCCTAGCTGTCTATGCCTTCCCACATCGTTTCCCACTTAACTATAATTTTGGGGCCTTAGCTGGCGGTCTGGATTGTTTTCCTCTTGACTACGGACGTTAGCACCCGCAGTCTGTCTCCCGGATAGTACTCATTGGTATTCGGAGTTTGCATCGGTTTGGTAAGTCGGGATGACCCCCTAGCCGAAACAGTGCTCTACCCCCAATGGTATTCGTCCGAGGCGCTACCTAAATAGCTTTCGGGGAGAACCAGCTATCACCGAGTTTGATTAGCCTTTCACCCCTATCCACAAGTCATCCCCTGGCTTTTCAACGACAGTGGGTTCGGTCCTCCAGTTAGTGTTACCCAACCTTCAACCTGCTCATGGATAGATCACCCGGTTTCGGGTCTACACCCAGCAACTAAACGCCCTATTAAGACTCGATTTCTCTACGGCTCCCCTATTCGGTTAACCTTGCTACTGAATGTAAGTCGCTGACCCATTATACAAAAGGTACGCAGTCACCGGACACAATGCCGGCTCCCACTGCTTGTATGCATGCGGTTTCAGGATCTATTTCACTCCCCTCACAGGGGTTCTTTTCGCCTTTCCCTCACGGTACTGGTTCACTATCGGTCAGTCAGGAGTATTTAGCCTTGGAGGATGGTCCCCCCATATTCAGACAAGGTTTCACGTGCCTCGCCCTACTCGTCATCATTACATAAGCCCTTTCGTGTACGGGAATATCACCCTCTACGTTCGCACTTCCCAGAGCGTTCCACTAAAGCTTATGTAACTTAATGGGCTGATCCCCGTTCGCTCGCCGCTACTAAGGGAATCTCAATTGATTTCTTTTCCTAAGGGTACTGAGATGTTTCACTTCCCCTCGTTCGCCTTGCATGACTATGTATTCATCATGCAATACCTACCTTATGGTAAGTGGGTTTCCCCATTCAGACATCTCCGGATCACAGGATATTTGCCGCCTCCCCGGAGCTTTTCGCAGGCTATTACGTCTTTCATCGCCTCTGACTGCCAAGGCATCCACCACATGCACTTAATTACTTGACTATACAACCCCAAACAGTCGACGGTACCTACAAGGAGCACCTTCAACATACAGTTCGAAGTACTGTGAATCTAATCACTGTACAGCTTCAATCAAAATCATATACCAAAACGCTTGATTCAGTTAATCGCTAGTTTCTCATCACTTCTTATTCAACCACTCACTTAGCTTACGCTTTGTAAGTTGTTGTTTAATTAGCTCTGAGCCTTAAACAATTTATTTCAACTCAAATATATTCTGTTAATGATTGTCTACGTCCTCATCGGATCGTAGCAACTGTGATAAATCACAGAGATTACCAAGTGCGCGTATCATAACGCTTATACTTGTTAATCTCTAGAATCTAAACACTTGACAGCTCAAGGACTAATCAACCTCAGCACCGTATGATCACATACTGCGCGAAGCGTAGCTTCTTGCCTAAATTTCAAGGAAAAGCATGCTTTTCTTGTCTTGAAATTTGGTGGAGACTAACGGAGTCGAACCGTTGACCTCCTGCGTGCAAAGCAGGCGCTCTACCAACTAAGCTAAGTCCCCAGCTTATCATTTAGATCAATGTATCTGATTTCTGTTTTGCAGATGGTGGGTCTGACAAGACTTGAACTTGTGACCCCACGCTTATCAAGCGTGTGCTCTAACCAACTGAGCTACAGACCCTCAGGTACATCGTATGAAGAACAACTTGTTGTGGATTCTTACCAATCGTCAATCTTTCGTTAAGGAGGTGATCCAGCCGCAGGTTCCCCTACGGCTACCTTGTTACGACTTCACCCCAGTCGTCGGCCACACCGTGGTAACCGCCCTCAATTAAGTTAGGCTAGCTACTTCTGGTGCAACAAACTCCCATGGTGTGACGGGCGGTGTGTACAAGGCCCGGGAACGTATTCACCGCGGCATTCTGATCCGCGATTACTAGCGATTCCGACTTCATGGAGTCGAGTTGCAGACTCCAATCCGGACTACGATCGGCTTTTTGAGATTAGCATCCTATCGCTAGGTAGCAACCCTTTGTACCGACCATTGTAGCACGTGTGTAGCCCTGGTCGTAAGGGCCATGATGACTTGACGTCGTCCCCGCCTTCCTCCAGTTTGTCACTGGCAGTATCCTTAAAGTTCCCGGCTTAACCCGCTGGCAAATAAGGAAAAGGGTTGCGCTCGTTGCGGGACTTAACCCAACATCTCACGACACGAGCTGACGACAGCCATGCAGCACCTGTATGTAAGCTCCCGAAGGCACCAATCCATCTCTGGAAAGTTCTTACTATGTCAAGACCAGGTAAGGTTCTTCGCGTTGCATCGAATTAAACCACATGCTCCACCGCTTGTGCGGGCCCCCGTCAATTCATTTGAGTTTTAGTCTTGCGACCGTACTCCCCAGGCGGTCTACTTATCGCGTTAGCTGCGCCACTAAAGTCTCAAAGACCCCAACGGCTAGTAGACATCGTTTACGGCATGGACTACCAGGGTATCTAATCCTGTTTGCTCCCCATGCTTTCGTGCCTCAGTGTCAGTATTAGGCCAGATGGCTGCCTTCGCCATCGGTATTCCTCCAGATCTCTACGCATTTCACCGCTACACCTGGAATTCTACCATCCTCTCCCATACTCTAGCCAACCAGTATCGAATGCAATTCCTAAGTTAAGCTCAGGGATTTCACATTTGACTTAATTGGCCACCTACGCACGCTTTACGCCCAGTAAATCCGATTAACGCTCGCACCCTCTGTATTACCGCGGCTGCTGGCACAGAGTTAGCCGGTGCTTATTCTGCGAGTAACGTCCACGCACCTAGAGTATTAGTCTAGGGCGCCTCCTCCTCGCTTAAAGTGCTTTACAACCAAAAGGCCTTCTTCACACACGCGGCATGGCTGGATCAGGGTTCCCCCCATTGTCCAATATTCCCCACTGCTGCCTCCCGTAGGAGTCTGGGCCGTGTCTCAGTCCCAGTGTGGCGGATCATCCTCTCAGACCCGCTACAGATCGTCGCCTTGGTAGGCCTTTACCCCACCAACTAGCTAATCTGACTTAGGCTCATCCATTAACGCAAGGTCCGAAGATCCCCTGCTTTCCCCCGTAGGGCGTATGCGGTATTAGCAGTCGTTTCCAACTGTTGTCCCCCATTAATGGGCAGATTCCTAAGTATTACTCACCCGTCCGCCGCTGAATCCAGTAGCAAGCTACTTTCATCCGCTCGACTTGCATGTGTTAAGCCTGCCGCCAGCGTTCAATCTGAGCCATGATCAAACTCTTCAGTTTAAAATCAGTAGTAGCTTAAAGGCTACCAATCTTGGCTCATCAATTTTCTGACAAATATTTCTCAAATAAACTTCGAGTAATTTCTACCATCAATCAATGAAAATAATTTCGATCAATCAATCAGTAAAAATCCACACAAGTTGTTCTTCATAATCTCTTAATGATCTTCTTAATACTTCGTCAGTATTAAGAGCTGGACTTCGATAAACTTAACAACTCAGCACTTCGTGCTTCGTTCGTTTCCGTCTATCTCGTCGGTATGGGCTCATTATAGGGCAATTTCCTACACGTGCAAGTGCTTTTAACTGACATAAAACACGAGTGTTTTATTTTTACACACCAACCTAATTATAATTTAAACAAAACACAACTCAAGCTACTGTTTTATATATAAAATTAATCATTTTAATTAATTTTCATATTTTTGAGCTATTTTACTTGCACTGCTTCTTTAATATGCACACTGTTAATCTTAATCGGGATTTTTGGTACATTTTGATGCATTGCATAGTTCACGGTAGGTGTTTTCGCAATTTTATCGACAATGTCCATCCCTTTAATGACTTGCCCAAACACAGCATAACCAGCATTCATCGCTGAACGATCTAAAAATTTATTATCAACTAAGTTAATAAAGAACTGTGAACGTGCTGAATTTGGTTGATTCATACGTGCCATGGCTAAAGTGCCACGTTTATTAGCAATGCCATTTGACGATTCATTTTGAATAGTCGGACGTGCATTGGGTTTTTCCACCATGTTTTCGTCAAAGCCGCCACCCTGCACCATGAAGTCTGGAATGACACGATGGAAGATTGTGCCGTTATAGAAGTTGGCTTTCACATACTCTTCAAAATTCTTTGATGAAATGGGTGCTTTGTCATTATAAAGTTCAATTTCAATCGTACCCGCTGTCGTTTTCATCTCGACCACAGTGTTCGCGGCAAAAATTTGCATACTCATTATGCTGAGTGCACATGCAGCTAAAATTGTTTTTAACATTATTTAACTCTTCTCATTACACGACATATATAGATATCGCGTTATATTAATCGTAGATCAAAAATAATGCAGCATATCTGCCGACTAAAATATTGAGAATAAGATGCGCTATCCTGAATTAGTGGAAAAAAATATCCATCAATTTCCGCCTTGGCATTTACAGGGGGACGGTTTTATTTTGAATTATTGGATATCACCGCAGTTTATTAAACAACATGCACAGTTTCATCTTGCCCCTTCGCCATTAGGTCGCATGGTTCAAGTGTTATTGGTACGTTATCAAAACGCTCCCATTGGACCTTATGATGAGCTGTTAATTCTAGATCATCCTTTAATGAGTAAACGTCGCTTAAGCTCCATTCCTAAAATTTATGTATCCACCCTTGAGTCTGTTATTCATGGGCAACATTTATGGGGCATTCCTAAAGAGCATGCTCAATTTGAATGGACTGAAGATGAAAAGCATCTGCAATGTAAGATTACCCATCAAGGTCAGCAGATGACGATTCATCTTTACCAACCCAAGTCAGCAAGACAGTTTTATATTAATAGTCACCATATTCCAAATTCGATGCTGACAATTCGCCAAGCATGGAAAGGACAACGCTTTCAATTTGCACCGACCTTTAGAGGACATCTCTCTAAGCTGAGCAAGGTCGAATGGCGAGACACTCACACTATTTTTCCAGACTTTTCACAAGCACGTTATTTACAAAGCTTTTATGTACCGAATTTTAGTTTGGTCTTCCCTAAAGCACGTATAAATGACAAATAAAAGAACGCGTTCCACGTGAAACGCCTTTTGACTATATATAGTTGTAGAACTGTTTAGCTATTTTTATCCCAGAATTTACGGAAATGCTTACTCATCTCGATCACATGTTTCTTCGCTCGAGCTGAAATCGGAGTCATATTAATAAAGCCATGCGCTTGATCCACATATTCTTGGTAATAAACTTTCACGCCATTCTTTTGCAACTTATGCGCATAGATTGAACCTTCATCATGCAGGACATCATGACGTGCCGTAATCACATAAGCGGGTGCCAAATTCTTGGTTTGACCATAGGTTGGGGAAATAATAGGATCATCTAAAGCAACGTTATGTGTTTGGGCATAATGCTGTGTTACGCGCTCAATATCGTTTTCAGTTAAAACCAAACCATCTTTATAAGCATAATAAGAAGGATGACGACTTTTAAAGTCCATTGCAGGATAAATTAAAAGCTGTGCATTGGGCGCATAAGCTTTGTCTACGCTGCGCTGTGCAACCACCGCTGCCAAATTCCCCCCTGCACTATCGCCTGCAAGCGCAATTCGATTTTTTAAAATTTTAAATTGCTTGCTATGTTGATGTACCCACGCCAAAGCATCCTCACAAATTTTAACGATTTGCAATGGACTAGCTTCAGGTGCTAATGGATAACCAATACTGAGAACTTGTGCATTGGCGTGATTCGCCAACAAACGACAATATTCATCATGAGTATCTAAACTACCTACCAAAAAACCACCACCGTGATAAAAGACAATCATCGGTAATTTTTTATTAGGCGCTGGATGGTAATGCCGTGCAAAAATAGTCCCGTTTTGTAAAGGCAGTCTTAGGTCGTCGACCAACTTCACTTCAGTGGGCTTCGCTGCAATGGCTTGCATGTTCTGTTCAAACATTTCGCGTGAGCGCTTGATATCTTCGCCAATTAAACCCGCTTTGCCTTGTTTAATTTGCACTGCCATTAAGCATTTCACAAAAGAATCTAAATCTGGATACACATAGGGATATCCTAAAGCCTTCGCCAAAGCCTCTTGCGCGACAGAAGGAAGTTTGTCTAAAAATCGTGCTGCCTGACCTTGGCTTTTTTCCAACATCGATTGAAGGCGTTGTTGCATTACTGTCATTATTTTTGTCCTGTATTCACTCTTCTTCATATTTCTTACATGATTGCTCGAATATGAACATATTTTTATACATGTTCCAACAACTCAGTACATAGTGTTTCGCTTTAATACGCTAATCTTAATTAGACGAATTGTCATTGACAATTTAATAACGCATCTAAAGATTTATAACAAACTTTAGATTCATGAGGAGCAGCTATTATGGCTAAAAAATTAATATTGCTATCGATTGCGACGACGTTTTTAGCCGTAGGCTGTGTCGCACTTCCAGATGATGGCTACAATAACAATCGCTACGACAACCGTTATGACTATGGTTATAACCAAAACCGCCAATATGATAATCGTATTGAACGCCAACGTTGGGAAAACGAACAACAACGTCAACGCTTGGAACTTGAACGTCGTAAACAAGAGTTAGAACGTCGTAATTTAAATCAAAAGCGTCAAAGTCAGCTTGAGTTAGATCGACGTAAAGCAGAATTAAACCGCAATCGTCAACAAGCGGAATTAAACAAACGTAAGGCTGAACTTGACCGTAAACGTATTGAACAGCAGCGTAACAATGCTCAGCGTCAAAAACTCGACAATGCACGTAAAAATCAGCTTGAACAAAATAAACGTAGAGCCGATGACAATCGTAAACGTGCCGAGCAACAACGTAAAAATGCCAACGCACAAAATCAAAAGAAAGCAGATGAGCAACGTCGTAAACGTCAACAAGAGTTAGATCAACGCAGAAACTAGATCACAAAAGCCATAAAATCATTTAATCACTCAAGCTACATAGAATTGTTTTAAATGAGAGTCAGTGAAAACCGACTTATATAAAGAAGCCCATTCGTGGGTTTTTTTATTTTTAATACGAGATTCTGCTGGATATAACCGTAAAAAGATTCAGATACTTTTGAACGGGCAAAAAAAAGCTTACCAAGGGATTGGTAAGCCAGAAAACACATATCAAAAATAAGAAGAATCTACAGCGATAGAATCTGAAAACAATAATAGTGTTTGCGTCTATTATTGTGAAATACTTTATTGCTTAATGATTAATCGTTTTTATGTCTAAAAAAACATCAATAAAAAAATTTAGCAAAAAAAAGCTGAGCCTTGGGGAGTACTCAGCTGAAAAGGGTAAATCATAAAACAGTAACCTCATTCGGCTCTCTCCTCTAAACAAGGTCACTGCTCTTAACAATGATCATGCAATGATTTAGATCTAAATGAAAACAGTTAAAACTTATCGCTTTGATCCAAAATAGCGATTAATTCAGCTTGTAGTCTATTGTCAATTGAATTGAGCCAACATGAAACGACCAAGCAATCCAACCACGTTATTTTGATGGTTTTTGAAGCTTATCTCGATATGTGTGCCAATCAATCTATATAAACAAGACTTGATCTCACGTTGACGTTTTATCTCAATCTTGAGTCTTGTTTTAGGCTTCGTGCCGAGCAAATCTCATTTATCTGCATTTTTTTATCTATTTTTCGATAAATCTTAAATTTAATCGGGACTTTCGCTTGAATTTTTATTGCTTGCCCCGACTTCTTTAAGTAATCAAGAACTTCATAAGTCATGGCAGTTCGGTATTAACACAGTTAAACCTGATGGCTAAGGACTGTACATGTTTAAGAACCCATTTAAACGGAGTAAATCAATGGCAACTGAGCAAAATCAAGACGCTCAAGATCTTGGGCAAGAGCAAGCAGAAACGCAAACTCAGGCTGAAACTGAACAAGCTGAAGTTACCGTTGAATCGCTACAAGAACAGATTGCTCAACTTGAAGGTGACTTAAAGTTAGAAAAAGCACGTACAGCCAATGCGGTCTATGAAGCGCAAAAAAGCGTTGAACGTATTCAACGTGAGTCAGAAAAGCATAAAGATATCGTGCTAGAAAAATTTGCAAAACAACTGCTTGATTCAGTCGACAACCTTGAGCGTGCAATTGCCGCTGTGGGCGAAGAAAAATCGGCATTCTCTGAAGGCGTTGAATTGACCCTTAAATCATTGCTCACCACTTTAGAAAAATTTGGTGTAGTCGCTGTCGATACAGCCAATGGTTTTAATGCTGAGTTACATCAAGCAGTCGGTATTGCACCTGATGCAAAAGCCAATGAAATTGGCACCGTATTACAAAAAGGCTATAGCTTAAACGGTCGTCTACTTCGTCCTGCTATGGTTTTAGTCGGTCAATAAGACTAAGAATTTCGAGAGTTTTTCAATTTTTTTAAAAATATTTACTTGAAAAATTTTGATTGGCTCTCATATCGAACCACAAGTGAAACCCTTTTAATTTCTCTTCTATAGAGGGAAAGATTTGGGAATAAAAGAATTTTAGAGGAAACACCCAAATGGCTAAAATCATTGGTATTGACTTAGGTACAACGAACTCTTGTGTTGCTGTACTTGAAGGCGACAAAGTTAAAGTAATCGACAACGCAGAAGGCGCGCGTACAACTCCATCGATTATTGCGTATAAAGATGGTGAAATTCTTGTAGGTCAATCTGCGAAACGTCAAGCAGTGACTAACCCTAAAAATACATTATTCGCGATCAAACGTTTGATCGGTCGTAAGTACCAAGACCAAGCCGTTCAAAAAGACATCGGTCTTGTTCCTTACAAAATCATCAAAGCTGACAATGGCGATGCTTGGGTTGATGTAAACGATAAAAAATTAGCGCCACAACAAATCTCTGCTGAAATCTTGAAAAAGATGAAAAAAACAGCTGAAGATTACCTAGGCGAAACAGTAACTGAAGCGGTGATTACCGTTCCTGCTTACTTCAACGATGCTCAGCGTCAAGCGACTAAAGATGCAGGTAAAATTGCAGGTCTAGAAGTTAAACGTATCATCAACGAACCTACAGCAGCTGCGTTAGCGTTCGGTATGGACAAAAAAGAAGGCGACCGTAAAGTTGCTGTATACGACTTGGGTGGTGGTACTTTCGACGTATCAATCATCGAAATCGCTGACCTTGATGGCGACCAACAAATCGAAGTATTGTCTACGAACGGTGATACATTCCTTGGTGGTGAAGACTTCGATAACGCGTTAATTGAATACTTAGTGGAAGAATTCAAGAAAGAACAAAGCGTAAACTTGAAACAAGATCCGCTTGCACTTCAACGTTTAAAAGAAGCTGCTGAAAAAGCAAAAATCGAGCTTTCTTCTTCGAATGCAACTGAAATTAACCTTCCATACATCACAGCAGATGCAACTGGTCCTAAACACTTAGTGATCAATGTAACTCGCTCTAAACTTGAAGGTTTGGTTGCTGATTTAGTTGCTCGTACCATTGAGCCATGTAAGATTGCCCTTAAAGATGCTGGTTTAAATACTTCTGACATCTCTGACGTAATCTTGGTGGGTGGTCAGTCTCGTATGCCACTTGTACAACAAAAAGTACAAGAGTTCTTCGGTCGTGAGCCACGTAAAGACGTGAACCCAGACGAAGCTGTAGCAATGGGTGCTGCAATTCAAGGTGCTGTACTTTCAGGTGACAAAACTGACGTACTTCTTCTTGACGTAACACCGCTTACACTTGGTATTGAAACCATGGGTGGCGTGTTAACAGCAATCATCGAGAAAAACACCACGATTCCTGCGAAGAAATCTCAAGTGTTCTCAACTGCTGCCGACAACCAACCTGCTGTAGACATTTCTGTGTTCCAAGGTGAACGTAAAATGGCTCAGCAAAATAAATTGTTGGGTAACTTCCAATTGGGCGATATTCCACCTGCTCCACGTGGTGTGCCACAAATTGAAGTATCGTTCGACATCAACGCTGATGGTATCTTGAAAGTATCTGCGAAAGATAAGAGCACTGGTAAAGAACAATCTATCCAGATTAAAGCAAACTCAGGTTTGTCTGATGCTGAAATCGAAGCGATGATCCGTGATGCTGAAGCGAATGCTGAAGAAGATCGTAAATTCGAAGAATTAGCGAAAGCACGTAACGAAGCGGATGCGCTTGTATCTTCTGCTCAAAAAGCAGTGAAAGATCTTGGCGAACAAGTGACTGCAGACGAAAAAACTGCAATCGATGCTGCAGTAACTGAGCTTGAAGCTGCTACGAAAGAAAATGACGTAGAAGAAATTAAAGCGAAAACTGAAGCACTTCAAAACATCATCATGCCGATTACTCAACGTGCTTATGAAGCTGCGCAAGGTCAAGGCGGTGCTGAAGGTTTTGATCCAAACGCGTTCCAAGGCGGTGAAGGTCAATCTCAAAAAGCAGATGACGGCGTTGTAGATGCTGAATTCACTGAAGTTAAAGATGACAAAAAATAAGTTGTCGCTTTAATTTAACTCGAAAGAGTGAACAAAAAGACCGCGCGAAAGCGCGGTTTTTTTTATTTCAGCGATTTAACATCTAGGATTAAAGCTGCTTTTCAGCTACATTAATTTAAAAATAATCATTTAAAACTGTTATGCGCGCTCTTTTTTTTGCCCTTGGGGCGTTATTGTTCATCTGGCTCTTCTTTCCATCTCATCATCCCAATAAAGCCGAACATCGCACCACAGCTGATAAAATCATGCACCCTTTCGATACTCGCCTACGCTTTCGTTTGGGTGAGGTCGACCCTCGTTTCAATATCAGTCAATCTGAACTGATGCAGCTATGTGAAGATGCCATTCAAATTTGGCAAAAAGGCACCGACAAGCCATTATTGGTGTATGACCCTAAGGCAAAATTAACCATCAATCTGATTTATGACCAACGTCAGATGGAATATGAAGCTCAAAAGAACAGTCGAAAGCAATTAGATGAAGCGCAAAACATGAATCAACAACGTTCAGCTGAGTTAGACGATCGCTATAGTGCGTTAGAACAACGCAACCAACAACTGCAAATACAGCGCGATCAATTACATCAAGATTTTGAACAGTTAAATCAGCAACGTATGAGTTGGGCTCGTATTGAACATGAAAATGGTCCACATCGACAGCAGATCGAGCAACAATATCAACAACTCAAAGCTCAAGCTGAACAGCTTGATCAAGCCATTCGCAATTTAAAAGCTGAAAATGAACAATATAATCAACAGGTGCAGCAACATAATCAAAATATTCATGCCTACAATGTAAATGTCGATCATATGAATCAACGCTTTCCCCCACGCGAGTTTCATAAAGGCATTTATAACGGCAGACATATCGAAATTTATCAATTTGATAACAAAGATGACTTACGCCTGACTATTGCCCATGAACTTGGTCATGCATTGGGTCTCGATCACAACAGCGATCCTGAAGCGTTGATGTACCCTATTTTAGGCGGACAGAATATGCAAAATTTCAGCTTAAAAGAAGCAGATCGGATTATGCTGAGAGCCCTGCAATAAAATGTAAAAAATCCCTTAATCTTTTTATGCCTTTTTCGATATCGAACGTACAATCGCGCTGCTTTTCATGCTATTGTGAATATTAAATAAGCACCTAGCAACATATCGGAGATGCACGTGAGCTACTACCATATTTTAATTGAAGTGAATGATCACATTAGTACGGTGGATGAAACACGCGATATTCAAATTTTTGATATTGTTGAAATTCAGCCTTATCTTCATTCAATTTTACTGCCTTATTTTAATGAACAATTGATTGAACTTGATGATGAAAATATTGCTTTTAAAGATATTTTGCATCTTGAAGTTAAACAAACATTATTGCCAATTAAAGATTTAATTGAAGAAGAACAGCGCTTATTGCCAAGCGATACAGATATCACGATTACCGCTTATGAAGTGTTTAATCATCGTGCATTAAGTCAGGACGTGACTACGGCTATTTTTGATATTTTAGATGCCGTCAAACTCGAAAAATAAAATCATTTTAAATATAGCTGCCATAAAAAAATCCTCTTTAAGAGGATTTTTTTATGCATACCGATTAAATTGAGAAAGATGAACCACAACCACAGGTGGTCGTTGCATTTGGATTTTGCACAATAAAGCGTGAACCATCCAACCCTTCTACATAATCGACAACCGAACCCACTAAGTATTGATAGCTCAGTGAATCGACTAACATTTTTACATCACCGTTTACAAATTCTGCATCATCTTCATTTTGGCTTTCTGCAAAATTAAAACCATACGAGAAGCCAGAGCAACCGCCACCTGTTACATAAACGCGGAGCATTAAGTCTTGGTTACCTTCACTGTCGCGCAATTGGCGTACTTTATTTGCAGCATTGTCAGTGAGCTCAAGTGCTTGGGCATTCATGGTGGATTCCTCTTTTCAATGGGGTGTCTTTTAATGAAAAAGACCATATTTCAAGTATAACATACTCAATATATGGTCAGTTCTTTGAGATTAAAAGTCAATCCCGAGTATTTCCATCAAGATTACTTGTAATTCTCATCTTGTAAGGCACATTCGAAGTTTTTCGGATCATTCTTACAACGGAATTGCCATAATAATTTCATCATACGTTTGTCATAAATGCCACGTTTGGTTAAGTCGACACGCGCGTCACGCATCATTTTTTGATAACCCGGTTTATCTGCTGCAGGCACATCCATCCAATATTTACTTGGAATATCCGCTTTCATTTTGCCTAAGATATTAAAAGCACGCGGTAATTCACCTTTAATCCATTCTCGCGATTTTTGACCAAATCCTGCTGGGAATTTTTCTGGTCGAATCACAATATTACCCGTTACTTGTAAAATTGGATAATTCACAATTGCACCTTGGGTGCCTAGACCTTTATGTAACTCGAGCGGCTTGAATGCGGCTGCAGGCGCGCCAATAATGTCGACCTGACCATTGTTAAACATACTGGCAAAGTTAGTGATCTCAGCGCTGACGGCTTGTGCTCCAACCTGTTGCACCATAATTTTTTGTGCTTCGTCATAACTTAACACTGCAATCTTTTTACCTGCCGCTTTGGCAACGGTATTAATTTTGCGGTCGTTCACCAAAAGGTAAGCATCACCAATCGGAATCACACCGGCAATTTCATATTTACCTTGTACCATTTGTGGCGCAAATTTCGGGCTTGCTAAACCTTGCATGACTTTGACAGCCAAATTTAAATCGGTAATCGCACCAATGGCATCTAAAGAACCAGTAAATTTATTAAATTGACGACCACGCATACCTGTGACACTAATCCCGTCACATTTGCCTGCTTTAAAGTCTTCGGCAACAACTGCTTCATTAGTATTTACACGTAATTCGATATCCGCGCCCCATTTTTTAGCGGCAAGTTGGTAATCCTTCATGACGCTATACACGTCACCATTTTTACCCACTAAATCAAAAACACAAACGACTTGCTTGGCTTGGGTTATACCTGAAAATGCAGCAATACCCATTCCCATGACGAGGGTTTTTAAAGCTAATTTCATACGAATTCTATCCTTATTCAATGATTTTTATTTTGGAAGTACACGTACATATCTCTATTCTTATTCGATGATATGACGCTAAAATTTTATTTAGCTTAGCCTGTTTAAACACAATGACAATGGCTCAGATGACAGTCGTGATATAAAAAAAGCCTAGATTAATCTAAGCTTTTTTCTTTTAAAATCAAATTATTCGCCGCTAGTTGAACATTCAAAGTTTGCTTTATCGACAGAGCAACGTGCTTTTTTAAGTACACTCATCATTGCTGGGTCATAAATGCCTTTTTTGGTCATATCCATACGACCATCACGCAACATTTTTTGATATTTTAATTTTTCATCAGCTGCTAAGTTCATTTTGTATTTCGCTGGAATTTCACCTTCTAAGCGATTGATCATCGCAATACTTTTCGGTAAGTTTTTCACAAACCAATCACGTGATTTTTGACCAAAGCCTGCAGGGAATTTTTCTGGTCGAATCACAAAATCAACAGTGACATGCAATACTGGGAAGTTGAACATTGCGCCATTGGTACCTAAACCTTTATAAATTTCTAAAGGTTTATAGGCATAAGCCGGTGCACCGACCATGTCAACCTGACCATTATTGAACTTCGCGACAAAGTTAGAGACATCAGAAAGAACGGCTTGAGCGCCAACACGTTGCACCATGATTTTTTGTGCATCGTCATAGCCTAATACCGCAAATTTCTTACCGGATGCCTTTTCAATGGAATCGATCTTTTTGTCACGGACAAAAATAAACGCTGAACCTAAAGGTGCAATACCTGCGATTTCATATTTTTTACCGCCTAAATTCGTCACCATTTTTGCAGCATTACGTTTGTCTAAAGCGAACGTAATCGCACGTTGTGCAATCGCATTACTTGGTGCACCGCCTAGTGAATCAATCGAACCTACAAATTTATTGTATTGACGTGCACGCATTGCAGTCATAAAGACAGCATCACATTTACCTGCCTTAAAGTCACTATCAGCAACAGCTTCGTCTTGGCGTGCAATGAGGTTCACATCTGCCCCCCAACCTTTTGCTGCCAAAGCCCATTCTTGTGCCATTTGGAATGATTCACCTGATTTACCAAGCAAGTCAAAAATACAGATATCGAGTTTTGCCGCCTGAGCGGTATTGGTTAAACCAATTGCAGTCAATGCAGCCAAAGATAGGAGCGTTTTTTTCATTCTGGTGTTCCTTTAAAATCTTGTTGTTTGGGAGTGTGGTCCATACACGCCTCAAATATTAAGCAAGTTTCTCCAAAAAAAATAGAGCTTTTACTCCAAAAAATAAAGTTAAAATGCCACCCAGTTATTTGTGCAACTTATTTTGGAGTCGATATATTTTTTAAATGCTTCAATATCAATATATTATAAATATTTAGCTAAATAAAATAATTACATTTTGACTTTAAGTGTTACAAAGATAAACACTTTTTGAGGCTATTCACCTGAAATTGAGCATTCAAAATTGGTTCGTTCAACCGTACAACGGGCTTTTTTAAGTACAGTCATCATCATGGGGTCATAAATACCTTGTTTGGTTAACTCAATTCGACCCTCTCGAATAATTTTTTGATAACTCAGTTTTTCTTCACGGCTCAGATTCATCATGTATTTTTTAGGAATATCCGCTTCCATCCGTTTTACCATTGCAAAACTTTTCGGTAATTGTTTCACAAACCAAGCTCTTGATGCAGTCGCAAAGCCTTCCGCAAATTTATCCTGACGAATAATTAAGTCTGCAGTGACATTGACCACTGCAAAATTGATCATGCCACCTTTCGTGCCTAATCCTTTAGAAATTTCGAGTGGTTTAAATGCATAGGCTGGTGCCGCAATCACATCGACTTCGCCTTGATTGAATTTTTTAATAAAATTAGAAATATCTGACATCACAGGCACCGCACCAATACGATCAGTCATAGCTTTTTGTGCATAGTCATAATGCAGTACTGCGAATTTTTTGCCTTCGATATGTTCGATTTTATTCATGGCACGATCACGAACAAAAATATACGCTGTTCCAATTTGTCCAATACCAGCAACTTCAAATGTATCTTTTCCAACTTGATTGATTAGGCGTTTGCTATTGCGTTTATCTAATGCATAACTAATGGCTTTCATTGCAATATCATTGCTTGTCACGCCACCAATGGCATCAATTGAACCGGCAAACTTGTTATAAGCACGCGCCCGCATAGAAGTCATATAAAAGCCATCACATTTGCCTGCTTTAAAGTCTTGATCAACTTTGGCTTCATCTTGATACGCAATGAGACGCACCTCCATGCCCCATTGCTTACTTGCAAGCGCCCATTCTTCAATGAGTTTATAAGATTCACCCGATTTCCCAAGTAAATCAAAAACACAAATATCTGCTTTGGCAAAACTCGTCTGTGCAATCAATGCAGATAATATCAATAATATTTTTTTCATTGTGGTCCGTCTGTTTTTATTTTTAAGTATGTCATTACTATAAAATCAAATGAACATAAAGAATAGAGTAATTATTCTATTTTATTTATAGAGGCAAATTGCTTAAAAAACAATCATTAAATTCAGTCTATGAATTAAACAGCATTGATTTTTTATTTTCGTATCTGATTCCTTTAGAATAGCGCCACTATTCATCTCATTTAGATATTTCAATGATTCAGTTAGATCAGCTTTCTATACGTCGCGGTGGACGTGTTTTATTTCAAAAAGCGTCGATGCAGTTACACCCTGGATGGAAAATTGGCCTTACTGGCGTCAATGGTGCAGGTAAATCAACGCTATTTTCAGCGTTACTTGGTGGTATGGAGTCAGATGGTGGTTCATTAACACGTCCTCCAGTATGGACGGTCGCACATATGGCGCAGGAAATTAAAGCGCTAGATATGAAAGCGATTGATTTCGTACTTTCAGGTGATGAAGAATATTGGGAAATCCAACATAAATTGGATCATCCAGATCAACTCAACGATGATGAATTGGCACATTTATACGGTCGATTTGATGAAATTTCCGGTTATTCAGCACCATCTAAAGCATCACAATTGATGGCAGGTTTGGGTTTCTTTGAGCATCAGTCTCAGCTTGATGTTTCAAGTTTCTCGGGTGGTTGGCGTATGCGTCTGAACCTTGCGCGTACCCTCATGAGCCGTTCAGATTTATTGTTACTTGATGAACCGACCAACCATTTAGACTTAGATGCAATTTTATGGTTAGAAGATTGGCTCAAAGCGTATGAGGGTACATTAGTCCTCATTTCGCACGACCGTGATTTCTTAGATGCCATTACCGATCATATTTTACATATTGAAAACCAAGAACTCATTCTTTACACCGGTAACTACTCGACTTTCGAGCGTACGCGTAGTGAACGTTTGGCTCAACAACAACAAGCCTATGAAAAACAATTAGAAACACGTGCGCATTTGCAAAAATATATTGATCGCTTTAAAGCGCAAGCGACCAAAGCTAAACAAGCACAAAGCCGTATTAAACAACTTGAACGTATGCAGGAACTTTCGGCTGCACATGTCGATACGCCATTTACCTTTAGTTTCCGTGAACCCACTAAAATGAGTTCGCCGTTGCTCGAGCTTGAACATGCCGATATCGGTTATGGCGACAAACTCATTGTGACCAATGTAAATTTACAAATCACCCCAACCAGTCGTATTGGTTTACTCGGTATGAACGGGGCGGGTAAATCGACCTTAATCAAATCTTTGGTCGGTGATTTAGAACTCATGCAAGGCACACGCAAAGATTCTGAACTACTGAATATTGGTTATTTTGCTCAGCATCAAATGGATGCGTTGGATGGTAAAGCAAGTCCAATGTTGCAACTTGCGCGTATTGCAGACAAAAAAATCAGTGAAGCAACATTGCGTGCGTTCTTAGGTAGTTTTGGTTTCAGTGGCGAACGTATGGATACGCCAAGTGAAAGCTTCTCAGGCGGTGAACGTGCGCGTTTAGCCTTAGCATTGATTGTTTGGAAACGTCCAAACGTGCTGATTTTGGATGAACCGACCAACCATTTAGACTTAGATATGCGCCATGCATTGACGATGGCATTACAAGATTTTGAAGGTGCTGTGGTTCTGGTATCGCACGAACGTCAATTGGTAGCGAGCGTTTGTGACGAACTGATTTTAGTACATGGCGGTCAAAGTCGTGAATTTGATGGTGACTTGGTTGCTTATGCAGACTGGTTACGTCAAGCCCGCATTGAGATGATCAAAAATGGTCAAAAACCGGCGGCACCCGTGAAATCTCAAGTTGAAGTCAAAACCACGATTTCAAAACTTGATAAAGAAGCACAGCGTAAAGAGGCTGCGCGCCAACGTGAGTTAAGCCGCCCGATTCGTAAAAATATTGAAAAGACTGAAGCGCAAATTGCTAAAATTCAACCGCGTTTATTAGCTATTGAAACTGCTTTAGGCGATAGCGAATTGTACGAAGCCTCGCGCAAAGATGATTTACTTAAACTCATGAATGAACAAACTGAGTTAAAAAATCAACTCGCTGCAGCTGAAGAAAGCATGTTAGAGATGATGATGGAACTCGAAAATCTTGAGCAATCTTTTCAAAATATTTAACTTTTAAATCATCTAAAATTTAAAGATGTGTGATGAATATCACACATCTTTTTTTATGTCTGAAGAACAATGAAAAGAATTAAGGTGAATCTGCTCTATTTTTCTCATGATTTAAACAACAAAAATAAATCTAAATGATTGATAGCTAAAAGCTAGAATTGAAAAATTACCAAAGCATCATATAAAGCATTTTTTTAAACAGTTGTCGTGCTCATTTTATACACTCATTTACAGCACTCGCATGCATCATAAAGCTCTGATCAAGATTCATAAGGAACAGCCTTATTTGAGGCTGCCTATTTCATATTGAACGAGAAAGGAAATCCATATGCGTGCACTGACTTATCATGGTACTCGAGATGTACGAGTTGAATCCGTTCCAGATCCAATTATTCAAGAAGCTGATGATGTTATTTTAAGAGTAACCGCGACTGCCATTTGCGGTTCAGATTTACACCTTTATCACGGGAAAATTCCTGCGACGGAACAAGGTGATATTTTTGGTCATGAATTTATGGGGGTCGTTGAAGAAGTCGGTTCTGAAGTGACCGCTGTTAAAAAAGGTGATCGGGTCATTATTCCCTTTGTGATTGCTTGTGGTCATTGTTTCTTCTGTGAACATGACTTAACTGCAGCCTGTGAAAATACCAATTCAGGACGTGGTGCTATCATTAATAAAAAGCAAATTCCACCGGGAGCAGCATTATTTGGTTACAGCCATTTATATGGCGGTATACCGGGCGGACAAGCAGAATATGTCCGAATTCCCAAAGGCAATATTGGTCCCTTTAAAGTACCGGGCTCATTGCCTGATGAAAAAGTATTATTCCTGACCGATATTTTACCGACAGCATGGCAAGCGGTTACCAATGCGCAAGTACAACGTGGTTCGAGTGTTGCGATTTATGGTGCAGGTCCTGTCGGACTATTGGCAGCAGCCTGTGCAAAAATGCTTGGAGCTGAACAGATTTTCATGGTCGATCATCATGCTTATCGTTTGCAATTTGCCCATCAAACCTATGGTGCAATTCCCGTAAACTTTGATGAAGTCGATGCAGCCGCCTTTATTATTGAACGTACGGCAGGCTATCGTGGCGTAGATGCTGTAATTGATGCCGTAGGTTTTGAAGCAAAAGGCAGTATGGTCGAAACCGTCTTGACCAACTTAAAAATAGAAGGTTCTAGTGGTTTCGCACTACGTCAATGCATTGCAGCTGTGCGTCGTGGTGGCGTTGTGAGTGTCCCAGGGGTTTATGCGGGTCCAATTCATGGTTTCTTATTTGGAGATGCTTTTGATAAAGGTCTGACTTTCAAGATGGGACAAACACATGTACATCATTATTTACCACAACTGTTGGAATTTGTTGAAAATGGCGACCTTTCACCAGAAGTCATTATTACCCACCGCATGAAACTCGCTGATGCAGCAGAAGGCTATCGAATTTTTGATAAGCGTGAGGAAGATTGCCGAAAAGTGATTTTAACGCCTTAAGCAATCCATCAAAAAGCGTCCATTGGACGCTTTTTTTAATTTTAGGATTCTCATCAATTGAACATTTAAAATTATTTTTTGAGATTGAGCACTGCTACATACATTTAAAACGAAAGAAAAATATTAAATAATTTTATGTAGATACACCTGTGTGTAGAACCACTAAACAAAGAGAAATTATAATAATTTAATGTTCCACGACTATTATTTAGTTTAAATTAAACAACACATAGACGACTGATAAATATATGAAAAAATTGATAAGCGTGAATGAGAGACCGTATCAAAAGCTTTTAAATTTATAACATTCATTTTAAATTCAAAACAAAAACTTATAGCGCCTATTTTATTTTTAAATTTAAAAAGATGCCATCATTATTTAAATTATGCATGTGGATGATATTTTATTTTTCATATAATTAATATGGATAACTTTGGAGTTATCCACAGTATTGATTAGTATTTGAGCTATTTATTTAAATTACTTTTCTTGTATTTATCATTCTATTTTTCTTTTTAATCCTTAAGAAATCTTAACTCACTAATTTTCCATTCATTTTCATATAGCCATATTTCTTGAATTTTTTGCTTTGAGGACTCAAGCCCAATTTGAATATGGCATTCGGTTTGATCGCGATTAAACTCATAGTTCTCAAATTCGACATCTAGGATCTGTGGTTTCCACACCCCATTTTGCACCGCATGCGCGATCAAATCATAGCGTGTGTAATTGCTCTCAACACGACCTTGTTGCTCATAAACCACCTTAAAATCTTCACGTTCATAACGACGTAGTACGTCATAATGACCTGCAAAAAATGCATCCATCCAAATGTCACGGATTTGCTCTAACTCATTATCCATTTCAATGACCTCACACAGTGATATCGATTTAAAACGAGAATATTTCAATCTCTTGATTACATAATTAAAAGAGAATATGCCTCATATTTTGAGTATAGTTTGAACGACTTAAATGACAATATCATAAAAAAAGCACCTCGAAAGGTGCTTTTTTCAGATCATTCTGTAAGCAAATTAAGCATCAATATCTGCATTTAATGCATTTTCTTCAATGAAGGCACGACGTGGTTCAACATCATCACCCATCAAGCAAGAGAACATGCGATCCGCTTCAATAGCATCTGTTACCGTGACTTGTAGCATATTACGGTTTTCAGGATCCATCGTCGTTTCCCAAAGCTGTTCAGCGTTCATCTCGCCCAAACCTTTGTAACGCTGAATCATCATGCCACGACGTGAATCTGTGATAATTTGTTGCCAAACTTGATGGAAGGTATTTACAGGAATCTTACGATCGCCTTTTTGTAAATAAGCACCCTCTTCTAACAAAGTGAACCAGCTACGCGAGTTTTTAAGCAAACGTGCATACTCACTTGAACCCAATAGACCAGATTCTAATAAATACGCATGCGGCAAGTTATGCACATAGATGGTAATACGTGGCCAATACGTCGTGGTTTTATTACCGTCAGCATCTTCTTTTTCGAAGCTTTCAAGCATTAATTCCGGACGTAAACTTGGTTGTGTCAATTCAATATTGGCACGAAGCTGCTCGCCCCATTGCTGCACATAAGCTTCGTCAAATGCTTGATCAAGCTTAAAGCCATCTTGCGCCAATAAACCATCAAGTAAGCTTGCAGGATAACGAAGGGTTAAACGATGCAAACTCTTTTGTGAGGTTTGATAATCGGCAATGACTTTTGCCAAAGATTCACCACGAATTGCCGGTGCTTGAGCACTAATATGCAACTCAAGTTCATCAATCGCATTTGAAATCAGGTAAGTTTCAAGCGCATCGTTATCTTTTAGATACTGCTCTTGTTTGCCTTTTTTCAGTTTATACAGTGGTGGTTGGGCAATATAAATATGACCACGTTCCACAAGCTCAGGCATTTGACGGAAGAAGAAGGTCAACAGTAGCGTACGAATGTGCGAACCATCGACGTCGGCATCGGTCATGATGATGATTTTGTGATAACGCAATTTATCAGGATTGTATTCTTCACGGCCAATACCACAACCGAGTGCAGTAATCAGTGTGCCCACTTCTTGCGATGAAATCATCTTGTCGAAACGCGCACGTTCCACGTTCAAGATTTTACCTTTCAACGGCAAAATTGCTTGCATCTTACGGTTACGACCTTGCTTTGCAGAACCGCCCGCAGAGTCACCTTCGACCAAGTACAATTCAGACAAAGCTGGATCTTTCTCTTGGCAATCCGCCAATTTACCTGGCAGACCTGCAATATCAAGCGCACTCTTACGACGCGTCATTTCACGTGCTTTACGTGCTGCATCACGCGCACGCGCTGCATCAATGATTTTGCCTGCAATTGATTTAGCAGCTTGTGGATTTTCCAATAAGTATTCAGAGAATGACTTATTCATGGCTTGTTCAACCGCAGTTTTCACTTCGCTTGAAACTAGTTTTTCTTTGGTCTGAGAAGAGAATTTTGGATCAGGCACTTTTACTGACACAATCGCGGTTAAGCCTTCACGTGCATCGTCACCAGAAACAACGACTTTTTCTTTTTTCAGAATATTTTCGCTGTCCATATAGCTGTTCAGACCACGTGTTAACGCAGCACGGAAACCAGCTAAATGGGTACCACCATCTTTTTGTGGAATGTTGTTGGTAAAGCAACGAACATTTTCTTGATAAGAATCATTCCATTGCAATGCAACTTCAACCCCAATACCATTCTCAGCTTGAGTGGTAAAGTGGAAGATTTCATTCAAATGAGTTTTACCTTGGTTAATATATTTAACGAACTCAGATAAGCCACCTTCGTAGTCGTAAACATGTTCAAAGTTAACCCGCTCATCACGAATTACAATACGCACACCAGCATTCAAGAATGACAGTTCACGTAAACGACGCGATAAAATATCAACATTGAAAATAGTCTGACTAAAGGTTTCAGCACTTGGGTAAAAACGAATGGTTGTACCTGAGGTATCGGTTGTACCTGTTTCACGTAGTTTATAAACTGGATCACCATGGCGGTATTCCTGTTCATACGATTTGCCACCACGACGGATACTCAAGAGCAGTTTTTCAGACAAGGCATTAACCACTGAAACACCAACGCCGTGTAAACCGCCAGAAACCTTATAGCTATTATCGTCAAACTTACCGCCGGCATGCAGAATGGTTAAAATCACCTCTGCTGCAGACACACCTTCTTCAGGGTGAATATCGGTTGGAATACCACGACCGTTATCTGAAACGCTCACAGATTCATCTTCATGAATAGTGACTAAAATTTCATCACAGTGTCCCGCGAGGGCTTCATCGATCGAGTTGTCGACTACTTCAAACACCATGTGATGTAAGCCAGTACCATCATCAGTATCACCAATGTACATGCCTGGACGCTTACGTACTGCGTCTAACCCACGTAATACCTTGATGCTCGAGGAGTCATAAGCCTTTTCAATGGTTTGTTCTGTTTGAGAAGCAGCTTGATCTTCTGAACTCATGGTTTCTCCCTAGTGAAAAATAGGTCTATCCAAACTTGGAAAATTAGTGCACAACAACTTGAACTGTACCGTTTTCAACGTTGAATAACTGATATGAGATAGACAAATCATGTAGGTGCTTTTGTACTGATTCATGGTCTAATGTGGTAATAAAAACTTGACTACCAAGCTGGCTCAATCGCTCAATTAAACGTTGTTGTGCGGTTAAATCTAATTCTGCTGTTACATCATCTAATAATACCACAGTTTCCTTATTACAAGCATGTAGCATTGCGATTTGCGACAGTTTTAACGCAGTCATAAGCAGCTTTTTCTGACCACGCGATAGGATCACGTCCGCATCACCCAAATCGGTCTTTAAACGCAAATCAGCGCGATGTGGACCATATTCTGTATGCCGTCTATCCACATCACGTTGATGATAATTAGTGAGATCGTTGAGCAACCCCGTCTCTGTATGAAAACCTGGACTATATTCCAAACTCACCTGAACATCAGGCAACAACTTTTTAAGATCTTGCTCAAAAAGAGGTTTCCATTGTTCCACGATGCCCACGCGCTGCGAATGTAAAATCTCACCATATTCACTGAGCATCTGATTCCAAGGTTCTAGATCAGAAAGTCTTAAGGAACGTCTAGATTTCAGCAAACTATTTCGTTGTTTTAAGGCACGTGCATAATATTGCCAAGCGTGGAAAAACTCAGGTTCCACGTGGAACATCAACCAATCTAAAAGTTGTCGTCGTGGCTTGGCACCATGATCAATAGTGTCGGTACTTTGTGGATCGATCAGTTGCAAAGGAAGTAATTTAGCAAGTTGCCCTTGAGTAGCCACCAAATCACCGTTCACTTTAATTAGCTGCTCACCACTTGCCATTTTTTGCATACCAATCTTTTCTGTTAAAGACTGCGCAAATACAATCGCATCCTGTGTACTGTGCTGGATATAGTTTTTAGGAATGTGGGTACGAAAGGATCGGCCAGTCGCGAGTAAATGAATAGCCTCTAAAATAGAAGTTTTACCCGAACCATTTGCGCCGTAAAAAACATTAAACGGCTGCAATCCTTGGAGAGCAACCGTTTTTAAGTTTCGTACACGCTCAATATGTAAACGCGTAATATGCATAAATTAATTCAGCATCGAAAATGATTTAGACACGCATCGGCATCACAACATAGGTCTGATCGGTGTGTGCAGGATCTTGTACCAATACTGATTGATTTGCCTCTGTCATGGTCATAGAGACATCATCACCGTCAAGCACACCAAGCACTTCAATCAAGTACTGTGCATTGAATGACATTTCCAAAGGTGAATCTGCATATTGAATTGCTAAGTCTTCAATTGCTTCATCTTGCTCTGGGTTATTAGCACGAAGCTGTAAAGAATCGGCATCAAAATTCAGGAATACACCACGTAATTTTTCATTACTTAAAATCGCAACGCGTTGCAACGATTGCTTAAATACATCATGTGCAATCATGACAACTTTATCACCACCACGTGGAATCACACGACGATAGTCAGGGAATTTACCATCAATCAACTTCGTGGTGAAACGAACGGTAATATCACCCTGCTCTTTATCACGACTTGGTGCTTGAATGGTCACGTTTAATAATTCACGACCAATCAGTAAAGACAACTGTTCATCTTCAACACTAAGCAAGCGCTGTAATTCAGCCACAGCTTTACGTGGAACAATCGCCTGGATGGGTTGTGTTGCCGTAGATTGCGCTGTGGTTTCACAAAGTGCTAAACGGTGACCATCTGTAGTCACTGCGCGCAATTGATTCGCATCAATTTCAAGTAATGTACCTGTTAAATAAAAACGCACATCTTGAACAGCCATTGCAAAAGCAGTCTTTTCAAACAGACGCTTTAACTCGCGTTGAGTCACTATGACTTGCGTACCTTGCGCATTTTCATTGGCAAGCAATGGGTAATCATCGGCAGGTAAAGTACCCAATACAAAACGGCTATTGCCTGATTTTAAAATGCAGCGTTGATCATCTGTAATTTGCAGATCAATCAATGCCGATGATGGCAATGATTTACAGATATCAATGAGTTTACGTGCGGGCACAGTCGTAACACCGGCTTGCAGACACGCACCTTCAGCTAAGGTGGTACTTGCCACCAATTCAACTTCTAAATCCGAACCTGTCACCGTTAATGCATCTTGCGATACTTGGATTTTAAGGTTGGATAGAATATTTAAAGTATGGCGACGTTCAACCGCTCCTACGACATGTGAGAGAACATTCAGTAAGCTTTCTTTCGCGATTTTTAAACGCACGGTACATTCCTCTAAAACTGAAGATAAATATAGAAAAAATTAATTTTTAGCAGTGTACTATGCGGCAAAAAAAGCCGCATAGCAAGAATAGAATTTGATCAGATTTGCTTAACTTTGCAACAAGCGTTGTAAGTTTTTATAGTCTTCATTGAAGATCGGATCTTCTTCACGCAGACTCTGAACTTTCTCACACGCGTGCATAACTGTACTGTGATCACGACCACCAAAAGCCATGCCAATTTCAGGGAAACTATCACCTGTCAGTTCACGTGCCAAGCCCATTGCCAGTTGACGAGGACGAGCATAAATACGCGTCCGTTTTGGTCCTACAATTTCCTTCAGTGGAATACGGAAATATTCACTTACGACACGCTGAATATTTTCAGTGCTGATGGTGCGTGCACGAATCGCAAGAACATCTTTGAGTGATTCACGCACGACATCTAAATCAATCGATGTACCTTTGAAACGTGAAATCGCGACAACCTTGTTCAATGCACCTTCTAATTCACGAACGTTGGCAACCACTTGCTGTGCAATAAACAAAGCACAATTACGTGGTAAATCCACATCACTATTTTCTGCTTTTTTCAGCAAAATTTCGATACGTGTTTCAATATCAGGCGGCTCAACACCAACCGATAATCCCCAAGAAAAACGAGAAACCAAACGTGGATCGAGTTCAGTTAATTCTTTTGGATAGCGATCTGATGTTAAAATAATTTGTTTTGATTCATCTAATAATGCGTTGAAGGTATAGAAAAATTCCACCAAACTTGCTTCTTTACCTGCAAGTAAATGAATATCATCAACCAACAACAAATCCAAAGATCGGCAATTTTTCTTAAACTCTTCAACTTTACCTTGTTGTAAAGAGCTGACAAAATCTTGTACAAAACTTTCAGCGGTCATGTACATGACACGCGCATTTGGTTTCGCTTGTAATAATGCATTCCCTACTGCTTGCATTAAATGCGTTTTACCCAAACCTGTTGGCCCATATAAAAATAATGGATTGTGTTGCGAGGCACCCAATTGCGTAAGGACTTTCCGACAAGTCTCTGCTGCCATTTGATTTGAACGACCTTCGACAAATAATGAGAAGGTAAATAGCGGATTAAGCTGGCGCTTTCGGCTGTTTTTAATCGTTTCTTCTTTTTCTTTACGTGGACGTGGGGTTGGTGCAGTCACAGGCATTGGCGTTGAATCCAGAGCAGCTGTTGTGGTCGCAGGTTGTTCACTTGACGATAAAATAGCACCTGGTCGAGAATCAACTAAAATCTCGACTTTACGCACACGCCCTTCTGACAATTGTTCTGCCAAAATAGAAATGAGTTCTAAATGATGTTCTTGTATATAACGCGTCCAATACGGATTAGGCGCATACAGTCGGAGGGTGTCTGTCAATTCTTCAGCAACTAATGGCCGAATCCACATTGTAAAGACATTTCCAGATAGCTCTTGTCGCAAGCGATTTAAGCACTCTGTCCAAAGCATGTGAATCCCCTATTTCATTCCATTGAGTTGTAAAACATATACCGCTATCAGAAGCGGGTCGCCATTCTAACTAAGTTATCCACATCTGTCATGGCAAATTCAACATAATTTCTTCAAATAAGAAGATTGG